>NZ_FQZL01000080.1 GCF_900142005.1 Dethiosulfatibacter aminovorans DSM 17477
CGTGGAATAAATGCGGGCTTTTCCCCACACAAAAAGCACTGAAGTCCAGTGCTCATGTTTTTATTTTTTCGGGACATTTTCTAAAATGCTTGACACAAAAGAAGGCACTTTTTAAAAAAAATAAAGAGCTTTCGCTCTTCAGATTGATGACAAACCCGTGTGAAAATTTCGATTTTCACACGGGTTTTCCTTTTTCCTTGCTTAAAAAAAGGAAATTTTTTGATGAAATCAAAAAATACCATTTGTTTTGAATGAATTGTCCAAAAAATAAAAAAACATGAAGAAATCTTGCTAGTTTCTTCATGTTATATGCCGCTGCTGACATATAACTTTGCTCTTTTATTCCGTCAAGCCCCCGGAATCGGGCATAACGAAATCCGTGCAATTCCTTTAAATCGGCAAAAGCACGTTCTATTGTTTCTTTTCTTCTTTTATAGATCCTCTTTCCTAATTCAGTATTTTTTGTAAATCGATCTATGTCTCTTAGCTGTTCATCCCAGACATGAAACCGTATTACACGCTTTTCAGCTTTTTCGTACAAGCATTTTTCTTTCTTGGGACAATTGCAGCATATTTCCTTTTTACTGTGATATTCCCTATATCCCTGCCTAGTTGTTGTCTTATATTCGAGGGAATGTCCCTCTGGACACATTGCTACATCCCAATCCTCTACATATGTAAAATTCAACTTGGACATCTTGCCCTTTGGCTTTGGTCCTCTTCTTTTGGCTATTGCTCCTTTAATTCCCAGTTTATCCAATCCCTTTGCTATTGGTGCAGTGTAGTATCCTGCATCGGCTCCTACATATTTGTATCCGAATTTTTCCTTTTGCTCTTTAACTATTCCAAGAAACGGTACGGCATCATTTATCGCTGCACTTGTTGGATGTACACCTGTGATAATGTTATTCTCACCATCTACTGTCATATGATTGAGGTAAAAGAACCCTTTAGGCTTCCTGTCCCTAAACATGTATCCGCTGTCCGGATCTGTGGTGCTTACCTTTCTATTTTTTACCTCTTCCTTTTTTTCTTTTTTTTTAGCCTGAATTATTCATAGAAACATAAGAACCACTAAAAATTTCATATTTAGCATGTATATCAAGCAATTTTCCTAAGGAAAGTGCCTTGCTGTATTC
>NZ_FQZL01000077.1 GCF_900142005.1 Dethiosulfatibacter aminovorans DSM 17477
CGACCTGCCTTGAATGTTTGCATTTAATGGAATTACTTGATTATTTGAGCAACAACTCCTGCTCCAACTGTTCTTCCACCTTCTCTGATCGCAAATCTTAGTCCTTCTTCCATTGCGATTGGAGTGATCAACTCAACTGTGAATGTTGCGTTGTCTCCTGGCATTACCATTTCTACTCCTTCTTCAAGCTCGATTGAACCAGTTACATCAGTTGTTCTGAAGTAGAACTGTGGTCTGTATCCTTTGAAGAATGGTGTATGTCTTCCACCCTCTTCCTTAGTAAGTACGTAAACCTCTCCTTTGAAGTTTGTGTGAGGTGTGATTGATCCAGGAGCTGCAAGTACTTGTCCTCTTTCAATCTCGTCTCTTTGTACTCCTCTTAGAAGCGCTCCGATGTTGTCTCCAGCCTGTGCCTGATCAAGAAGCTTTCTGAACATCTCTACTCCTGTACAAACTACTTCCCTTGACTCTGTTGACAATCCAACGATCTGGATCTTGTCCTGTACCTTGAGGATTCCTCTTTCAACTCTTCCTGTTGCAACTGTTCCTCTACCTGTGATTGAGAATACGTCCTCTACAGGCATAAGGAATGGCTTGTCAGTGTCTCTCTCTGGAGTTGGGATCTCTGCGTCAACAACTTCCATAAGCTCAACTATCTTGTCAGCCCATTCTCCGTCTGGATCTTCAAGAGCCTTAAGTGCTGATCCTACTACGATTTGAGTGTTGTCTCCGTCGAATTCGTACTCTGTTAGAAGCTCTCTGATTTCCATGTCTACAAGCTCGATAAGCTCTTCGTCATCAACCATGTCTGCCTTGTTAAGGAATACTACTATCTTAGGTACACCAACCTGTCTTGAAAGAAGGATGTGCTCTCTTGTTTGTGGCATTGGACCGTCTGCTGCAGATACAACCAGGATTGCTCCGTCCATCTGAGCCGCACCAGTGATCATGTTCTTAACGTAGTCGGCGTGACCTGGACAGTCAACGTGTGCGTAGTGTCTGTTTGGAGTCTCGTACTCAACGTGTGCTGTTGAGATCGTGATTCCTCTTTCTCTCTCTTCAGGAGCCTTGTCGATGTTCTCGAATGCTACTGACTCACCGAATCCGTATTTCTTGTGAAGTACCATTGTGATCGCTGCTGTAAGTGTTGTCTTACCGTGGTCAACGTGACCTATAGTTCCTATGTTTACGTGGGGTTTATTTCTTTCGTATTTTGATTTTGCCATTTAAGTTCCTCCTT
>NZ_FQZL01000076.1 GCF_900142005.1 Dethiosulfatibacter aminovorans DSM 17477
AGCATAGAGATGATGATCGAAAAATCAAAAGAGAGTTACTATGAAACGTTGAGATTGAGTTCCATTGGCTGGCATGATAATGAAAATGACTATGTCCCATTTATCAAGTATTATTTAGGAGTAATTCTGGCAGCATACAGAGAGTTTTCCTCAAGAATGGAAACCATCAGAAATCAAGGATTAACCAAATCAGAGAGAGTAAGGTATATCTTTGAAACAAGAGTAGGCAAAATTAGCAAGTCTGATATTGCCAAGCTCTGTCCTGATATAAGCATCACTACAATAGAAAAAGCATTGGCTGAACTTGTAAAAACGGATTACATAATAAAGGTTGGTGGCGGTAGGAGCACAGCCTATATTTTAAATGATAAGTCAAAACATGATTAATGTATTGAGGAAGGATGTGTTATAGTATCTATGACACAATCCGGCCTCGGCTTATAAACTTACTTATGGTACGGTTCAGCGTAACAAAGTTTATTACAAAACGAAAATTTGATTCTGAAATAAGAAATAAGTAAGTTTTCAAGTGAATCATATCTAGAAATATAGATGAATATTTAATATATAAATCTGAGCAGTAATATTTGCTCAGATTTTTTTATGGGTGTAATTAAAAAATATTATACGAATATTTTTATAAAGTGTTTAAAGGATTCAGTTGAAAAGTCCACAATATCAAAATTGCCTTCATTGAGGCACCAATCATAGATAATTCCTCGGGTAAAGCGTATTATATAGTTTGAAATTTCATTTGCAGTCATATCACTTCGTATTTCATTTTCCCTTTGGCCAGCTATTACAATATTTGTAATAAAACTATTAAATAGATGATCTTCGGAAGTTAAGAATTTTTGTTTTACTTGAAGTTCATTTTTAAACATTTGCTTAACCAAATCAACACCAATTTTTTTTGCATAATTCATTTCTAATCTAATCAATTCAATAAGCCTTTCTTCTGAACTAGAATTTTCTTTAAGAAAATCATTAAGTTGTGATTCGATATAACGGTCTCCTTCTTTAAAACTTTCGACTATAATATCATATTTCGATTGAAAATGATGATAGAATGCACCGTTTGAAACCTCTGATTTTTTGCAGATTTCGCTAATTTTTACATTTTCAAAACCGTATTCGGATATTAATTTTTGAGCTGTTTTATATATTTTTGTTCTTGTAGTTATTGCTTGAATTTGTCTAGGTGTTAAATTGTTATCTTCCATGCCAATCTCCTTCCTATATTGTCAAGCCCAAAATGTTGATTTTTAGGGCTTGTCTTTAAATATTTACCTCAAAACCAGAGCCAAAAGTGATGAACAGTCATC
>NZ_FQZL01000074.1 GCF_900142005.1 Dethiosulfatibacter aminovorans DSM 17477
TCACAAAGGATATGGAACAAAACAAACTGGAAGCAGTCAACTGACAACAGCAAAAAATTCAGATGGAAGATTCAATATTTGATCTTTCATCTGAATCTCTTATATTAAAAAAACAGTTCATTTAATTAGGGCTTGTTGAATCAGCAAGTCCTAATAATTTGACATTCTCCATATGTTTCATCTCAGGTACAAAAAAGGTTCTTTTCATTCCACCTCTTTTCAATTTCTTCAAACTCTTTGGAAAGTCGTTTTTGATGTTTTACCGCAATAGTATTCACCAATGCATTAACCATTGCAATTGGTGCTGCTTGAGTATAGTCAAAAACAGAACCTGTGACCGGTGCAAGCAAAGAATGGTCACAAACAGTTGCCAGTGGATTCGTAGGGCTGTCTGTAATTGCAATAGTTTTAACACCCATATTGCTTGCATATAACGCAGCGTCTCTCACTTCTCTTAATATTCTCTGTGAACTGACACATATCAGGATGTCGTCAGTCTGGATATCGCTGTATTCCAAACGTTTGATCAGACCAACTCCTGAAAGTAATACAGGTTCTTTTCCAAGTCTTTGCAGGTGATATCCGAAAATTTGTGTAACAGCTTCGCTGGCAAACATAGCTGCCAGGTATACAGTTTTAGCCTTATCTATGATATCTACCGCAGTATCAAAACTCTGCCTTTGAATCATCTTTTGCATCAATGTTATGTTTTGCATATCCCGCGCGATTGAATAATTCAATATATCATCTTTATCAGGATTTGAGATGAATTTCTGGAATACTTCATAAGGTGTTATTGTTTTTCGATACAAATTTTCTAAATCTGTCTTAAATTCAGAAAATTTGGAATACCCTAGTTTTTGTATGAATCTTGTTATAAGCGTTGCTGATACATTGATCTCCCTGGCAAGTTGTATGCCACTAAGGAATGCTGTATAACTTAGATTATTTAGTATATAATCTGCAATTTCACGCTCTTTTTTTGTCAGTTTTGTCTGGTTGACTCGAGTTACAAAGCTTTTTTCCAATGTTTTTCCTCCTGTCCACTCATCTTAACATAATATAGTATAGCATATATTGAATTCAGGACTCAACCTTCTCGTATGTACTTAAATCATCATTTCTATTATTTACTTTATTCCTAGTGTACATTTTTTCAATTATTATTTTTATTATAGTTTACAAAATTTCCGCAAATAAATCAATGCATTTTTATTGCTTGTTTATTTTAGTAAATTTAAATAAACCACAGTATTTGATTTATTATCTAGAAATAATTCGCGGTAGATAGACCGTCAATAATCAAACAAGAAAGCGTCCGATCGTTTTTTATCAATGTGTTCATTCATATTTTGAAATATGGCAGCCAATCTTTTTCATAGCTGGACAGGGTGATTTTGTCAAAAATCATTTGACACATACGAATATTTATGGTAAAAATATATTAACAGAATATTCTATTAAGTAAATTTATTTTTACTAACCGTGGCTACAGTTTTTAAAAGAACATACTTTAAAACATTTTGCTTAACCAAACTATTAATTTAAGGAGAGTTTTATATGCCAGTATTATTATCATTATGTGCTCTATATATTGTTGTTGGTTACATTCTGTCCAAAA
>NZ_FQZL01000073.1 GCF_900142005.1 Dethiosulfatibacter aminovorans DSM 17477
CCTGAATTATTCATAGAAACATAAGAACCACTAAAAATTTCATATTTAGCATGTATATCAAGCAATTTTCCTAAGGAAAGTGCCTTGCTGTATTCTTCAAAAAGGTGTTCGCTTAAAACTGATGCGAACGGATCAAAGTATTCCCTAAAAAAGGGTAGACTACCCCCTGGGTATGTAGGGTTCAAGTTTTTTGAAATCCTTAGAAAGATAATCCTTCAATCCTTGTCATAGCACGCTGAAAATGTTCCTGTAGCGGATAACTGCTGCACAACTTAAATGTAGTCCTTCTAGCAGAAGTAACAACTCTGCAGGCAACTTTGATGAACAGTGACCTCAATGAAAGCATTCTGGATTTCTTGTGTTCACCTCTGAAAACCAACCTTTTCATGATATTTATGACACTGTAAGCCAGCGACTTTATCATAGTCTTCACAACATTGGCCATGAATGAGCTATGGGATGCTGATTCCATTGAAAAATCAATCTTTGCTTCCTTGATGAAGTTCTCCATGTTGCCACGCTTGTTGTAGGCTTTAACAACATTAGCCGGAAATGTTTCCAGTGTGGTAACAATAAAGGTTTTTCTTGGAACCAGTTCTCCGGCAGCTCTTTCCAGTCTGCAGATTACTCTAAGGGGCTTACTCCAACTGCTGGCCTGATAGTAGAAATCATCATACATCACATGGTGCTTTGTATAGTCGTTTCCAAGGGTTTTCCAGAACCTGTTTTCAAGTTCTTCTGAAAATCTCTTCAATTTCTTGTTCGACTTGAGTTTTATGACAAATGGGACACCATGCTCTAAACAGAGATTGTAAAGGTCTGGAGTAGCAAAACCACTGTCAGCTCGAACAAGCAAATGAGTCTTTGGATATTTGACTTCCAGCCATTCAATGATAGGTTCCAGGAATTCCTTGATGTTGTTAGAAGTGTAGACACTGCCTTTTCTAAGTTCCACCTTCATAAGGTCTCCATTGATTCCGTTGAACAGCATTAATGGGTGATAACCTTTGGAAGAGTAATGGTAGTTGAATTCACTTCCTTCCTGCTTTCCGAAAGTTGGAAACAGGGTGGAATCAAGGTCCAGTACAATCTGCTTAGTTTTCTTTGGATGGTTACCTTTTTCAAACAGATCCAGAAGCAGTCTGTTGTATGATTCAATTGAATGTTCGTTTAAAGAATGAACAAACCTTGAAATCGTAGGTTGTGAAGCCAGTGCCTTCTTTTCCAGGATTCTTGTAAATACTGGATCAAGTCTCAAGCTATCTGAATGGACATCAGATGAATAGCCTGCGATAGTTGTGTACATCAGTTGCTCAATTATTGAAGCATTAGTATGTACCCTAGCTTCAGAGTCATTGAATGTATTCTCCAGGAGATGTCTCAGTCCCAATTTTTCAATAAATGAACGGACCAGAAGAAGCCCTGAATCCGATGAAAGGTTGCCTCCATCAAAATTGTATGAAAGACTTTTGTTGAAATTTAATGCACTATGCTGTAAACTTGTCATAGAAAGAACTCCTTTTGTGATATGTTTTTGTTTAGGCACTTAAACTTTACCACAAAATCGGGTTCTTTTCTTTAATTTTTGATGAAGATTTGCTTCACCCAACGGGTGAAGGACACCTTTTGAGTAACATGTTGAATTTACTGAGTTTTTTGGGTTTTATGTAGTTTTTATGAATATTCTAGG
>NZ_FQZL01000072.1 GCF_900142005.1 Dethiosulfatibacter aminovorans DSM 17477
CCTGCCGATCCAGCTCCTATTATTCCCAAAAGAAGTTCTTTAATGGTTCTCCCTCTTGATATTCTAGCAACGAATATTACCATGAATGGAGCAAGAGCAACCCACCAAGCCCAGTAGAATACTGTCCACCATTGTCCAAAACCGCTTCCGCCGATGGTATCTGTATAAGTTGACATTTTGATAAAATTCGTAGCCAATGTACCGACCGCTTCAACAGAATTCTGTAGAATAAACAGAGGCGATCCTACAAGGAATACAAATACCAACAACACAATTATCAACACCATGTTTATGTCACTCAATATCTTAATTCCTTTATCCAGACCTCTGTACACACTTACGCTAAATATGGTCGCCCAAATTATCAATACAAACATATCCAATATAGGACTTCTTGTCAGTCCAAACACCGCACAAATAAGTGTTGCCAGCAGTGGCACTCCAAATCCAAGACCAGGTCCGTTTCCGCCAAAAGTAGCGAAGATTGTAAATATATCAATTACTTTTCCGAGCAATCCATCTGCATTCTTCTGACCAATCAAATCACTACATACCTGTGACAGTTTCAGGTTGTTCTGCTTCTTTACGATAAAATAATATGCAACAGGTAATGCAGGCAATGCATAAAACGCCCAAGCTATGGGACCCCAGTGAAACATTCCATAAGCCAGCGAAATGTTGTAAGCTTCCAGCGAAAATGGTTCATACCCAAAAGGCGGAGACTGAAGATACGCCATTGGTTCACATACAGCCCACAATATTGATGATGATCCTATCGCCGAAAAGAATATCATTGCAAGCCAGCTGCTAAATTTGAATTCAGGCTTCTCATCCTTTCCACCGAGCTTTACATGCCCGTATTTACTGAAAGCGATATACAAAGATCCCAGCAAGGATGCTATTCCAAACAGCAAAAACAACCAATCCCATCTCATAATAACCCATTCTCTTGCAACTGAAGCTGCCTCATTAGCACCCTCTGGAAAAATGATACAGGACAGACATATTGCCAAAATAACTGTTAGCGAACTCCAAAAAACAATCTTGTCAATTTCCACTTCTTTGTTTCCGATATCATTAACGACTTCTTTTTTTATTTCTGTCATAATAACTCCTTTCGTTCAAATAATAATCACATAATTTGATTTTTATTTCCAATACTATCTGCGTACCTACGTACGGAATACAACACTCCATTACACACTGTATAATCCATCTTAATGATCTTATCAGCTGTGAACTCAATGTTCATTGAATCAACAAAAGTACTATTTTTGTTTTCAAGCCTTAATATGGACAAATTGGCAGGCTTTCCAACTTCAATCGTTCCAAAATCATTTAAATCAAACACTTTTGAAGGTATGAATGTGACCCTGTCTATACACTCTTCCAATGACATTCCTGCTGCAATCAGCTTAGACATGGTAGTCGCTAAATTGTATACCGGTCCGTTGTAGTTCCAAGAATAAATATCAGTACCTATCAAATCAGGTTTAAAACCTGATTTGATAGCTTTCCTTGCAACTTCGAAACTGAAACTGCTTGTGCCATGTCCAGCATCAAACAAAACGCCTCTTTCTTTAGCTTCAACAACTTCTTTCAAAGGAACCCCTGAATCGTCAAACAACTTATGTGACAATTTGTTAAAACAATGAGTCACAACATCGCCTCTCTCCATATGATCCAAAATTTCGGA
>NZ_FQZL01000071.1 GCF_900142005.1 Dethiosulfatibacter aminovorans DSM 17477
TGCGTTCACTATACTTGACCCGATTATTATTGCAAATATTAATATTGGTACTGCAATAAGACTGATTCTGAATTTGTTCATCTGTTTCCTCCTGAAAAATATATTATAGTTGTTGCTTTATGTATGGTCATATATTAAGCAATATCCGTGCCAGAAACGTTTTCAACAATTTAAAAACTGTCCATTCAATTTACATAAGCTGCAAACAGCGATGTTGATGCAATTTTCCTGTTTACAAATCAGAAATGACCCCTGTGTCGCTGCTGTTAACGACACCCGTCGCCGCAAAGGTTGTTTGCGCCAACGCAAACAACCTTTGCGGCCAATATCGACTGTATTATCCTGCAACAAAAAACCGCAGTCAAAACCACGGCTTTTCGTTGTCCATTATACAATCTTCAAATTTTTTTCAGGTTCGTAAACTCCATATTTTTTGATGGCCTCTGCCATTGCCCATACATTCTCAGGCTTGCAATAATCTGTGATGCAGTTGCTGCTTCCAAGTATATACCCGCCGCCTGCTCCTGCAGCTTCTATGCAGGCTTTGACCTCTTCCTCCACTTCCTCGGGAGTTCCAAGCGAAAGGGTGTTCATGTCCACATTTCCCCACAGGCATATTTTATCGCCGTATGTATCCTTCATATACTTCAAGTCCATGGCGCCGGGCTCTATTGGATGAAGACAGTTCATTCCAAGTGTCACAATATCATCCATAATGGGCATGAGGTTGCCGTCTCCGTGGAATACCCACGGAAGCTTGCAGGTGTCCGCCACTTCCTTCATCTTCGGAAGAAATACCTCCCTGAAAGTCTGGGGCGAGAACATGGGACCGGTATTGTACGCCATGTTGTTGTATGTGCTGATGAAGTCTAATCCCACAGTGTTGAGCTTCTCCATTATTATGCAGTTCCACTCCGAATATCTATCAAGCAGGGACTCAACAAGCTTTGGCTGATCGAAAAGGGCAAAGGAGAAGGCTTCTATTCCCATGGAGTTCAACACTCCCTCAACTCCCCACGACATGTATGCAAAGGTTGCAAAATCTTCCTTTCCGTATTCATCGACAAATCTCTTAACAGGGTCGTAAAAGCTTTCATCCTTTGGATCAGGCAGCTTTACAAGGTCAAGGTCCTTTTCGGTCTTTATACGACCTCCCAGCATGTATTCATGTCCGTCTACAATCTTCTTGTCGCAAAAGTTCGGCGCGTAGTAGGGATGCGGCTGAAGATCAAGTGCATCCATTCCAATTTTTTTTGCGAATTCAATATCCGTAAAATCCTTCTTGCCCATCAGCAGTTCCCTTACAGATCTGGGTATATCCTCTGCAAAGGGTATTCTATCCGGCTGCTCCAAGTTGAAAGCAGCCAGTATTCTGTCTCTAGAATTCATTTCTTATACCGCCTTTTCCTTAAGTCCTATTTCCTTCTCAGGCTTGAGCTCATCCACCGAATAGTTCCTGTCTATCACAAGTCTCTTCATCACTCCGGCAAACATGAACACCATGACTATCATTACGGGAAGTCCCGAGATTGCCAACAGCGTCTTGACTCCGTCTATTCCGCCGACTGTAACGAAGATCACCGCCAGTGCTCCCATCAAGGATCCCCAGAATATCTTTATGGCTATGGGCGCTTCCTTGACGTTTGTGTCTTTAAGAGACATGATTGATATTGAGGATGTCATCGAGTCAGCCATTGTCACATATGAAAGCATTATCGTAACTATGATGATCGGCTGGATGATGTTTCCAAGAGGGAGGAACTCGGCAACTTTCAGCATCACTCCGTCAAATCCCGCAGTCATCATGTAGTTGAACATGTCGAATTTGCCGGTGAACTGAAGGTCCAGCACAAATCCTCCGAATGCTCCAAACCATACCACTGCAAACATCGCAGGTGCAATGAGGTTTATCATTATGAATTCCCTTA
>NZ_FQZL01000069.1 GCF_900142005.1 Dethiosulfatibacter aminovorans DSM 17477
TCCTTCCTATATTGTCAAGCCCAAAATGTTGATTTTTAGGGCTTGTCTTTAAATATTTACCTCAAAACCAGAGCCAAAAGTGATGAACAGTCATCGTATCCTGTACTGAATAGCTATTAATGGGTATAGTCAATAAAGCATCCTTACTTCTTGCTTTTTAAAGGCTATAATCCTCTGTATAACTATGATGGTGAACCTTCCGTGTCTAATGGCATCATGTACCAACTTCCTTCGTCCCACCTATTCATTCACCGAGTGCCAGCTAAGCTCGTTAACAGGGTCATGCCCTAAGGAGAAAACTTCTGCCAGCTACAGCTCTTGTTTGTTTTGATTTTACTGACCTATTGCTCTTCAAGGTACTGATAATCAGTGGACGCTTTACCTTGCTTCGCTCTGTTGGCCATGTTGTTGATGCAGTTTTTCCTACTTCATCATTATCGGATTTCTTTCCAGAACCCCACTCGATTTCAGATCTCTCTGGAACCCAGCAAGGTTCTGGACTTATGTTTCTACCAGTCTGCCTCTTTTACTTATGCTGCCAGTGCTTCCTGTTTACCTGGGCGCCTTATGTCCATTAACATCTTTTTCGGATCATACTTAACCCCTTTGGTCAGGATGGTATATATTACTCTAAGTACTTTGCATGCAATGACAATCAGCGACTGCATTTTCTTCAGCGGATTCTCTGGTCTTGTCGTATAGTAGCTATGGAGTTCTTTAAATGCCTCCGAATGTGCCACTAATGATTTCGCTGCCTGGAATAACCAGTATCTAAGCCTTTTGCGTCCTCTATAGCTTATCTTGGTTTTTCCTTTGTGCTTTCCAGAGCTACAGGCTACAAGCCCTAATCCACTTAGTTTCTGTATTTCTTTTACATTATCAAATCTTGAAATGTCACCCATCTCTGCCAGTATTCCGGAGAGTGTATTTTCTCCAATTCCTGATATTTCAAGTATCTTTCCTGTGTGTGGGATTTTTAAACACTTCTCTTCCATTTGATTTTCTATTTCTGAAAGCTGTTCATCTATTTCTATAATCTTCTTGACAAACCACTTTACAGCCTCTTTGCTTACACCTGCTCCATCCTTCAGACCAACACTTTCATTGGCGTATTCAAAGATTTTTCCGGCCCTGCTATAACCGCGTCCTCTTAGTTTAGCAGCATGCCAGATATCTCTTATTCCTTCCACTCCAAGTGCCTTCAAGTCCTCTGGAAATGGGGCTTGCTTTAATACTTCCAGGCAAAATGCTCCATTAATCTTTCCAAAAGCATCTTTGTATTCCGGGAAATATATCTTCATTTCTCGATGCACTCGATTGAGTGCCCGTATCCTGTCCTCAGTCAGCTGGTCTCTAAACATAGATAGTCTGCGAAGGTCCGCATAAAGCTTTTCTGGGAGGTATGGCATTCCATAGTTGCCATCCTTGACAAGGTTTGCTATTAGTTTAGGATCCTTCGTGTCATCCTTCAGCTGGCTATTATCCTCAATTTCCTTAGTTTGCTTCACAGCATATGGATTCACTTGAACAACGCTGATTCCATTGGCTACCATCCATGTTGCAAGACAGAACCAGTAATGTCCTGTCGGCTCTAGGCCCAACACTATCTGAGTCTTGTCGTTTATTGCGGCGAGCTCAATCGCCCATTCCTTCGCATTATGGAAGCCATCTGAATTATTGCTAAATGTAAATACGGTCTTACTGAGTTCTCTACCTCGGGTATCAATCGCCCTTACATGATGAGTTTCACTGCCTATATCGCATCCTAGAATGAGCATGTCATCACTGATAAATGTAAGCTTTTCATTCTTTGAGAACTTACCCTTGGTCTCTAATTCACGCCACGTTGAAGCTTTTAAATTGCTTTTTATTTCCTCTACCTTAGCCAATAATTCTTGTTGTTCAAAAATATTTGCTGTGATTACTTGCTTTTTCTTCTTTTTACCTTTATTATTCATATTAGATACCTCTTGTGTTTTTAGATTTTACCAACGGTCAGGTCAGTAATAATCTAAATTTACTTGAGGTATTCTTTTATGTCAATCTCTTGACCTATTTAAAGTATACAGGAAGCT
>NZ_FQZL01000067.1 GCF_900142005.1 Dethiosulfatibacter aminovorans DSM 17477
CGGCATCAATAATTATCGGAACACCTTGATTAACGCCCACCAAATCAGGTGATATGGCAAATCCCTCTTCTTCATTACAGTCTACATGAGTATGTACGTCAATAAATCCATATGTAACTATCTCTCCATTCAAATTCAAAACTTCACAATCATCGCATTTAAGATTCTTACCCAGTTCAACAATTTCATTATCTTCAATAAGAATATCAAGCGACTCGTATATTAAATCCACTGACCTGTCATATATTCTTCCATTTCTAATTAGTAGTTTATTCTTCATTAAATTCTCCCTTGTCAACTCTAGTATTGCCACTGTACTTCTCCAATGCACCATCTTCCCTGACCCAAATGAAAAACGATATAGTCATGACTATGAAGATCAGTATGATTGGAGGCGATGCAACAGCTGATGAAGTCTGTAGTGCCCTTAGTGCTCCTCCTGAAAACAATAGTGCTATTGGCAATGCAGCTAAAAGGAATCCCCAGAACACTCTGTACCACTTTACCGGATCTTCTCCAAACTCCAAGTCTTTAGATGCAACAAGCGCTGTAGTAAAGGCAGCTGAATCCATTGTTGTAGAAAGGAAAATAAACATTGTAGATATGAACATGAACAATATTACCTTACCCATTGGCAAGCTTAGCAGCATAGCACAGATTGCATCATAGGTCGACTGATTTGCTATGATCCCGGTTATCGGTACTATATTGTTAATCTCCAGGTAAAGCGCATAATTTCCCAAGACACTGTATGACAGCCAGCATCCAACTGAACCCCATATTATTTCCGCCAAAATTAATTCTTTCAAGGTTCTTCCTTTTGATATTTTTGCTACCCAGATACCCATGAAAGGTGCTACTACTATCCACCATGCCCAGTAAAACACTGTCCATCCCTGTGGAAATCCTGACCCCCCTACACTGTCAGTCCAGAAACTCATCTTTGCAAAATTCTGGAACATATGTCCCAAACCATCACTCATAGTATTGAGTATGAAAAATGTCGGACCTACAAACAATACAAACAGCAATACAAATATAGCCATTTTTAGATTCAAGGTACTCAACTGCTTCAGTCCTTTTTCAAGCCCTCTGTACAAACTTAAGCCGATAACGAGGCACCAGCATATAATTATAATCAAATCAACCGTAAAGCTTTTCGGAATACCGAACAAAGTATTCAATCCAGCCGTTATCATTGGCGTTCCCAGACCTATGGAAGTTCCGCATCCACCCATCAGTCCGAAAATAAAAAATATGTCTATGGCTTTTCCAAGCCATCCCTTGGCTCTCTCTTCTCCTATAACTCCACTGCAAGCCGTACTCAACTTCATGGAAGGATTTTTTCTAACCCAATATACATATGCAATAGGTATAGTCGGCAATGTATACATTGCCCATGCACTTACTCCCCAGTGAAAAAGGCCGTAACTTGTCGCCCAATCGACTGCAGCCAACGAAAATGGCTCCGCTCCATATGGAGGACTCATGAAGTAATACGCCCATTCTATTGAACTCCAGTACAATAGACTTGATCCGATACCCGCACAAAGCAACATCGCTATCCAAGAAAAAGTAGAGTGCTGCGGCTTTTCACCGGGTTCTCCAAGCCTTATATTTCCATAATTGCTGAACGCTATATACATCAATAAGATTAATGAAATAACAGCAAACCACAGATACGCCCATCCAAAATTATTCACAAGCTTTCCAAATGCTGTATTCATCAAGCTATTTGCCCCATCTGGGTTTAATATCATAGGTATAACTACTATTAGCGCAACAATAATAGCAGCATAAAAAATCGGTTTCTCAACAGTGTTTTTTTTCATACTAACCTTCCTTTCTTATTTTCCGAAGTTCTGTCGTTAATCTTATGACCTTACTCATAAATATCACTGACTCAAGATGTGTCAATTATGAAATATATCAAGTATAAACTAATTAAAATCTTTACATAAATCCGCATTTTTTTGCTACAAAATATAAATAGCCATATTAATCCTCCTTGGAATTTATATTATTACTAAAGCAATTCCCATGCCAACGTTTTCCTGGATTCGAATCAAGAGAGTTCCATCCCTTGCAAGCTCGGTAAGACTACACGCCGTTCTTTTCCATTCAATATTTCTGTTATCTATAATTATTTTACTACAATATAAAAAAACAGACAATTCCTATACAACAATTAATAAAAGCTCGTTTTTTCACGAGCTAATTAATTCACTATATTTATGCCAATAGTTCACTTGCATTTATCTCTTTTAATGAAACTGCATTATGTGAAAAAATACCGAGGAGTTTGGAATAGGTTTTGAACAATAATTTCTCCCATAACCGCTGAACAGCTGTTATGGGAGAAATAGAAAAGATAACCGATTTTAAAACCGGTTATTTAATAAGACTAGCAACCTAATTTAATATGTTACTATTTACTCTCTTCGTTAAAATCATAGTCAACTTCGTGACCGTAAATTGTAAATCCAAGAGGCGT
>NZ_FQZL01000066.1 GCF_900142005.1 Dethiosulfatibacter aminovorans DSM 17477
TGCTACAGCCGATGATGTCTGTAAAGCTCTCAATGCTCCTCCTGAAAACAATAATGCTATAGGAAGTGCAGCTAATAAAAATCCCCAAAATACTCTATACCATTTTACAGGGTCTTCTCCGAATTCCAAGTCCTTGGAAGCAACCAAAGCAGTGGTAAATGCTGCTGAATCCATTGTTGTAGAAAGGAAAATGAACATTGTAGATACAAACATGAACAATATTACCTTACCCATTGGCAAGTTTAGAAGCATTGCACAAATCGCATCGTATGTCGACTGATTTGCAATAATCTCAGTTATTGGCACAATATTGTTTATCTCCAAATGAAGTGCATAATTTCCCAACACACTGTAAGACATCCAACATCCAAGTGATCCCCAGACGATTTCTGCAAGAATCAATTCTTTCAGTGTTCTTCCTTTAGATATTTTTGCTACCCAGATTCCCATAAAAGGAGCCACTACTATCCACCAAGCCCAATAGAATACTGTCCATCCCTGTGGAAATCCTGAACCCCCTACACTGTCAGTCCAGAAACTCATCTTTGCAAAATTCTGGAACATATGTCCCAAACCATCACTCATTGTATTAAGTATGAAAAATGTAGGTCCCACAAGCAATACAAACAGCAGTACGAAAATTGCCATTTTTAAATTCAATGTACTTAGCTGCTTCAGACCTTTTTCAAGACCTCTGTACAAACTTAGACCGATTACAAGACACCAGCATATGATGATGATCAAGTCAACAGCAAAACTCTTTGGAATTCCAAAAAGTGAATTCAAACCAGCTGTAATCATAGGTGTTCCCAGACCTATGGAAGTTCCGCAACCACCCATCAGTCCGAAAATGAAAAATATGTCTATGGCTTTTCCCAGCCATCCATTAGCTCTTTCTTCTCCAATTACACCACTGCAGGCTGTACTTAATTTCATGGAAGGATTCCTTCTTACCCAATATACATATGCAATGGGTATTGTCGGTAGTGTGTACATAGCCCATGCGCTTACTCCCCAGTGAAAAAGTCCATAGCTCGTTGCCCAGTCAGCTGCTGCAACTGAAAATGGTTCAGCTCCATATGGAGGACTCATGAAGTAATATGCCCATTCTATCGAACTCCAATACAATAGACTGGAACCGATTCCTGCGCACAACAGCATTGCTACCCAGGAAAAAGTGGAATGCTGCGGCTTTTCATCAGGGTCTCCAAGTCTTATGTTTCCATATTTGCTGAATGCTATGTACATACACACAATTAATGCCATAACCGCAAACCACAAATATGCCCATCCAAAATTATTCATCAGCTTTCCAAATGCGCTATTCATTAAACTATTTGCACCTTCTGGATTTATTATCATTGGTATTATTACCAATAGTGTAACTATGATTGTTGCGTAAAAAATTGGTTTTTCAATAGTATCTCTTTTCATAAAATCAACCTTTCTTTATTATTTAAATCATTTTTTGATTTACTTGCCATTCACTAAACAAGTATACATTTCTTCTCCAAAAATTTTATGTGCAGCTCGGCTAAAATGCCATTCATCCCAAAAATAATATTCATCGGGATTTTCAGCTGCCGGTTTAAACTCAGGATACGTACTTTGACACTCTTTTTCAAGCTCTACAAAACC
This sequence comes from Dethiosulfatibacter aminovorans DSM 17477, assembly GCF_900142005.1. Lineage (GTDB taxonomy): Bacteria > Bacillota > Clostridia > Tissierellales > Dethiosulfatibacteraceae > Dethiosulfatibacter > Dethiosulfatibacter aminovorans. The sequence goes on from NZ_FQZL01000066.1 coordinate 1,639, forward strand.
GTAGCTTTCAGGATTATTCATGATTTTATCGCTGACAGCAGTGTGATCGAACAGTATAATTTCTATCCCCAACTCACTATCCAACTTCTCCACGGTGACTGGCAAGGTACTATTCACGCGTTGTGTGAATGCACTGGCAGATTCTATTTGATCATAAGCAATTTCCCATGGTAAAGTCGACAAATCAGGCGAATTTACTATAAAAAACTTTTCAGCACCAAGTTCAGCCAGTTTTCTAACTGCAGTATTAATGTTTTCAACACTTTTATCTGCTATTTCTTCAATAGTACCAGGCAAGGAATAGTCCATGAATACATAGTAATCATTTGTGGAGGCAAAAATTAAGTATAATGCATTAGCATCAGCTTTTTTGCCATCCAAGCTTCCTTCGAATTCATCAATTTGACCAAGTACTCCTGTATCTTTGAGATGATCCATCCAGGGAGCATAGTTTTTATACCCTGTAGTTGCTCCACCTGTTGCATAATTCTTCAATTCCACTTCAAGTTTTTCAGCCAATACTTCAACAGATGTTAGTCCATTGGAAAATCTGTTTTCCCAATATATTTTCTCATCATTGTCTGGATCTGAAGGTTTTAAACGAGCTCCTTCAGGCTTATCAGCACTCTTCATGATTAAAGTGGTATTTTCCTTTGCCGATCCATTGTCCGAATAACTGTCTCCAAAAACAACTACTTCGGTTAATAGCTTACTGTCATTTTGAGTTGTTTGCTCAACAGTTGACTCATTATTTGCCTGACAGCCAATTCCACAAAACACAATGACGCTGATTAAAATTCCGATAATAAATATTCTTAGCTTTTTACTCATTGATTACCCTCTTCTCTCTATTTGTTGGCTATTTAGTTAATATCTGATTATCAAACCAATAATTACGAATTACATACTGTCTTATGGTCCTATAACTTACTTCACAATATCTCTACCGAAAGATATGTCAATTACGAAATTTATCAAGTCACAAGATTTACTCAACTTTGGAAAATTATGGATATTCCTGTTCTATATATCGTTCTTTTAACATGATACTACTCCTCCCATATTTGTCTTCAACTAGATATATAAGCAATATTCATGCCAAAAGTCTATTTACGGAATTTCAACGTTTTCCCAATTTCATTTCACTATTTCGACCCCTATACGGGTCACTCGAGTCTTAATCGGGTCAAAAAATAGAAGTCAATTTATGACTGCCATTAATTACGAATTCACATATTTTTTTCGGTTATAGCTACCCTCGTCTGCCTTATATTATACTATTGATAAAGAGATAAGAAAATTTATCTCTTTTAATGAAACTGCATTATGCGAAAAAATACCGAGGGGTTTGGAATAGGTTTTGAACAATAATTTCTCCCATAACAGCTGAACAGCTGTTATAGGAGAAATAGAAAGGATAACCGATTTTAAAACCGGCTATTTAGTAAGACTGGCAACCTAATTTAATATGTTACTATTTACTCTCTTCGTTAAAATCATAGTCAACTTCGTGACCGTAAATTGTAAATCCAAGAGGCGT
>NZ_FQZL01000065.1 GCF_900142005.1 Dethiosulfatibacter aminovorans DSM 17477
GGATGCACATGGAATCTGTAATATGCTTTTTGAAGAAAATGAAAAACGGCGAATTAGCGAGTAAATGGAAGAAAAACTAAGAATATATAGGGAGGAGATATATGAAAATTTGTATATTGGGAGCTGGAACAATGGGGTCCGGAATTGCACAAGTGTTTGCACAAAAAGGACATGAGGTTGTACTAAGAGACATAAAGGAAGAATTTACAACCAAAGGATATTTATTCATTGACAAAACTCTCGAAAAAATGGTTATGAAAGAAAGAATGACCACAAATGAAAAGAATGAAATTATGGATAGAATAACACCTACAGTTGATATTGGCATGGCTCGTGACTGTGACCTTGTAATCGAAGCTGCAGTAGAAAACATAAATATAAAAAAGAAAATATTCGCTGAACTCGATAAGATATGCAATAAAAATACAATTCTTGCAACGAATACATCTTCCTTGTCCATAACTGAAATTGCCGTAGCAACAGAACGACCCGACAAGGTCATAGGAATGCATTTCTTCAATCCCGCACCCGTAATGCAACTTGTGGAGATAATCAAAGGTCTTTCCACTTCAGAACACACATTTGAAATAATTAAAGAGCTTGCAAAGTCTCTCGGAAAGACAGAGGTTGAGGTTGAAGAAGCACCTGGTTTTGTTGTTAACAGGATGCTCATACCCATGATAAATGAAGCAGTCGGAATACTAGCTGACGGAGTTTCCGGCGCAGAAGACATTGACAATGCCATGAAGCTAGGAGCAAACCATCCCCTAGGGCCACTAGCGCTAGGAGATTTGATCGGACTTGATGTATGTCTGTTTATAATGGAGATACTTGAAAGCGAATACTGCGATCCTAAATACCGTCCCCATCCTCTCCTCAGAAAGATGGTAAGGGGAAATAGATTAGGTAAAAAAACAGGAAAAGGCTTCTTTGAATACTAAACATAACCATCTACTCTGGATCTAGAACTTCTCAGAAGCCTGGAATTCCAGGCTGTAATATTATATGGTGAAATCCAAGCAGCATGATAGTAGATAACATTTATGTAGTAATAGTTTATAGGAATAAGAAATATTATGTAGATAACACAGAAAAACAGGAGGCTAGCTATTAAAAAAGTATTGTTGAATATTAAAAATGAAATTGCGTATATTGTTCTTAATAATCCTGAAAAAGGCAATGTTTTAACCCAAGAGGTTAAGAATGAAATTAGAGACACCTTTATGAAAATCAAGTATGATTATAAAATAAGAGTCATTATTATATCTGGGAATGGAAAGCATTTTTGTGTAGGAGGAGATGTCAAAACAATGAAAGGGATCAACTCTATCCAAGCAAGAGACAGGATGCGAAAGAATGGTGAATGGATTAAAGAAGTAGCTAATATAGAAAAACCTGTAATTAGTGCTGTGCATGGAGCCGCAGCAGGTGCAGGACTAGGAATAGCTTTGGCAAGTGATTTTATTGTAGCAGCAGAAGATGCAAAATTTGTCAGTAGCTTCATTAATATAGGTCTTGTATCTGATATGTCCGTACTATATTTTTTGCCTAGAAGAGTAGGCCTAGCAAATGCGAAACGAATATCGTACAGTGGTAAACCTGTATTGGCAGAAGATGCATTTAAAATAGGAATGATAGATCAAGTGGTTTGTAAAGGAGATTTGATGAAAGAAGCTGAAAAAATGGCTCGGGAATTTTTGGATAAACCCACATATGTTCTAGGAATGACAAAAAAATTGGCAAATGAAAGTTTTGAAACTAATTTCAATGAATTTTTAGAGAAAGAAATATATTATCAAACTGTTGCATTTCAAACAGAAGATCATAAAAATTCATTAGATTCTTTCATAAACAAAAAAGAAAGCAAGTTTAAAGGAATATAAATTAAGAGGATTAGCAATTATTTTAGATCATCAACAGAAGAACCGTAAGAAAAACTATCCTCTCTAAATTTATCTGTACAATATTTATATTGAAATCAATATATCTTGATATTTTTATTATTGAAACAGAATATTTGATTAATAATAATAGATAACAACTTTTTTTTAGAATTTCATTAATGTTTAAGATTATAATATATAGAGAGGTTAGTATGGATTTACAACAAGTATGGAAAATGCAAGGAATATTTTTTTTATTGGTATTGATAGGTTTTTTTTTAAAACGAATCAAAATGATAAAGTCAGAAAATAAAGAAGTTTTTACAGATTTAGTGCTTAACGTATTCTTGCCTGCAACCATAGTGAATTCTTTTCAAATGAAATTTGAAACTGAAATGATAAAACTGTTTGGTATATTAATTGGATTATCAATAATTATTATTATTTTATGCTACATCTTAGGCGTTTTTTTATTTTCCAAATATACACATGAGCAAAAAAATGTATTACGATTTGGAACACTCATTTCAAACGCAGGATTCATAGGTTTGCCGGTCGCAGAAAGTTTCTATGGTCCAATTGGTTTATTGTATGGCGCTGTTTTTATCATCCCACTTCGTATGGCTTTGTGGACTGTCGGCCTATCTCTTTTTTTAAATGAAAAAGATACAATAGCTACACTAAAAAAAATGGTAATACACCCTTGCATGATTGCTGTTTATATAGGATCATCAATGATGATTTCGGGGATTCGTTTTTTTGAACCAATTAATACAACTGTAATTATGTTATCAAAATGCACAACACCGATGGTCATGATATTTGTTGGATCAATTATTGGAGAGGTTGATAATTTGAAAACCATATTTAATTGGGATGTATTGCGTTTCTCTATTATCCGAGTGATAATAATTCCGACTATCGTTTACATTTTTACATTACTATCAAATTTAGACCCTATTATTGTTGGCATAGCTGTTATACTTACATCTATGCCAGCAGGAAGTGCAACTGTAATTTTAGCGACAAAATATGATAATGATTATGTTTTGGGAACAAAAATTGTCATTTTATCAACCATATTATCTATGTTTGCTATACCTATTTGGGGAATCATACTGTTTAGTATAGGATAAAAGTCGCAAGTAATTTTTTTATAGTATCTATGCTGGAATTCAAATGATTTTATGTACTGAAACCATTAACAACATACTGATATTTCTGTATTAACAAATAAAATCTTATAGAAAAAGCAAGCAACATGCTTATTAATTAAAGTATGTTGCTTATTTTTGGTACTTTAAAAGTATAAATATTAAATACCTAGCTACCCAATAAGAGTATTGATCTTTCCATATCTTTTGTCTTTTACATAGCAGCGTTCTCAGATAGCAAGGGAATCTTTTATGAAGTCTATTACAGTATTAGTAGATACCCCCGGTGTGAATATCTCCGCTATTCCCTGCTCCTTGAGATATGGAATATC
>NZ_FQZL01000062.1 GCF_900142005.1 Dethiosulfatibacter aminovorans DSM 17477
TTTTAATTGAATCACTCCTTCATTCACAGTTCCCATGAGATGAATACCAAAAGCTGCATCTACCTTTGGATTTTCTAAAACGCCTTCCTCTATCATAGGGAGTGCACCTCCAGCGTCTTCTTCAGCGGGTTGAAATAGAACTTTAATGTTTCCAGAAATTTGTTCTTTTATTTCATTAAGAATCATAGCTGTTCCTAACAAACCTGCAGTATGGCCATCATGAGCACATGCGTGCATTACCCCTGGCACCTTTGATTTATAAGATAAATTTGCCTCTTCATTTAATCTTAAAGCATCCATATCTGCTCTTAGTAAAACCGTTGGTCCCGGTTTACCACCTTTTATTAGCCCAACAACTCCAGTTTTAGCTATCCCTTCTTTTACTTCTATACCATGATTTCTTAAAGTATCCGCTACTCTTCTTGCTGTCTTCACTTCTTCAAAAGCAAGCTCAGGATACATATGAAAATAATGTCTTAACTCTACAACTTGGTCATAATATTTTTCTACAAGGTCTTTAATATTTTGATTAGCCATTTATTCATCCCCCAAATAAATTTAAACTTTTATAAACTATGTCTTGTCTTATTAATATTATAAAAGATAATAATAAAAAAAACCGTTTGCTAGAAAACGATTTTTGAAAAAATTTGTATATTTATTTATACAATAATAATTGCTTCGGATTTACCATATATAATTTACATATCCTTCTAATTTTTCTTTATCTTTGATAATAATCTGATTTTTGTTTAATTTGATAACGCCTTCTTCTTTTAATTTATTTATTGCAATAGAAACTGTACTTCTTGAACAAGAAAGGTATCTTGAAAACACTGTTAGGTTTTGAATGTTGTTAATTACAGCTCCGTTATATAAGTCTCCAGATTCCATTACTGCAAATCTAATAAGCGTACTAGCAAGTTTACCATTGAAATCATTGAAATTGTCATCTGCATATTTAAGCATTAATATTCTATATTTCCTTATCATTGTATATATTAAGTAATCATACAATTCCGGGTTGTCTTTTAACTCATTTCTAATAATATTATGAGGCACTATAGATATGACAGTGTCTTTAAACATAACTGTACTAACACTACAGGCTTCTGATTTATCAAAATACTCCATCTCTCCAAATATTGTTCCAGGATTTAGCATGAATAGTGTTATTTTTTTTCCATTTTTACTTATTAACTCTTGAATCACCCTTCCTTTAATAACAATATATATACACCCTGGCTCTTTTTTAATGATTTCATTTTTCATATATTTATGTATTATCCCTTTTTCAGAAAATTTCTCAAGAAAGTATTTAGTATATTTATCATATGTTTCTTTATCAAAATAATATTTTAGCATGTTTACCTCCAACCTGGACTCATACAAAACACAAAGCTATGTTGACTAATATCAGGGATAAAATGTTTATAAAGTTATATTTATTTTGATAAGACTGTGCTGAGACGAAAAACTTATCTTAGATTAAAACATTCTATTGGACACAACTTATTAATATGTCTAATTTGTATTTTGATGAAACTCTACTTCAATTTGCATATCTTTCCATATCCACACTAATTAAACAAAATATTCAGCAATGACTAACAGAAAATATCTAGATTTATAATAGAATTAAGTACTTAAACAAAAAATTTATTACTATAACCTAGAATATTCATAAAAATTTCATAGAACCTAAAAAACGTTGTTAATTCAACATGTCACCTAAAAGGTGTCCTTCACCCGTTGGGTGAAGCAAATCTTCATCAAAAATCAAAGAAAAGAACCCTGTTTTGTGGTAAAGTTTAAGCACGACCAAAAACCATCACAAAAGGAGTTCTTTCTATGACAGGTTTACAGCATGGTGCATTAAATTTCAACAAAAGTCTTTCATATAATTTTGATGGAGGTAATCTTTCTTCAGATTCTGGTCTTCTTCTAGTCCGTTCCTTTGTTGAAAAACTGGGATTGAGACCTCTTCTGGATGATGAATTCAATGATTCTGCAGCCAGGGTGCATCCAAATGCTTCGATAATCGAGCAACTGATTTACACTACTATTGCAGGCTATTCAACCGATGACCATTCTGACAGCCTAAGGCATGATCCAGTGTTTACAAATATACTGGGAAAGAAAGCGCTGGCTTCACAGCCTACAATTTCAAGGTTCGTTCATTCTTCAAATGAACGTTTCATCAAATCATACAACAGACTGCTTCAGAATCTGTTTGAAAAAGCCAACAATCCAAAGGATACTGAACACATTGATCTGGATCTTGATTCCACTCTGTTTGGAACGTTTGGAAAACAAGAAGGAAGTGCATTCAACTATCATTACTCTTCCAAAGGTTATCATCTAGGTTGCATAGGCGAGCAGTAGCGTTTGCTACGACCAGCCCATTGATGCTTTTCAATGGAATCAATGGAGACATTATGAAGGTTGAGTTGAGAGAAGGCAGTGTCTATACTTCCAACAACATCAAGGAATTCCTGGAGCCTGTACTTAAGTGGCTGGAAGCCAAGTATCCCCAGACACAGCTCCTGGTCAGGGCTGACAGCGGTTTTGCCACTCCAGACCTTTACAATCTCTGTGAAGAATATGGTGTTTCCTTTGTCATTAGGCTTAAGTCAAACTCGGTCTTGAAGAAACTGTCAAAAGATCTTGCTGATGAATTTTGGAAGACCCTTGGTAACGATTACTCTAAAAACCACGTGATGTATGATGAATTCTACTATCAGGCCAACAGTTGGCAGAAACCACTTAGAGTCATTTGTCGACTGGAAAGGGCTGCCGGAGAGCTTCTTCCAAGGATTACCTTTATTGTTACTACAATTAAGGTTTTTTCTAATGCTGTTGTTAAAGCCTATAACAAGCGTGGCACCCTGGTCGTAACCTTCGGTTACTGCTCGAGCGGGCAACCGGCATGAAAAACTTCATCAAGGAAGCAAAGATTGACTTCTCAATGGAATCAGCATCCCATACTTCTTTCATTGCCAATGCTGTGAAAACAATTATTAAGGCTCTTGCCTACAGCATAATCAACATAATGAAGAGGTTGTTGCTCAACAAAGAACACAAGAAATGCAGAATGCTTTCTCTAAGGTCCATGTTCATCAAGGTTGCCTGCAGGGTTGTTACTTCAGCCAGAAAGACTACTTTCAAACTATGCAGCAGTTATCCACTGCAAAAGTACTTCCATCGGATCATGTCCAGGATTGAAGGTTTGTCTTTCTAACAGATTAAAAAATTGAATTTTACCTGCCCAGGGGGGTTGTCTACCCTTTTTTAGAGAATTTTCTGATTCGTTCGCATCAGCTTTTATCGAACACCTTTTTGAAGAGTACAGACATGCACTTTCCTGAGGAAAGTTGCTTAATATACATGTTGAATATTAAATTTTCTAGGTTTTTATGTTTATATGAATAATTCAGGCTATAATAATAGTTTATAGTAGCAGATACTAAATATCAACAAAAACCGTGTATACGCCTATGCAGTTATTTTAATATTACTGATTCATATATCCACCATGTATTATTAAAAAAGTAATCTTCGTAAATTTCATTGTATTTAACGTAATTTATGGTATAATTTAAGTAGACGTAATACATTGTAATACAAGGAGGTGTTTGCATGAGTACTGTGTCTTTAAGACTTAATGATAGAGATGATGCTCTCATTCGCAAATATGCTGAAATCCACAATATGGATCTGTCTTCCTTTATAAGGCAAGCTGTATTGGAAAAAATTGAAGATGAATATGATCTAACCCTTTTTGATAAAGTATGGGAACAAGAAAAAGATGAAGAACGTATAAGTCATGAACAAGTCAAGAGAGAACTCGGCTTATGATCTATAAAGTGGAATATACAAAAAATGCATTGAAGCAGCTAAAGAAAATGGACAGACAAACTGCATCACTCATCTTATCCTTTATTGAAAAAAGGCTGATTGGATGCGATAATCCCAGACAATTCGGGAAAGCATTGCAAGGAACCCTAAGCGATAAATGGAGATACCGTGTAGGTGATTATAGAATACTGGCAAAAATTGAAAATGAACGAGTTATAATAATTGTAATTGAAATTGGACACCGAAGAGATATATACAAATAACCAAGTATATATCTCTTTTTGTATGGTAATAGTAATGTATTCGGTCATTCAAGGTGAACCGTACCATAAGTAAGTCTATACTTCAAATAGAGCTTATACTTGTATATGGCCCCATCGAATCGGACGATATCAAATCGTCCGGAAGAGGTAGTCGATTCCATCCGATTAATAATCAACCGAAAATATTTTTCCCAAATCTATTAGCTCAACATTCAATTCTTCAGCTCTGTCGATCAATTCTTTTGTAAATCCGGATTTTGAGAACAAACAGTAGTATTTTTTCTCATATTTTTTTATTAGTTCGCTTTTTTCAACAAGCTCATTGAATATTTTCATGCCTACAAGCTCATTTCTCCACTTACATTCACAAAATATTGCATTGTTGTCATCTGCTGCAATTATGTCTATTTCTTCTTGTCTTTTTTTAACAGGATTATTGCCCCACCATCTACCTATTTGCCCAAACAAAAAGGGTAAATCCAATTCGGCATTTTTTTTCATCAGGTATTGCATTGAAATCAATTCAAATGTAATTCCCATATACTCATTAAGCATCGGGGCTACGAATTTATCATACACGTACGATGATAGCCCGGTAGCTATACTGCTCATGTTTTTGGGAATGAACTTGTACCAGAATCTAAACATTTGATCTTCAATCAAGTAGATTGTTTTTCTGCTTCCACTCTCGTTCAACGGCTTTTCCTTCTTTACTATTCCCAGGGAAATCAATGCATTTATGTATTTAGAACATTTATTGCTTTCAATACTGTTTCTTGTAGAAATTTCATTCAGCCTGGATGCTCCATTTGCAATTGCTTCAATTATTCCGTTATAGGTAGAAGGTTCCCTCAACTCTTGTTTTAATAAATTAACCGGCTCTTCATACAAATGCCCCGATTCACTCAAATACAAATCCTCGATATTTTCTCTTACGGAACTCCTTGTATCTACTCTTGATAAGTATTCAGGAATTCCTCCTGTTGCTCCAAACAGAATAGCTTTCTCTTCATTTGTATATGTATTAAGAAATCTAGCAGATTCATAATAAGTGAACGGCTTTATTTTGAACTGGGCTGTTCTTCTTCCGTATAGGGGACTCTTGTAGCCCAATACCTGGTATTCCATAAAACTCATAGAAGACCCACACAAAATCAAAAACAACTTTCCTTCTTTAAATTTTAAATCTATATGTCCTTGAAGCACTGATGATATGGACCTGTTGCTACCAGCCAAATATGGATACTCATCGATAACAAGTATCATCCTTTCATTTTCAGATATTTTGCCAATATAGTCAAAGGCCCCTTCCCAGTCTGTAAATACCGCATTTCCTTCAATCCCCTCTGATTTAGCTACAAAAACATCCCTGCTAAAATTTTCAAGATTCCTTTCCTCACTGGCTTCTCTAGACATGAAATATACTGCATTCTTACCCTTGCAAAACTCTCTGATTAGAGTTGTCTTTCCTACTCTGCGCCTTCCATATAT
>NZ_FQZL01000061.1 GCF_900142005.1 Dethiosulfatibacter aminovorans DSM 17477
GAGGAGCATTCCTGTAATCAACAAATATGAGGTTTGATAAAAATAAGTCCACACAGTAGAATAAAGATGTTCTTGGCGGAACACAAATCTAAACTACTGGAGGACTTACAAATGAATCATACACAAAATGAGAGAATAAAGCAAGTACAGGAAGAAACAATTATCATAGGAATTGATATAGCCAGTGAAGTGCATTACGCACGAGCCTTTGATTGGAGAGGAATAGAGTTAGGCAAGGTCATATCCTTTGATAACAAGTTTGAAGGATTCACAAAGCTTAGGATGTGGATTCAGACGCTGATGATTGAGCATGGAAAGGAAAAGGTACTGCTCGGAGCAGAACCAACCGGCCACTACTGGTTCAGTCTTGCAGATTATGCAAAAGAGAATGAACTGAAGCTGGTTCTGGTAAATCCGTACCATGTGAAAAAGAGCAAGGAACTGGATGATAATCATCCGAGCAAGAGTGACAGGAAAGATCCTAAGACAATAGCAAAGCTGGTAATTGAAGGCAGATACATTGAGCCGTATATACCTGAAGGCGTGTATGCAGAGCTAAGAATAGCAACAGCTAGCAGGGATAGGCTTGTAAAGGACCTGAATGGGCTCAAGAACAGAATCGAGAGATGGTTGAAAATTTACTTCCCTGAATACAAAGAAGTATTTGGAAGTCCTTATGGAATAGGAAGTATGGTAGTGTTGTGTAATGCGCCACTGCCTGAAGACATCATGAAACTGGGAGCCAAAGGAATTAACCAGCTTTGGAGAGACAGAAAGATACGTGCAGTGGGCATGAAAAGAGCTGAAGAGCTTTATGCGGCTGCTAAAAGAAGTGTTGGAAGAAAAACTGGAATCAGAATGGCTAGAATGGAAATACTAATGCTTCTTGAAGACTATCATAGAAAGATAGAACAGCAGGAAGAGCTTCTAGAAATCATCGAGGCACTGTGCCTGGATATACCAGAAGTTGAAAAGATACTAAAAATCAAAGGAGTCGGCTTGGTAAGTGTAGCCGGATTCTTTGCAGAAGTAGGTGACATAAGACGCTTCAAGTCACCGAAACAGATACAGAAGCTGGCAGGTTTGGCGATAAAGGAGAACAGCTCAGGAAAACACAAGGGACAGACAGGAATAAGCAAGAGAGGCCGAAAGAGGCTGCGTGCAATCCTGTTCCAGGTGATAATGCCACTGGTTGCTAAAAACGAGCAGTTCAAGGAAATACATCGCTATTACACCACTAGGAAACAGAATCCTTTGAAGAAGAAGCAGTCTTTGATAGCAATATGCTGCAAGCTCATAAGAGTGATATTCGGTATATGTACAAAGGGATTTGATTATGACGGGAATAAGATGATAACAGACATAAAGCGACCAGCAGAACTAGTGGCTGCTTAGGCAGCATAAGAAGAAAGGTCAATCTGGAGAAGCGTCCACGAAAGTGCCAGAAGGACTAAGTAAGAATTGAAAGCTAAATCAAAGTTAACATACAAAAAGCAGGTAGTCATATATTTTACCATTAGAGCAATGACTCGGTAGAGGAGCACAAAAGACACCCACTTTATGGATAGGCAGAACGAAGGAATTTGGGACTCCGGGGAACCGGAATGATCCTGTTAGACATGGGAGGGTTGTTGCCATAAGAGGTGTGGGAAGTACCGCAGAATACAGTGAAATCAAGGACGCTGTGTTTGCTGTACCCAAAAACATCACTTATCCTGCACTGGATGCACATGGAATCTGTAATATGCTTTTTGAAGAAAATGAAAAACGGCGAATTAGCGAGTAAATGGAAGAAAAACTAAGAATATATAGGGAGGTTGATTATATGAACAAGACAATAGCTAATTGCAAAGTGCAAATGCCTACTTTGCCAAAAGACATGGTTATGACCAAGAATCATAACAATGACATTGAAGATGAAGAACAAATCTGTGGAGTTTTGATCACTGACTGTATCATTGAAAATCAATGTTCTGAAAAAGTCGAATTCAAACAGGTCAGATTTAGGAATGTTATTTTTAGAGATGTGATATTCCAACGATCCGATTTTGAAGATGTCATATTCGAAAACTGTGATTTATCCAACATTGATTTGAGTGATTCAATCCTAAGCAAAGTAGAATTCATTAATTGCAAAATGGTAGGTATAAATCTTGCTGAATCATCCTTCATAGATATTTCAATCAAAGGATGCACTGGCAATTACAGCAATTTACGGTACTCACAATGGAAGAGAGCCCACCTCGAAGAATCACAGTTTCGTTGTTCTGATTTCCAGAACATGAAGTTAAAGGATATTAACCTGGTAGAAGTAAATTTTGATGAAAGTCAAATGTCAGGTGCAACACTGAAAGGTATCGATATGAGCGATTGTCAGATTCATGGTATTGGTATTAGAGCAGAAGACTTGGAAGGACTTATCGTTTCTCCTCTACAAGCTGTAGACCTATCAAAATTTTTAGGCTTAGTAATAAAGTAGTAATGTAATCAGTCAATCAAGGTGAACAATATCATATGTAAGTCTATAAACCAAGGTGTTATAACATATATACATAATACCTCTTCAAGTAAAAATCAAAATACTATTTTATTCAATTCGCTTTTTTTATTCCTTATTGGATGATATTTATGATTCAATAACACAAGATATCCAGAACGGAAAACAAATTTCGGATTCATGCCACTCTTATCAAACCTATAGTTTTATGATATACTGTTTTCCTAGAAAGGATGTGTGAATTATGCCCGAAGATCGAATCAACAAGGTTAGCTGCAGCAACTATAGATGTGAAATTGAAATCACCCTTGAAATAATATCCGGTAAATGGAATGCCCTAATCCTCTGGACTCTTGGTAAAGAAGGAAAGAAAAGATTCGGAGAACTGAAGAAGTCAATATCCGGAATCACCCAGAAGATGTTGACCCAGCAGCTAAAATCACTTGAAAAATACGATATAATAACGAGAGTTGCCTATGATGTATCTCCGCCAATAGTTGAATATTCACTGACGGAAAAAGGACTTAGGCTCATGCCTATACTTGAGGAAATGGATATATGGGGAAAGGAATATATAAAAGATCATAAATGACAAAAATTACATGAGCCGAACAGTTTCAACCTGTCCGGCTTTTCATATCTTACTAGCCCCTTACTTCATTATCTCATTTACAACTAATGTGGTCTTGCCTCTTAAAACAGGTTTACACTCCGTAGTAGGCAGTTTTAAACAATTCCTTCATCTGCTCTACTGATATTTCTCTGGGATTTGTGCCTGTACAAGGATCTGCAACTGCATTTTGTGAAATGTCATCAAGATTCGCAAGGAATTTATCTTCCGACAAACCGAAATCCTTCAAGGTTGCAGGTATATTCATTGATTCGTTCAAGTCTCTTACAAACTTAATCAATGATTCAACAAGCTCTTTTTCACTTGATCCCTCCATTCCCAATCTTCTGGCAACGTCAGCATACTTAGCTCCTGCGGTTTCTGCATTGAACTGTATTGCAAAAGGCAGATAAATCGCATTTGCACAACCATGAGGTATATCAAAAATCTTTCCTGTCTTATGAGCCATACTGTGAACAATTCCAAGAATTGCATTTGAGAATGACATTCCAGCAAGACACTGAGATATATGCATTTTTGCCCTTGCATCTTCATTCCCATTGAAGGATTCCAACAGGTATTCCTCTATCATTTCAATGGACTTCATGGCAAGTGAATCAGTCAATTCATTGCTCATAGTTGACACGTATGCTTCTAATGCATGTGTCAGTGCATCCATTCCTGTATTTGCTATAAGCTTGCCCGGCATGGATTGTGCCATATCCGTATCAACAATGGCTATGTCTGGTGTAATGTTGAAGTCTGCAATAGGATATTTTATTCCAGTTTCATTATCTGTGATTACTGCAAAAGATGTCACTTCACTTCCTGTACCACTGGTAGTAGGAATTGCAGCGTATCTTGCTTTTTTCCTTAATTCCGGCAAATTGAATGGCTTTGCAGCTTCTTCAAATGTGAATTCAGGGTATTCGTAGAAGATCCACATAGCCTTCGCAGCATCCATTGGAGATCCTCCTCCCAGGCCTACTATCCAATCAGGCTGGAACTGATTCATTGTTTCCACGCCTCTCATTACTGTTTTAACAGATGGATCAGCTTCAACCTTATCTATAAGAACAGTTTCCATTCCTGCTTCCCTTAAGTTTGCTTCAACCTTCTCAAGAGATCCGTTGTTTTTTACTGATTCTCCACCAATTACAATTGCTGCTTTGCTGCCATTTAAATTCTTTAACTCGTCAACAGTCCCCTGTCCGAAGTATACCTCTCTTGGTATCGTAAATCTTGCCATATCTTTCTCCTTAAATGTATAGTCTAATATTCAATAAAATACTCAACTTATTTTTTGTTTTATAGTTCCTTGTTTCAATGCGCATAATTGTTATTCCTAGAACAATTCACATTCTAAAGCAACTTCAACATGTTGTAAAGTAGGCACTTTATCGTAATTAGTTACCATTTGGTATCCAGGATTTTAAAAGAAAACCTCCTGTGGAAACATTCTAGTTCAAACAATAAACTCATAAATTAAAGAGACATATACAAGTTTGGGTACATGTCCCTTTCGTATTTAAAATAATGTATTTGGTCAATCATGGTGAACCGTACCATAAGTAAGTATATAAGCTGAGGTGCATTATAACATAAATACATAACACATATGCAGATAAAAAAAGTATCAGTAAATTTTCCTTATTTAAAGAAAATCCTGATACTTTAGTCTTTTTGAATGTTTAGAGTAATGTATTCGGTAAATCAAGGAGAACCGTATCATAAGTGACGGTAAAAAATACTGCCAATCCATCACTTTATTGTTTTTTGAGGGTTGCTGCGTATATCATTGATACTCCCAATCCACAAGAAGTCTTACTATGAATACTCCCGCAATGAATAGAACTACTCCAAAAATCATATTCTTTCTACAGGCTAATACCAGCTCCAGGTCCTAACGGTAATTTAAAGAAATACCAAAAAAGAAGCTGAATGATCCATATTACCAGAAATCCTATCGAATAAGGCATCATATTTGAAATAAATGTACCGATTTTTAGATTCTTATCATATTTTTTTGCCATTCCTAAAACTATGGCAAAATAAGGGTTTAGTGGTGTAATCATATTAGTTACTGAATCTCCAATTCTATAAGCCATTTGAGTCATTTCAGGCGATACGTCAAGCAGCATCAGCATTGGAACAAATATCGGTGCAAGGAGTCCCCACTTTGAGGATGCACCTCCAATGAAAAGGTTTATTATCGCACACATCAACACAATCAGTACAAGCACAACAGGGATCGGCAACCCAAGTCCGCTTAAAATATTTGCTCCTGTCATGGCTACAAGCATCCCAATATTAGACCACATGAACCAGAAGAAAAATTGTGATATTACAAATACAAGTACAACATATGATGCAAGGTCAGCAATACTCTCTGTCAGCATCCTGTAAATATCAGAAGCATTTTTGATTGTACCTGCTGATTTTCCATATACAACACCAGGTATGAAGAAAAACAGTGCCAGCAAGGGTATCATACCATCCATGAAGGGAGCTCCCCATTCTAGCAAAGCACCACTTTCAGGGCTTCGGAGAAGGGCATTCTGAGGAATGGATATTGCAGCAATCAAAATAACATACAGGAGTACCGAAATCAATGCTTTTTTAGCGGCTCTGGATTCTTCTGCCGTTATCACCTCATTATCTGCATGATGGTGACCCTCTCCAACATCTAGCGTACCCATTCTGGGAGCCACATATCTTTTAGTAACCCATGTTCCAGCAACAACTAGTAAGAATGTCGATATGATAATGAAGTACCAGTTGGCTGTAGGGAATACTGAATAACCGGCATCTATCATTTGAGCCGACGACTGTGTGAAGCTGGCAAGAACAACATCTACGAGTTCAATAACAAGATTGGCTCCAAATCCACCCATAACGCCGGCATATACTGCCATGATGCCTACTATCGGATTCATGCCCACAGTCATGAATATCATTGCTGCCAGAGGAGGCAACAACACAGGTCCCGAATCACCTGCTACATTGGACATTATTCCAATGAATATTGTAGCCATTATGACCCTATCCTTCTTGACATTAGACAAGGAAGACCTTAAAAGTGTTGAAAACAATCCACTTCTTTCTGCAAGTCCTACGCCCAGCATTATAACCATTACCAGCCCTAAAGCTGGGAATCCCAAGAAATTCCCTACTGCACCGGTTATCATCCTTTGAATACCGCTTTTTGACAACAGATTGACTACAGTAACTTCATCTCCTGTTACGGGATTGACTGCTGTTACATTGGCAACAGATAGAATAAATGATAGCAGCAATACTATACCCGAAAGCCAGACAAACAATACCAACGGTTCCGGAAGCTTATTTCCCACTTTCTCAATAAAGTCAAGAAACTTCCCTGCAGCTCCTCTTTCTTCTTGTCTCTTTACTTCTTCTTTTCTTTGCATATTTTCCTCCTTAATTTATAAAATGATTACTCATGGCAACCATTATTATCGATTAATAAACAACAAGTTATAATCTATTTACCATTCAGATAATTCAAGACAATGTCTGCAAACAACAATGATGTCTTGAACAATATTGACTCGTCAATGTTGAAATATGGATTATGTGGTTTATTTATCAGTCCCTTGTCACGGTTCAAGGTACCAACCATGAAATATGTGCTGGGCACTTCCCTTGAGAAATATGAAAAATCATCTCCGCCCATAATAATGTCCGTTTGCAGCACCACGTTGCTTTCACCAAAATTTTCAATGACAGTATCTTTGACCAGGTCTGTTATGGCATCATCGCTTATCAATGGTATACAGAAAGGTTTATATCTTAGTTCATAGGAAGAGCCATTCATGTCGGATATGCCCTTGACAACGGATTCCAAAATAACAGGCATCCTCTCATTGGTTTCCAGAGTCGTTGTTCTAATAGAGCCTCCAATTTCAATTTTATCCGGTATCACGTTATTCGCACTTCCTGCATTGAATTTTGTTACAGCTAATATTACCGGTTCTTTTGCATCGACTTCTGAATTCGTTAAACCTTGAAGTGCTGTATATATCTGATTTCCTATTCTTATTG
>NZ_FQZL01000060.1 GCF_900142005.1 Dethiosulfatibacter aminovorans DSM 17477
ACTTCCTTGGGTACAGTCCTAAGGGCTTCTTCCACTACGCTTCTTGGGAATTTTACAATGTCCCCTTCGATTATCGCTCCTTTCTCCTTTAGTTTCTCTAGAGTTCTATCGCCGGTCATTTTCATACCAACGTTTTCTAGCAGATACATGCTCTTTTCATGAATCATGTCAATCTTTTCCTGATTCAGTACTGAAAAATTAATGTTTCTTTTTACTGTTGTCATTCTTACTCCTTTCCTCTCTTAATGTCTATTTCATTTCTAGTAAAATTCATCACTATCTTGGCTGTTGGCAAGGATTAAATTCGATGAATTTAAGCATTCCCAGCAACCATCTCATATAAATAACCCAATTCTTCACTTGGTTCCTGATTTGAGCCGGCTTCATTGAAGCCGGCTTTTTTCTGCTGATTCTTCCTTATGCCATAACCTTGGCTTTAACGCCTTCCCTCAGGTAAGTGTTAAGCTCTTCAACACTCATGTTGTCGATTCCAAGATACTCAAGAGTGTATCCGTTTGCTGTAAGGTCTCTCTGCAGTATTGCACATGCAAGGTTGATCATTGAATCAACTACAGGAGTCTTGACTCCGTACGCCTTTCCCAGCTCATGATATACGTGGCATCCTACAGGAATGTCCTCTGTTATATATCTGTTCTCCATTGTGAAAGGTCCTGTTCCATACTGGATTGGATCCTGCTGGTCGAATGGTATAACATAGTCAAGTCCCATGTATTCCTGTCCAAGTACGTTTTCCCTTGAGAAGAAGTGCTCTTTCTCGTATGGCTGGATTCCTACTCCAAGCTTGGCTGCAAGCTCGCATTCCTCTGTGTAGAATGTATACTGTACCTGTGATACTGACTCGCAGTATGCGTGAGAGTAGATTGAGAACTTGTATTTGTCTTCTCCGAATACTCTTCCGAAGTTTTCCATTGTTGATACTCCAAGGATTGCTCCAGGACAGTGAAGTACAGGGTTTACATTTGAGAATCCTGTATCGAGAACCGTGTCTCCTGCTACTGCTCCGTCTCCGAAAGTTACTGCGTCCATTGATGGAAGGTATTTTGAACTTTCTATGAATGCTTCAGTATCCTTTGCAGGCATTGCAGCTCCCCTTAGGGTGATTGCCCTGTAGTATACCCTTATCTTGTGGGTGATTACATCACCGTACTTGTCTACACGGCTTCCGTATGTAGAGCTTGACCATCCGCCCACGATTACTTCCTTTGTGCATCCTGCCTCTTCCATCATTTTTCTGAAGATGAGCGATCCGAAGTTGTCAGGGAAGATGTGGATTACCTGTCCGTCTTCTAGCAGCGGAATGAGTCTTTCGAAGAATGGAACATGTCCGAATGTTGGCGTTGCCACAACAATGATTCCTGCTCCTTCTACTGCCTCGGCTACGTCTGTTGTAACCTTTTCCATCTTTGCGAATCCTTCTCTCTCGAATCCGTAAAGGTTTGCCTGCTCTCCGTAGAACTTGATTCCTACTCTTTCCACGTTCATCAATGTCTTCTCTGCAAAAGGCTCAAGATCGCAAAGCCTTACCTTTGCTCCGCCCAATGCACAGTCTGCTGCTATGGCCTTGCCTACTGCTCCTGCTCCAAGCACTGCAATTGGCTTGTCTTTCAAATAACTCATGTCTGCCATCTTAAATGGTCCTCCTTGATAATTAAATTATATTTTTATTTTTGTTTTAATTGACTTAATCGCATCTTTGATTAAATCCTTGTTGCACCTACATATAAGCAATTAGCGTGCCAATTTTTCTTTTCTATGAAAATTTTTAAAAACCTCTATTTTTCAACATTTTTCATGTATTGTTCCCCCCAGGCTTTGTTAAGCAATAAACAATAGTGCAAATATTTATGCACCTCTTCAATTGCAAAGAAAACCTTTGCCCTTGAATCCAGAGGATTTCATGTATTTTTGTAAAAATCTTTTGCATGCCCAGTTTCCTGCATGTATAATATAGGTATACTGGAACTGGAGGAATTAATGGATACTGAAAATTTAAGTCCGGAAATTATAGAGATATTAGAGGAGCAAAGTCTCCCTATTAGAGAAATGGAAGCCGTTGAAGATATGTGCATACAGATTTTCGACAAGGAAGGAAGGTCAATATGCTACTCCAAAGGCTGTGAACAGATTGAAGGCCACAGGAAGGAAGACATCCTGGGAAAGAAGCTCGGGGATGTATATACAATATCAAAGAACAAGGAAAACCCCTACGGCTCTCTTCCCCTTACGGTATTGAAGACCGGCGAAGTACTCAAAAACAAGCATGTTAAGTTCACTACTTACGACGGACATCCTCTAGATGTTATCAGCTCCACATATCCCGTATTTTCAAAAGACAAATCTGAAGTCATAGCAGCAATATGCGTATTCAGGGACATAGGTGACTACATCAAGATGGCAAACACAATACAAAAGCTGGAGCATGACCTTTCATCCACTAACATTTCAAAAAGAAACAACGGTACAATCTATACATTCAACGATATAATAGGTGAGTCAAATAGTATTGCAAAGTCAATCGAAAAGGCAAAAAAAGCGGCAAGGAATACAGCCCCTGTAATGATAATAGGCTCAACAGGAACCGGCAAGGAAGTCTTTGCCCAGTCGATACACAATGCCAGCAGCATTGCAAGCGGACCCTTTGTAGCAATTAACTGTTCTGCAATACCGGAAAATCTTCTTGAAAGCACCCTTTTCGGTACATGCAAGGGAGCCTTTACAGGAGCTACGGAAAGCATAGGGCTGTTTGAAACAGCAAAGGACGGCACCTTGTTCCTGGACGAAATCAACTCAATGAGCATGAAACTTCAAGCAAAGCTATTGAGAACACTGGAGACAAAGAAAATAAGAAAGGTTGGCGGCAACAGGGAAATTCCAATCAGTGTAAGGATCATAAGCGCTACCAACCAGGACCCCCGCGATGCTGTAAAAAGGAAACAGATAAGAGCGGACTTCTACTACAGGTTGGCGGTTATATCTCTTGAACTGGCGAATTTAAAGGACAGGAAGGAAGACATACCATCACTGATAGATTTCTTTATAATGAACCATTCCAATGTTCTTGGCAAGAAAATAATGCATATCTCGGATGAAGCCAAGGATGTGCTGATAAAACACAACTGGCCTGGTAACATAAGGGAACTCAAGCACGTCATAGATCAATCCCTTTATCTGGCAGACTTCAACGATACTCAAATAGACACTTACCATTTGCCTAAATATCTCTACGACAACTATTCGAAGGGCAAGCTGACCTCCGGATCACCCAGGGAATCGGGCAAATCCCTCAAGGAAATTATTACCGACATGGAAAAGCAGATAATATCCGATGAATACAGAAACAACGGTTTCAACGTAAGCAAGACTGCAAGACAGCTTGGACTTACCAGACAGAATCTGCAGTATAAGCTTAAGGCTTATGATATTAAATGATAAAACGTCATGTAAAAAAAGAATCCCGGGAATCCGGAATTCTTTTTTATTTTATTGTGTTTTATTGTGATTTATGCTGAAAGAGCTTTTTCCTCTTCTTCCATCGCTTCAATAACCTTATTCTCCAGCATTTGCAACCTTGAATCAAGCACTTTCCATCATAATTGCAGCAAGGTTCTTGCTGATGTCAGTCATTTATGCAATATTTTCAAAACTCATTTTTTGATCCTAAGCCAAACAAACCTTTATTAGTTGGTTTTCTCCATTGGTTCGTCATCGATATAAACAGCTTTCTTGGATACCATTCTTCTCTTTTCCTTTATTTCCTCACCGAACTCATCATAGAGGGACTTGACCATTGATACCATCATCAGCACCATAACTACTGTAATGACTATAGAAGCCACAAGGGATGAAGTCTGCAGCCCTGTTATCTCACCACTCGCTATAAGAACCAAAGTTATTGCCAGTGTTGCTATACTTACTGCCCACAAAGCTCTTGTTGGCTTCGGCGGGAACAGAGGATTTCCGTCCTTCTTTGTTGTAACCTGAGCACATACGTATGAGTATGAGTCAACTGTAGTAGCAAGGAATATGAATACAAGTACCAGGAACAGCGCCGAAAGCACTCCTCCCATAGGAAGCCTCTCCAAAAGTGTAAATACTGTAGATCCTGTTCCATTTGCATTCATCGATTCAACAAGGCCTACACCCTGGTTTAATTCCATGTCTATTGCTGTAGATCCAAATGTTCCATACCACATCCATGTAGCTATCGGTGCAGCTCCAAGGTGTACAAGTACGATTTCCTTGAATGTCCTTCCTCTTGATACCGCTGCAACAAACAGTCCTGTTGAAGGAGCGGAAGCAATCCACCATGCCCAGTAGAATATTGTCCACCACTGCGGGAAGTAGTTTGTCTGCAGACTGTCAGTCCAAAGCATCATTCTTGGGAAGTTTTGAAGCATGTCACCTACACCCGAAAGTGTAGTGTTCATTATGAAAGATGAAGGTCCGAGTATGAATACAATTATCATTATTCCTATACACAGAGGAATGTTGATATTACTCAATACCTTGATACCCTTATCTATACCGCTTACTGCACTTGCTGTAAACAATGCCGCCCAGCATACGCCGATTACTACATAAGTCATGTTTGTGATCGGAATGCCGAACAAACTGTTAAGACCGCCTGCAAGCTGCATTATTCCCAGACCTGTCGCAGTAGTAACCCCACCTATAACTCCATATACCAGGAATCCGTCAAGTACTCTGAATGCTTTTCCTTCAACCTTGTCGCCGAAGAGAGGTCTAAGGAAGGTACTGAAGTGAGGCGGCTCGCCTTTCCTATATATGAAGTATCCTGCCGGGGCAGCAACTGTCATATATATTGCCCATGGAACCCATCCCCAGTGGAAGAAAGACTGTGCCATTGCTCTTTCAGCTGCAGCTGCAGTCATTGGCTCCGCTCCGAATGGAGGAGACTGCAGGAAGCTTAGAGGCTCTGCAACACACCAGTAAACAAGTCCAACTCCGTATCCGCATGCAATGATCATTGCAAACCATGAGAAGAATGAATACTGTGGTTTTTCATCATCCTTGCCGAGCTTGACATTTCCAAAAGGTCCGAATGCCAGCCAAAGTGCAAATACTAAAAATACGGCTCCCGCCAACAGGTACGCCCATCCAAATGCTCCTGTCAGGGTGTTGAATACAACTCCTATTACTGCAAACATTCCATCAGGGTTTATCATTGCCCATCCAATGAATGTCACCAAAATTATCAATGCTGAAAAAAGTACAAGTTTGTCCGATTTGTCAATCCAGTTTCTGTTATCATTACTCATAAAAACTATTCTCCCTCATGTTTTTTAGCTAATAAACACCAATTCTCCTTTTTTCATGCAAAAATCAACTACGCTTTATCTTATGACATTTCTTACGCTTAAGTATTCATCAAGCTGTTTCTTGACTATGCTGTCCATCTCAGGCTTTCTGTAGCTGTCAATGAGCTTTCCTATCTCTTTTTCCATGTTGCTGCCTAAGCCTTCAACGTACATCCTGTTGTCTGGAAGTATGTCGTTTGATCCTATGCTGTGGAACCATGGTACCGTCCTGCATCTTTCGAAAGTGTGGGAATTGCTCAAGAACTGTCCACCATGGCCAACTTCCTTTATTGCTCCAAAGGCAAGATCATCTTCAGTTACAGGCACATCCTTGAAGTAGTAGTCCACCATGCTGATTATCTCCAAATCGCATATGAACTTTTCGTATGACATGGCACCGAAAGAATCCAATATTCCTGCACTGTGTATCACAAAATTGGCTCCGTTCAATCTGGTTGAAAACATATTCATCATGGCTTCGTAACCACTTTGAACAGAAACACCCTTGGCATCAGACTGAGTGCCGCCGCTTCTGTTTGGCAAGCCGTAGAATCTGGCAAGCTCTGCACTGTATTTTGACTGAAGGGTAAATCCTGGCGATCCTATGGATATACATCCGTTCCTGATGTTTGATGTCGTTGGAAGAAGTCCGTATATTACAGGTGTACCTTCCTTGAGTATCTGGCTTATGCAGATTGCTGCAAGGGCTTCCGCATTGCCCAGTGACAGATTGGCCGCAAGTGTTATTGGGCCGGTTCCTCCGGATATGGGTCCCGGAGTGATTATCATTGGCTGGTTGTACTCTATGCATACCTCCATGCTGTCAAGTGCGTGTTCATCGATTACCAGAGGACTTACAGTACTGATGAGAGTCAGCGACTTCCCTTCCTTCTTCAGTTCTTCCTCTCCGAATACTATTGTCATCATGTCCATAAGTTCCTGAACACTTTTTCTTGGTCCCGGTATGCTCATGATGCACTTGTTGGAATACTCCAGAATGTCACTCATCATGATCATATGACTGTTGTCTGCATTTATGTCACAAGGTTGTACTGCCAGTCCTCCGTTTATGTTGAATACATCTGATGCTTCAATGAGCTTAAGAAATTTCACATAGTCGTCCCTTAAAGCTTCCCTCAGAGTACCGTCAGGTTCTATTATGTTCGTACATCCATAACCCGGGCAGTACTCAACATCATTGTCGCCTATATGCATGTCGTGTTTTGGATTTCTTGCCTTGACGTCAAAGGATTTTGGCACTTTTGCCACAGCGTCCATTATCTGCTTTTCAGTAAAGAAAGCAGTCTTGCCTTCAACTTTGATGCCGTGTTTCTTGATTTTTTCAATTACAGAGTCAGAATAAAGGTTCACTCCTATTTCGCCAAGTATTCTGATGGTATTGTCGTGGATTTTTCTTACTGTTGACTCCATTTAATCATCCCTTACTTGTATTTTTCTTCCCATTTAGCAAGCTTTTCTAGTATATCACTATCCAGCTCGGGAATGGTATGATTTTCAAGAATATTTTCAATTTTCTTCACTACATTTGTCATGATTTCAGACTCGTCGGGATTTTCCATCTTTCTGCCGAAGAGTTCAGGATACCATATCTCCTTGAAGTTTGAGAATGTATGGGTATGCTGCAGATAGTGTCCTCCGAACCCTACGTCCTGTATTACATCAAGTGCCAGGGTCTCCTCGTTGACTTCAACTCCCTTGCAATAATTCTTCATCTGGTTTATTACTTCGTTTGCAAGCACTGCCATTGCAGGCGAAACGCTGTTGCAGTGGTCCATTACTCCTATGTCGTGGACTATGTTGGCCTTGCTTAATGATGTTGAGAATAATTCCATTGTCACTTCTGCCATTGCCTGAGGATCTACAGTCTTTGCATCGCTGCATGAAGCCGTTCCGAAGAATGGCAGTCCGTAGTAGTCGGCCATTTCAGATGCTGCCGCTATTGCAAGGTGGAATTCCGGTGCTGCATATGATCCTATTGTCGTCTGCATGTCGAATACTGTAGGCATTGATCCGTATACCAGTGGTGCTCCTTCGTTTACCGCCTGGGTTATGCATACTCC
>NZ_FQZL01000059.1 GCF_900142005.1 Dethiosulfatibacter aminovorans DSM 17477
ACAGGTGCATCCAATAGAATTGAAGGTATATATACCAGTGATAAAAGACTGGATGAGTTGGTTAATGAAAAAACTGAACCAAAGAATAGAAATGAAGAAGAAATAGCAGGATATAGGGGAGTATTGAATACAATTCATGAAAATTATGATTATATAGTACCGAGGTCTAATGTGATATTGCAGATGCACAGAGATCTGTATGTTTATAATAGCGGCTTGGCAGGGGGACAATATAAAAATGTTGATAATGTAATTGAGGAAAAAGATGCATTAGGTAGGAAAAAAATTAGGTTCAGACCAGTTCCGGCATATTTAACAAAAGAAACAATGGAAACCATGTGTGACGGATTCATAGAAGCATTTCAAAAGGAATCTGTAGATCCACTGCTGCTGATACCAATATTTATACTTGATTTTTTGTGTGTTCATCCATTCAATGATGGAAATGGCAGGATGAGCAGACTGTTGACCTTATTACTTTTGTATCAACAGGAATATATCGTTGGTAAATATATAAGCATAGAGATGATGATCGAAAAATCAAAAGAGAGTTACTATGAAACGTTGAGATTGAGTTCCATTGGCTGGCATGATAATGAAAATGACTATGTTCCATTTATCAAGTATTATTTAGGAGTAATTCTGGCAGCATACAGAGAGTTTTCCTCAAGAGTTGAAACCATCAGAAATCAAGGATTAACCAAATCAGAGAGAGTAAGGTATATCTTTGAAACAAGAGTAGGCAAAATCAGCAAGTCTGATATTGCCAAGCTCTGTCCTGATATAAGCATCACTACAATAGAAAAAGCATTGGCTGAACTTGTAAAAACGGATTATATAAAAAAAGTTGGTGGCGGTAGGAGCACAGCGTATATTTTAAATGATAAGTTAAAACATGGTTAATGCTATGAGAGTCTGTCAATCAGTTAAATGTGATAATAATGTGTACAATTTAAATAACAAAATCAAAGCCACCTCTTAAAAGGTCTCATTTAGAAGTGGCTTTATTTCTATACTTGTAAAACACCTTCTGCTACTATTTCAACATCACCATTAAGAAACAGTTTTGTAACATCATTTCCATCCCATTTGGTAGTTACCTGCAGTTCACCACCTGGTTGTTTGATTGTTATGTCAACTTCCTTTTTTTGTTCATATGAGACTGCTATTCCCATGGCCGTAGCCCCGGAACCGCATCCTCTTTCCCAAATCAAACTACCAGTTGCCTTGACATATACAAGTGGAACCATTGAATAATCTTTTTTATTCGAGAACATAATTCCAAGAGCATCATACTCTTTGTACTTAAAGTCCTCCTTTACTTTCTCGAAAAATTCTTCTTTCGATGCATTGTCATCAAGTTCTATTATCAAGTGCATTATTCCTTGAAATTCAACCATAGTTCCCTTATAACGTTCAGCATCATACTCAATTTCATAATCATAGATCATTTCATGCAGTGGCATTTCAACACCGGAAATAAATTTTCCTTTTTTAAAGGTTGGAATTACTTCACAAGATATTGATTTATCAGCACCTGAAACCTCCAATGTAACATGTATTTTGTTATCAGAATAATTATATTTACATTGATGTCTGTCAACCATTACAGCCGCCAAAGCCCTAGTAGCATTTCCGCAGAACTCCCCGCCCATCATATGAAGTTTTGCACAGGCTTCTCCATTTGGATAAGTCGGTTTTTCAACAAACCCTACCTGTTCTGCATTTATATTGTTATAGTTCATTATCTTATTGGCTATATCAACATACTCATCCCTTGAGACCTGGTCTAGAATAAAGACTGTCATATTTTCTGTAGGATTGGTTTTAATAAAATTAAGTTTCATGTTTCCCCTCCTTATATATAAGAAAGTAACTATTGACCAAGTCACTTCTGTTTTCATTATTTCAACTATTCAAATTAATTATATTGTTCGACTATTTCAGTTGCCTTTACATCGAGTTTTTCCATTGTTGTTCCAGTAAATCCATAAATGATTGATATTATTGGATTCAACAGATTAAGGAAACAGAATGGTACGTAAACCCAAGGAGCTATTCCTAAAGTACCCATCATATATGCTCCACAAGCCGTCCATGGAATCAAAGGCGACGTAAGAGTTCCTGCATCTTCAAGTATCCTTGAAAGATTTTTAGGATGAAGTCCTCTTTCTTGAAAAGTGTCCTTGTACATCCTTCCAGGAATTACTATGGCAAGGTATTGGTCTCCTGCTACTATGTTCATAGCTATGCAACTCAATACTGTTGCGAGAACCAAGGAACCTGTAGACTTAGCCAGTTTAAGTATTTCTATTGATATCGCCCTGAGCATTCCCGTGGTCTCCATAACTCCACCAAATACCATTGCACAGATAATAAGTGAGATAGTCCACAACATACTTTGCAATCCTCCCCTTGAAAGGAGTATGTCAACAACTTCATTACCAATATTCGAAGAATATCCATTATTCATAACATCAATTACTGTTCCCAAGTCAGCTCCCTGGAAAATCATAGCAGCTGCACCACCAAGAATTGCCGCAATAAAAAGTGCAGGGATAGCCGGCATTTTAATAATAACCATGGCTATTACCACACATGGGACAATTAAGAGTATGGGACTTATATAGAATGTTTCACTCAAGCTTGATGTGATTGTATTCAATAAAGTAACATCCGTATTTTCTACGTGGAATTTCATTCCAAGTATTCCAAATAGTATAAGACTTATTATAAGACTAGGACCTGTAGTATAAATCATATGTCTTATATGATCAAACAGATTAGCTCCCGTAATGGCAGGCGCAAGATTAGTTGTATCCGAAAGCGGCGACATCTTATCACCAAAATATGAACCGGATATAATAGCACCAGCTGTCATAGGAAGTGGAATTCCAAGTCCTGCCCCCACTCCTACCAATGCTATGCCTATTGTCGCAACAGTTGTCCAGGAACTACCGGTAGCAATAGAAATTATACATGTAATAATACAAGTACCTAATAAAAATAATTGCGGACTGAATATTTGAAGTCCATAATAAATCATGGTCGGCACTACACCTGACAAAATCCATGTACCAATAATCATTCCAATAACCATCATAACTATCAATGCGCTCATAGTCATGTTTATCCCTCTCAAGATCCCCTCTTCAAGTTCCGACCACTTGTATCCTAGGAATTTAATACTCAAAATTGATGCAAATATACCAGAAGTAAACATAGCAATATGTACTTCTCCCAAATCAAAAATAAATATTGAAATCGCAATAGATACCACTAAAAAAACAAAAGGTGTTATAGACAATCCAAATGAAGGTTGCTTTTTATTTTTCATAATAATTCTCCAATCTTTTTTTATTGTTACACTTTTATAACAGAAAAACATTTTCCTGTTATATGCTACAAGCTCGCGAGATACTATATAGTTTTATTGTACGATATACCGTATAACTATTATATTGTATATAGTCCAAAAAGTCAATATACCGTTTTAATTTTCCGCAATGACTATGTTTACTCACTAAACTTATTGCATTTAATTTTATTAACTAGTATACTTATATGATATAGCGTTTGAAAAAACTATATATCGTAAACGGAGAGAGGTTTAATCATGGATAAAATAAATGTAATCGTTGGTGAAAATCTAAAAAAAATCAGAAAAGAAAGAAACCTTACTTTAAAAGAAATGTCCGATATTACAGGAGTTAGCAAAAGCATGCTTGGAGAAATTGAAAGGTCTGTTTCGAATCCCACAATTGCAGTCCTATGGAAAATTGCCAGTGGCTTAAAAATACCATTTACACAATTGATTCACAGCGAAAAAGCTTCTGTTAACATAGTTAGAAGTCCAGATATGAAAATAATAAATTCAGGTGATGAATTTACAATTTCCTCTATTTTCGACTACGACCCAGAAAAGAAATTTGAAATTTACACTATATCTTTTCCTGTGAAATCAAAAAGTGAAATTAAACAGCACAATAAAGGAATAGAAGAATATATTTTGATATTCGAAGGCGAATTAGTTGTAGAAATAGGTGGTGTCAAACATCAACTCAATACTGGTGATTCAATCACATTCCTTGGAGACATTCCACACCGATATCTGAATGAAAGTAATATGGAAACCAAAGTATACTCCATTATGTACTATACAGACAATAACAAATGAGATGATAAATAAACTTATCAGGATTTTCTTTGATAATGGAAAATTTACAGATACTTTTTTGTCTACAGATGTGTTATAGTATCTGTGCTATGATTAACTTCGGCTTATAGACTTACTTATGATACGGTTAAGCGTAACACGCTTTATTACAAACTTGGAACATCCGGCTCTTCTTTTATTTCAGGAGTATAATTAAATTATAATGTTTATAGCAGTATACCAGGCTGATAGGTCTGGTTTTTTTATGCATATTTTGAAAATTAGCACAGAATGAAAATAAATCTAACATATTAAAGAATGAATATCGAAACCATTGTTCGCTATTGAGAGGAGTGTTATAATTAATTATAGGCATAATTCCATTTCGTTTTGTAAGAATTATAGGAGGTCTGAACCATGGAACATATGAAAAAATTGTTTCTTTTTTCAATGGTTCTAGTGCTTGTGTTTTCAAATATTGTATATGCTGAGTCTGATCCAAGCACTTGGGCTGTTGACGAAGTAAACAAATTAAAGGCGGAAAATATTTTGGATGAAGCATTTTTTACGAATTATCAACAAAATATCACAAGAAAGGAATTTGCATATTTATCAGTTAGATTATTCGAGGTGATGTCGGGAGAAGTAGCAGAGATAGGAGAGGATCCTTTTACGGATACTGATGATGAATGGGTATTGAAAGGCTATAATATTGGAATACTGAAAGGTTATGGAGGAGGGGTTTATGGACCAGATGATTTGATAACAAGAGAACAACTTGCTGCTCTACTGATAAGGATGCTTGATGGAGCCGAAGTTGAATACGATAAAAACATTGCAGGACTTAGTTTTAATGATGACAATGAGATATCAGAATGGGCTAAAGACTGTGTGTATTTAGCAAATAAAAACGGCATAGTAGGCGGGATTGGAGATAACTTAATGGCCCCTAAAAACAATGCAACCAAGGAACAGTCCATGTTGATGGCTATGCGGATTATTAATATGAACATAAATAATGTTATAGTTTCTGAAGTTGCTGAAAATGAAGATGAAAAGGCAGAGTTGACTTGGTCTTCGGTTGTTAATCTATCGAATTCTGAAGGTGAATCATTTTCTCCTGTTATAACAGCCGATATTTTAGGAAACATCCACTTAATATGGGTAGAAGAGTCAAATGATTATCTTGATCTATATTACAGACAGTTCAACAATGGAAAGTGGTCAGATAATATTAATGTTACAAATTCAGATAGGTTTTCAATATTTCCTGATATAGCTTGTGATGAATTAGGTAATATACATGTAGTATGGGAACAGTATTATCCTGGTACCAGTTATATTTTGTACAGTTACTATAATGGACTGGATTGGGCAAAACCATATATGGTTTCTAGACCTTATATATTGGAATCTAGAATACCAAGGATATCGTTGGATAGTGCAGGTGATCCCCATGTGATTTGGTTTGACAAGAATACAGTTGGATCTATTGAAATGCTTGATATACATTACAGTGGACGGGATGGTGATAAATGGACGGTTACTGAATGTCTAGAATTGATGGAAAATGTTTTTACTGATGATCCTAATCGTGTTTTATTCCCTGATATTGAAATTGATGAATCAGATAATATACATGTTGTATGGCCGGATATGTCATTTTCAAATTTCACAATAGATATTTTTCATAATCAATTAGGTGGCGTATCTGTTAGCATATCTGATAATAATGGTAGGTCGCAGTTTCCTAAACTTGCAAAGGATGAATCAGGTGTTTTGCATGTCGCTTGGGAAGATGATTCTTCAGGACAATATGAGGTACTATATAGTTGGCTTGATGGAAGACAGTGGACTGAAGCTGTGAATGTTTCAAAAACTTCTGGAGATTCAATGCTTCCTTCGATAGCTGTTGATGATGAAAGGAACGTACATATTGTATGGGTAGATGATTCAACCGGTAATTATGAAATTTTATACAGTTGTTGGGATGGTATAGAATGGACTGAACCTGAAAATCTTTCAGAAAGTGTTGAAAATTCTACTGATCCTTCAATAACAACTGACATTTCAGGAAATATACATGTTATGTGGGCAGAGTCCATCTTTGATTCTCATGAAATATATTATAGAGTGAAATCAAAATAGAGATTTGACAAAAATATGTAGAATAATTATAAAAGGCAAATGCATCTTGCTTCGATGTATTTGCTGTTTTTTATAGTATTTACAGATGTATTATAGTATCTATGACATAATCCGGCTTCGCCTTATAGACTTACTTGTGGTACGGTTCACCATACAACGTTTGATTACAAAACTGAAGTTAATGCCAAAGATAAGCGAAATGCAGGATTATTAAAGAATTTATAAATTGTAAAAAAATCCAAGCTTCTGTGATTAAAGCCTGGATTTTTTTATAATTCTTTCAATGCAAGTTTGATTTTAGGGAGTTCAATTTCTACTACATTCCACACTATTCCTAAGTCTATACTATCATAATCATGAATTAATACATCTCTGATGCCAGCCATTTTCCTCCAGGGGATATCAAAATGTGCAGTTCTAAAGTCTTGAGATACTCTTTTGCTAATTTCACCAATAATCTCAATATTTCTTATTACTGCATCTTGAATAAGTGAAGAAGATAGAAATTGGTCTTTTCCATCTGAAGTATAAGCTTCAACTTTGTTAATAGCATCGATGATTTGTTGAATGTATGTCAAGTCTCTATTCATATGCTGATAGCGCTCCTTTTTATCGATTTACCTATGTCATTATTCTTTAAGCCATTTTCAGAAACTACATCTACCTTGTTGCCGAGTAGATCTTCAAGCTCAATTTTGATTTCTACAAGATCGAATAAAGAAGCATTTTTGTTGAATTTTACAAGAAAATCTATATCACTATTTTCTGAAGCGGAATCGTTTGCTACTGAACCAAAGATTTTAATTGAATTGCCATTGTTTTTATGAATTATTTCATGTATTTCTTTGGATTTTTCAAGAATTTCATTCAATCGCACGATTATCACCTCTTTCGCAGTATTTTATAATAATATTATAGCATTCAGAGAATGATGAAACAAGAACATAGATTTAGGTCAAGAATATTGATGAATTTAAAAATCCCCTCGTCTTATAGACTTACTTATGGTACGGTTCAGCGTAACGCAGTTTATTACAAAACTGAAGCTTGTGCTGAGGGAGTTGGAAAATCTAGTTCTGACTTGAACGACCGATATATTTCGGACGATTAAATATCGAACGGAAACGACCGGTCGAATTTGTTGTTAAAACGTAGTCTGTGGGCGCTGAAATTTGTAGCTTAACAGTAAGTTATATACCACAGAGGACGTGATATTCTTTAATGCGCAAGTTCTTTTAAAATCTCTTCGTATTCATAGCCCATTATAAATTCATTGAATTCATTTAAATCAATGTTTCTGAACCCTG
>NZ_FQZL01000058.1 GCF_900142005.1 Dethiosulfatibacter aminovorans DSM 17477
AACCCTTCTGCTAACTAAAACAGATTTGGCTTGCGGACCATTTACTTGGAGAAGGCGATATGGTAGCCTTTTGAATCGCAGCGCCTACATGTTTCCGCCTTAGGCGAACTATCCATATCGACAGAGGCTCCATGTCAATGGCAAATCGGCACCAGATTTATTCAGTGCTCTAAATTAATGAATTAAAATTCTTTTAAAATCTATATATCTTAGGGTATGTTGATAAATCCGAAATCTTAAAACGAAAGGAGTTCATAACTTAGATAATTGGAATTTATGTCTTGACAAGCGGTACCATTATATATTTCATGTTTATTTATCATAATCGTTATAGTTTTTACTTTGAAATTGGAAAAGAATATATAAGAATCTTTTCTTTATTTTATAAGCGGTCTATGTGCCAGAATCGTTTATAACGCAATATCATTGTTGAGGTACATTATCTAAATTAATATGAAAATGTATCAAATTCATTGAGTATACTTTCGAGTTTCTTTAAATTATTTGTAGTTTGTTCCTTACGGACTAAGGATGTTTCGGTGAAAAGTGCATTAAATAATGAGAAACAACCAACATATGAAGTAGAATAATGTGATGATTTTGTTTCACAAAGAAAAACAATATCTGTTAGACTATAGAGGGGACATGCTGCAGAATCTGTAAATACTGCACAAGTTACTCCCTTACTCTTCATTAAGCGTACTGCTTTTATGACATCTCTTGAATAGCGACTAAATGAAAATGAAATAAGAAGATCATCTTTTTTTATGCTGCATAGCTTATCCGCATAATCGCCTAGTCCTGGAATGATGCATGATACTTTTCTACCTTGTTGTCTTAAAATCAAGGATAAATACTCACTTAAAATAGCAGATGTACGAAATCCAATAACATATATATTATCAGCTTCTTCAATTTTATTTACAAGTTTTTTTAGATTATTTCTATTGATTTCATTATTTAGTGTATTTTGAATATTGTTAAGATCATAATTTAGTACTTTATCATAAGTACCATATTCTTCAATATCTGAAAGGTTATCCTCAAGTGCATTATACATTGTTATGCCAGTTTGTACATAATTTGATATTTCTTTTTTAAATGTGGAAAATCCACTGAATCCCATTAAAACACAAAATTTTATGATTGTGGTTTCACTTACTCCTATGAGTTTTGACATATTTACAACTGAAAGAAATGGAATGTCTCTGTAATTCTCTAGGACAAAAATTGCCACTTGCTTTTGTGCTTGCGGTAAGTCTGGTAAGCTTTCATTTATTTTACTAAGTAATTCATCCATTGTGCCTCCTAAATTTTTATTTAATATAAATATTCCAAACAAATTGTACTATTTATCCGGATTATTAATAATGTAATCCGAATATAGGGTGACGAGATATAATTGTGCAAAGTGTGACATGTCATGGACCTGGTGACTCTACCAATTTGGTTCGCAGGCTAAATCTGTTATGTTTAACTTTCTTTTTACTTCATGAGAGATACAGTTGTATTCATTGCCAGAATGATGGTATCAACTTTACCAGATTTTCGTCAAAAATACACTGGAGTATTCATTTAATATTACTTTTTGTATAAATATAATATCATAATGATAATATATTTAGTTAAAAAAAAATAAATATTTTATATTTGCATAAAAAGCATAATTATTGCAATAAACATCTTTAAGGTATAGATCATTTAACGCAATAACCACTATATCGTTCATATCAATTGTCTTTTATTCAGTAAATAATAAAAGTTTGATATGAACAATTTAGCGGCTAAAATATGCTTGATTGATTCATATATAATTCTAAAAATCAATGTATTTGAAGTTTAGATAAATAGTAGATATGTTAATTTGTTGAATATCCAAGGAACTCGCCATAAAGATCAGTTCGTCTATTTGCAAGACGGGAATTCGTCTTATCAAGATATCGATTTCTCGTATCGGCTAGATTACATTCAGCATATATAATTTGTTGATTCTTTCCAGCAATTGTGCTAATTGGAGCTCCGGTTGGACTCGCTACCAAACTATGGCCAGCATATGATATGCCTGGTTCTTGTCCGACTCTCGAGCATGCAGCTACGAAAATATGATTTGAAAGAGCATTTGCCATAGTAAGTGTCGGCCCCATAGTATGCCATGGTGCTGGAAGATGATCACAGTGTGCCCAATTTGTTGGTATACAAATCAAGTCTGCCTTCTGTAATGCACAAATTCGATATGTTTCGGGATAATATCCATCTAGACATATTATCATGGCTATTCTACCAATTTCAGTATGAAATACTGGATATCCGAGATTTCCAGACTCAAACCAATATATTTCATCTCCACATAAGTGTGTTTTACGATACTTTCCAATATATCCATTTGGACCAACCAAAACAGATGTGTTATATAAATCAATACCTTCACGTTCAGGTAGTGAACCAACTATATAAATATTTTTCTCCTTAGCATAATCTATAAGTTCTTGTACTGTTCTTCCCTCGGGAATAGGTTCTGCTAAGGAAGTAATTTCAGTTCGATTATTGAATGTATATCCAGTATTGAATAGCTCTGGAAGAACAATTAAATTAGCTCCATTAGTACTCGCTTCTTCCATAAGTGAAATAACAATCGCCATATTAGCTTCTTTGTCTTTCAGTTTAACTTCTGTTTGTATACATGCGATTTTAACAAATAGTTCAATTCTTTCTTCGCTCATTATTCCTCCATATTATTGGTTTATTATTTTGCAATTCTATTAATTTCATCCTCTTTTTGTTCTATCTTACTAACAACAACCATAGATATACCAGAAGGGATGATTCCCCAAATAACATATGGAATACTAGTATTGAAAAGCATAGATACCATACAGGCAATAATACCAACTATCATTCCTGCAAGTATAGCGTTCTTGGTTATGAAGTTTTTGTTTCTAAATGCATAGCTTACAAATATTGGGCAAAGAAGACCTGCTGCTGAGAAAGAATAACTTGTTACTATCATTTTTATTACAGATGGGAATGCAAGAGAAAGAACAACTGCTGTTGCAATCACTATTACAGATAGAAATTTAGAGATCTTAAGAACTTTGCTACTATCACAATCAGGATGAAGAGTTCGATATATATCACGATTTAAATTTACTACAATTGACTGAACACCACTACTAACGGTAGAAAGAATGGCTGCTATGATAAGTCCAGAAAAAATAGCCACTAGCCATGTAGGAAGTTGAGTCAACAACCATCCGGTAGCCATTTCTCTATCAGCCCCAAGGCCAGGATTTATTGATCTAACGGAAAGACCAACAGTAACTGCCCAAAAGTAAGCTATTATACAAACCAAAGCAGTAATCCAAAGACTTTTTTTAACTTCCTTAAGCTCTTTACATGCAAAAATTCTTTGATAGTACATTTGATTTGTAAGTCCACCTGGAACTAGCGAGAATACCCAAAGTACTGAAGTATATAAACCTACGCTGAATATTGAGCTAGGGAATTGCACAATTTCAGGAGGGACATTCGCAAGAACGTTTTCCATTCCACCTGCAAGACTAAGGGTATGAAAACAGACAGCAGAAGCAAAGATGACCATAAGAATACCAAAAATAAAGTCGGTCCATGCTACGGTTTTAAGTCCTGAAGGCATGACGAAAAACAAACTAGCTACTGCAAGTGTAATAGTAAGAATTGTAGGTGAAAATCCGGTTAAAGTAGAATATAGTTTTCCAAAAGCCGAAAGTTGACCACAAATCCAACCAAAAGGTACTATAATAGTTAGAATACCAGCTAAAATCTTTACAGTCTTGTTAGGACCAGAGAAGTGCTGCAGTATTTCTGGAATTGTAGCAAAATTATTATCACGTAGCCAGTCTGCAATAAACATTAAAATAATAAATGCTAACTGACAAAGAATTCCATATAAAAATACTGAGTATCCATTTTGATATCCATTTCCTACTTGACCGACTAAAATACCACCACCCATAGCAGTAGCAAACTGTGTACCAATTACTACATAGAGTGGAAGACTTCTTCCGCCAACATCCCAATCTTCTGATGCATTTCCTACGACTTTTTTCTTTTGTCTATTGTTAATAAATGAAGTTGCAAAAAATGTTGCAACTAGAATTAGTGTTGTTGCTAATAATACTGCCATTGATTGATTCATATAATCCTCCATAGTTTAAAAAAAATTCAGAACATTATCATAATTTCATGTTCATTGTTTTATTGGGCGCTTTAATAATTCTTGGTTAAAGTGCTCAATTAATAAATGTATTCAATGCTAATAAAATATTTATTTTTTATATTGATAATAGAATATGTAATATTGTAGCACAAAACTATAATTTTGAGATAACAAATATTTGAGTTGTACTAGTTAATAAAATCATATATTGTTTCACAACCGTAAAATACAGGTAAACGACTGTGAGTACTGAGTTTTTGAGCAATTTCAAATTGTCCTATCCAATCCTGACCAATCCAAGAACCTAGGCTGTTTATAACTTCATCCATCATAGGTGTTTCCACACCGCATATATTTCCAATAGTTCTAGTTACTAATAAACTATATGGTACGTCTTCGGTAACATAACGAGCAGAAAAATTAGCCATATATCTATCTTTGTCAATTTCAATAGTAGGTACAGTGATGCCTTTGTAGGCAGTGTTACTATTTAGCATTGTTTGTAGTGTACTGCGATTTTCTATTTGATTACCATAAGATTCCATCAACCATTCGCTAGGTGATAATATTTTTTCAAGTTCTATACTATCATCAATTTTTGCAACTTCAAGTGTAATTTCATGTATTTCATGAGCTAGACGCTCAAGAATATCAGCACCTTCAGCAGTTACTCCTTGATAAAATAAAGGTGTATCTTCTCTAGAAAATTCCTGATTAGGATTGCTTTTGAACTGACTATACATTATACCAGGGTGAAATATTTGACCAATATTTGCGAAAGTCATAGTCATCATGTTTTTTACTCTTTCAATTTTCATGGAGAGAAGTTCTTCTAACAAATGATCGTATATCTCATTAAGCACAAATGGCATGTGTGCAACTTGGATTTTATTTTTGGCCCCCTTAATATTTATTCTACTTCCAGGTTTTTCTAATCTACAGGCCCATGGAAGCGTCTGGCATGCTATAACCGAAATGTTCGGAAGAAACCTTTTCACATCTAATTCCATCAATCCACGGCAAGGCATTACAACAACCAAAGCGTCTTTTTCAATGTTTTTTGCAATATGTCTGAAGATTGGCTTGTGTGCAAACGAAGGAACTATTACGAACACTATTGATGCTTTTTGAAATGCTGTGTTAGCATCATCTGTAATATGCTCTAGTTTTACTTTGTTAATCACTTTGTTAGACTCAATGATACTTAATCCATCATTTTCAGAATAATTTCTTCGTATGTTTTCTATTTCGTAGGTTATCGGGCTGAATAAACGGACTTTGTGACCCTGCTGAGCCATTAAAGCAGCACATGCATGTGCGCCATTACCACCACCACATACAGTAATATTTAGTGTACTCATTTTTTTCTCCTTAAATTTGATATGAAAATTTTTCCCGGGAAAATAAAGTTCTAGATCCACATATTGTGATAATAATATTATTATATTTACATATTATCATAATAATATTATTTGTCAATGAGGTTTTAAAAATATTTTTATTTTTTTTTTAAGTGAACATTAATTGTAGAATTTATTGGAGTGCGGTGGAAAAGTGATAGCATATGTATATAAAAAAGGAGCTGACCATGGCAGATGCTATAACCTTTATCTATAAATTTAAGGAATAGAACCTCTAGTTTTATCTTGTTTGCACCAGGAGTCTTGTGAATGGGCGAATATGCCTTGTACAAGATATCTTCTCCGATTTCGCAGACTTCAATCCAATTAGCAAGTTTACTAGGCCATGATGCTATTGATATTACATCTGCAGCCAAAGTTACAGGTATTGGCAACATAAATGCAAGTGAGAGCATTGTTGCTGATGCTTAAAGTGCAGTAACTAGACTACTTTCATTCTACTTCTCATAACCTTCTGTTCTTATATAATTTAAAATTTAGCATCATGGATTTGAAAAAGTTCCTCTTCTGTAAGAATCATTGTTTCGATATATTCATTTTTTGCATATGACATAATTGTTTCTTCTTTAAGTTTTATTTAGACAATTTTATTGATCAATAATTTGTCTTATATTACTTAATAGGGATTTTATATGGTTTTATCAACCTCTATTGAAAAATTTTTCAAAAAAATAAAAACGAGTCCTTATGAACTCGTCTGACTTTGCCTACTTGTGGTAAGATTCACCTTGATTGACCAAATACATTACTATTAATATATAAAAAGA
Organism: Dethiosulfatibacter aminovorans DSM 17477; assembly: GCF_900142005.1. Lineage (GTDB taxonomy): Bacteria > Bacillota > Clostridia > Tissierellales > Dethiosulfatibacteraceae > Dethiosulfatibacter > Dethiosulfatibacter aminovorans. The sequence goes on from NZ_FQZL01000058.1 coordinate 6,384, forward strand.
GACATATACTGTTTTACTTGTATATGTCTCTTCTGTGTCCGATTTCTATTACTGTTATTATTACTCGTTCATCTTCAATCTTAGCCAGGATTCTGTAATCGCCGACACGATACCGCCATTTATCATTCATGTTTCCCTGTAATGCTTTTCCGAATTGTCTTGGATTATCACATCCGATAAGCCTTTTTTCAATGAATGATAGAATAAATGATGTAGTCTGTCTGTCCAGTTTCTTTAATTGTTTCAATGCATTTTTTGTATATTCTACATTGTATTTCATAAACCTAATTCTCTCTTAACCTGTTCATGACTTATTCGTTCTTCATCTTTTTCTTGTTCCCAAACTTTATTGAAAAGAGTTAGATCATATTCATCTTCAATTTTCTCCAATACAGCCTGCCTGATAAAGGAAGACAAGTCCATATTGTGTATTTCAGCATATTTACGAATCAGGGCATCATCTCTATCATTCAATCTCAAAGATACAGTGCTCATATCAACACCTCCTTGTATTACTGTGTATTACATCTAAGTTTATTATACCATACAGTTCTTGATTTTCAAATGAAAATCATATATGTGCTAATATATCATTATTTGTTTGAGATGGAATATGTCAAAGTTTTCTGCATATCAATTTGCTAATCTGAATATTTTGTGCTATGATTTATGCAGAATAAACAAGGGGGATGCAGAATGAGAGAATTTGATTATTCAAATATAGATATAGATTTATATAATAAGGATATCGTGTCACTATTGTTGGAAATTCATGAATTCAGAGGTAAGCAGGAGTTGTATATGGAATCATACCCTGACGTTCTTGAAGCAATGGTAAAGGTGGCAAAAATTCAGAGTACAGGTGCATCCAATAGAATTGAAGGTATATATACCAGTGATAAAAGACTGGATGAGTTGGTTAATGAAAAAACTGAACCAAAGAATAGAAATGAAGAAGAAATAGCAGGATATAGGGGAGTATTGAATACAATTCATGAAAATTATGATTATATAGTACCGAGGTCTAATGTGATATTGCAGATGCACAGAGATCTGTATGTTTATAATAGCGGCTTGGCAGGGGGACAATATAAAAATGTTGATAATGTAATTGAGGAAAAAGATGCATTAGGTAGGAAAAAAATTAGGTTCAGACCAGTTCCGGCATATTTAACAAAAGAAACAATGGAAACCATGTGTGACGGATTCATAGAAGCATTTCAAAAGGAATCTGTAGATCCACTGCTGCTGATACCAATATTTATACTTGATTTTTTGTGTGTTCATCCATTCAATGATGGAAATGGCAGGATGAGCAG
>NZ_FQZL01000057.1 GCF_900142005.1 Dethiosulfatibacter aminovorans DSM 17477
CAATCTAATTTTACCACAATTCGGTGAGGGGTTATATTTTTTATTGCAAAAAAAGTCCCGCATTTCTGCGGGTTGTGGCGTTTCGCAAACGCCTAAATTGATCTATTTAAAGGAGGAGTGACTTAATGTATCAGATAGTAGTGGCAATAAATGTCGGCATATTCGTTTTGCTGGCCTTGAGCTTGAATATAGTAACCGGGTATGCAGGGCAACCGTGCCTTGGACAGGCTGCATTCTTTGGTATCGGAGCATATACATCTGCAGTTGTGACAACAAAGCTGGGGTTGAGCTTCTGGCTTGCAATACCGGTTGCAGGATTGGTTACGGGAATAATAGGGATTGTCTTGGGACTTATAAGTTTGAGGGTAAGGGATGATTTTCTGGCAATTACTACAATAGGCATAAATTTTGTTGCTGTTGCAGTCTTTCAGTATGTGCCATATCTAGGAGCGGCATTTGGAATGTCTGTTAAAAAGCCTATGCTTTTCGGTGAAAAGATGAGCAATGTATATTTTCTCATAATAGTACTTGTTCTAATCGCCGGAGTTATATATCTTTCAAAAAGAATGGAAAAATCGTGGATAGGACTTGCCCTGTGCGGCATCAGAAACAACACTGAGGCAGCTGCCTCCCTTGGAATAGACGTAAACAAGTTTAAAATAATCGCCTTTGCGATAGGAACAACAATAGCAGGAGTGACGGGAGCGGTATATGCGCATTACATGTCCTTCATATATTCAAGCGACTTTGCATTCATTGTATCAATCAGCATCATGTCGATGCTTGTGGTAGGTGGAATGGGAACAGTCAGAGGGGCTGTAGCAGGCGCGATCATTCTTGGCCTCGCTCCGGAGGTTTTTAGGTTTATTTCGGATTACAGAATGCTTGTCTACGGTGCAATCCTGGTAATAATGATGAGGTTCCAGCCGTCAGGGCTTTTCGGCGATAACAGTATAGTTTGGAAAAAGATAGTTTCTTCCAAATTGAATTTCTTTAAAGTGAAAGAGGTGACAGAATATGAGTAGGGAAGTCATTCTTGAGATACAAAATCTGAAAAAGCACTTTGGTGGTCTCAAGGCTGTCAATGATGTATCATTTAAGCTTTTTAAGGGAGAGACGCTGGCGCTTATTGGCCCCAATGGAGCAGGAAAGACCACTCTTTTCAATACAATCTGCGGAGTGTACAAACCAACGGGCGGAAAGGTTTTCTATGAAGGGAAAGAGATACAGGGACTCAAGGCTCATGAAATAGCGAGAATTGGTATAGTCAGAACGTTTCAGATAGCGCATCCTTTCAGGGATATCACCGTCCTTGACAACGTGGTCTTAGCCTTGGGGCTTGATGACTACAAGGGGTTGTCCAGGATATTCAAGCTTAGCCACAAGAAGAAAAATGTAGACAGGGCGATGGAGCTTCTGGAAAAGGTGGGCATCAGGGAACAATGGAATAAGAAGGCGGGAGAATTAAGCCTCGGTTATATGAAAAGGCTTGGAATAGCCAGATCGCTGGCTCTCAATCCGGGAATATTGATGCTGGATGAACCCTGTGCCGGACTAAGCTTTGATGCTACCAGGGCATTCATGAAGCTTATAGAGGACCTGCAGAAGGGAGGTACTTCCATAATAATTATCGAGCACGATATGCATGTTACTATGGGAGTCAGTGAACGGGTAGTTGTCTTGAATTACGGCGAAAAGATTGCAGAGGGTAATCCCTATGAAGTACAGCGCAATCCTCAAGTAATTGAAGCTTATATCGGAAAGGAGGATGAAAGTGCTTAAAGTATCGAATATGGATGCATATTATGGACAGTCTAAAGTTCTTGAGGATATAAGCATAGAAATCAAGGATGGTGAATTTGTAACTATTATAGGAGCTAACGGAGCGGGCAAGTCAACAATAATGAAATGCCTCATGGGAATTCACAATCCAAGCAGAGGTTCGATAATCTACAAAGGTGAAGACATAGCAGGAATGAACGCCTGGGAGAGAGCCGAACACGGAATTGGCTATATACCTGAAGGCAGAAGGGTGTTCTCGAAAATGACCGTTGAGGAGAATCTCTTGGTTGGTGCATATACAGTAAAGGACAAGATTAAAATAAAAAGAAATCTTGAGCGGTGTTATGAAATATTTCCCAGACTTAAAGAAAGACGAAACCAGAAATCAAAGACCATGAGTGGAGGGGAGCAGCAGATGTTGGCAATATCGAGAGCCTTGATGATAGAGCCTGAGCTTTTGCTTATTGACGAGATTTCAATGGGTCTTATGCCTCTTCTGGTAACCCATTCAATAAACCTGATAAAAAAACTTCACAAGGAAGGGATGACAGTTCTTCTTGTAGAACAGAACGCAAAGAAGGCATTGGAGGCTTCTGACCGAGGATATGTCCTGGAGACAGGCAGAATAACTATGGAAGATTCAAGCTCATTGCTGAAAGAAAATGAAGCAGTAATAAAGGCATATCTTGGAGCATAAGCAAAGATAAATATAATATATGTACAAAAATTATACACCCAAAAATAAATTATTATATTGAAAAATGAAGGCTTTCAGACGGTTTCTGTATAAAAATACTACGGTGAATTTGGTGCTGATCAAATCAAAAGAACAAAAGTGTTGAAAACAGTAGATTACAGCAGACAAAACATTTGGCACGTAAATTGCAAAGATTTAATTGAGAGAACAAAATAAAAAATAAATGGAGGAAAAATAATGAGTGAAACAGTAAAAACAAACAAGCCTGAAATCTTGTACGAAGTAAAGGCACAGAGAGGACCAACTCTCAGATGCAAGGGCTGGAAGCAGGAGTCAATCCTTAGAATGCTGGAGAACAACATGGAGAACGCGGAGATTCCCGAACTTCTAGTAATCTACGGCGGAAACGGAAAATGTGCAAGGAACTGGGAATCGTACCATGCAATAGTAAAGTCCCTTAAGGAGCTTGAAGACAACGAGACACTTGTAATCCAGTCTGGAATGCCTGTTGCAATATTCAAGACAAACAAGCTTGCACCAAGAGTAGTAATGGCAACAACAAACATCATGAAGGCAGACTGGGAGACCTTCTATGACCTTCAGGACAAGAACCTTACAATATTTGCACAGTACACTGCAGCACCATGGGAGTATATAGGAACCCAGGGAGTTATCCAGGGAACATTTGAGACCCTTTCAGCAATAGCAATCAAGAGATTCAACAACGACCTTGCAGGAAGAGTGTACATGACTGCAGGAGCCGGCGGAATGGGCGGAAACCAGAGCTGGGCAATGAAGATGCACGGCGGAGTTGCAATCATAGTAGACGCAGACGAAAGGGTAATAGACAGAAGAATAGAGAAGAACTACCTTGATCAGAAGGTATACTCTCTTGATGAAGCCCTTGAGATAGTAAATGAAGCAGTGGCGAAGAAAGAACCAACATCGGTGGCAATCGTAGGAAATGCGGCAGACGTATTCGAAGAAGCATACCAGAAGGGATTCATGCCTGACATCATAAGTGAGATGTGTCCATGTCACGACCCTATTTCATACATTCCGTCAGGATATACAGGTGTGGAAGCAGACGAATACAGGGCAAAAGACAGAGTAGCTTATCTTGCGGATGCGAGAGCTACAATGATAAGACAGCTTGAGACAATGAACAAGTTCTATGCAAAGGGAGTAGAAGTATTCGAATATGGAACAAGCATAAGAAAAGAGTGCAGGGATGCAGGAATGCCTGAAGAAGAAGCAATGACAATTCCAGGATTCGTGTCGGAATACATAAGACCATTATTCTGCGAAGGAAGAGGACCATTCAGGTGGACATGTCTGTCGGGAGATCCAGAAGACCTTAAGAGAACAGATGACCTTGCCCTTGAAATATGCAAGGGAGATCCTCTTGTAGAGAGATGGATAAAGCTTGCAAGAAAGAACCTTCCTATAGAGGGACTGCCGGCAAGAATCTGCTACATGGGATTCGGACAGAGAAGGAAATTCGGCCTTGCAGTCAACGAACTCATCAAGAAAGGCGAGATCAAGGGACCGGTAGCATTCTCGAGAGACAACCTTGACTCGGGATCAATAGTCAACCCAACATTCGAGTCAGAGAACATGATGGACGGCGGAGATCTAATTTCAGACTGGCCATATCTTAACGGACTGCTCAACTGTGCAGCAGGATGCGACCTCATAGCAATCCAGGCAAACTACTCAATGGGAGAGGCAGTGCATACGGGAGTAACAATGGTAGCTGACGGAACAGAGGAAGCCGATGTAAGGCTTGATGCATCACTTACAGTAGACTCTGGAATCGGAGTAATCAGGCATGCCCAGGCAGGATACCAGACTGCAAAGGATGTAGCAAACGGAGTAGGAAAACTTACAACGGACTCAATCAAGGTGCCGCTGTGGTGGCAACCGGCTGAATTCGTAACATTTGGACCTGACGGCAAGGCTCCTAGATAAATCTGAATTTACCAGTGCACTTTTTTCTGACATTTATTAAAAAGTGCGCTGGTTATTATTATTCTGAGAATCTTTATTTGTATTTGGGAGGTTTGTGATTTATGAATAAGAAAAAAGTGGATTTAGTTCTTTCAAATTGCTCGAAATTATTGACCTGCAGAGACGGGTCGGGAGATATTGTCGGTGTTATAGAAAATGGATGGGTGGCAATTGACGATGAAGAAATAGCATTTATAGGGCAAAAGGAAGAGGTTCTTGAAAAAATCGAATATGATGAAAGCAATGTTATTGATTGTTCAGGCAAGGTAGTGCTTCCTGGATTTGTAGATGCACATACTCATCTCGTTTTTGGCGGTTCAAGATCCAAGGAATACGCAGCAGGAATGACAAAGGGCGGCAAGGAAAAATTCATTAAAGCAGGAAACAAGACGGGAATAAACGCAACGATCGACATGACAAGGGATGTAGACGAAGAAATACTGTACCATGCTGCATTGACCAGGCTCCACCAGATGATGAATACGGGAACAACCACTGTTGAAAGCAAGAGTGGATACGGACTGACGGTGGATTCTGAAATAAAGCTCCTTGAAATCAATAAAAAGCTGAACAGAGATCTTCCTGTGGACATTGTTTCAACTTTTCTTGGTGCCCACGGTTGGCCGGACAATATGGAAAAGGATGAATACATTGAAGTTCTCATAAATGAAATGATACCTGCAGTAGCGAAAAGGAATTTGGCTGAATTTTGCGACATATGGTGCGATGACGGCCATTACACAGCAGAGGAATCAAGACTTGTACTGAAATGTGCAGAAAAACTTGGCATGAGGCCAAAGATTCATACGGATGCATACTCCTATATAGGAGGATCAGACCTTGGAATAGACATGAACATGGTTTCTGTGGATCATCTGAACTATACTCCGAAAAGCGTAATGAAAAAGCTTGCTGAAAGCAAGATCCCGGGAGTATTGCTTCCTGCAACGGATTTTGCCGTAAAACATCCGGTCCCTTTCGATGCAGAAGCCATGGTCGAGGCAGGCATGACATTGGCATTGGGAACAAACTGCTGTCCAGGGGCATGGAATACGTCGATGCAGCTGGTGATAATGCTTACGTGCAGAGAACACGGGGTTGATGTAGAAACTGCAATTAAGGCTGCAACACTGGGAGGTGCAAAGGCTTTGAATCTGGATAGTGACAGGGGGTCCATCGAAGAAGGCAAGCTGGCAGACATTCAAATTTGGAATACGGGAGACTATGAGGACGTCATATACAAGCTTGGCATAAACCAGGTTGAAAAGGTAATAAAAAGAGGAAGAATAATTGTAAACAATGCATGATTTTTAAATATTAGACAAGGAGCACAAAATGATGGGAAATGATATTCTAGGGAAAATAATTGACTCTGACAATACAAAGGTGGGAGGGGGAGCATCTTCAGCTCTATCAGGAGCTATGGCGGCAGGCATGATATCAATGGTGGCCAAGCTTTCAGTGAAGAAAGAGTATGGATTCAGCGGAGATGAATACAAGATTATGGCTGAAGAGCTCGATATTCTGGCAGAAGGTTTGATGCATGGAGCAAAAAAGGATGAGGAGGCATTTGTTGAGCTGATGAAGGCATACAAACTCCCGAAAGAAACCGATGAAGACAAGGCTGCAAGAAGGCAGGCCATTCAGGATGGAAGCATTCTTGCGTCGAGGGTTCCGGAGTCAAATGCAATCATGTGCAGGAAGGTTCTGGATATGGGAAACACCCTGGTTGGGAAATCCAACCCGAATGCTGCATCCGATTTGATGGTTTCAATCAAGCTGGCAGAGTTGGGAGTGTATGGATGCATACTCAACATAAGAGCAAATTTGCCTTCCATCAAAGATGAAAAAACATTACAGGAATTTGAAGCTTCAATCAAGAAATTAGAGAGTTAAGGAGATAGGTATAATGAAAAGATTAATGGCGGAAGTCAATATCAGTGAGGGAAAAGACAAGACTTTAATCAATGAAGTCAGAGAAGCGCTGTTGAAAAACGATGTGGAAGTGATAGATATTGATTCAGAACCCAACCACAACAGAACGGTATTTACATATATAGGAGATCCACAGAATGTGCTTCAGGGCACCAAGGACCTGGCTGCAAAGGCTGTTGAGTTGATCGACATGACAAAACACACAGGTAGCCATCCTAGAATGGGAGCAGTTGATGTAGTTCCCTTCATACCGGTCAAGGATATTACAACAGAAGAAGCTGTTGAAATAGCGAAGGAATTCGGGAAATATCTTGGAAGTCTCGGTGTGCCCGTATACTATTATGAGGATGCAACTGATAATCCGGACAGGAAAAGTCTTGTGAAGATAAGAAAAGGACAATATGAGGCTTTTGAAGAAAAAATGAAACACGAGGAATGGAAGCCAGATGAAGGACCGTTTGAGTTTGTTCCCAAAAGCGGAGCTACTGTAACAGGAGTTAGATTTCCTCTGGTAGCATTCAATGTGAATCTTATTACGGAAAACATCGATATATGCAAAAAAATTGTACAGGCCATAAGAGGAGCGACAGGCGGATACAAATATGTACGTGCAATAGCTCTTCCGCTGGAAGAAGAGAAGATGATTCAAATATCCATGAACCTTGTAAACTATGAAAAGACTCCAATCCACAGGGTCTTTGAAACCATCAAGTCTGAGGCAAGAGCCTATGGAATATCCGTCGCAGGAACAGAGCTTGTTGGACCGGTACCCTTGATGGCACTTGAAGATGTGCTTGACCACTATCTTCAGACACACAACTTCTCAATGGAACAGATTTATCTGTAAAAGCAAAACAACCTCTAGTCGTATCAAAAGATTTGAGGTTGTTTTATTATATACCGATAACGGCATACTAGACAAGGAGGAAAAAGTGAAAGGAAAAATCAACAAGATGTTCAGTAGTGATTCGATGCTTATATTCGTTTTTATAGGACTAATGCTTTCAATACTTACAGTTGTAAGAGGCAATATTAAGCTTCTTACAGATGATGCCGCAGTGATCATGTTCATGAATGCACTGTGGGTGCTTATTCTGGGCTTTGGAACGATGGCTCTTCTGGCAGTGTTCATGCACCTTAAGAACCATAAGGAAAGGATCTATACTGAAGACATAGAAAACGGGGAGAAGTTCAAATGAAAAGAGAAACGCAAAGTAAAAAATCAGTAGTGTTCGACACACTCTTCATTATGATGCTGTGTTTTGCCACACTCCTCACGACAATGCTGGTTCAGGGAGGAGTAATAGTAGGAGGAGAAGGTGGCCTCAGCTATATCATAAAATGGCCGTCATTCATCCTGACAATGGGTGGAGTTCTTCTCTATACAATGTACATACTG
>NZ_FQZL01000078.1 GCF_900142005.1 Dethiosulfatibacter aminovorans DSM 17477
AAAAAAAAGCACAAGCAGGTTTCCGAAATGAGGAAAAAAAAGCGCTGATCGAATTTACCGGATCTGATTTGACGATAAAGAGACAGTGCCAGCTCCTTGCCCTGCCACGATCGACAGCATACCACAAACCAGTGGAGAAGGTCCCCTCAAGGGAAGAAATAGACATCAAGAATGCCATTGACCTTATCCATTACAAAGAGCCCTCCTACGGTTCTAGAAGAATACTGAACGAGCTTCACAAACGAGGCTACACCAAGATTGGAAGACGTCGTGTGAAGCGATATATGGAGGAAATGGACATAGTCGCATTCTACCCTGGCCCCAACCTTAGCAAGCGAGCAAAGATGGCCAAGACGTACCCTTATCTTCTCAGAAACATGAAGATTACAAGGCCTAATCAAGTTTGGTCCATTGATATCACATATATTGGAACCCCAACAGGTTTCGTTTACCTAACAGCAATTATTGATTGGTACTCACGCTTTATCGTAGGCTATTCAGTCAGCAATACCCTCCAGGCAGATACAGTAACAAGAGTTGTAAAAGACGCTGTAAGAATGCATGGAAAACCTGATATAATCAACAGCGACCAAGGCAGCCAGTTCACATCGAATGAGTATATTGACCTGATAAAGAGCCTTGACCATACTAGAATCAGCATGGACGGTAAAGGCCGAGCTACTGATAACATCGCAATTGAAAGATTCTTCAGATCCTTCAAATGGGAAAGACTATACCTGGCATATCCAGAAACCATTACAGAAGTAAAGACTCTAACCAGGCTATATATGGATCATTACAATTTCGATAGAGGTCATCAAAGCTATGACTATGATACGCCAGCTGATATCTATTACGGCAACTGTCTAAAAGCAGCCTGATATTGCAGAAAACCCTTCTGCTAACTAAAACAGATTTGGCTTGCGGACCATTTACTTGGAGAAGGCGATATGGTAGCCTTTTGAATCGCAGCGCCTACATGTTTCCGCCTTAGGCGAACTATCCATATCGACAGAGGCTCCATGTCAATGGCAAATCGGCACCAGATTTATTCAGTGCTCTAAATTAATGAATTAAAATTCTTTTAAAATCTATATATCTTAGGGTATGTTGATAAATCCGAAATCTTAAAACGAAAGGAGTTCATAACTTAGATAATTGGAATTTATGTCTTGACAAGCGGTACCATTATA
>NZ_FQZL01000056.1 GCF_900142005.1 Dethiosulfatibacter aminovorans DSM 17477
TTCCGTTTCCTCCGTAGATTACGAGAAGCTCGGGAATCTCCGCGTTCTCCATGTTGTTCTCAAGCATTCTAAGGATCGACTCCTGCTTCCATCCCTTGCATCTGAGAGTCGGTCCTCTCTGGGCCTTCACTTCGTACAATATTTCAGGCTTGTTTGTCTTTTCAGTTAAACTCATTTCTCTTCCTCCAATATAATTTTCGAATTTTAAGTACTTGAAATTATATAGAGCAAGTTCCGTGCCAACTTTTGGTTTTTCCCAAGTCACGTGTTTTCAACGTTTTTCATCCTGCTTCCGATATCCTTTAAAATTATTAGTATAATTTTTATACGCACAATCGCTGCAGGCCTTTATTTTGCACGTTGATTATTTCAAATTTTCGTATAAATTTTATACGAAGCACTAAGGTTTCATACTTTTCTGCATATTTTGATTTTTTCACCTTTATTTCTAGTATCCCAGAAGTGCAGGCAATATTGAAAAAAGCCCATTGTTCTCAATATTCATCCCATAGTTTTATATTATTGAATTTGTTTTTTTCCTTCTTCTGTTATCATTGTAGCCTCACGTCCTCGACCGATTGTTATCCAACCCTTCTCCTTTAAATTTTCCAGAGCTTGCCTTATTGCATACTCTGAAAATTTAGTACCTTTGGATGAAAGCGTGTTCACAAGTCCTCTTCGACCCATACTATTTTTTTCCAGACACTTCAATATTTCAATCTCAATATTCTTTTCTTTCTCTAAACAAGATGTTTTATCGCTTTCAGATGTCAGAAAGCCTTTTGTAATTTTTTTACGATATCTTTCAGGAAGATGAGATGATTTCAAAAACATCGAACCAAAGCTGAGTATATATTCTGCACATCCCTTTAATTCTCTTGCATTTCCCGGCCAATTCCAATTATGTAAAAAATTTTGCAGCTTCTCATCCAGATGATATGTTCCACAGCCTAGAAAGGACCTTAGCAATGGGTCAATATCTTCTTTTCGTTCGCGCAAAGGCGGAATAAAAAGAGTTACAGCACTGAGCCGATAAAAGAAATCATCTCTAATAGTACCTTCCGAGACGGCTTTTTCCATGTCAATATTTGTGGCACAGATTACTCGTACATCAACATTTTTAACTATATTCGAGCCTACAGGCTTGACCTCTTTCTCCTGTAGAAATCTAAGAAGCTTTACCTGCATTTTCAAACTGGCCTCACCTATTTCATCAAGAAAGATTGTTCCTCCATTGGCAGCCTCCAGCATACCTTTCTTGCCCGTCCGCAGTGCACCTGTAAAGGCGCCTCCTGCATATCCAAAAAGTTCCGATTCCAGCAAGGTTTCTGAAAATGCTCCGCAATTAACTGCAATGAATGGCCAACTGCTTCTTTTTGAAGCGGCATGTATGGAATGTGCCAAAAGTTCTTTTCCCGTACCCGACTCTCCTTCTATTAGTATGGTATAATCTGTATTTGCAAAATGTCTTGCCAGTTCAATGACACGGTTCATTGATTCGCTTTCATGAACTATATCTTTAAATCTATAGCAGGACTCGTTTGACTGGTCTTTTATTAAAACCCGCTTTAATTCAATAATAATTTGATTGTAAAAACCAACCACATAAGACCCGGCAGGTTTCAAAACAACTTGATACTGCCTTCCATTAGTCGATTGATAAATACCTGTTCCTCCATTTTCTGTGCATGCAGCATTGATTTCCGTCAACAACGCACTGCAAAAAAGTGTATTCCCTATCATTCTTTCAATGTCGATATGGAATTCATCGCGAAAACTTTCATTCAAGCCTAAAACCATCATTTGTTCGTTAATCAATATAGTAGGATTTTCAAGAAAATCCAGAAGCTCCAGTCGATCCTTGATGAATTCACTTGTTTTGGATATCATCACACATTTCCAATAATCGAGTATCTTGCTTTCATCCTTAACGTAATTCGAAATCTTGTTTTCAATGAAATCAGAAGAAAGATTTGCTTCCTCTCCAATTCTTCTTATTACGTAAGGATGTATGATTCTCCAACCAATATCGATATATCGGTTGATTCCTTCCAGATCATATGTCTTTATTCCCATATATGTTGCAATATTAATACCATTCAGGTCCAATTTCTGCCCAAAATATGGTATGAACTTTACATTATCAATTCCAAGCTGCTCTAATGTAACCATTGTATTCCATGAATAAATATTGTCACAGCTTACAAGCAGGCATTCTGAACCACGAGGCAACTCTCTAAGCTCATCCAGACAAGAACCATCAATGGTAACACTGATATTAATGAATTTCGCTTTTGAATTAAGGCATTTTTGGCGCAATGGCTGTTCAACGAATGTCCCTGTATTCAAAACAACATCCGCATAAAACGGGACAATAGAATCAATGCCTACAACAAGATGCATTTCAATGTCTACATAATCTTCAAATATTTGTTTCAATATCGTTGTATAATAATGTATGGTTTCTTCGTAAAAAAAGAATACAGCAACCTTAAGTTTCATAGGCACACCTTACATAAATATTTTTCACTATGGCAACTGTTCATTCCACCCTGTTCAATTCTAATGCTCTGACAGTATTTATCTATCATTTTAATTTTCCCCCTTATACATGGTATTATTTATATATTTTATTTCAGCTTCCTGCATTACTTTCACATATATTTTACTATATCATAATTGGCCTATTCAGTCATGCAATCTCTTTCAACGACTACTATTGCATGATATGAAGACTTGCGAATCCACTATTAATGAACCCTTCTATATTAAAGTCTTTTATTATTTATCAAAAAATTGAAAACGACGTCTGTTAAAAACATCGCTTTCTTGTGTTTGAATCCATTTTAATTCAGTTTTCCCACTACCTCTTCAACAGCTTCCAATACCTTTACTGAAGAGATCAACTGGGCAGCATTGTCCATGTCTGGATATATCACCCTGTCTTCTTTCATGAAGGTCACTCTTTCCCTGAGAATATCATAGGCTTTTCTTGAACCGATTCCAAGCTTTTCAGGTTCCTTGAAATCAACTGCCTGGGATGCGCAGATAAGTTCAATTCCAAGAACATACTGGGCATGCTTGATTATGGTCCTCGCCTTCCTTGCGGCAATTGTACCCATGCTTACATGGTCTTCCTGGTTTGCCGATGTGGGTATTGAGTCTACGCTAGCAGGATGAGCCAACACCTTGTTTTCAGATACTACTGACGCTGCTGCATATTGAGGTACCATAAATCCGCAGCAAAGACCTTCTACCGGAGTAAGGAATCCCGGGAGTCCGCTTAACATTGGATTTACAAGCCTTTCAATACGTCTTTCAGATATGTTTGCATATTCAGCCATTGCGATACCAAGGGTATCCATTGCTATTGCAACAGGCTGTCCATGGAAGTTTCCTCCCGAATATGCATCTTCAGTATCAACAAGAATCAACGGATTGTCTGTTGCCGAGTTTATTTCGGTTTCAATAACTCCTGCAACATAGTCTAGAGCCAACCTGCTCGCTCCATGTATTTGAGGTGTACATCTCAGTGAATAAGCATCCTGCATCCGTTTCTCACCCTGTCTGGTAGTCAGCTTGCTGTCTTTGCAAAGTTTCAAAAGGTTTTCGGCAACTTCAATCTGTCCCTTGTGAGGGCGTGCAATATGCATTCTCTTGTCAAAAGGATCAGTTATTCCTTCGAGGGCTTCTATTGTCAACATACATACTATGTCCGCAGTCTTTGATAGTACGATTGAATCATATACTGCAAGACTTGCAACTGCAGTCATTGCACATGTTCCATTGATAAGGGCAAGTCCTTCTTTTGCCTGAAGCGTTACAGTAGGTATTCCAGCCTTCTCCATGGCAGTCTTGCCTGTCATCACTTTACCATTATACTCCGCTTCTCCCATACCAAGCATTGGAAGAACCATGTGGGCCAAAGGACACAGGTCTCCACTTGAACCTACGGAACCTTTTTCCCTTACCTGGGGATGTACTCCCTTGTTAATCATGTCTATCAAAGTCTGAACAACTTCCAGTCTGATTCCCGAGTATCCTTTTACAAGAGCATTGGCCCGCAAAAGCATTATTGCTCTTGTTACTTCAGTATCAAACGGGTCGCCGATACCTACGGCATCTGCTACAATCAAATATCTCTGCAGATCTTCAAGCTGGTCGCTTGAAATGCTGATATCACTGAATTTCCCAAAGCCCGTATTGATACCATACATTGGTCGGCCTTCATCCAGAAACTTTTCAACAAGTGCTCTTGATCTGTTGATTTTTTCCTTTCCTTCCTCAGATATTTCAACTTTAAATCCATGTCGGCATATCTGCACCACTTCCTCCAGGGTGAGGTTTTCGCCATCTAAATAGATTGTATTTGTCATTATCTCATCTTTTTCAGATGCCAATCTTTCTTCAATGATCTTTGTCATTTTCTTCCTCCGTTTTTTGTAAAATAATTATTGTGTAAATCCTACTTGTTGTCCTGCAGCCACTTGAACGCAAAGTATGAATAATATGCAGCTCCTACATAAAGTTTTGATTCATCAAAAATCGTTTTTGGATTGTGATGAGGATATTTGAAGCCTTCTTCTGCATTTCCTGCAGTGAGAATGCCTATGAAAGAGGGAACTTCCCTGCTTATATATGCAAAGTCTTCCGAACCATTGAGCATGTCATCATCCATGATAGAACCTAATTTACCAACATTTTCCTTCCCTATAAGGGTTTCTGCGTAATCTATTCCGAAATCTCTCATTTTTTCATCATTTATTGCAGATGGGCATTCCAAAGTATATTCTACAGAAGCGCTCCCTCTGAAAGTTTTTGCAGTTCCTTCACAAATCTCCTCAAGCCTTCTCTTCATAAACTGCCTTGTGTCTTCGTTGGTTGTTCTAATACATCCAATCAGCTTTGCTGTATCCGCCACAACATTTGATGCTTTTCCTCCGGAAAGATGTCCCACTACACAAAGGGCTTTTTCTGAAGGTTTTATTTCCCTGGACACCAGTTCCTGCAATGCAATATGAGTATGACATGCTATGTTTAGAGGATCCACCGATTTTTCCGGCATGGCTCCATGCCCGCCTCTTCCCTTTATGTTTATGTGGAATTCATCGGGTGCAAGTGTTGCAGCTCCAGATTTAGGAACCAGGATACGTCCTGGTTCCTGCTCAAATCCAGTAAAACTGTGTATCATCATTGCAGCGTCAACTTTCGGATTTTCCAGAATTCCTACCTCAATCATTCTCTTCGCTCCAGACAAGGTTTCTTCTCCAGGTTGGAACATCAGTTTTACATTTCCCTCAAGGGATTCTTCCACCTGTTTCAATATCTGTGCTGCAGCAAGTAACATACTGGCATGTATATCGTGTCCGCAGGCATGCATATTTCCATTGGTCGCCTTGAAATCAATATCAGCTTCTTCCTCTATCGGTAGAGCATCCATGTCACCTCTTAAAAGGATTGTTTTTCCTTTTTTGGGGTCTCCGATGTTAACAACTATGCCGTCGCCCAATTCTACCGGCTCAAGCTCCAGTTCCCTAAGCTTTGTCATCAGATATTCCCTTGTCTTGAATAAATCCAAACCTATTTCAGGTATTTTGTGCAACTCTCTACGGTTTTCAACTATGAAATCTTGAAGTCTCATTGCTTCATTCATAAAATATTCTGGATACATACAATTTCTCCTTTTATTTCAGCTATCTATTTATGATATTTCGTTTATTGCCCTCTACAGCATCTTTACAATTATTCCGGCAAGGAAAACAGAACCGAAAGTTACAGTTGTGAATCCGCCAATTATCATTTTAGGCTGTATCCTGTTCAGTAAAAATTCATGTTGCTCCGGAGTTTTAGCAGTTACTTTAACAGCTTCATTGGACAGTATTTCGGTTCCCGGATATCCATACAGAGCAGACAATGCTATTGAAATTGCCATTTCTTTTGAATAACCTAAAATCTTGCCTGCAATACCGGAAAATAGAGCAAGACCTGCAACACCGGATATAACTATACCTACCGTAGGAGCTATCATAGAAAACACTACCTCCGGAGTGGCACTTGCTAATCCTGAAACAACGGCAAATCCAACTATTACTATATATGTATATCCGCTAATATTTGATTTGGCTATTGGAGATCTGTCAAGAAATCCTATTTCACTGAACACAACACCAACAATCAACAGTATAACATACCTTGATATGAAGTCTCCGCCTTCCGGTCTGAACGATGCATTTAAGGCATTTGTAATAAGTATGCCCACCAATCCGGTTATTGCCAGTTTGAAAAGTATTACATTAGGTGAATTGTATTTTGCAGGTATTTGAGGGATCTGGAAACCTTTCTTTGAAGTTCCTGTGCATTCATCCACTTTCGTCATCGATAGTTCGTTCATTCCACCAACTGCTCCCGGTTTAAAATCTTCCAGCAGTCTTCTTCCTTCTTTTTTCAGGAGAAACGATGTAAGTGGATAGCCAACAAAGCTCTGAATTACAAATACTGCAAGCGCCATTATAGCCAGGTCACTTCTTCCTATCGCTTCAGCCCCCTGCCTCATGATTTCATATGCTACAATTCCTCCTGCCAGAGGAGGAGCTCCGATCAAAGCGACTTCTCTTCCAAACAAAACTCCGCCTATGGCAAGAGCGCCTGCAATAACACCAAGAAGTCCCGCCACGGCAATGACGATGGTTCTCCATTGCTGAAGCATTTCACTAATACTTATTAACGCACCCATGTTTGCCAATTGAAGATAATAAACCAGGTAAACCATGGCAACGGATATTCCCGTAGTAGTGAATAAATCTCTTGGAATTATTCCAGTCCAATACCCCGCTATACTTAGTACCGCTATTGTAAATAAAGTAGGAAATCTTGCTTCTGTTTTTGTAGAAACTATGTCTGATATTGCAAAAATCCCCATTAATATTGCAAATGCTGTAATTTCCATCATAACTAATTCTCCTCATATATTTTGATTTTTTTGTGAATTGGTGTTGAAAAATCACCTATACATTAAATGAAAAATGCACAGACAATTTCAAATCAGTAACTCATTTTTTCCTTCTTCAGAATTTATATTCTCAGCTCTTAAAATATTATTGATCTAGAAGCCTTTGTTGTATACTTCCGTTTAACCAAGTCGAAGTTGTCGCCAACAAGGGAAATCGTTTTCTTTCCAGGCAAGTTCATACCCTAGCAAATTAAGAATCTCCTCGCCAAGAGCAAGATTGCCGTCGGAAGTCAAGTTGGCCTGCTTCGAATTTTGATGCTTTTCATTGATAAAAAATTGATTTTATTAAAATCTTTCATTTTGATCATTATCTCCTCTCAAAAGTTTTATTAATTTCACTTAAATATTATGCAAATATCATGCCAAGACACTTCATATTTGTCGACCTTTGAAAAGGTTGAAATTCAAACGATTAAACTTCTAAGTCAATTCAGATCGATAAAAATATTGGGATGAATATTGAGAAAAGCCCACTATTCTCAATATTCATCCCATATTTTTATATTATTGAATTTGTTTTTATTAGTTTAATATCCCTCAGCCCTCGGCCATGCATCTGCATTGCCTATGAAGCTGTTGAAATCTATGTAGTGTTCCCTTCTCTTCTTGAACCACAGTGATGCAAGAAAATAGAATGCCAGCCCCCCAAGTATGTTTATCCAGTATCCGAAGTACATTCCCACTATTGCCATTACGGCTATGACCATCAGTATTATTGACGGTACCGGATGGAAGGGTGATACGTATTCCCTCTGTATTGTTCCCATCGGGTACATCCTTCTGAATTTCACCATCATTATTGCAGACATTATGTACACCAGAAGTGCAGACAGTATTGAGAATGTCACCACCTGGTCCAGCATTCCAGTGTATCCGAAGGCTATTGCTATGGGAAGCAGAAACAGTATCGCCCTGTATGGCGTCTTATACTTGGGATGAAGCACTCCAAATATCTCAGGAATGAGAGTATCCCTTGACATTGCATACCATGCCCTGCTTGAGTCCGTTATGCATCCGTTGGCACTTGCCATGCAGGACAGTATCGTTCCTGTGAAGAGGGCATTTATGACTATCGGGTTTCCTACCGCTCTTGCCGCATCGAATAAGGGGTATACGCTTGATCCCAGTACTCCAGCCTCAACCAGACCGGAACACACGAGCCAAGTGGTTGTTGCTCCAACCAG
>NZ_FQZL01000055.1 GCF_900142005.1 Dethiosulfatibacter aminovorans DSM 17477
GGAGTGCCACCCTTACAACATTGTTAACCGGCTGCTGTGCCGTAAGGACGCTTCCCGAGGTATGTGTATGTACCCTCAGCATCATCGACTTGGGATTTTTAGCTCCAAATCTTTCCTTCAATATTTTCGCCCACAACCTTCTTGCTGCTCGGAATTTTGCAACCTCTTCTAGGACGTTCATGTCTGCAGTAAATATCCAGGAAATCCTTCCTGCGAAATCGTCAATATCCAATCCTACGTCGACTGCAGCCTGAATATAATCTATTGCGTTTGCAAAGGCAAAGGCAATTTCCTGCGTTGAATTGGCTCCTGCCTCACGGATATGATATGCTCCAAGACTTATAGTGTTCCATTTCGGTATGTTGTTCTTGCAGTATTCAAAGATATTTGCTGTCAGTCTCATGGAAGGTCTTGGCGGATAGATATATGTTCCTCTTGCAATATATTCCTTCAACACATCGTTTTGGGTAGTTCCTCTCAAGAGTTCGGGCGCCACCCCTTGCTTTTCCCCAACAGCCTGATACATTGCCAGTATCACTGAAGCTGGGGCATTTATCGTCATAGACGTACTGACCTTGTCAAGAGGTATGCCGTTGAAAAGAACTTCCATATCCTCAAGAGAGTCTATTGCCACTCCAACCTTTCCGACTTCACCTTCTGAAATAGGATTATCAGAGTCATATCCTATCTGAGTAGGCATATCGAATGCTACTGAAAGTCCTGTGACTCCCTGATCAAGTAGATATCTGAACCTTTCATTTGTTTCCTTTGCAGTAGCAAAACCAGAATAGCTTCTCATTGTCCAGTAACGGCCCCTATACATTGTGGGCTGTCCTCCCCTTGTCATAGGATATTGTCCCGGGAATCCTATCTTTTCAACATAATGTTCGTTTGATAAATCCACATCCAGCGGAGTATAGATTCTCTTTTCCGGCACATTCTCTCTTTCAGAAACTTTTGAAAGGGTCTTCGCCAATGGACCCTGTTCCCATTTGTTCATTTCACTTTTAATGATATTGTTTTCACTCACGTTTATTCCTCCGTTACATCGGTAATCAATAGCTATATTTTTACTAATTATCTATATTAAATATGGATTCAAATAAACTACATTCCCAGTATTTTCCTTGCCTCTTCTGGTGTAGCAACATCCCTTCCATACTCTCTGGATAATCTTGCAGCTCTTGCTACCAATTGTTCGTTACTCGCCAAAACTCCTCTTGAATAATAAAGATTATCTTCTAAGCCTACTCTAACATTACCGCCTAAGCAAATGCCTAAATAAGTTGTATACAACTGGTGTTTGCCTATACCGGAAATATTCCAAGGACTCTCTTTTGGAATTGAGTTTAGCAAAAGCGTCAACTGATTAAAGTTTGTTGGTTGAATATTTTTCATCCCCATAATGAAATTAAAATACAACGGTCCTTTCAATATACCTCTCTCACAAAGCTCCATGGCGGTTGGAATCATTCCCGTATCAAATATTTCGACTTCAGGCTTTATATCTCTTTTTTGCATTTCTATAGCCAGTCTCTCTATCAATTCCGGCGAATTGATATAAATATGGTCGGGGAAATTGATTGAGCCTGTCGTAAAACTGGCCATCTCAGGGTTTATTTGTACTGCCTCGAGTCTACTTTCAAGACTTAGCCCAGCTCTTCCTCCTGTCGATATTTGAACAATCAATTCAGGACACAATTTTTTGATTTTTTTACTGATTTCATCAAATATTTCAGCAGTATGAACACTCTTCTGAGTAATAGGATCTCTAGCATGTACATGTACAATAGCTGCACCTGCTTTATAGCATTTAAGCGCATCTGCCGCAATTTCATCCGGTGTTATAGGAACATGTGGCGTTTTCTCTTTCATTCCTAACGAACCAGTCAATGCAGCTGTGATTATTAATTTATCCATTTTTTCCTCCTTTTAATTCTAATAAAATTTTCCCTCCTTAAAATCTAACACATATTTCAATGTGTCATTTATCAAGGAGGGACAAATAAAATTTATTTATTTTTTATTTCCAATTCAATTCAGATATTGATAACACTTCATCAACTGTTTTTCCATTAACTTCTTCTGCTGTAACATATTTTGTAATTGGAGTTGCCATATAATCAAAGTAATTTTTATCAAACGAAGCGCTAAATACAGTTCGTCCATCGCCCATTCTTTTTTCTATATCCTCACAAACTGATTCTAAATCGTCAGTTTCAATATCCCAAATCATTAGATATTTATATTGTCTCTCCATATTCTTGCTTAATTGTATTTCTCCTAATTTATAAAATCTACATCCTACAAATCCGTCAATCCTCAATAAGTCATGATTATGCTGCCCTGCATACCAAGTGTTATATTCCTCTTCCATCCCTTCTGTATTATTACTAAAAACTAACATGCTATATTTTTTCTTTTCGCCCATTATTATCTCCTTAATTTTATATTCTTAAAGCTTCAATAATTGAATTCTCAGGACAATCTTTATTATCATCGTATGTTAAGTAAGACACTATGATTCCAACCGAAGTTGTTATTGCCATAAGGTAAATTGACCATGGCAAACCATGCGGCCAAGAAATCTTAACAAACGCTGGCAATACCATTCCAATAATATTTCCAATTAGTGCAATAAACGCCGCTGCACCCATTCCTTTTGAGTTTGCTTTTTTCCAGATCATCCCTACCAATACAAGAGGAATAAATATTGTCATGAATGTAGCCCATCCCAATGCACCTAGTAAAGCAACCGTTTCAGCACTAAAAGAAGCCAACAATATAGACCCTACTCCAACAATAACTATCGCAATTCTTGCTACTCTTATTTGTTTTTTATCACTCATTTTAATTCCAATACAATCAAGAACATCTCTTGATATTGCAGATGCGCCAATAGATAAATACATACTTGCTGAAGAAATAATTGCCGCTGAAGCTGCTGTATAAAGGAAAACCTGCATCACAGATCCTAGATAATGACCTACTACCCAAGTAGCCTGACTAGCATTTTCAAGCGGAGGCAATTTACCAGTAACAACAAGTAATATTACCAACCATCCTAGCGTTATCCCAAAGAAAGATACTATCGCTTGAGTAAATCCCGTTTGAATTGCTAATTTAGGTAAATCTCTAGGCGTTCTCAAAGCAAACATTCTTGTTATTATTGCTGGCTGACATGCAGTACCAATCCATGCTAAAGTAAAATAAGCTGATGAAGCTGCAGGAGACGCTGTTCCAAATGCCGAAAGCTGTATTGGTTTAAATTGAGCTGTTATTCCGCTTGAGTCTGTAACAACCGGATTATTGATAATACCTTCAGTTAATGCTCCGAAGCCTCCATTTGCGAAAAATATTC
Source organism: Dethiosulfatibacter aminovorans DSM 17477 (assembly GCF_900142005.1). Lineage (GTDB taxonomy): Bacteria > Bacillota > Clostridia > Tissierellales > Dethiosulfatibacteraceae > Dethiosulfatibacter > Dethiosulfatibacter aminovorans. Next base: position 3,362 of record NZ_FQZL01000055.1, read on the forward strand.
CTATTGCAACTGCACCAACAATAACCATTATTGCACCTTGAAAAGCTTGCGACATGATACCTGCTGATTCTCCACCAACAACAACATAAACAATTACAACTCCAAACATCAGTACAGCCGCCTTAAAAGTTCCCCAACCAAAAAGGTAAGTGAACAAGCTAGCACCTGCTGCTATCTGCGCAGCCAAGTATGCAAAGCAACCAATAAACAAAACCAATGCAGATAACATTTTTACTTTTTTACTCTTGTATCGCGCTTCAATCAAATCACCTAGTGTAGCTACTTCTTTCACTTCTGCAATTGCTCTAATTTTTTTACCTATAAAAATATATGATAAAGTAAAAGCTCCTGCCATGAGTGCAACCGTTGTCATAAAATTACCGCTTGTGTATATTAAAGATGGAAATCCTACAATCATCCACCCAGAAGCTACTGCAGCTGTACCTGATAATGCAACTGCAATTGAGCCAAAACTTTTCGAACTACCAATGAAGCTTGCTGCTGAATCTGTATTTTTTGACTTCACTCCAATGATAAAAGAAACAACCAACAGACCAAATACTGCAATTAGTACCATTACACCATTATTCATATTGAACCTCCACTCCTCCTATTTATTCAAGGTTGATTTCGTCTGATTCACCTGAATTGTTTTTGCATATTCAACAAAATTATCCCACTTTTTCTCCGGCAGCCATATATCCTTCAACCTGTACAAATTTAAGCTTAAGAATAGCAAATTTCCTAGCCAATAAACTATGTATAAAAAAAATCCTGAAGGATGCATTCCTAAAATTGTAAAGCTTGGAGCATCATTACCAAATAAATTGTAATAATATATCATTCCTGTTACAGAAACTGTCATGAGGATAACCCATCCAACGCACAATGTTATAAATAGTTTATTGTTTATTTTTTCCCCCTCTGATAAACCAAGAATGATACTAACGGTTGCTATAGCTATAGCAAGATACATTCCATACAATGCAATTCCATTATAGACAAATATAATTATTAAAACCCAGAATACAGGCAACATAAGTACCATTATGTCTTTTGTTTTTTCCTTTATAGTTATCATTTATATTTCTCTCCTTTAACTAATCATGGTAAGGTCACAATTATTTAATAATCAAACCTGTCAGCTATTCTCCCAAAGATTTCATGAATTCATCAAGATACTCAGAAACAACCTCAGGATTTTCAACTATTATAAAATGGCCATAATCTTCGATAGGTTTATATAATAATTTTTTGGAATTGACTATTCTTGCAACTGTTTCTTCTGCCATCTTTTCTGTTGCAATCATATCATCCAAACCTTGTATAACCATAACTGGACAGGTAATTTCTTTCATTCTTTCACGGATATCAAATCCATTGTATTGGCTTAAGTCACCTTGCTTAGTTTTTCCTATCTCAGACAAGACTCCCCACATTATAAAATCTCTTCTTTCCTGACTTGTAGCTTTACCTATAAGACACTCACTAAACTCTAAGTGTGAATGTTGCGGACTAACATAAGGATGAAATAGAAGGTCTAGAATATTTTGGTTAATAGTTGGCGTATGATCAGCTCCTTGCATAGAAACAATAGCTTTAACTGGATATTCTATTGCCATATGGTATACTATATTTCCACCCATTGAGCATCCTATTATGATTGGATTTTCGACCTTTAGTTCATTAATTACATCCCATATCCATTTCCCATAATCTTTAAAATTATTTACTACATTATTTCCTGGAAGCGGCCAACTTTTTCCATGAGCTGGCATATCAAACGATATCATATTATACTTATCTTTTAAATTATCCATAATATCATGATATTGTCTATTATCACGCCCTGCTGTGTGTAAACATATTATAGTATCTTTGCTTGGTCCATTATTTGTTTCACAATAAATTTTTATTCCGTTAACTTTAATATAAAATCCTGTAATGCTCATCTACTTACCTCCCTCAAAATATTATCTTATACCTGCGTAAACTCTAGCCAATTGAGCCACAACATTAAAGTTCTGTCTAAAACGAACTGCTCCACCAATTGTTGTTAAATTATCACTATTACCTCTATTAGTTGCTACACTAAGGCTCCTATGACCCATAAACTTCTTCCATTCTTTATCACTACCACTTACACCAATATCAATTCCTGTTTCTGGTATTCCTTCAATTACATCTATACATTGACCATATCTAAATGTCAAAGTACATGTTTCCTCCCCATCAATTATTGTAATGTCTCCTTTGAAAAATTTCCCATAATAATAATTTAGAAATTTTTCTGCTTCTTCCCCATTAATAAGTTGTTTTAAATTAAGCATTTTGTCATACAAACTCATTTTTTCCTCCTCCAGATTTTATTTGTGAAAAATTTAAATCAGCAAAGCGCTTTTGAAAACACGAGAAAATGTTTTCCTGCCTATTAATATAATAATATATTTATTTAACTAATTCATCATAGAATTCTCTCAAAAGGAATATAAAAATATAGATAAATCTACAATTTCAAAATGATAAATATATTAAACAGACTTAATGTATAATTTCTCTTTTCTGATAACAATTGATAATTAAGTTGTGTAATGATAAAATAATTATTAAATAATTTATTGATAATGTAATGATGAGGTGAATAAATGGATGTTACTATAAAAGATATTACCCTTATAGATACTTTTAAAAAAAATAGCCAATTAATCGGTGGCTCTAAAGGTATAAACAAAATAGTAAAATTTATATCAGTAATGGAAGTCGTAGATTTCGAAAAATTCATTTATGAAAATAATCATTTCGTTTTAACTACATTTTCATTTTGTTGTGATAATAATCATTTAATCGAAGATATTTTTAGAGCACTTATTAAAAAAAATATTTCTGGTCTAGTAATAAAAATAAACAGATATCTAAAAATAATTCCCGATGCATTAATAGAATTAGCAAATAAACATGACGTTCCTATTATAATTTTAGATGAAAAAATCCTTTTTAGTAAAGTGATATTAGATGTTTCTTCTTTAATAATAAATTCGCAATATAATACTCTTAAATCTTTAAATTCTGAATATGAATTACTGAATTCAGCTATTTTAACTGGTAAAAAACTTGATTTTTTCATCAAAAGAATAAGTGAAAATTTAAGCTGTAATTGCTATTGCTTCACTTTTGACAATAAAATTATTGGGAAACACTGTTTATCACAAGATAATAAAGAAATAAATTTTAAAAGTATGTTATCAATGCTACACGAAGATGTTTTAAAACAAAGCGCACCAATTAAAAATGATTTTTTCAAACAAATTGATAACTTTTATATAATCCCCTGTATAACAAACAATAATATATTAGGTTATATTTTCCTTGAAGATAAGTATTTATTTACTGAAAAAGAACTACTGTTCTTAAAACAAATTGTTAACTACATCTCAATAAAACTTATGTCTGATTCTCTAATCGAAAGTGAAAAGGAAAATTCTAGGCTTTATACCCTAAATAAGATATTTTATGACAATTCTCTTTCAAGTGATATAATAAATAAAAATATAAAAATTCTTGGTATAGAACCTAAATCTTCATATATATTAATTCTATTGAATACAGAAAGAGATACAAATACAGTAGATAAATATTTTAAAACAAAAAAAATATACAAGTTTTTCAAAAAATATACAGAATTCAACATTCTTACAGAATTCTTGTTTGAAGGTATTGTTATTTTGCTATTTTTTGATGAAGAAGATTTCTTGGCTAATCTATCAGACACTATAAATTCAATCTTACAAGAACTATATTCTTATTTAAAATACTCAGAACAAAACATTAAAATAGGATATAGTCAAAAATATAATGAACTTAAATATTTATCCAATTCTTTAAAGGAAGCCCAGGAATCTATAATTATAGGATCATCGCTCAATAATGATGAAAGTATTTACGGTTTCAATCAGTATGTTCAGTTTAAAATGTTAGCTAAGCTATTAGATACGAAAGAATATTTTGTTTTTTACAATAAAATCATTTCACCACTTTTGACATATGACAAAAATAACAAACTAGATCTTCTGAATACACTTAAGGTATGTGTTGAATCTAATACTTTAAACGATGCTTCTAATAAACTATTTATTCATATAAATTCATTACGATATAGAATGGAAAAAATAAAATCTTTAACAGGAGAGGATTTTTTTACTAGCTCAGGAAGACAAACTTTGAGTAATGCAATAACCCTTTATAATATAGAAAAAATATATTCTAAGGATTAAACAAAGCTTGCTAAATATTCCAGAATAAATAACACCTTTAGGCGCCAATAAAAATAAGGGAATGGTTAAAACAAAAGCGCAAGAAATAGGACTGGACGTTGCAAAAAAAGGGACAGCCATGATATATGCTTTATAGAAGATAATGATTATAATAGATTTCTTAGAGAAAATGCAAGTCATGAAATAGTCCCTAGTCACTTTATTGATACCCGAGGTAATATTGTTGGAAAACATAAAGGAATCATTGTTCTTTAGAATAACATCATTTACATAGCTGCCAGACATAGGAAAATCCTTAAGTCTTAATAAACTGAATTCTATTCTATCCATCAGCTTCATTCCAGTTTCTTCATCCATTATTTCACTAGCCACAATAACAAGTTCGCTAATTATTCTTCAAAGTTTAGTTACCCAAGTTATTCAGCTCCTACTTCAGTTTGTAATAAACTGTATTACGGTGAACCGTACCATAAGTGACGGTAAAAAATGCTGCCAATCCATCACCTTCTTGTTTTTCTGGTAGTGTAATATTAATAGTGTAAACTTCTGAAATGATATAAAATACAAATATCATTAGGAGGATTACACCATTATGACGTTATTGGACAAAAAAGAAGTAAGAAGGTTAATGAAGGAAGGCAAGTTAAAGGATATCTCTGACATCCAAAACCTTCTGAAGGCTCAATTCAAGGA
>NZ_FQZL01000052.1 GCF_900142005.1 Dethiosulfatibacter aminovorans DSM 17477
TTTATATTTCAAACAACACATGAATCAACTCAACTAAAGTTATGATATAAATACTAGGAGGTACAATTTGGACAATAAAGTGGTACTTGTTGTTGATGATGATAAAGACATAAGAAACATGATAAAAATATATTTGCAGAACGACAACTATGATGTTGTTCTTGCCAAAGATGGCAATGAAGCTCTTGAAATTCTTGAAGGAACCAAGGTCGATTTGGTGGTCCTTGACATAATGATGCCGGGAATGGATGGAATGGAAACCTGCATGAAGATAAGGGAAAACCACAGGATGCCCATAATATTCCTTTCTGCAAAGGGAGAGGACATGGACAAGATAATGGGTCTTTCCGCAGGTGGTGATGACTATCTTACCAAGCCTTTTAATCCTATGGAGCTGACGGCAAGAGTCAAGGCCAATATCAGAAGAGTGGATGTTTTTGACAAGATTGAAAGTGAAAGCGACAAGGAAGACACCATTACAATTGACGACTTGACAATCAATGTTGATACCCACCAGGTATTCTACAAGGATGAAGAAATTCACCTTACGAAGACTGAATTTGACATATTGAAACTTCTGGCTTCAAACAGGGGAATGGTGTTCAGCATAGAAAAGATATACAATAAGGTTTGGAAGGATGAGTTTTTTGTTACTGACAATACAGTAACAGTGCATATCAGGAAGCTGAGAGAAAAACTCAAGGACGATTATAAAAACCCAAAATATATTAAGACGATATGGGGAGTTGGATACAAAATTGAGAAGTAAATCGGGTAAGAGTCTCAGAACGGAGTTTTTGGGATATTTTTTCATATCAATAATAACTGCGGTATTATTTGGAATTATTTCATTTTACATAATAGCAAGCATTTATGCACAGGCAACACTGGAATTGAATATTGAGGAAAAGGAAAATGCCGAGCTGTTTATTGATGATATGAGCAACCGACTTGATGGATTGTCTTCTATTGAGGGTGTTAAAAGTGAAATAAGATATATGCTCAGTACTGATGGTGCATATCATATAAATGTTGTAGACGAAAAGGGAGAGCTCCTGTATACAAGTTCTGAGGGTACTCAGCAGAAGAGAGACTATATACTCTACAGAACCTTTTCGATCAACGGGAACAACAATATTCTATTCCTGGAGGGAAGATATAAGGACAGGTCATATGAGGAAGATATTCTGGCAATGATAATAATCCTTATGTCCATTATCCTTTTTGTATTCATATTCTTCAGGCTTGCAAACAGAAGGATTAACTATATACATGAAATATCAGAATCTGTAGATCGAATATCTGTTGGGGATCATGAAAGTCCCATAATACTTGCTGGCAATGATGAATTGACACTTTTGGCTGACAATATCAATTATATGAGCAGGTCTATCAAGGATAGAAAAGAATATGAGATAAAGATAGAACGATCAAAAAAAGAGCTTGTTACAAATATGTCTCATGATTTGAGAACTCCTCTTACCTCGATCATAGGTTATTTGAGCCTTATTGTTGAGGGAAATTATGAAGACGAAAAGATGCTTAATGAATATGCAAGCATATGCTTTAACAAGTCACAGCAGCTTAAGAAACTCATAAACAGACTGTTTGAATATTCCAAGCTTACCAGTGAAAAGCTGAAGGTTGAGAAGGTTAACCTTGATATAAACAGGTTTATTGACCAGATAAGAGGTGAGTATTTCCATATAGTTGAGGAAAATGACCTTAAGTTTGAAGTGAGGCTTACTGAGGAAAAACCCCAGATCAATGGGGATCCGCTGCTTATGGTAAGGGTTTTTGAGAACCTTATTTACAATGCGGTCAAGTATGCAAAAAAGCCTGGCAAACTTACAATTGCAACATCTGTAAAGGGTGAATACGTCATGGTTCAGGTTGCCAATACCATAGAGAAGAAACAGTTCAAAAAAGGAGATATGGAAAATATTTTCGAAAGAATGTTTATTAAGGACAAGTCAAGAAGCAGTGGGAAAAGCAGTGGTCTTGGGCTTGCAATAAGCAGAGAAATAGTGGAAATGAACGATGGAAGAATTTGGGCTGAAATCATTGGGAACAATATAGTGTTCTTTATGAGGTTCAAGAAGGTAGCATGACATGGTATAAAAATTATGAATATAAGTTCCCTACTCCTTCGGAACGACAATCTTTTATTTATGAGGAAGATTGAGACTCTAAACACCCTGAAGCACTGGTGTTTAGCTACCGGTACAACAATTACAATATCTTAAAATGTTATTCTTGATACCTATTAGTCGAGACCTCACTGATATTTATAATTTTTTTGTTATCTGACAATATTTCTATGTATAAAATGAACAGGACCGGACCTTTTATTATAGAGTCAAGTCCTGTTCTTTATTTTATAGTTATGCTAAAGCACTTCTGCTACACTGCTGTTCGACCATTGCTTTGCCGTTGCTTATATCATACCCCTGTCTCTCATTACATAGATGGATTCCTTGAGAGCTGCTATAGTCTTGACCTCTACTACAACCGTAAGGTCCCTTTCTTTTGCAAAATTGATTCTGTCCATCAGGTCGAGTTCTCCAGTATAAGGAACAAGGTGGTCCTTGCTTCCAAGAGTGTCGTGGAAGTGCATATGTGATATATTGTCCTTTACCTTCATAAGATACTCGTGGTCAACATATTCCTTTGCGGAATCATGTCCGATATCCCATGTTATGCCCATTCCCTGTATCTTAAGAACCAGGTCAAGAGCTTCCTGTGCAAATGCATTTCCGAAGTTTCCTGAATTTTCAACATTCACCTTTACTCCTGCCTTGTGTCCTGCGGCACCTACATGCTTGAAGGAATCTACAAACTTTTTTACGAATACATCAGAATACTGGTCATATATATATACCTTTCTGTCGGGAAGAGTCATTTTAGCCCCTTCTATTATATGGAAGTTTAGAAGTTCCACACCTGATTTTGCAGCCCAGTCAACAGTGTCAAGAGCAAGCTGTATATATCCCTGTCGTACAGGCTCGAAGAAAACTCCCATATCTGCATCGTCAGGCATGTGCATTGTGTATGAAATGCCGTATTTTTCTTTTGCATCGAGAAGCTTTTCCGAAGGGAGGTTTTCGATGAAGTTTGATGGAAGGTTCATGTTAAGCTCTATGAAATCCAGTTCAAGCTCCCTGCAAAGATCCAAAGTATCCTCAAAAGTATCCAGCTCTATAAGTGACGGCATTCCTATTCTAAAATTTTTCATTTAAGTGCTCCTTGTCTTTTGATTAGTGACAATTGTATTTAAATTGCACTATCTTATTGAATTATTTAATATTTAGTATTATAATATATATCTGGTCATATGACAAAAAAAATTTCCAAAAGTTTTAAGAAAGTGTTGAAAAAGTATTAAAATTTCTTTATAATTGATGAAACGAATAAGATGTTAAAGTTTTAACAAATATAATTAGTGAGGGATGATTATGCATAAAAAATTATTTATTCCGGGCCCTGTTGAAGTGAAGCAGGATGTTCTGGACAAAATGGCAACACCGCTTATTGGACACAGGACGAAAGAGATTTCTGAACTTCAGGGAAACATCTGCGCTAAGATGCAGAAAGTTTTCTATACTGACAACCTTATACTTCTTTCCACTTCTTCAGGAAGCGGATTCATGGAAGGTGCAATAAGAAGCTGTACAGCAAAGAAAGCGGCCGTCTTTTCTGTAGGAGCATTCGGTAAGAGATGGTATCAGATGGCAACAGGAAACAATGTACCTGCAGACCTTTACGAAGTTGAAATGGGTCAGGCAATAACTCCTGAGATGGTTGACAAAGCACTGGCTACTGGGGATTACGACCTTGTTACAGTAACTCACAACGAAACTTCAACGGGTGTAATGAACCCTGTCGAAGAAATTGCAGAAGTTGTCAAGAAATATCCTGATGTAGTATTCTGTGTTGATACAGTAAGTTCTGCGGCAGGAGCAAAGGTTGAAGTTGACAAGCTTGGAATAGATATCTGTGTAACTTCAACGCAGAAGGCACTTGGACTTCCTCCGGGACTTGCAGTGTGCTCTATGTCCGAAAAGGCTTATAACAGAGCTAAAACTGTTGAAAACAGAGGTTTCTACCTCGATCTTGTGAAGGTGTACGATGCAGTTGTGAAGAAGCCGCACCAGTATCCTTCAACTCCAAATATTTCGCTCATGTTTGCAATGGACTATCAGCTTGACAGAATCCTTGAAGAAGGCCTTGACAACAGATTTGCTAGACATATTGAAATGGCAGAGTATGTAAGGGCATGGGGAAGAAAGCACTTTGAACTTTTTGCTGACGAAAACCATCTGTCAAACACATTGACAAACATCAAGAACACTAGGGGAATCAGTGTCAAGGACCTTAATGCCGAGCTTGGCAAGAGAGGATACATGATATCAAACGGATACGGCGACTTGAAGGAAAAAACTTTCAGAATAGCTCATATGGCTGATACTACCATGGATGAAGTGAAAGCACTTCTTGCGGAGATAGAAGACATTCTGGGACTTTAAGAAACTGATATCCATTTGGATTTGGAAAACACATAAATTACACAAGAAAGCAATTATTAAGTTATAAAACAGCATCTGTGTTTAGACGCAGATGCTGTTTTATGCTTAATTAAAGTTAAAAATTCATAATCCGGATGTATCCATTATTATCTGATTTGTTTAATAGCGGCAAAGCCGCTTTCTTACCCTTGAAAATTTTATTGAACTATAGTATTATTCATACATCGGGATGAGAGGTGATTTGCATGTATGATTTTGAACTTTTGAATTCAATATTGGATACAAGGGAAGTAGGAAGGACATTTTTGCAGTTTGACAGCCTTCAATGTGCAGTCAAAAAGGCAAGGAGCATTTCTGCCCAAAGTCCCAACGGAATGGTCATACTGGCTGAAGAACAATGGGACTCCAAGGGGAGAAACAAGGATTTGTGGTATTCTCCAAAGGGTGGATTGTATTTGAGCATAATATTCAAGAACAATGGTGACAGAGACCTTGCAAATGTATTGAATCTTGCGGCTGCAGCAGCTGTACATGATGTTCTTGGAAGTATTGATATAGATACGGAACTGAAGCTGCCCAACGATTTGTATTATGATGACAAAAAATTGGGGAGTATTCTTGTGGAAAAATCCTCACAAGGAAGAGAAGTGTCTTATATAGTAGGAATAAGAGTCAATCTTGACATAGAAAATGATGACTTGGCATCAAATATAGACAAGGGTATTTCTGTGAGTCACATAAAAGGAGAGGAAATATCCAGAGAGAAGTTTGTTTCCGACATACTCAATGATCTTGAGAGAAAGTACTTGAAATTCATTGAGGAAGAAGACAGGGGACTCTTTCAGCCCTGGGATAGGATGTTTGAAAGATACGACAACCTTATGGAGATAAGGAAAAAAGGGAACAAGAGATGGAAAAAGGTGGAAGTATCCGGCTTCGACTGTGACGGATGCCTTGTATATTCAGACTGCACATCATGTGGTAATATTGTAGACATGAATAAACAGGAAGTAAGAATGATTGAGGAACATAATATTGATGAAGATAGGTAATATAGAATTAAAAAGCAACGTCATACTGGCGCCTATGGCAGGCATAACCGACAAGACGTACAGAACAATATGCAAGAAATTCGGTGCAGGGCTTGTATGCACTGAAATGATAAGCGCCAAGGGTTTGTTGTATAACGACAAGAAAACACATACTCTTATGGATATAGATACGGGAGATACCCCCGTTTCCCTTCAAATATTTGGTTCGGACCCTGATATAATGGAGAAAATTGTCATTGAAAAGCTGAACAAAATGGATACATTCCAGATTCTTGACATAAACATGGGATGTCCAGCTCCGAAGATAGTCAAAAACGGAGACGGAAGCGCCCTTATGAAAAATCCAAAGCTGGCCGGTGAAATAATGAAAAGGGTAAAGGCTGCTTCGACAAAGCCTGTAACTGTGAAGTTCAGGAAAGGTTGGAATGATGAAAGTATCAACTTCCTTGAAATAGGAAAAATAGCCCAGGATGCAGGCATCGATGCTGTTACCCTGCACGGAAGGACCAGAGAGCAGTTCTATTCCGGAAAGGCCGACTGGGATTCCATAAGGAAATTAAAGGAAAACATGGACATACCTGTTATAGGAAATGGAGATATTTTCACACCGAAGGATGTATTGGATATGATTGAGTATACGGGATGCGACGGTGTGATGATAGGCAGGGGGGCTTTTGGCAATCCGTGGATATTCAGGGATTCAAACGAACTTTTGAAAGGGAATGAAATTGAAGAAGCCATATCCCATGAGGAAAAGCTTAGACAGCTTTCAGAACATGTTGAAATGCTCGTAAGGGAAAAGCCTGAAAGGGTGGCTCTTATGCAGATGAGAAAACATGCTGGATGGTACATAAAGGGACTTCGTGGTGCGGCTGAAATGAGAGGGAGTTTCAACAAAGTAAAGACAAGGGATGAGATGATTGAACTCATCAATGAATACATAGAAAAAATAAACAAAAATTCATAGTCATCAAATGTCTTGACAACTGATGGTTCATACCTTATACTTTGTAGGATAAAATATTATTTACCAAAGGGGAGAAAAAACATGACAAATAATGAAATTCTGCTTACGAAAGAAGGTCTTGAAGAATTAAAGGCAGAAATGGAAAATCTTAGAGTAGTAAGAAGAAAGGAAGTTGCAGAGAAAATAAAGGCAGCTCTTGCTTTTGGTGACATAAGTGAAAATTCGGAATATGATGAAGCAAAGAACGAACAAGCGGATATAGAAAGAAGGATTCTTAAGATTGAAAACATGATTAAGAATGCGAAAATTATAGAAAACAGCGACAGTAATGGTATTGTAAACATTGGAAGCAGAGTTAAAATAAAAGACATTGAATTCGATGAAATAATGGAATACCAGATAGTAGGATCTGCAGAAGCTGATCCGTTCAAAGATAGAATATCCAATGTATCACCTCTTGGAAAGGCTCTTATGGGCAAGACAGAAGGAGAAGTGGTAAACGTAGAGACACCTAGCGGTGCCATTGTTGAATATGAGATATTAGGAGTAAATTAAATAACGATTTAGGAGGGATTTTTGTGTCTGATATTGAAAATCTTAATGAGCTGAGAATGATAAAAAGGGAAAAACTGGAAAATTTTGTCAAGGAAGGGAAGGATCCTTTCAAGATAGAGAAATATGAAGTTACCCATAAAAGCAAGTTCATTAAGGACAACTATGAAGAGATGGAAGGTAAGGCTGTGTCCTGTGCCGGAAGGATAATGTCCAAAAGAGGCCAGGGCAAAGTGGGATTCTATGACCTTCAGGACAGTGAGGGAAGAATACAGGTTTTTGCTAAGAAGGACCTGCTGGGAGAAGATGAATACAATACACTGAAAACTCATGACATCGGCGATATCATCGGAGTCAAGGGCGAAATCTTTAAAACCAAGATGGGAGAAGTTTCAATCAGAGCTACTGAAGTAGTATTGTTGTCCAAATCTCTGCAGATACTTCCTGAAAAATATCACGGACTTAAGGATCCTGATTTGAGATACAGACAAAGGTATGTTGACCTTATTGTAAATCCTGAAGTTAAGGATACGTTTATAAAGAGAAGTATAATAATCAAGGCTTTGAGAGAATACCTGGACAGCAGGGGATTTTTGGAAGTTGATACTCCAACACTGAACACAATAGCTGGAGGAGCTTCTGCAAAACCTTTCATTACTCACCACAATACCCTGGATATAGACATGTATCTGAGGATAGCCAATGAACTTTACCTAAAAAGACTAATAGTTGGCGGGTTCGATGGAGTATATGAAATTGGCAAGATGTTCAGAAATGAAGGTATGTCAATCAAGCATAATCCTGAATATACAGCCATGGAAGTGTACAAGGCTTATGTTGACTATGAATACATGATGGAGCTTACTGAAAATGTAGTTGCATACATGTGTGAAAAGGCAAACGGTACAACAAAGATAAACTATCAGGGAACAGAGCTTGACCTTACTCCTCCTTGGAGAAGAGCGTCAATGCACGATCTTGTAAAGGAAAAGACCGGAATAGATTTCTATGCACTGAACAGTGATGAGGAAGCGAAAATGGTTGCCAAGGAAAAACTTCACCTTGAAGTCGAAAAGCATTGGACTACAGGACATGTTGTAAACCTTGCATTTGAGGAATTCTGTGAGGAAGACCTTGTTGAACCTACATTTGTAATGCACCATCCCGTAGAGGTATCTCCACTTGCCAAGAGGAACCCTGATGATCCGAGAATAACAAACAGATTTGAAGCATTTATAAATACATGGGAAATTGCAAATGCATTTTCCGAGCTTAACGATCCAATAGATCAAAAAGGCAGATTCGAAGCGCAGCTTAAGGAAAGGGAAGCTGGAGATGATGAAGCTCAGATGATGGACCTTGACTTTGTAAATGCTCTTGAAGTGGGACTGCCGCCAACTGGAGGCCTTGGAATAGGTGTTGACAGAGTAATAATGCTTCTTACAGACTCTGCATCTATTAGAGATGTAATACTCTTCCCGACAATGAAGCCTGTAGAAGAATAGAATATTTTGTAAAATAAGGACTGATTTCAGCCGTAAACGGTTGGAATGGTCCTTTTTTTCTTGGTGTGTAGGTACAGCATTGTTTGTCGAACCTCGAGTTCATGGCCTGGACGACATATGATATTTTTTATTTATGCTTACCATATTTCTAATCTATTCTTTTCGATGCAGAAATTGATTATATATTACTGTAAATGTAAATTCCTGATATTGATGAAGCGAGGTTCTGAGATTTGACAGCACGAACTTTATTGGAGTTGCGGGTATAAAAACAAGTGGTTTTTGACTCTAATCCGAACAAAAAGTGGATGAAAACGAATAATGAAAGCAAGGTCTATATACACGGCTCCCCGTGTGTTGTATACAGTGTGCAAGCATTGAAATTTCAACAAAAAAATGATTTCAAAAAACTTTAAAAAAGCGTTGACAGGGGTATCTGATTGTGATAATCTAGTAAAGCACCCCACGAGAAAGGTAAAAACGAGGTAAACTTGTTAAAGTCATTTTAAAATCATTTAAAATAACTATTGACAAAGTTACACCGAGTGGCTATACTAATAAAGCACCTTAAAAAGGGTTGCAAAGACAGATGAATATACAGATAAAAAGTTTTGAAAAAACTTAAAAAACAGTTGACACGGAGAAACATGAGTGATATACTGAACAAGTTGTCAAAACGAGCAACACAAGCAACAGCAACGGACCTGGCCTGGTCGCGAATAATAAAATTCGCTGCTCGGCAATGCACCTGGACAATAGAATAACACATAGTCAACGTAATTCTTAGAGTTAATTATGTAACAAACAAAAGTAATTTTGGGACTTTTT
>NZ_FQZL01000050.1 GCF_900142005.1 Dethiosulfatibacter aminovorans DSM 17477
ATAAACGACAAAACCCCTTACAGGACCATGGGACCTGTAACCCCCGAGGAATACGAATCAAGGGCTGAAAGATACGACAAGCAGCTGAAGGAGACGGTGGGATACGACCCAACAGGAAAGACAGTTGAAGAAAAGATAGCGGCAATGAGGGCATACAGGGAAGACCAGTACGAGAAGCTTACTGATGCAGTCTACAAAAGACGTGGCTGGACAGAGAACGGAGTGCCCACTCCGGAGAAGCTAAAGGCGATAGGCATGGACTTTCCGGAACTTCTTGATGTTGTGGAGAAGCATAAATAACTATTAGTGAATTTAAGAAAAAAGCAATAAATAGCCCAAAATGAACATTGGGCTGTTTTAATCTAACTAGAGCTGGAAATCGTATAACCATTGAAATGATTAGGATTTTAGGTATAATATTATTATGTGTAGAAAAAGAGATTGATATAAATAATGAATGGAAAGGAGTAAAATATGGATATAATAATCAATGATAATTGGCGGTTCAATCTTGATGAAGATATGCTTGTTAAAGTCTTAAAGCTTAGAAATGATAATATGATTGAAAATGTTATGAAGGTTGCAAGGGAGGCCTCCAGGCACGTAAAGGCCAAGTATATTTTTTCCGAGTGTGCAATAGAAGAAACGGGTGAAGACTATGTAAAACTTGGCGGAATAGAATTTAAGAGCAGGATATTGGCTAATAAGCTCAAGGACTGTGATATGGTTTTTCCTTATTTTGCAACTTGTGGACTCGAGGTGACGGAGCATACTAAAACCTTGGAGGATGTTTTTGACAAGTATGTATCTGAAAAGGTTGAATACCTTGCGTTGACTCAAATAAGAGAAAAAATGAGGGACAAGATCAAGGATGATTACAATGTTCATGGAATATCACATATAAATCCGGGTTCAATTCAGGGTTGGAGCACTGTGGAAGTGAACAAGGTATTTGAACTTTTAGGTGGGAAACCTTTAGAACTTGGAATTAGCGTTCTTTCATCCGGTATGATAAATCCTGTAAGAAGTGTTTCCGGTTTCATGTTTTTAAGTGAAGATGAATTCCATAACTGCATTCTTTGCAGAAAGCAGGATTGTCCAAATCGAAAGGCCGAATTTAATGAAGAAGAATATATAAATTCATTGTAGGTGAAGTTATGGACATTAAGGCGATACTCAGGCAGAATAGGGATTTTTTCAATAGTTTTAATAGAGGTCTTCTGCTAACGGAACTGGATGGAAGAATTTTTTGGAAAAACAAGGAATTTGACAACTATATGGAAATCGCTTATATGATTTCCGAAAACATATCCAAACTGAAGGAGGGTTTGGGAACCTTCGAATATGAAGGTGGCAGATTCGAGATAAACAAGGTACCAATATTATTTTCAGATGAAAAGTATTTACTTTTTATATTGGATGTGTCTGAGATTGTCGATGCAAGAAGTGGACATGATTCATATATGAGAAGTTCCGGTGGCAAATATACGTTTGACAATCTGATAGGCAGGAGCGAAGTGATGCAAAAGCTTGTTGAAGATGCTAAAAAGGTTGCCATGACAGATTCAAATATAATAATTCATGGAGAAACCGGCTCCGGAAAGGAAATCATAGCCCAGAGCATACATTATGAAAGTTCAAGGAGAAAAGGAAAGTTTATAGCCGTAAACTGTTCAGCAGTACCTGAAAATTTGATGGAAAGCATTTTTTTTGGTTCGGTGAAGGGAGTTTTTTCAGGAGCTGAAAACAAAAAAGGACTTTTTGAGATTGCCTCGGGAGGAACCATATTTTTAGATGAAATCAATTCCATGCCGATGAATCTCCAGGCAAAGCTGTTGAGGGTTATTCAGGAAGGAACTGTAAGAAGGATTGGAGGCACGGAAGAAGTAAAGATTGATTCCAGAATAATCAGTGCTATGAACATGAATCCCTTTGATGAAGTTGATAAAGGGAAAGTAAGGAACGACCTTTTGTATAGACTTGGAGTAGTATTCATAAAAGTGCCTCCACTACGTGAAAGAATTGATGATATTGGACCCTTGGCTGAGTATTTTATAAAAATGAAATCAAGGAAGCTTGGCATTGGAGTGAAACCTGTGAACAAGATAGTGTATCAACTTTTTATGAATAATGACTGGGAAGGCAATGTAAGGCAATTGGAGCATGTAATTGAAAGTGCTGTCGTTATGGCAAGATACAGCAGTGAAATAAATGCTGAACATCTTCCTGCCTATTTCCTTAAAACCACAACCGCATCAAAAGGGTCAAAAAATGAGATTGAACTTGTACAGGACAGCCTCAAGCATGAGCTGGAGACTATTGAGAAGAACAGGATAATTTTCGATCTTGAGAATTCTGGTGGAAATATGACTGCTGCTGCAAAGACACTTGGCATATCCAGACAGAACCTGTACAAGAAAATGAAAAAGTATGATATTAAGGTGAGTGAGCAAAACAAATAGAAAAAGAAAGACTCGAATGTCAACGGATGACATAATGATCTTTGAGATTGTAACATAATCTTTGTAAAATCAGAGCACCATGAAAGTAAATGGTATTTGGTTAGGCTAGTTATACGTTAAAATGGACAGCTCGCTTTTTATTTGGTCTCAGAGTCTATATCTGTATATCCGCTTGACATAAATAAAGGGCTTTTATCAAGGCTTCATTCGTTGGGAATATTGCTTTCCTTTAGTAACTAAAAATTTACATTTAATAAATAAAAAGACAATCATTTCTTGAGAATAACGAAAATCACACCTTGACATATACCCGTATATTCGGGTATAATCTGAATTAACAACAAAGCGTTGAGTAAGAGTAGTAGGCTGTTTGAACACTCAAAGAGAGCCGGCGGAGGTGTGAATCCGGCAGTTGGATAACAGTTGAATGGACTTATGAGCGGCATTTGAAGACTAGTAGGATGACCCGGGATTCTCCCGTTACAGAGATAGGATATCGGAACAAGTTCCCGTATCTGAAAGAGATAATCTTTTATAAGATTGAAAGAGGTGGCACCGCGATAACACGCCCTCTATCCATATGGATAGAGGGTTTTTTGATGTTAAGGCCCTCGCTCTCCGCTTTTAAAATAATTTAAATATCTGGAGGAAGAAAATGGAAAGAAAAGAGTATTTTGGACAATTCGGAGGCATGTTCGTGCCGGAACAGCTTAATGCAGTATTGGAAGAGGTTGCAGAGAACTTTTACAAGTATATTGACGATCCGGAGTTCAAGGAAGAGCTCATGTACTACCACAGGCAATATACCGGAAGGCCAAATCCTCTGTATTTTGCAGAGAAGCTGACCAACAAGATTGGCGGAGCAAAGATATATCTAAAGAGGGAAGACCTGAACCATACCGGAGCCCACAAGATTAACAACACCATAGGACAGGTTCTGTTGGCCAAGAGAATGGGAAAGAAAAGAATAATAGCCGAGACCGGAGCAGGACAGCACGGTGTTGCAACTGCAACCGTATGCGCAATGTTCGGTATGGAATGCATTATATATATGGGAGAGATAGATACGGAGAGACAGGCTCTTAATGTATTCAGGATGAAGCTTCTGGGAGCAGAGGTGGTGCCTGTAACCTTCGGAACAAGAACGCTCAAGGATGCAGTAGATGCGGCGCTGATGGACTTTGTGGAAAATGCAGAAAACACTTACTATCTCCTCGGATCCGCAGTCGGTCCTCATCCATATCCAATAATGGTAAGAGAGTTCCAGAGTATTATAGGAATAGAGGCAAGGGAGCAGATATTGGAGCAGGAAGGAAGACTTCCCGATTATGTTGTTGCATGTGTAGGAGGAGGATCCAATGCAATAGGACTTTTTCATCCTTTTGTTGAGGATAAAGATGTCAAGATAGTAGGAGTGGAGCCTGCCGGTAGAGGTCTTGATACTCTCGATCATGCCGCATCAATAAGTCTGGGGTCGCCTGGCGTTATCCACGGATTCAAGTGCATGACGCTTCAGGACGAGCAGGGAGAACCGCTGCCGGTTTATTCCATAGCTGCAGGTCTTGACTATCCTGGAGTAGGGCCGGAGCACTCATACTATTACGAGACGGGAAGAGGAGAATACACATCCGTTACAGACAAGGAAGCCCTTGATGCATTTGTTGAGCTTTCAAGAGTTGAGGGAATCATACCCGCACTGGAAAGTTCCCATGCTGTTGCACATGTAATGAAAATAGCCAAGGAATTAGACGGTGACAAGATAATTGTCGTTAACCTTTCAGGCCGTGGGGACAAGGACGTTGAGCAAGTGAAGAAAATATTGGGTGATAGCCTGTAAAGGACGAGAATAATCAAAAATTAATAAATTTTTCGACGTTTAATAGTATGGTATATGGTATAATCGAGGTGTAAATCATCTCGGTTATTTTTTCTTAAGGAATAAGCGGATGAAAAATATAAACAGAGTAGATGAAATGCGTCAAGTGTCAAAGGATGGGATGTTGCCTTTGAACGAAGGGGAGACCCGCGTTGTTTTATCGCTTCCGCTGTTGCAATTTAATTGTATTGGTGGAAGCATTGCTCAAAAAGGAGGAAACAAAATGAGTAATGCTTTTATGAGGAAAGACAAAAAAAGCAGAATGAAAACGAACACAATGGTAAAGGTTGGGCTGATGATAGCCCTGAGCGTGGTGCTTAAGCTGGTACTTGAAGTATATGTACCTCTTGCGGGACTTCCTGCATTGAGGATAAACTTTACATCGGTGCCGATAATGCTGAGCGGAATAATTTGTGGACCGCTGGCAGGACTTTTAACAGGAGCGCTGTCGGATCTGATTTGCTTCGTTGTGAAGCCCGGAGGAGCATTTTTCCCTGGATTCACACTGTCAAGTGCATTGGTGGGATTCATACCGGGACTTATCTATAAGTATATGAAGAAGGACATGAATTACAATATTCTTAACACTGTATTCATAGTGCTTATAGCAGCTGGGTTCGCAGGGGTCTTCATATCGAGAGGAGTTGTAACTTTTGCTGAAGGAGCGATACTGTACAATGGAGAACAGATTAGCTGGATATTCCCAGTGCTTTTCGCGGTACTTACAGCAGCTTTTATCTACATACCAATAAAGACAAGCGCAAATGTAGAAGGAATAAGGATGGACAAGATACTCTTTACAGTAAGCGTAACACAGCTTGTAACATCCATGATACTCAATACATATTTTCTGTCGGTACTGTTTGGAAAAGGATTTTTGGTATTCCTGCCGGGCAGGATATTTTCAAACTACGTACTGATACCGTTGTTCTCAATGTTCACGGCAATACTCCTGAAGAGTGTTGCATCATATGAAAAATCAAAAGTGGAGGTAAGAAATGTCATTCAAGAGTGATATTGAAATTGCACAAGAAGCAAAAATGCAGGATATAAGGGAGATAGCGAAGAAGCTGGGATTTACTGAAGACGATATCGACCTTTATGGAAAATACAAGGCAAAGGTGGACTACAACGTACTTAAGAAGTCGGAAAGCAAGGAAGCGAAGATGATCCTTGTAACTGCAATCAACCCTACTCCTGCAGGAGAAGGAAAGACAACTACTACAATAGGTACTGCAGACGCACTTTCAAGACTTGGAAAGAATACAATAGTGGCACTCAGGGAACCATCACTGGGACCTGTCTTCGGAGTGAAGGGAGGAGCAGCAGGCGGCGGATACGCACAGGTTGTTCCAATGGAGGACATCAACCTTCACTTCACGGGAGACCTTCATGCAATAGGCGCTGCAAACAACCTTTTGGCAGCAATGCTTGACAACCACATCCATCAGGGAAATGCACTTGACGTAGACGTAAGAAGAATCGTCTGGAGAAGGGCTGTAGACATGAACGACAGACAGCTCAGGAAAATCACAAACGGACTTGGTGGAAAAGGAAACGGAGTACCAAGGGAAGATGGATTCGACATCACCGTTGCCAGCGAGGTAATGGCTGCATTCTGTCTTTCATCTGACATAGTTGACCTTAAGGACAAGCTTGCCAAGATAATCGTGGCATACAACAGAAAGGGAGAGCCTGTGACTGCAGGACAGATAAACGCACAGGGAGCCATGGCAGCACTTCTGAAGGACGCCTTGAAGCCGAACCTTGTACAGACGCTTGAAGGAACACCAGCCTTCATCCACGGTGGACCATTCGCAAACATAGCACACGGATGCAACTCACTAATGGCTACGAAGATGGCAAGACACTTTGCAGACTACGTAGTTACGGAAGCAGGATTCGGAGCAGACCTTGGAGCGGAGAAATTCCTCGACATCAAGTGCAGACAGGCAGGATTCAAGCCCGATGCTGTAATCATAGTAGCAACTGTAAGAGCCCTTAAGCACAACGGAGGAGTAGCGAAGGCAGACCTCAACAATGAGAATCTTGAAGCCCTTGAAGCCGGACTTCCAAACCTTCTCAAGCATGTTGAAAATATAACGCAGGTATTCGGACTTCCTGCAGTGGTGGCAATCAACAAATTCCCATTTGACACCGAGGCTGAACTTGCCCTTGTTGAAGAAAAATGCAAGGAGCTTGGAGTAAATGTGGCACTTTCAGATGTATGGGCAAAAGGCGGCGAAGGTGGAGAAGACTTGGCCAGGGAAGTAATCAGACTTATCGACGAAAATGAGACGGAGTTCAAATATACTTACGAAGACAGCATGAGCATCAAGGAAAAGATTGAAGCAATAGCGACAAAGATCTATGGAGCAGACGGAGTGGATTATACTGGAAAGGTTGAAAAGGAGATAGCAAACCTTGAGAAGCTTGGATTCGGCAACCTTCCAATTTGCATGGCGAAGACCCAGTATTCCCTTACTGACGATCCCAAGAAGCTTGGAAGACCGACAGGATTTAAAATTACTGCAAGCGACATTACAATATCTGCAGGAGCAGGCTTCATAGTAGTGTCCACAGGAGATATCATGAAGATGCCTGGACTTCCAAAGGTACCGTCGGCAGAGAAAATCGACGTTGACGAAAACGGAGTGATCTCAGGATTATTCTAATATGGCACCAATTAATTGATTAAATAAATCTTAGATACAATATGTCGGGCTGAAGGTCAGCCCGACAGGTTGTATTCTTGACAAAAATACAAGAGGGACGGACTTTTTGTATTTTTGACAGGATGATTGAGACGAAAGTCTTTTTTATTTTTTAAATCTAATGTTAATATTTTAACAGGAGGAGAATATGAAATTAACTGATAGAACGTGCAGGGAGTTTGCAGACCTGTTGGCATCAAAGGAAGCAGTACCGGGAGGCGGCGGTGCGGCAGCCCTTGTGGGAGCACTTGGAGTTGCACTGAACAGCATGGTGGCAAACTTTTCAATAGGAAAAAAGAAATTCAAGGATGTTGAAGAAAAGCACAGAGACATACTCGACAGAGGATACGCACTTAAGGATGAGTTGATTGAGCTTATAGACAGGGATGCTGAAAACTTCCTTCCGCTGTCAAAGGCTTATGGAATAAAGGCAACGACCGATGAAGAAAAAGCGGAGAAGGAGAAGGTGCTTCAGGAGGCCCTTAAGGTTGCATGCTCCGCACCTGTTAAGATGGTTGAATGCATCTACGAGTCAATACTTCTGCATGAAGAGCTTGTTGATATATCTTCAAAGCTTATAATCAGCGATGTGGGAGTGGGAGTTCAGTGCCTGAAGGCTGCTTTATACAGTGCGCAGCTCAATGTAGTAATAAATGTGAATTCCATCAAGGATGAAGAATATACAAGTGAAGTAAGGGAAAAGACGGAAGCAATGGTTGACAAGGGATCAAAAATTGCAGACGAAGTATATAGTAAAGTAATTGAAATAATGGGTTAGGAGATAATAGTTTGAATTATAAGGTTTCAATAATTAGCTTTGGCATTTTTTCAGCCTTAGCTGTAAAGCTGGCATTGTTCAGTACAGCCATGGCTTTTCGCTGGGAACACTGGGGTGCTTCAATTTTAAAAACCATTGCGTTACTGTTTTTGGTTTATGAAGTTATTCATGAATGCAGAAAAAACTTAATACTGGAAAAAGACAAGATAAATGACATAGTATATGAAAGAAGCTACTATTCAGTAGTAACAGCCGTTTTAGCAGGGGCAATCATCACTTTCTTTATGAGTAATGAACTTAATCTTGGTCCGGTTGTTGCCTCAAGTGTAGTAGGTCTGGTAGGAGCTATGGCTTCAAAGAAGTATGAAATACCGATATACTGCGGATCTTTTGTAGGGATGTCAAGCGTTGTCATGTATGGAGATTATCAAAGTTTGCTTTTTTCAGCTATAATATCAGGTATTATATTCCTGATAGCAGGCAGTGTGTTTTCGGGATTCGGAGGGAAACTGGGTGTCATAGCCTTTGGCGGTACAATGGCATACTCGATCATTACAGGAAAGGCATATGTAGTGGAACCTTTCCCGACAGAGTCGATTAACAGTTTAATAGCGCTTTATATCATCATAGGTGCGGTAGCAGCATATATCATACACCATAGATCAAGACTAAGTGCAGTGGAGTCATCGGCAGTTACCGGATTGATTGGAGGCCTGTTGTTGCCAATGGTATACGGACAATCAGGGGAATTATTGGCAATAGTATTGTTTTGCGGGTCATTCATAGGAATGTCATCTAGAGACAGGCTTAACAGCTTAAGCCATGTAATTCTGTCCGGAGCCATGGCGGCCATGTTTTTTATATATACACAGAACATATTTATTGGCCTAGGAGGAAAACTTGGCGCAATAGCTTTTGTTTCCATTCTCTCTATAAATGGAGCGATTAAAATATATGATTCCCAAAAGAATAAGACGGGAGAAAAGTCTATGGTTGCATAGACTTTTTTCTTTTACAAAAAAGAAATTAATTCTTTAAATTTTGTTGATTTTTCAATATAATATTAATCGTAGAGCCTTAGGCTCTATTTTTTATAGTCAAAGAAATTCAAATATGCACAACTCCTTGAAGCGTTGGTGTTATGCGTTGAAGAAAATTTCTACGACCTCTTAATAACCGCTTTGGCCATATGAAGCGTGACACGGTTAACGCAGCGTAGCTGCTTTCTTGTGAAAAAATTGAATATGAATAGGAGACAAGATGGGAGAAATAATAAAAGGTAAACCTGTTGCCGATGCAATAACTGAATCGGTAATAAGAGAAGTGGAAGAAATAAAATCAAGGGGTATCAGTCCAAAGCTTGCAATAGTAAGGGTTGGGGCAGATCCCAGCGATCTTGCCTATGAAAGAGGCGCCATCAAGAGAATGGAAAAATGTGGAATAGATAAGGAAGTGATAGCGCTTCCTGTGGATATTTCACAGGATGAGTTTATAAAGGAACTGAAAAAAGTGAACGACGATGAAAACGTCCATGGGATACTGGTGTTCAGGCCTATGCCTGAACATCTTGATGAGGATATAATCAAATATGTAATATCGCCGGAAAAGGATGTTGATTGCTTTTCTCCTGTGAATGTAGCAAAGGTGACAGAAGGAGATGAAACAGGATTTCCTCCTGCAACACCAACTGCGGTAATGGAGATAATGAAGTTTTATGGTGTGGATCTAAAGGGAAAGCACGCGGTGGTCATTGGAAGATCTCTTGTGGTGGGCAAGCCTGTATCGATGCTCCTGCTCAAGGAACATGCAACAGTGACTATATGCCATTCAAGAACGCAGGATCTTCCAGGGATGTGCAGGACGGCAGATGTGCTTGTAGCTGCAGTCGGGAAGGCTAAACTCGTTGATGACACATATGTCAAGGAGGGAGCGGTAGTACTGGATGTAGGAATCAACATGGACGAGGACAACAATATGTGCGGAGATGTTGATTTTGACAAATGTATTGAAAAGGCGTCAATGATAACACCTGTTCCAGCCGGAGTGGGCTCCGTTACAACATCGGTGCTTGCCAAGCATGTTGTTAAGGCTTGCAGGATATTGAATGATATATAATGAAAAGGAAAGTTTGCTTGATCAATAAAATGAATAATTGGCGGCAGTTGCCATAAAAGAAATGAAAAACGGGAAGAAAGTCCATGAGTCAATGGATTTTCTTCCTGTTTTTCATATCGAAGAAAAGGTTTTCAAAAACTTGAAGAAAAAAATTCCAAAAACTCTTGCATTATTTTATTTCATGTGTTATTCTTAATGTACGATAATACAAAACGACGTACAACAATATGGAACGTAAATTGGAGGTTATGAAAATGGCAAGAAGAAAAAGTATTTTGGATCTTTACAAAATGAAAGAGCAGGGAGAGAAACTAAGCTGGATTACAGCATATGACTACCCCATGGCGTCATTTGCAGAGCAGGCAGGAATGGACATGATTCTGGTTGGCGATTCACTTGGAATGGTAGTAATGGGCTACAACGGTACGGTTCCCGTAACCATGGATGATTGTATTTCACACTGCCAGTCAGTTAGAAGAGGCGCACCAAACACAATGATAGTTGGAGACATGCCTTTTGGAGCATACCAGACATCTGATGAAGATGCTGTAAGAAACGCTGTTAGGTTCCTGAAGGAAGCTGACATGGATGCAATCAAACTTGAAGGTGGAGTAAGAATAGCAAGCAGAATCAGAGCAATCACAGATGCGGGAATTGTTGTTTGCGGACACATTGGTCTTACACCTCAAAGCTCGGGAGCACTTGGCGGATTCAAGGCTCAAGGAAGAAAGATTCCCGGAGCAAAGGCGATGATCGAAGATGCATTGGCAGTACAGGAAGCTGGAGCAAGAATGATTCTTCTTGAGGCTATGCCACCGGAGTTGACAGCATTCATCACTGAACTTCTTGATATCCCTGTTTACTCAATCGGAGCTGGAGAGCCATGCGACGGACAGCTGATAATATGTGGAGACATGCTGGGAATGTTCCAGGCATTCACACCAAAATTCGTTAAGAAATATGCCAATGTCGCAGAAGTAATAATTAATGCAATGAAGGAATATGTGACTGACGTCAAGGAATCAAAATTCCCTGAAGACAAGCATGTATACCATATCCAGGACAGTCTTGAAGATTTTGAGAAACTCTTTGACGAATATAGAAAAGACAGCATGATAAAACTTTAGATGATTAGCTCCTAACTAATTATATTGACTGACCGGTGGAAGGGGAGCTTCCCCTTCCGCTTAGTCAAAAAATAATTACAGGGACATAAACAAAATATAAACAGAGTAGGTAAAATGCGTCAAGTGTCAAAGGATGGGAGGTTGCCTTTGAACGAAGGGAAGACCCGCGTTGTTTTATCGCTTCCGCTGTTGCAATTAACAAACTGATTGTATAAGTGGAAGCATTGCTCATAAGGAGGAAACAATGAGTAATGCTTTTATTTAATTAATAAAGAAAGAAAAGCGGAATTGAAACATATGCTGAGGTTATTTTCAATGTTCACGGCGATATTGCTGAAGAGCATTGGAACATATGAAAAATCAAAAATGGAGGTAAGAAATGTCATTCAAGAGTGATATAGAAATAGCACAGGAAGCAAAAATGCAGGATATAAGAGAGATAGCACAAAAGGTGGGATTCACGGAAGAGGATATCGACCTTTACGGAAGATTCAAGGCAAAGGTGGACTACAACGTACTTAAGAAGTCGGAAAGCAAGGAAGCGAAGATGATCCTTGTAACTGCAATCAACCCTACTCCGGCAGGAGAAGGAAAGACAACTACTACAATAGGTACTGCAGACGCACTTTCAAGACTTGGTAAGAACACCATAGTGGCACTGAGGGAGCCATCCCTTGGACCTGTCTTCGGAGTAAAGGGAGGAGCAGCAGGAGGCGGATACGCTCAGGTTGTACCAATGGAGGACATCAACCTTCACTTCACGGGAGACCT
>NZ_FQZL01000049.1 GCF_900142005.1 Dethiosulfatibacter aminovorans DSM 17477
TCGTTGGTGTTTTACCTCGATTCCCGTGAACAAAGCAGCTTTTCCCTTGTTCCTTGTACCTAGCTATCATCCTGTTCACATGCCTTCTTGTACATCCCAACGTTATTGCCGCTCTTTCTTTGTTTCCATCTGTCTCAACTAATCGCTTGATTATTTCATACTTCTGATTTTCATTCATATTTAAGTTTACCTTTCTCATTATGCACCTCACATTTTTCATGAGGTTCTAGTATATTACTTTCTGCTTTGCTTTGGGACATTTTCTCAAACGGTATGATAAGACATTATCACAAATCAATCAGAGCAAATGTTCATTTATGCTTTACATATACAAAATGATTTGCTATAATTAACTTGCTTATAATCATATGCTCATTACCGAGTCTCATGGACCTACGGGCTGCCATGGACATGAGACCGAAGGGTATGTTTGGAAACAATCATGCCTCCCGTTTGGAAAGGTAAAGGAGAATGAAGTGGCTTAGTAGTCCACGTTCTTTTTTACAGAACGTGGACTTTGTTTTTTAAGGAGAATGACGATGAAAGAGATTTCAATGATGGAATGTATAAAGTCAAGATTTACAGAATTAGTGAAGAAAAACGAATTGATGGATGAAAATATATCAGTGGAGGCTAAGGTACTCACAACAGTGGAGGCAATAGGAAATCCCAAGAGAAGGGACTATCCCCTTATCAAGGGAAGGGAAAAGCTTATGCAGGCTGAATTCAAGGGGTCTGTAGGACAAGCCTTCACAGATGCGCCGTGCGATTTCAAGGGAACAGTCAGGGAAATAATGGAGCTTGAACTGGAATCCAATCGTGAAAGAGCGATATTCATAGCTTCGGTAAATGCAATAATGAATTTTCTTGGGATTTCATCCAATACGATACACTGCAAGGATGAGGAACCTGAGTCCTGTGCCGAAAAACTGGTAGAAAGCATAAAGGAAAAATACGGAAATCCCAAAATAACTCTTGTAGGTTATCAACCTGCATTCTTGGAAAACCTTTCTAAAGATTTTGCATTAAGGGTTTTGGACCTTGATGATGAAAAGGTTGGCACCAAAAAGAACAATGTACTTATTGAAAATGGAGAGGAAAGTTTCGAGGATGCTTTACATTGGTGCGACCTGGTTGTAGCAACGGGAAGCACTGTTGTAAACGACACGCTTTCCAATTTTACCGAATCGGGTAAACCTACTTTGTTCTTTGGCACGACAATATCCGGACCGGCCTGCTTGATGGGTCTGGAACGGTTTTGTGAATACTCAAAATAAAGGAGAAGAGGATGAACAAAAAAAGAATTTTAGCTCTCGTTCTTGTATTGATCCTTGTACTGTCAGCAATGGCAGGATGTACAGGAAGCAATGCAGCGGACACCAGTGGAAATCAGGACAGCAATGACAGCGAAGAAAACACTGCCCTTGTTGAGGAAAACACAGAAAATGAAGCGGAAACACTTATAGTTTACTGTGGTGCAGGGCTTAGGAAGCCAATGGATGAAATAGCCCAGATTTATGAGGAAAAATTCAACGTTAAGATTGAATACTCATATGCAGGTTCCGCTCAAAATCTGAGTCAGATCGAACTTATGCAGGAAGGCGATCTTTATGTCCCAGGAGCATATTCATATTATGAGTCTGCAAAGGAAAAGGGATTTACGGAAAACGCCCAGAAGGTGGTCTATCACATACCTGTAATAGCCGTGCCAGCCGGAAACCCTGCCAACATAACCTGTCTTGCCGATCTGGCAAATCCCGGTGTAAAGGTTGTTCTTGGAGATGAAAGGTCTGCTGCAATAGGCAAGGTGTCTCAGAAGATTCTGGAGAAAAGTGGAATCCTGGAGCAGGTTGAAGAAAATGTGGTTGCAAAGGATGCTACAGTCAATGAGGTTCTAGTTCATGTGTCCATGAAGCAGGCTGATGCATGTATAATTTGGGAAGATAATGTAAGCGGTGTTGAAGAAGTGGAAATAGTTGAGATAACTGAAGAGAACAATATGATCAAGACCATACCCGTATGCGTACTGACTTTTTCGGAGAAAAAGGATATAGCCGGTCAATTTTCCGACTACCTTGTGTCGGAAGAAGGTGTAAAAATATTTGAAAAGCATGGATTCAAGGCGATAACGGAATAATGATGGAAAGGATGTTATATGGAATATAATGCCGGCAGAAAGGGAAAATACAATTCGGCTTTCTTTGTCAGGAATATAAAGAGAAGAAATTTGATGTTCAAGACGGTGCTATCCTTGTTTATAGTCGTTGTCCTTGCGCTTATAATAGCTGCAGTTTCAAATATACTGATTAGAGGATATGTAGGTTTGGGAGAGAGTATAAGATCTCCCGAAATCATTTTTTCACTAAAGCTCAGTCTTTATACCTCTGTGGTATCTACGGCATTGTGTATTGTCTTTGCAGTGCCTATTGCATATGGATTAGTCAAGGTTAATTTTCCGGGGAAGATTGTAGCAAATTCAATACTAAACCTTCCCTTGTCCCTTCCACCGGTGGTATCGGGTGTTTCCCTCCTGATGCTCTTTGGGGGAACTGAATTCGGAAGAAGTCTGGCGGATTTGGGATTGAAATTTGTTTTTGATGTTAAGGGCATCATACTAGCACAGTTCTTTGTAAACATATCCTATATGCTGAGGATTGTAAAATCAACCCTTGAAGACATCAATCCCAGGTTGGAATTTGTAAGCAGAACCCTGGGATGCACTCAAATGCAGAGCTTTTTCAAGGTTACCCTCCCGCTTGCCAAGAACGGTCTCATAGCGGGAATCGTAATAACGTGGGCAAGAGCCATAGGTGAGTTTGGAGCGGCCCTTATGCTTGTCGGAGCGACGAGGATGAAAACCGAGACACTTCCGGTTTCACTGTTTTTGAACATGTCAACCGGAGACTTGAAACTTGCCATGGCATCAGCATCAATCATAATAACAGTTTCGATAGTGTCGCTGCTTATTTTTGAAATTATTGGACTGAAGAATAAAAGCGTTTCAAAAATAGGATGATTCAAAGGAGATGCAAATGATTGAAATTATTGATCTAAATAAGACCCTTGGTGATTTCAGACTGAGGAATATAAATCTGAAAATAGAAGACAATGAATATTTTGTGATCTTAGGGCCTACGGGAACAGGTAAGACAGTAATCCTGGAAACACTGGCAGGCATGTACAAGCCGGATACAGGCAGGATACTCTTCGATGGAAAGGAAACCTTGCATCTATATCCGGAACAGCGAAACATAGGATTCGTATATCAGGACTACATGCTTTTTCCTCATTTGAATGTCAGAGAGAATATCCTGTTTGGATTGAAGTTAAGAAAAACTTCTCATGAATTTATGGAGAAGAAACTGGATGATATTTTGAAGATGCTTAACATCGATCATCTTGAAAAGAGATACCCTGCAACCTTAAGCGGTGGAGAGCAGCAAAGGGTTTCGATAGCAAGGATTCTTGTACTATCTCCTGACATCATGCTCCTTGATGAACCTTTCAGTGCGCTGGATCCTAGGACAAAACAGGAATTTCAGTCAGAGCTTAAGAAGCTCCACAGAGAATTCAAGACTACCACAATCCACATAACACATGATTTCAACGAAGCCTTCGCTCTTGCAGACAGAATATGCATCATGAACAAGGGAGAAATAATTCAGGTTGGAACTCCCGACGAAATCATATACCACCCTGTAAACGAATTCGTTGCAAGATTTATTGGATGTGATACAATGAAAAATGTCAAAATAACGGCTGTATAGTTGTTGTATTTTCATTTGAATAATATAGAACCCGAAAGCTTTTATTTTGGTTTTCGGGTTTTTGTTTTTCAAGTAAATTCAACAATATTGGAGAGTGGCTTTTACGCTTCTTTAATCAAAAAAACCAGAAAACACTGGAATAATCTTGATTATAGTAGTATACTGGATAAAATCTCACCTAATATGATGTGGGAATATCGGACAATACAAAACTTGGGAGTAACAAATGAGTGCTATAGACAAAAAGGAATTAAAACGTATAAGGATGATGAGGTATTTTATCGATGCCGCCATCAAAATAATCGACGAGGAAGGAATCGATAACCTGACTATAAGAAAAGTGGCTGACATGGCTGGATACAACAGCGCTACCATATACAACTACTTTGAAAACCTGGACCATCTGGTGTCCTATGCAGCAGTTTCATATCTGAAGGACTATTATCTGACCTTGGATGAATATATCAGCGAAGGAAAAGACTCATACGAGAGATTTATACTGGTATGGAGAAAATTCTGCATACATTCCTTCAAGAGACCTAAAATATACAAGACTATATTTTTTGCAAATACAAAACAGACATTTGCAGAAATTTTCAATGATTACTTCAGAATATATCCTCTTGATTTTGGAAAACATGACAACTATACTCTTCCAATGCTTAAGGAAAGAGACATATATGCAAGAAACAAGGCAATACTTATACCGATGGTTGAAGATGGAATACTTGATGGCGAGCTTGTTGAAGAATTAAATGACCTTGTGCTTATTATCTACAGGGGTGTTCTTGCCAAACTCATAGACTGCATTGATTGTGAGGATGTGGACATGGAAAATGAAGTTGAAAAAACAGTAGGCTATATAAATAAGATTTTGGATTCTTATATCAAATAGGTGATTGTTTAAGACAATTGAATGCATATAAAAAAATACAATAGTGATTAAGAAAGTATAAAAAAATTTAATGAGGAAAATTTAATGTATTATTAACAAAACAGAAGCGTTATCTAAGTTTCTGTTTTTTTTATTGCGTTTTAATGAAAAAACGCTTTAAAAACGTTTGTAAAAACATTAAATTAAACACGATTAAAAAATAATCATGTTTACAAAAACGTTTTCTGGGTTTATAATGTAATTGACTAAAATTTATCAAAGAAAGGAGTAAGTGTAGTGAAATTAGAATTAGGCAATTTTCATGTAAAGGATATACAGTTTGGAGATGTTTCTAAATTTTCAGACGGAATACTTTACGTAAACAAGGAAGAGGCTCTGGCAGTAGTAAGAGAGGATGAACATATTACTGATGCCGACCTGGTTATTGCTAAGCCAGGGGATGAAACAAGGATAGTTCCTGTTAAAGAAGCCATAGAACCTAGATTCAAGGTTGACGGAGAGACACCTGCATTCCCGGGAGTTACAGGAGATGTTGCGCAGGCTGGATTCGGAAGAACTCATGCGCTTAAAGGTTGTAGTGTTTTGGCTGTTGGAAAGCATATGGGAAGTTTTGGAGACGGACTTATAGACATGTCTGGAGAAGGTGCAAAATACACATTGTTTTCGGAGCTTATAAATGTATGCCTTGTTGCTGACAATGATGAAGATTTTGAAAGAAATGAGCAACAAAAGAAGAACCATGCATTAAGATGGGCGGCTCACAGACTTGCTGAATATCTGGGAAGCATTGTCAAGGATGATGAACCGGAAGAAATCGAAGTATACGAACTTGGCCAAATGATAAAGAGAGACAAAGCAGTAGAAGAACTTCCTTCAGTAGTTTACGTAATGCAGCCTCAATCTCAGATGGAAGAAATGGGATACAATGATCTTTATTACGGATGGGATTTGAACCATTATGTACCATCGCTTGTTCATCCAAATGAAGTTTTGGATGGAGCACTTATTTCAGGTTCTTTCATGCCATGTTCTTCGAAATGGTCAACTTACGACTTTCAGAATAATCCTACAATAAAAAGACTTTATGATGAGCATGGGAAAACACTTAATTTCCTTGGTGTAATTCTTTCAAACCTTAATGTTTCATTGGAGCAAAAGCAAAGATCTGCACAGGCAGTGAGCAAGCTTGCGAAAATGATCGGTGCGGATAGTGCAATACTTGCAGAAGAAGGATACGGAAATCCTGACGCAGACTTTATAGCATGCTTTGTTGAACTTGAAAAGGCAGGAGTTAAGACTGTTGGCATGACAAACGAATGTACAGGACGTGATGGACAGTCTCAACCATTGGTTACTCTTGATGATATGGCAGATGCAATAGTATCTTGCGGTAATGTATCTCAGCTGATAAAACTTCCACCTATGAAAACTGTAATCGGAGAGCTGGAAGCACTGGCAAGAGACGGTCTTTCAGGCGGTTGGGCTCATGATGAAATTCTGGGATCATCTGTAAAAGAAGATGGAAGCATAATTTTGGAAAACAACTCAATGTTCTGCGGAGACCGAGTTTGTGGATGGTCGCCGAAGACAATGAAAGAATTTTAGTAAAGGAGATTAGGATGAAAAAAGCTGTTATATATATAAACCAATTTTTCGCCGGTATCGGTGGTGAAGAATTTGCTGACCACAAGCCTGAGATCAGAGAAGGTCTTATAGGTCCTGCACTTGCTGTAAACACAGTATTGAAAAATGCAGAAATTACTCACACGATCATATGTGGCGACAACTACATGGGTTCAAATACTGAAGACGCTATCGCTCAAATCAATGAAATGCTTGAAGGGCTTGAGTTCGATATATTCTTTGCAGGACCTGCTTTCCAGGCTGGAAGATACGGTGTTGCCTGTGGAACAATCTGTAAGAGCGTAAAGGAAAAATTCAATGTTGAAGTAATAACTTCAATGCATGCGGAAAACCCGGGTGTCGATATGTTCAAGAAGGACATGTACATATTCTCGGGAGGAAAAAGTGCTGCAGCAATGAGAAAAGATGCAAAAAAAATGGCTGCGCTAGGAGATAAAATCCTGGACGGCGAGACAGCTTTCCTTGCTGACGAGTTCGGATTCTTCAAAAGAGGAATAAGATATCAGGTTTGGCTGGAAGATGGAAAACCTGCAGCTGACAGGGCTATTGAAATGCTTCTTAAGAAAGTAAACGGTGAACCTTTCGTTACGGAATTGCCAATACCAAAAGTTGACAGAGTGCCTATTGCAGCTCCTGTAACTGATCTTTCAAAAGTCAGGGTAGCGCTTGTTACAACAGGAGGTATAGTTCCTGTTGAAAATCCTGACAGAATCCAGTCTGCTTCCGCAACAAGATGGGGAAGATACGATATAGGCAATATGGAAAGGCTTGAAGGAGGAGTATTCAAGACTATACATGCCGGATATGATCCTGCAGCTGCAGACGCTGATCCTAATGTTTGTGTACCGGTAGATGCAGTGAGAGACTACGAAAAGCAGGGTGTTATCGGAAAGCTTGATGATTACTTCTACACTACTGTCGGAACTGGAACTACAGAAGCTGAAGCACAGAGAATGGCCAAGGAAATGATACCTTTCATGAAGCAGGATGGAGTGGATGCAATTATCATGACTTCAACCTGAGGTACCTGTACACGTTGCGGTGCAACAATGGTTAAAGAATTTGAAAGGGCCGGATATCCAATTGTTCAGATGTGTAATCTGATTCCGGTTGCAAAAACAGTTGGAGCAAACAAGATAGTACCTACTATTTCAATACCATATCCTTTGGGAGATCCAAATACATCAAAAGAGGAGCAATGGAAACTTAGACATCACCGTGTGGGAGTTGCTTTAGAAGCATTGACGATAGATGTTAAAGAGCAGACAGTATTCAAGGTAAAGAAATAGAGGAGAGAATATTTATGACAAATACAAATGTTGACACAAATATTCAAAACAAAGAAAACAAAGCAGTTTACTATATATCGCTAATGATAGTATTTGCAATTGCAGTTTGGGGACTGGTCTTTAATGACCATTTCTCAAATGCTGCAAACTGGCTGATGGCATTTCTACAGGTGAACTTCGGATGGGTGTACCTTATGTCGATGTTCGTATTCGTAATTGTAGCATTGATGCTCGGTTTCAGCAAATATGGAAAAATAAAGCTAGGACCCGATGATTCGGAGCCTGAATTCAGTACAGTGTCATGGTTTGCCATGCTTTTTGGAGCAGGAATGGGAATCGGACTTGTTTTTTGGGGAGTTGCTGAGCCAATTTCTCACTTCGTATCCCATTCTTCACCGGGGAGCACTGAAGCTGCATCATTTGCAATGAGAGCTTCATTCAAGCACTGGGGATTCCACCCCTGGGCCAACTACTCCATCATAGGACTTGCCCTTGCGTACTTCCAGTTCAGGAAAGGATATCCTGCACTTATCAGCAGCATATTCGTACCGATACTTGGAGAAAAAAGAGTAAACGGACCAATTGGAAAAACAATTGACATACTTGCAGTATTTGCAACGGTTGCAGGTGTGGCCACTTCCTTGGGCCTTGGAACTATGCAGATCAACAGCGGTATGAGTTACGTATTCGGACTTCCCGTTAATTCAATAGTACAGGTAGGCATTATTGTGATAATAACAATACTGTATATTGGAACTGCTGTAGCAGGCATCGAGAAAGGCATCAAGCTTCTTGGAGATATAAACCTATATCTTGCAGGAGGTCTTATACTTCTGACATTCCTAGTCGGACCAAAGCTTTTGATGCTGAATATATTTTCTGAAGGAATGGGCACATATCTCAATAATTTCATTTATGACAGCCTTCATATGAATATTATGGGAGACAATTCGTGGATAAACGGATGGACGGTATTCTACTGGGCATGGTGGATAGCATGGGCTCCGTTTGTCGGATCATTCATTGCAAGGATATCCAAAGGTAGAACAGTAAAGGAATTTGTACTGGGTGTAATCATTGCACCAGCAATGGCTTCCTTTATATGGTTTGCAATTTTCGGAGGACTTGGATTAAGCATGATAGACAAGGTTGGACTGGAACAGCTGACAGAGATAGCAAAGATTCCTGAGACGGCATTGTTTGCATCATACAGCCACTATAGTCTTGGTACGATCCTATCCTTCATCACATTGCTTTTATTGTGTACATTCTTCATAACAAGTGCGAATTCCGCTACATTTGTACTGGGCATGTTCACATCCGGAGGAGATTTGAACCCCTCTACAAAGAAAAAGGTCATATGGGGACTTGTACAGTCACTGCTTGCAACTGCACTGCTGTTGTCGGGAGGACTAAAGGCATTGCAGACTGCATCGGTAGCAGCTGCCTTCCCATTCATCTTTATAATGCTGCTGGCTTGTGTATCTGTATTTAAGGCCTTCGGCAAGGAAGATATATAAATCATTCAGTAACAGGAGAAAGATATGGAAAATAATTATGATGTAATAATAATAGGAGCAGGCCCTGCAGGTCTTGCTTCAGGACTATACGCTTCAAGAGCCAAACTGAACACCCTCATCCTGGAAAAGGACAAGACAGGCGGACAGATAGTGACAACTGACGAGGTTGCAAACTATCCTGGATCCATAGAGGATGCTACGGGCCCGTCATTAATAGCCAGGATGGCAAATCAGGCTGAGGAATTCGGTGCGATAAGAAAAAAAGACGCTGTACTGGATATAGATCTTGAAGGTAAAGTCAAGACGGTGAAATGTCAGAATGGCGAGTACACAGCAAAGGCTGTAATCTTGGCAACAGGAGCAAACCCTAGAAAGATTGGATGTCCTGGCGAAATAGAGCTGACAGGAAAGGGAGTATCATACTGTGCAACATGTGATGCCGATTTCTTCACAGATTTCGAGGTCTTCGTAATAGGTGGAGGAGACTCTGCAGTTGAAGAAGCAATGTACCTTACAAAGTTTGCAAGAAAAGTCACTATTGTACACAGAAGGGACGAGTTGAGAGCTGCAAAATCCATCCAGGAGAAGGCATTCGCAAACGACAAGATGGAATTTTTGTGGGACTCCACAGTTGAGGAAATCAAGGGAGACGGAATAGTTGAGAGCATAGTATTTAAAAACCTGAAAACAGGTGAACTCTCAGAGTACCAGGCCCACGAGGACGATGGAACATTCGGAATATTCCCTTTCATAGGATTTACTCCAACAAGCCACCTCTTCAAGGACAAGGTTCAAATGGATGAAGGTGGATACATAGTTACCGACGACAACATGAAAACAAATGTTGAAGGAGTCTTCGCTGCGGGAGACATAAGGGTGAAGTCACTTAGACAGGTAATAACTGCAGCTGCAGACGGAGCCATAGCTGCAGTTCAGGCAGAAAAGTACATCGACAACATGAATTAATGGAAATTGAGCAAATAAGAACGAAACTTGATTTGTATTAAAAATACATAAAAACTAAGAAGGAGAAATGATATGTTAGCAGTAGACAAGAAAACATTTGAAGAAGAAGTACTTGGATCAGAAGGATACACATTAGTAGATTTCTGGAGCGAAGGATGCGAGCCATGCAAGGCGTTGATGCCTGATGTAGAAGAACTTGAGAATGAATTTGACGGAAAGGTCAAGTTCACAAAGCTTGATACTGGAAAGGCAAGAAGACTTGCAATATCACAAAGAGTTCTTGGACTTCCTACAATAGCTTTGTACAAGGGCGGAGAAAAAATCGCAGAAGTTACAAAGGATGATGCAACAAAAGAAGGAATCAAGGAAATGCTTACTTCAAACATATAAGTTGGAAACTTGATTTTTCACAAAGCTACATTGATATAACACAAAGTTTTTAACATGAAAAACCAATGAATTTAATATATTAGGATATATAACTGACTCTATCCTAAGTTTGAGGATAATTATCTGGTTACATGTTAAATATATAAAATTAAAAAATTAAACAGGAGGAATAGGAATGAGCTTATTCAATAACAAAAAAGTTGTTGTTATCGGCGACAGAGATGGAATTCCCGGACCGGCAATAGAAGAATGCCTTAAGGGAACAGGCTGTGAAGTGGTATTTTCTTCCACGGAATGCTTTGTCTGAACTGCCGCAGGAGCAATGGATCTGGAGAACCAGAAGAGAGTAAAAGATTTTGCCGACAAGTACGGTGCTGAGAACCTTGTAGTAATAGTAGG
This sequence comes from Dethiosulfatibacter aminovorans DSM 17477, assembly GCF_900142005.1. Lineage (GTDB taxonomy): Bacteria > Bacillota > Clostridia > Tissierellales > Dethiosulfatibacteraceae > Dethiosulfatibacter > Dethiosulfatibacter aminovorans. The sequence continues at coordinate 10,871 of NZ_FQZL01000049.1, forward strand.
TGCAGCAGAAGGTGAAGCAGCAGGACTGGCTGCAGAAACTGTAACGGCAGGAGATCCAACTTTCGCAGGTCCATTGACGGGGGTCCAGTTAGGACTCAAGGTATACCATGTAGTAGAGCCTGAATTCAAGGAAGCAGTGGATGCAGATGTATATGAAGACCAGGTGGGAATGATGGAAATGGTGCTTGATACCGATGATATCATATCCGAGATGACAGCCATAAGAGACGAATTCTGTAAATTTATATAAAACAGCATTTAGTAAAAACAACTTGAATGTATGACAAACATTCGCTAACAATTTGTCATATCAGGTACAAAAAACATTTAACAAAAATTATACTAGACAGTCTGAATGAGCGGTTGGTCCGCTCATTCAGAATATAATATTAATATAAGCAAATCTTGATTGGATTGCATTGAAAAAATAAGTATGTTTTATTTCACAATAAGTTTCATTTCAATAAAACCAGGAGGTAAAAAATGAACTTTCCAGTAATAAAGGGAGCAGGTTATGCGCTGGTACACACTCCCGACATGATAATCCACAATGGAACAACCCAGACAACGGAGAGAATAACAAATCCCGAGTCTGAATACCTTAAGAAAATAAACGACCACGTAAGATCATACGAGGAAGTAGTAAGATACATACCGAACCAGGTCTACATAGGAAACATGAAGCCTGGCGACCTTGCAGAGTATGAAATGCCATGGTTCGACAAGACGGGAAAAACCGAGGTCAGATTCGGAAAATTCGGCGAGATAATGCCCCAGGACGAATTCATGGGTCTCATGAAGATGGCGGACGTCTTCGACCTTGTACTTCTCGAGAAGGATTTCAACGAAGCGGTGAGGGAAAAGCTCATGGCACATCCCCTCTTCAAGAATGAAGCCGAAGGCATGAAGGCGGGCGTTGAGATTGAAGAGATAGAAAAGGCTGTTGCTGACCATGCAGAAGGACTCTACAATGACGGCAAGCTTGTAGGATGCGTAAAGAGGGCCCATGATGTTGATGCAAACCTCACATCCCACATACTTTTCGAAAACCTTGTAGTAAAGGCATCTGGAGTACTTGCCTTCAACAACCT
>NZ_FQZL01000047.1 GCF_900142005.1 Dethiosulfatibacter aminovorans DSM 17477
TTTAGGCAGAAGCTTAATGACGCTGAAATGATCCAAAGCATGTCCAGAGTAGCTAGGTGTATTGATAATGGTCCTATGGAAGCCTTCTGGGGAATGTTAAAATCAGAAATGTACTATTTGAAGAAATTCAATACTTACGATGAGCTGGAAGCAGCAATTAAGGATTATATATTTTATTACAACAACAAGCGATATCAGAAGAGATTAAACTGTATGACACCATTGGAATATAGACAATATCTCATGGATAATGCTGCATAAAAATACCGCCAACTAATTAGTTGACGGTACTAAATTTTTTGTTTTTTCTACTGTCTACTTGACAGGGGGCGCTTCAATTTGACGACATTTCCACTTTTGTTTTTAATGATAACTATACTTTTGCTGTGTGTTCGAAAGTATGGTATCATTATATTGATTTAATGATAAAAATTGTCATGAAGGAGTGGCCAGTGAATAGGAGAAGGTTTTCAATAGGAGAAATGTCAAACCTCTTTGGTATTTCTAAGCAAACATTAAGACATTATGATAAGATTGGTTTGTTTGAACCCTTATATATAAATGAGAAAACGGGATATCGATACTATGAACTGAATCAATTTTATATATTATTGCATATTCAAGAGCTAAAGCAGGCTGGAATTTCCCTTGCTAGAATTAAAGAGTACATTGATGTGAAAGATACCGGACTTCTTAAAAACACGCTTAGTGATATTGAAGAAGATATAGACAGTCAAATCAAAGATTTGATAATGAAAAAGGAAGTTGCCAAAGAATTAAGAAATTATTTATCTATGATAGACAGTGCCAACGCTGGAAATGAAAATAGATATTTTGGCCTTAAAGGTATAGAAAACAGATTCTATATAGAAATAGCAATTGATTTTACTATGGATCAACTTAATGAAATGATAGAATTGATTATTGAATTACTAGTCGTTGCCAATGAAAACCATGGTTTTAAACTAACGAATCCGGTTTTTCTTCGAATAAACAAGGAAAACTTAATGAGCAAGAAATTCAATTACTATAATGGAATCGGAACTATTATTGAATCAACAGGAGAAGAGAACTTTCATTATAGTGATAACATATTGAAAAAATGCAAATATGTATATACTTATCACTATGGCAGCTACAGCAGTATGGTTGACAGTTATGAAGCACTATATAATCATATTACAGAAAATAAGTATGTTATTGCTGGAGATTCCATAGAAATTGCCAGGGTGAATGCTCTGCATGTTGATAACCCCAAAGAGTTTGTAACAGAGATTCAAATTCCAATTATCGAGTGAAAATAAATAAAAATTGAGTAAAAAATCAAACCTTATTGTGTAATAAGGTTTGATTTTTTTTAAAACCGTTGAAAATACACAGTTAGGTCATAGACTTTCTTTGATCTTTCTATTGACATTATACCAACAATACAGTGGTAGGATAAATTATACCATGAAGGAGGAATAATAATGGCTAATTATTTAAATGTTGGAATTATTCAAATGCCAATATCATCAGATGTATCAAAGAATTTGGAGCATATTAAGAAGAAGGTAGATGAAATGATGTCCAGGTATGTAACACCTGAATTAATTTTGGGGGTGGAATTTGGCATAAGTTTGGAATATGCAGAAGAAATCCCAGGTGATATCACAAACTATCTGTCAGGAATTGCAAAGCAATATGGGATTTGTTTTATACCAGGTACCATGGCAGAGAAAAGCAGCGATCTTGAAGAAGGAGAATTTTACAACACATGTCCTGTATTCGGACCCGATGGAAGCTTGTTGAAGGCTTATAGAAAAAAAGTGCCTTTCAAGCCCGGCGAACCTTCATCACCCAGTATGGACGACGATTATTGTATTTTTGAGATTGAGGAAAAGAATATTAAGGTAGGTATCTTGATTTGCTATGATCATTTTTTCCCTGAAATTCCAAGGAAGCTGGCACTCATGGGAGCAGAAATCATGTTGTGTCCATCATCAGACTCTATGGAGTTTAAGTATATTCCTGAAATATTGCCTCGCGCTAGAGCATTGGAAAATGAGTGTTTCTTCATATGGACTTCTGATGCAAAGTCTGAACTCGCAGGATTTAACAGTTGTGGAAGTTCCGTTATCATAGATCCCACGGGAAATGTTATGCACAAGTGTTCGGAGATTCCAATGACTTATGTAATTACACTTGATATAGATGCTGTCAAGCACAAAAGAGAATATGGAGCAGATCAACATTTGAACTCATTAAGAAGATTCAACATAAAATTCCCGTCAATAGACAGTATTAATGATTATCCGGTATATCAAGGAATGGGGAGCCTTACATATAATCCCAAGGAGTACAAGGATAAAGTCAGAGAAGTTGGTATGGGAACAATAGGGAAAGTCAAGTGATTTATTGATTGTGATATAATTATTATGGGAGGAATTTATGAATAATATGAATGATGTAAAACATGATCAACAAAAATACAAAGTAAGTGAAGGTATGGGTATATTCAGGTTTCTTGTTTATTCTGCAGCTGGAGTTTTTGCTACATTTATCAGTGTTGAAATAGGCGGCAATGATACCATTATTCTTCAACATCTAATAAATCTTGTCTATAAAGTATTTGGAGATTATATTCCATACTATACATTAGCCATGATAGTATTTGGAGGGGTTTACCCATTTCTCAAAGGGACATGGAATAATTCAAGACAGGAAATGGTATTTACATTTCTTAAGATTTTAGGTGTAGGAATTGGAGCTATGGCAGTATTCAACATAGGACCAGCTTTTCTAATGGATGAGAACATGATCCCATTTTTGTTCAACCTTATTGTTGAACCGATATCGGTCATGATACCGATTGCTGTAGTAAGCTTTGTTCTTTTGATTAATTATGGAATATTAGAGTTTTTCAGTGTACTGCTTAAACCACTCATGAGAAAAATCTGGAAAACTCCAGGAGAGTCAGCTCTTGATGCCATCCTTTCCTTTGCTGATGGATACGCCTTTGCGGTACTGGTTACAAACAAACTGTATAAGAAGGGTATTTACTCACTAAAAGAGGCAGTCATCATAGCGACAGGATTTTCAACTGTATCTATTACTTTTCTGGTGGTAATTGCTAATACTCTTGGTTTAATGGATTATTGGAATTTGTTTGTTTTAACCACTTTTGTCGTAACATTTACAGTTACGGCAATTACTGCACGAATATATCCAATATCAAAAATGCCGCAGTCATATTATGATAAACCTATTCAGGAGAGGGAAGAAGAAACAGGAAACATACTTTTTAGGGCTTTTAAGTCCGGTATAAATGCAGCAAGAAATTCAAATTCTCTATATGCGAATGCCAAGGAGTATTTCCTGGGTGATGCTTTGAAGATGTCTTCCGCAGTAACGGCAAGCATTATGTCCATTGGATTAATAGGACTACTTATCAGTGGATATACACCATTTTTTGATTATTTGGGATATATATTTTACCCAGTTGTAGCGCTGATGAAATTGCCAGATCCTATGTTGTCGGCTAAGGCGAATGCATCAGAAATTGCTGAGATGTTCATACCTTCACTTTTGGTGATTCAATCTGATATGATAACGAAATTTGTCACTGCGGTTACAAGCATATCTGGAATACTTTTCTTCTCTGCTTCCATACCTTGCTTGATGTCTACCGATATACCTGTGAAAATGAGAGATATTTTATTGATTTGGGTTGAAAGAACCATGCTGTCCATAGTATTTGCATCGATTATAGCACATCTGGTGTTTTAATAAACATTAAGTGAAGCAGTTCGGAACACAATTGTTCCGAGCTGCTGTAAGAAGAGGTTTTAAATGATTAGAAAAAAAGGAATAATTTATACTATAACTTCATCAGTAGCATTTGGAATACTTCCAATATTTGTAATGCTTGCATATGATGCAGGTATGAGCGTTTCTACAATGCTATTTTTAACAGCATTGGTAGCGACCATTACATTGTATGTATATTTGAAAATCAATAGGATACCATTTACAATTAACTTGAAGCAAGTCCGCATATTGACAATCATCGCTGTATTTGGCAATTTTGCTACATCACTATTTCTCTATCTAGCATATGAGAGGATTGGTGTGGGTATTACTACAGCTATTCATTTCAGTTACCCTGCAATAGTAACCGCCTTGGCGGTCATATTTTACAGAGAAAAACTCAATTTTAAGAAAGCTATATCTTTGCTTATATCTATAATGGGGATTTGTATTTTGTCATTTGAACCAAAAATGAACTTGAATGTGTTGGGTATTATTTTTGCCATACTATCAGCATTTTCCTTCTCATCATATATATTTGGATTTGCTAACATTGAAGTAAAAAAACTTAACAGCGTTGTAAGCATATTTTATATGTGCTCGATTTCCAGCATATTTGGATTAGTTTATGGCTTGATTCAACAAGACCAATTTATGATAATGAGTAAATCAGGTTTTGGTTATGTTTTTATAATATCTGTCTTTCTAACAGCCCTTCCTTTTGTTCTTTTATCGAAAGGTGTAGGGATTCTAGGATCCATAACTGCTGCAATAATAAGTACATCAGAACCTATCATAGGAATAGCGCTAGGGGTAATCATCCTCAATGAAACCATAACCACATTCACAGTTACAGGTAGTGTATTAGTGATAATTTCGGTTCTTGTAACTGCATTTTCCACAAGCAATGAAAATGATGAATCTGATGTTTTCATAGATAATCAGGCTATAAAGTAAATATAATGAATATTACTAAACTCTGATCACCAGCTTAGCTGGTGGTATGTTTTAAACATCTTGTTGAACTGTAGCCAAAGGCAATGCCAACATCTTGCCAACATTGCCTGCAGGTAGTACTAAGTCATACTACGATACATTTGGTAAAACTACGTAACAAATAGAAAAAACCACCCCTCTAAACCTTGATATACTAAGTTAAACTAAGTAACTCTAGACATCACCATGGAAATTGAGCTTTACAAACGGGCTATGTGGAGACGGTACTTAAGGTTGTGAGGTATATCAAGGGTTAGAGAGAATAGAATAGGAAAGTTTATGTGGAAATGTCGACATTTTGCCGACATTTCATTTTTATATTCAACGAAATGAGGATAAGTGGAAAAACACGTTAAGTGAAATGTTGAAATATGAAAGCGATTGCATTTATCTTCTAATGGTTATTGCTTTTAATTTAATTCCTATGATATGATTATTTAAATGAACTGGATGAAAATATTGATATAAGGAAGATTTAGGTGCAACAATTATTCACTGGAGGATATTTGATGGTTACTTGTAATCAGCTAATGGGTTTGGATATATTTCGAAATGTAAGATTAGTAGCTGGCAGAAAAGGCTTAAACAGAGCGATTTCCTGGGTGTATGCTAAACATACAAAGACTATTACACCGTGGGTTCAGGGTGGAGAATTTCTTTTGGTTTCGGGATATGAACATGAATTTGACGAGGCCGAGTTGCTTCAGCTTGTGGAAGAAGCATTCATGAATGACTTGTCAGGAATATTGGTAGAAGGTGGAATTAATTTCAAGGGAATATCTGAAAATGTTGTCAACAAGGCGAATGAAAAAGAAATCCCGTTGTTTTTTGTAAAGGGAGTCATCAGTTTTTTGGACGTTACACGCGAGATTAGTGACTTCATATTGGAGAACAGATACTTAACAAAGAAAAATACATCTATTTTGGACCAAGTGTTGAATTCATCGTCGTTGAGTCATGAGGAAAAGCGCCAGTTGTTCTATAGTCTGGGGATACCGGTTAACAGTTACTTCTTGTTAGGAGTGTTCAGTATCAGTGAAAATCAACAAATAAACGACCAGACTATGGAAAGGGCCGATATGATGATTGGTTTTTCCAGGAAACTGCAAAAACATACGGGTGCATTATTTGATAAATTAAAACTGAAGGAATTATGCAAAGTCAACCTGGAGTCTGTGGATTATCTGATATACGCTGATAATGAAGAAAATTTGATGGAAATTGCTGATTCTTTGAAGAAAATCAATGCAAGTCTTAACCTGGAGCAGGATGATTGTGACATATTTTTGACCTTCAGCAGTGTAATGAATGATGGAATGAATATATTAAGCGGTCTGAATGAAGCATATTTTACCAGAACCCTATTGAGAAAGAAACTGTTTCCTGAAATGGTCAAGAGTTTTTCGGACATTGGAAGTTACAGGATGATGTTTTATGTTGAGGACAATAGAAAAATGGTATTGCTCAGGAACCAATATTTGAAAAAATTGTATGAAACAGACCTGGAAGGTTCTTCCCAGTTGCTGGAAACTCTTCGGGAGTATCTTATTCAAGGCGGGAACATATTACAGACATCCAAGAATTTGTTTATACACAGGAATACCCTGCAATATCGACTGGAAAAAATAGAAGCGATAACAATGATGGACATAAATGAGTTCAATATAAAAAGAGATTTCTTCAATGCATTCATGATACTTGATATGTTCCCGTTTGAATAAAGAGAAATTAAATTTAATATATATGAGAAGATGGCTATTGTTCTTTTATGCAAAGGAGCAGTAGTTTTTTTATTGTGCTTTTTGTACAGGACTATGAAGTTTTATTGTAGCATTTGATGCCCATAAAAGCCAAAATATTTCATGAATTGTGCGAATTGTTTGCACCAACAGAGTGTTATATGATTAATACAAGAGTTGATCAATTAATCCATGGATATTAACTTGAAAATTCAATATAAGCATATGCAAAAAATCAATACTGTTAATTGAAGTAAGAAACGGAGTAGGTTTATGAAAACACAGAAAACGTTATTTACAGTAGAATCACATACTATGGGTCAACCGCTCAGATGTGTTGTAGGTGGCATTCATAACATCATAGGTGAGACGATGATGAAAAAAAAAGAAAGTTTCATCAACAATTATGATGATATCAGGAAATCCTTAATGCTTGAACCGAGAGGTCACAGGGATATGTTTGGGGCTGTCATTACCAAGCCGACCATGGCTGAAGCTGATTATGGAGTCATTTTCATGCACGGACAGGGTTATCATAATATGTGCGGACATGGGACTATTGCGGTATCGACAATAGCAATAGAAACAGGCATGGTTGAAGCATGCGAGCCGGAGACCATTATTAGACAGGAAGCTCCGGCCGGACTTGTAACCATCAAGGCAAAGGTCAAGGAAGGAAGAGCGGAAAAAATATCGTTCGAAAATGTACCAGCTTTTCTATACAGGGAAAATGTACTTATAAGTGTACCGGACCACGGGGATGTAAAGATTGATGTTGCTTTCGGAGGCAGTTTCTTTGCTGTTGTGGATCATGAACAGCTCAATATTGATATCTGTCCTGAAAATGCATCGCAATTGGTTGAGATAGGAATGGCTATAATTGAAGCGGCAAATGAGCAGATAGATGTAGTTCATCCGGAATTGCCTGATATAAACACCATAGATCTTTGTGAGATTTACGGACCTGCAAAATCGGAAGATGCAGACATGCAGAATGTGACAATATTTGACGGGCAAATTGACAGATCTCCTTGTGGAACAGGAACCTGTGCAAAGATGGCAACACTGTATGCCAAAGGGAAACTGGGAATCAACGAAGAATTTACTTATGAAAGCATAATCAATACTAAATTTGTTGGAAGAGTATTGTGTGAAACAAAAGTGGGCAGTTATGTTGCTGTTGTACCTGAGATTACGGGAAGTGCCTTTATTACGGGCAACAGTAAGTTCATAATTGATCCGGATGATCCTGTTAAATATGGATTTTCACTTAGTTGATCAGAATATAGGAGGTAGAAACTATGTTGCTTCTAAATAGAGAGGATATAAAACGTGTGTTTTCAATGGAAGATGCAATAGAATCGGTAAAACAATCCTTTGTTCTTTACTCTGATGATAAAACCGAAAATCCACTTAGGACGAATATAAGAACTTCCAAACATGACGGTACACTCTTGTTCATGCCAACCTATGCAGAAGATACGGATTATGCATCTCTTAAGATCATCAACATTTATCCTAAGAATATGGATAAGGGAATACCAACAAGCTTTGCTCAGGTTGTCTTGATTGATGCCAGAACGGGAGATATTGTGGCAATACTGGATGGCACGTATGTCACGCAATTGAGAACCGGAGCCGCTTCGGGAGCCTGCTTCGATATCCTGGGCAGAAAGGACGCAAAGGTTGGTGCATTGATAGGAACGGGAGGTCAGGCGGCGACTCAGCTGGAAGCAATGCTGTCCGTAAGGAAACTTGATTTGGTCAAGGTATATGATTGTTCATACGAACGTACAAAAGCATTTGTAGACACTATGAGTAAAGAGCTTAAAGGTTATAACACAAAGATAGTTGCTTGCCTTTCGGCCGATGAAGTAGTTGAAGATGCTGATTTCTTGATAACGGTTACGCCATCTAGAAAGCCTGTCTTTGATGCTTCAAAATGTAAAGAAGGCATCACTGTAAGCTGTGTAGGATCTTATCAGCCGGACATGCAGGAAATGGACCCTCAAATACTTGCACGTGCAGGCAAGATATTTACAGATTCACAGTCGGCTGTCCTTGAAGAATCCGGAGATATTATTATTCCGATGAATGAAGGGGTTGTTTCAGAGAAGGATCTTACAGGAGAATTGGGAGCTTTATTGTCGGGAAGGGTCAAAGGTCGAGAGGATGATGAGGAGATCATTGTATTCAAGACAGTTGGAATAGGTATACAGGACCTTATGACTGCAAAGGCCGTTTATGAAAAGGCAATAGATAAAGGAATAGGTACAAATTGGAAGTAGGGAATTAAAGGAGGAACTTATGCCGCATATCAGTATGATACTGTACCCGGGTAGAAGTAAGGATGAACTGGCAAAAATCTCTAGGAATATACAACAGTGTCTGGTGGAAACAGCAGGATGGGATGAGGAAGACATTTCTGTATCATTTGAAGTGATTGAATCACACAAATTTATTACAGAAGCGAATAGAAAAATTGCAAATCAGGAAATATTGATTCCATCAAGCTTCATCAGATGAGTCCATTGACATAAAGGAAGATACAAAATATAACGCGTTATAAATTCAAGATTTTCAGGACATTTAGTCCTTCCAAATATCTGTCAGTTGAATCATTATGACGGATAAATAAAAGAAGTATAACTTGAAAAGGAGTATTCAAATGGATAAAACAAGGTCATATTGGAACGGTAAAAAAGCCGTGCATAGACGTACAATGATGAAAGGGGCAGGCTACTGCGATTCCGATATAAGAAAGAAACCTCATATCGGTGTGGCTAACACTTTCATGGAAGGTTCTCCAGGAACTGCCCATCTGCGTACAATTACTGAAAAAGTAAAACAGGGTATCTGGGAAGCAGGTGGAATTCCTGTAGAGTTTGGAGTGCCGGCGACTTGCGGTAATGTGGCAAACGGTGCAGAAGAGTTGAAATATGAACAGGCCGCAAGAGATATTGTAGCTGCTTCAATAGAATTCGTATCAAAAGTACACAATTTTGACGGACTGGTTACTGTGGCTTCATGTGACAACATCATAGCAGGATGCTATTTGGGAATGGCAAGACTTGATATACCGACACTTTGCGTAACTGGCGGTTCCATGACTGCGGGACGTTACAAAGGTGAAAAAATGGTTCAGGCCCAGCTGGATGTAGCTGCTCTCAGTGGAGAAAGCGAAGCAGTCTTGACTGAAATGGAAGAGTGTGTTTGTCCTTCATTTGGAGCTTGTCCTTCAATGGGTACGGCAAATACCATGCAGATGACGGGAGAGATATTGAATCTTGTATTGCCTGGAACGGGAACAATCCCTGCAATAGACAACGTAAAATTAAGAAAGAGCAGAGAAGCCGGTAAAGCCATTGTGGAAATGACCATTGCCGACAGAAAGCCATCAGACCTTATAACCAAGGAGACACTATTCAATGCAATTGCCTTTGCAATGGCTACTGCTGCTTCTACAAACATCGTATTGCATCTCATAGCAATAGCAAACGAGCTTGGCATCAAGATTACACTGGATGATTTTGACAGCTATGCCGACAGGCTGCCTTGTATAGTAGGTGTGATTCCAAGCGGTCCCTATACAGTAGTGGATTTCCACTATGCTGGTGGTCCGTTGACAGTTATGAAGATGATAGAAAGTGAATTGTATACCGACGTACCTACTATGGATGGGCGTACATGGAAAGACTTGCTTGCAAATATAGAGGCGAAAAGTTCGGATGTAATCAGAACTCTTGACAATCCTCTGTTCAATGAACCGGGACTTAAGATACTCAAGGGGAATCTGTCGCCTACAGGATCCATAGTTAGGCCTACAGGTGTACCGGCAGAAATGAAGCAGTTTACAGGCAAGGCCAGGGTTTTCAGCAGCGACCTGGATTCTTACGATGCTATTGAAAGAGACGAGATCAAGGCTGGAGATGTAATAGTTATACGTTACGAAGGTTGTGTAGGTGCTCCGGGTATGACGGAACTCATGGTTACTACAGATGCATTGATAGCAAAGGATCTTCACAAAAGTGTGGGACTGATCTCCGATGCCAGATTCTCAGGATTTAATTATGGGGCCATCGTTGGACATGTTACACCAGAAGCGGCAAGGGGCGGATTGATTGCCCTCATTGAAGAAGGGGACATGATATCTGTCGATACAGTTAAAGGTACTATAAACCTTGATGTTGCAGAAGATGTAATAGAAGAAAGAAGAAAGAACTGGGTTTGCCCGCCTCCAAAAGTGAGTTCGGGACTGCTTGATATCTATGCAAGACACTGCAGACCTGCAGATGAAGGCGGAGCAATGCAGCCTTGGGATATAGATTTCAAATAATTATAAATAATTTTGATCATTAATACTCTTGGAAGCTTGTTTCAGTTGAAGGGGAATACTTCCTTGAGTAGGTTGATCAAATAGATGATTAATAAGATAAAACAAAAGGTTGAGGTATATATGAATAAATATTTTAGTTCCAGAATGGATGCCTTTTCAGGTGACAAAGGCTTGTTTGCAATATTCGGCATTTCTTCTGAATTGGAAAGAAAAGGTCAGAGAATAATACATATGGAGATAGGTAAACCGGATTTTGATACTCCAAATGTTATTAAGGAAGCTGGAGTTGATGCTATCAGAAACGGCAATGTGCAATATGCGCCACCAGGTGGAATTCACGAGTTGAGAGAGGCAGTAACAAACTGGACGAAAGATACACACGGATTGGAATACAATCCTGAAACAGAAGCTTTGATAACAGTCGGAGCCAGTGAAGCATTGCAATGCATTTGGAGTGCATTTTTGGACAGTGAAGATGAGGTGTTGGTTCCCAGTCCTTACTATGGATCATACGGCTACCAGATTGCTTGCTCGGGTTCTAAGCTTGTAGAAGTACCAGTACTGAAAGATGGAATAATGAAATACGAAATCGAGGAATTTGAATCAAGGCTTACGGATAAAACAAGACTGATATTGATTAATTCTCCAAACAATCCTACGGGATATGTCATGAGTCCTGGAGAAATTAAGGTAATTGCTGATTTTGCAATCAAAAATGATCTTATAGTCGTGTCTGATGAATGCTATGATAAATTCGTGTTTAACGGTGAGTTCCTAAGCATTGCAAATTTGCCTGGAATGAGAGAACGTACACTTATAGTCAATTCCACTTCCAAGACATTTTCCATGACAGGATGGAGAGTAGGTTATGTATTGGGTAACTCCGAATTCATCGAGGGCTTGCAGAATGTCCACGAGCACTTGGCAATATGTCCTACATCCTTTGCACAGGAAGGGGCAATTAAGGCATATACGGAAGATATAAAAGAAACTGAAACTATGCTTAATGAATACAAAAGAAGAAGAGAATATATCGTTGATTATCTGAGTAAAATAGATGAAGTTTCTTTTTATGAACCTGAAGGTGCATTCTACATATTCCTGAATGTTGCTGGAACCGGACAGAGTGGAGCAGATTTTTGCCTGGGTCTTTTAAATGAAAAAGGGGTTGCATTAGCTGCTGGAGATTCATTTGGAAAACAGTGGGGTGATTATGTCAGAATATCCTATTGTTGTTCTATGGAAGAAATATTTGTAGCAATGGAGTTGATAAAAGAGTATATAATTGAGAAACAAAAGATGGCAAGTTAATAACATGATAGAGTATCTAATTTTAGCTTAGTATTATATAATATAAATAGGTGAGGTTTATTGATGAATAATAATATTGAAGTAAAAAACGCTCCAGTAACAGACAGCCGTGAAGGTTTTGGTAGTAAATTCGGTTATATTATGGCTGCAGCAGGATTTGCAGTTGGTCTTGGTAATATTTGGAGATTTTCATATCTTACTGGTAAAAACGGAGGCGGAGCATTTCTATTCATTTACTTGATACTGACTGTACTTATAGGAATTCCAATGTATACAGCTGAGGTGAGTCTTGGACGTAAGGTTCAGGCGTCGCCAATAGCAGGAATGCGCAAGTTGAACAAAAAAGGAAGTCCATGGAACCTGATTGGATGGTTTGGTGTAATAGCCACTACCTTGATACTTTCATACTACTACATGATAATCGGATGGGTTTTGGCATATTTCTTCAAGATATCATCAGGAGAATTTGTGGGAGCATCCGTAGATACGTTGAAATCTTCGTTTGATGCTTTTTCAACCAATTCTCCGGTAATAATAGCATTATATCTGGTTGTGTGCATTTCAGTCACCCTTATTGTTACAAAGGGTATACAAAAAGGTGTTGAAAAGGTTTGCAAGGTAGTAATGCCGATTCTCTTCGTATCTCTTGTACTTCTTGCGATAAGGTCGGTAACATTCCCGGGAGCTATGGAAGGAGTAATCTGGTATTTGAAACCGGACTTCTCTGTGGTAACATCTCAGACCATATTGGCTGCATTGGGTCAGGCATTTTTCTCCATAGGAATAGGCATGGCAACAGCCTTTGTTTATGGAAGTTATCTTAAGCCTGAAAAATCAGATGTTCCAGGAAACAGTCTGATGGTAATCGGATTTGATACAATGATAGCAGTTGTAGCAGGTTTTGTAATATTCCCGGCACTCTTTGCATTCGGTCTTGAGCCTGATGTAGGAGCTGGACTGCTGTTCATAACAATGGCAAAACTGTTCTCAGTAATTCCCGGAGGTCAATTCATCGGAGGAGCGTTCTTCTTGCTGGTTGTATTCGCTGGTATAACATCTGCCATTGGGCACCATGAAGGAATAGCATCATCAATAATGGATCTGTTCAATCTTGAAAGAAAGAAATCTGTATGGATAGCTACTGCCATTGTTTTCTGCCTGGGAATTCCGTCGGTGTTGTCGATGGGTCCATGGAGCAATGTAATGATATTCGGGAAATCCATATTTGATTTTGTGGATTTCATGTCCGGAAGTGTTTTGCTTGTACTTGATGCGTTACTGATAATTCTTTATACGGGATACGTATGGAAATTCAGCAATTTCAAGGAAGAGACGAATATTGGCGTAGAAGGATTCTTGAAAGTTCAGAACTGGTGGAGTCCGGTTGTTAAGTATATTGCACCGATTGCAGTAACGATAATACTATTGACGGGAGTTGGAATAATCTAGCATTCTTGTTACTTCTGAAAACCTACTTGCATTAACTGAAAAAGTTAATCTAAGTAGGTTTTTTTCTATCGCTATTTAAACTGCAATTATATTAGTTCATAAAAATCGAGTTATACGGTTTGTTGAATAGTATAATGTAGACATTTCCAACATCTTGCCAACTTAGTAAGCAGATAACATCTTGTATCACTACGATACAACAGATAACACTACATAACAAAAATAAAAACCAACCCTCAAAAACCTTGATACTCTGAGTTAAACTACGTAGCGATAGGTTATACTATGGATATTTGCTTTTACAAACGGGCCATGTGGAAACTGTGCTGAAGATAGTTAGGGATATCAAGGGTTAGAGAGGATAGAATAGGAAAGTTTATGTGGAAATGTCGATAATTTGAAGTGCCCCCTGTCAAGTAGACAGTAGAAAAAACAAAAAATTTAGTACCGTCAACTAATTAGTTGGCGGTATTTTTATGCAGCATTATCCATGAGATATTGTCTATATTCCAATGGTGTCATACAGTTTAATCTCTTCTGATATCGCTTGTTGTTGTAATAAAATATATAATCCTTAATTGCTGCTTCCAGCTCATCGTAAGTATTGAATTTCTTCAAATAGTACATTTCTGATTTTAACAT
>NZ_FQZL01000021.1 GCF_900142005.1 Dethiosulfatibacter aminovorans DSM 17477
TAGGTAATTGCAAAACTATCACCAAAAACTAGAAAAAACGACATAAATCTAGACATACACATAAAACAAGTGACTACAAGTAAAAAAACGCGGAAATATGACAACTTTAATTGAAATAAGACAAAAAAGAGCACACAAAATAATGGTATGACAAAAATGAGAAATACCTAAGCAATCAAAGGTTTCAAGCTCCTGATCAGTTTATGCTGATTGATTTTATCAGCAAGGACCACAGTGATTAGCTGTGTAATACCAGAAAGTATCAGGTCAGCATGAAGGGTTTTAGCATTTTGACTCTTTCGTTTGGCGATGCAGAAGCTGTCCTTGAAATGGTTTATGGATTTTTCTACAGCACCTCTGATCTTGTAGGTGTCAATCCATTCATCAGTTCCACGTATTGTCCCTGGGTAGGCACGAAGATTCTTTTCGGGATAGATGTAGAACATTCTTCCGCTTTTAGAATCGGTACATGGATTTTCGCAGTAGCATTGACGTCGGTACTTTCCATCATCGTGTTTGACGAATTTAACTTTTGGACAAGAGAACTTGAACCTGACTAAGCCGTTAGTTCGTTTAGCAGTACCTTCTGGTTTCATAGGAAGCGATTTGTCTTTTGGACAACAAGGTATGCCATTTGAATTGACAGGACAATCAGGATAGGTAATGCCAGACCTTGAATTCAATGGAATATAGGCTTTTGAAAATTTCAGATCCTGAAGCAGTGATTTGTATATAAGTCCACTGTCAAAAGCGGCATCACCAAGGAATACATCAGGACAAATGCCGGGATGCTTTTCGAAAAAGTCTTCAAGTACTGGAATAAGAGCTTTGGCATCATGAAGGGACTTGTCTTCATTTGGAGAATTTGTTTTCTTCTCAACTTCAATATCAGGATGAGAATCAAGGAAATCCTTGTTGAAGAAGGATATGTCTCTGACAATGCCCAAACCATTGGTAATCATGCCGAACTTGTAGACATAGCAGAAATGTCCATTGATATAAAGTTGTTTGATTTCATCGTTTGAAGCAGCATGTGTAGGCATTAAGGTATAAGCAGCCTTGTAAGGATCGTAGGAATCACTGAACCCCATGACTTTCTTGTATGTTTTAAGTCTACTTACGATTCTGTTTAAGAATTTGGGATTGTTTTCAGTTACGTAAGCCTCAATACCTGAAGTGTCAAAGATTGTCATGGAAGCCTTGGCTTCATCAATTTGATGGCAAATGGGTTCTGTAACATCAACCAGGTTATCGAACAAGGATTTCAGTTCAGGTAAGAAATCCTGCTTGAAGCGGGTGAATTTGGAAGCATCCGGAACCTTTTGAAAACCGCAAAATTCTCTTAGTTCCTTGGAAAAGGTAAGGAATGTAATTAAGAGTGAGTCTTCAGAAATGGAAAAGATGCGTTGTAGGATAAGAGCCCACAGCATAGCCTTAAGTTTGTAAGTACGAGGTCTACCAGTGGGAGCGTAAAACTTGTTCCGGAAATTAATCGGAATGAGCTCATCGAGATTTAGATTGGATTCTAGCAGTTGCAGGAAGTATGGTTTGTCATTTTCATAAATATTACTGCAATCAGAATAAATATCTGCCAAAGAAAGCTGAGTTTGTGTTATCATAGTTGTAATATAACTCCTTTTGGATTTTGGTGATTTTATTTCTCGCAATCTAATTTTACCACAATTCGGTGAGGGGTTATATTTTTTATTGCAAAAAAAGTCCCGCATTTCTGCGGGTTGTGGCGTTTCGCAAACGCCTATTATACCTGAACTTAAGGAGGTGGAGTAATGGCATCATTTGAAACTGTAATTGGACTGGAGATACACGTTGAACTTGCTACAAAATCGAAGATATTCTGCTCATGCTCCACAGAATTCGGAGCGGAGCCGAACAAGAACACATGTCCCGTATGTACGGGAATGCCGGGAGTAATGCCGGTTCTCAACGAAGAGGTAATCAATCTTGCAGTGAAGGCTGGAACGGCCCTTAACTGCGACATAAACCTCATAAACAAGACCGACAGGAAGAACTATTTCTATCCGGACCTTCCAAAGGCCTATCAGATATCACAGTACGATCTGCCTATATGTTCAAACGGCTATGTTGAAATAGAGGTGGATGGAAAGAAATCTCAAAGAGCATTGACCAGAATACATATTGAAGAGGATGCAGGAAAGCTTATCCACCTTGAAGACGAGGAGAACACGCTGATTGACTACAACAGGGGAGGGGTGCCGCTTATAGAGATAGTTTCCGAGCCTGACATGAGGTCTGCGGAAGAGGCGGTTTCATTCCTCAAGAACCTAAGGGCAATACTGGTTTATTCAGGAATATCAGACTGCCGTATGGAGCAGGGTTCCATGAGATGCGACGTCAACATTTCCGTCAGGGAAACAGGTTCCGACGTATTGAACACCAAGGTTGAGATAAAGAACATGAACTCAATAAAGGAAGTGTTCAAGGCCATCAAGAAGGAAGAAAAACGTCAGATAGAGCTTTACAGCTATGGCGAGGGACACAAGATCAAGCAGGAAACAAGAAGATGGGATGCAGCCAAGGGAAGGACGATAACAATGAGGACCAAGGAAGATGCCCACGATTACAGGTACTTTCCCGAGCCTGACCTACCACCGGTTATCATACCTGCAGAGAAGGTGGAAAGCATCCGCAATACCCTTCCGGAGCTGCCCAAGCAGAAGAAGGAAAGAATGGTGTCAGAGTATGGAATATCTGAAAAGGATACTGAAATACTCATAGAGGAAAAGGAGATTGCAGACTTCTACGAGAAGACTGTGGAGCTTTCAAAGGAGCCGAAGGAGGCTGCAAACTGGATAATCACTGAAGTGTTGAGGGTTTTAAAGACTCAGGATGAGATACCGGTGACGGAAGTTCAGCTTTCGGATCTCATTGCAGAGGTTAAGAAAGGGACTGTAAGCAGAACTGCAGCAAAGGAAGTTTTTGATGAGATTTGCAACAGCAGCAAGTCCGTAGGCGAAGTGATAGAAGAAAAAGGTCTTAGGCAGATAAGCTCAAGCGACGAGCTTGAAAGTATAGTGAAGAAGATACTTGAAGAGAATCCTCAGGCAATTGCTGATTTCAAGGAAGGAAAGCAAAAGTCCTTCGGATTCCTCATGGGCCAGTGCATGAAGGCCACAAAAGGAAAGGGTAACCCAGGTACGATCAAAGGAATACTTGAAGAAGCCCTTAACAGCTGATGAAACAATAATACAAAAAAAGGAAGCACTCTCCATGTGATGATCAGGAGGGTGCTTTTTTTCAGGATATGAGGAATTTCTTGAATTTTTCTGCAAGGGGAGACAGGTATCTGTTCTTGCTGTATACGAAATAGAATTGTCTTCTTATATCAAGTCCCTTCACCAGGAGGGGTTTGATAAGGTTGAGTTTTATTTCGTTTTTTATTGCTATTTCAGACATGAAGGTAATTCCCATGTCCAGTTCCACCATTTTCTTTATTGTTTCATTGCTTTCCACTGATGACACTATATCCATTGAGGATATGCTCAAGCCTGAATCTGCAAAGGCTTTTTCAAGAATCTTTCTTGTCCCTGAGCCTTCTTCTCTCATTATGAGTTTTTCAGTACTTAATAGCTTGAAATCAATTTCTTCATAATCATCAAATTGGAACCTGTGGCAGTGTGGCACGGCAAGTACTATTCTGTCTTCATAAAAAGGGATGTATTCAAGCTGTTTTGACTCGTAGACTGCTCCAGTTATTCCATAGTTGGTATACCCCTTTATGACATCGTCAACTACGTTTTTCGAATCCTTTTGGTTGATTGTAAAGGTCATGTCAGGATACATTACAGAGAATTCCTTCAGATATCTGGGCAATATATATTCTTGGGGAATGGTGCTGGAGCTCAATTCAAGATTGCCGCAGATCCTTCCCTTCAGTTTTCCGATTTCACTAGAGGCTCGGTCCCTCATGTTGAGCATGTTTACCGCATAGCTGTAGAGCAGTTCGCCTTCTGCGGTAACTGTGATTCTTTTGTTGTTCCTGTTTATAAGCACCGTTCCAAGTTCTTTTTCAAGACTTTGAACATTGTTTGAAACGGTCGGTTGTGTGAGAAAAAGCTTTTCTGCAGCCTTGGAGAAGCTTTTCAAATTTACTACATTTATGAAACTTTCCAGTTGATTGAATTCCAAATTTTACCGCCTTTATTTTTGATACTGTACTTCCTTGAGAATCCTGTTGATGCTGTCTACGACGTATTTCACCTCGTCCATGGTGTTGAAATGACTGAAACCGAACCTTACGGTACCCTGGGGAAAGGTTCCGAGGGTTTTATGTGCAGACGGAGCGCAGTGAAGACCGCATCTTGTCATGATGCCGTAATCCTCATTGAGACTGTGGGCAACCAGAGCATTGTCGTTTTCAAGGAAATCTATTGATACGATGGCTGTCCTTCCTTCTGTTGATGGAAGACCAACGGGTCGTATTCCATCTATATTATATATGTCTTTTAGGAAACCATCAAGAAGATAGAGCTCTTTTTCTCTGATTTCTTTTATTTTCCCATTGGAAAGATACTTGAGGGCTGCGTTCAGACCGTATATGCCAGGTATGTTCATGGTTCCGGCCTCGAATTTGTCGGGCATGTAGCTTGGATGTATTTCCATGTCAGAGGTGCTTCCGGTACCTCCTTCAATGAAGGTGGACATGTGTTGAAGTATTCCGTCATCCACTATGAATCCTCCCGTTCCCTGTGGTCCAAGGAGGCTTTTGTGACCGGTGAAGGCTATGATGTCGGCATTTGACTTTTGGAAGTCTATGTCTGCAAAACCGGCGGTCTGAGCCGTATCCACAATGAAATAGAGGTTCTTTTCTTTGCAGATTTTTCCCACTTTTTCAATATCCATCATTGTTCCGCTTACATTGGACCCGTGGGTAAGTACTACGGCCCTGGTGTTCGGTTTTATGAAATCCCTTATGTCATCGGGATTCAGCTCTCCTGTTATGCTGCAGGGTACCCTTGAAAATTCGACACCTCTTTCAGCAAGGGCGTTGAGTGGCCTCATTACAGCATTGTGTTCCATTGAAGATACTATTACATGATCCCCTCTCTTAAGGAGACTTTTAAGTATTACATTCATGCTTTCCGTGATGTTTTTGGTGAAGACTGCATTTTCCGGCTTATGAAAGTTGAATAGTTCGCATAGAAGCTCCCTTGTTTCGTATACTGTGTTTTCAGCTTCGAGAGAGGAGTCGTATGCGCCTCGGTTAACGTTGCAGCCTATGTCCAATAGATAGTGGGACATGCTTTCTGCGACGCCTGGTGCCTTTGGAAATGAGGTTGCTCCGTTGTCCAAGTATATGTTTTTCATTGTTTATCCACCTTTATAGTATAGTATCTGATAGTTAAAAATATTATGCTTATTATTCTAAACACGATTATATTCTTTTATGGGTAAAAATTCAAATGATATAAGTATTCTGAATACTGTGAAAATCACTATATATTATTCCTATTTCACATGGAGGAAAAGTGCTGTTAAACTGAAAACTGCAATTGAACTTTTATAAAATTTGGAGGTTTTATATGAATAACAAGAAAGGAATTATAATTACCGGTGGTATCATCGGTCTGGTGTCTGTGGCACTAGTGTATTTTGGGAATCCTGCAAACATGGGTTTCTGTATTGCATGCTTCATAAGGGATATAGCTGGAGGAATCGGCCTGCACAGAGCTGGTGTAGTGCAGTATATAAGACCTGAAATCATAGGCCTTGTACTGGGAGCCTTTATTCTGTCAGTCAAAAATGGCGAATTTGAATCACGAGGAGGCTCTGCTCCATTTACAAGGTTTGTTCTTGGAATGATGGTAATGATAGGAGCGCTTATGTTCCTTGGTTGTCCAATGAGGATGGTTCTCAGAATCGGCGGAGGAGATATTAATGCAGTATTCGGCCTTGTAGGATTCATAGTGGGAATATTTGCAGGTGTGTTTTTCCTCAACAGGGGATTCAATCTTAAGAGAAACTACAAGATGACAAATGCGGAAGGATATATGTTCCCTATAGTTAATATTGGATTATTTATTCTTTTGGCTGCTGCACCTTCTTTTGTATTTTTCAGCGAAAGCGGACCGGGAGCAATGTATGCACCAATGGCAATTTCACTGGCTGCAGGACTTTTGGTTGGAGCGCTGTCACAAAAGACAAGGCTTTGCATGGTTGGTGGAACAAGGGACATGATTCTTTTCAGGGACAGCTATCTTCTTGCCGGATTCATATCCATAATTGTATTTGCAGCAATTGGAAACATTGCCCTTGGTTATTTCAACCTGGGACTTGAAGGTCAGCCTGTTGCACATACGGACGGATTGTGGAACATGCTTGGAATGGTACTTGTGGGATGGGCTTCCGTGCTTCTTGGAGGATGTCCGCTGAGACAGTTGATTCTTGCAGGAGAGGGTAATACAGACTCTGCAGTGACTGTAATGGGTCTTTTGTTTGGAGCGGCACTTTGCCACAACTTCGGTTTGGCGGCAAGTCCAAAGGGACCAAGTGTAAATGGGCAGATCGCAGTAGTTTTATGTCTTGTAGTTGTTGCGGCAGTATCATATGTCAATTCGGAACTGGCTGCAAAATCCAGCAGTAAAGAAAATGTGAAGGGAGATGTAAATCATGGTTAGAATAGATACATGTGGAATGAGTTGTCCTCAGCCTGTACTGATGACAAAGAAGGCTCTGGACAAAAACCCTGAGGGTGCGGAAATAGTAGTGGACAACAATACGGCAAAAATCAATGTAAAAAGATATCTTGAGAAATTCAAATACAGTGTTGAAATATCTGAAGAAGGGGAACTGTACATATTGAGTGCGAGGAAATAGCATGGAGTACAATGTACTGTTTTTTACCCATTCAGGGGCTATGAAGTTCAGCAGGAAGGTAAAATCCATGGATATTCCATGTAAGCTCATGCCCGTACCAAGGGCACTAAGCTCAAACTGCAGCATAAGCGCCAGAATCAGATACGATGGAGAAATTGAGAATCTTATTGATGACGAAATAGAAAAGATTTTCCTTTCGGAAAACTCCGAAAACCGACTTCTCTATGAAGCGGAATAGGCATAAAAAAACTTTTTGTTTTTTATATATGCTGAAAGGGGATTAAATAAAAACGGACTGTAGATAATCTACGGTCCGTTTTTCTGTTGCTGCTGCCATGCCTCTTAAGTATTTTTGATATAGTATGAATATTACCTTAAGCTTGTTTGTGCATTTTTTCAGGAAGTACATAATCTTCCGGACGTTGTCCCTTGACTCTGAGTATGGCGTAACATACAGCCCATCCAAGTATTACTGATATGAATGGATTGATGCCGAGAACTGCTGCCGGAAGATATCCTACTACAACGGCTACTACCGCTGCTGTCACTGAATAAGGCATTTGGGTTTTAACGTGGTCAATATGGTCTGATGCTGCAGCCATTGAACTCATGATTGTAGTATCAGATATTGGAGAACAGTGGTCTCCGAAAACCGCACCTGTGAATACCGCACCTATTGTAGCGTAAAGCAATACTCCTGTGTCTCCTCCGCTTAGCTCGTATACAAGAGGTACTGCTATAGGCATCATAAGAGCTGTAGTTCCCCATGAAGTTCCTGTAGAGAATGCTATGAGACATCCTAGAAGGAATACCGCCATAGGTATTACATTTGGAGAAATCTTTCCTGCCAGTAGCTGTATAAGGAATTTTGCTGTTCCAAGATCCTTTGCAACGCCGCCTATTCCCCATGCAAGTACAAGTACGAAAACTGCGATTACCAGGGATTTTGCACCGTCAACCCAAGCGTCCATTGTTTCCCTGAAAGTAAGGATCTTTTGTGATAGTACCAATGCGAAAGCCACTATTGTTCCTGCAAATGAAGCCCACATCATCGCTACAGATGCGTTTGAATATCCAAGGGCATCTCTTACTACTGTGAATGCAAACGGGGTATCCTTTATCTGCTGGATGAGAGCAGCATTGTCGCTTGCAAGTATTGCGTTTCTTCCGTTTACGTAGAGTCCGATTATTACAAAAGCGATAACTGTAACGATAGGAATTATAGCGTTTCTCATTCTCAGAGGTATCTCGTCGCTAATTTCCATTTCAGTAAGCTCTTTTGAGGCCAGTGGAATGGCGCCGTCAGCCAATAGTTTGCCGGTCTGCCTTGCTCTTGCCTCTGCCTTAAGCATTGGTCCGAAGTCCTTGCCTGTGAAGCAGATCATAAGTACGAATCCAACCATAATCAAGCTGTAGAACCTGAAAGGAATGGATTGAAGGAATGCTCCATAGATATTAGTTTCAACCCCTATTGATGCGAAAGCGTCTCTCAGAAGACCCATTTCATAAGCGGTCCAGGTTGCTATGAAAGCCATACTGGCTACAGGAGCTGCAGTTGCATCGGTTATGAATGAAAGTTTTTCCCTTGATATCTTGAGCTTGTCCGTAAGAGGTCTCATGGTTGTTCCAACAAGAAGTGTGTTCGAGTAGTCGTCGAAGAAGATCAGAAGACCCATGGCCCATGTTGCCACCATACCGCTCTTTGCACTTTTTGCCTTGTTTGCAAGCCAGTTGGCTATTGCTTTTGCACCGCCGGATTTGGCTACGATTCCGATGGTTCCGCCCAGAGCCATGTCGAATACGATGATTCCTGCATTCCATGAGCTTGCCACTGAACCTGCAATGTATTTTTCGATAGTCATTGCAAATCCTGCAAGGGGATTACCGCCTGACAGTATTATTGCTCCGCCCCAGATTGCTGCGAACAATGCAGGTATAACCTGCTTGGTAGTAAATGCCAATACGATTGCGATAAGCGGCGGCAGTAAAGATAAAATACCATAATGCTCAACTACATTTTCCATAAAAATCCTCCTAAAAATCATTTATTTATTAATACATATAAATAATATCGGAAGGTTTCATCAGACTTCAAAATATTTCATAAAACTTCAACAAAAGAATAAAACGTTTTCACAAACCGAGAAAGCAACTTTCCCAAACAGAAAGAAAGCAGCCTTGCTGTGAGCAAAGCTGCTAATAATCCTTGGACAGGTCAACAAGGTTTGTAAGAAAGTTTTTCACGTTGATCTTTCCGCCGTCACTCCTCAGACCTCTTATATGATCCATCTCATATTTGACGGTTTCAAAGCCAAAGAGGGAGTTTGAATATTTCTGGAAATATTCGCTTAAATTGTCTTCCAGCCCCAGGTTTGCTATGTTTCGCAGTGCGTGGGAAGCACAACGCCGGATACGCTGAACGGAAGACTTGTAGTCAAGATCCGTTTTTTTGAAGATATCCTTGAGATCCGAGTCGTATATGTCTATATTCTCTTTGAGCACATAAGTGCAAATTTTTACTATGTCGCTGTATCCCGATTTTCCAGATACTCCAAGTATCCTCAGTATGGCCCTTGCATTTTCAGTATAGTCTTCCTGGGCTGAATCTGTCTGCGAGTTGTCCATGTTGAATATCTGATGGATCTGTTTCAGCTTTTCCTGAAGCTGTACCTTTTCATACAGATTTTTCAGGATGTGTGAAACCTCAACTATGTTTATGGGTTTGTTTATATAGTATTCGATTCCTTTGGAATATGCTTCAGCAATCATTCCCTTGTCGCTTACTTTTGAAAGCATTATGAAGTTGGCATCGGTCAGGACTTTCTCAAGCTTTTCTATAAGGGAAGGTCCGTCGATGCAGGGCATCATGTAGTCGACTATTACAACCTGCGGCTTCAGGATTTCAATGTCCTTGATTGACTCAAGGGGCTTGGTGGTATACCCGACGACCGTTCCGAGGTCGTTTTCTTCAATGAGGAATTTCAGGCTTTTAAGAACGGCCTGGTCGTCGTCTATAAGATAAATTTTCTGGTTTCTCATATGTCACCTCTCAAGTTTGCTATTGGGATTTCTATTTTCATTTCAGTGCCTGTGCCGACTTTCGAGTCTATGGCCAGCCTTCCGTTGAAATGGGTTTCTATAAGGTCCTTGACTATGGATAGTCCAAGACCCCTGAATATATCACCAGTCTCCATATTGAACTTGGTTGAGAAGCCGGGGAAGAATACATCGTCAATATATTCGGGCTTTATGCCGCAGCCGTTGTCCCTGATGGTGAAAATGCAGGCATCGTCCTGCCTTTCCGTTTCGATGTCTATTCTAGGATACTTTGTCTTGCCAAAGGCTTCCAGGGAGTTGTTGATCATATTCCTCAATATGGAGGTCAGATAATAGTGTTCCTTTATCTTTTCGTTGAAGTTGATGGCTATTCGCAGATTCACTTCGCTCTTGTCTATTGAGGCTGTTATTATCTTTACTATGTCGGCTATGTCCATTGGAACGGATTCCATCTTGTCGTCCTCGAGTATATCGAGTCCCTTTACAACCTGCTGGTAGTCCTTTTTGACCTCGTGAATGTCCTTTGCAAATTCAAGGGTCATTTTTTCAAGCCCTTCGTTGTTTTCGCCTTCCGCTACTGCCTTGTGTATTTCAAAGCCTTTTTTCATAAGTGATTCGATCTGGTCCATGTTCTTCTTTATATAGTAGCTTTCGCTCTTGAAAAATGAAGTGAGCATATAGAGTTTCTCATATCTTTTGAGGTGGTCTCTCTTGTCCATTATTGACTTGTAGGTTTCCAGAAGGAGGATAAGTGCAAACACTATTATGGCTCTTACTACAGCTACTCCAATTATGAGAAGAATCATGGAGTCTTCCATTTCCGTGACTCTTGTCCTTACGCCAAGCTCAACAAGGTTGGACAGGAAATCGCACATGAGGATTGCCAGGATGAAGTCCGAAAGCTGGTGCCGTTTCTTTCTTGTATACAGCAGGTAGAAAAAGAAGGCATAGGCTACATAGAAGAATATGTCGGGATAGACCATGACGGCTGCTTCAGACAATGTGTATCCTCTGAATATCTCGATTAGGTATCTGAAGCAGGGTGACATTACGGCCACAATCAATACGGTCTTGAAGGCGGAAAGATAGTCGTAGATGTACAACAAGATTGGAAGAATTATTATGGATGATGTAATAAGAAATCCTTCCGAGAAGAATTTCAGATGAAACTGTGATCCGACCGATACGAAGAGGCCTATGAGAATCATTTGCTTTAAGTCTTTCATATATACTCCATGCCAGTATTATGCATTATGATTCAACAGTGAATCCTTGCACATATAGACCATTATACTACTCTTCCATGCAATAAGTCCATATGGTAAAATTGACTGAGGTGTATTCATTTCATGTGATATGGTATAATGAATACCAATGAGGGAGGATTGTCATGAAGATGAATCAGATGGAATACAGTGAATTCGTCAAGTTGGTTGATGAGCTTTTTGACGAGATAATCATTTACGACAACAACTATAATATCGTTTATGTCAATAAAGCCTGCGAAAGACATTATGGAATGACCAAGGACGAGATGATGAACAGGTCCTTTTATGATTTTGCCGGAAAGTACTGGGATGCATCCATACTTCCATATGTATACGAAACGAAAAAGGCAGCGAGACAGCACCAGGGCACAAAGCTTGGTGCCAGCATACTGACTATAGCGGTTCCCGTATTCAGTGATGACGGTGAACTCACCCATGTAGTCATGAATGTGAGGGATTGCATAGAAGACGACAAAAGCCAGAATATTTTCAATCTTGAAGCTGTCAATGTGGATATAGAGATGCAGGGGACATCTGAAATCGTATATTCAAGCAAGTCAATGGATGAAGTTCTAAACCTATCAAGAACTATTGCGCAGATTGACTCACCCTGCCTCATAACAGGAGAATCTGGAGTGGGAAAGAGCCTCATAGGTAAATACATATATGAAAACGGCAGCAGGAAGGATGGTCCATTCGTACACATCAACTGCGCCGCCATCAACAAGGAACTTCTTGAATCCGAGCTTTACGGTTATGTCAAGGGTTCCTTCACCGGAGCCAGAAAGGAAGGAAAGATCGGACTGGTGAAGGAGGCCGACGGAGGAGTTCTTTTCCTTGACGAGATAACGGAGATTCCCTACAAGATACAGGCCAAGCTTCTTCAATTTATTCAGGAAAAGAAGTTTTATCCGGTGGGGGGAACCAAGCCGGAATTTGTTGATGTCAAGATAATAGCGGCCACCAACAAGGATATCAAGAAAATTGTGGATACGGGAGGATTCAGGGAGGACCTGTACTACAGGATAAACGTATTTGAGATATTCATACCGCCTCTCAGAGAGAGAAGGGAGGACATACTTCTGCTGTGCAATTTCTATCTGAACAAATATAATGAAAAATACAAAAAAATGCACAGGTTTTCCAAGGAGGTCAAGGATATCTTCGTGAACTACTCATGGAGAGGAAATACAAGGGAGCTGTCTCATATAATAGAGAGACTTGTTGTTGTCAGCAAGGATGTTGAAATCATGCCATGGCATCTTCCGAAGCATTTTTATGAAATATCCGGTGATTATAGTGATTTCAATCTATCCGTTGACGGGAATTTTGATGACATGATGATGAAATATGAAGGAGATATAGTAAGAAGAGCTTATGAAGAGGCGAATTCAACCAGAAAACTGGCTAAAAAACTTGGAATAACTCAGACGAGGGCTGCCAAGCTGTGCAGGAAATACATATGTGAATCGAAAGCGACACAGTGAATTGCTTTCGATTCGCTTGAGATAAAGACTTTGAAAACAGTAATGTTCAAATAATATGACGAAAAATCGAGGCGAAAACGACTCGGTTTTTCGTTTTTTTGGAAGTTTTTTCATCAGAAAAAATGATTCATATCTGGAAGCGTTGAAATTCCAACGTTGAAAAAAGTTGGCACGGATATTGCTTTATAGATAGGCAGTTGTCGACAATAAATTTAGGAGGAATCATATGTATATTACAGATGTGGAAGTTATTTGCCTGAGGGTTCCGCCCAGGGGAAAGATATGCGTCTGGGGAGAAGATGCGGTTGTAGTAAGGATACATACTGACGAAGGTATAACTGGAGTAGGAGAATCCGATACATCGCCACTAGTGGTGAAGAGCATCATAGAGACACCCAATTCCAATCTTGCATGCTTCGGCTTAAAGGAAGTGCTGCTGGGGAAGAATCCACTGGAGATAGAAAAACTGTGGAAGGAAATGTATGAAAAATCAAATTATCTTGGAAGAAGGGGAGCGGGAATTCATGCCATCAGTGCTGTTGACATAGCGTTATGGGACATCGCAGGGAAGTATAACAACAAACCCGTATATGAGCTTCTTGGAGGAAAGCACAGGGATGAAATAAGGGCCTATGGAACCTTCATACCTGCAGACACGCCTGAAGAGAACAGGGCGATTGTAAGAAAGCTTAAGGACAAGGGATTCACAAGCCTCAAGTTCGGAGGAGGAATACTTGGAGACGATCCTGATACCGACTATGATATAATAAAGGCAGTAAGAGAAGAGGCGGGAGAGGGATTTGAACTTCAGATTGATCTGGCTGCAAAGTGGAAGACTCCGGAGCATACGCTCATGATGGCAAGAAGACTGGAGGAGTTCAACCTTAACTGGATAGAGGAACCTGTCGGGTCGGACGATTTGAGAGGCTACAGGGACCTGGGCGATTCAATAAAGCCCATGATAGCGGGAGGAGAGACACTTACTACTGCATACGAGTTTGAATCTTTTCTTTCAATAGGAAAGCCTGACCTCATACAGCCTGACATCACAAGGTGCGGAGGGATCACTGAAGCCAGAAAGATATATGACCTGTCAAGGGAATACAATGTCAAACTGGTGCCTCATGGATTCAGTACCGGAATACTCATAGCAGCAACGGCACATTTCCTTGCATCATGCGAGACTACTGATCTGATCGAGTATTCTCAGAGCACAAGTCCTCTCTTTAAACATCTGGTGAAAAACCAGATACCATTTGAAAACGGTGTCATAAAGGTTCCTGAGGCGCCCGGTCTTGGGGTAGAGTTGGATGAGGATATAATTGAAAAATATAGGATGATATAAAGGAAAGGAATGATAATAATGGATAAAAGAATTGATAAACTTTTAATTTCTGTGAGCGTTTCTGTCGTACTTCTTGTAGTAGGGCTGCTGTACAGTTTTCCTGAAAGGTCCCAGGCGGTGGCCAACAGGATTTTTGGAGCCATGACAAATATATTCGGCTCGGTGACTTTACTGTTCACATTTTTAGGATTTTTGCTGCTGGTGGGAGTTGCTGTCAGCAAGTATGGAAAGATAAGGCTTGGGGACGAGGATCCTCAGTATTCAACCTTCAAGTGGGTTGCAATGATGATCAGCTGCGGTTTGGGATCGGCAACTGTTTACTGGGCATTTATTGAATGGGCATATTATATCGGAACACCGGGTCTTGGAATCGAGGCGGGTACACAGAGAGCCTTCGAGATGGCGCTTCCGTACAACATGTTCCATTGGGGCTTTTCAGCATGGACACTCTATGCACTGGTTGGACTGCCAATGTGCTACCACTTCTATGTGAGGAAAAACCAAGGCCTTAGCCTTAGCGCAATGATAAGCGCATCAACAGGAATCAAGCAGAACGGATTCATAGGAAGACTTGTAGATGTAATGTTCATTTTCATTTGCTTCGGTGGTCTGAGCATCACTTTGGGTGTATCAGTGCCTTTGGTTTCAAGGGTTTTGTCAAGTGTAATAGGAATTGAACCTTCATTTGCCATGAATGTAGTACTGATACTTGTCATATCGGTTGTATATTCACTGAGTTCATACATAGGCATACAGAAGGGAATGTCCAGAATATCGAATTGGAATACAAAGCTTGCCATAGTTTTTTGTATCTTCATAATAATCCTTGGACCCGGAATGTTCATAATCAACAATATTGTCAATTCACTTGGTCTTATGCTTCAGAACTTCGTACAGATGAGCCTTTATACGGATTCAATAGGCCAGTCCGGATTCCCTCAGTCATGGACAATATTCTACTGGCTGTATTGGATTACATATGCTCCATTCACAGGCATATTCATTGCCAAGGTTTCCAAGGGAAGGACACTGAGGTCTGTAATAGTAAATACCATAGTAAGTGGAAGTATAGGATGTTTCTTCTTCTTCGGCGTAATTTCAAGCCTTTCGATGGAAAGACAGCTGAGTGGTGCTGTTGACATGGTTGGTATGCTGGCCAACGGACAGGACACCCTGGCAATAATTGAAGTCATGAACACATTGCCTTTCAGTGAAATATTCATGATCGTGTTCTGCATAGTATCAGTGTTGTTCCTTTCAACGACCCTTGACGGAGCGGCGTTCACAATGGCGTCTACAGCTACGCCTGGACTCAAGGAAAACGAGGAGCCACATCCCATGCACAGGCTGTTCTGGTGTATAGCGCTGGCGCTGGTACCTTTGACTATGATATTCATTGGAGCCAATCTCAATACGATCAAGACAGCTGCAATACTTACAGGAGTTCCAATCATCTTCATCATGATCGTCATGGTGAAAGGATGGATGGGTTGGATGACTGAAGACGGTAAAGCGGAAGACAAAAAAGAGGCGACAATATGAAAAGATTTGTAAGGATGAACCATAAGGATACGGTTGCTACGGCTCTTGACGATTTCAAGGCAGGGGACCTTGCTCAGGTTTATTCAGAAGAGAATGAACATATTCTTGACTGCCGGTGCATAGACGACATACCCTTCGGAAACAAGATAGCCCTTGTGGATATCGAAGAAGGTGAAAATGTTATAAAGTACGGAGCTGTCATAGGGGAATGCACAAGGGGTATTGGAAAAGGTGGACTGGTTCATGTCCACAATGTTAAAAGCCTTGTGGTAGACATCCCGGAAACCTTCAAGAAAGAAATTATGAGACAGATGAATATAGATCAGGTGGGAGGTGAAATTCATGAAATTCATGGGATATGAAAGGCCTGACGGAACAGTAGGAATCAGGAACAAGCTCCTAATAATAGCAGTGGATGAATGCTGCGAGGGAATAGCCAGGGGCATAGAAAAAGAATTTGAAGAAGCAGTGGTTTTGACAAACTGGTACACATGCATGCTGGGAGGAAACGAAGAGACCTTCAATCAGATGGTGGCAGTTGGGAAAAATCCCAATGTTGCAGGAGTATTGGTTATTGCAATGGGGTGCGGAAGCATACTTCCTGAGCAGATTGCTGACAGGATTGCCGAATCGGGAAAGATGACGGACACACTGACATGCCAAAAGGAAGGCGGAACTAGAAAGGCAGTTGAAGCCGGAATAGGGAAGATGAAGAAAATCCGGGATTATGCACTTTCCTTTGAAAGGAAGGAAATACCTGTGTCCAGACTTATTGTTGGAGTCAAATGCGGAGGATCCGATACCAGCTCGGGAATAGCATCCAACCCAAGTGTGGGAGATGCCGTGGACAAGATGGTGGACCTGGGCGCCACATGCATCGCCGGCGAGCTTTTCGAATTGCAGGGATGTCAGGAAGTTCTTGACGGAAGGGCTTCATCGCCTGAAGTTGCAGAAAAGATAAATCATCTCATAGAGAACGAGAGATTAAGGTGGAGTGTCGAAGGCACCGATGTTGAAACCATGAGCATAGGTAACAGTGTAGGCGGACTTACAACAATAGAGGAGAAGTCCCTGGGGTCCCTTCACAAGACGGGAACAAAAGAGATTGTTGACATACTTCAGATAAACAAGGATTTCATAGATGTACCCAAGGATCCAGGCTTCTACCTATCGGAGGCCACCATGCTTTGCGGAGGAGCAGGCGTGAATTTCGCATCCCACGGCGCCCACATCATATTGTGGACCAGCGGCGCGGCAGGATTCAACAACTCCATAGTGCCCGTAATAAGGGTAAGCGGCAACCAGGACCTTTTCAACGACGACATGGATGTTGATGCAAGGGGTATAATGACTGGCGAGGAATCCATTGGACAGGTGTCGGACAGGATAGTCGAGAAAATAATTGAAACGGCTGACGGGCAGAAGACAAGCATAGAAGGCATTGGAGAGTCTACCCTTACCCTCTACCAGAAGGACCAGAGGCTTGACAAACTGCTGAACCTCAGGTGTGCAAACAGACTATAGAAAATTTGAATCACTGAAGGAATGAAGCAAAGTTTAAAAGGCTGCATCAAGAAGTTGAATCTATCTTGATGCAGCCTTTGTTTAACTTTCTCGATTAGCAATGCTACTGACTCTTGAAGAGTTCCCCGTCAAGGACCTGATGGGTGTTAACATAGGTGTTGTATATGGATATGGACCAATGGAGGTGGGGGCCTGTCGAAAATCCTGTTGATCCCACAGTTCCAACATAGTCGCCCTTTTCAAGGAAGTCTCCTTTTTCGACATCTATGGTGTCCATGTGGTAATAGCTTGTGAAGAGTCCCATTCCGTGGTCGATCACCAGAGTGTTGCCTGTAAGGGTGACATATTCGGCCAGAGCTACCCTTCCGTTGTTGCAGGCATGGATCTCAGTACCTGTGGGGGCGGCAAGGTCCAGTCCCGAATGTCTTGTAGACGTTAGCTGGTCGTTGACAAATCTCTTCTCGCCGAAATCCGTAGTCAGTGTGAAATCATCAAAGGGGAGGATAAATTTTCCTTCCCAGTATTTTTCCTTGTCTGAATTGCCTCTTGCCGTCTGTACCCTTTCCCTGAACTCCCTATAGGCATCGTCGTTGTTTGTCGATTCATATACTTCATCTGATACGTAGAGATACTGTATCTTGAAATCCCAGTCTGTCAGCATTATTTCACTGGAAAGGTCATAGTGCCTGCCGAGATTCAGGTCATCTACAGATACATCCACAGAGTAGGCGCCGGCCTCCTCCCAGATATCTATGGGTATGAAGAAATAGTATGCTCCATCAATGAGGCCTTCCGAGAGAAGACCGTGTGAAATATCTGTAGCCATTGTTATTTCACTGTTGACCGGAGGATTTTCTACGCTGAGGACAAGAATATTTCCCGGGCAATTATATTCGGATTCGAGTACAAGCTCAGGTGGCTGTAAAGCTTCTTCCATCATGGGAACTGCAGTTGTAGAAATAAGTATCATAATATAAATGATGAAACT
Organism: Dethiosulfatibacter aminovorans DSM 17477; assembly: GCF_900142005.1. GTDB lineage: Bacteria > Bacillota > Clostridia > Tissierellales > Dethiosulfatibacteraceae > Dethiosulfatibacter > Dethiosulfatibacter aminovorans. The sequence continues at coordinate 18,067 of NZ_FQZL01000021.1, forward strand.
TTTCATAGCATTCCTCCAAATTTATTTAAAGCTACCGCAACGTAGTTGCTTCATCTGACCTCCAGAAAGCTTTTGTCTTTAAAACTCCCTGAAGCGTTGGAGTTTTGGTATTATGTAAGCTTTCTACGGTGATGATATCCGCTTAAGCGTCTACCGCAACGTAGTTGCTTCATCTGACCTAAAGAGTTTGCTGTAGTATCGTGATGAGAGGAGGTAGATTCCGTACCCAAGGAGTCCTCCGAGGGTGTTGAGAATTATGTCATCCACATCGAAGGAGCCTACCCTCAATAGCATTTGCATGGTTTCGATGAAAAGACTGAACAGGAAGCTGTGCAACATTGCATTGCCAATCCCCTTGAATCCAAGTGCCAGGGGAAGGAAAATACCGAAGGGAATAAAAGCTGCAATATTGCCAAGAATATTTGTTACTATGATGTAGGCTGGCAGGTTTCCTATATTGTCGATGTAGTTCATTATTGTCTTGAACGGCCTGAAATTTGCCGAATGTTTCAGGTAGTGTTCCAGGGGCAGCATTTCGTCTATGGATGTTATGCTTGCCCTGAACCTGAAGAATACAAGGTCGAAAAGGTATGCAAGGTATGCTGCAAATAGTATATATATGATCAATTTGAAAAATGTTTTTAGAATTTTGTTCATTAAATGCAATCTCCCGTGTTGATATGAAGTTTCTTTGTTGTATCTATTTATAACATTGATTGGTGAAAATTTCAATAGTGTAGTATAATATTGTTTAGTTTAACAATAATTGGGTAAAAATCAATATAGCAATATTTGGAGGAGACCTATGAAGAAAACATATTTGATATTAGTTTTGATATTGGCAATGGTGCTTGCTGCCTGCTCGCCTCAGGAAACTACGGAGGAACCGGCGGAGTCTGAAGAGCCAGCTGAAGATATACAGGAAGAACCTGGTGAAACAGGAGACGAAGTGGTTGAACAGTCCGAAGCAGATACGGAAGAATCTTCAGAGGAACCTGAAGAAGCGGCTGAAGAACCTGCAGAGGAAGAAAACGACTACAGTGGAGAGCTTAAGGAAGCCTATGAATACGGAAAGGTGCTTTACGACCTTGGTCTTTTCAATGGAGTCTCCACAGAAAAGTATGAGCCCAACCTTGAAGGAGACATGAACAGGGAACAGGCCATGAAGATGATAGTATCGGCTCTTGGATGGGAGCCGTCATCGGAAGAGCAATGTCCTTTTAGTGATGTAAGCGACTGGGCCAAGCCTTATGTGGGAAGAGCCTACCTGAAGGGGATAGCCCTTGGAACGGTTCCTGAGAACAATATCTTCGGAGCGAAGGATTCAGTTACCATGCAGCAGCTTTTGACTTTCTACCTGAGGGCACTTGGATACGAGACATCATATGCATATGAAAACGCCCTGAAGCTAGGAGAAATAACAGGGCTTACTGATAATATCGAGCCTACAGAGGACAATTTGAAAAGATATCATCTTGTAATTGCTACATATAATGCTCTGGGAGCATCAAGACTTGAAAGCGCAAGAACACTGGCAGAGGACCTTATTTCCGAAGGGTTGATCGAATCTTCAATGGCTGAGGAATTCGGACTGATACAGAACTACAAGTACCAGTCACAGAGGGAATACGGACCTGTCGAACTCGATGCTGAAAACTTTGCAGATATGATTACAGGAGAAGAAAAGGCTCTGGTACTTTTCTTCCAGAACGGCAACGAGCTGTGTGAAGAAATGGAACTGCCATTCTACAACACTGCAGTGGCACTTGCAGATGTAGCAAGGGTTGGAGTGCTCAATGAGAAGGAAGCTGGGGATCTACTGACGGAATACAATATCACTTCATTCCCGAGCTTAAAGCTTTTCAAGGCTGGAGAGGATACTACCCTTCCGGCAGTGCCGGATATGGATACCCTCGTTCAGTGGGTTAAGAACAACTGATTATTATGAAACCGTCTCAAAAAACAAAAGGGACGGTTCTTTTTGTTTTTTGAAATGAAATTTTTGCAATCAAAAAACGGGCAAATAATTGCCCGTTCTTAATGACCTGATCCCCGTCAATAAAAGTGTTTATATAGCCTCTAATTATTTAACATTATTTTTGGTGAAAAATGATGTTACTTTGTAGCTAATCCAGCGCTGGCAGGGCTATAGGTCTCCATCACCTAAACTTACATCGGTTTCAATTGGGTAGAAGCGAACCTGCAGATGCTTGAGGCCGTTGTTGTCATATTCCCAGTATTCGTTTTCAAGTATTTCATCAAATATCGGTACGCGGACATAGATTGTTTCAACTAACTCGTCTTCTACAAATATTCCAACTTTGAGTACTATAGTAGTCAATTCAGCTGTTACATTTGTGAATTGAGTCTTGCCTTTGGTTCTGTATGTAACAAGATTTTCTACAAGGCTACCCACTTGCTCTATTGAAGCGTAACCGCCTAAATCAGCTGCATCATTCAGCACTTTGATATTAGATTTGCTGAGGAAGTCTTTTAAACCATTTTCACCATCTTCTATAATGTCAGCACATGTTGTAATGGTTGCTGAACCTAATGGTTTTCCCAATGGTCTTACATAAATGGAGTAGGCTGACAAAACGTCTACACCGGTCATATCTTGTCCAATAACATATGGATCTAGACCAGGAGCGGGAAGCATAAATATCGCTTCACCAATCCGTTCAGTTCCAACAGGGAAAGCATTGCCGTCGATTACTTGAAGATCCTTTTTAATATCGATATTATCGGGATCGGCTTGGTTGTTTTCCATTAGAGAAATTTTAGATTTTCCTTCAAGTGGCACAAATATTGTGTTCCTGTTGCTGCCTGTCATGTCAGCTGTTTTGGGATTGGTTACGCCTATTATGTTGAGCGTATAGTGTTCACCTGATAGTTTTGTTCCATCTGCATCTTCTAAAGCCATCGCTGTAGTGAGAGTTATGCCAAGAATTAATGTCACTATTAACAGTATACTTAATTTTTTCACAAAAAAACCCTCCTTATATTTTAGATATCAACACTTTTAGTTCCCAGAGGCATGAGCCACCATATATTATTTACCCAATGAATAGTGAATCAACAATAATTGTGTTATTTTTTGTTAATTTTTGCGAGAAGATTTTATAGGGCATCAAAAAAACGGGAACGCTATGTTCCCGCCTGTGATTGCTAATTATTCATTTCAGTATCGGCTGAGACTAGTCTACAAGTCTTACCTTGATGATGCCATCTATGCTCTTAAGCTCTTCGATTTTCTCTTCATTTACTTCAGTTCCTGCGATGTCGATGATGTTGTAAGCATAGTCACCCTTGCTCTTGTTCACCATTTCTATGATATTTGCATTGTACTTAGAGAATACTGCAGTAAGTGAACCTATCATGTTTGGAACGTTTTTGTTGAGAACCACAATCCTGTGTGTTCCTTCAGTTCTTTCAAGTGAACAGTTTGGGAAGTTTACAGAGTTTGTAATGTTACCATTCTCAAGATAGTCTATAAGCTGGTTAACAACCATTCTTGCACAGTTTTCCTCTGATTCGGGAGTTGAAGCTCCAAGGTGAGGGATGCATACCACTCCATTCTTGTTGATAAGGTCGTCAGTTGGGAAATCAGTTACGAATGAACTCACTCTTCCTTCATCTATAGCTTTAAGGATTGCCGCATCATTTACAAGTCCGCCTCTTGACATGTTTATGAGTCTTGCACCTTTTTTCATTTTTGAGATGTTTTCTTCGTCCATGAATCCTTTTGTCTTGTCTACTAATGGTATGTGAAGAGATACATAGTCAGCCTGTCCGAAGAGCTCGTCAAGTGAAGAAGAGTACTTTACATCCCATGAAAGGCCGATTGCCTTTTGTACAGAGATATACGGATCATATCCTATTACCTTCATTCCAAGCTTGATTCCCATGTTTGCAACCAGTACACCTATGGCTCCAAGTCCTACGACGCCTAGAGTCTTACCCATGATTTCAGGACCTGCAAACTGGCTCTTGCCTTTTTCAACCTGTTTTTCAACGTCACCGTCAAGGTTGTTCACCCATTTGATTCCGTCGTTTACCTTTCTTGAAGAAGCCAAAAGTGCAAGAAGAGTCATTTCCTTAACCCCATTTGCATTTGCTCCGGGAGCGTTGAATACTACTATTCCCTTTTCGGAACATTTTTCAACAGGAACATTGTTTGTACCTGCACCTGCCCTTGCGATTGCTTTCAGCGTATCGGGAAGTACAGTGTCGTGCATTTTATAACTTCTAAGAACCACTCCGTCAGCATTGGATATATCATCAGGAGTAAGGCTATATGAATCCTTGTCAAAGTGTTTCAGGCCTTCGTTTGATATTTTGTTGAAAGTTGTAATATTAAACATTTTTGCACCTCTTTATATTAATTATTAAAAAATCTTATGAACAATATTAACAAATATTAATAAATAGTTCAAGCTAAATTATGATAAAAAAGCAATTTTTGTCAAGAAATTAACGACAATCGTTTGTACCGAAGCTACAAATGTGCAGACGCGGTTTGCTTCCTACGGTATTGAAAAAGTTATTCTTAAAAGGAAAGAAATCCGTTATTAATAATATATTGTAAGGAAGGCCTCTATATGATATTGTAGTTAGGTCAAACCGATAATATAAATATATATACGAGCGGAGAAATTACGATGAATATAAATGAAATGATTCAAACTGAAAGAAGAAGTGACTGGCTCAAGATAATTGCAATGGTTACAATGCTTATTGATCATGTGGGATACTATCTTGTACCCAGCGGCACTTCAATTTATATGGCTATGAGGGTAATAGGAAGGATTGCCTTTCCGATCTTCGCCTATTATGTGGCTATGGGATATAAAAGGACGAGGGATATAAACAAGTATATGATAAGAATGTTCGTCTTTGCCCTCATAACCCAGGTGCCCTTCTATTTCTTTTCCCATGGCCAGTTCTACCTCAATGTCATGTTTACATTTTTTATGGCACTTCTGATGTTGAGGCTTTATGAGAGGAAGAATCTTTTGTGGGTTGTTATGCTCTTCATATCGGATATATTAAATATGGACTATGGCGCATACGGACTTTTGATAGTGCTCATATTTTATCTGTTCGGTGAAAACAGAAAAAAGGTATTTTTCCTGCTGCTGGCATTGTCACTTGTTTACGATTCTCTTAAAGTGTTGGAGTATGGACATTTTCACTGGACATTTTACATCCAGTCACTCTGTGTAATGGCAGTGCCGGTAATTTATTGCAACTTCAAACAAATAAGGATAAACAAGTATATTTCATATCTGTTTTATCCGGTACATATAGCCATAATAGTATTGATAGAAAAATTCTTATAGGGGTGTATCATGTTTAGTGGTGTATTGATATATTTTGTCCTTCTTGGTATAGGAGGAGTGCTGAGCTACAAGGGAATAGTCCATGACAAGCTTTTGAAAAGGGCAGGCCAGATGCAAATGGTCTTTTTATACATGCTCATATTTGTAATGGGCATAAGGCTTGGAATGAACAGGGAGGTCATTGAAACCATAGGCACAATAGGATTCAAGTCAGGTGTCTTTGCTGTATTGACAGCATTGGGCGGCGTACTTGGTGTCTTTGTTCTTGACAAGACTCTGATAAAAGGCGGAAACAACACAAGGAATGAAGGGAGGAACAGCCATGACAATTAAAATTCTGCTTGTACTTGCAGCTGGAATACTTTCAGGGTTATACATAATGGATCCTTCCTTTTACGGGGCAACTGATATCCTACTGGATATCGGACTATCCCTCTTGTTGTTCTTCGTAGGGATTGATATAGGAAGCAACAAAAAAGTATTCGACCATTTAAGGGAAATGGGATTCAAGATAATTCTGGTGCCTTTTTCGGCAGCCGTTGGATGCGTGGCAGGAGGAATTGCCGTAGCATTCATATTTGGAATGCCTCTACTGGAAGGAGCAGCAGTGGCTGCAGGTTTTGGCTGGTATAGTCTTGCGCCTGTACTCATAGCTCCATATTCTGCTGAACTTAGTGCAATAGCATTCCTTACAAATGTATTCAGGGAGATACTGGCAATAGTGTTCATATCCTATACTGCCAGTTATATAGGCTTTTTTGAAACTGTTGGACTGGGAGGTGCTACTTCTATGGACACAACTCTTCCAATAATAACAAGAAATACAAATGCAGAGACTGCAGTTGTAGCTTTTGTCAGCGGCATGGTAATGTCCCTTCTGGTACCTGTACTGGTGCCTCTTATTGTATCTATTCTGCAGCTGCAGATGTAAAAGAAAGAAGCAATGTTTTCTGGGGAAAACTAAAAAAAATACAAAAAAGTGCATAAAAAGTGTTGACATGGTAATTAACATGTATTATAATTCATATAAATTCAAATTAAATCTATTGATTGAGAAAAGTAAGCGAGAAGGGAAGCTTAAGCGAGTCGGAGTTGGTGGAAGTCCGATAGTGAAACTGCGCTGAACAGAACTCATGAAGAGGTTCCCGGAAATTATAGTATGGAAGCCCGGTTAAATACCGTTATAATGAAAGAGATGAAGCGATAGCTTTAAATAGAGTGGTAACGTGGATAGATTCCGCCTCTTGTGTGAGAGGGCGGTTTTTTTATACAATTTCTATTTATTGATGCATGCATATTTATGCATCGTTTCGAGAAGAGTGGTACCGCGAATACACGCCTCTTCATAAGGGTGTGTTTTTTTATACCCAATTTTAGAAACAAGCCAATAAAGGCTAAAAAAATGAAGGCAATTTACTGGAGGTAAAGAAAAATGAGTAAAGAAAAAGTAGTACTGGCATATTCAGGTGGACTGGATACATCGATTATTATTCCTTGGTTGAAGGAAAACTATGATTTTGAAATTATAGCATGCTGTGTGAATGTAGGTCAGGAAGATGACATGACTGAAGTCAAGAAAAAGGCTATGCTGGCTGGAGCAAGCAAGATATACACAGAAGATGTTACTGACAATTTTGTAGATGAATTTGTATTTGATGCCTTGAAGGCAAATGCCGTTTACGAAGGCAAGTACCTTCTTGGAACTGCAATAGCAAGACCCATAATAGCAAAGACCCTTGTTGAGGTTGCTCACAAGGAAGGAGCAAAATATATTGCTCACGGATGTACAGGAAAAGGAAACGATCAGGTAAGAATTGAAACTGTCATTGCTTCAATCGACCCTACTATACAAATAATTGCACCTTGGAGAATATGGGACATCAAGTCAAGGGAAGATGCAATTCAATATGCGGAGGAAAGGAATATTCCTCTTACAGTAACAAGGGAAAAGATCTATTCAAGGGACCAGAACCTTCTTCATATAAGCCACGAGGGTGGACATGTTGAAGATCCAAAGAACCAACCCAACATGAAAGAGCTTCTCATGATGACAAAGACTCTTCAGGAAGCCAAGGACGAGCCTGAAATAGTTGAGATAGAATTTTTCAAGGGTAAACCTATCAAGGTGAACGGCAAGGAAATGTCTGGAAAGGAAATACTTTCCACTCTAAATAAAATAGGCGGAGACCATGGAGTTGGAGTAATTGATTTACTCGAAAACAGAATGGTAGGAATGAAATCAAGGGGAGTGTATGAAACTCCAGGTGGAACAATCCTTTGGTATGCACACTCAGAACTTGAAAGACTTGTTCTTGAAAAAGACGTGCAGCACTATAAGGCTCAAATTGCAAACAAGTATGCAGAGCTGGTATACAACGGCATGTGGTACAGCGGTTTGAAAATGGCTTTTGACGGGTTTATAGATAAAACTCAGGAAACTGTATCCGGTAAGGTTAAGGTTCAGTTGTACAAAGGCAACATTCTTTCAGCAGGTATGGAATCACCATACGCAATCTACAATGATGAAATATCATCATTCGGATTCAGTGAACTGTTTGATCATCACGATGCTGAAGGATTCATTAAATTAGTCAGTCTTCCTTTTAAAATAAAAGCTCACTGTCTTGGAAAGGAATATCTGGACAAGACATTTAAGAGCAAAGAGGCTTAGATAAATAGCCCGGCTGCCCCCAGTGGGCAGCCTTCTTTTTTTATGTCTGCGAAGACCGGATTCAAATATAGGCTTTGAAAGGACGAAATAGTATTATTTTCAACTCCCTTATACAAAACACCTTGAAACGGTGGTGTTTTGCCACCGGTACAACAACTTTTATATCTGTAAGTGTAATTGTTGGTACCTATTAGTCGAGACCTCGTTGAGAAATAATACTATTTCTACGTAGTCGAATGTAACTGCTAATTAAGCTTAGTGTATTCCAAACATAAAAATTATTGTTAGAGTTTATTATATAATGACAGTATAGTGAAATTTAGACAACTAAAAAAGCATAATAAATTTTACCGAGGTCTCGACTTGGAGGTGCGACCAATCATCCTTTAATAAATTAGTGATTGTCGTACCGACGGAGTAGGGAGGTAAAGTTTATTATGCTTTTACTGTGCTGGATTTAGCTTGTTCACTGTTCAAGCGTCTTGTAAAAAAGCACTGCACTGAAGGATATGACGGCAACACCGACTATCCTCACTATGTTGACCACTGCAGCTCTTCCCTTGAACATAAGTATTATTCCTGCTATGAGGCTGAGGCAGGATATTACAAGTTCATACTTGTTTGAATAGTCATGCTCCCTGATTATGAAGAACATCTTGTAGATACCGAAGGACAGCAGTCCCAGGCCTGATATTATCATTACAAGCTCCGGAAATACCAGAACAAGTATTCCTATAAGCACTCCCACCAGGAAGAAGGACCTGTCCCTTCCCCAGATTGTGCCTTCAGTATAATATATTCCAAAACCGCAGAATATGGACAGCATTACTCCTACTACCCTTATGAGTCCTATCCCTATGAAAGATGGAAAACTTATTAGAAGAAGTCCTACGAGAAAAAGCGACAAACTCACCGTTCTCAGAACTTTTGAACTCGAATTTATTTCAAACCTTATCATTATACCTCCTAGTTTTATATCACAACACTAGTTGAGTTGATTCATGCGTTATTGTATATATAAACGGTTCAATTGTATATCCAATGTTGGATGAATCAGAACGAAACTTGTTGTGGGATAAAACATCATTATTTTAAATATCACAACACTAGTTGAGTTGATTCATGCGTTATTGTATATATAAACGGTTCAATTGTATATCCAATGTTGGATGAATCAGAACGAAACTTGTTGTGGGATAAAACATCATTATTTTAAATATCACAACATATATACCCAATACCATTATATAATAATTTTTACGAAAATGAACGATATTTCGGTTAAAATCAAATTAAATATGCTATAATGTTAAGATAATTTGATGGTTGTGATCTTATGAAAAGAAATATTGTAAAATTGAAGATGGAAATATTGTCTGGAAACAATAATTATTATACTATAAAAATCAGTGATTGTGAAAACAATATTGAAATTGGCTTTGATACGGGTGAAAAGAAACTGGATATGGAGGCTCTGGAGGGCAATTCGGTTTACGATCTGCTGAAAAGGAATCTTTACCAGTTCAAGAAACTTCTTCACAATAAAAGGCCAAAGACCTATTATCCCGGTTTTATACTTGAATTTTCCATTTGGGATGGAAAGGATACTGCAGCTTTCAACGACAGAAGCAATATCATAGTCGTTGACAAGAGAGACGGCAGGGATCATATTTATGTTGCCGAAAAATTCAAGGAAGATATTTGTTCCATATATATTGACGGAAGCTTCAATGAAGAAAAGAACAAGGGTGCCTATTGTGTAATAATAAACCACAGGGACGGCAGTTATGAACAGATTTACGAAAAGTCGGATGTGACAGGCAGCAGTCAGATGGAACTGGCCGGAGCCATAGCCGGGCTCAAGAAGGTCGTGGATGAGCGGGAAGTAAGGATAATCACTGATTCACAGTATGTGAGGAAGGGTCTTACGGAGTGGATAGTAAACTGGAGGCTCAACGACTGGCATACGGCAAACGGCACAAAGGTCAAGAATATTGAGCTTTGGAAGGAGTTTGCCAGCCTGACGGACAATAGATACATAGAATTTGAATGGGTAAAGGGGCATTCCAACCAGTTTGAAAATACCTTGTGCGACCTTTATGCCAAGGACAAGATGAGGGAGATGTAAATAATATGAATGCAGAAATCTTATGCTTTGGAACAGAAATATTGCACGGAGATATAGCAAATACCAATGCACAGCATATATCGAAGAAGCTTGCTGAAATAGGAATAAACGTGTTCTACCATTCGGTGGTAGGAGACAATCACAGCAGGATGAGAGAGGCTTTCGAGCTTGCCTTCAGCCGTGCGGACCTAGTTGTGTGTACGGGAGGGCTTGGACCTACCCAGGACGATATAACGAAGGAAATACTTGCAGCCCACAACAAGGTTGAAATGGTCTACGACGAGGACAGCTTCAATCATGTGAAGGCTCTTTATGGAAGGCTCAACAGGGAAATGCCCGAAAGCAACATAAGACAGGCCTATTTCCCAAAAGGGTCGAAGATATTGAAAAACAACAACGGTACTGCAAATGGCTGCCTCATGGATATTGACGGTAAGGTTGCGGTTTTGATGCCGGGGCCGCCAAGAGAGATGTATCCGATGCTTGAGGAACAGGTTATTCCCTATCTTATGAAATATTCCGACGGAGTAATATTTGGAAAGAAATTTGTAGTTACCGGACTTGGCGAATCCACTGCAGAAACAATGATCATGGACCTTATAGAGAACCAGACCAATCCTACAATAGCAACTTTTGCCGGAAAAGGAAGGGTGGTGTTGAGAGTCACTGCGAAGGCGCCTACAAAGGAAGAGGCGGAGGAGCTCATTAAGCCCATTGAAGATGAGATACTGAAAAGAATGGGTGAAAATGTGTATTCCAATGGATCGGACAATATAGCAGAACATTCTGCCCAACTGCTTCTCGAAAACAATCTGACCGTTGCAGTGGCAGAATCCTGTACAGGAGGAGAAGTTTCTTCCAAGCTTATTGACTTCCCCGGGATTTCCTCGGCATTCCTTGAAGGCTTTGTAACATACAGCAATGAAGCCAAGATGAGGACTCTCGGAGTGATGGAGCAGACATTGATCGACCATGGTGCAGTTAGTGCTGAAACTGCGGAGGAAATGGCCAGAGGAGCCGCCCTTAAGGCTGGTGCAGATATTGGACTTTCCACCACGGGTGTTGCAGGTCCCACAGGAGGAACCGCGGAAAAGCCTGTAGGCCTGGTTTACATCGGTGTATACTATAATGGCAAGACAGAGGTAAGGAAGTTGAACTATCCCGGACTGAGGGCCACTGTGAGGGAAAGGTCTGCAAATTCGGTACTTGACCTCATGAACAGGGTAATAAGGAAAAGCTTCAAATAGGCAAGAGGTGTGTTATGGAAATTAAGATTCTGGTTGTGGATGACAGTCTCCAGCAGGTGAGAAAGATAATTGAATCAATAGAACAATATTTCAAGAATCTTGACGATATATCATATACGGCGGACAGGGCAAGAAAGAGTTCCGATGCCCTGGATTTACTTGCCGGTAATGAATATGACATTGTATTTCTTGATGTGGATATAGATGAATTGAACGGAGTGGATATTGCAAAAAGGATAAGAATGAAGAACGATAACACTGAAATAATCTTTGTCACTGCATATCCTGACTTTTCCATCAAGGCCTATGAGGTATTTGCCCTCAATTATCTGTTGAAGCCCATAGACAATGCGGTCTTTAACAAGACGATGAACAAGGCTGTTGAAAACATAAGGAATAAGGCTATTGCAAGCAAGTTGAAATTCATAGAGGTCGTAATGAGGTCGGAAAGCAGAAGGCTTTACTATGACGACATACTGTGTTTTGAAAAGAATGGCAAGTGTGTGAAAATCCACCTTGTTGATGGAACGACCGTCGAGCCCAGGGCAACACTGAATGAATTCGAAGAAAAAACAGGGAGCAAATATTTCCTGAGATGCCACAGGGGATTTCTGGTGAACACAATGAAGATTGAAAAATATGCATATGATGAACTTCACCTTAGGAACAGCGATATTATAATTCCTGTAGGGAGGAAGTTCAAGGATAGGGTTGACAGGACCATTAAAAACATGATTTAGTGAAAAAACCAGAATAAAAAATAGTCATTTTCCGTTGTTTAGGCCGTTTAAACTGTCGTTTAGGCCAAGACCCTTGCCAAGGTATTTGTTTGATGATATAGTCTAGACAAGCATAAATGCGGTACAGAAAAATGCTAAAGGGATGCTGTGCCGTTGATTCAGGGATAAAAAAACACCTCAAAAAATGTATTGAAGTGTTTTTTTATGGAGGATTAGTGAATGTTGATTTATTAAGAGATGAGGGGGATGAAATGAGGAAAACAAGCTACAGGATAGCGGATTATTTCATAGAAAATGATTTTGCCGACAAAGGTGACTACAGCAGGATTGTATTTGGCATGGAAGTGCTAAAGACTGCCGTAGTACAGCTTACAGTTGTTTCCATTGCGGGGTTGGTCTTTGGAGACATACTACTGGCATTGTTATTCTTCATAGGATTCGGATTCACAAGGACATTTGCAGGGGGATTCCACATGGATACCTTGCTTAAATGTACGACAATTACCTTGGGGTTCCTTCTTGTTTCCATGTTCGTTTCCGAATACACATATTATTTCGGAGAAGTGCATGTTATCAATACATTGCTGATAATGGTTTCACTGGCCGTATATTCAAGGTTTGCTCCTGTGGAGAACCATAACAGAAGCTTGAGCAGTGATGAGAAAAGCAAGTTCAAGGGACAGACCATGATGATAGTGATCATTATGTATGTACTTATCGTCGGCGAACTCCTGTTTGTTGCAGAATATGACAACTATGCAACTGCGGTCAACATGGGGATGACATTTGAGGCTTTTACTCTTCTCCCCCTTAATATTGGGAAATAGAATGAAGATGCGGTCGTTTCACATGCTATTCATGTTGATATGCCCGCTTTTTTGATATATAATGCTTGTTGATTGATTAATTTTTGGAGGTATTTATTAATGTCAATTGGCGAGTTCATACTGGAGTTTTCAACCAGTTTATTTGATTTGGCGGTAATTTTCTTTCTGGCCACGAGGGGTCTGGAAAAGAGGAACAAAAACAGCCTGGTGGATATATCAGGAGTGGTGTTGTTCACCTTGCTTATGGTTATGATGAATCATTATCTTGGACATACAAGTTTGATGGCGACAGTGGTACCTGTCTTCGGAATATTCATTGTTGCAAGATATTCGTACTGCGTCAGGGTTTTGAGGTTTTTGGGATCATTTGTATTGTTTGTTGCCTTTATCGCGATAGGCGAATTTATTGTAATTGCATTCCTGACAAATTATTTTAGCCTGGAACCCAGTGTGTTGATGGATTACAACATATACAGGATATACTACGGCATACTTAGCAAGACCTATCTGATCATACCGGTTTACTTTACAGGAAAATTCCTGACCAGGGAAAAGATTGATTTTTCCCCTTCTGTAATGATGGCTGTAGCAATACTTTCTATAAATTTCATAGTAGGAATGCTGGGATTGAAGCTTTACAACGAGAACCTGAACCTGACAGGAAGCGGTACAAACTACCTGATGACAATGCTATTGTGCATGGCCCTTCTGAGTGCCTTTCTTATCTTTTACACGAGGCATGTCCTAAGTGTCGAAAGAAAGACTCTTGTCATGGAGGCTTCAGAGAAGGAATATAAAAACATGGCGGAATATATGGGCGAGATTGAGAATCTCTACAATGATCTGAGGTCCCAGAGGCACGACTATGTCAACCATGTGGAAACCATAAAGGGACTCATAGACAACGATGATGTGGACAAGGCAGGAAACTATGCAGGAGACATAATAAATGCGGAAGCGGTGGAGAGTAAAAGGCTCAGCATAAGCAACAGTCTGGTCAATTCCATAATCGGTTATAAGAAAAGAAAAGCCGAGGAGATGGATATACAGTTGGACTATGATGTCAAGTTGCCTGCAAGCCTTGAAATAAAGGACATAGATATGACCATCATGCTCAGCAATGCCATCGACAATGCTATAGAAGCTTGCGAAAAGATAGAAGACAACAGATATATAGACATATATATGAACTATGCTCTTGGAAAGGTCAAGATGAATATCAAGAACTCCTTCGGCGGCAAGGTGGTAAGAGAAGGGGAAAAACTTGCCACCAGAAAGATGGACAAGAAAAGTCACGGCCTGGGACTTGCCAACATAAGAAGGGTCGTGGACAAATACGAAGGCATCATGGAAATCAAGCAGGAAGGGAATGTATTTGATTTGGAGATTATGATATAAACGCCAAGTTTATATAAATATGATTCGGGAGGATTGCCATGAAAGTATTTAAAAAGATCAAAAGGAACATGAATCTGGGGGTTTTGATGCTGATTCTAGTGGTAGCTGAAAGGGCCGCAAGCAGCTGTAGTGTTTTGGGGATTTATCAGCCTAAACTGGAAGACTAGTAATGAATTGAATCAAGAAGATAAAAAAGTGCTTTGTACGGAACTTTCGCAAGGCATTTTTTGTTTTTTGAATAATGCATAATAGCTGACAGAGATGTTTGTTAACCAATTTTAATAATTATGAATGAGTTTTTGCTTTAATGGGTACATAAATTAAGGTACAATATAATTAGTCGGGAATAAGGAGGTAGAGCAGACGTGAGTCTGCGAGACAATATGAGTAATACGATGAAAATAATAATAGCAGTGGTGGCCGTAGTGGTCATTGGCGGGGGAATCTTTTTCTTTGCAGGACAGAACCCAATGGCGGACATGACAACCTTTGAGAAGATTGAAACTTCAATGAAGAAGCAGGTGGAGATCAAGAAGGCTGATGTGGACATGAATATAGACCTGGAATTTGAAATTGACGAAACGGCACAAAATCCAAATTTGGATATCCTAAAACTCGTTAACGATATAGAGTTTAGCTATGACATAAAGCAGGATATCTCTGATATGGAGAATTTCTTCATGGAAGGACTTTTTTCTGTCGTTTATCAGGGAGAATCGGCATTTGACGTAGATTTCTTCATGGACGGAGAAAAGATGGTTTTTGGAATGCCTACATTGATTGACCAGCCTTTCTTCATGACATATGAAGGATATGCAAGGCTTTTGGACCAAGCTATGAGTATGAACGGTACTACGGAAGCTCCTCAGTTCGACTTCGACATGAAAAGGATAATGAAGGACTCCGTAGAGTTTTCTGAGGATTTCTACTCCATCGAAGGAATTGAGGGAGCCGAAAATTTCGATGAGGAAAAGTACAGGACCATGATAGAGACAGGTCTTGAAGGGCTTCTTGTGGAGACTGAAGCCTTTGATGTGGAAGTTGACAGGGATGGAGAAAAATCAACAGTGAAATGCGACGGATATCTGCTTTCATTCAACGAGACACAGTTCATAGATTTCGCTCTTCCCCTGCTTGAAGAGGCAAAGACGGATCCTGCTCTAAAGGCCATAATAATTGCAAAGACGCAGGAATATCTTGACTTCACCATGAATATTTATGGTGAGGACTTCTTCAATCAGCCGGGCATGGAAGACCCATATGAAGAATTCAATCAGATTGTAGAGGACCTGAGAACCAACTATGAAAGCGGAATTGAGGAGATGATTGGACAGTTGACTGCCCAGAGGGAAAGATCCGACAAGGAGACCTTCATGGTTGTCAACAAGATGGGAATAGACAAGGACGGAAATATGATATACTGGGACATGTCACTGGACCTATTCATGGATGCGCTGAAGGAACTTGAAGAATCTGAAATTGCGTCTGAGTATTCATCAACTGATGATATTGAAGGTGTAACCAAGTTCAATGTATCCATAGAATATGTCATCAACTCAATAAACGAGGACCTGACATTCACGGATTACTCCACTATCGAGGAAACCGGTATAGATATCGTGGCTCTGGCGGAAAATCCTGAATCGGCTGAAACACAGCAGGTTGGAATGCAGATAATGGGTGCATTCATGCAGGAAATGGGAACAAATCCACTTTTCCAGGCATTGTCACAGATGATGATGCAGGCTACGCCTGAACCAATGTATTAACGGTATATGAAAGGCTGTGTATTTCTACTACGTTTCAATCTAAGGACCATAGTCACCGACTACAGGAAGATTGCAGTAATCTTTCTTCTTCCTTTATTGATATTGGCAGGTTCAGGTCTGGTGTTCGACAGTGGAGACAGTATAGATAACCCGACAGAAAAGATAAGACTAGGAATTGTCGACCTTGAGAGATCACCTGACAGTACAATGCTGCTCGGAACCATAACCGGAGAAGAGACAATTTCCAATATGATGGAGTTTGAATCAATGGAGGAGGAGAAGGCAGCTGAGAAGCTGAAACACAATGAAATAACGGCATATATTGTAATCCCGGAGAATTTTTCTACGGGATTACTTAATATGGAAAATCCGCCCCTGAAGCTCTACAGCAATGGAGAGAACTTATTCGAATTCCTTATAGTCAAGAAGACTGTAGAAGGATTTGCCAAGTACGTGAATCAAGTGGAAATATGCACTTCGGCAGAATACATGTCCCTTAGAGATATGGGATATTCCATGAAAGAGGCGACGGAGATTAATGATAGAATATCATACAGCTTGATTTTCAAGACACTGGGAAGAAAATCCATGTTCGAAACTTCTCCGGTATACAATTTTCCGTCTGTTTCATCCTTCATATATCATGGAGTGTCCATATTGATACTTCTGCTTTTCTTTACTACAACCTTTTCGGCACTGGACTCCATGGAGGACAGGGATTCGGGAATAACGACGAAAACCAGGATGGCAGGAGTACCCATGTATTCATGCATGTTTTCGAAATCTTTGGCCTATGGGATTTTCAATACATTTTCTACAGTTGCCATACTTTTTGCATTTGCAAATTTTTCGGGAATGGAACCGGCATGGCTTGAATTGACTTTTTTCATTCTGGGAGCATCGTTCATGTTGAACTCCTTCTGGATGGCAGCGGGATTTGCAGTTGGGGACAAGGACAGCTTTACAAGCATATCATCAGTATTCAATGTAGTTATAGCCTTTGCGGGAGGAACCTTCTTCCCGGTAGTGCTGCTTCCCTATGAAACCAGCCGGATAGCCCTATATTCTCCAAATCTGATAATATCGAAAAATGTTGTGAATATAATGTACGGCAATGCTTCATTTCATGGAGTCTTGACTGCCTTCGCAGGGTGCGCAATATTGGGGATGCTGTTTCTCAAGATTGCAGAACTTCTTGCTGGAAGGAGGGATGCATCTTGATTGAGATAATGAAAATGAGGATAAGGCTTTTCTTTTCAAGAAAGGTCCTTGTATCGCTGTTTGTAATGTTTCCCCTGGTTCTAGCCATGGTATCCACAGGATATCTGGGCAGCAACGAGGTTGAAATGAGAAGCAGGATTGGAGTTGTAGACCTTGACGGTTCAGAGCTTTCAAGCAATTTGGTAGAAAGGTTGAAGGGTGACAAGACCCTTTCTATATTTGTCTATGACATGGAGGAAGGAAAAGAAAGACTCAAAGATGAAACGGTCACAGGCCTCTATACGATAAAAAAGGGCTTCGGTGAGTCAGTCGAGGCTGGAAAGTCTGAAGATCTCATTTTAATAGAATACCTGTCGGACAATTATATGGCATCAGGAGTCACAGACATTATAACACCCTATTTCATGCTTGATGTGCTCAGGAATGCCGTTCTTAATGAAATGGAAGTGATTCTTGAAGATGAGAAGGAACTGGAGGAATTCTCCTTGATCTTTGAGAATAAAGCCTTGCATTATGGTGAAATGGAAGATCTGAAGCTTGACGTCAATACGGAAACCGTTGCA
The DNA here is from genome assembly GCF_900142005.1 of Dethiosulfatibacter aminovorans DSM 17477. Classification (GTDB taxonomy): domain Bacteria; phylum Bacillota; class Clostridia; order Tissierellales; family Dethiosulfatibacteraceae; genus Dethiosulfatibacter; species Dethiosulfatibacter aminovorans. Next base: position 35,973 of record NZ_FQZL01000021.1, read on the forward strand.
GGGGAATTCGACATGCCTCTCTACACAGTTACAAAGGAAATGTTCATAAGGTATCTTCTCGGCATGATACTCATGTTCCATCTCGTATCCTCCTTCTACCAGAGCATGGGCCTGTATGAAGATGGAGAAAGCAGGATAATGGACAGGATAAGGATGTCGGGGAAAAACGAGATTGAATATATTGGAGGAAACATATTTGGAATAGGGTTAATGATATTTTTGGTTTCTATTATTCAATCTTTAATCCTTAAGGGATTGTTTTTCTCACATCTAAAGATGGCTGCAGTTGCAGTTGACCTTTTTTCATATTCAGTCTCTGTATCATCGCTGGCAGTATTTCTTTCCAGGTTATTCGTTAGAAGGACTGACTATATGACAGCGGTTCCCTTTCTCGTAACAGGGATGTGGATACTTGGCAACATGACATATGCAACGGAGTTTTTCGGCCTGGATATACCTTCAATACTTTTATTCGTTCCGGGAATGGCATCAAGGGAACATATAATCAAGTTGTTCACTGTTGAATCGACGGATATTGACATGGGTGTTGTTTTGAAGGAAATATCTGCAGCAGCAGTGATGGCTGCATTGGCATCAATAAAGAAAGGGGGAAGAAAAGCAGGTGGAAATAGAGCTTAGGGGCATAAAAAAGAGATACAAAAATGAAGAGATTCTTAAAGGGTTGGAAATGAAGATAGACAGTGGCGAATTTGCAGGTATAATTGGTCCAAACGGTACTGGAAAGACTACGGTTCTGAATATTATATGCGGCCTCTTGAAGGCGGATTCGGGCAGTGCGACAATAGGAGGAAGACCTGCGGTTTTGATGAAGGAAAAAATGGGTTATGTACCTCAGGAGATAGCTTTATACGGCGACTTATCCGTGACTGCCAACATGAAATTCTTTGCCGGCCTGTACGAATTGGACAGGCATTATGCATCTTCCATGTCTGAAGAAATTCTCAACACTCTTGGACTTTATGGAGCGAGAAATAAAAAGGTCAGGAGCCTTTCCGGAGGCATGAAGAGGAGGCTTAACATAGGGACAGAGCTTCTTAAGAACCCGGAGGTACTGATACTTGACGAGCCTGCTGCAGGTGTTGACATCAAGGGGATTTCCGAGCTTTCATCTATATTGAAGGAATTGAGTGGAAAAGGAATGACCATAGTAATGGCAAGTCACCAGATGAGGTTCGTTGAAGAACTCTGCACCAGCCTGTATTTTCTTTCGGATGGAAGAATAGAACTTCATGGCAGGACTGAAGAGCTTCTTTCAAAAGAAGGGGAAAGGGTCATGCTTGAAGAGTTGTACTACAGCATATTCAAAGGATGAAACGTATGTAAATAAATTGTGAAGATGTAAAAAATGACAAAAAAGTAAAATACTTATTGACATGTCTGTAACATTTATGCTAAAATCACTTCAATGAATATATCGTAATAAATGCAATGATGGAGAAAAAAGTTTTCTAGAGACAAGTTTCAGAGAGTCGATGGTGGTGAAAATCGATACTGTCATGAAAATACACTCACTCCAGAGCAGATTTTCCGAAAACAGTAGGAAAATACGGAAGCCACGTTACAGGCTGAGAGTTTGATTGAACTCGAATGAGAGATTTGGATATCTTATGATATTCGGATAAACAGAGTGGTACCGCGGGTAAATACATCCCGTCTCTGACAATAGTCAGAGGCGGGATTTTTTGTTGTATATGTTGTACATGACGTTGCAGAAAACAACCAAGATGATAAAAAGAGGAGAAATATCATGAGTAAACTAATTAAAATTTTTGACACTACCTTAAGAGATGGAGAGCAGTCACCGGGCTGCTCAATGAACCTGAAAGAAAAGCTTCAACTTGCAAGGCAGCTTGAAAGGCTAAATGTTGACATAATAGAGGCCGGATTTGCTGCTGCATCGCCAGGAGATCTGCTGGCTATAAAGGAAGTGGCTGGAGTCATAGAAAACACTACTGTTGCCAGTCTTGCAAGGACGCACAAGGATGACATAGACAAGGCGTGGGAAGCCGTAAAGGATGCAGTAAGCCCTAGAATCCATACTTTCATAGCCACTTCGCCAATACATATGGAGTACAAGCTTAAGATGTCTCCGGAAGCCGTCATGGACAGGGCTGAGGAAATGGTCAAGTATGCTAAAAAATACCTTTCAAATATTGAGTTTTCTGCAGAGGATGCCACAAGAAGTGATGTTGATTTTCTTGCTAAGATATTTACAAGGGTAATCAATGCAGGAGCAACAACCATAAACATACCGGATACTGTAGGATACACTACTCCTGAAGAATACTATGACTTCATTTCAAAGATAAGAAGCAAGTGTCCCGCCCTTGACAAGGTGGATATTTCAGTCCACTGCCACAACGACCTTGGTCTTGGCGTGGCAAACTCCCTTGCAGCAATAAGAGCTGGAGCTACTCAGATAGAATGTACAATCAACGGTATTGGAGAAAGAGCCGGCAATGCATCTCTTGAAGAGATTGCAATGGTCCTCAATACAAGAAAGGACATCTATCCATATACGGTGAATATAGACACTAAGCAAATCATGAGATCAAGCGAACTGCTGTCAAGCATAACTGGAGTGAAGGTTCAACCGAACAAGGCTATAGTCGGAGCAAATGCATTTGCTCATGAGTCGGGAATTCACCAGCACGGTGTACTCAACAACAAGGAAACTTATGAAATAATGACACCTGAATCCATAGGGCTTCATGAGAACAAACTTGTCCTCGGAAAGCACTCGGGAAAACATGCCTTCAACGACAAGCTTGTTGCTATGGGATACAACCTTGACAAGGAAGAGCTTGCAGCTGCATTTACCAGGTTTAAGGAAGTTGCAGACAAGAAGAAGGAAGTGCATGAAAGGGATATCGATGCAATAGTATCAAGACAGAACATTGCAGTACCAAAGGAATTCGAGCTTGAAAGATTTGTTATCAACAGCGGAAATACCATAACTTCAACAGCCATAGTAAATATAAGGACAAACAACAGAACTGTAGAGAAGGTTGCGACTGGAGACGGACCTATAGATGCCGCCTTCAAGGCAATTGAGAAGATCGTCGGCAGGAAGCTGAAGCTGGAAGACTGGTCAATGGATGCAGTAACTGAAGGAAAGGATGCTCTCGGTGATGCAACTGTAAAGCTTAGGGATAACGGGCATGTGTATATTGGAAGAGGACTTTCCACAGACATAGTCGAGGCAAGTGTGAAGGCATATGTGAATGCAGTAAACAAAATGAAATTTGAAGAAAAGCAGGAACAGGAAATAAGCTAGATTTGATTTGTGTTTTAGACATAACATGAAATTACTCAACTAAAGTTATAATATAAATATTATTGTTTAAGTAATAAAAAATTAATGATGTTTTATCTCACGTCAAGTTTCGTTTTGATTTTATAACATTTGATATACAATTGAAGCGTTTATATATCAAATAACAAAAAATCAACTCAGCTAATGACGTGATATAAGAACTAGGAGGAAAAAGTGGAGTACAAGATAGCGCTAATAAAAGGTGATGGAATAGGACCTGAGATAATCGATCAGGCAGTAAGGGTATTGAAGGCAGTAGAAGAGAAATGTGGCCACAGCTTCAAGTTTGAAGAGGTCTTGGCAGGTGGAGCGGCAATAGATGCGGAGGGAGTAAATCTTCCGGACAGGACTCTCGAAGTTTGCAAGGAAAGTGATGCCGTTATGCTTGGTGCCGTTGGCGGACCAAAGTGGGATGATCTCAAGGGAGAATTGAGACCTGAAAAGGCACTTCTTACATTGAGAAGAGAGCTTGGACTGTATGCAAACATAAGGCCTGCTGTAATGTTTGAAGAGCTTGCAGATGCATGTCCTCTCAAGGATGAAATTGTTGAAGGCGGTCTTGACATAGTTATCGTAAGAGAGCTTACAGGTGGAATATACTTTGGAAAGAGAGCCACTGAAGGAAGCCACGCATACGACTGCATGGAATACTGGGAATATGAGGTTGCAAGAATTGCAGAGAGAGCCTTTGAAATAGCAATGAAGAGAAACAAAAAGGTTACAAGCGTTGACAAGGCCAATGTTCTTGATTCGTCAAGACTTTGGAGAAAGACTGTGGAAAAGACCGCAAAGAAATATCCTGAGGTTGAAGTTGAGCACCTCTATGTTGACAATGCTGCAATGCAGCTGGTTGTAAATCCGAAGCAGTTTGACGTAATCCTTACAGGAAACATGTTCGGGGATATACTTTCAGATGAAGCCAGCATGATAACAGGATCAATAGGACTTCTTCCCTCGGCTTCCATAGGAGAGCAAAACTATGGAATGTTCGAGCCTATACACGGATCCGCACCTGATATAGCTGGCCAAAACAAGGCTAATCCTATTGCGACAATACTTTCTGCTGCCATGATGCTCAAGTATTCATTCGGGCTTGAAGCCGAATCTGCCATGATCGAGAATGCAGTGAAGAAGGCCTTGAAGGGCGGACATAGAACTGCAGACATAAGCAAGGAAGAAAGCTATCTTTCAACTGTTGAAATCACAGACAGAATAATAGCGGCGTTATAGAGTTAAAGCATAAATAATAAAAATCGAGACAACAAAAAAGAATCTATTGGATTACAATCTCAATAGATTCTTTTTATGTTTCATTTACGTCAATGAGGTTAATGTCAATATCACTTTCCATCACGTCCTCCTTATTTGATTAAAGATTATTTTTCGTTTCCAGCAAACTGTCCCGTTCCGAAATGGTTCATTGTTTCAACTGATTCCCACAGTTCAGCCAATTCCTTTTCTTCTGCAGTCAAAGGTCTTTCGTTATACATAATATTCTCCTTTCATCATTTTTTCTTATAACTGATGCTTATTATCCGGATATTATTTGTCTTCCGAATATTGACCTGTTCCGAAATGGTTCATATTTTCGGCCATTCCCCAAACTTCCGCCAATTCTCTTTCTTCCTGCATCAACATTTCTTTTTTACCCATCTTAAATCTCCTTTTTATTTTCTATTTCTTATATTTTCATTTCAATATGTCAGAATAATTTTATCCTCACATTAATGAAATAAAAAAGCCCTCGAAGAATAAATCTTCAAGGACGAAATAATCCGCGGTACCACCTTGGTTGCACTGAGTGCCTCTCTATCGGTTCTAACAAACCTAGACCTATAACAGGGTCAATCGTTTTCGGCTGACTATTCACCGAAACAGCTCCAGAGTGATATCTTCCTTTCCTTGCCGCCGGGTTCCAGCATCACCGGCTCTCTATAAGCAATTGTGAAAAGTCGACTCTCTTTCAAAGCTTTAATGTAGATAATTGTAACAGAAATGAAACAATTTGTCAAGGGGATTGTACTGAAAAAACGCAATATTGTATTTTGTATCCAAAAAACCGTTTTAGTGCATTTGTCGTATGGCATAGTGCACAAACGTTGAAATAAGTTCATTTTAACTGATGGCACCTTTCATTATTGACAATCGACTGTAATGGGATTAATATATTCAGTAATTGATAGTTAATCCGGTGGAAGGTGATTGAATGTTTGACGAACCATTTGAATTCAAGTTTGATATATTGAAAAAAATCATGTCCGATGTAAAAGAAGAAGTGGTGGTTGTGGATGAAAATCTGAGGATAATATATGCCAATCATTGTGAGAAACAGTTTGGCATGAAGGAAAGCCAGGTGATAAACAAGTCCATATACGATGCTTTTTTACATCTTCAAAGAAATAAAAGTTCAATTCAAAATGTATTCAGGAACAAAAAGTCTCTTGAAAATAATATATGTTCCTACGTGACGAGAAGGGGAGAAAAGAAGACAAAGCTAACATCCACATATCCGATTTTTGACGGGGAAAGGGTGAGGGCGGTTTATGAAATCGGCGAGGATGTTCCGGAGCTTCACTTGAATAAACTTGTTCCTGGGAGCAGGAGAAAGGCTGCAGATTCATCAAAAGGCTTCAAGGATGAGTTGAGCGGGAAAGGTGACAGATTGTTGTATTATACCGTAGATTCCATAGCCGGCAGCAGCAATGCAGTTGTAAAGCTCAGGGAAAAAATCAAAAATATTGCCAACAGCCCTTCAAGTATTCTCATATACGGGGAGACGGGAACCGGAAAGGAACTTGCGGCCCAGGCAGTGTACACTTCCATGAACAACTGGCAGTCCAGACCCTTTGTAGTGCAAAACTGTGCGGCAATACCCGAGACGCTTTTGGAAAGCATACTTTTTGGAACTGTAAAGGGAAGCTTTACAGGAGCGGAAAACAGACCCGGTCTTTTCGAGGAAAGCAGTGGAGGAATACTCTTTCTTGACGAGCTTAATTCAATGCCCTTGAGCCTTCAGGCAAAGATACTGAGAGTTCTCCAGGAAGGAAAGGTTAGAAGGGTTGGTGGAGAAAAGGAAATTGATGTTGATTTCAGGCTTATAGCCACTACCAATGTAAGACCTGAAATACTGGTTAAATCGGGAGAACTGAGGGAGGATTTGTATTACAGGATAAGTGTCCTGAACCTCGATCTTGTGCCATTGCGGGAAAGAAAGAATGACATTCCCAAACTTGTCGACGGATTCATCGCCGAATTCAATTCCATACTGGGAAAGAATATCGAAAGAGTGGACCGCAGGACAATGGAGTTTTTTATGAATTACTCCTGGCCCGGGAATATCAGGGAACTTAAGAACATAGTCGAAAGGCTTTCAAACTATACCAACTGCAGTGTAATAACATATGCGGAAAGTGAAATAGAAGGACTTCTCATGAGAAGGGAATCCATTCCCGAGATTGAAGCCGGGGAAAAGAAAGAAACACAAAGCAAGGACAGGATAAGACTGAGGGAAGCAATGGCTGAATACGAGAAGGAACTCCTTGCAATGGCCATTGAGGAAGCCGGCGGCAACGTTTCAAGGGCTGCCCGGGATCTTGACATACCGCAGCAAACCATGAACAACAAGGTAATCAAATATGATTTGAAAAAGATGATAGAAGAAACAAAACTCAAAAAAGGGTAAATAAACGGGTAGTATACTGGGTAAAAAGATGGGTTGTGTATGCCTGTCTTTTTTATTTTTTAGTATCTTGTGTTTTGGCTCCAACCTGGTTGTTGCTGGTGTTTTTGATTGATTAAGGAGGCGGATCCATTGATTATCAAGGGCTTAAGGACTGGTTTCAGGATTTGCATGAAGGCAGATACATGGATTTCTGTGCGTTTCAAAGAATTTTTTTAAATCTGGCACGGTTGTTGCAAATATGAATTTTAAAATTGATTGATATGCATCAGCAGATGTAAAATGGAAAAGGAGATTTTTATGAAAGGCAATTTTAACATGGCAAGACCGGTAAATGAAAAGATACTTGAGTATCTTCCAGGCAGCAGGGAAAGAAGGGAACTGGGGAGGAAACTGAATGAACTAAAGAACGAGGTCATTGAAATACCACTCATCATAGGGGGGAGGGAAATAAGGACAGGAAATTTGAAGGATGTAAGGATTCCCCACAACAAGGAACATGTAATAGCAAGATATCACATGGCGGGAGAAGAGGAATTAATGATGGCCGTGGAAGCTGCTGTCGAGGCCGGTGAAAAATGGAGAAACATGCCGTGGCAGCACAGGGCTTCGGTTTTTCTTAAAGCTGCAGACCTTCTTTCAAGTTCGTGGAGACAACTTCTCAATGCATCCACAATGCTTGGACAGAGCAAGACGGTAATCCAGGCTGAAATAGATTCTGCCTGCGAGCTTACAGACTTTTTAAGGTACAATGCATATTTCATGCAGGAAATCTACAAGGACCAGCCTGAATCCAGTCTTAAGGAATGGAACAGGACGGAGTACAGGCCTCTCGAAGGATTTGTACTTGCAATATCACCTTTCAATTTCACAGCAATAGGAGGAAACCTGTCTTCAGCTCCTGCAATTATGGGGAATACAGTAGTCTGGAAACCTTCGGGAACTGCAATATACTCCAACTATTTTGTAATGAGGCTCTTGATGGAAGCAGGAATGCCTGCAGGAGTAATAAACTTTGTTCCTTCAAGGGGATCGGACATTGAAAAGCATGTTATTTCTAGCGAGCATCTGGCAGGAGTTCACTTCACAGGTTCAACTAAGGTATTCAACAACATATGGAAAAATGTAGGGATGAATCTGGACAGATACAGGAATTATCCAAGGCTTGTAGGGGAAACAGGAGGGAAAGACTTTATCTTCGCCCACAACTCGGCCGATATAAAGCAGCTTGCCACAGCCATGGTGAGGGGGGCTTTTGAATATCAGGGGCAGAAATGTTCTGCAGCATCAAGAGCCTATATACCAGCGAGCATCTGGGAGGCCCTTAGGGACCGGATGGAATATGAGTTGGGAAAGATTCAGATTGGAGAGACAGAGGATTTTGACAATTTCATGGGAGCTGTAATAGACCGGAATTCATATGACAATATCGAGAGGTATATAAAATTTGCAAAAAATTCAGAAGATGCGGAAATAATTTTCGGAGGTCATGTGGATGACAGTGTGGGATATTTTGTTGAGCCTACAGTAGTTGTTACTGATGATCCGGAATTCAAGCTTTTGAAAGAGGAAATATTCGGGCCCGTACTTACCATATACGTATATGAAGACGAGAATCTTATGGAGACACTCGAAATATGCGACACTACATCGCCTTATGCCCTTACAGGAGCAATTTTTGCTTCCGACAGAGATGTAATAAGAGACATGGAGAAGGCTCTGTTATACAGTGCAGGTAACTTCTATATCAACGACAAGCCTACAGGAGCAGTAGTGGGGGCCCAGCCTTTTGGCGGAGGCAGAAAGTCGGGAACAAACGACAAGGCGGGAAGCAGGCTTAATCTTCTGAGATGGACAAGCGCAAGGACGATAAAGGAAAATTACAACCCTCCCAAAAACATATTATATCCCTACATGGAAGAGAAAACTCCCGTTTCTGTGAAAGCTGAAGTATGATATAATATTAAGTAGGGCAGTGCATATATCATACGAGACATTGTTCACAATAAAACTGGAGGGTGTTTATGGAAAAGATAGTTATCGGATTACGAATTGATGTAAGAAGTGAAACTGCTGAGGCTGTTCAGAAGTTGCTGTCTGAATATGGATGCTATATAAAGACGAGACTTGGAATGCATCAGCATGCAGATGAGAGTTGTACAGAGAAGGGACTTGTGATCCTGGAAATGATAGACAACTGCAGTGAAAAAGCGGTAGAGCTCAAAGAGAAGCTTGATGCCATCGAAGGTGTTGTGGCAAAGGATATGAAATTCTAGAGAAATACAAAAATCCACAGGATTTAATCTGTGGATTTTTTGATTACGTTATGCTTTTTTTTCATCCTTGGATATTTCCGTAAGGGATGATACAAGTCCTGCGATTCCCTGTATTTCCGAAGGGATGATGATCTTGTTGGCAGGGCCGTTGGCTGCTTCCTTGAATGCTTCCAGACTCTTGAGGGATAGAACTTCCTTGGTTGGAGAGGCTTCGATTATTTTCTTGATACCTTCAGCAGTTGCAGTCTGTACTTTTACTATGGCTTCAGATTCACCTTCAGCCCTTCTAATCGCAGCTTCCTTATCGGCTTCTGCCTCAAGGATGAGAGACTGTTTCTTACCTTCGGCAACAAGGATTGCGGATTTCTTTTCACCTTCTGCCCTAAGGATGGCTTCCCTTCTCTGTCTCTCGGCTTTCATCTGCTTCTCCATTGCATCCTGGATCTCTGCAGGAGGCATGATGTTCTTGAGTTCCACCCTGTTAACCTTGATTCCCCAAGGGTCTGTGGCTTCATCCAGTATGCTTCTCATCTTTGTATTTATGATTTCCCTTGAAGTCAGGGATTCGTCCAGTTCCAGATCACCGATGATATTCCTCAGAGTGGTTGCAGTAAGGTTCTCTATTGCTGCTATGGGTCGTTCAACTCCATAGGTGAATGCCTTTGGATCCGTTATCTGGAAGAATACTACGGTGTCTATCTGCATAGTAACATTATCCTTTGTGATTACGGTCTGGGGAGGAAAATCCACAACCTGTTCCTTCAGGGACACCTTTCTTGCAATTCTGTCAAGGAAGGGCATTTTTACGTGAAGACCCGTATTCCATGTTGAGCTGTAGGCGCCAAGTCTTTCAAGGACGAAGGCATTTGCCTGAGGTACGATTTTGATGTTTGCGATGACGGTAATGATAACTACCAGCATCAATACTATTAAACCAACTATTTGACCCATTTACTTATCCTCCAATTCACTTACTATTAATTTTACTCCATCGATATTTTCTACCTTTACCAAGGTGTCGACGGGAATCACCTTGTTTCCCAATGATCTTGATGTCCAGATTTGACCGGATATCTTAACGAGACCCTTGGCATTAAGATTGTCAATTTCCTCTGTAACCTTGCCTGTTTCTCCAACAAGTTTGTCGGCATTTGTCTTTGTCCTTCCAACCTTGAAATACTTAAGCGCTATTGGACGGGTGTAATACAGCAATATGGCCGAAACTACCAGAAATACGGCAATTTGTCCAAGAGGGGGTACTCCTATGACCTGAGCCAGCCATGCTGCTATTGCTGCAAAAGCAAACCAGATTGTGGCCAGACCCATCGTTGCAGCTTCTATTATTACAAAAATTATTGCTGCTGCTATCCAAATGAAATCTAACGGGTTCATATTTACCTCCTTTATAGTGATGATATCACTTCATAATATATTTTATCATTAAATCAAGTGGAAATGTATTAACAAAATATAAAAATTAACATTAATTAACTTTTATGTCCTGCCTCATTCATTTCATCACCTTCGTTGCATTCACTATCGTTGCTTCCATTCTTCCTTGACCAGACGGTTTTCAGCTGACAGAGCAGGTCGCCATCTTCACTGTTTACCATATGGATAATTTCCACCTTGTCCTCGAAGTCGTTTATCTTGCTCTTTATATTCACCATGTTTCCGTATTGTATTTCCTTCCGGTAGATTACATCCATATGGGAAAGATTGCATTCCGTTGCTATGTCAAATGGTATGGACTCTATAGCCCATGCAATGTATTTCGTATTGTTAACGTGTAGATTGTGGTCGATGTCAAGGTATCTTATCTGAAAGTTCTTTTCTATGTCTGCTTCCTTTATCTTTTCGATATTGTTGAAGGATATCTTTTCAAAGAATCTGTCCTTGGTTGTGAATCCGTAGGCTTTTATGAGGTCGTGAGTGATTCTGCAGAGCTTCTTTGTTTCCACATTGACTATTGTCCAGGTGGAGTAGGCATAGGATATGAGATTTTCATTTTCGTCGTAGACCTCGAACTTTCGGTAGACATAAAACCTTTCATAATACATGGGATAGGTTATTATCTTGATCTTCTCCCTGAATTTTGGCATCCTGTTTATGACGATATTGTACTTAAGAAGGACCCAGATAAGGTTGTGGGCCTGCATATAGTCGTATCCAACACCCAGGAAATTGGACTGGTTTGATGCTGCATCCTGAAAGAGGCCAACAAGGGCCTGGGGCGAAAGCTTGTCCTTGTAGTCCGTATAGAAACACAGGATTTCGTAGTTTTTTGTCGTTTTCATTAATGGCATATATACCCCCTGAGAAAAGTTGAGTTTATTCATACTTCTTACTTATACCCTGATTCTGGCAAAATTAAACCTAAACAAGAAAGGAAAGTTTTCCTTTACCATCATATGCATAAATCATATAATATATTTAATCGTCCCGGACAGGGCGAGTTTGAGATGATGAAGAACCAAGCATCACTATGCATGATTGAGGACGTGGACCAATGGAAAAACATACAGGAACAATTGAAGAGATAATATACCACAATGAGGAAAACGGATATACTGTTGGAATAATGGAAACTGATGATGATGTCGTAACTTTTACCGGAACCTTTGCAAATCTAAGCGAAGGAGAAACCATGTGCCTCACAGGAGAGTGGGGATATCACAAGAGATACGGGAAGCAGTTCCATGTGGATAGTTTTGAGATAATACTGCCGGATTCCCTCATGGGTATTGAGAAATACCTTTCATCGGGACTTATAAAGGGCGTAGGGAAGTCTACGGCCAAAAGGCTTGTGGAACATTTCGGTGAAAAGACTCTTGAAATAATGCAGTACAATCCCGGTCTTATAACAGAAGTTGATGGAATAGGCGAGAAGAAGGCTGCAATAATAACCGAAAGCTTCAGGGAGCAGATTGAAATCAAGGAGATAATGATGTATCTCCAGAAATATGGAATAACGCCATCCTATGGGATCAGGATATACAGGAAATACGGGAAGGAGACAGTTGATAAGGTCAGTGACAATCCATATAGACTGGCCGAGGAAATCGACGGCATAGGTTTCAAACTTGCAGACAAGGTTGCGGGAACCATGGGAGTTGACAGGAACTCTGAATTCAGGATAGAGGCGGGAATAAGATTTGTTCTCATAGAATCCGCTTCGGAAGGTCATACTTACGTTACAAAATCTTTCTTGAAGGAACGGGCTGAATTGGTTCTGGGAGTTAGGATAGAGTACATAGATGCAGTAATATCGAATATGGCCTTCAGGGGACAGATTTTTGTGGAGAACATAAATGATGTTGAATGCATATACTATACACCGTATTACTATGCCGAATCCGGTACTGCCAACAAACTGGTGAACCTTTACACCAATTATCAGCCTGAAAAAAAGAAGAACATACTAAAGATAATCGAAAACATAGAAAAGGAAAATGTAAACAAGCTCACTGAAAAACAGAAGGAAGGCATAGTCAAGGCACTTGAAAACGGAGTATCGATTATAACAGGAGGACCCGGTACAGGGAAGACTACCGTAATCAACACCCTTATAAGGGTCTATGAAGAACTGGGCAGGGAGCCGGCCCTTTGTGCTCCGACGGGAAGGGCTGCAAAGAGGATAACTGAAACTTCCGGAAGGGATGCAAAGACAATCCACAGGCTTCTTGAATATACATTCAGCGAGGATACAAATTCCCTTTTCTTCAACAGAAACGACGAATCTCCCCTGGAGTATGATGCAATAATTGTAGACGAAATGTCAATGGTGGACATCCTCCTTATGAATTCAATGCTTAAGGCTGTAGAACCGGGAACAAGCCTTGTCCTCGTTGGAGATGTCGACCAGCTTCCATCTGTCGGACCGGGAAACGTTCTGAAGGACATAATAGAATCGGGAGTAATTCCTTTCACAAAGCTTGACAAGATATTCAGGCAGTCGGAAACAAGTCTCATAAAAGTCAATGCCCACAAGATAAATAAAGGGGAAGCTCCCGCGTATAATATTAAGGATGGAGACTTTTTTTTCATAAGAGCGGAAGAAGGAAAGATTGGTGAAACAATAGTATCCCTTTGTTCCGACAGACTTTCGTCACACTATGGCCTTAACAGTCTTGAAGACATACAGGTCCTGTCCCCCATGAAGAAGGGGGCATCGGGTACCATAGAGCTAAACAGGATGCTCCAGGCTGCCTTGAATCCCGAATCCGACAGGAAAACTGAAAGAAAACATGGCGACTACATTTTCAGGGTAGGCGATAAGGTCATGCAGATAAAGAACAACTACCAGCTGAAGTGGACAATAGAAAAGTCTGACGGGGAAGACGACAAGGGAGAGGGGGTTTTTAACGGCGACATAGGCTATATAAGGTATATTGATCTTAAGGATGAAAAGTTGTGGGTTGAATTCGACGACAGAAAGGAAGTGGAATACAATTTCGGACAGCTTGATGAATTGATTCCAGCCTATGCAGTTACAGTTCATAAAAGCCAGGGTAGTGAATTCCCTGCGGTAGTAATTCCGGTAACATGGGCACCTCCCATGCTGCTGAACAGGAACCTCTTCTACACTGCAGTTACAAGAGCGCAAAGGCTGGTGGTTCTTGTGGGATACGAGAAATACATAAAGATGATGATCAGGAACAACAAAATAATGGAAAGATACTCCGGACTCGACTACAGGCTTGCCCACATAAGGGATTTTTTGGTCTAGATACAGCGACTATGTCGCGATAGCTGCGAAGCGGATAGTATCAGCGTAGCAAAATCGCTTAAGTCTAGACACAGCAACTAAAGTATAAATTAATATGAATGATATAATATGGACATGACAGAAGGTGAAGATGGATTGAAGATATTTGATGATATAAAAATACTGGATGAAATTGCTGAAATACTTGTACCGGAGAAAAACCTTTGCTATATCTGCAACTACAGGGATGAATATATTGGAGATTCCCATATATGCAAGTCATGCAGTGCAGATGTTGACAAGCTTGAAGGACTCCTGTGCAGGAAGTGCTCGAAGCCCTTGGACCATGACGCAGACCTTTGCGACGAATGTCTCTCAAAAGTGAAGTGCTTTGAAAGAGCCGTCGCACCTCTTGAATATAAGGGACTGTCAAAAAAACTTGTCAGGGACTACAAGTACGGTGGCAAATCCTACCTGTACAAGCTTTTCGGACAAATGTTAGTTGAAAGGCTGGAGAAAGAGGAAATTCGTGGATTTGATGCAATAGTTCCAGTCCCTCTCCATACTTTGAAGATGAGAACAAGAGGATACAATCAATCTGAATTAATTGCAAAGTATATCTCTTTAAAAATCGGACCACCTGTGTTAAAATTAATTATAAGAACAAAGAAGACGGTTCCCCAAAGCAGTCTGACAGGTGAAGAAAGGTGGACAAACGTAAAAGACGCCTTTGAGTATTCTGGAAAACCGGGAATGATTTCAAACATTTTGCTGGTCGATGATATTTATACTACGGGAGCAACCCTCAATGCATGTGCGTCAATATTGCGGGAAAACGGTGCCAGTAAAATATGGTGTGCCACAATAGCAAGATAACAGCATCAAAGATTGAATAATTATTAACAATGTTATAAAGTTTTGGAAGTTATCCACAGAATGATGGTTGAAAACAAGGGTTGTTAACAGAGTTGTACACAATTTGTATAATCACCTTTATGAATAAATATTTTTGCTTAGCTTGATAATGTAACATAAATCTTGTTTAAAATACCCTCCAAATGGGTATATTAAAAATACAAACATAGAAAGGGGACAGACATATGAAAACTAAAATATTTGGAAAGAACATCAACGTAACACCTAGCTTGAAAGACACTGTTGAAAAAAAGGTAAGCAGACTGGAAAAATATTTTTATAAGGATGTGGAGGTAAAGGTAATACTCAGTGTCGAAAAGCTAAGACAGATTATTGAAATCACAGTTCCTTTTGCTGGTGTAGTTCTAAGAGCTGAAGAAGTGACAGACGACATGTATCACTCAATTGACAATGCAGTGGATACTCTGGAAAGACAGATCAGAAAACACAAGACCAAGCTACAGAACAAGAAACACATGCCGGAGACTATAAGATTCGACAATATCGAACCCCTTGAATATGAAGATGAATCTAAAATAGTCAAGACAAAGAGATTTGCAATGAAACCAATGAATGTTGAAGAAGCAGTGCTTCAGATGGATCTTGTTAATCACAATTTCTTTGTTTTCCTAAATGCCGACACAGAGGAAGTTAACGTTGTATACAAGAGAAGGGATGAAAACTACGGATTGATTGAACCCGAGTTTTAAAAATTGTAATAGAGAGGCTGTTTGGAATGATTTCCAGACAGCCTTTTTGAATAAATTCGCTATGATAGTCATTGGAGAATTCAAAGAATACTTAAAGTTCAGAAAAGATTGACTATTGTCTTGTAAATGAAAATACTATAAAGTATAATTGTTTCTAGTCGATGAATTACAATATGATTTTCAAGGGAGGATTAGAGTTGTTCATATATGCAGTTGCCATAGGATTGATAATAGGCAAGGTGGGAAGAGGCAAGTTTGAAAGGATAGGATATGTAAACATAAGACTGCCGTTTTTGATTATTCTGAGTTTTTTGATTCAGGTTTCTATTTTCATGCTCAATGTCGGACTGGTAACCATAAATGACAGGCTTCTTGACATACTCCTTGTTTCATCATATATATCCATAATAATTGCAATGCTTGCAAATCTTAGGATAAGATATATGGTAATTGTATTGACAGGAGCTGTTTTTAATTTTATAATGGTGATTCTCAACGGGTTGAGGATAGGCCTGACCCTTGAAAATGCACAGAAAGTCTACAGCAGTGAGATAGTACAGCTACTGAAGGCGGACAGTGTAAGGTTTTTCAAACTGATTCCCCAGGAGAAGAGCATAATGGGAGGAATAATTCCATTCAACAAGTTCTTTGTATACCCGTCAGTTGCAACATTGGGAGATCTACTCATATTTGCGGGAATCATACTGATAATACAGCAGATAATGACAGACAAAAATATAAGAAAAGGACGAAACTTTGGCTATTCAAAAGGACTTTTCAGATAAGACGTGGAGGTCGAAACATAAATGTCCGGTAAAAACTTTTTAAAGGGAGCTGCCGTTTTGGGAATGGCAGGGCTCATAGTTAAAATAATTGGTGCGATATACCGCATACCATTGACGAATTTAATAGGCACTGAAGGAATAGGATACTATCAGCCGGCATATCAGGTTTACAACCTTCTTCTGGTAATATCGCTGGCTGGATTCCCAACGGCAATCGCAAGGCTTGTATCTGAAAAGAGAGCCCTTGACAATCCTGAAGGAGCCCATCAGATATTTAAAATTTCAATGAAGGTAATTCTTGTCATCAGCATATTGTCTTCACTTGTGATTTTTATTTTTGCCCAAAATATTGCAAATTCCATAGGATATCCGGGTACATACTACTCACTTCTGGCATTGGTGCCTGCGCTTTTCATAGTACCTGTCATGAGTGTATACAGGGGATATTTCCAGGGAATGCAGAATATGGTTCCCACAGCGATGTCGCAGGTCATCGAACAACTGGTTAGATTTGCAACAGGACTTTCCCTGGCATATATTCTAGTGGATAAAGGACTGCCAGAAGCGGCAGGAGGAGCGTCATTTGGAGCTTCGGCAGGAGGAATTGCAGGATTTCTCCTTATCTTTTTCATATATTTCAGAAACAGGAAGACCATCAAGGGAAACATTGCATCGGCAGGAAGCAACAGCACAGATGAAAGCAAAAGAGTTGTTAAGAGGCTTCTTACCATAGCTGTTCCAATAACACTGGGTGCTTCCATAGTGCCCCTCATGGGACTAATAGATGCAAAGCTTGTTTCAATGAGGCTTTTGCAGATAGGATATACGGTGACGGAAGCTACCGACTTGTACGGACAGCTAAGCGGTACGGCACAGACCTTTATCAATTTCCCACAGGTCTTCTCAATTGCAATAGCAATGAGCCTTGTACCAAGCATATCCGAAGCATTTACAGTAAATGATATGGAAAACCTGAATCACACGGCAAGTCTAGGAACAAGGACAGCCCTTATTATAGGACTGCCTTCAGCCGTTGGTCTGTATATATTGTCTGAGCCTATAATAGCCCTTTTTTATCCGGCCCTTGGTCCGGACAAGCATGTAAGTGTAGGGCAGCTCCTTGCAATACTTGCAGTGAGCGTAGTGTTCCTGACCCTTGTACAGTCGCTCACGGCAATACTGCAGGCTGTTGAAAAGCAGAGAATACCTGTGAAAAACCTTGCAATAGGAGCAGTGGTAAAGATAGTACTTACATATATACTGGTAGGAATTCCTGCTCTCAATGTAAAGGGTGCAGCTATCAGTACTATAGCTGCTTATCTGACTGCAGCGTTGCTTAATTATTTTGATCTTAATAAATATACCGATATACATGTGAATATACTCAAGGTAACAGTTAGACCTTTCATTGCATCGGCAATAATGGGTGCAATGGTTTATGGAGTATATACTTTGGCATTTGGAGTCCTTGGCATGAAAATGGCTGCGCTGGCTTCGATAGCTGTTGGTATAGCCGTATATGCAGTAGCTCTGCCTGTAACTGGAACCATTACAGGCAAGGATATGGACCTTCTTCCCAAGGGAGAAAAAATTTATAGCATAATGAAGAAAATAAAACTTATGAAGTAGGTATAAAATGGGTAAGATAAGTATAATGGGTCTTGGAACGGGAACCATGGATGAAATGTCGGTCAAATCATACAATGTGTTGAAGGGCAATCTTCCAAAGTTTTCAAGAACTGAAAGACATCCGATATTCGATGAAAACAAATTCGACAATTTGATTCACTTCGATTCCATATTTGAAGAGAAGGGAAATATTGAAGATGTATATGATGAAATAGAAAAGACACTTATAGCTGAAATGGAAGAAAACGGACATATTCTCTACATTGTTCCCGGATCCCCCTTGAATGGTGACATAATAACCGAAAGGTTAAGGGACAATGACGTGATAGATACTGAAATATTGGACAATATGAGTTTTCTTGACAAGGCAGTGAAAATGGCATCGACCCAGGGCAGCATAAAAGCAATGAATGGGAGCGATGAAAATCATGATTTTGACATCCATTCAGGCAACATTGTGTGCAATGTTGAAAGTCTTAGCATGGCAACCAAGCTAAAGCTTGAAATGACTGAAGTGTACCCGCCGGACTGTAAAATCCGAATATTTGACGTATTAGCGAATAAAAATGAAGAAATTTCATTATTCGAGCTGGATAGACAAAAAAATTATGATTATTCGACATATATTTTCATTGAAAGTATTGAAAAATCAATGTTAGGGTTGTATAATATTATTGATTTGAAAAAGACAATGTCCTTTTTAAGGGGACCGGACGGTTGCCCATGGGACAGAAAGCAAACTCACATGTCATTAAGAGAATGTGCCATCGAGGAAGCATATGAAGTTGTAGAGGCTATAGAAAACGACGACATAGAAAACATGGTTGAAGAGCTGGGTGATTTGCTTCTCCAGGTTGTATTCCATTCACAGATTGCTGATGAAGAGGGATACTTTAATTTTGAGGACGTTACAAAGCATATTTGTGAGAAACTTATTAGAAGACATCCTCATGTTTTCAAGGACAAGGTTGCTATAGATGCAGACCAGGTTGTTCAGACATGGGAAGAAATAAAGAATCTTGAAAAACAGGTTGAATCCTATACTGGAAAATTGCATAAGATACCAAAGGCAATGTCCCCTCTGTCCAGAGGATACAAGATACAGAAGGTGGCTGCTGAAATAGGATTTGACTGGCCTGATATTAAAGGGGCCGTTGACAAGGTAAATGAAGAACTTCAGGAGCTTATGGAAGCATATGAATCTATGGAAAAGGATAAAATAGAGGAAGAACTCGGTGATCTGTTCTTTTCTCTCATAAACTTTTCGAGATTTCTTAAGATCAATCCTGATATTGCACTCAGCAGAACCAATGCCAAATTCATAAAGCGATTTGGATTTATTGAGAAGAATGCTGAAAAAGACTTGAAACAGATGACGCTTGAAGAAATGGACAACTTGTGGGAAACATCAAAAAGGCATTAATTCCTTAAGGAATTTGCAATATTAAATTTATATAGGAGGGTTTTATTGTGAATAAAGCTGAATTAGTAGCTAACATGGCAGAAATGGCTAAGAGTGCTGGAAAAGAAGGAACTAAGAAAGAGGCAGAAATGTACCTTAACGCGTTCATGGACACAGTTAAGGATGAACTGGTTAAAGGTGAGAAAGTACAATTAGTTGGATTCGGAACATTTGAAGTAAGAGAGAGAAAAGCAAGAAAAGGTAGAAATCCAAGAAACCCAGAGCAAGAAATCGAAATACCAGAATCAAAAGCACCTGTATTCAAAGCAGGAAAATCTTTAAAAGAAGCAGTTAACGAATAATAAGAAATGACTAAATCAGACCACCTTAATGGGTCTGATTTTTCATTAGGAGTAGAATATGAGAATAGACAAGTTTTTAAAAAATTCAAGGATAATAAAGAGAAGGACCGTTGCCAAGGAAGCCTGTGAAAAGGGTAGGATATTGGTGAATGGGAAGACTGCAAAGCCGGGGACGGAAGTTCAGGTTGACGATGTAATTGAGATAGTTTTTGGAGACAAGACTATGAAAGTGGCAGTTGAACAGCTTACCGAGCATGTGAAGAAGGATGATGCCCAGGCCATGTACAGGATACTGACATAGTCCTGATATCAATCTTGACAACAGTCATAAAATAATATATATTTTATATATTGTAAAAGACTTTGAAGGGAAGAGTAGGTTTTGAAAAGCAGTTTAGAGAGCCGGAGATGGTGAAAACCGGTCTGTAATAGAAGCTGAAGATGGCCCCCGAGTTGCAGGATTGAAACCAAGTAGGTCCTGTCGCAGTCCAGCGTTACGGGCAGGTTTATAACCCCTGAGGTGTATTTCGCGAGGAATTCACGAAAAAGAGTGGTAGCACGGATATATTCGTCTCTTATTTTTATAAGAGGCGTTTTTTATTTCTACACACATGCCGCTTGCTGGATTCGAAATAATATAATTTTTGCCTCCCTACTCAATTCAACACAACAATCTTTGTTTATATAAGGTTGATTGTCGTGTTTCAATTCGAGACCTCGATAAAAATTATATTATTTCTAAGTAGTAGAAAAGGGTAGTTGTTTAATGGTAAAAGGTTGGAGATCAGTTAAATTATTCGGATATTGGTGAGGTCTCGAATTCGAGGTTCGTCAATTTTCCTTATTGATTTGAATTGACGTTCCGAGTGAGTAGGGAACCAATATCTGAATAATTTGCGACCCTATGGAAAAGAAAAAAATAAGATACGAATAAAACTAAAAGGAGCAATTATGAACAAGGAAAAATATTATATCACCACGGCTATTGCCTATACTTCGGGCAAGCCGCATATTGGAAACACTTATGAAATAGTACTGGCGGACAGCATTGCAAGGTTCAAGAGGCTTGCGGGTTACGACGTGTTCTTCCAAACTGGAACAGACGAGCATGGGCAGAAGATCGAGCTTAAGGCTGAAGAGGCGGGAGTTGAGCCACAGCAGTTTGTCGACGGTGTTGCAGCTGAGATCAAAAGAATATGGGACATAATGAATACTTCTTACGACAAGTTCATAAGAACTACTGATGCAGACCATAAGGAAGTGGTACAGAAGATATTCAAGAAGCTTTACGACCAGGGAGACATATACAAGGATGAGTACGAAGGATGGTACTGTACACCCGACGAGTCCTTCTACACTGAGGGACAGCTTGTAGACGGCAAATGTCCCGATTGTGGAAGGGAAGTGTACAAGACAAAGGAAGAGGCTTACTTCTTCAAATTGAGCAAGTATGCGGACAGGTTGATGAAGCATATAGAGGACAATCCTCATTTTATCCAGCCTGAATCAAGAAAGAACGAAATGATAAACAACTTCCTTAAGCCTGGACTTCAGGACCTTTGTGTTTCAAGGACTTCATTCAAGTGGGGAGTGCCTGTTACCTTTGACGAAAACCATGTGATCTATGTATGGATCGATGCTTTGTCAAACTATATCACCGGTCTAGGATATACTCCTGACGGCGAGTGTGGAGAGCTGTTCAAGAAGTACTGGCCTGCAGATGTCCATCTGATTGGAAAGGATATCTTGAGGTTCCATACGCTTTACTGGCCTATTATGCTTATGGCTCTTGACGTTGAGCTTCCAAAGCAGGTGTTTGGACATCCTTGGCTTCTTGTGGGTGACGGAAAGATGAGCAAGTCCAGAGGGAATGTAATATATGCGGATTTCCTGGTTGAGCACTTTGGTGTTGATGCAGTGAGATACTTTGTTCTTCATGAGATGCCTTTTGCAAATGACGGAACCATAACCTATGAGCTTCTCATTGAGAGAATAAATTCGGAGCTTGCAAACATTCTGGGAAATCTTGTCAACAGGACTGTTACAATGGTAAACAAGTATTTTGACGGAAACATCCTTCCTCAGGGAGAACTGGAGGCAATAGACAGGGAGCTTATTGAACTTGCCCTTGCAACCCCTGGAAACGTCAATGCAAAAATGGATGAATTGAAGGTGGCGGACTCAATAGATGAGATATTCAAGCTTTTGAGAAGGAGCAACAAGTATATTGACGAGACCATGCCTTGGGTTCTTGGAAAGGACGAGACAAAGAAGGAAAGGCTTGGAACAGTACTCTACAATCTTCTTGAGTCAATCAGGATTGCGGCTGTATTGCTGGAACCATATCTTCCTGAAACATCGGAGAAGATAATGAAGCAGTTGAATACTGAAGTGAAGGGATGGGATAGCCTTGAGGAGTTCAACGGAATAAAGGCAGGAGACAAGGTAGGAACTCCCGAGATTCTTTTCTCAAGACTGGATGCAAAGAAAAAGCTTGCTGAGCTTGGAGGAGAGACTGAAGAGGCGGAAAAGCCAAAGGAAGAAAAGAAGGAACAGAAGAATAAGAAGAAGGAAAAGGAAGAAATATCAATAGATGATTTTGCCAAACTTGACATGAGACTTGCAGAGGTGTTGTCAGCTGAGAAGCATCCTGATGCCGACAAACTTCTGGTTATCCAGCTCAAGGTAGGCGAGGAGAAAAGGCAGGTTGTTTCGGGAATAGCAAAATGGTATGCGCCAGAAGATCTTGTTGGAAAACAGGTAGTAATGGTTTACAACCTGGCTCCTGTTAAACTCAGGGGTGTTGAGTCCCAGGGAATGATTCTTGCAGCTACCAAGGGCAAGAAATTGACTCTAGTGTCCACCCTTGAAGAATTCAAGGATGGAGCAAAAATATCTTAGGAGACAATTTATGATAATGTATCAATTGGTTCTGGTATTTGGAACGGTAATGCTGGTTCTGAATATCAAGAATAAAATAAAAAATGCAAAAAACAAAGGGAAAACCCTTTTGAAGTTTACTGCCGACAACAGGATAATGAATATGATGAGTGTATTGGTATTTGGAATGCTGGCACTTATGGGTACATCCATGGTCAGAAATATTCAGGCAGGCAATGAAATATCAACTTTGGAACTGACGCAATATGTAGCTACAATGGTTCTTTTTGTGGCAGTTATGCTTAATACTCTGGGAAGCACCTTGCTTACTGAGGGAGGCATACTGAAAAGCAATACACTGATTAAATGGGAAGACATCAAGTCTGTGGAATGGATCGGATTCAAAAAGAAGACCTGCAAACTCATAATCAACTACAATGTAGGTGGAACAATGAGAAGCCAGAGGATTACAGTTAAGGATGACAAGATTGAGAAAGAGAAGGCAGTGTCATTGATCAAGCAGTACAGAAAAGCTTCCAAAAAGAAAAAGTAGGTGTAGATATGTTGGTAGACAGTCATGTACATTTGGACGATAAAAGATTTGACAAAGACAGGGAAGATATCATAGACAGATTTGAGGAGGCTGGACTTGCATATGTCCTTCACTCGGCCTATGACCTTCAGTCATCGATTAGAGCCGTCAATGCTTCGGAGAAGTACGACAGGATCTATGCATCTGTAGGATACCACCCACATGATGTGAAGGATTTGTCGTATGAAACCCTGGAAGTGATAAAGTCCCTTACAAAGAAGGAAAAGGTTGTGGCCGTAGGGGAAATAGGGCTTGACTATTACTATGACAATTCCCCGAGGGACCTTCAAAAGAAGTGGTTCAGGGAGCAGGTAAGGATGGCCAGGGATTTGGACATGCCTTATATAATCCATGACAGGGATGCCCATGGAGATGTTCTGAATATAGTGAAGGATGAAAAATACAGCAATACAAGGGGTATAATGCACTGTTATTCAGGCAGTGTAGAACTTGCCAGGGAATATGTGAAGCTTGGTTTTTTGATTTCTCTTGCCGGACCTGTTACCTTTAAGAATGCAAAAAAGGCAAAGGAGGTGGCCAGGGAGATACCCCTTGAACACCTTCTCATAGAGACTGATTGTCCATATCTAACTCCTGTACCATACAGGGGAAAGAGGAATGAACCGGCCTATGTAAGATACGTGGCCGAGGAAATAGCCAGGATAAAGGAAATACCATATGAAGAGGTGGCAAATGCCACTACTGAAAACTTCGTGAGATTTTTTGATATTTAAACGAGAAACAAAGGGTAATATTTTTGAATGCACCTTCAATTATGATATAATTGTCATATTGGAGGTGTTTTTTTGAAGGATAAAAATGTATTGTCAGGAAATGCAGCAATAGCCAGAGGTTTCTTTGAAGGCGGTGGAACTGTTGCTTCAAGTTTTCCGGGGTCTCCAACAGTGGAAATTATGCATGTCTTGAATACCGAATACGACGGCATATACTCCGAGTTTTCAGTAAACGAGAAGGTGGCCCTGGAAATAGGCATAGGGGCATCCTTTGCAGGTGCAAGAACCCTAGTGTCCATGAAGCATGTAGGAATGAATATCTGTGCTGATCCTCTGATGACCTTTACGCAGACAAGGATCAATGGAGGTTTTGTTCTTGTGTCGGGAGATGATCCGGGTATGCTAAGTTCCCAGAATGAACAGGACAACAGGATATTCGGCAAGTTTGCCCACATGCCCATACTGGATCCCAGTGATTCCCAGGAAGCCAAGGACTTTGTGAAATATGGCCTGGAGATGAGTGAAAAATTCAATGCTCCCTTTATGCTCAGGATTACGAGCAGGCTTTGCCATTCGAGAAGCATAGTCAAACTTGAAGAAAGACAGGAACATGAATTCACCGGCTTTTCGAAAAAACTTGAAGATTATGGAATGATTCCTCCTAACACTTTTCGTAAGCAATACGACATGAAGGAAAGGATAGAAAAATTATCCGATTATGCTGAAGAGTGGGAAATTAATTATTTGGATAAAAGAACAGGAAGGGGAGTGCTGTTGATAGCATCCGGAATCATCTACGAGAATCTCAAGGAACTTGATCTCGATATAGATATATTCAAGTTGGGAATGATTTACCCTCTACCGGTAAAAAAACTCCAGAAACTGAGCAATAAATATGAAAGGATTATAGTGATTGAGGAAATGATGCCTTTCATAGAAAATGAATTGAAAATAAATGGAATAGACTGCAGGGGAAAGGAGTACTTCTCCTTCACGGGAGAGCTGAATACAGAGGATATTGAGAAAGGTCTTTATGATGCCGGTGTCATAAAAGACATTGGTATTGCGGAGGAAGTCAGTGAGGAAACAGTTGCCAGGATTCCCATGTTTTGTGCAGGATGTCCACACAGACCGGTATTTGACATACTGAAAAAAGCCAAGGCAAGTGTAATAGGCGACATAGGATGTTATTCAATGGCCGTTTTGCCACCCCTTAACATCTTGAATTCCATTATAAGCATGGGTGCATCCATAGGTATAATGAAGGGAATGTCTAAGGCATATTCAGTTGCCGGGGAAAATGAACCATTGGTAGCTGTCATAGGAGACGGTACCTTCTACCATTCAGGAATGCCTTCTATGCTTAACATGCTGCACCAATTGGATCCGGACTACAACATGACCCTTCTGGTACTAGACAACGGCACGACAGCCATGACGGGAGGACAGACAAATGCCGGAACCGGAAGATTCGGTGACGGATATGACATGAATGTCAGCATAGAGAATCTCATAAGAACCATGGGTTTTGACAGGATAAGAGTCGTGGATCAGTTCGAGTACAAGGAAGCTTCTGAAATCATAAAGGAAGAACTTAAGCACCAGGGTCTGTCAATAGTCATTACCACCAGACCATGTGCCCTGAACTTCAGGATAAGGGAAACGCCTTTCAGGGTTGATCCGGATATATGCATAGGATGCAGAAGCTGTGTAAGGACAAATTGTCCCCCTATTGCCATGAAGAAGTATGAGGGTATTGAAAAACTGAAATCTTCAATAAATCCGGATTTATGTGTCGGTTGTTCTGTTTGTGCCCAGGTATGTCCAGTCAATGCCATTAAAAGAATGGAGGATGGAGATGAATAGTTACAATATAATATTGTCCGGTGTAGGTGGCCAGGGACTGATACTTACAACAAAGATTATATGTGTTGCCGCAATGAAAAAGGGATATGATGTCAAGAGCAATGATGTTGTAGGTCTTGCCCAGCGAGGCGGCAAGGTATGGGGAAGCGTCAAGATAGGTGAAAAGATTCATTCTCCGAATATTCGGAAGGGGAAAGGGGACATTCTGCTTGGAATGGAAATGCTGGAAGCCATGAGATGGGTCGATTTTCTAAAGGAAGATGGTCTTGTTATTATGAACGAATATAGAATACCTCCGGTTCCTGTAATTACTGAAAAGGAGGAATATCCAAAGGATATAGGCAGCTTTCTCGGAAATGACAGGAAATTGATAACAATAGATGCCGGTGGAAAAGGTAGGGAAATTGGAAGTGTGAAGGTTGCCAACACTGTTCTTATAGGAATATTGGCTTCTGAGACGGATATAGACAAGAACTGTTGGCTGGAAGCTATAGAGGAAAATGTACCAGACAAGTTCTTGGGAGAAAATTTCAAAGCATTCGAAGCAGGCTATGGAATAATATAAAAAAACAAGGAACTCAATTTGGGTTCCTTGTTTTCTTATATTATTCCTGGTGTAATCTACATCGACTTGAAGAAGCGTTTCACGCTCTTCTTCATCAGTGATTTATATTCTTTCCTGTCCAGCAGTTCTTCATGTACATCAGTAGGCTTTTCTTCGTGGTAGGTTTCGATAAGAAGTTTCTTTGACCTTTCAATATCTACATGTTTAAGCGACTTAAGCTTAAGGTGCAGGTCAAAATCTTCTAATTCTTCCATGATATCATCAAAATAGTTTCCCGTTATTTCCTCATCGAAAAGTCGCATGAGTTCCTTAACGGATTTGCCCAGATCCTTATCTGACAAGTCAAATTCGTTGTTCAGGGTAAGCTTGCTTGAGTTGAACTTGAAATACTCGTCAAGCCATAAATGGGCATAATAGCCAAGAACAAAGGATTTTGTCTTCTTGTCCATTTTTTTGAAATTGAATCTTTCGTAGAATTCCCTTACATCGATATCATCATCCCCGTTTTCATCATTCTCTTTGAGGAAGTGATAGTCATAGTATGATTCTTCATCTGGAAAGGTGTCCGGTGATACTATTCCGAGAAGAAAGCTGCATAAATGTACATCGTCATCTGCGTTTTCAGCTATTAGCTTTGAAAAGTGCAGATGAGTACTTAACTGTGGCATAGTTTTTTACGTCTCCTAGTTTTATTTCAATAAATTATATCAGAAAAAACAATAATTAGCAATTGTCATATGCAACTACTGTTCAGCCAAACTGTTTGAAATTTTGGCAAAATCCTCAATCCCCAGCTTTTCTCCTCTGATACTGGGGTTATATCCCAGATTTTCTAGGACTTCCTTCAGTTTATTCTTGTCAATATCCCTGATTGTTCCGCTAACGGAATTTATTATAGTTTTCCTTCTCTGTCCAAAGGCGCCTTTTATGAGATTAAAGAAGAGTTTCTCATCCTTTACATCCACGGGAGGTTCTTCATAGATTTTCATTACTATGACAGCAGAGTCAACCTTTGGCTGGGGGATAAATACTGTTTTTGGAACTATGAACTTGATTTCAGGATTTGCATAATACTGTATTACAGCGGAGATGGCTCCGTATTCCTTGCTCCCCGGAGGAGACTGGAATCTTTCTGCAACCTCCTTTTGTATCATGACCGTTATGGATTCAACCTTTACCCTGTCCTCCAGTATCTTCATTACTATAGGTGTTGTAATATAGTAGGGGATATTAGCAACCACCTTTACATTTGAATCGCCGAATTCTTCTGAAATTATTTTTTCAAGGTCCATCTTCATGAAGTCGTCATAAATTATTTTCAGATTTTCATAAGGTAGTGTTTCTTTGTGAATTTCAATGAGATCCCTGTCTATTTCTATGGAAACAACTTTATTAGCCCTTTCACATAGGAACTGTGTAAGGGTTCCGATTCCCGGTCCTATCTCTATAATGCAGTCATCTTTTGTTATTCCGGCAGCATCACAGGTGTTTTCAATTACACTTCCGTCTATTAAAAAGTTTTGTCCAAGTCCCTTTGTAAGGCTGAAGCCGTATTTCTTCAATATTTCCTTTGTGGTGCCCGGGTCATGCAGTTTTTTATTCATCATCTTCTATCACCTTGTCTATTGCGTCTTCAAATTCCTTTCGTGTAACTCCGTAGCTGTTGAGCCGTTTGAGAAACTGCTTTCCCGAGCAGTGTCCTATGTTTAAGAGTTCTCCAAGTACCTGTCTTCTCTCTGCCGAGTTGGGAAATCCTGTGAGACCGTAGTCTACCATGTCTTTTTTTGTGAATACTTCCTTTTCATCAGTCACTACGGCTCTTGCATTTTTTAGAGCTTCTATTATAACATCTGGAGAGGCATTTTCAACTCCGACATTTCCGTCTTTAAGGGCGTTGCTTTTGGATATGTAAGCATGTTTCACGTTTGTCAGGTTCTCACTTACCCAGTATCTTATCTTCTTGCCTGGGAAATCTGGATCGGTCAGTACTATGATGCCTCTTTTCTCTGAAGCCTTCCTTATTTGTTCCAGTTTCTTGTCTGTGATTCCCAGCCCGCTTGTGGTTATTATTTCGGCATCCACTGCAGCCTTAACTGCGGAAACATCGTCCTTTCCTTCAACCACTATAATTTCCTTTATCCTTAATTTTTTATTACTGTCTTTCTTGTTGTTTTGGTTATTCATTTTTACTCCTCATTTGCTATCACCTTATTATAGTCAAAATTTTACATTTTTACCAATGTTATTTGAATAGAATTGTGATATAGTATTAATGTATAACTATATTATTGTTGACGGAGTTGTATTTATGAAATACAAATATGTGGTATTTGATTTTGACGGAACACTGGCGGACACTGAAGACATAGTGTTTACCATATATCTGGACCTTGCAGATAGATTTAAACTGAAAAAAGTGTCCAAGGATGAACTTTACAAACTTAAAAAGCTTAGCGCCTTTGAGGCGATAGACCATTTGGATATAAAAAAATGGGATCTTCCAGGATTGTTAAGAAGAGGAAGAAAGGTTCTTCATGGAATGATAGAAAACATTGACCTTTGCAAGGAAAAGATGAAGGATGTTCTCCAGGAAATGGAAAAGAACAATATTATGGTTGGGGTGCTTACTTCAAATTCCAAGAAGAATGTATTTAAATTCATAAACAAGCATGACCTTGACATGTTTACCTTCATAGAGAACACAGGACTTAGGGGAAAGGAAAAAAAGCTGCTGAAGCTCATTGCCAAATATGGAATGAACAAGGAGCAGGTGCTTTATGTTGGAGACGAAATTAGAGATGTTAAGGCAATGAAAGAGATAGGTGTGGATGTGGCTGCAGTGGACTGGGGATACAATCACAGGGAAAGTCTTGAGGAATCCAATCCTGATTATCTTGTCAGCGAACCGGAAGCACTGCTTGAAATTTGTTACGGACAGGGTGATGATCATGAATAAGATCGGAAAGTTGAGAGAAATTATAAAAAACAGCAATTATATAGTTTTTTTCGGTGGAGCGGGAGTATCCACAGAGAGCAATATTCCGGATTTCAGATCCGAGGAAGGATTGTACAGTGCCAGGGAGGTTTATAACCATTCTCCCGAGGAGATGCTGAGTATAAGCTTTTTCAACAACCATACTGAAACTTTTTACAGATATTACAGGGAATATATACTCCATCCGGAAGCTCAGCCCAATGATGCACATAAAACTCTTGCAATGCTTGAGAAGGAAGGGATATTGAAGGCTGTAATAACTCAGAATATCGACGGTCTGCATCAGAAGGCCGGCAGCAGGGAGGTTCTTGAGCTCCATGGTTCAGTTGAGAGGAACTACTGCAGCTCCTGCCATAAAAAATTTGGACTCGAATATATAACCGATTCAATAGGCGTGCCTAAATGCAACCGATGTGGAAAACTTGTAAGGCCTGATGTTGTACTTTATGGTGAGGGACTCGAAACGGAAGTAATTGACAAATCAATACATTATATTGAAAATGCAGACACCCTCATTGTTGGAGGAACTTCCCTTGTTGTATATCCGGCAGCAGGGCTCATAAGATATTTCAAAGGGAAAAACCTCGTATTGATAAACAAGTCTGGAACACCCTTTGATGCCAGAGCAGATCTGGTAATAAACGAGTCAATAGGGAAAGTTTTAAAAAAAGCTGTTGAAAACACGTTTCAAACGAACCTTTGATTGAAATTAATAAAAAACATTCGCTTTAGAATGTTTTTTATTAATTTTTTTTTTGTAAAACCTTTTCCTTTCATAATTGTTCTTGCCAATACACGAAAGTTATGATAAAATTTCTAGCATAACATTCATTATCAGGAGGAATTTATGAACAGAGTTTATTACGTTAAACCGGAAAACCAAAACAAAGAGTATTTAACTGAAATGTTGAATGAACACCCAGAAATCATGTTTGTATCTTTTATGGGTATTGATATCGGTGGAAATGGAACAGATGAAAAGATTCCAGTGGAATTATTCCTGGAAGATATGGAAACAATGCTTAAATACGGTATTCAGACAGATGGATCTTCAGTTGAACTTCAGGGGATTGCAACACTCAACAATGCAAGGGTTGACCTTGTGCCTGACCTTGAAAGCACATGGTTTGTAGACTACAACTACGAATACCACTGTGAACAGAATGGACTTCCCGTAGGATCTCTAAAGATACCTGCATTCCTTGAGCATGACGAAAAGAAAGTTTGTTCAAGATCCATATTAAAGAGAACAGTTGAAGTTTACAAGACTAAGATGATTGAAATATTCGAAGCAAAGCCGGAGCTTGCTAAAAGCCTTGGATTTGAAGTTTCAGACATTGACGAAGTAGTTCTTACATCGGCTACTGAGCTTGAACTTTGGGTAAATACACCTGATGATGAAGCAGATATTGAAGAACTTTCAACTTCACAGACTCTTAAGGAGCAGTACTGGAAGAGAACTCACGGTATAGTAAGGACCGTAATGGAAAAATGTATAGTAGAGCTTGGGAAATACGGACTTGAGCCTGAAATGGCACACAAGGAAGTTGGTGGAATCGCCAGCAGAGTTGGTACTACAGGAAGACTCAAGTATGTAATGGAGCAGCTTGAAATAGACTGGAAATATGCAGATGCAATGCAGTGTGCAGACAATGAAATTGTTGCAAGAGAAATAATTGAAGACTTGTTCAGGAGCCACGGACTTGAGGTAACATTCATGGCCAAGCCTCTTGAAGGAGTTGCAGGAAACGGAGAGCACACTCACTTTGGAACTGCGGTAAAACTTAAATCTGGTAAATTTGTCAACCTCTTCTCTCCAGCGGATATGACAAAAGAGTACTTGAGTGAAATAGGATACGGATCATTGATGGGACTGTTGAGGAACTATGATGTTGTAAATCCGTTTGTTTCATCTTCAAATGATTCGCTGAACAGGCTTAAGCCTGGATTCGAGGCTCCTGTATGTGTAGTTACATCACTTGGACACACTAAGGAAATACCTTCAAGAAACAGATCAATCCTTGCAGGTGTAATCAGAGACCTTACAAATCCTATGGCTACAAGATTTGAGCTTAGAGCTCCAAATCCGCTTTCAAATACATATCTTGTGCTTGCGGCTTCGTACATGGCTATGCTTGACGGAATAGAAGCGACTGTG
The DNA here is from genome assembly GCF_900142005.1 of Dethiosulfatibacter aminovorans DSM 17477. Lineage (GTDB taxonomy): Bacteria > Bacillota > Clostridia > Tissierellales > Dethiosulfatibacteraceae > Dethiosulfatibacter > Dethiosulfatibacter aminovorans. The sequence continues at coordinate 67,566 of NZ_FQZL01000021.1, forward strand.
AAATCAGGTCTTACTATGGCTCAGCTTGAGAAGGAAATTTCAAAGGCTGCAGGTGATGACAGCTTCTACCTTGAGAAGGATAAGATGTACAGAAGTGAAGACGATGTGTTCGAGCACTATACTGAAGAAGAAAGGGTTGCACTCTTCGGAAAGGCTCCTTCAACAGTGTATGAAAACATTCAGGGACTTAACCACGGTGGCGAAAGAATTAAGCTCCTTAAGAATGGTGGAGTATTCACTGATGCACTTATAGAGTCCTACAAGCTTGTTACTCTTGACAAGTGGTCTACTGAGCTTGTTGGAAGAATTATTCCAAACAATGCGGCAGTACTTAGAAGCTTCGACAAGCTTCACACGGACCTTGCTACAGACTTGGACGTAATCAACTGGGAAAAGCTTAATTCTCTAAGAGTGGAACTTATGAAGGACAGCACTGCTGCTAAATCTTTGTTCTCTAGAATAAGAAATGCAATAGAATCAGGGGATTACGAGACTGCATCAGATCTTCAGATTGAAATGAACGAGAAGATGACAGCTGCAAGACAGATGTACTTAGACTACAAGAGAAACATAATATAACAATAACATCCTATATAAACTTGAAACCCGGCTATGCCGGGTTTTTTGTTTTGCGTTTTTTATTCATATGATTATTATTTTACTTCCTTTTGTGGTAGAATGAATATGAATTGAAACTGATTAATTCAAGTTGATACGATTATTCCAAGTAAGTTTCGTACTAATTTACCCCCAAATTTAAGTTCAGTTGAAGCATCCAAACTTAAATTTTAGAATAAATAAACTCAACTATATACTTGGACTGATCGCGTGTTAATAAAGTTTTAATATTATTTTCATTTTATTTATATTTAATGTGTATATAATTTCAAGTTGAATGTAATATACAAGTATAGTAATGTAGTTTTATCTCATAACAAGTTTCGTACTGATTCATATAACATTTGAAATACAATTGAACCGTTTATATTTCAAACAACACATGAATCAACTCAACTAAAGTTATGATATAAATACGATATT
>NZ_FQZL01000020.1 GCF_900142005.1 Dethiosulfatibacter aminovorans DSM 17477
GGTCATCGTGCTGGAACATTGCTTCCTCCGGGCAGAATCCCACGCACATGTAGCATCCCACGCAGTCCTTCTTGTTAAGCCTTACCACTCCCTTGATGTCCTTCACAAGGGCCATTGTAGGGCAGATCTCCGCACAAACTCCGCACTGGGTGCATATTGTTAGTCGGTTCCAGTTTCTGTCTTCAAATTTTTCCACTCTTATTCTAGATTTATTCTCGTTGTTTTCCTTGAAGTATGCCGACGAGCATTTTTCTACGCATGCTCCGCATCCTATGCATTTTGATTCGTCTTTTATGAGTCTTCTCATTGGACACCTCCACTCCTTATTGAAACACCATTTCAAAAATAGTATATCATTAAACCACTGATGGCTCAAGTATTAAATTGCCCTTTTCAAATCTGTCGATGCCCAAAAGGCTCACATCCACAGTCGGTTCGGATTTTGTTATCATTTCCGAAATAACTATTCCAGTCAGAGGTCCAAACATGAAGCCGTGACCGCTGAATCCAACTGCCATATAGAAATTATCAAGGCCTTCTTCAAGTCCGTAAATCGGCTGCTTGTCCGGAGTCATATTGTAAAGACCTGACCATTGTCTTACTACTCTAAGATTTCCAACAGGAGGAAGCGTAGCTGTAACAGTTTTTGCCATTTCTTCCAGGAACTCCCAACTTGAAGTTATCCTCAAGTCTCTAGGTTCGGTGTCATCTCCCCTGCCCATTATGAATGTTCCTTTTGCAGGATTCTGCTGGCAATATATATTTTTGGAGAACGACATGACCATTGGTCCCTGTACATGCTCTATCGGCTCTGTGACAAGAATCTGATGCCTTTCCGAATATACAGGCAGGTCAATTCCCACCATGTCACATATGTTTTTTGAATAACCTCCTGCAGCGTTTACAACTGTATTTGTTCGTATATTTCCTTTAGTTGTCATTACTTCAGTTACCTTATGTCCTTCTCTCTTTATACCGGTAACTTCAGTATATGTCATAAATTCGACACCTCTTTTTTTAGCAGCCTTGTAAAAAGCATCGGTAGTCAGGAAAGGATCAAGGAACCCGTCTTTTTGACAGAAGGCAGCACCTTTGATATCATCAGTATTCAGATGAGGAACTATTTCTTTCGCTTCCTCTATAGATACGATTCTTGACGGAATATCAAGTGAATTCTGAAGCTCAACATTTTTTTCAAACTGCTCCATTTCCTTGTCCGTGGAAGCAAGGAGAAGATATCCACCCTGATAAAAGCTTACATCCCTGTCGTATTCAAGTATTTCATTTGCATTTTCATAAAATTCTATACTTTGCTTGGCAAGTCTGCAATTCATTTCTGTTCCCCACTGCATCCTTACTCCGGCTCCACATCTTCCTGTAGAACCGCTTGCAATATACCCTTTATCTATAACCACTATATTCTTAACACCTTTTTCAGCAAGATGGTATGCTATTGAACAACCTGAAATACCTGCTCCGATTATTACTACATCAGCAATTCTAGTCATCATGACGGGCCTCCTTTGCAATCAAGTTTAGTTTTACGCCAACAATCGGCGGTCTGTTTGTCTGGAATTTCAACTCTGAAACAGGCTTTCCTGTGGCCTTTGACAGTTCCCTTAAAACAATCTGTCCACAGGTTTTTCCCTGACATGGTCCCATTCCTATTCTAGTGATCCTTTTTATTTCTTCAAAAGTGTGGTACCCTTCATCTATCAAATCTCTAAGTTCCTTCATGGTTACATCAGAGCATCTGCAAACAATTACATTTTCGTCCTTCATCATTCTACCTCCACTTCTATATTTCTGAATTTATAAAGCAAATCCCTAGGTACTTCAAGAGTTACAACCAAGGTCCTGTCAAGTGACTTGGAATTGAGCACTTTTACAACCCTTACATCTCCAAGATAATTTCCTTCTCTGTCAAGACCCTTAACAATGCTGTCCTTGACAGGAACAGGCATCATTTCATAAGGAATACTCATGTGAAGATAATCTTCCGATTTTGATCCATCTACCAGCATTATGGCTAGTCCTGGACATTTACCAAGACACACTCCACATCCTACGCAATTTTCGGATGAAACCTGTGGCAAATTGTTAATATCATCTCCCATGTCTATTGCATTGAATTTGCATGATGTTGTACATGGATTGCAGGGAATCTTCTGAAAACATTCAATAACTGCTACAGGTCCCTTGTTTATGGTTTCAATTGAAGGAAATACCTTCAAAATTTGTTCTTCAGTTGCTAATCCGTTAACTTCAAGCATTGTCGCGTCTCCTTTCGATTTGATCTATTCCATCCCTAATATGCTTTCCTACCGGTCCGGACCTCAAGCTGTTAAGCTGACTCTTGTAATCATTTAACAATTCATCATAATTTTCATGCACCTTGCCTACTTTTTTGGCTGTACATAAACCTGCCAGGTATCCCTCAACCATTGCCGCACTTGCTTCTTCTACTCCGCTGCTGTCTCCTGCCGTGAAAATGTTTTCTACAGTAGTTTCATAGTTGTCGTATCTCATTGGAACAAATCCGCTTAAGCTGGGTACATACTTCATTTCACATCCAACCATGGAAAGAAGTTCATTCAGGGGTGCCAGGCCAACGGATATACACATTACATCCACATCAAGCTCTTTTTCTGTACCTTCTATGGGATTCCATTTTTCATCAAGTTCACAGATGACTGCTTTTTCAAGATATTCTTCACCCTTGGCTTCAACAACTGTATGTCTTGTCAAGATTGGTATTCCCATTCTTCTGATTTTTGAAGCATGTACATGATATCCACCGATTTTTGGAGCCGCATCAATGACAGCTTCAACCTTCACTCCAGCCTGCATCAGCTGATAACTTACTATCAACCCTATGTTGCCTGCTCCAACCATAAGGACCTTGTCTCCAGGTCTGACACCATAAACATTCATCAATGTCTGTACTGCCCCGGCACCATATATTCCCGGAAGATCGTTATTCTTGAATGAAAGGAATTTTTCAGAAGCGCCGGTTGCAACTATTACCGCTTCAGGTTTGATTTTATAATATTTAGATTCATCCTCCATAAGAGTTATCATTCCGTCTTCATACAATCCTACTACATTTGTATTATTGATAATTTCAATATTTTCCTTGTATTCTTCCAATTTTTTGAAAAGTATTTCCGGTATATCTATTCCTCTGGTGGATGCATATTGCTTTTCAGATCCAAAGAACATGTGAGTCTGCTTTACAAGCTGTCCTCCAAGATTGCTGTTCCTTTCAATAACCGTCACCTTTGCTCCGGAAGAAGCTGCGCTTATAGCTGCACAAAGTCCCGCAGGACCCCCTCCTACAATTGCTATTTCTGTAGTTTTCATTCCAATCCTCCTTTGCCTCTTTGTGTTTCAACTATCATTCCCTCTTCAAGCTGAGTAACACAGGTCTTTACATTGGATTTTCCGTTTACAACCATAAGACAAGATGAACAATTTCCTATGGCGCAATAGAAGCCTCTAGGTCTGTGCTTGAAAATACTTTCCCCCAAAACCTTTACATTAGATGCATGTAACGCGGCGGCTACTGTTTCCCCTTCATAGCCTTCCATTTTTTCACCATTGAATGTGAATTCGATTTTTTTCCCTCTCTCAAACTTTAAGACAGGATGCTCTTCAATTCTCATAGTTCCCTCCTCAATTAATGTTCATGACTAATATCTATGACATACATTCATGATTAATATCTGACTTATATTAATGCAATTTGCGTGCCAACAAATAATTTTATAAAAAAAGAAAAAAATGTATAAAAAAAGAGAACAAACCACAATTTTTGTGGCTCATTCCCGTATTTTTTTTGTTATTTTTCCGTCAATCCATGTCTGGTTTTCGACATCGCAGTCAGTTTTTCGTCACTTTTGTTGGATTATTTAAAATCTACAGTCCGTATTTTTCAATTTTGTAATACAAATTACTCCTTGGCATTCTAAGATGCTCTGCTGTTTTTTTCTTGTTGTAATTGAATCTGGCAAGAGTCTTGCTGATTATTTCCTTTTCGATTTTCTCCAGGTAGTCTTCAATTCCCTCAGAAAATGAATCATAATCAATGGAAATCTCTTCCTCGATATTAATCTCCTGCAAATAATCCGGCAAAAATTCAACAAGGATCTTTTCATTATTGCTTTCCTTTGCAAGAAGGACACATCGCTGCATTATATTCCTTAGTTCCCTAACATTACCTTCCCAACTGTGTCTTTTGAATATTGCTAATATTTCATTGGGTATTTCAATGATATTCATTCTGTTTTCCATGCATATCTGTTGCAGGAACTTGTTTGCCAAAAGGACAATATCTTCTTTTCTTTCCCTCAGTGGAATCAATCCTATCTGGAATGTATTAAGCCTATAGTACAAGTCCTTCCTGAAGCTTCCGTCATTTACAGCTTCCTTCAAATTCTTGTTTGTAGCCGATACGATCCTTACATCTATTTCTATTTTTTTGTTGCTCCCTATTCTGGTCACATATCCATCTTCAAGGATCCTTAGTATCTTCGGTTGCAAGGAAACAGGCATGTCTCCTATCTCATCAAGAAACAATGTTCCATTGTTGGCCTCTTCAAACTTCCCAGGCTTGCCTTTTTTATTTGCACCGGTAAAGGCTCCTCCCTCATAACCAAAAAGTTCACTTTCAAACAACTCTTCAGGTATTGCAGAACAGTTTACTGCTACAAAATTACCTTTTCTTCCACTTTCATAGTGTACAGCTTTTGAAAAGAGCTCTTTACCAGTACCACTTTCACCGTTCAGCAATATATTCATAGGTGTCCTTGATATATTCTTGCATAAATTTATCCTTTTGATAAATTCAGCATTATTGCTTATTATGTTTGAAAAATATGATTCCATATTTACAGTCGCTGACAGTTCCTTTTCAAGTTCCGCCAAGCTGTTTTGTGTTTTAGAAAGTACATCGCTCAATTTAACATATTCAGTTATGTCGCGATCTCTTGAAAGGCCTCCGATTAAATTACCTTCCTTGTCGTACAAAGGAATAGCACTTATTATCGTATAAGTTTTCTCTCTTGGGCTATTGTAAATATCAAAAAAAGACTTTTCACTTTCAATAACTTTCGGAAGCAGCGAACTGGGAAAAACATCCCTTAAATCCTTCCCAATAATATCTTCTTTCTTTACATCAAAATACTCTTCAGAAGTCTTGTTAAAAAATACGGTGTTTAAATCTGTATCGACAACAGTTATAGCATCTGGGATATTATCAAGTATATATTCAAACACTTCTTTGTTTTCATCGTTGAATTTAATAGTCATTACCTATTTCCTCATTATGATATTTTTCGATAAAGAGATCATCCAGATTCCAGAACTTCTTAAACTCATTGTACTTCATCTTTGCAGTAATTACATCTTGTCCTTTTTTTATTCCCTTAATCATTATATTCTTGGGAGTATGTTCCATAGCTACAAATTCAACAAGTTTGACTTCATACCCTTCATTGTTCAGGTACAACGTCCGCAAAGTATCCGTTACCAGTGATGACAGCCTTTCCTTTATAAGTCCATGTTCAATCATGGGTAAAAGGCTATCATTCTCTATCTTGCTGAAAAATTCATGCTGGCAACATGGTACTGAAAGAATATAATCAACATCCCATTTCACTGCTTTCACAAGGGCTGCATCAGTTGCATTGTTGCATGCATGGAGTGTTACTATCATGTCTATATTGCTTTGAGCATTAAAATCAGATATATCCCCTTTAATGAATTCAAGCTTTTCATAGCCTATGTTCTTACTGGTTTTATTGCAGAAGTCAATAACATCATCCTTCAAGTCCAGGCCTATTATTTCAACATCTTTCTTCAATATATTGTTGAAATAATAGTATAACCCAAATGTCAAATATGCCTTTCCGCACCCAAAATCCACTATTCTTAATTTTTCTTCAAATTTTTCACCATCAATAGTCCCATCAACAATTTCGAGGAATTTGTTTATCTGTCTGAATTTATCATATTTTTTCTTGTAAACCTTTCCGTTTTCATCCATAACTCCGAGTTCCATCAGGAAATCACATTTTTCATTGTCAGGAATTATATATTCTTTTTTTCTGTTATGCGAAAGGTCCAGACATACTTTTCCCGCATCCCTTTTTTTGCAAGTCAGTTTACCTTTTTTCGAAACCATGCATTGATATTCATGGAATTCTGTTCTAATAAATATATTCTTGAAATCTTCAGTCAAGGTTTTTGTGAGCTTTTCGATGGCCTCATCTGCTTCAAGATTTTCATGAAAGGCCTTATTGCTTACAATCGATTCAAATTGAAGTAAATATTCATCCTTTATTGTTACAGGTTTAATATTTATCCTTTTACATTCATTTTGTTTTCTTCTGTAATTCGAAACAACCATATTGACAAGAGAATTACCCCTAATAATATCTTCGATAAATTGATTCAGCTCCATTACAACTCCTTAAAAGGCCGTCATATAAATGACGGCCATATTATTATCCTCTAGCTAGGCTTTATTGCTGTCAAGCCGGCCTATTGTATTATTGGTTTTAAGCTCACTTTTTCTTCCAAGAACTTTTCAGGGAAACTATCCTGTTGAATACAATCTTTTCACTTTCCTCTGTGTTCTTGTCGATTATGAAATATCCATGTCGCAAAAACTGGAACCTGTCTCCTGTTAACGCTTCAGACATATTTGGTTCAATTTTACAGTTTTCAAGTGTCACCTTTGACATAGGATTGAGCTTTTCAAGGAAATTTGTTTTGTCAAAATCCTCATCCTCCATCATGTAGTCATAAAGTCTCACTTCAGCATCAAGTGCATAGTTAGCTGAAACCCAATGAAGAGTTCCCTTTACCTTTCTCTCAGTAAACCCGCTGCCACTTTTTGTTTCCGGATCATAGGTACATCTAAGCTCGACTACTTCACCATTCTCATCCTTAACCACTTCATTGCACTTTACAAAATATGCGTGTCTAAGCCTTACTTCATTTCCTGGAAACAATCTGAAGAATTTTTTTGGTGGCACTTCCATGAAATCTTCTCTCTCAACATATATTTCACGACTGAAAGGTATGCTTCTCTTGCCCATTTCAGGATTTTCCGGATTGACATCTGCATCAAGGTATTCTACTTCTCCCTCCGGATAGTTTGTAATAACAATCTTTAACGGGTCCAAGACAGCCATGGTCCTTGGAGCCTTCATCCTCAAATCTTCCCTTATGGAATGCTCAAGCATTGAAATATCAACAACACTTTGAGCTTTCGAAACTCCTATGTCATCACAAAATTTTCTTATTGATTCCGAAGTGTATCCGCGTCTTCTGTATCCTGAAATTGTCGGCATCCTGGGATCATCCCATCCGTCTACATAGTTCTCATCAACCAATTGCTTAAGGTATCTCTTACCCATCATAGTCTTTGATAGAAATAGCTTTGCAAATTCAATCTGTTTAGGAGCCTGAACCTTGAATCTGTCAATATTTGCCAGAACCCAGTCGTATAGAGGTCTATGATCCTCAAATTCCAATGTGCATATTGAGTGGGTAATTCTCTCAACAGCATCCTGGATAGGATGAGCGAAGTCATACATTGGATAAATGCACCATGAATCTCCCGTATTGTGATGATATGCCCTCAATATTCTATAAATAACAGGATCTCTCATGTTGAGGTTTGGACTAGCCATATCTATCTTGGCCCTCAAAGCCTTCTCGCCATCCTTATACTCGCCATTTCTCATATTCCTGAAAAGTTCAAGATTCACATCTACGGACCTGTCCCTGTACGGACTTTCCTTTCCAGGCTCAGTGAGGGTTCCCCTGTATTCCCTCATTTCATCCGAAGTAAGGTCATCCACATAAGCAAGACCTTTTTCGATCAATTCTTCAGCACATTCATACATTGTCTCGAAATAGTTGGATGCATAGAACACCTCGCCATTCCATTCCGGACACAGCCACTTAACATCCTCGATTATGGCTTTAATATACTTGTCGTCTTCCTTCACAGGATTTGTATCGTCAAATCTAAGGTTAAAGATTCCCTTGTTGTTCATTGCCAGGCTGTAATTCAAACATATTGACTTAGCGTGTCCTATATGCAGATAGCCATTTGGTTCAGGGGGAAATCTTGTATGCACTCTATTGTCATAAATACCTTCTTTATTATCATTATCAATTATTTTCTGTATAAAATTCGAACTTTCGCTGTTTATTTCGGTCATAAGAACCTCCTAATCATTTCAATCGATAGAGATATATTAGCATATTTATGCCATTAAATCAATTTTAGAAAGTATTAAAAAGTATTAAATTGAAATTGTGAATAATTCTGAATTTAAAGAGAGTTCCTTAAGAAAGATTGTTCAGTTGATTAAGCCTTGGTTCAATCTTTCTTGGATAGTCGGTTATAACATCAGCGCCACTCTTATTTATTATTACTGTATCTGAATGTCTAAACCCTCCTATGCCCGGAACATATATACCAGGTTCAATTGAAAACACCATATTTTCCTTAATAATCACATCAGAGTCAAATCTGATATATGATTCTTCATGAAAAGCCAGTCCTATAGCATGTCCTGCTCGATGTATGAAATAATCTCCATAACCTGCATCCTGAACAATTTTTCTGGCAACAGAATCAACTTCACTCATTTTCAATCCAGGTTTTATAAAATCCATACATACCTGCTAAGCCTCAACCATGACATTGAATATTTTTCTTTGATCATCAGATGGTTCACCAATAAAAAACGTCCTTTCACATTCTGCATGATAATCGTATATTCCTGCCTGTCGACTATGAATAACTATATCATTTCTCTGAAATTTCCTTGTATTTGAAAACACATGCGGCATATTAGTTCTATAAATTCCAGATGGAGACATGACCAATAATTCAGAAGCTGTGGCATTTGGGTATTTGATGGATATTTGCTCGTAAAGTTTTTTTGTTCCATATGAATCAAACTCAAGCTCACTTATACCTTCCTGTGCTTTCTCAAAGGATTTAGCTAATGCATAGCTGACGAGTTCTCCTGATCTAACAAGATATTCAATCTCATTTTCATCTTTAATGAATCTCATCCTTTGGATTTTTTTGCCTATATATTTTAATCCGAATCCTTTTGATTTCAATAAATTAGTCATTTCCAAATTAATTGAATTGAATTCTATTCCTATGGAATTGTTCATATTGTAATCCAAAAGTACATCGTCAAACAATGCAAGGAAATTTTTCTTTTCATATGCTTTTTCGGGATGTTCATAATATACATATAGATTATCTACGTCCGCTTCATCTTTAGCGTGATTTTCTTCAAGACATGGAATTATTAGGCTTTTTTTATCTCTTGAAACGATTAGAACAATCGGTCTTGAGTACATAAGAGCTTTAAACCCAGATATATAGTACTGACTTAGAGGATTTGTTATGATGCATAAATCTATTCCCTCATTCTCCATGAAATCTCTTAACTCTTTCATTCTTTTTCCTGTATTCATAGTTTCCTCCATAAATTTTCTATTTACATGCGCTTTCATTTTTCATTTTTATTATATTGCTGTCTTTAGTTACCAAACTCACTATTATCAGAACAATAACTGCTAACGGAAGCGAGACTATGACACTGTTCAGGTTGTATGGTCTTGCCATAGGAATTTCCCAAATCAAAGTAGTAGCAACGCCAGTCAGCATGGATAATATTCCGCCCTGTTTTGTGACATTTTCCCAGAAGAAGACTGCAAGTACTGCAGGACACAAACTAGCTCCATACACGGTATATGCATACATTTGAAGAGATAGTATGCTTGGGAAAAATCTAATCATCACAAAGGCTATTACACCTAAAAGCACTACAAATGTCTTAATGAACATCAACTTTTCCCTGTCTGTTGCATTAGGATTAATAAATTTCCCATAAACATCATACGTTACATTTGTTGCAGCAGATAGCAGATAAGAATTACCCGTAGTTATAATGAATGCTGATGCCAATAGTATTCCGCCTATAACATTTGGCAATACTACAGTAGTTGATATCAAGGCCATACCTGGTGCAATATCCGGGAAAATTGATTTAGCGACATAAGCAATTACTGCAACACTTGGCATAATTATCAATACACCAATGAACCAACCTATCATACCTATTTTTGCAGATTTATCTTCCTTTGAAGAAGCTAGTCTCTGATACATGTTCTGATCGCTTAAAAGCAAAACCAGCAATGGAAGATAAAAACCTATCAGCTGAAGAAAAGAGAGAGAACCAGTTACCGTATTGTTCTCGGCAGGTACAGATGCTGATATATGCTCCCAACCTCCACCGAAGGCAATTATCGCCGGCACAACCAGTTCCAGTCCTATCAACATGAGAAACGAACTCAAGGCATCAGTTGGAGCTACTGACATCAATCCTCCTATTGATGCTAAGAATATGATCAATACTGCACCAATGATAGTTCCTAGTTCCACTGATATTCCCGTAGTTACATTCAAAATAAAACCGAATCCTTTGTACTGATATGATACTATTCCTATGAAAGCTAGAATAATTATTATGGAAGCCAACCCTCTCGCAAAAGGTCCATATTTCTCTTCCAGAATCTCTGAAACTGTATATTTCCCTCTAGCTCTAACCTTTGGAGCAATTTTATAGATTATTACTATTCCTATAATAGAAGGGATTGCGAACATCAGTCCAGGAATCAGCCCGTAACTATATGATAGCGAATTAGGTCCCCCAGTAACTGTGCCACTTCCACACCAAGTGGCAATCAATGTACCCATCAGAATAAACGGACCCAATCCTTTACCAGCTAGAATAAAATCTTCACTGTTTGTAATTTTTTTTGAATATCTTATGCCCATTGCCACCATCACTACACTATACAAAACCAGGTAAATTAATAATTTGGGATTATTCGTAATTTCCATAATCTTTTCTCCTCTATGAATACAATAAAACTGACACAACGTCAAATAAAAGCTCAGGAAACAAAAAATAACATATTTAACTGTGCCATAGAATTGTTTAACTCAGAAGGCTACAACAACGTCACAGTTAATGATATCACTAAAAAAGCAGGTACTGTAAAGGGATCTTTTTATACTCATTTCAAATCAAAAGATCAAATAATAATTGAAGAATTCAAAAAATTCGATATCTATTACGAAGAAATATTTAATAAAATAAAAAAACTAATTCTTATGATATACTCTATGAATTTTTAATTAATTTGCTTGAATATTTTATGGAAGAAGTTGGTTATGATATTTTGTACATCATATACAGTACTCAATTATCATATAAAAAGGAAAAAACATTCATTATAGATGAAAGCCGCCCCCTCTATGTGACAATTAATGAAATAATTAAAAAAGGACAAGACAAAGGAGAATTCCGAAATGATATATCTTCAGCAGAATTGACTAAAATGATATTCAGAACCATTAGAGGCACTTTTTATGAATGGTGTTTGAATGACGGTAAGTTTAATTTGATAGATGATGGTGCAAAGTTTTATAAAATATTTCTATCCTCCTTCAGAAAAGATGTAAGTCAACCATAATATTAAATGCAAATATAATCAAGAAGATTTGGTTTTTAAATCATTTACAAATATTTATACATTTGATATTATATTTAAATAAAATATCAATATGGAGAGTATTATGAACAAGATAGGTTTTATAGGAGCAGGAAATGTTACTAAAGCCATAATTACCGGTATGGCAAAAAATAAATTTGAACTTGATAGGATATATGTAAATTCAAAATCTAATGAATCGAAAGAAAAGCTAAGCTTGGACTTGATGGTTAAATGTGCAAAAAACAATGTTGACCTTGTTAAGAAATGTAAATACATATTTTTTTCAATCAAATCCCAACACTATGCGAAAGTATTCAATGAAATCAAGGATGTAATTGATCCCGAAAGACATGTGATAATAAGTCTTGCACCAGGTTATTCCATTGAGGAATGCAGAGAGCACGCTGAAATAGAAAATTTGAAGGTAGTAAGGGCAATGCCCAATATTCCTTCCCTGGTTGGAGAAGGGATGACAGGAATATATTATGCTAGAAATGTTTTTACTGATGAAGAAAAGAAAGAAATTGAAATCATATTCAAAGGATTTGGTGAAGTCCAGGAACTTGACGAAGAAGAACACATGGATACACTTGTGTCTATCTCAGCAAGTTCACCTGCATACGTATATATAATGATTGAAGCCATGGGTGACGCAGGAGTACTTACCGGTCTTCCAAGGAAAATGTCCTACAACCTTGCTGCCCAGGCTGTAATGGGTGCAGCGAAAATGGTAAAAGAACTTGATGTACATCCGGGCGAACTTAAGGATTCCGTTTGTTCCCCTGGAGGAACTACAATAGAGGCCATCAAGGTTCTTGAAGACAGAGGCTTCAGAAGCGCTCTCATAGAATCAATGTTGGCTTGCTATAAAAAAGCAAAAAATTTAAAAAGATAATCAAATGTTTCATTTTCATAAATTAGAAGGAGCCGTTCTTAAACAGCTCCTTTTTGATTGCAGCATATCTTAATCCCAATGTTAAAAGAGAGAAATCACTGAAAAATATATAAGTGGTATAAACAATGCCGGCAACATGTTCCCAACTTTCAGCCTGTCCCTAATAAAAACATTGAAACCAAGTCCCATAATCAACAAACCTCCTACGGCAGACATTTCATTTATGACAACATCCGTCAATACATCTTTCAAAGACCCGGCAAGAAGAACTATGGATCCCTGATACAGGAATACAGCTGCACTTGAAAATATTACACCTATTCCGAGTGATGCAGTCATTGCAATTGATATGATTCCATCCAAAAGCGACTTGGCAAACAATACGTCATGCTTGCCAAGGAGACCTCCTTCAATTGCTCCTATAATAGCCATTGATCCTACACAATACATAAGTGATGAAGTTACAAATCCCTGGCTTATATTACTGTCTCCGCTTATCCTGTTTTGAAGCATTTCTCCTGCTCCTTCAAGCTTCGACTCTATATCAGCCATCTCTCCAATCAATGTTCCTATTACCATACTGCAGATAACCAAGAGTATATTCTCTGTTCCCGTGGCCATCTTTACGCCTATGAGCACTATAGCCAAACTGATTGATTTCATTATGCTTTCACTGAATCTATCAGGTATCAGATTCTTGAAAAAGTATCCTGTAAGACTTCCAAAAATTATTGCTACTGCATTTACGATTGTTCCCAACATAATTATGTCCTCGCTAAGTAGAATTTAAAATCAAACCGCCATTGCAGCAGTCATGCAAATCATTATAACACAAATATTCAAATGTTAAACTTTGAATTCATTATTTTTTTCAATCACTTCAAGACCGTATCTTTCAAGCTGCTGATCTATCCTTTTCCTCTTAGCAGTGCCCGGTGCTTTTATATCACCCATAAAGAAAAGTCTTTCTATCAAATCTGCATCCTTAAGTATTTCATCATAAGGGCCGTGGTTCTTTCCTTTTTTTGAATGTTTCGAGATGCTTCTGCAAACGATTTCTATCTCTTCACTGTCAAATAGGCCTGTATCCTCTAGAAACCCTTCCACTAAAATAGCTCCCGAAGGACCATGGGCTTTTGTATAGTCATCATTTATTATCCTTCCAACGTCATGGAGCAGCCCGATTATATAACCAAGTTCCGGGTCCAGTCCTTTTGAGTAAGCTGCAGAAGCACAGAAATATGCAACACCATAAGAATGAATCATTTCATCAAAACTTCCGTCATCAAAAACAAAACCCATATCATTCAACATAGTAAGATGCTTGTTCAAATATTCCATTACATACTTGATTCTTTCCACATTATCACCCGTCACAATATCTTTATATGATTAGATTTGTTTGAAGCCTTAATCATATGGATTAAGGCTTCATTCGCGTTTTTATATAGCTTAATAAATACTTGTGCAATTGACGCGGCTAAGCCGCTTTCTTGATTCAGAAAAATTTAATGTTTAAGCTTTGTCTATAGAGCCGAATATCTCCATCTTTTCCTTAACTGTAGCTTTGATCGCTTCAAATCCAGGCGCCAGAAGTTTTCTCGGATCATATCCCTTTCCTTCAAGGTCCTTGCCATCTTCAATATATTTCCTTACAGCCGCTGTAAATGACAGCTGGCACTCGGTATTCACATTGATTTTTGCAACTCCCAGTGAGATGGCTTCCTTGATCATATCTACAGGTATTCCTGTACCACCGTGAAGCACAAGAGGCATATCGCCAGTGAGTTCCTTGATTTTTGCCAATATGTCAAAATTCAAACCAGTCCAGTTGGCAGGATACTTACCGTGGATGTTGCCAATTCCCGCTGCAAGCATTGTAACTCCAAGATCTGCAATCATTTTACATTCCTGTGGATCTGCCATTTCTCCCGTTCCAACAACACCATCTTCTTCACCGCCTATTGCACCAACTTCAGCTTCAACAGTTATTCCTTGAGCTTCGGCAATGGCAATTATTTCTTTTGTCTTCTCAACATTTTCATCTATTCCATATTTAGAACCGTCAAACATTACAGAGGTAAATCCAGCTTCCATAGCTTTCTTTGCACCTTCATAAGAACCATGATCAAGGTGTACGGAAACAGGTACTGTAATATTCAACTCTTCTATCATACCCTTAACCATTCCTACAACAGTTTTAAAGCCGCCCATGTATTTTCCCGCGCCTTCTGATACTCCAAGCATTACAGGCGAATTATTTTCCTGTGCTGTCAATAGTATTGCTTTTGTCCACTCAAGATTGTTAATATTGAATGCCCCAACTGCATACTTCCCTTTTACTGCATCTGCCATCATTTGTTTAGCTGATACCAACATAATAATACCTCCAGATAATTTTGTTATATCAAACCGGATATTGCACAATCATTTTATTTCAAGAAAGCAGCTTCGCTACTTTAACCGCATAATACCAATGCTTCAAGGGATTATGCATTTTAAACTCTCTTAAGCTGCAAAAAAAAAGGATGCGTCAAATCTACTCATCTTTTATTGACAAGTGCTCCCGTTAAGACTATTAATAAAATCACTGCTACAATTCCAGTAATTAATATCATTCTTCAGCACCTTAAATAATTATTCTCGTTTCCCCTATAATTATAGCAGAAATATTTCTTTTTTTCTATAGACAAAGTTTATATTTGAGTAAAATTTCATTCAACATCAATCTATTTCAGTTTTTCGACTTTCTTCTTTATTATTTTGTGTATTTTCTCATAACTCGGCGGCGGTCCCTTTTGAATAGTCTTGCCGTCTACATATACACCGTCCAGTATTCCCCATTCCCTGTAAACGTCAATATCGGTCGTGTCATAGATTTCCACTATGACACTATCCTTAAACTCCTCAACAGCTTTCCTGGTTCTTTCAAAAACAATATTCTGCGCAGGACACCAGCCGTTTACAAAGGCATCTATTTTGACTTTTCCTTCAACAAGTTCAGGTTTTTTTCTCATCTTGATTAAAACCGGCGGTTCTATACCTTCAACAAAAGGTTTCCAAAGCAATACCCTTATACTGTCCTTGTCGATTTTCCTGTAGCCATGTTTCTTGAACCATGAAGCCTTCATGAAAAACGGCACGGAAACACCCCACGCCAGAAGAGCCTTCACACCCATTTCCCTGCAGTCCTTTTCTGCGGCTTCTATCAGCATAGTGCCAATTCCCTTTTTCTGTCGATTGCCTACACCTTCATCATACCCATGCACCCAAATGCACATAATCATATAGAAACCTTCTTTCCCTATGAAAGAGTATTCAGAAGGAACGTATTGAATCATCCCGCAGGCCCTGCCCTCATCATCAACTGCCAGTTTGACCCTAAGCCCCTTATCTTTCATCTTTTCATACCACAGGGACTTATGATTACCTGCATCCTTCATTTCTTCGCTCCAGTCTTCCAGACAATTGAAGTAAGTATTATTATATTCAGTCTTCAAATCCATGATTTTCATATTAACCTCCAACAATTTGAAATGATTTTCAGTCGATACTGTCCGCTTACTACTATTATACACCTTCTTAAAAATATATTAAAATTCTCAGGACACTTTCCTTCGTGGTTAAATATCGACTATGTCGATAACGCAGCAGAGCTGCTTTCCTTCCTTCGAATTATTTGAAATTCTAGCTAATGATAATTTGCAAAAACCGAAATTATCTTAAACGTCATGTAAATAAAAAAGCACTTCCAAACTTAATGCTTGAAAGTGCTCTTACACTGGTGCCGAAGGTGGGACTCGAACCCACACGAGTGTTACCTCACTGGATTTTGAGTCCAGCGCGTCTGCCAGTTCCACCACTTCGGCGCGACCCGTAATTAAGATAATAGCACAAAGTTTCAACCAGTGCAAGTATAATTTTACTTATTTTTAACTTTTGAATAATATAATGTTGTAACCTTTTTATTATCAAGTCCCTTAAGAATCTCTTCTTTACTGAATCTATATTCAAATCCACATTTTTCACTAACTTTTTGTGAATTCTTGTTAAAGTCAAAATGACCGCTCCAGACAATATCCAGCCCCATTTCCTTGAAGCAATATTCAACCAGATAATCTACTGCTTCAGGCACATATCCATTTCCCCAATAATCAGGATTCAATACATATCCTATTTCCCTTTGCTTCAGATCTCTATTTTTAGGATCAGGACATCTTTCATGAATTCCTATGCTTCCGATAACCTTTTTCGTCTTCTTTAATTCTATGGCATAAACTTCTTCACCATTAATAAAAGATTTAATAATCTCCCTGCTTTTGTTAATACTGCTGTGAGGCTTCCACCCGGCATTAGGTCCGACCAGTTCGTTCTGAGCATATTCGAAAAAGTCTTCAAGATCAGAAATTTTCCATTGTCTTAAAATCAATCTTTCAGTTTCAATTGTTTTCATAACGACTCCCCTTCATATTTGATATTTTTAGTTCATTCTTACAGCTCAGGAAAGTCAAAAATGCATAATCCCTTGAACTATTGGTATTATGCGTTCAATGAAACTTTCCTTCGCGTCTTAATAACCGCTTACGCGGTTAACGCGGCAAAGCCGCTTTCTTGTATTATACACGAGCATCTTCAAAAACGCAAAAGCACCTTGAAGTCGATTCTTCAAGGTGCTTTATTACGGTGTTTTGTTTTGGTGCCGAAGGTGGGACTCGAACCCACACGAGTGTTACCTCACTGGATTTTGAGTCCAGCGCGTCTGCCAGTTCCACCACTTCGGCGTAACCCGTAATTAAGATAATAGCACAAAGCGGTATGTAACGCAAGGACAAATTTAATTTTTATTGAATAATTTCTATTCGACTGACATCATTAAAAATCCAGAAAATGAAGCATTGTCGCAACCGGCCTTTATATCAACTTCCCTTCTCATTTCCTTGAAATATTTTTTATATTTCGAATAGAATTCATATGATGGCCTTGGCTTGTATATTATGTCTTCAAGTTCATAATATGCAATGATCTTCTTTACTGTTGTAGGCTTGATAAAAACCTCTTCATCAGGATTATAATACAGAGGACATATTGTTATAATAGGCCATTTTGCAAGTTTTGCCTTTTCAAGGACATCTATCATCAAATCAAAACCCTTTTCCATATCTCCATGTATTGTTTCATAAAGACCTTCCACCAGTTGACTTTTATCCGGTTCTTGGAGAGCTTTCCCATAATCCTTAAATCTTGCCTTTTCAAAAACCGATACCAGAGATGATCTAGATACAATTTTAATCAAGTCTTCCATTACAGCATCTATATCCAAGAATCTATCTTCAGCAAACATTTCTCTCGCCATATCCTTCATTTTGCTTATTTTATGCTTCTCGGCAATCTTCTTCATTTCCTCTTCTTCAAATCCTTTCGGATATCTTGAAAAGAATATCTCTTCCGCTTCCTTTAATTTTTCTAGATTCACTGTTCTCCTCCTGAAAAAAACGTATTCATTCATATTTTAATACAATACCAGTGAAATTGCTACAACTAAAAAAACACGGGAACGACATCAATCATTTCCGTGTTTTTCTTTAATTCTATTCAACTGTTACAGATTTAGCCAGATTCCTTGGCTTGTCGATATCGCAATCTCTGTATAGCGCGGCATAATAAGCCAATAACTGTGCAGGTATTGCAGATACCAGTGGTGTAAGCTTTTCATGTACATCATCAATTATTATCTGGTCTGTTTCAGCACTGAGTCTTCTCATAGAGATGGCGATTACAGCCGCTCCCCTTGCCTTCACTTCCTTGATATTGCTTCTAGTGTTTAGATTAATCTTTTCCTGTGTTATTATGGCAACTACAGGCGTATTGTCTTCTATCAGGGCGATTGTACCATGTTTCAATTCTCCTGCAGCAAAACCTTCAGCCTGGATATACGATATTTCCTTCAGCTTAAGTGCCGCTTCCAGACAAGTATAATAATCAACATGCCTTCCAATATAGAAACAGTTCCTGGATTCAATAAGGTACTCCTTCGCAAGGTTCTCGTAAAGCTCCTTGTTATCGCATAGTCCTTCCATAACACTTGCAGCTCTTGAAAGCTCATTGAGCATGTCGAAACTGCAATCATCCTCTATTGTACATGCCAATATTGAAAGAACCGCTATCTGAGCCGTATACGCCTTGGTGGATGCAACTGCAATCTCAGGTCCGGCATGAAGCAGCATCTGGTAGTCTGTTTCCCTGTAAAGAGTCGCTCCTTTTACATTTGTTATGGCTATTGAAGGATATCCCATTTCTTTAATCTTAACCAACACCGCCCTGCTGTCAGCGGTCTCACCACTTTGTGATATGAATATAAACAGTGGTTTCTCACTTAGAATAGGCGTATTGTAAACAAACTCGCTCGATATATGAACCTCGGTAGGTTTTTTTGAAATGTTTTCAAGAAGGCTTTTCCCGACCAGACCAGCATTATAGCTTGTGCCACATGCTACTATATACAGTCTGTCCGCTTCTTTAACAGCATTTACTATTTCCGACGATACAGCAAGCTTTCCATTCTCATCCTGATAGTTCGCTATGATCCTTCTTAAAACAAATGGCTGTTCATCGATTTCCTTCAGCATGTAATGGGGATATGTACCCTTTTCTATATCCGATGCATCAATCTCACCTTTAAAGGTCTCTCTGTCAAGCTTGATGCCGTACAAATTGTATATCGAAACTTCGTCTCTTCCCAATATTACAAATTCCTTGTCCTGCAATTCATAGAATTCATTTGTATGGTTTATCATGGCCATTGCGTCGCTTGCTATGAGATTGAAATCCTCACCTTTTCCAATAAGAAGAGGCGATTTGTTTTTGGCAGCATAAATCACGTCAGGGTTTTCACTGTCTATTATGGCCAGCGCATAGGATCCTTTAAGAAGCGAAAGGGTATGTCTTATTGCAAGAGGAACATCCCCGTCCTTGTCAGTAAACTTCTGAATAAGCTGTACTATGACTTCAGTATCCGTATCACTTGTAAATTTCGTATCCTGAAGATACTCCTTTTTTAGGATGCTTTCGTTTTCTATTATACCATTGTGCACCAGTGTAAATCTCTCTGAAGAGCTTTGATGCGGATGGGAATTGACCCTGTTGGGTATACCATGTGTAGCCCACCTGGTATGTCCTATGCCCAACGTTCCCATCTGGCTAAAATCCACTACTTCCCTCAGATTGGTAATTCTTCCCTTATCCTTGTAAATATGTATACCGTCTCCATTCAAAATAGCAATACCTGCAGAGTCGTAACCTCTGTATTCAAGTTTTTCAAGCCCTGAAAGTATTGTTTCCTTTACGTCTTCGCGTCCGATGTATCCAACTATTCCGCACATAGTTTTCTCCTTTCAATTGTCATGGTTCGAATTTCAGGATGAATATTTTCTTTGTCCTCAAAATCACTTTTGAGTTTTGAAAATACCTGCGGCAATCCTGTCTACCGTGGGGCATCCGCCGAATTTTCGATACTCCCCATCCTCGTCAACTTGAATGCATTTCCGGTCCCATTCAAGTTCAGGCGCTTAATCGTTTCAACAATAGATTGATCGGACATGGGACTCGTTGTCCAATCCACATCCTCCTTTCATACTAATATATAATACAACAGAGACCTACTTATGTAAATCTCTGTTTTGTATGTTTTGTTAATATTTTATTAAACGACTTTTTTTATACCTATGTATTTGTCTCCAACTTCAGCAATCAATACCGACATGAAAATCACTACAAAGCCTATCAACATGATGCAATTATATCCTTCCTTCAAGAACAGTATGGCCAAAATGCTTCCAAATACAGATTCGAGACTCAGAATGATTGCAGCATGGGATGCCGATGTAAATTTCTGAGCAGTTGTCTGCAATGCAAAACAAACGAAGGTGCTCATTACACCCAGGTATACAGATCCGCCTATATTGGCCATACTTACAGGCATTGAAGATTTATCGAACAATAGTATAACTCCAAAATAAGCAGTTGAAAAAACTATTTGCACCGTGCTCAGTACAATGGGATCCTTGTTCTCAACAAATTTTCCTGTAGACACAATATGGAACGCAAAAAACACTGCTCCAAGAATAGTCAGGAAATCTCCCTTGCTGAAATCTCCAAAATGCTCAAAATCAAATGTCAGTAAAAATATGCCAATTAGCATCATGAATGCAGCAATTATATTGTTTGTTTTAGGTTTCATCCTAATGGTTATCCAATATACAAAGGGAACCATTACCACCGAAGTGCTTGTCAAAAATGCATTATTGGCTGCCGATGTATAGATCAGCCCTACAGTTTGAAACACAAAGCCCGTAGCAAGAAAGAAACCCATTATCGACCCTGACACCATATCTCTTTTATTCATACCTTTAAGTCTTTTCCTGAAAAATACTGAAGATATTATTCCTGCAGTTAAAAACCGGTAAAACATTATCTGCATCGCCGAAAGAGTATCAAGAGAATTTTTAGTGACTACAAATCCACTTCCCCATATTAAAGCAACGATCAACATAGTCAGATCGGCTTGTTTTGATGTTAATTTCTTCATTATTCACCTGCCTTAATGATATACGGTTATTCTACATCATATGCCCAAATTGTCAATACAAATAAAAAGTTATGACAGCAAATTAATATTTTTTAATGGCAAAAAAAAAGTGCCGAAGCACTTTTAATGTAATTTTACATTTTCAATAAATCCGATCCTCATAAAATCAAGATAATTGAAAAGTCTTCTCTTCATGTCTTCTACACCACCATTAGACAAAATTATGTAATTAACACCTTTTGTGAGGGATGTAGAAAGGGTCATGCATAGATTCTCCAAATCCTCATCGGTCATGTCGTTTTTCCTACAGAAATTCTTTGCAATTTCGTTCAGACTTTTGGACATGTACTCTGTCATTGCCTTCTCTACATTGTATTTTGTCTTAACCTGATCTGTAGCCTTAATCAAGATAATAAATACGTCTTCATTTGTTGAATAAAGATCTATGAAATCACTTATGCATTCTTTAAGTAATATAAATACGTCATCAATTGACTCTCCACATTTGCATCTGTCCATTACAGACATGATCTTTTCAGCCAGGTCCTTGACTATAACATCAAACAATTCTTCCTTGTTCTTGAAATATCTGTAAATATTACCAACAGAAATTCCCGCTTCTACTGCAATTGCATTCATTGAAGATTTGTTATAATCCTTTTCTCTGAAAATTTTTACGGCTGCGTTTAAAATACTGTTTCTCACTTCTTCTTTTAATACTTGAGGCATTTGAACCACCATTCTTTTTTATTTAATTTTATCATGAATTCACTAATAAGTCAAATCATAAACCGATAATTGTTTTTTTTGCTGTTGAAAAAGCAAATTGGAGATTATACCCTCCGGTCTCGCCATCAATATCTACCATTTCACCTATGAAATGAAGGTTTTTGTTCCTCACCCAGGACATGTTTTTGGGTTCAATTTCATCAACGCTTACTCCACCACTGGTAACCATTGCACTTTCAAATCCGCTGAAAGAATTTATCTTGAATCTATATTCCTTGCAGTTGGTAATGAATCTTCTTATTTCTTTCTTTGACACTTCAGATATTTTTTTCATCGGATCAAATTCCGATGCATCGATAAGCCTTTCTATCAATCTATTTGGAAGATCAATATTTTCTTCCAGGACAGATTTAACCGCTTTTTTAGGTGCACCGGAAGCTGCTTCCCTTATCTTTTTTTCTAAAAAATCCATGGTATCACCAGCAATGAAATCAACAACAATTTCATCACCTTTATCCATATACCGGGAATTATTCAATATTACGGGACCCGAAATATCTTTATGGGTAAATAATATATCCCCTGTTTTTTTGATCTTCTTTTTATCAGGGCCTGAAATTGTTATATTGACATTCTTGATTGCAACACCCGACAATTCTTTAAAAGAATAGTCTTCAACACGAACCGAAGTCAAGGCAGGCCTTGGCTCACTGACTGTTACTCCGATATTTTTTAATATGCTAAACAAGCTGCCGTCTGAACCGGTTGCCGGATAGGATTTGCCTCCTCCGGCAAGTATAAGTTTCCTGGCGGAATAATTGTTGTTCCCCGTTTTGACATTGAACATTTCTGCAGTTTCAATATATTTGATTTCCGCTACTTTCTCATTCAACTTAATCTCATGGTTTCTTTTTTTGATTTCTCCGACAAAAAATTCTACAACAGTTGAAGCCTTGTAGTCGGCAGGAAAAACCTTGTTATCTTCTCTAACAGCAAGTTTCAATCCGTTCTTTTCAAAATATTCCATCAGCATGATATTGTTGAATTCATACAATATTTTCCTGACGAAACCAGGATTATTATACCTTGAAGGAAACTTTTTAATATTCTCAGCATTTGTT
Organism: Dethiosulfatibacter aminovorans DSM 17477; assembly: GCF_900142005.1. Classification (GTDB taxonomy): domain Bacteria; phylum Bacillota; class Clostridia; order Tissierellales; family Dethiosulfatibacteraceae; genus Dethiosulfatibacter; species Dethiosulfatibacter aminovorans. The sequence continues at coordinate 22,937 of NZ_FQZL01000020.1, forward strand.
ATATTGCATTGACCGGCTCCAGTCATAAGAAACTTGACTCCAACCCTCTTGTTGCCTTCCAGTAGAACCGTCTTGTATTTTTTATCAATATTGGCAGCCGCAAAAAGTCCCGCCGGACCTCCCCCGACAATAATTACATCATATATCATTTTTTCTCCATTATTATAAATCAAACTGCCCCTTTGGACAGTCCGATTTCTTCCATCTGTTAAAGTTTTTTATCATCAACCTTGTCAAGCCATTCTCCAATAGGACCGCTGACATAGTTTATTGTATCTTCTTCAAAGGGACTCTTCAGGTTTGCATATTTTACCAATTCAAGAAACGGGCTACTGCCTCCCGCCTTGCAAAGCTTATGATAATCAATCCAGGCACTTTCCCTGTCCTCGTTGAATCTTATCCAAAACTGATATGCACAAATCTGAGCTAACGTGTAGTCTATGTAATAGAATGGATCATTGAAAATATGTCCCTGTCTAAACCAATATCCTCCCCTTTCAAAGAATTCATTGTCTTCATAATCCTTGGTTGGAAGATATTTCTTTTCTATTTCCCTCCACATGGATTTTCTTTCGTCAGGAGTTGCTTCCGGATTTTCATATATAAAATGCTGGAATTCATCAACAAGCACGCCATATGGTATGAAGAGAACTCCTGAAGCCAAATGACTGAACTTGTACTTCATTTCATCGTCTTCAAAGAAAAGGTTCATCCAAGGCCATGTTATGAATTCCATCGACATTGAATGTATTTCACAGGCTTCGAGGGTCGGCCAGATATATTCGGGGACCTTGAAGTTCCTGCTTGAATATGTCTGGAAAGCATGACCTGCTTCATGGGTCAATACATCTATGTCGTGTGATGTTCCGTTAAAATTGGCAAATATGAACGGAGACTGATAATCCGGAATAAACGTGCAATATCCTCCGGCTCTCTTTCCCGGTTTACTGTCAAGGTCCATCAAACCATCATCCACCATCAACTGGAAAAACTCCTTAGTTTCATCCGACAACTCGGCATACATTGTTTTCGCATGGTTCACCATCCAATCCCTGTCGCCTTTAGGAACGGCATTGCCCGAATTGAATTCAAGACTTTCATCATAATACTTCAGACTGTCAAGGCCAAGTCTTTCTGCCTGTCTTTTTCTCAAGTCAATTGTTATGGGAACAAGATTTTTTTCCACCTGATCCCTGAACACCTTAACTTCCTGTGGGCCATATTCACTCCTTCCCAGCCTGTAGTATCCCAGTTTCACGAAGTTGTCATAACCAAGCTTCAGTGCAATTCCATGTCTGATTTGAACAAGCTTGTCATATATCTCATCAAACTCGCTTTCATTGTCCTCGAAAAATCTAGTTACAGCCAGACTAGCTTCCTTACGTGTGGCCCTGTCCTTTGACTGTGTGTATGGAGTCATTTGAGACAGATTATTTATCTTGCCGTCAAATTCTATTTTAGCAGAAGCAAGGAGTTTTCCATATCTGCTTGTGAGCTTGTTTTCCTCCTGAAGGTCTTCTATTATTACCGGGTCAAATGTTTTCAGCTGGAGTTCTGCAATTTCAAAAAGGAATTTCCCCCACTTTTCTTCAAGCTTCTTCCTGAATTTTGAATTCACAAGAATTTTGTAGTAATCGCTTATCATACCCTGATAAACAGGTACTACATTGTCATAGTATTCATTCTCCTTGTCATAAAACTCATCATTGGTATCTATTGAATGCCTCACGCTTACAATAGTCGCCATTGTATCGAAGTTATTCCTCATTCTGTTTATTTCACTCATTGCGTTGTCCTGAGATTCAAAATCAACGGCTTCTTTAAAGTTCTTTAAATGTCTGTTGAATTCAACCTCGAACTTTTCCATATCTATTCTTTCGTATTTATACTCATTGAATTTCATATTTCACCATCCTCGTAATCACTCGTTTTACAGTGCAAAACACACTGTCTGTCATATCTATACTTTTTATTTTAATATCAGTCAATAATAAATACAAATTAAATTTCTGTCCAATTTAAATTTAAATGAGCGATAATCCCCAGAAGCCGGAATTATCTTGAATATCACATCGCAAAAAACCGCCGGATCCAAAGATCAGGCGGTTCTAGTAAATTGCTGTTATAGAATTTCTACAGTATATTTTGCTTTGAGTTCTGCAACCTTGTTGTTGTATGCTTCAAACTGTTTCTGATTAAGAAGGTTCTGCTTGATTCCATCTTTAACCTCTTCGAAACTCATAGTTCCAGCTTCCGTCTTGCTGTCAACCATGATCAGGTGATATCCAAACTGAGTCTTTACCGGCTCGCTCAACTGACCTATTTCAAGATTAAATGCCGCTTCTTCAAATTCAGGTACCATCTTGCCTTTGCTGAAGCTTCCAAGGGTTCCTCCAGCTTGCTTAGAAGGGCATGAAGAATATTTCGTAGCTGCTTCAGCGAAATCAAGGCCGCCCTCTATTTCCTCTTTCACATCTTTAATTTTCTCTTCATCGTCAACAAGTATGTGTCTTGCTGATACCTCGGCAGCCTTTTCAAACTGAGCTGAATTTGATTCATAGTATGTTTTGGCGTCTTCATCACTAGCACTTACGCCAGCAATTATACTTTCCACTGCATATCTTTGAAGAAGGCTTCTCTTTGCATCTTCAAGCAATTCAATGAAGTTCTTTTCCTTGTCCATTTCTTTATCAACAGCATCAAAATACAACAACTCTCCCGAAACAACTTCGTCAAGAAGCCTTTTCTGTCCTTCTTCACTCTTCATCTGAGCAACTTGCTGCGGGGGTATATTTTGCATTATTCTGTCCAACATTGACTGTGTTATTTCTTTTCCATTTACTTTTGCTAATATTTTATTTTCCAAATCAAATCTCCTTATGTTTTATCCTGACTATCATATAATATATTGAGTTTTTTTGCAAATCATTCTCCGAAAATTTTATTGACAACCGCAACAAACTCATTGTATATGCAAATACCCTCAAGGGAATGGAAACATTTGACCAGTTCAGTATAATACCACTTTTGATCTTCGTATCCTGCATTGAATCTGTCCCATATTTCGTCACCAATTATATTCATGTCAAAAAGTATGCTTTTTACATTGCTGAGCTTGTCTGCACAAGATATGAGTTTAACGTCATGACAATCATTGTTTTTTAGTTCATTGATGGTTTCAAGCTTCCTTTCTTTCCATGACATGGTCTTATCCTCTTCACTTAAGTCCTTGACCAGTTCTGAAACCCTGACTCCGAAAAGAATCTCTATCTCTTCATATGTCACATCTGCATCCTCTACAGAGTCGTGAAGAAGGGCTGCGACCACCATTTCTTCATCACAACCAAGCTGTGCCACATAACATGCAGTATCAGTTAAATGAAATACATATGGTATGCTTGACCCTTTTCTTAATTGATTCTTGTGTTTTTCATTAACAAAATCCAAAGCCCGTTTAATCATAGATATCCCTTCCTAATTCACTATCAAATGACTCCAGTTGGTTATTTTCTCCTTGTCTCCAATAATGAAATATTTTGTTTCATGCGGTTTTATATCAATTATTGTCGCTTTCTTGAAATCTTCCCTGTGCCTATTGAAACAGTCATACCTCAAAATAGCTGTCTTGACTGCATCATTTGAATTAAAATAGACTTCATAACGAAATTCACCATACATCAATTTGATTTTGTATACATTATCAATTATTTCCATATGATAGACATTAAGATCAATGAGAGGATACAAAGACTTCAAAGTGTGCTTCTCGAGGTCATTATAATTGGCGATATTGTCTGAATTCATTATAACATTTCCCATAACATATGACAAAAACAGCATAGAGTACTTCTCGTGCTTGTTCAAATTGGACCCCTTGTTCTTTAAGGTGAATATTCCCGGAACGCTATTGAACATGTTCTTATTTAATCTATATCTGTTCAATGTGCTGACAAGGGAATTGTAGACGCTTCTTCTTTCCTTTAGATTGCTGTTTTTTTCAGCCGTATTTTCCCAGGAATAACCATTCAGACAGCTGACACTACAGTAGTCAACTTTTTTAAATGCATTAACCAGAGGTGTGCCGCTTAGCATTATCCTGGTGCCTTTTGAAATTTCTTCAATATACGATATTGCCTCATTAAGTACCATACCTCTGTTCTTGCCTTTTCCAGGAATCATGCAGGAAGCATGCATATAGTCGACGTTTATAAATTCAAATCCACAGTTCTTCAGATAATCAAAAACTTCCTTCAGATAAACCTTGAATTCTTCATTTTGAATATCCAGTGCAAGGATTTTACCACCCAGAGACGAATCCCTGCCAGCCGCCACCTCTGCATTTTGGCTGTTTTTCAACAGCCATTCCTTATGGTTCTTATATATGCTTGATTTGTTGCTGCAGATAAATGGCGCAATCCATATTCCAGGGACATAACCCTTTTCCTTAATTTTATCTGCAACAAATTTTAATCCCTGTGGAAATCCCTTGCTGGATTCCATCCAGTCTCCCAGGTTTGCTTCATATCCACCATCTATTTGAATTATATCATAGGCTATATTATTCTCACGGATACTATCAAGGTTGTTAATGATCTCCTTGCAATCAACTCCATGTCCATATCGTCCGAAACTTCTCCACATGGAAATTTTCCTGTTTTCAACATTCTTTCCCTTCACAAGCTTAGAATAGTACTTCCACGAATCATCAACATCATATGACATCATGATTTTTAAAACTTCCATGGAATCCTCAACTTCAGTACCTGAAAGGTCTTTTAGGACCTTAATCTTCTTGTCAGATATATTACCGTAAAAAAATGTAAATCCCTTGTCTTCATTCAATGATGCAGCAAAAAGAGTTGACTTGAAGCTTTTCAGATATGTATATCCCGTAGAATGAATACACCCTTTCTTTCTGACATAATCGACAAATCTGTAATCCCCATAGCTGTCATAGCCTCTGATTCGATTCATCAACCCGGCTTTTTTCATTCTTTCAGTCTTTAGATACTCCCTGCTCTCGCTCATGCTTTGGTATCCATTTGAAAACATGCTGAAATAAGATGCTCTGAAATTAAAGTCAAGCTCTATCCTCTCCAGGTAACATTTTTTAGTCGTTTTTAATACTATACTGTAGATTTCACCATTCCTTATGTTTTCAGTTTTAATTTCCAGATGTATTCCATCTTTGCGTGCCTTATCCAAATCATTGAATTTTATTGTTTTTGTTTTGTTTCCTATACTTAGCTTAATAATGCCTTCATCAAACTTCATAGGGTTCTCCCTTAAATGAAATTCTAAAGGTGTATTTATATTCAGCATTTTTGTTCAGTTTGTATTTATCCAATATTTCCGCATCTGTCACTGCATCACCGCCTACACCTTTCTGTCCGTAATCAACATTTAAAACCGTTTTTTCTTCACGTTGCTCAATACTGAAATCAAATTTCCTTTCACCAATCGCTTCCACTTCTATGGAATTTATGTCACTATATGATTTCATCCACCTCACATCTGTACGGTTCCCTCTTTCCTGTTCATTCAAATAATCATAGTTGAAGTCCCTCAGCTGCAACTCATGAATCCCTGTCTTTGCACCTTTGTTTCTATCTATATAGTTTTCATGGGGACCCTTCCCATAATATCTTACAAAGTCAAGCTGTTCAGCAAGTTCAAACTGCATTCCAAATCTTGGCATTTCCTTTGTCGGCTCAATTTCATTATGAATAAGAAAATCACAGTTGTTTCTAATCTCATAACTTAAAAACGAAGGACTCTTGGCCAAAGGATATTCAATTTCAAAATATACAACAACCTTGTCAGCATACTTTTCAGTAATTGTATTTAATACTTTTTTCTTTTTCAGCACATTTTCCCACTGGTCATTTCTGTTTAATATATTTCTAAAAGTATTTTTATCCTTCCGTTTATCAACATCAGTAGCATCTCTATCAAATCTATGCAAAATTTCCTTATACAGAATATTTCCATTTCCCATGTTGATGTTTTTTATGTTCCCCGTCTTCTTGTTTATGATAATGCTGCATTCACTGTTTTTTATACTGATGAACTCTCCTGTTTCAAGAACTGTTAAGGGCTCGCCTTCAGTATCTTCTACAGCCTTGCATGCATACATGGAATCATATAATACAAATTGGTCCCATGCAAGTTCAAAACCTTGGGGCGCCCAATCAACATCCTTTTTTAACATCCATGAAACTGTAAGTATATACTCACAATCTTCAACTTTCTCTATCTCTGGAGTAAATTCAAAAATGGTCTTTCCTCCCTCTGCTTTCAACTCCATTATTACATCTCTTTCATATATCTTGTTGCCATTTTCCGCTATGCTTATATTCAATACAAAATCATCAAAAGTGAAATGCTTGTACCTGTTTTCAATTTCCAGTATTATACTGTCGCCATCTTCCCGTTTGAATGTATCAATATTTTGAAATACTTTCTTAATTTCATAGAACATAGGCTTAGGTGTACCCTCAATATCAATCAAACCTTCTCTTTCGATATTTTGGTTGCCATTTCTATATATGCCTATATCCTTCATGTCCGAAATAAATCCACCACAAAGGTTGTTGTATTTCTTGTAGTTTTCCATATGCTCATACATGTTTCCAAGACAATTGCCTTCAATAAATGACAGCTTGCTGCTGAATACCGGCTTCTTGATATAGTCGCTTATCTTAAGAGATTTACTTTCATTAATCGCCTTTGTGTCCTTGAAAAAATTCTTTATTGATTTAAGTGTACCTATCTTTTGCTCAATTTCAATAGTCGGATACTGGGTGCAAAGCACATCTCCTCCTATTGAGCCAGTACTTCCAATATAGCTTACCGGTCTTGAATCATCAAAATCATCCAAATAGTCTTTCATCATCAAATAGTTGAGTCCACAACCCGTATCCTTACCAAGATACCACATGACGATCGATGGATGGTTTTTATCTCTCTTTACAGTATTGGTTACTCTATTCAATGCAGCCCGGTTCCAGTCAAAGCCTTCAGGAAGTTTCTTAAGAGACTGGCTTGTATTGATTCCCAGTTCAGCTACCACATAAATTCCATATTTATCGCACAGGTCATAGAAGGCAGGATCGCTGGGAAAGTCGCAGGCTAAAACAGCATTTATATTATTTCGTTTAAGCAGCTTTATATCGTCTTCCCTTATATTTTTATCAACATCATCATTTGATATGCTTTCCAAATCCGTCCTGTTGACTCCTTTAAATATTATAGGTGTTCCATTGACAAGAAACTGTGATTTCCTTATCTCGACTTGTCTGAATCCATGTTTAATTCTTCTTTCCGACAAGACACTATCATCATTGTCCTTAAGTACTATATCAACATCATAGAGATAAGGATTTTCATCATTCCACTTGATTGGCTTTTCAATGAGCTTGCATATGTACACTTTTTCTTCAGAATCCTTGTTGACTACAAAACCCGCTGTCATTAGAACCCTGTTACCTATTCTAAGTTCAAGCTTCAAATCCCTGTTTTTTTCTGTTGAATTTTCAACCCAGGTTTCCACACACAGTCTTGCATCCTCATAATCATCGTCAAAAGTGCTCCTGACAAAGAGATCTTTTATAAATATTTCAGGTTCCGAATGCAATTCTATACTTCTGAAAATCCCGCTCAAAAACCAATCCATTGAACAATCAAGGAATGAAGCATTGGAAAATCTTTGTACTTTTAATGCCAGCAGGTTTTTACCCGGTTTGACAAATTTCGTCATATCAAAATAGAGGTCACCCATGGTACCCAGTGAATAACCAACTTTCTCTCCATTAACCCACACTTCTATACTGGACTTGACTCCTCCAACTTTGAGAAAAGCTTTTCGTCCCTCCCATGAAGATGGTATTTCAATCGTTTTTCTATAATAACCGGTATGTACAGGTTTATCAAAAATACCTGTAGTCCTGTCGATTTTTCTGTTCAAGTTCTTGATAACGTTCTCATAATTCTTTTCAGGACTTCCGTGGCCTTCCATCTGCCATACAAAAGGAATATCTATAACATCCCAATCACTGTCATCAAATTCGTAATCTAGATAGTTGTATTCATTGGAGTGTTTTTCAATATATTTGGATTTCCATCCACTACATATATTTATTGTCCATCTTTCTCTTTTTTCAGAAAAGTCCATAAAATCATCTCCCGTCATTTTTGCAGCATCTAAAACCAACACAATCCACTCAGTGTCCGGCGCGACTTTGCTGCAGTGTATAGTTACATCTATTTTATCACTATTGTCAATTATAAAACAAGATTCAAATTACTTATATCAATTGACTTTTTTTAAATATGAACTATAATTAAATCAGGCTATTTACTTGATTAATAAGATTTGGAGATTTTTATGAATAAAGCAGAAGTATTCTTTAACCATAGCAATAAGGCTATACGTGTCGAAAAGGGTACTCTTCTTTCTGATGCCTGTTCTATGGCCGGCTATCCCCTGGACCTGGTTTGCGGAGGCAAAGGTACATGCGGAAAATGCAAGGTGACAATCAGATGCAACGGCAAAAAAGAAGAGGTTCTTTCCTGCATCACAAAAGTTGAAAAAGACGTGACAGTTTATTTGAATCCTGAAGATATCAAAAAAGACGCTGCCATCCTTACTAATGGAGGAGAAAAATTCAATTTTAATCCTTCAATAGGTAAAAAATATATTAGGAAAACTGATATCCCCTTGAACCACTGTGGATATTATTGGGAATATTTCAAGAAAGAACTCAATCTTGAAATCGACTACAATACAACTAAAACCCTTGAAAGGGTCATCAACAATAATAATGTTGACGGATTTACTATTGTGTATGACAAAAGCAAGCTGATAGATGTTCAAGAGAATGATCAGTCACATCTATTGTACGGCGCAGCCATAGACATAGGAACAACTTCTGTTGTCATGTATCTGTATGATATGTGCACAGGCAAGCTTATAGGTACTTATTCAGACCTGAATCAGCAAATATCCAGAGGAGCGGATGTAATAAGCAGAATAATGCACTGCACTTCAAATGAAGATGGAATAGATGAACTTCAAAGAAAAATAATACAAACTATAAACGGACTTCTTGACAGGGCAGAAAAAGATTATCCGCATCTACCCTACAATCTGTATCAAACAATAATTTGCGGGAACAGCACCATGCAGCATCTGTTTCACGGCTTCAATCCGTCAAACCTTGGAATGTCTCCTTTTGTTTCAATATACAAGGATGAAATAAAGTCAAGAGGAACAGAACTTGGAATACAGGGTCCTGCCAGCAACCATATTACGTTCCTGCCGTTACTTGGAGGGTTTGTCGGAGCGGATACAACTGCAGTATTGACAGCATTGAAGGATGACCCTAAGATAAAGCTTGTTGTAGACCTTGGAACAAACGGCGAAATAGGAATAGGCAACAACGACAGATACATTGTAGCCTCTACCGCCTGTGGTCCGGCTCTTGAGGGTGCCGGATTGGAATACGGCATGAGAGGTACGACTGGAGCCATAGAAAGATTTGAAATACTGGATGGAAAAGCATTATATTCAGTAATAGGAAATACAAAAGCCAAAGGGATTTGTGGATCAGGAATTGTTGATATTGTTGCAGAACTCTTTAAATTCGGTTTCATAAACGCATCCGGTAAAATGCTTTCCCAGGAGGAATTCGACAAACTGAGGCCAAACTGCAGCTTGACCCATAGAATATGCAACCATAACGGAATTACGGCTTTCCAGCTTGTACTTCCTGAAGACAGTGTAAATGGAGACGGAGTTTTCGTAACACAAAAGGATATAAGACAAATCCAGCTTGCGAAAAGCGCAATATATACGGGATGTGTAATGCTTATTGAAAAGTACGGCATTACAGAAAACAATCTTGACGAGATACTACTTGCAGGAGCCTTCGGCAACTATATAAACATCAAGAATGCCGAAAGTATTGGACTGCTTCCCTATTTTGAAAATGTAACAGCAAAATCCATTGGAAACGCTGCAGGTACCGGAGTACAGATGTATCTCCTGGATGAAGATGTTTCAAGTACATGCAGGGAAATAGTATCAAACACCACCCATCTTGAACTGGCTTCAGATCCTGAATTCCAGAACAACTACATCATGAGCATGGGATTCTAGGAGGCTATAATGAAAGAAGTGTTTAAACCAACCATAAAACTTGACAAGAAAAAGATATATACCAGAATCAGAGTCAGAGAAGATTCTCCGATTTACGATACCATAGATGAACTTTATGAAAAATATGTGGAAAATATTGAAGACAGAATTGAATTCCAGGTTATCTATAGCGTTAAACCAAATGAATTCAACTTTGACATTTCCGATGTAGACAACTGCGAAAAGGTTGTATTCTGTTATGCAACCATAGGTAATCCTTTAAACGACGATATAGTAAAACTCTTCGATGACAAGAACTACCTTGAAGGATATTTGTTGAATGAAGTTGCAAACGACATAGTTATGGAAGCTACAAACCAGCTATATTCCTATCTGAAAAAAAGAATGAAAGAAATGGGATATTTCCTTACAAAAAGATATTCCCCAGGCGAATGCACCTTCGAAATGGAATACCAAAAGCCCATAATGGAAGAACTAGAAAAGGACTTTGACGTTAATGGAGAATTGACTGAATCCTTCATGATAAATCCCGAGAAATCAACCCTTTACATTTATGGCGCAGATAAGAATATTCCTGAATTGGAAGTTGATTTTGACTGCAGCACCTGCCAGTCACACAACTGTCCTTTCAGAAGAGAAGGTATATAGATGTATTCAAAAACTAAAGGAACTGTCCCGACGGACAGTTCCCTTTTTTCAACTTTCTTTTCTGAACTTTCTTGGAGTCTTTCCAGTAATCTTCTTGAATACCTTGGTAAAATAACTTTGGTCTTCGTATCCTACGAACAGAGCTATATCAAGAATTTCCATATCCGTATCCTTCAAAAGCTCCCTGCTCCTCTTTGTCCTTACTTCATTAAGGTATTCAGTAAAGCTCATTCCCATCTCCTGTTTAAACAGCTTGGAAAGATAGGAAGAATTGATATGAAGGTAATTTGACACCTTGGCAAGCGTTATTTTGTTCATATAGTTGGCATTTACATGCTGTATTGTCTGACTAACAATATATGAATTACCTGAATAGATGTTTCCAAAAACATTCTCCACGAAGTGATCCGTTATTTTTGCCGACCAGTTAATCAATTCCTGTATATTGTCAATACTGTTAAGAGAGTTTATCAAATCAAAGTTTATACCAAATATTTTCTGGAGTGACGCTCCCCCCTCAACAGAAGCTCTGGACAATATTGTACATAATTCAAGAACCCTTGCCTTTATTACCTCTATATTTCCTCCTTCCAGAAGAAGAACCTCATTCAACAAGGATTTGAATATCTCTTTGGCGCCTGTACTATCGCCATCCTTCACCTTCCTTATAAGTTCCTTTTCCTTTTCATAAGGATATACCATCTCGATATTGAGCTTCTTATACTCGTGTATGTTCTCCCCTATTCTGGCCTGTTCCTTATAATTGGTGTTGATTTTTTCATATTCTGTCTGACAGGAATACATACTCATAACACAACAATTCAACAGATATGCCAAATGATTGACCTTGCCCGGGGTATAAATCTTCATATTCCTCAGAAACAATGTAATCTTTGAAAATATGTCCATACTGGCTTCATGTATCTTGAAAAGATCCTTAACAGTATCTTCGACAATCGGACCCATTGCTATGGGACCGGCAATAAAAGCTCCGAAAAATTCACTTTCCTTTAAAATCGCTATGGAAATATTAACAAATCCGGAAGGACAAACAAATATGTAAGGCTCCCCTAATTTGGCAGCAAGTTCCGATGAAAAAACGAGGTTGTTCCCGCAAACACTGTTCTTTTTACTGTATATATCGAAAAAACAGCAGATCTTCTTTTCATTTAAGCTTTCAGCTATTATATCCATATTGTCATCAAATACAGTAACAGGTACGTCTGTAGAAAAACTGAAAGAATCTATTGTATCCTGAATTACAGCAACATTGAGTTTGCCGCTTTCAAGAAATATATTACGTCCCATATGGTCCTCCTGGAAATTATTTACAATTTTGTATATCATTTTTACAAATATTCACTAGGTTTCATGTTATAAAATAACGGGAAACCGCTTTTTTGTATATAAATTTACAATTTTCAGCATTCACGATACTATTTTTTTACAATTAATTTATGTATAATGTTACCATCAAGCAAAATAAAAATCAAGTAAACAGCCAAATATTTATCGGAGGAAATTTAAAAATGGGAAAAGAGTTAATATTCCAAACACTTAGACATGAAAAGACAGAAAGAGCTCCATGGGTACCTTTTGCAGGAGTGCACGCAGGAAAACTTAAAGGATACACAGCCGAGGAAGTTCTTAGAGATGGAGACAAATTATATGAGTCTCTTATCGAAGTAAACAAATTATACACTCCTGATGGAATGCCTATAGTTTTCGACCTGCAGTTGGAAGCGGAGATCCTTGGATGCGAACTTTTGTGGGCACAGGATAATCCTCCATCAGTAATGAGTCACCCATTGATGGGAAGCGAAAAGAAAATACCTTGCAAATGTACAATACCATCAAAGGAATCGGGAAGAATTCCTATGATTCTTGACGTAATGAGAAGAGTCAAGGCTGAAATCGGAGATCAAACAGCTTTATACGGTCTTATATGCGGACCTTTCACACTTGCATCTCACTTAAGAGGAAGCGAAATATTCATGGACATGATCATGGATGAGCAATATGTAAGAGACCTTATGGACTTCTGTACGGAAGTTGCATGCGCAATGACAGATTATTATGTTGAAGCAGGGATGGATGTAATAGCAGTTGTCGATCCACTTGTGTCTCAAGTATCCCCTGACCACTTCACAGCAATGCTCTCAGATGGTTTTACAGCTACATACGACTACATTAGATCAAAGGGAGTATTCTCATCATTCTTCGTTTGCGGTAACGCAACAGTACAAATGGATGTAATGTGTAAAACAAATCCTGACTCTGTTTCAATTGACGAGAACGTTTGTATCCAAGATGTAAAGAACGTTACTGACAAATACAATATAGCACTAGGTGGAAACATCCCTCTAACTACTACAATGCTCTTCGGTAACCAACAGGACAACATGAAATATGTCGTTGACATGATAGATTCAATGGACCACCACAACCTCATAGTTGCTCCAGGTTGCGACATGCCTTATGATGTGCCGATCGAAAACACTATTGCTGTTGCTCAGGCGGTACTTGAAACTGATGAGACAAGAGAAATGGTTAAAAACTATGAAGCAGCCAGCTCAATGGATATTGATATAGAGCTTCCTGATTACGAGAATCTTGACAAGCCTTTAGTAGAAGCCTTCCTTCTGGATCCCCTTGCATGTGCAGCATGTACATACATGAAGGATGCAGCAAGAATTCAAAAGGATGAATTTGGCGATAAAATAGATGTAAACTACTATCAGTATAATATCAAGGAAGACATAGCAAGAACAATGAAAATGGAAGTTAAGCAACTGCCTTCAATATATGTAAACGGCGAGCTTAAGTGGTCTTCAATAATACCAAGCAAAAAAGAATTCTCTGAAGTTATCGAAAAGCTTCTATAAGAATCTGCAATAACCAAAATATATGGTAAGATATTAAGGGGAGTTATACTCCCCTTTTTTCAAATTCGTCAATTGTTCAATGAAATAAATTGACTGTAAAGAGGTGATACAATGAAACTGGTACTTATAACGGGTTTTCTAGGCTCAGGTAAAACAACTTTCCTTACAAACCTGCTAAGAGACTTCAAGGATGAGAAGGTTGGAGTCATTATGAACGAATTCGGAGAAAAAGGCATCGACGGAACATTGATACAAAAAAACGGCATTGACCTTATGGAGCTCAACAACGGCTCAATATTCTGCGCCTGTATCAAGGACAACTTCATCAAGGCTCTTGCAGAAATGACTAGATACGATTTCGAATATGTCATAGTGGAAGCTTCCGGTCTCGCTGACCCTTCAAACATAGAAACCATACTTGGTTCCGTCAATAAAATAGCTGAAAAAGAATATGACTATTCCGGTTCCGTATGCATAGTCGATTCCCTCTACTTTTTACAGCAGCTGCAGCTCCTCCCTGCCCTTACGCGACAGATTCAGTACAGCAGCTCAGCCATAGTCAACAAAACTGACCTTCAGTCAAAAGACAAGATCAATGAAATTGAAGTCAAGCTGTTGGAACTAAACAATAATATCAATATATATAAGACCGTCTACTGCGACACCGATATCAAAGAGCTTCTGGACAATCTTAGCCCTGTTGATTATGAGTCACAGGATACTACAAACACAAGGGAAAACAGACCAAAGACACTGGTTTTGAAAACTGATGAAACTGTGGATTACAAAGGACTCAGCAACTTCATAGATGACGTCAAGGACTCCACCTTCAGGATGAAGGGCTTCGTCAATACGGAAAAAGGTCTTTTTGAAGTCAGTGCGGTAAACAGCCAACTGAGAATTTCCCCCTGGGACAAAAGCGATGAAGATACAAACCTTGTAATCATTTCCTCTGTAGGAATCAAGATCATCAGCGTCGTTACGAATTCTTGGAGGAAACACCTAAACATACCCATATCAATATAATATTTATCCCTCAATAAATGTTATTTCCCTCACTGCTCACTTGAGCAGTATTTTTTTACCCCAATTTATATGTATATAAAACGTATCTTATACTAGATAAAAAAATTCAATGTACTTAAAAAAAGTTTAAGTACTATATGGGGTGTTAAAGTATGAAAAAAGTTTTACTTGTTTTACTGGCACTAATAATGGTGTTGAGTATGATGACCACAGCTGTTGCTATACCTGGAAATGGAAATATTCCTCCGGGACAGGCAAAACAAATGATTAAAGCTGGAATGTTTGACGATATTGCAAGCGTCGAGGACTGGGCAGGTGATGCAATCTACTTCATAGCAGAAAAAGGAATAATCAAGGGAGACGGCTACGGCAACTTCCTTCCAAACAAACCAGTTACTCATGGAGAGGTAGTAACCATGCTAATCAGAATGTTGGACCTTGAGCCAGAAGTTGACATGGATGCTGACCTTCCTGAATGGATTGACGAAGAAGATGCAGCTAGCTGGATGTATGGCTATCTTGCCATGGCTGATGAATTTTTTGGAGAGTACAGCGGGTTCAGGGCCATGATGAATCCAAACACTCCTGTAAAAAGAATGGAAATCGCCCAATACATCAAATGGATAATAGATAATGAAGAAGATTTTTCTGCAGAAATATCAGACGACTTAGATTCAATGTTTGTTGATGCAGATGAAGTTGATCCTGATTATGTTGAAGCCGTTAAACTAATGAAGCATACAGGGCTGATGATAGGTTACAACAATAAAATGCAACCCCAAAAACCTGTTACAAGAGCTCAATTCACTTTGATAATGCAGAGACTCTTCGTTGATTTCGATTTTGATTTTGATTGGATGGATAATGACAAAACTGAAAAATATACAACAGGAATACTAACAGACATTGACGAAAGTGATAGTACTACACTTGAAGCCATCGAGCTGGACGACGAGATTGATTTTGACAGTTTTGATGAAGACCTTGAGATTGAAATTGATAACAACTGTTGCAAAGATGCTGATGACGAAATAGATCTTGAAGACTTTATTGATGACAAGGAAAAGTACGAAGGTCTTGAAGTTGCTGTTTTTGAAGAAGACGATGTCGTTGTGAAAATCAAGATATTCTATGATGAACTTGAAGGCACTATCGATGTTGACGAAACTCAAGATGAAGAATACGCTTATTTAATAGAAGATGAAGACTCAGACAAATATGATTTTGATGAAAACATAGAAATCTGCATAAACGGAGAATCCTTGTCAGAAGAAGACTTCGATGATTTCACATTCTATGATGTCGATGACTTAGAGTATAAAGTTGAAGCCAGGCTATTAGGGAATGGAGATTTGATTGAACTTTGCATAACTGCTGAGTATGAGTTTGTACTTCTCGATTACGAAATTGATGAAAATGGTTCCGGAGACGAGGATGACGAACTCGAAAAAATCATTGTTTATATCGACGACAAGAATATCGATAAGGAAAAGGATAAAAAAATTGATTTTGAACTAACAATTGACTGTGAAATAAGTCCTGATTTTGATGACATTGATGATTTAAAAGATGTGCTAGATGATTTGATTGATGATGAAGAAAGTGTTAAGTTCAAGGTTGATGGTGAAGGTGAAATTATTAAACTTGAACTATAATAATTAAGACTTTTTCAATTGAAGGAAGCCCGCACAATGCGGCTTCCTTTTATTCAACAAAAAAACGTTACCCCAACTATTCCCTCTTCCCTATCGTATATTATAATAGCAGGAAAATAAATTAAATAGAGGTGTTTGTTATGAAGAGATTTATACTGATTATGATAGCTGTCATGCTCATCATCAGCATGACGGCACCTGCAGCTTTTGCAGATCCATATAGAGGAAATTTCATCCCACCGGGTCAGGCAAAAAAAATCGCAATGTTCAATGATTTGAACAACTACGACTGGGCACGGGAATCAATAATGTTCCTGGCCGACAAAGGCATACTTAGAGGTGTAGGTTATGGGATATTTTCACCACAGCGTTCTGCAAGCGAAATTGAAGTGTTGGTAATGCTCATAAGGATGCTGGGACTTGAAGATGAGATCGATGACCATCCAACCAGATATGATGAGCTTCCCGAAGAGTACGAGGGTGGAACACCTGCATCTTGGATGATTCCCTACATCGCTCTTGCATGGGATGAAGGAATACTCAACGAGGACAATATTGAAGACTTCAGGCCCAATTCATCAGCATCAAGAGAAGAGACCGCAAAACTTATTATCACAGCTCTGGAAGGCAATGGTGATTATGAAGATGTTGTAGATGAACTCGGAGAATGGTTTGACGACGATGACGAGATCAGCGGAAAATATGGATGGTTTGTATACAAAATGAAGCTCAAAGGATTCATGATAGGCTACAAGAACAAGTTCCAGCCCAAAAAATCACTTTCAAGAGCAGAATGCGCCGTACTGATGTACAGAATTTTCAACAACTATGATTTTGATTACAATTACGGCAATTATGACTATGTAACTGGAGAGCTTATCAACGTCGATTTCAACAGCAGCGGAGATGATACAGATGATGAAATAGAGATCAGAACAGATGATGGAACTCCGAAGTATGACATCCATGAAGACGTTGAAGTCTTCGATGATGATGACGAATTGACTCTTGAGGAACTGGATGATGACTATAAGGGCGATACTGTAAGACTTAAAATAAACAATGATGATTTGGTTGTAAAAATCGATGTAATTGAAACTTCCGTAGAAGAAGATGAAGAAACAGGAACACTTGAAGATTTCGATTATGACGATGATGTTTTTGACTGGGTTGAAGTGGATTCAGTCAGGTACTCAGACATCGATGAAGATGTTGAAATCGAAGTCAGAAACACATGTTGCGAGGAAGCGGAGGATCAACTGGATGAACTTGAAACCAAGCATTTGGATCTTGAAGTCAAATTATACCTTGAAGACGATGTAGTAGTAAAAATCATTGTATACTATGATGAACTTGAAGGCGAGCTTGAATACGACAATAACCTGGATGACGATGGCACTGTGGATATAATCCCCGAAGAAGAATCAAGTCCTGATGAGTTTGACTTTGATGAAAACATTGAAATATTCATGAATGGTGAGGAAGTAAGCATATCCGAATTCGAGGACTTTGACATGGATGAAGATGTCGATTATGAAGTGAAGGCAGGTCTTTTAGGCAACAATGATATTATCTGCATGTGCATTTCCTACGATGAAGAAGAAGCCAATCTTGAAGGAACATTGTCAGAATTCGATTATGACGATGATGTTCTTGTTGAAATAACATTGGAAGAAGACGGAGATGAAACCGTATTTTATGATATTGATGAAGATGTTGAAATTCTAGTTGGCAACAACTGTGATAATGATGCCGAGGATGAAATTGACAGACTGAGTCACTACAAACATGTTGGTCTCGAAGTAGAAATTACAGAGGAAAATGGAGATATCGTCGAAATCCTTATATTTTACGAAGAGCTTGAGGGTGAACTGGAGTACGATGCGAACCTGGATGACGATGACAGTGTTGATATAATCCCCAAAGGAAAATCAAGTCCTGACGAATTCGACTTTGATAAAGACATTGAAATATTCATGAATGGTGAAGAAATCAGCATAACAGAATATGAAGACTTTGATATGGATAATGATACAGAGTACAAAGTTGAAGCCAGATTGTTGGCAAACGGCGACATCATAAGTCTATGCATTTTCTACGATGATTAACATTAATCATGTTTCTTATAAAATCAAGCATAAAGCCCGCTAATGCGGGCTTCATTTTTTTGAATTATCGGTTCTATATCCTGGCAACTCCCGAATCAATTGCGGCCTTTTTGACAGCTTCAGCCACTTTCTCTGAATATCCTTCATCGAAAGCCTTTGGAAGAATGAAGTCAACAGCAAGCTTGTCTCCTACTGAATCGGCAAGAGCCTTGGCAGCGGCCATCTTCATTTCCTCGTTGATGTCAGAAGCTCTAACATCAAGAGCTCCCCTGAAAATTCCAGGGAATGCAAGAACATTGTTTACCTGGTTAGGGAAATCCGACCTTCCAGTACCTACTACCATTGCTCCAGCTTCTATCGCAAGGTCCGGCATGATTTCAGGAACCGGATTTGCCATCGGAAGGACTATTGCCTTTTCATTCATGGATGCAACCATTTCCTTTGACACTATGCCAGGTGCCGAAACTCCTATGAATATGTCGGCTCCAGACATTGCATCCGCAAGACTACCAATCCTGTTTTCATTGTTTGTAATTTCAGAAAGCTCTTTCTTGTACTTGTCAAGACCCTCCCTGTCTTTGTAAATTATTCCCTTCCTGTCGCACATGAATATATCCTTGATTCCCATACTGAGAAGAAGCTTTGCTATAGAGTTACCTGCCGCTCCGGATCCGTTTATAACAGCTTTGACATCCTCGAATTTCTTTCCTGTAATCTTAAGAGCGTTTATTATGGCTGCAGTCGTCACAACTGCTGTACCATGCTGGTCATCATGGAATATTGGTATATTCGTAACCTTCTTGAGCTTCTCCTCTATTTCAAAGCATCTTGGTGCAGCGATGTCCTCAAGGTTTATTCCGCCGAATACAGGTTCCATCAGCTGTACAGTCCTTACAATTTCATCAACATCCTTGGTGTCAAGACAGATAGGGAATGCATCAACATTTCCAAATTCCTTGAACAGTACGCATTTGCCTTCCATTACTGGAATCGATGCTGCAGCTCCTATGTCTCCTAGTCCCAATACTGCAGAACCGTCCGATACAACCGCTATGAGGTTGGATTTCGCAGTATAGTCGTATACGGTTTCCGGTTTCTCGTGTATAACCCTGCAGGGCTCCGCTACCCCTGGCGTATAAGCAGTTGACAGGTCGTCCTTGTTGTTTACCGGAGCCTTGCTTGTTACTGATATCTTTCCAACAAGCTTTTTGTGCATTTCAAGTGCCATTTTATTATAATCCATTATACCCTCCATAATATTATAAATAGTTTGCTATTAAAGATAATAACATTTTTTTCATCCGAGAAAAAGGATTAATTTTTCTATATGAAAAGATTCAAAAGTGCTGTTGCCAACAGAATCATGAAAGCGCCGCCCAGCCTTGAAGATATCTGTGCAAAAGGCATCAGTTCCATTCTTTTTGAAGCCGAAAGAACCGCTACATCTCCGGTTCCACCCATGTTCGCCATACACAGACCTCCTGTTATAGCTGCTTCTATTGGATAGAATCCAAGCAGCCTTCCCACGAATCCGGAACCTATTATGGATCCTATTACAGTTACTATGACCAGTAGTATGTATTGTATGGTAAATGCATCGGCGAGCTGTTGAATATTTATATATACAAATCCTATTCCCACCAGCAATGCAGCTGTGAAATTTTTGGAAACGAAAGCATACCACTGATGACATCCTTCACCGTATTTTTCCGGGAGAAGATTGAATCCCTTTACAAGAGCAACGGATATTATCATTAGGGCGTACCTGTGAATAGGTATGAATTTAGATAATATGTTTCCAAGAACATAGAACATGCATGCTATGGCTATACCAATGCCCATAAGCTTAATATCGATTGCAGCCCTTTTTTCTTCCACCTCAAAATCATCTACGTTCTCCTGGGAGATCAGAAGCTTTCCATATCCTGTAAGTTTTGGATACTTGCTTCCCAGTTTGCTAAGAAGTCCTCCTGCCACAATTGCAACTGCATTTCCAAGGGCAAGGGCCGGTACAACTATGGTAAGAATGTTTCCCGGATCCTCCTCCATTATCTGGCCGTAGATTTCAGACAATGGAATTGCACCTGCTCCCATGCCGCCTCCCATTATGGGTATTCCAATATAAAGGACGGCTTCCTTGAATCCGTATCCTATAATCATTCCGGCAATTCCAACCAGCACAAGTGCAGCTGCCACTCCTCCCAGTATTATGGGAAGATACTTCGCAAAAGCTTTTATAAGAAGATCCCTGCTCATTCCAAGTATGCTTCCGCAAATAAGCGCAGCGATATAGAAGTTCAGGAATTCTCCACCCTTCATGAATTCAGTGATGGATGCAACTGTAGCTTCAGGAATCAACCCGAAATACGACAACAGTGCGGAACCGAATATCGCTACTATTGCTCCTCCTCCAAGGTAACTTTTTATTATGGGAGTGTAATTGCCTACAAGGTCGAGTATTGCACCTAGTACCATCATGAAACCTAAAACTATGAGCCCGCTTGGAAGATTACCTGAATACACGGCAATAATATAGATTATTGCTATGATGATGAAATATGGTAATTCAATACCCATGATTGAAAACGTTTGCCCGCTTTCGTTACTCGTTTTCTTTTCAAGATTTGACATATCTTTTCCTCCTCTTTTTCTTAATTGTACATCAACGGTGAAAAAAAAGTAAGTGTTTAATAAATAAAAATATTTATTTGAATATATCAAAGCTGTCAATTTTCAAACTATCTTATAAAAGCTCTTCGGCCTCCCCACTGTTCCATATCTGATTGTCGAATTGATTCTTTGAATGGTTTCCATATATTCAAGGTATCTTCTTACTGTTACAGAACTGATATCTATTTCTTCAGAAATGCTCTCGGCGGTAAATTCCTTATCCTGACAATTTTCCAGTATATATGCCCAGATTTTTTCAAGGGTTTTCTTTTGAAGGCCCTTAGGCAACTCCTTTACTGACTCCTTTTTCTTAATAAGCTTATCTATTTCCTCCTGTCTCATGGAGTCTCCCCTGTTCAACGAATCCCTTCTTTCCTTGAACCTGTTGAGTGTATCAACAAGTCTGTCATACTTGAAAGGCTTGATTAAATAATCTACTGCGCCATATTTCAATGCCGTATCGATATCCTCCCTGTCGTTCGATGCAGTCACTAGTATTATGTCCGTCTTGATCTGCTTTTTTCTAATTTCACGTATAAGAGTAAGACCGTCCATATCCGGCATATAAATATCCACTATGGCAAGTTCAACATCTCTACGTCCAAGAATTTTAAGTGCTTCCAAACCATTTTTTACAATATCAACCACTTCATATCCGGCAACACTTTCAACATATCTTTTGTTTATATCCCCTACCATTGGGTCATCATCTACTATGAGCACTTTAATCATTGTCTACTCCTTATGTAAAATTATATTGAATTTTGTACCTTCACCTTCTGATGAATCCATCTCTACTGTTCCATTCATGCTTCTTACGCTTTTCATTGTCAAAAAGAGGCCTACTCCTGTATTTTCTTCCTTGGTGGTGAAGCCCCTGTCAAAAATGAGTTCTCTTATTCCAGGTTTTATTCCGGTACCATTGTCACTGACATTAATTTCTATTATACTTTCTGTCTCCATCAATTTCAATTCAACAATCTTCTTCCTCTTGCCTGAAATACTCACTGCTTCGAATGCATTCTCGATAAGATTGCCGATTATGGTTACAAGATTGTTGTTGTATGGGAATGTTTCGTTAGACAAGGACGATAATTTATCCATGGTGAAATTAATATTGAGTTCCTTAGCCCTGCTGAATTTGCCAAGTATGAGGGCGGCAACAGTTCTATTTAATATTCTTTTCGATACCAATCCGACTATCTCTTCCTGCCGTTCATATGTATCCATTATATATTCCTCAGCCATTTCATAGTCTTTTACATGCAAAAAACCAAGGAGTACATGCAATTTGTTCTTGAATTCATGCTGATTGGCTCTCAAGGCTTCCACCAGTTGCCTCACTCCAGTAAGTTCTTCAGCAAGATTCATGACTTCTGTCTTGTCGACAAAGGATGCCATTGCGCCTATGGTTTCGTCTTTATCCTTTATAGGAACACGATTTGTTATGTATGCCGTATTCTTGATTATAATATCCTCATTCACCTCGCTTATTCCAGTCTCCAATACTCTTGGCAGTTTCGATTCAGGAATAACTTCAATGATGTTCTTTCCTATTATCGTACCACTGGACTCATCAATTTTCATGGATTTCATAGCCGCATCGTTAATCATGGTAATGTTGCTGTCCCTGTCTATTGCCACCAGACCTTCGTTCACAGCATTAAGCATTGCCTCTTTTTCATTGTACAGTGCAGCTATCTCAAATGGTTCCAGTCCCAGTATTGATTTCTTAATATTACGAGACAGAAGAATTGTTCCCAACAATCCAATGAGCAAACCAATAGTAACAGTGACCATCGAATCCATTATGGCCTTTTTTCTCACTTCTTCAATGTTCTTTGACAAGGTTCCTGCGCTGACAAATCCGATAAGATTATCATCATAATCATAAACAGGAGCAAAAGCTCTAAGGGACACACCAAGTGTACCAAGCGATTCAGTATGATAACTTTCTCCAGTATTCACAACCCTGTCTTCATCGTTTCCAGAAAAGGTTCCTCCAATGTTTTCCGGATTTGGATGTGAAAGTCTTATGCTATCAAGGTTCGCAACGGTAATAAATTCAACATTTTCGGTGTTTTGCAATATTCCCTGGGTATATTCCTGGACAGGTCCTGATTCCATGTTGATAAGCCCGTCTATTACCGTCTTGTTCCTGCTTACAGCCTGGGCAAGATTCATGATATTTTGCTTTGAGTAATAATCTATTGTCTTCAATTCACTTGAAACATCTGATATGGTTGATATTGTCATGGATATGAAAATCAATAAAATTACAAGAAGTGATATTTTTTTCGATAGGCTCATGTTTTTCATTCTGTTTCCTCCTGCGCAGGTTTAAAATATTGATTCCCATTTTTTCTTTCTTTGTATGCTCTCCTCATCAAGAGGCACCCTTAAAAACTTCTTCATGTTCCTGAATACGAGGTATAAAAATGCTAATCCGATAATAATCTCTGTTTTTCTGTCAATAAGTCTGTCCAACACGCCGCTGTCGCTGAAACTATAAAGGGTAATCAGTTTTTTATATCCTTCATAATCTGTGCTTCTCATCCGGTCAGGAAGATGCTCTCTGTAATATTCTCCATCAAGCTCATATCCCATTTCCTTGAAAAGTCTAATGTTTCCTTCTATATATGCATCCATCAAGCTTTTAACCTCTTCCGATTTTTCTGCCAGTATCTTGTAGGCCCCCATATCAACAGCCTGTGCAATATTTGCCTTGAATTCCCGGCTCGCATAAAGTGAATATTCCCTGATATATCCCATCTCCAGGTTTTTTTCCGAGTACTTCCTGTTTACCAGTTCAGACCACTGTCTGAAAGAGTATCCTTCATTATAATAAAACTCAAGGCCGTATTCGTCAATAAGCCTGTCCATTTCATGATATGGATTGTTTTCTTCATCGCCAGATTTATAGTATTCTTCCCTTATATGGAAAAACTCATGGGCCAAGACCATTTTTATCCATATCTGTGAACTGTTTTCAGTTATGTCTATGGCTGTATACATTGATTTATCAACTATTGTTCCTGCATAGTCGGTATTTCTTATTTTCAGTTTATCCACCATATATATCTTGTCGACAAATCTGCCAATGACATCAGCAGGATATGTGCTCAGATAAATTATTGCATCACTTTCTGCATTTTTTCCCTCCAGTTCATTGTACGGGCGTATGTTCCACCCCTTTACCTGTTCGCAGTCCTCTATACACAATCTTTCATCGGTAATTATCTCAACTCCCCTGTCGGAATAGTATTCTATATCTCCCCAGTCGGAAAGCCAGGAGTAATATTCATTTTCTGCAATATCAATGTCATCTCCACTTGCCTGCAATAATGCTTGTGTGGAGACCAGAAAAATCATTAAAATAATTAAAACAGCAAATTTGTATTTCATTCTCATCACTCTTTCCTTTTCTATAATCATTTTACCATAATTATTGCGGTTTTCCTGTATTTTAATGCTATTAATGAATTGTTTCATTTATTTAGTATTGTATAAAGGATTTCATTCCTGAAAATTAAAGGTTTTTGTAGTATAATATTTATAAGTATCTAAATATATGAAAGAAGGTGTATCAATGACAAAGCCCGTAGCTCAACAGGAAACTTACAGTGCTTCTAATCTTCCAATTGAAAAGTACAATGAATTGGACGATTATATTGCAACCTTGGATGACAAGAAAGGTTCACTCATCCATGTTTTGCACAAAGCCCAGGACATCTTTGGATTCCTTCCAAAGGAAGTTCAGCTATACGTAGCAAGGAAACTCGATTTGCCAGGTGCAAAAGTCTTTGGAGTTGCCAGTTTTTACTCCTATTTCACAAGTAATCCCGTAGGAAGGCACAAGATTAGTGTTTGCATGGGAACCGCCTGCTTCGTAAGAGGCGCAGAAAAAATATTTGAAGAACTTAAGTCCAAACTTGATGTAGAGGCTGGAGGCACCACAGAAGACAACCAGTTTACATTAAAAGATGTACGTTGCATAGGTGCATGCGGTCTTGCTCCTATCGTAATGATTGACGACAAGGTATTTGGAAGAGTCAAGCTTGAAGAACTTGACAACATTCTTGATGAATTTAGAGAGGAGGATTAATTTGAATATTAAATCACTTGATGAACTAAAAGAAATCAGGGAAAAATCCTTGAAAAAAGTCAATCTAAGAGAAACAGGCGAAAGCGGAGAAGATACAATTGAATTGATGGTTGGAATGGCTACATGCGGAATAGCAGCCGGCGCCAGAGTCACTCTGGAAGCTCTCCTAGATGAAATCAACAAGCAGGATTTAAAAAATATTAGAGTAGTACAGGTTGGATGTCTTGGATACTGTCATTCAGAACCTATTGTCCAGGTAAATGAGCCCGGCAAGGAGCCCATTTTGTACGGAAAGGTTGATGATGCCAAGGCAAGGGACATTATCAACAAACATATCTTGAAACATGAACTGCTGGATGATTCAATAATTATTAACACATTTGATAAAGCTTAATTATAAGGAGGGTGAAATGGACAAAGTCAGAAGTCACATTATGGTCTGTGGAGGCACCGGCTGCATATCTTCAGGAAGTGAAGAATTAATTACCGCTCTAAATAATGAACTGGTTAATGCAGGTTATGACAAGGAAATAACCGTCATAAAAACAGGCTGTTTCGGATTTTGCGGTCAGGGTCCAATTGTTAAGATACACCCTGACAATGTATTCTATGTTCAGGTAAAACCAGAAGATGCCAAAGAAATTATTGATGAACATATAATAAAGGGACGTCTTGTTGAAAGACTGCTGTTTGAGGAACCTGAGGAAAAGAAAAAGCTTGAAAAGCATGACAAAATGGCTTTTTACAAGAAGCAATATAGGATCGCCCTTAGAAACTGTGGTCTAATAGACCCTGAAGACATAGAAGAATATATAGCCTTCAGAGGTTACGAAGCTTTGGGAACAGTTCTTAGCGAAATGAATCCAACGGAAGTATGCATCTTGATTAAGGATGCAGGACTGAGAGGCCGTGGCGGCGGCGGATTCCCTACAGGTCTTAAATGGGAATTGACAAACAAGTCGCCCGGAGATGAAAAATATATCATTTGCAATGCTGACGAAGGCGACCCTGGTGCATTCATGGACAGGTCAATACTTGAGGGAGATCCCCACTCTGTTATTGAAGCAATGGCAATAGGAGGTTTTGCAACTGGTGCAAATACAGGAATCATATATATAAGGGCCGAATATCCCCTTGCAATAAAAAGACTTGAAAACGCTCTTGGTCAGGCAAGAAACTACGGACTTTTGGGCAAGAACATATTCGATTCAGGATTTGATTTCGATATTATGGTAAAACTAGGTGCAGGTGCATTTGTCTGTGGAGAGGAAACCGCTCTCATACATTCAGTTGAAGGGTCAAGAGGCGAACCTACAAAGAAACCACCCTTCCCTTCCGAAGCAGGATATTTGGGAAAACCCACAACAGTCAACAATGTAGAAACTTATGCAAACATCTGCCCGATAATATTAAACGGACCTGATTGGTTCTCTTCAATAGGAACTGAAACTTCAAAAGGAACGAAGGTCTTTGCCCTTGCAGGAAATGTAAATAATGTTGGCCTTGTTGAGGTTCCAATGGGAACGACCCTTAGGGAAATCATCTATGATATAGGTGGAGGAATTGTCGGAGACAAGGGTTTCAAGGCTGTACAAACCGGTGGTCCATCAGGCGGTGTAATAACTGCCAAAGATTTGGATACACCAATTGACTACGAAAGTCTCAAAGCTATAGGTTCAATGATGGGTTCAGGCGGAATGATTGTTATGGACGATGAAACATGCATGGTCAACATAGCAAAATTCTATCTGGATTTTACCCAGGATGAGTCCTGCGGTAAATGTACTCCCTGTAGAATAGGCACTAAAAGAATGTATGAAATACTTGAAAAAATCACAGATGGCAAAGGTACTTTGGAAGACCTTGAAAATCTTGATATTCTTGCAAGAATGATAAAGGATACTGCCCTTTGCGGTCTTGGACAAACCGCTCCAAATCCAGTACTTAGCACTTTGAAATACTTCAAGGATGAATATATTGAACATGTTGTTGAAGGCAAATGCAGGGCCGGCGAATGTAAGGCTTTAGCAAAATATTCAATAAATCCTGAAAAATGCATAGGATGCACGGCATGTGCAAAGGTCTGCCCGGTTGATTGCATTGAAGGAAAAGTCAAGGAAGTGCATATAATCGACCAGGACAAGTGCATTAAATGCGGCGCCTGCTACGATGCCTGCAAGTTTGATGCAGTAATAAAACCGTAAAGGAGGTATGGCGAATGGAAATGGTAAACATAGAGTTCAACGGTACCAAAATGCAAGTTGAAAAAGGAAGTACAATACTTGAGGCTGCAAACAAGATTGGTGTTCACATACCTACATTATGCCACTTGAACCTTGAAGGTTTTGGAATTGTAAACCAGGTTGCTTCATGTAGGGTATGTGTTGTGGAAGTTGAAGGAAGGCCTACTCTCGTACCTTCCTGTGCAGAGAAAGTTTATGAGGGAATGGTTATACACTCGGACTCATTCAGAGCAATGAACGGAAGAAGGATGGCGGTAAAACTTCTGTTGTCAAACCATCCAAAGGATTGTTTGAGCTGTCCAAAAAACCTGGAATGCGAACTTCAGGCACTTGCCCAGGAGCTCGGTATACGAGAGATACCATGGGAAGGCGAAAGACTTGACTATGAAAAAGACAACTCCAGTTTTTCGCTGGTTAAAGATCCAAACAAGTGCGTAATGTGCAGAAGGTGCGAAACCATGTGTAATGAGGTTCAAACCTGTAATATACTTTCTGCAGTGAACAGAGGATTTGAATCCTTTGTTGGACCTGCTTTCAACATGGATATGGCAGATTCATCATGTACATTCTGCGGCCAGTGTGTAGCCGTATGTCCTACTGCAGCACTTACAGAAGTGGACAATACCCGTCACGTATGGAATGCCCTGGCAAATCCCGAGAAGCATGTAGTGGTTCAGATAGCACCAGCTGTGAGGGTTGCAATAGGTGAAATGTTTGACATGGCACCGGGCTCGATAACTACGGGGAAAATAGCAACGGCCCTTAGAAGAATGGGCTTTGACGGCGTATTCGATACCGATTTCAGTGCCGACCTTACAATAATGGAGGAAGCTACGGAATTGATACACAGGATTCAGCACAACGGAACTCTCCCAATGCTTACAAGCTGCTGCCCTGCATGGGTTAAGTTCTTCGAGCATCAGTTCCCTGATCTTCTAGATATTCCTTCAACATGCAAGTCACCTCAAATCATGTTCGGAGCCATTGCAAAGACATATTACGCTGAAAAGAAAAATCTCGATCCACAGAATATTACTGTAGTATCCATAATGCCATGTCTTGCCAAGAAGGCTGAATCCAAGAGACCTGAACTAACCAAGGACGAGAATTCAAATGTCGATATCGTTATTACAACCAGGGAATTTGGTAGAATGATGAAATCTGCAGGTATTGACTTCCCTAATCTTGAAGATAGTGATTTCGACAAGCTTATGGGAGAAAGTACAGGAGCTTCAGTAATTTTCGGTACTACAGGTGGCGTAATCGAAGCTGCTACAAGAACCGCTTATGAGTGGATAACTGGCGAGGAACTTGAAAATGTTGATTTTGTTCAACTGAGAGGCCTTGAGGGTATCCGTGAAGCTACCGTTACAATCGGAGACATGGACCTCCACATAGGCATTGCCCACGGACTTGGAAATGCAAGAAAACTTCTTGATGAAATACGAGCCGGCAAATCAAAATTCCATGCCATCGAGATCATGGCCTGTCCGGGAGGATGTATTGGCGGAGGCGGCCAGCCGTACCACCATGGCGATATGAATATCATAAGAGAGCGTCAAAAAGCCATATATGAAGAGGATAAGGGAAAGAAAAGAAGAAAATCACATGAAAACGAAGAAATTATTAAACTTTACGAGGAATTTCTCGGTGAACCTTACGGTCAAAAAGCCCATGACCTTCTTCATACACACTACGAAGCAAGAGAAAAAATTTAGGTTTGATGCAGCATTAAGGCCAATTAATAAAAATGAGCTGATATCAATTGGTATCAGCTCATTCACTGTAAACAACCTTATTCAACTTTTTGAAAATCTTCCTTGCCTGCTCCGCACAAAGGACAGACCCAGTCTTCGGGTAAATCTTCAAATTTAACTCCCGGTGCTATTCCTCCGTCTTCATCGCCCTCTGATGGATCATAAATATATCCACAAGGTATGCATTCCCACTTATCCATGTAATATCCTCCTATAATCTATACTTGTGATATACATTCAACTGGACATTCTCCGGAACATGCACCGCAGTCTATACATGAATCTTCGTCGATTTTTCTTTTCGAATCTTCAACTTCTGATATGCATGATACGGGACAAACAGGTTCACAAGCTCCACAACCTATACACTCGTCTTCGTTGATTCTATAAGCCATTATTACACCTCCTTCAAGAATATTTAATCAAACAAATCTATCTTTTTAATTTGTTTATTCTGTCCTTGAATTCTTCCTTCGTCAAAATTCCCGACTCGTATAGATTCCTGTATTGTTTTGCATAATGATCGGTTTCATCTATTTCAATTATTTCTGAATCTTTCTTTTTCCGGCCTTCAAAAGGTTTATTTCTTGACGGCTTCTTATTCTTCAATTTAGGTTCATTGACCTTGTCAGCTTTCTCAGGTCCTTCCAAGAGAGACTTTGCCGTTTCTGCAAAATTGTATCTGCTGTCGGACTTTCTTGAATCAAAATCCGATTTACTCTGTCTTGAAAACCTGGATGCAGAACTAATTATCCTTGAAATCAGTATTATTCCTATTATCAGAGGGATAATAAAATTACCAACTCTTATATTCAAGTTCGCTCCGGTAAGGTTTCTAAGAACTGTAATTAAAATATATATTGCTATTATAGTCCCAATCAGCGAACCGGATTTCTTGTTTTTCCCAGCCATAACTCCTCCTGTTAACCCTTAATATCCATTCTCTGGAATGTTTACTAAATACATATATATTATATACTCAATCAAAAAAAATAACCAGTATTTTACCGGTTATTCGATCAATTATTATTCGATTTCCATTTCGTTCAAAATATCCCTAAGCTGTATCAGCTCTTCTGCTGTAAAGGTTACTCCCTTTGTCATCTTTTCATGAGCAGGGTCCCATTCCCTTATATCATACTTGGGATCTCTTTCATTCCAGCTTACCAGTGTAAGTTCCTTTTTCCAGCCTTTTGCGTTTTCGGACAATTCACCGAACTTAGTGACAACTTCAAATTTAAATGCCATTTCAACCTCCGCATATTTCTGTTTATTCAAATCATATTTTTTCTAATTGATAATAACACAGATATGACGGATAAATCAATATTATATTAGTATATTTTCTTCAATCAATTGTTGTTTTTTAAAATGAATGAATCTACCTTCCCGTTCTTACAAGCTCGATAAACCGTCTGATTTTTTCAGGATCTTTTGACCCTTTTGTTTCCACCCCCGAACTCACATCCACACAGAAAGGCTTTATTGTCTCCAACCCCTCCATTACATTAAATTCATTGAGTCCTCCCGCAAGTACTATAGGATATTTCTTCCCAATATCCCTGTATCTTTCCCAGCTGAATTTTTCTCCGAGACCTCCGTAGGCCTTGTTTGAAAGCTTGTCCAGAAGGAATCCGTCCACATTGCCGAAGGAGTCAAGGTATTCACTGACCATGTCAACTGGCTGTTCCCCAAGCCTGACAGCCTTCCAAATCTCAAAGTCATATTCCTTCTTCAATTCTTCCAGCTTTTCAATATACTTGTCATTCTCATCTCCGTGAAGCTGAACCACCTTAATTCCCGCCCCTATTGTCTGCTCAACATAATGGATGCTATGGTTGACAAACACCCCTACAGGGATTATACCTTTGTCAAGCTGTTCCAGAAGAATCTTAAGGTGGCTCCTGCATACCTTTCGCTTGCTGTCGGCAAGCACAAAGCCGACATAATCAGGTCTGTATTTATTTACAGCCTTTATATCCTCCATAGTCCTAAGACCACAGATCTTAACCTTTATCATTTCAACCCTCTCAATTCACTGAATTTGCCTTCCATGTCCCTCGACTTCATTATGGCCTCTCCAATGAGTACTGCATCCACTCCTATGCTTTCTAGATATTTCATGTCATCATACGTGTTTATACCGCTTTCACTTACCTTTACAATATTATCAGGCATAAGACTGATCAGTTTTTCAGTGTTTTTAAGGTCCACAGTGAAGGTTTCAAGATCCCTGTTATTCACACCAATAATCCTGGCACCTGTATTCAAAGCCTTTTTGACATCATCTTCATCGTGAACTTCTACAAGACATTCAAGACCAAGTCCATATGCTGTATCAATGAATTCTTTCAATTTCTTTTCTTCTAGTATCCTGCAGATCAAAAGAATTGCATCAGCATTCAAAACCTTGGCTTCATAGATTTGATATTCATCTATTATAAAGTCTTTTCTAAGAACCGGAATTTCCACTTTTTCCTTCACTTCAGTCAAGTACCTGCCACTTCCCAAAAAGAAATCCTCTTCAGTTAAAACTGAAATGGCATCAGCATTTTTATTGTAGATATCTGCATAATCCAAATACTTGAATTCTTCAGAAATAAGACCTTTTGAAGGCGAAGCTTTCTTTATTTCCGCTATGATGGACATCCTTTTCTTATTATGTAAACTTCTTTCGAATTTATATGTTGTTTTTTTGTCCAACCCTTCAATTTCCATCTTCAAAACATCCAGGCTTCTATTTTCTTTTGTTTTAATTAATTTTTCAAGCTTTTTGTCTATTATCATATCCAAGATCATCTGTCTATCTCCTTGTTTCCATCCTCATTTTTTCAAGTTTTTCATAAGCTTTTCCAGAATCTACGGACTCTATTGCTTTATGTAAACCTTCTTCGTAGCTGTCAGCCACTCCGGATATATATATGGCTGCCGCAGCATTAAGAATGGCAATATCCCTTCTGAAGCCAGTGTCTCCCCTAAGGATCGACTCTAATATATCAGCATTGACCCCAGGACCTTCTCCTGATATATCCACAAGTTCACACAACTTGAATCCGTAATCCTCAGGATTTATCATATATTCCACAACCTTGTCGTCTTTTATTTCAGATACATAAGTCTTGCCTGTTAGTGTAATCTCGTCAAGACCATCTTCACCGTGTATCACCATTGCCCTTTTAACTCCAAGCTCCTTCAAAACATTTGCGCATACATGCACCAGGCCCTTGTCATATACACCCATTATCTGTTTTTCAACAGAGGCAGGATTAACCATGGGGCCAAGTATGTTGAATACTGTTCTGAACTTAAGTTCCTTTCTGACAGGTACTACATTCTTGAATGACTTGTGGTGGTGAGGAGCAAACATGAATCCTATGTTTGCCTTATCAAGACAGTTTTTTATTTTCTCGTTTTCATCAGTAAGATGAACTCCAAGCTTTTCCAGGACATCTGCTGATCCACTCTTGCTGGATACAGACCTGTTGCCGTGCTTTGCAACTTTCACTCCTGCACCGGCTGCTATAAAAGATGCCGTTGTAGAGATATTGAATGTGTTTGCACCGTCTCCACCTGTACCTACGCAATCCACAAGATGTTCATGCTTGTATTCCAGCTTGCTGGCATTACTTATTACAGACATGGCGCAGCCGCTTATTTCCTCTACAGTCTCACCTTTCATCTTAAGGGCGGTAAGAAAAGAAGCAGTCTGAACAGGAGACGACTCCCCCTTCATTATGGAATTCATTGCCTCCAGAGCTTCATCCTTGGTTAAATTTTCCTTGTTTGACAGTTTAAACAATATTTCAGATCTCATATCATCACCTCATCAATTTTTTCAGGAATTCATCTACTTTCTCTATTCCCTCGTTCTCTATTACCCTCGTTATGGCACTCCCTATTATTGCTATGTCTGCATGTCCTGCAAGAAAATCAATGTCCTTCTTTTCCTGTATTCCAAATCCAACGGCACATTTCATCTTGGTAACTTCCTTGATTCTCTCTATTTTTTCAGTAACTTCACCGCTGAACCTGGTCTTTATACCCGTAACCCCTGCACGAGGAACGTAATATATAAAGCCCTTTCCCTTTTCCGCTATCTTTTCAAGCCTTGCCTCATCAGTATAGGGAGTGGCAATCACAACAGGATTGATATCATATTTATCACAATATTCAAAAAGTTCCGATGCATCCTCCAAAGTGGCATCAGGGATTATCAGGCCCCATACGCCTATTTCCGATGCTTTCTTCACAAATTCCTCTACGCCGTATTGGTAAACAATGTTGTAATATGTCATTATGAGTATATTCATATCGAATTTCTTCACAGACTTTTCAATGAATTCAAGGGAACCTTTTACAGTTGTTCCCTTGTCAAGTGCTTCCTGGTTGGCCTTCACAAAGGTAGGTCCATCAGCAGAAGGATCAGAAAAAGGTATTTGAAGCTCTGTAAACTCAACTCCATTTTTCTCGAATATTTCAAGTGCCCTTTCATTGGTTTCCATATCGGGATAACCGATTACCTGGTGCGTCATCAAAGTGATCTTATCTTTCATAGCTGTCTCCCCTTTCCTTTACGAATTTCATCCAGTCTGCATCCCCGAGAGCTTCGCCGATATTGAATATATCCTTGTCACCTCTTCCAGACATGTTTACGACGATTATCTCATCCTTCCCGGTTTTTTCTATGTCCCTTATCATTGCAGCAAAAGCATGGCTTGATTCGAGAGCAGGTATTATCCCTTCCTTTCTTGAAACAAGCTTAAATGCTTCAATTACCTCTTCATCAGTTGCCGCCTCAACATTGACCCTTCCTATATCCGACAAATAGGCACTTATGGGCGAAACGCCAATATAGTCAAGGCCTGCTGAAATACTCCATGTATCCATCATCTGGCCTTCTTCATTTTGAAGGAATATTGTCTTGTAGCCCTGGGCAACTCCTGTTTTCCCCGTCTTGTAGGCAATTCTTGACGCATGCATTCCGGATCCTTCTCCTTTTCCTCCAGCCTCTACTCCAATAAGTTTTACTGATTCGTCATCGAGGAATTCATAGAAGGCACCCATGCTGTTTGATCCACCTCCCAGACATGCATATACCCTGTCCGGAAGTTTGTTTTCCCTCTCCTTCAGCTGCTTCTTTATTTCCTTGCTGATCACTGACTGAAAATATGTAACCATTTCAGGAAAAGGATGGGGTCCGCAAGTAGTACCCAGGCAGTAATGGGTATCCTCAAAATTCGATGCCCAATCTCTCATTGATTCGTTTATGGCATCCTTTAAGGTTGCAGTTCCATCTTCCACGGCAACAACCTTTGCTCCAAGATTTCTCATCCAGAATACATTGGGATACTGCCTGGCAACGTCTTCAGCTCCCATGTAAATTGTTGCATCAAATCCCATCTTTGCTGCCATGACTGCCGTTGCAACACCATGCTGGCCTGCTCCCGTCTCAGCTATTACACGTGTTTTCCCAAGCTTTTTCATAATCAAAGCCTGACCCATTACATTGTTTATCTTATGGGCTCCGGAGTGGTTCAAATCCTCTCTCTTAATGAAAATCCTGCCCTTTCCAAAATATTCCGTAAGATTCTTCGCATATGTTAGAGGAGTTTCCCTTCCGCAGAATTCTTTCAAAAGACTGTAATACTCATTGAAAAAAGCTTTATCGTTCTTTACACTGTTGAAACAATCTCTCAGCTCGTCCAAAACGGGAATCAGCAGTTCCGGTACATATCTGCCTCCGTACTCCCCGTAATACCCTTCAGGCAATCCCTTAAATATTTTCATTTTATTCCTCCATTAGTTTATCAATTATATTTTTCATGAGCTTGAGTCCCTTGCCCTCATCCATACTCATGACAGATTCAGGATGGAACTGTACTGCATATATATTCCTTTCTTCATCTTCAACAGACATTACAATTCCGTCACTGGTCCTGCTCGTCACCCTTAAATTTTCGGGAATCTTGTTCCCGTAGAGGGAGTGGTAGCGTCCTACGCATATTTCCCCTTCAATACCCTTGAATATGATACTCTTATCTTCAAAGTCCAGATTGGACTTCTTACCGTGAACGGGAATATCCAGTTGTCCAAGACTTCCACCGAAATACTCCACTATTGACTGAAGTCCAAGGCAAACTCCAAATATAGGCAGTCCGTTCTCTACGCAATACCCGATTTTTTCACTGACATTGAAATCCTCTGGTCTTCCAGGACCCGGAGACAGAACAACAAGGTCATAGTCACCTTCTCTCAAGCATTCCATTGCATGATTGTGTCTTACGGTTTCCGTATCTGCACCTAGCCTTCTGAAATAGTCTCCCAGGGTATGAACAAATGAATCCTCATGGTCTATGATGAGTATGTTGAAGTCAAGTTTCTCTATAAGTTCAGCTTCCTTTGCCTCATCCTCCCCGGGCTTTTCCTGCAGCACCTTGATCATGGCTGCAGCCTTGATTAAAGTTTCTTCTTCTTCATCTTCCGGTATTGAATCATTTAGAAGGGTTGCTCCAACCCTCACCCTTGCCTTGTTCCCTTTCATGTATATGGTCCTGAGTGTAAGGCCTGTATTTATATCTCCATTGAATCCAAGACATCCAACGGCACCTGCATACCATTCCCTGCAATACTGCTCATTTTCTTCAATCCACTGTACAGCCCTCCTTTTGGGAGCACCCGTCACTGTAACAGCCCACATATGGGTCATGAAGGCATCAAGAGAATCATATTCATCCCTTAATATACCTTCCACATGGTCTACCGTATGTATCAGATGTGAGTACTTTTCAATTTGTCTCCTACCGATAACATTAATACTTCCCGGAACACATATCCTCGATTTGTCGTTTCTGTCAACATCTGTACACATAGTAAGCTCCGATTCTTCCTTTGGAGAATTCAAAAGCTTCATGATATTTTCATAATCCTCTACAGCATTCTTTCCCCGTTTCACAGTTCCGGAGATCGGACAGGTTTCAACCTTGTTGCCAGTAACCCTTACATACATTTCAGGAGACGCTCCAATAAGCTTTTCATTACCATGGTTGATCAGAAAACCATAGGGACTTGGGTTTATTTCTATTAGCCTTTCAAATATGTCTGAGGCTTTCTTTTCCGTATTGTATTCCAGCACCTGCGAAGGAACCACTTCAAACAGGTCTCCCCTTTCAAAATATTTTTTCGCCTTTCTCACAAGCCCTGCATAATTGCCTTTTACAGGATTTATGAGCTCTTCATATTTCTTGTCATCTACAACCTCATCTATGCCTGTCCTTTCAACACCCTCCGTAGAATAATCCAAATAACGGAATTCATAGTCATAAACAAAGGATTCAGTCCTTCTATGGTCCATTATCATCACACTATCCGGAATAAACAGTACAAGATCCTCATTGCTCTCAAGCCTTTCCTTTTTCAGTTCCATGTCTTCAAACTGATAAATAAGGTCATATCCAAAGGAGCCGTATAGGCCAAGGAATCCATCCTCTTCCGAGTAGAACATCCTTCTTATGTCCCTAATAAGGGTAAATATGCTGTTTTGCCTGCTTCTTTTGTCCTCTGTAACATATCCTTCAGGTTCCTTTACTTCACCCTCTATGAAAAATTCTTCCTTGTTAAGGAACTTGTAGCTTTCCCTTAACCTGATATGGCTGTAGATAATATCCACCAGGACTTTTCCTCGTTCATTCAGGCCGTTGATAATGAACTTTCTGCCATTCCCTCTGATTTCCAGGGGAGGCTTGACAAACCCCAAATCCCATCGGGTATATCTTCCGGGATACTCGAAGGAGCTGCAAAGATAAGCCCCCTTGAAGGTATTCAGGTCTTCAATAAGATTGTCCCTGCTTATTTTAAAATCCACTGGCCTTTTCTTTCTTTTGATTTCAACTTTACTGTTTGTTTTATAATTCATATTTCCTCCAATCCTCCAAAAAACTATACAAAAAAACAAAAAATCTCTTGTCCTATAAATATAGGACAAGAGATATATCTCCTGCGGTGCCACCTAAATTGGTATTAAATACCCACTTATTTCATGTACCATCATACATGTCTCCTTTGTAACGAGTGAGATATCTCGTCGGCGCCTACATATCGGGCCGCACTCATGAGTCCATTCACAACAATCCTCTATGTCTTATTTCCACCAACAAAGACTCTCTATAATATCGAATTGATACTACTACTCTCAATCAACGCTTTAGTATTAACCTGCTTGAACTGTTGCCCAAACAAATTGCTTTGTTCATATATTACACTAAATATTAAATAAATGCAACATTTTTTTATTAATACCTTGTTATCCCCAGAAAATATGCTCCTTCACCATCAAGGCTTTTTCGTTGCAATCTGGACATGCAGCCTTCCTGATCTCGTGGTAATCAAAGCTTTCGAGCTCATGGCCACATTTCTCACAACAGTACCTGGTTATATATCCATCAGCAAATTCAATCACTGTTTTACCCTTCATATTTCCGCATTTGCTGCAAATAAGAATTTCATGTTTCATGTCGAGTATAGGAATATTATATTTGCTTCTCTTCAATATACTCTTCTTTACTTTCTTGTCATCAATAAAATTGTTGATAAGTTCCTGAATTGAGTACTCACTTTCATTTTCCTTTCCCAATTCAAATTCCTCAGTAAATAGACAATTTTTACATAATACACTAAGCCTTTCACCCATATACATACCCCGCCTGTTTTTTATTTTCTATTAAAATCACCTTCTTTTGTTAAGAAAATATATCATTTATTATAACATTTATTTAACATTTATGCATCTTATTTATGATTTTTTGTTCTATTTATTGACATAATTTTATCAATTATTGGTCGTTTATAAATAGTTGTATCTGCAATACTCTATACAGTCAAAAACAACGCTGGATATTTTATTGATTTGTATGGTATAAAAAGATACTATGTGTTATAATGGATACATAAAAACTATGGAGGTGTTTTTTATTGAGCGTAGCAAATGATAAAATATACCGCTGTCCTCTGGAATTATCTATCGATTTAATCGGCGGTAAATGGAAATGTGTAATCTTGTGGCATCTCAGGAAGGGCGAGCTCAGATTCAGCCAGATAAAGAAAAGACTGCCCGGCGTTACTCAAAAAATGCTCACTCAGCAATTAAGAGATCTTGAAGAAAACGGACTAATACATAGAGAAGTATATCCTGTAGTACCCCCTAGGGTAGAATATTCGTTGACTGAAGAAGGAAAAGTTTTTGTACCTGTTTTAAAATCAATGTATAAATGGGGAAGAAATTATTCAGACAAATTTCACGTGGAAATCGACACTACATTGCAAGAGACCATATTGAAAGAAGAAGCTTCAAAAACGAAATAAAGAATATTATCTGCTGATTGCAGCAAATGCAAAAGAACTCTCAATATCGAGAGTTCTTTTGCATTTGCATTATTTATTAAATTTTATACTAGAGGCTGATCATTTCACTGAAACTATTGATTCTAGTCCTTATCTGCTCAAATGAAGTAGTTTCCTGGTCTATTTCTATATAGATATTGTTGATTGAAGCATCCTGAAGCTGCTGATAGTAAATTGGATAATCGAATTCTTCAGGGTCACAGAACTTCATCATACAGATTATAACCGCATCCGCTCCGTTATCCTTCACCATGTCTATAAGCATCTGACCTCTTGGCTTTTCAACGTTTGTTGCAAGTGAACATCCGTCAAAATCCTGCCACCATTGTGCAAGTCTTAATAAAGGATCATCTCCTGCAGGCACATCTATTCTGAACTGCTTTGATTCCTGAGCAAGGTCATCTGCTGCAACGGCTATATCATATTCCTTGAATATTTCAAGAAGTTCGTCAGGCTCTGCTGTTATTCCTGTAAGAACAACCTTCCTGCCCTTCCATA
Source organism: Dethiosulfatibacter aminovorans DSM 17477 (assembly GCF_900142005.1). Taxonomy (GTDB): domain Bacteria; phylum Bacillota; class Clostridia; order Tissierellales; family Dethiosulfatibacteraceae; genus Dethiosulfatibacter; species Dethiosulfatibacter aminovorans. The sequence goes on from NZ_FQZL01000020.1 coordinate 62,087, forward strand.
CCTTCTTTTCAAGCTTGCTGATTTCTTCGTTAAGTTCCTTCACCAAAGCAGTATGCTCCGATTTTTCCATGAAGAATCTTGATTTTATTACAGCATGTCTTTTTATGGGGTCGATGATCTCAGGATAGTCTGCTGCAACCTTTGTAAATTCTCTCATTACACTTCTGTTCTCGTTGTAGACTTCTATACTTTTATTAATTGCTTCATCAGTGATTTCAAGGCCCAGGATGTTTTCAAGCTTGCTTTTTACTATTTTGAATTCTTCAACCAGGAATTTGTTGGCTCCTTTTATCTTCCTGTTTTGAGGGTGTGTAAATACTATTGTAGGTGATGTTCCCTTCCATTTTTGACTAAGACATTTCAATGTATCACAAGGAACCGACATAAGTATTGCCTTCATATCGTCATATGCACCTTCTATCTGCATTTCCATTACAGACTGCATGATTGAACATGCAAATGGAGGCAGGTATGTTCTTGCTTTCTTAATACTCTTTTGTCCGCCCCAGATTCCTACAGGAAGGTATCCTGTTGCATGTATGAGTTCTTCTGGCGCGTATACAGGCATTACACCCACAGCACCCTTTCCTGTCTTGCTAGTAAAATCCTCTACAGCCTTTGCAGGATTTTTTGAAATTTCTGTTAGTTCATTTATTATTGCATCTATTCTACTCATTATTTTGCCTCCAAAGTCTCATTCATCATTTCATCAAGTGCCTGTATCCTTGTGTCAAACTGTGCAGGTGCAAAGTTTCTAGGATCTGTCTGGTCTCCATCAAAACTTACATATGGAAGTCCGTTTTCTTCATGAAGCATTTCAGCAGTTTCATAGTTCAGGAAACTCATAAGCTTGCAGCTTCTGTTTTGATGATAAAGAATACCGTCACACTTTCCGTTTGATATGATGTCTCCAAGTACCTTAACCTTGTTGTCAAGACATGTATTTATATATATTCTAGTATATGCTTCAGCCATTGAACTCATGTCTCCAGGTGTATATTCAAGATTCCACATACCTGGATAAGCTGAACCGGTCATGATACTTCCCTGGCTCTTAAGTCCCTTGAAAGTATGTCCAAGGTAAGGCCATACTGCGATTCCTTCCCATGTGACTCTTGTCTTTTCATTACCCTTGAATGCATATATTTCATTCTTGAGGTTATCTTCAAGTTCATCCGCGAACTTCTTGAAGGTTATTTCCGAATATTCAAGACTTCTGGCACAAACTATAAGAGCCATAAAACTAAAGAGGTCAAAACCATTCAAAGGTGAAGGTTTGTGTGACGCAAGGGCTGCAAGCCTGTTCCACTGGGCAACAGATCTTTGAGTTTGTTTCTGCACTTCCAGGAACTTGTCATAATCGAATTTTTTTCCAGTAGTTTCTTCAAGTATTCTTATTGCCTCGTCAAACTGGTCTGCGATATAGTCCTTTGAATATTGAGGGATAGGCATTGTATGATTGAATGGAACATCAATCACTATACATGGTATATCCAGCTCAACTGCAATATTCTCATACCATTTCAAAAGAGTGTTGCATATATTGTTGCATGTTATTACTATATCAGGTAGTGGAATGTCTGCGCCAGGTGAGTTAGCCAGTTTTTCAGGGGTAACTCCCGTACGTGCCTTTTCCATCAAAAGCTCCATATACCCAAGGTTTACTCTTGCATATGAACAGGTGTCAATATTGTATCCCTTTCTGTCTGCAACCTCAAGCATATCAGGCGCTCCCTTTCTTGCTCCTATTCCGGCAGCATGTGTCTCAGGATATACCATTGCTATGTCCATAGCAACACAAAACTCAGGCGGTGCTACAGATGCAGACCAGCATACAAGCTTTCCGTCTTTCTTGGCCTGTCTTGCTTCTTCATCCAATTTTGCCTGAAAATATCCCAGGAGCTCTTTTGCCTTCATATCCTTTAAATCTTTTACATCACTCATATTATATCCTCTCTTTATAGTTTATCTACGGTGTTATCCGCAGGCTTTTATCGTATTTTGCGGTTTGTCCAATCTGTAAGTCTTATATAGCTTCTTCTGCCAGGGTTGCTTCATAAGCATAAATTGCTGCCCCTAATGCACCTGTAGTCTGAGGATTCGGAGCAACAATAACATTTGTACCAAGCTCCATGCTTATGGCCCTCACAACACCGCTGTTCTGTGCAACTCCGCCACACATTACAACATCATCCTCAACACCTGCCCTATATGCAAGACTGCATGCTTTTGCAGCTGTTGAGTTGTGGACACCTGCAATGATATTCTGTTTCTTGAGACCTCTTGACAACTGTGATATTACCTCCGATTCAGCAAACACTGTACATGTACTGCTTACAACAGATGGTTCGTCAGCCATGGAATCGTAATCACCCATTTCATCCAAGTCGACTTGAAGTATCCTTGACATTACATCGAGAAATCTTCCGGTACCGGCAGCACACTTGTCGTTCATGAAAAACTGCTTTACCCGTCCTGTCTTGTCAAGCTTAATTGCCTTTGCATCTTGACCACCGATATCAATTATAGTTTTTGCCGTTGGTATAAGGAAATGTATCCCTTTGGCATGACAGCTTATTTCACTGAACTGCTTGTCTGCCATATCTATTGAAAACCTTCCATATCCCGTAGTAACAGTTTTTTCAATATCTTTTTCCGTCAAGTTTGCCTTTTCAAGAACTTCAGCCATTACCTTGCTGGGTCCGGTTGAACCTGTTCCTATCTGCGCAACAGCAGTTGACACTATTTCCTTGCCGTCTTTAAGAATGACCGCTTTAGATGATGCTGATCCTATATCGATTCCCATTGTATACATAGTTGTCACCTCTTATTTTTTACTATTTCAATTCCAGTCCCATGTTTTCTTCTCTAAAAAGTTTTTCATCCATCAATTTAACTTCATCTGCTATGTGCGGCTTGAATTCCATCAAATCAAGAATTTGGCTCTGCATGTCGATTCCAGGTGCGATCTCTATAAGCCACAAACCGTCTTGTCTGAGTTCAAATACGCATCTTTCAGTTATGTACAGAATAGGCTGGCCAGTCTTGTTCGCATATCTTCCACTGAAGGTAACCTGTTCAACTTCCTTTATGAACTTGAGTTTTTTTCCTTCATTCTCAATGACCATATTGCCGTCTTCAATTTTTGTTCTTAATCCACCTGCAGTGAATGTACCACAGAAGAATACTTTTTTGGAGTTTTGCGTAATATTTATGAAACCACCACAACCTGGAAGTTTAGGTCCAAACTTGCTTACATTGATATTTCCCTTCTCATCACATTCCGCCAGTCCCAAGAATGCAGCATCAAGTCCACCGCCATCATAAAAGTCAAACTGATATGGCTGGTCGATGATTGCATGAGGATTCATACTTGAACCGAAAGCAGCTCCACCCTGAGGTACTCCACCGATTGCTCCAGACTCAACAGTAAGGGTTACATACTGTGATACTCCTTCTTCACCGGCGATTGTAGCAATATATTCAGGAGCTCCAACACCCAAGTTTACAACAGTGTTCTTTCCAAGCTCCATAGCTGCTCTTCTTCCGATTACTTTTTTAGCGCTCATAGGTATTTTTTCAACATCATCCGATACTTCGACTCTTGCTTCACCACTCAAACCTGGATTGTATTCATTTCCAAGACACTGTTCGTGATCTTCGGGATCTGCGATTACAACTGCATCAACATAGATTCCAGGTATCTTTACAAGTTTCGGATTCAATGACCCTGCTTCAACTATTTTCTCTATTTGAACTACAACCTTGCCGTTGTTGTTTTTTACCGCCTGTGCTATTGAAGTAACTTCCGTAGTTGCAACTTCCTTATCAAGGGAGATGTTGCCGTATTCATCTGCATATGTTCCTCTTATAAAGGCAACGTCAACAGGGAAAGTTTTGTAAAGAAGTTTTTCCTCTCCACCAATATTCACAAGTTCAACCAAATCTTCAGTGGTTCTTTCGTTTACTTTTCCTCCGCCGTTTCTAGGATCGACAAATGTATCCAATCCCACATGAGTAAGGGTTCCAGGCCTTTTACCAGCCATGTCCCTTAAAAGATATACAAGGGCTCCCTGTGGAAGATTGTAAGCTTCACACTTGTTTGCAAGAGCAAACTCTCCAAGCTTAGGTGCAGTTGCATAATGCCCTGCAATTACCCTTTTCAACAGGCCTTCGTGTGCGTAATGGTCTCCACCTGTCTTACCGCTTCTATCTCCCTGTGATGCAGGATAGAAAAATGTAATATCCCTTGGCGAGCCTGTTTCAAGAAATCGTTTTTCAAATGCCTTGTTTAAAGCCTCCGGGTTACAGTTCCCAACAAATCCACTGGTGACAAGGGTATGTTCATCCTGAACAAATTTTACCGCCTCACTTGCCGTTAATACTTTTACCTTTTCCATGTTTACCTCCAACTATAAAATATATTACCTCTAGTCTTTATTCTTAAGCTATCTGACTATTGCAGCTTTTATGTAACTCTTTTTTGGGTTATTTGTTTCTGTAAGTCAATGTTAATCCATTTCGTCAAATGATACAAGTATGCACTTTTTTGTATTATAGTATACATAAAGATACTATGTAAGGTATATACTACCTAGTTTATGTTTTGTAACAAGACACAAATTCGCTTAATTTCAGTAGTTTTATAATTAATTATTATTCTTTTATATTTTTTCCTTGTATATTCTATTCACAAGTTGTATGATAATTTATATCCATAATGGTTTTATCAAGATGTAGTTACCACATATATATCTACTATCTTTTTGATATATACCCCACTTTTTGAAACTATAAATATACCAGGAGGTATTGTTATGAGCGGAGCATCAGACAAGATATATCGCTGTCCTTTGGAACTGTCAATAGACCTTATTGGAGGCAAGTGGAAATGTGTTACATTGTGGCATCTTAGAAACGGTACTCTTAGATTCAGCCAACTAAAAAAAAGGCTCCCCGGAGTGACTCAGAAAATGCTTACTCATCAGCTGAGGGACCTTGAAGAAAACGGATTGATCCACAGGAAGGTTTATCCTGTTGTACCACCAAAGGTTGAATATTCACTAACTGAGGAAGGCAAGGTTTTTGTTCCTGTCTTGAAATCCATGTACAAATGGGGAAGAAGCTATTCCGACAGATTCAATGTTGAAATAGATACGACACTTCAGGAAACGGTAATCAAGGAAGAAAAGTCAAAAAAGTAATGTCATAAGAACAGCAAAAAACAGGCAGTCAACATATCCGGTTGGATATGAACTGCCTGTTCTTGTTTTCAGATTGTATTAAATTATCAAATTTCTCCCTTTAAGAATTTCTTTCTAATATTTTCATTGAATTTTTCTATGCTGTATCTTAGCATTGTTCGGGGCATCTCATTGTAGAATCTTTCCAGGAAATCATATTCAACCTGGTAATCCCTGTTGCCTATTTCTCTTAGCATCCATCCTACCGCCTTGTGAATCAGATCATGTTCGTGGTTAAGGAGCATTTCACTGATCTTCAAGGCGTCGTCATATTCCCTGTTCTTTATAAAATGATAGGTTGTAATTATGGCTATCCTCTGTTTCCAGAGATTGTCCATTTCAGCGAATTCATATAGTATTCCCTTATCCCTCTCTTCGAGATAAGGTCCCATAATCTTGTGGGCGGATGAATCCACAAGATCCCAGTTGTTCACACAATCAGTGTTTTCAATGTACAGACTGTATATTTTCTCTTTATGATCTTCATCTTTCGACCTCTCAAATTTCTTGACAAGAAGCAGCAATGCAGTCAGCCTGTGCTCATGTATCTCGGAATGTAAAAGCTCGACAGCATCATCCAGCGTAGCTTCTTTGTAGAATTTCTGCACCACCTTTTTTTGGTTTGGTACGGTAACTCCTATGAACTTGTCGCCTTCTCCGTATTCCCCTTCTCCTGTCTTGAAAAAACGCGGCAAAAATTCTGCTTTTTCATCATCTATGTATTTTTCCAGTTCTTTTCTAATTTCTGCAACCTTGTTCATTATAGTAGCTCCATTTCCAGAAGACACTTGTAGGGATAAAATTCGACAAGGGCCACTTTTTCCACTGTGACCTCAAAAGGCTCGAAGATTTTTGTCAAAAGGTCTATCCCTATGGAATTTGTTTCAATATCTTCATTTACAATCATGGTACAGTGGGGAGTCCATACCTTGGGCTTGTAGTGTCCCCAATAGTACTTCTTTATCTTGTGCTTTCTGATGTCACTATAAAGCTTGTTCTGTATGCTTAAAAGTTTGGGAGAAGGCTTTGGATTTAGAAATGTCACCCTGTCGTTTCCGGGAAAGACCCCTACGCTTGCAAAATGCAGCTTGAATTTTTCCATATTTTCAAAATTTGAAACAACCAGTTCCTTCAAGGTGTCTATATGCTCCATCTCCTGGTAATAAAGGGCAAGAGAAATATGGGGCTTCTTGCCATGGATATGCATGAACTTTCCACCCTTTCCATCATAAAGGATTTTCCAGTATCTCTTTATTATATCTTCGCTTTCTTCATCGAAATGCAGTTCAACAGAATATCCCATAATAAAAATCCTCCCTTTATTAATAATTATATCATAAAAGAGAAGATTTTCATCAATCTGTTGTATTCAGCTTGGAAAATTTTAACCTTCAAAAAACATCTCTTTCGTGTATGAATATTCATTTAAATTATTTTATTTCCTGCTGAAATATGGTATAATAAATATATATAATCTAATGTTTCTAAGGGCAAACCCGGCGAAAACCGGGGACGCAAAGTCGTGAGTCTAAGATAATGTTTTTTGGCTCGATCGATTATCTTAATATTATGACTGTCTGACTGCTGATTTTCTTCAGCAGTCTTTTTAAATGACAAATTCGCTTTCGCTTTTGGATTGCAAAGGTTTATACCCAATAGAAATATTAATTGAATTTCGAACCCCAGGTTTACACCAGCAACTTTTAATTATGTTTTTCACAATATTTAGTTTTTCATCAGTCGGTTCCATTTTTTTGGAGGTGAGAAATATTATTAATTTTTATAAAATCAAATACGAGGAGGTGGTGTTTATATTTAAAGTTCATTTTTATATTTATGCAGAGACATAGAGAAAATATATTAAGAAAGGAGAGAAAATATTATGAATGTCAATAAAGACGATAACTCTGGGTGGTATGTAAAAATACTTATACTCATGATTATATTGACATTTATCATTGGCACGACTATTGCTTTTGCTGATGGAGGTGCTGACAAACAACCAGCAGACCCTGCGAATGTAATTTTCATGCATGCAGAGTCATTATGGGATTATTTCGATGATGGACCTGCTCCATTTGATGAAAATCAAATCCCAGACAATGAAAAAACCTATCTTGCAGAAGAAATCAATGGTGCTTTACTGAGTTACTGGCCCAGTGACCAAGCTGCAGGAACAGGTGGCTTCGATACCTATCTGGCTATAAGCGCCAAGGACAAAGCAGCCTACTCCGTTGAGGAACGTGGTGTCAATACGGACCAAGTAAAAGCTAATCAAAAATATGTATTCGATGAAGACAATGCAAAAACCAGAGCACTTCCATTGGATGCAGTTCCCGTTGTTAATATTGACGGCATACTATACCGTGAGTTTGCTGTTGACATCAATCAGTTGACAGGTGAATCTCATACAGTTTGGGAGGTATTCCAGATATGGCAGACAAATGACCAATATGGCATTGGTCAATACGTAGCCTATCCGGAACTAGCACCTGCTCCGGATCCTAATTACCCTTCTACTCCATACTATTTTAAACATCATACTCTTTGGGAGGATGTAGGGTTGAACAACAATACATACGAGGATGGTACCGACCAGAAAGCTGTACTCGTTTGGGACCTCGATGGATACTTTGGAAGCGCTCCAGCCCCAACAGTACCTAAATATACTACACCTGCACTATATCCACCATATGCTACTGGAGGATATCTATCAGATTATGGATACAACCCTCTGGTAGTCGATGTTGATACCGGAGACCCTTTATACTATGATCATGTAAACAGATCTGTTGTCATGGATTATATGGTAAACGAAGGTAGCGGTAAAGCTGACTATAAATTGTATGTTCCACACGAATGGTTCGATTTAACAATGGAATACGTAGTGTTTGCCTGCGACTTTGGATATACACAATATACTACAATGGTACCTGCTGAAGGTGAAAAAAAACCTAAAGCTGGAGGAATTGAAGATTTAACCAAAATTGACGGCGATGGAGATGCCATTCCAAATAATGAGCCTGATGATCCAGCATTGGATTTAATATCACTTCACTACTCTAATCATTATGAGCCATCACTTGAAGAAGACGGCCTTCTTTCTGTAGGAGGAAACGACGGTTTTGAGGAATGGGGAGTTCTAGGTTATGACTTATCTACTAAATCCGGATACAAGTTCCATGATATGAACGCCAATGGCGTAAGAGATAATTACGACTCAGATGGAGATGGAATTCCTGATACATACGAACCAGGCATGGAAGGATGGAAAATCTATGTAGACTATAACAACAACGAAGAATGGGATGAAAACGAACACTTCGCTACTACTGACTCAACAGGTTATTATGAAATCACCGGAATTTGGCCTTCAAGCATGGTTCCTGTAGAAAGTCCAACAGATGAACAAGTATGGCATGTAAGAGAAGTTCCTCAGGATGGATATGAACAAACATGTCCAGCAGTTGGTTATTACAAAGAAGTATTCTATCCTGGATCAGTTTCTACTGGAAATGATTTTGGTAATGTACGTCTTGAAGCTAGAATTTTGATCGGTAATAATGCAACCAATGAAGTTGGTACTACCCATACTTTCACAGCTACAGTTCAGCTAAGCGGTGATGGTGGAGACACTTGGGATTCCGCTGGTTCTAATATAACTGTTGATTTCACAAACAACTTTGGAACACCTGTTACAGGTTCAGCTATAACAAATTCAGCTGGAGAAGCTCAATTTACAATATCTTCAAGTTCAGCTGGAGTTTCAACTGTAACTGCACATGCTGCATTTAGTATTGGAAGTCTTGATTTTGATGTTTCAACAAATGGTACTGGTAACAACAGCGGCCCTGCAACCAAAACTTGGGTTGACGCAAAAATAAGCATTGCTGCAGACGATACTAATGAAATTAACGATACTCATACTTTCACTGCTACTGTCATGATAGATGAAGGTAACGGATGGATAAACGCTCCTAACGGCACTACCGTCAACTTCTACATTGATTCCGGCCCTGGTGCTTTGTCCAACGTGACAACCACTTCCGGCGGTCAGGCTACTGTTGACTTGACTTCAAGTTCTGCTGGTATTACTGTAGTGAGTGCATCCGTAAACATCAACGTCGGTGGCGTTCCCCTGTCAAGAAGCACTAAC
>NZ_FQZL01000010.1 GCF_900142005.1 Dethiosulfatibacter aminovorans DSM 17477
GCAGCATCTGAAATGGCCGACTACTACGGACTGCCATTCTTCGGAACGGCTTCATGCAGCGATGCAAAGACTGTAGATCCTCAGGCAATGGCAGAAGTGACAATGGAATTATTCTCAACATCATTAAGCAAGGCCAACATAGTCCACGACATAGGAGTAATGGACCACTGCAACAGCGTATCGCCTGCAATGGCAGTGCTTGCAAACGAAATAATAAACCAGATGAAGAATTACTGCAAGGGAGTTGAAGTCAACGAGGAGACCCTGGCACTTGATGTAATACAGGACGTAGGGTTCGGAGGACACTATCTGCAGCACACCCATACATTCTCAAACTTCAAGGAGATATGGTATCCTGAACTCTTCGGCAGAAAGATGGAAAATCCCGACGAGTCGGAAATCATGACAAATGTAATAAACAAGATAGATGCCATACTTGAAAACCATGAAGTTCCTGAGCTTGACAGTGAAGTGCTGGCTGAGCTTGCCAAGTGGGAAGAAAAGTATAATGTACTGGTGTAAACCGGTAGGAAAAAATATATAATGCAATAATATGGAGGAAGAAATGAACAGAGACTTTGGAATCAATTACATTAAAACCAGAAAACAGCATACCTGCTACGGAATGGGAATAGGAATAATGGTCCTCGACGATGCATATCCTGGATTTCCCGGAGACGTGAGAAACGCAAGCGGATTCGGATATCCTGTACAGTATGATATCGCAAAAGGAGTGGACAACTACACCCTAGTATGGGAACAGGACAAGACTCCATGCAGACAGCCGATAATTGATGCTGCAAAAAGACTTGAAAACATGGGATGCAAGGCTATAGCGGCAGAATGTGGATATTTCGCATATTTCCAGAAGGATGTTGCTGGAAATGTTGATATTCCCGTATTCATGTCAAGCCTGCTGCAGGTTCCATTTATTCAGCATTTAATAGGTCCGGACAATGCTGTTGGAATCATTTGTGCTCAAAAAAGGTTCTTGACTGATGTACACCTTCAAAATGTTGGAATCGATTTGAACAGCAAATTCCATATAGCCGGAGCACAGGACGAGTATGGATGCCCTCAGTTTGACACTTTATGGGATCACGAGAAGAGACCTGAAATTCCTGAAAGCTATTATGACCAGTCAGAAGAGGATATGGTTAGGATTGCCAAGGAATTCGTAGCGAAGCATCCCGACATAAAGGCGATAATGCTTGAATGTACAGGAATGCAGCCTTTCGCTAGAGCGGTACAGAGAGCTGTTGACATGCCTGTATTCAGCTGGGGAACACTACTTGACTATGCATATTCCGTAATTGCACACAGAGACTATTACGGTCACGTATAAGTCGACAGAAGATTTGACATCTTTATTCAATTATATAAAATTAAATATGCGTAGACATATGAACAATTTTCTTGCAAGTCTGAGGTTTTACAGTATAGAATATAGAGGAATTAAAGAGATGAATACAGATGTCAAAAAATAAATTTGAACGACCCGAGATTAAAGTGCACAGCTAATTTTTGATGAGGGAGTTTAATATGAATAAAGAAAGTTTGATTAAAAGAATCAGGTTTATACCTACCGCGTTTCCCGTTTTAGTATTTGGTGTATTGATAGTGCTTGGCTTTATGAATGCAGATGCCTTTGTCAGCATTCTTTGGGGGGTTTTCGAGTGGCTTATGGTAAATGTCGGATGGGCGGTAGACCTTGGATGTCTTGCGTTTGTCATATGTCTGCTGGTTCTTTGCATTCACCCGGTTGGTAAGATCAGATTCGGTGGACCTGAAGCGAAACCCCAGTTTTCAACATGGAACTGGTGGGCTATATCACTTTGTGCAGGAATAGGAACAGGTATTGTTTTCTGGGGAGCCGTTGAACCCCTGCTTCATTCCATGAGACCTGCTGGAGGGATGGGACTTGAACCTGGAAGTTCGGAAGCAATGATCTGGGCCATGAGAACTTCATTCCTTCACTGGACACTTACTCCGTATTCAATATATGTAATAGCGGGAGTTGCAATAGGATATGCATATTACAACCTTGGCAAGCCATACGCTGTAAGTTCAGGACTCTGTCTGCTGAACAACGGCAAGGATTTGAACCCTATGACAGTAAATATAGTTGACGGTATAACCTTGCTTGCAATAACAGGTGGTGTTGCAGGATCACTGGGATATGGACTGCTTCAGGTAGGAAGCGGACTGGAATTTGTATTTGGGGTAGTTCCGGGACCTCCCGTATGGATAGGAATAGCATTGGTAATAATTACAGCTTACACGATTTCGAGTGCGACCGGCCTTGACAGGGGTATCAAGTGGTTGAGCGACAAGAACGCCTGGATATTCATAGGATTGCTTGTTTTTGTCACAATATTTGGACCTACGGCTAGAATGCTTAACATTACCACCCAGTCACTTGGATCATATGTAGCGAATTTCATAGAAGGAATGACATTTACAGATGCATTCGGTACGGACCTTTGGCCACAGTGGTGGGACATGTATTGGTTTGTTGACTGGCTGTCATTTGGACCTATTGTCGGACTTTTCCTGATAAAGCTTTGTTACGGAAGAACCATAAGAGAATTCATTATAGTAAACCTCATAGCGCCATCATTATTTGGAATGATATGGTTTGGAATGTTCGGTGGATTCGCACTGGATCTTCAAATAGTGCAGGGAGTAGACCTTCTTGGATTTATGGATGCCAACGGCCTTGAAAGCTTGATGTATGAAGTGTTTGCTTATGTGCCATTGACAGGTTTGATAAGACCGTTGATGATTATTACAATAATGCTTTCATTCATCACTCTTGCAGACTCAATGACGTCTACCGTATCCATCATGTCAATGAAGGACAACCATGACGTGAATGAGGCGCCTCTTGGAATCAAATTGTTCTGGGGACTGTTGATGGGTCTTACTTCAATCATATTCGTCCTGAACGGAGGACTCGAAGGTATCAAGGTTGTCAAGACAATTGCAGGATTCCCAATACTGGTTATTGAAGTTGTAATGATGTTTGGATTCATCAGATACATGACAAGGAATTCAAAGAAAGAGATTAAAGATAATATAGAATACATGGAAAAAATGGAAGAATCAGTATCATAAAGGAAAGGTAGAAAAATGAAAATTAGAGATAACTTTTTTACAGAACAGGAAATAGAGAAGCTGCATAAGGCAACTGTCAGAGTGCTGACTGAAGTTGGTGTTGAATTTAATACGTCAGATGCACTGGAACTCTTCAGACAGAACAATGTCAAGGTGGAAGGTAAAAAAGTTTTCATAGACGAAGACACCCTGTGGAAAGCTTTGAAGACAGTACCGTCTGAATTTATATTGTCAGGAAGAACAGAGAAGGATGATGTCTTGGTAGGTGGAGGGAAAACGATTTATGCCCCTGCCTCAGGACCAGTCTATGTTCAGAGAAACAACGAGAGAAGGAGTACAACCGGCGAGGATTATATTAATCTTTTGAAGATTTTCCAGACATCGGATGTTATCCCGGTGATCAATGCCAACATGACGGAACCGCAAGATATGGATTTTGAGGAGAGGGACGGTTTCAGGCTGAAGAAATGCCTCGAATTGACTACCAAGCCTCTTATGGGTTTCACTACGGGAACCGAAGATTCAGAAAACTGTGTAAGGACCATAAAGGGTTTTTACGATGATACAGACAAGCATGTTGTACTGGGAGTAATAAGTCCGGTGTCTCCTCTATGCTTCGACGAATCGATGATAGAGGGAATGAATGTCTATGCCAGGGAAAACCAGCCCGTGCTCATAGCAAGCTGTTCGTTGCCGGGAGCGACAAGTCCCGTAACAATGGCTGGAACTCTTGTAACCAATAATGCCGAAGTGCTGGCTGGAATAGTGTATACCCAGTTGTTGAGACCAGGTCTTCCTGTGATTTATGGAGGAACAACTCCGTCATGTGACATGAGAATGGTAACTCCTGCAATAGGATCTCCAGAAACAGGCCTCTTCACCTATGGATACAGGGCTCTAAGTGCCCACTATGGAATGCCGTGCAGGTCCGGAGGCTCCTTGACGGATTCAAACACTGTAGACATGCAGGCCGGAATAGAGTCAACCTACAGCATACTGAGCGCATCCATAGCTGGAATAGACTATGTTCTTCAGTCGTGTGGGATACTTGAATCCTTCAATTCACTTTGCTTTGAAAAGATAATAATTGACGAGGAAAACATCAGGATGGCAAAGAGGTATGTTTCAGGGTTTGAGATAACCGATGAAACCATAGCCTTTGACCTAATTAAGCAGATAGGGTCTGAAGGGACATACATAACAAGCGACCACACCTTTGCCAATTTTAGAAACTCGTTCATTCAGGCAAAGCTCTTTTCAAAAGTGCCTTATGAAAATTGGGAGATGAATGAAAAGAAGGATGTCTTCCAGATGGCAAAAGAAGCTGTGGCACAGAGACTCGAGGAATATAAGAAGCCTGAACTCACTGAGGTACAGGCGGAATATTTAAATGGCATTGAAGTAACTGTTTAACAAAAATCAATAAAGCATCAATCGACTCCTGTAGAATTTCTATGGGAGTCTTCTTTTTGCTAAAATGAATAATATGAAAGAAAAATGTTAAATATAAGTTGTTTTAATAGATTAATGCAGGCATTTCTGGTAGAATAGTTATGAATTAAAACAAGGAGAATTAAATGATACAAATATACAACCAATTGAAGAATAAGGTAAAAGGAACAATTGTCAAAAATTTCAAGATCAAGGATCAGACATACTTTAGAATTGGTGGCAGCGTGGATTTGTTCATCGAACCTGAAGACGAAGAATCCCTTAGGAACACGCTTGAAATAATCAATGGAAACATACCATTTTATATAATAGGAAACGGAACGAACCTCCTCTTTTCGGACGATGGATACAAGGGGGCTGTAATAAAGATAGGAAACAATTTCAACGGCATAAGACTGGAAGACAACAAAATTAAACTTGGAGCTGGAACGCTTCTTTCAAGAACTTCAAGGTTTGCAGCGGACAATGCCCTTAAAGGTATGGAATTCGCCAGTGGCATCCCCGGATATGTTGGTGGAGCCATAGCAATGAATGCTGGAGCCTACGGCGGAGAAATGGTGGATGTTGTAAAGAAAGTCAAATGCATGGATTACGACGGAAACGTATACTGGTTTACAAATGAGGAAATGCACTTTTCCTACAGGAACAGCAGGGTTTTCAAGGAAAACCTGATAGTTCTTGAAGCAGAGCTTGAGCTGGAGCCGGGGAACCGTGAAGAGATAAACAGTACAATTAATGATTTGACTGAAAAAAGGCTTGCCAAACAGCCTATAGAAAAGCCAAGCGCCGGAAGCACCTTCAAAAGACCAAAAGACGGATATGCGGCAAAACTTATCCAGGATGCGGGTCTTAAGGGAATGAGACACAGAGGCGCCATGATTTCCGACAAGCACTGCGGATTCATAGTAAATGAAGACAATGCAAAATCTTCAGATGTACTTTCTCTCATGAGAGTTGTAAGAGAAACAGTATTCAACAGGTTTGGAATCATGCTTGAACCTGAGGTAAGGATAATTGGAGAAGAATTCTAGGAGGACTTTAAAAGTCTATGAAACTGTACAGTGATTATCACATTCATTCAAAGTATTCAAAAAACGGTCATTGTAAAAGTGAACTGGAAAAAATAGTTATAACCGCTGTTGACAAGGGACTTAGGGAGATAGCGGTTTCCGACCATGGAATAAGGCACTTTCTCTATGGAACAAGCGACAAGAATATCATCAAGGCAAGAAAAGAGATAGACATATTGAAAGATAAATATCCTGAAATAGACATAAAACTCGGCATAGAGGCAAATCTTATCTCATATGACGGGGATACGGACATTACCCAGGTTGTTGTGGATAACTGCGACATCATATTGTTGGGCATACACTTTGGTGTGATATTCAAGGGTCTGTGGGGAAGCATAAGGTTTTTCAAGTTGAATTTCCTCGGAAGATTCATTAGCCCCTTGAGGAAATATATGGCAGGGATAAACACCGATGGGCTGATAAAGGCGATGGAGAAATATGACATAGACATAATAACCCATCCTGGAGACAAGGTCCCCGTAGATATCGAAAGACTGGCGGAAGCAGCCGAAAGAACAAATACGGCACTCGAAATAAACAATTCCCATAGACATTTGAATATTGAAGAAATTAGGACGGCATCAAAATACAAGGTTGATTTTTATATAGGATCGGATGCACATGTTTATGAAGCAATAGGGGAGTTTTCCGATTCTTATGATAGAATAGAAAAAGCGGGTCTTGGAAGTGACAGAATAATCAATCTGGAGGTATAATATGAGATTTGTAATAATAACGGGTATGTCCGGGGCAGGAAGAAGTCTTGCTGCCAAGGCATTTGAGGATATGAATTACTACTGTATGGACAATCTGCCTCCATCTCTTCTTCCTGAGTTTGCGAAGTTGTGCAGGGAATCGTCAAAGTCCATAGAAAAGGTGGCTGTTGTAGTGGATATCAGGGGCGGCGTGTTTTTCAAGGACTTGTTTGAAAGTCTTGAGACTCTTCAGAATGAAGGTATAGACTATGAAATAGTATTCCTTGATGCTGCGGATGAAATTCTTGTGAAAAGATTCAAGGAACACAGAAGGCCTCATCCTGTCAACCCTACAGGGAGAATAATAGAGGGAATTACTACTGAAAGGGCAATGCTGAGGGAAGTGAAGGACAAGTCCGACTACATATTGGATACTTCAAGCTTCACCAATGCAATGCTTAAGGAAGAACTTAATGAAATATTCCTCAGGGGAAATATACAGAAAAACATCACCATATCCATAATTTCCTTTGGTTTCAAGAAGGGAATACCTGTGGACTGCGACCTTATATTTGATGTGAGATTCCTCCCGAATCCCCACTATATTGAGGAACTGCAGCCTCTCAACGGTAATGACAAGGAAGTTCAGGACTATGTAATGGATTTTGAGCAGAGCAGGGTTTTCCTGGACAAGCTTGAGGATATGATGAAGTTCCTTATACCCCACTACCAAAAGGAAGGCAAGTCTCAGCTGGTAATAGGAATAGGGTGTACAGGTGGCAAGCACAGGTCTGTAACTATAGCAAATCTTCTGGGAGACAGGATAGGATCCGAGAACTACAGGACAGTAATCACCCACAGGGATGTATACAAGTAAAGAAATTATCACCGGTTATAATTAAGAATTTAATGAAACAATATTGGAATTGATAACATATTAAGAAAGGAGAATGTGCTGGAATCAATTGATTTCGGCATGCAATGTTTAGATGGCTAATTTATGGAGCGGTAGATTTGAAAAAAGCATGGACAAATTGATGGAGGAGCTAAATGCATCAATCGATCTCGACAGAAGATATTACGATGTGGACATCAAAGGCAGTATAGCACATGTCACCATGCTTGGAGAACAGGGAATAGTTACTGAAGAAGAAGCGGCGGCAATAAGGGAAGGTCTTGAAAAAATCAGGAAGATGATAGAAAATGATGAAATAGAATTTTCTACAAGACTTGAGGACATCCACATGACTGTTGAGACCTACCTTATCAAGGAAATCGGCGATGTAGGAAAGAAACTTCATACGGGAAGAAGTAGAAATGACCAGGTTGCACTTGATACAAGACTTTTCATGAAGAAGGAGCTTGGTGAAATATATGAGGAAATAAGGACCCTTCTGAATGTGATACTCAAGAAGGCCGAAGAATACAAGTCTGAGATAATGATAGGCTTCACTCATCTTCAACATGCACAGCCTGTCACAATAGGATTCCACCTTATGGCGTACTTTCAGATGTTCAAAAGGGACCTTGAGAGGATAGAGGACTGTCTCAAGAGAATAGACTATAATCCTCTTGGAGCGGGAGCCCTGGCTGGAACAACTGTAAACATAAACAGACACAGGACTACGGAATTGCTTGGATTTTCAAATATTACAGAAAATGCAATGGATTCGGTATCGGACAAGGATTTTGTACTTGAGTTCCTGAGTGATGCCGCAATATGCATAATGCATCTCAGTAGATTCTCTGAGGAATTCATAATTTGGAACTCACAGGAATTCGGATATATAGACATAGACGATGCCTACTGTACAGGAAGCAGCATCATGCCCCAGAAGAAAAACCCTGACATAGCCGAGCTTATCAGAGGAAAGACGGGAAGGGTTTATGGAAATCTCATGACCATGCTTACTGTGATGAAGGGAACACCTTTGGCATACAACAAGGACTTCCAGGAAGACAAGGCAGCATTGTTTGATTCATTGGATACATTGAGGATATGTGTAAAGGTATTTGCAAAGATGCTTGAAAACACCGAATTCAAGACTGAAGAGATATCAAAGCACCTGGGCAAGGGATTCCTTGCAGCTACAGACATAGCCGAGCATATGGTAAAGCAGAACGTACCTTTCAGGGAAGCCCATGAAATAGTTGGAAATATGGTAAAATACTGTGAAAACAACAATATGGGTCTTGAAGATATCAAGGAAGAGAATTATCCTGAAATAAGTGAAAAGCTTACAGCAAATATGATACCTGAACTTTCAGCAAGAGCATGTGTAGACAGAAGGGTATCCTACGGTGGAACTGCAGTAAGTGATGTTGAGAGACAGATAGAAGCAGGGAAAAAATACATGGCATAACAAAAAACAAAAGGAACAGTTCTTTTTGTTTTAAAAATAAAATCATGACAAGGAAATTGTGAAAATATCCTTTGTCATGATTTTTTGCATTAATTCATTTCATTACATATTTATTATTGGGCTGCCTTGTTGAATTCATCAATGATTTCACTTGAAGGCTCTTTTGTAGCTGTTGATACAACATATATGGCCAAAAGAGACAGCAAGAATGCGGGTACGATTTCATAAAGGCTGAATATGGCTGCTGAAGATATGTTTGCCAGTTGTTTCCAGATAATTACAGTCAAGGCTCCCGTTATCATACCGGCAATGGCACCCCATTTATTGGCTCTGTTCCAGAAAAGGGATACTATGATCAAGGGACCGAATGATGCACCGAGACCTGCCCATGCATATGAAACGAGACCGAATACCGAACTGTTGGGGTCAAAAGCCAGGAACATTGCAATCAAGGCTATACCGACAACTGCAATTCTTCCGATCCATATCATTTCAGCGTCCGATGCATTTTTCTGGATATATTTCTTGAAAATATCTTCCGAAATTGAAGATGCTGTAACAAGCAGCTGTGAATCAGCAGTACTCATGCTTGCAGCAAGTATTGCCGCAAGAAGTACACCTGCAATGACAGGAATGAAGAGACTGTCGACAGAAAACATGAATATTTTTTCAGGATCACTGAGCATTTCAGAGAAATACACCCTTCCGAAGACTCCGACAAGAACGGCAGCACAGAGTGATATTATTACCCATACCATGGCTATGATGCGTGCTTTCTTGATGGCCTCCTTGCTGTGAATTGCCATGAATCTGGCAAGGATGTGCGGCTGTCCAAAATATCCAAGGCCCCATGCCATGTTTGAAACGATTGCAATGAATGAAATGGTACCTCCGCCTCCGACGGCCCTGAACATATCCAGATAATGGGGGTCAACGGCGGCCATTTTGTCAAAGGTTGCTCCAAAACCGCCTATTTCGACAACCATTACAAATGGGACGATAGCCAGTGCGAAGAACATGAGCATTCCCTGGATAAAATCGGTAAATGAAACAGCCATGAATCCGCCGAGGAAGGTATAGATGATGATAACTGCAGCACCCAGTATCAGGGCTGTTCTGTATTCTATTCCCATTAATGTTTCAAACAGCTTGGCTCCTGCTGCAAACTGGGCAGAGGTATACACTGCAAAGAAAACAATTATCACCAGTGCTGAAACGACTCTCAATATATGGGTATCGTCTCTGAATCTGTTTTCGAAATAATCAGACAATGTCAGTGAATCGCCTGCTATCTCAGTGTAGCTTCTAAGCCTTTTGGCAACAATCTTCCAGTTGATATAGGTACCTATGGCAAGACCGATTGCTATCCAAGATGCATCGATTCCGGAAAGGTATGCAGTCCCGGGCAGTCCTATGAGCAGCCAGCCGCTCATGTCTGAAGCCTGGGCGGAAAGTGCGGCTGTCCAGCTTCCCAGTTTTCTACCTCCCAGAACATAATCCGAGAAGTCGCTGGTTTTTTTGTAATAGAAAAAACCGATTAGAATCATTCCGAGAAGATAAATTGATAATACAATAATTTTAATAGTGCTCGAATCCATAAAATCCTCCTAATGATTTATTTGTAATACTATCATTATAACATAAATGAGCATTTATTTAAAGTTGGCAAAGAAAACAATAAAAAAGAATCCGTCAGTCTAATACGGATTCTTTAATTGATTCCAAATCGGGATCTTCTTTGATATAGTCTATGAAATAATCATCAAAGAGACAGGCTTTTCTAGCATCCTTTACTGCATCTTCCTTGTTTCCAAGCAGCAGGTTGATGCAGCATCTGTGATAGTGGAGAAAACCGCTGTCAGGTTTGAATTTTAGTCCTTCGCTAAGCCAATGAAGGGAAGTTTTGTGGTCTCCCTTTATCTTGTAAAGCAAGGACAGGTTAAGGTAGGCATAGGGGTTGTATTGGTCCAATTCTATTGATGCCTTGTAGTATTTCTTTGCTTCTTCAATTTTTCCCATCTTGCCGTTTACAACTCCAAGGTTGAAAGCTGAAGTTGGATTGTTCTCGTTCAATTCATAGGCCTGTGTGAAATACTTCTCCGCCTTCTTGTTCAAATTGAACTCTTCATATAGGGAACCAAGATTTGTAATGGCCCAATAGTCCTCAGAGTTGAGTTCAAGTGATTTCAAATAGTTCTTTTCGCTTTTTTCGAAATCGCCCATTTTCTGATAGAGCCCTGCGATGAAGAAGTATGCCTGCTGATACTCTTCGTCAAGTTCAAGTGCTTTCAGATATGACTCTTCGGCTTCTTCGTGTTCTTCAAGTTCTTCATATACTATTCCAAGCCCGAAATAACCCCTGGGCTCATTGCTGTCGATTGCTATGGCATCAAGAAAGGTGCTTTTAGATGCTTCAAGATTGTCGTTTTCATAATAGATGAAGCCGATATCGAGGAGAAGGTCAATGTCTTGACTTTCTCCCATGTATGCTCTTGACTTTTCATAGAATTTCAGTGCCTTCTCTACATTGTCCTGTTCCAGAAAGCTTTCTGCCAATATTCGATAGTTGTTTTTTAGTCTAGTACTATACTTTGTTGCTTTTAACATCCACTACTCCTGTGCATTATAAATCAGTTTTACCTTTTCATCTTTCATGATGAAGCTGATTTCCATTCCTTCTTTTATATGACCCTTCAAGTAGGCTTCTGAGATTTCATCCTCTATGAGCCTCTGAATTGTTCTTCTCAAAGGACGTGCTCCGTATTTGCTGTTGTATCCTTCCTTAAGGATAAACTCCTTGACTTCATCGGATACATTAAGTTTAATTTTTTTGCTTTTCGCCTCATCTGCGACTTCATTTACCATAAGGTCGATAATCTTTCGTAGCTCTTCGTGGTTAAGCTCTGTAAATACTATTATCTCGTCGACCCTGTTGAGAAATTCGGGCCTGAAGGTGTTTTTTAGGGCGTCGTTGACCTTTGTTTCCAATGCTTCATGTTCCTTGTTGCCAAAGCCGATCTTGTTTCCCTTTATGCTTGTGCCTGCATTTGAAGTCATTATCAATACAGTGTTTTCAAAGTTCACAGTTCTACCCTTTGAGTCTGTAAGGATTCCATCTTCAAGTATTTGCAGTAGAATATTGAAGATGTCAGGATGAGCCTTCTCTATTTCGTCTAAAAGTATGACGGAATATGGTTTTCTTCTTATTTTTTCAGTGAGGAAACCAGCCTGGTCAAATCCTACATATCCGGGAGGAGCTCCAATGAGTTTTGAAACAGTATGCTTTTCCATGTATTCAGACATGTCAAGTCTTATCATGGCTTCTTCGTTTTCGAACAGCTCATAGGCTATGGTTCTTGCAAGTTCTGTTTTTCCAACTCCGGTCGGCCCTACGAATATGAATGATGCAGGCTTTCTCTTCTTCTTGAAGCCTGATCTGCTTCTTCTAATTGCCTTGGCAACACTGGTTACAGCCTTGTCCTGACCTATTACTCTTCTGTGAAGCCTTTTTTCCAGGTTTAGAAGCTTTTCAGCTTCTCCTTCGGAAATCCTGTGAACAGGTATCTTTGTCCATGCTTCTATTACATAGGCTATATCTTCTGCAGTCAGCTGGACATCGGCGCATTCCTTTTCGATTTCGGATATTTTAGCCTCAAGTCTGATTTCATGCATCTTGCAGTCGGCTGCCTTTTCATAATCATCTTCTTCGGCTGCAAGCTCCTTGTCCAATCTTATCTTTACAAGTTCAGACCTCAGCGATTCAAGCTCTACAAGGCCTTCGTTTTTAAGGTTGGCTCTTGAGCCTGCCTCGTCTATTACATCAATGGCCTTGTCGGGCAGGAACCTGTCAGTAATGTAACGCTCTGACATTCTTACGGCAGATTCAATTATTTCGTCACTTATCTTCACCTTGTGGTATGTTTCATAGTAGTCCTTGATTCCTTTAAGGATTTCAATGCTTTCTTCTATTGAAGGCTCCTCAACCATTACTGGCTGGAATCTCCTTTCCAGGGCAGTATCCTTTTCGATATGCTTCCTGTATTCATCAAGGGTTGTCGCTCCAATAATCTGGACCTCACCTCTTGCAAGGGCCGGCTTAAGGATGTTGGCTGCATTCATTGCCCCGCCTTCTGCCTCTCCGGCACCAACGATATTGTGAAGTTCGTCTATTACCAGTATTACATTTCCGTTTTTCTTTGCTTCTTCAATGATGGCCTTCATTCTTGACTCGAACTGACCTCTGAACTGTGTACCTGCAACAACGGCAGTCAGGTCAAGGAGGTATATCTCTGTGTTAAAGAGTTTTACAGGAACCTGCTTTTCAATTATTCTAACTGCAAGACCTTCGGCTATGGCAGTCTTGCCGACACCAGGCTCTCCTATGAGAACTGGATTATTCTTTGCTCTTCTGTTAAGTATCTGGACAACCCTGTCGATTTCTCGTTCCCTGCCTATGATTCTGTCGATTTCCTTGTTTTTAGCCATGTTCGTCAGGTTTATTCCATAGATGTCAAGATACTTTTTTTTCTTCTTGTTTTTCTTCAGCCTTGTCTTTATATTGCCTATTGGACCTTCATCAGAGGCGGACTTATCCTCTTCCTTTGATTTCTCGTCATCTTCAGTGTCGAACTCGTTTGAACTGTTGTTTTTGAGTCCTGAAAAAGCATTGTTCAACAGATTTGAGAAGGGATTATCCGCGTTTTCCGGGTCTCCATCTTCGATGCCCTGAACCATTTCATTTAGCTGACTCATGTCCATGTCGCCCATGACTTCCTGAAGCTGTTCGTTGATATTTTCAAAATCTTCAGGATTCATGCCGCTTTGCTGAAGAATCTGGTCCATGGGAGCAAGCCCTCTCTTTTTCGCACATGGTATGCAGAGGCCTTCTGTCTTCATTTTTCCATCAACCATCTTATTTATATATATTACCGCTACGTTTTTATTGCATTCTGAACATAACATTTTATCATCTCCATTTTTCGTTAATATACTATAACAGGTTTTGCTTTGAAATTCAATATTTGGACCTTTTATTTAACCAAATATTAATTTATTTACACGACGTTTTGGATAATTCGAAGGACTCGATGTCCATCGAATTTTAGTTTGGCAATCTGTGATAATAATTATATAATAGTAACAGATAAATCTTAAAGGAGTCTTAATGAACAAGGTTACAAAAAGAATCTCACTATCGATTTTCATATTAATTATAACATATACTGTCAATCTCCTTGCAGGGCAGAACACAGCCCTTGTCGAAACATATTATTCCAGAATGATATACCCGAAGGTATCCCTGTTTTTAAGCGGGGTATTCGGATTTATTGATGTTTCAAGCGGCGAAGTTATCATACTTGTTGCCTTGATATTCATTGTATTGAAGGTGGGAGCCTTCCTGAGCAATCCGTCAAAAGAGAAGCTAGTTGACGAAACGAGCAAATTGCTGATGACAGCCTCAATGGTATACATGATGTTCTGGATGCTTTGGGGATTGAACAATTACAGAATGCCTCTCGAGTCAAATTTCGATTATGAAATAGAAGAAGTTTCAATTGAACAGCTTGAAGAAACAGCGGTCTATTTATTGGACAACATCAAGTATCTTGAGAGCCATCTTGAATTTGATGAAAATAATCTTCCCGTATACAAGGGAAACCTGGATGACATCAGAAAAAACAGCAGGAGTTATTTCAACAGGATAGCTGCGGTTTCCGACTATCTGGCTGTAGGCATATACAGCAAGCCCAAGGCAATGTATTTTTCAGAAATAATGAGTCAGCTTAACTACACAGGAATATACAATCCTTTCACGGCTGAATCGAATCTGAATGTCAACATACCCAAGTACAAGATTCCATTTGTCGCAAGCCATGAGATAGCGCATCAACGGGGATATGCAGGGGAAAAGGAAGCCAACTGCCTTGCATTTATAAGCTGTGTGGAAAGTGGAGATTATTATTTCGAATATTCCGGTTATTTGTCTGGACTTGTCTATGTGACAAATGCCATATACAGGGAAGACAAAGAGCTTTACTTTGAAATCAGGGATATGTACTCGGAAAATCTTGAGGCTGTTTTGAAGGATAATTATGATTACTGGGAAAACTACAGGGGAATAGCTTCGGAAATAGGGGAAAAGAATAATGACAGATTTCTTAAATCAACGGGACAATTGGAAGGGACTAGAAGCTACGGACTGGTTGTGGATTATTTAGCTGCCTATGTAAAGAATGAAAACCATAAAAATGTGGATTTAGTCAAAAAATAGCACAAAAAAATGCCCGGCATTCGCCGGGCATTGCTTGTTTTCAAATAGGGTCATCTGTTGATCAGTATACATATTTTTCAGTATATTTTTCCGTTTCCTTGGCAAAGTTGTAAGACATGTTGTAGTTGTTGTAGTAAGCATCTACGGTTACATCAACCGTCATCCACTGACCATCGAGACATACCTGGTTCCATGCGTGGTATGAACCAACGTAAGTTGAATATCCCTTTACCAGCTTGCAAGGTACTCCCTTGTATCTCAGGGCTGCTGAGAATATTGCAGAGTAGTCGTAGCATATGCCGTTCTTCTCGTTGGCAAGGAGTGAAATGCTTGGAATATATCCTGATTGTACAGTTGCAGCCTTGTCATAGTCGTATGAAAAATTTTCTATCATGTAATTGTATATGCTGTCTGTAATTTCTTCATCGCTTGTAGCATTTTCTGTAATTGTGTCTATCAGTGTTGTAAACTCTTCATTGTTTGTCCAGTCGTTGTACTGCATGGGATTCAGATAGACATCAAGTTCGTTTTCGATTTCAGCCTCAATCGTCATCTTCTTGAGATATTTGTAGCTTTTTCCATCGACTTTTTCAAGTATGCCTATTGTGTATTCTCCGCTGTCCATTTGAAGAGGGAAGTAACAGGCTTGGCCGTCTGGAGTTAGGTCGTAGAGATATTGCTTTCCGTCTTTCTTTATCATTAGTTTGAGTGTTGAAGTTTCACTGAAGTTTGCAAGGCTGAATCCAATGGATCCTTTTGACAGATTTTCATCAAGTACGATGATTTCGTTCTTTTCGGAAGTGTGTTGGTATTCAGCACTTGTTTTTGTAGCTGTTTCTGTTGCCAAGGCGACAGTTGAGAATAGCATTGCTATTATAATAATGAACGATAGAGTTTTTTTAAACATAAAAAATCTTTCCTTTCGGTAGCTCGGCTGCCATTCACTTTCGTGGTTAGGCCCTTTGGCTTTGTGTCCCTGCCTTTCGACAGGTTTACCTTTATCGTTGAAAAGTCATTCAACTCTTATTAAATTAAATAGTCCAAATAATCCTTAAATCACCTTGAATATTTGTTGACTACACTACATATATACGCAAAAAAAAATGATTTATTCAGAAAATTTAGAATTTTTTAACAAATAACAGTTAATTTTCCTGAATGATATGCAGGATAGATAAAAATTATTATATATACACTGGAGTCAACTTTATTTCGCGACTTAACACTCGCTTTTGAGGTTGATACATTGGTGATGTTTTTTTTGTTAGAAGGCTTGTTTTGATATTAAAAAAACTTTGCTAATATTGCGAATTTGCTTTTAATGAACGATGATTAGGGGTATAATAATAACAAGAAGATATTTTAAGGGCAAACCTGCTGAAAAGCAGGGACGCAAAGTTTGGAGTCTAAGGTATTGATTACTAGGACCGTTCAACTGCTATGATTATTTTTCATGGCAGTTTTTACATTATAAAAGAATACTATGACCGTTCGACTGCTGTGAGAAATCACGGTTTTTTTTGTCCACAATTGTTTAGACGGATTAACTTGATTTAAATATTGTAACAAGGGAGGAGTAGTATGAAGAAAAGTTAGGTGTTGTAACTCTGCTGGACTTTTCATCATAAGTTGTTTCATCAATATGTAGTATAAATTCATGGGAGTAAATTTATATTATCTGATAAGGGTAATCCTGTTAAAAGACAGGTGCACAAAGTTAAGTTCTAAGGTGTGCAGCACTATGAATGTTTAACTGCCGGATACATTGTATTCAGGCGGTTTTTTGTTTTATTTGATGCTATTTAGGCGGATGGGGACAAATAAATCAAAAGGAGGTTTACGATGAGTAAACATAATATTAAAATGAAAAAAATCATTTCATTGTTAATTATTATTTTATTGCTGATGGGTTATATTTCTCCTACTTATGCAGCAGGAGGCGCGTATACATTGGATTGGACCGCAGCTGACCCGGCTGAGGATAAGGGACCTTATTCACCTACTTATGAAAAGGTTCCGCCTGATTATTTGCATTATGATTATCCTTTGCTTGGACGGCAATCCGATCCCCTTGAGGATGCTATTTTCTGGGAACCGGATTCAGCAAGCAATAAAGATGCTGTAGAATCTCTTGCGCCTAAGGATCTGGTACTTGGACAAATTGTACCATTTGAACTGGAAATATCAGTTTCAGGCGATACGGGACCTGAAGACGGTGTAATCCATGTGAATCCATATTTCAACACTAAGACGACAAGCGGTGATGATTTCGGATATGATCCATCTTATGGCGTTATTGCCGCCTTTGTGGATACATCAGAATCTCATTTTGTGGATCCTGATGGAGATGCAACGGTTTCGGATCTTGATTGGGAAATTTCTGACGCAGGCACTAAAACTGAGAAAATTGATGCGACGATTAAAGTATCGGGTCTTGATGACGGAGATCTAGTCATTGTTGAGATATGGGTTGTCCTAAAGGATAGAATCCCGGATAAAGCATCTGGTAATGTTCAGACAGGACTTGATTCTGCACAGACGCAAGATGGGGATGTAATTAATACAGGTAATGAGACAGTGCCGCTTCTAAAAGTACAAGACTTTTTATCTCCTTCACTCAGCATAGTTAAGACAGCAGCCGAAGCCAACTACGACGAACCGGGAGACATAATCCACTATACTATGACTGTTACAAACACAGGAAACATACCGCTGACGGGAGTAATGGTAGAAGATGATCTTCTCGAAGACGAGGCTTACTCAACAGGAGACGACGGAAATGGAATCCTCGATGTGGGTGAGACTTGGACATATACAGGAACATACACAGTTGACCAGGATGATATAGATGAAGGCCAGGTGGACAACACTGCAACTGCCGATTCCAACGAAACGGATCCTGTCGAAGACAGTGAAACGGTATATGCAGTTCAGAATCCTGCACTCAGCATAGTGAAGACAGCAGCCGAAGCCAACTATGACGAACCGGACGACGTAATCCACTATACAATGACTGTTACAAACACAGGAAACATACCGTTGACGGGAGTAATGGTAGAAGATGATCTTCTTGAAGACGAGGCTTACTCATCAGGAGACGACGGAAATGGAATCCTCGATGTGGGTGAGACTTGGACATACACAGGAACATACACAGTGGACCAGGGTGATGTAGATGCAGGTCAGGTTGACAACACTGCAACTGCCGATTCCAATGAAACGGATCCTGTCGAAGACAGTGAAACGGTATATGCAGCTACTAGTGCTGGACTTAGCATAGTGAAGACGGCAGCCGAAGCCAACTATGACGAACCAGGCGATGTAATCCACTATACAATGACTGTGACAAACACAGGAAACATATCGCTGACGGGATTAATGGTTGAAGATGATCTACTCGAAGACGAGGCTTACTCATCAGGAGACGATGGAAATGGAATCCTCGATGTGGGTGAGACTTGGACATACACGGGAACATACACAGTTGACCAGGATGATATAGATGAAGGCCAGGTTGACAACACTGCAACTGCCGATTCCAACGAAACAGATCCTGTCGAAGACAGTGAAATGGTATATGCAGTTCAGAATCCTGCACTCAGCATAGTGAAGACGGCAGCCGAAGCCAACTATGACGAACCGGACGACGTAATCCACTATACAATGACTGTGACAAACACAGGAAACATGTCTCTGACGGGAATAATGCTAGAAGATGATCTTCTTGAAAATGAGGCTTACTCATCAGGAGACGATGGAAATGGAATCCTCGATGTGGGTGAGACTTGGACATATACGGGAACATACACAGTAGACCAGGATGATGTAGATGAAGGCCAAGTGGACAATACGGCAACTGCAGATTCCAACGAGACTGATCCGGACCAAGACAGTGAAACGGTATATGCAGTTCAGAATCCTATGTTGAACTTAGTTAAGACGGGAACATTTAACGACGAGGACGGAGACGGATTGGCTGATCCTGGCGAAACCATTAGCTACAGCTTTGAGGTTGAAAACATTGGAAATATCACCCTTACCAATGTGACAGTAACTGATCCACTGGTAACAGTGACAGGCGAACCTATAACACTTAATGTTGGAGATGTGGACACAGATACATTTACGGGAACTTACACCATAACCCAGGATGACATAGATGCCGGCAAGGTTGACAATACAGCCACTGCCGATTCCGACGAGTCCGAACCTTACAGCGACGAGGAGACTGTGGGATTGTCCCAGAATGCAATGATTGACCTGGTTAAGACTGGAACGTTCAACGATGAAGACGGAGACGGATATGCTGATCCAGGAGAGACAATAAGCTACAGCTTCGAAGTCAGCAACATAGGATTAGGCAATATCACTTTACACAATGTGACGGTAACTGATCCAAAGGTAACAGTTACAGGAGGACCTATAACTCTCAATGTTGGAGAAGTGGATACCAGTACTTTTACAGGAACCTATACCATAACCCAGGCAGACATAGAGGCGGGAAAGGTTGACAATACAGCCACAGCTGATTCCAATGAGTCCGAACCTGATGAAGATCAAGAAACCGTATTATTACCACAGAATGCTGACCTTGATATAGTCAAGACTGTAGATGGAGTGGAGCATGTTACAGTATATCCAGGTGAAGAGGTGACTTATGAAGTAACAATTACAAATATTGGAAACATTACACTAATGATAGACTATTCGGACAGTGATAATCATGATATAAATGATACACAGTCATTCGACCTGACACCAGGAGGAATAAAGACATTTGAATACATGACTTCATATGGAGCAATCGGTACGGAAGTCAATACAGCTACTGCTATATACTATGATGGAGACCAGGTTCCGGTAACGGAATCAGATACAGCATCTGTTGACATAGTTAATGTACCTGTATATGATCTTGAAATATCCAAGACAGTAAATGGAGTTGAGGAGGTAAGAGTAGAAAAGAATGTAGAAGTCAAGTATGAAGTAGTACTCAACAATACAGGCAATCAGGAGCTTTACATTAGGTTCTGGGATAGCGATGGGTATGATTTAACTGAAGGGGAAACTGAAGAATATTTCTTCCTGGATTCGGGGACAACAACAGAAAGGGCATTCTACACATCATACAGCTCAACAGGAGAATATACAAATAATGCAGTTGCTGAATATTACGAGCATATTGAAGCATATGAACCTATGGGTACTGTTACAGATTCGGCTATAGTGGATGTATATGATGATCCGCCGGACAACAAAACATACAAGATGAAGATAACCAAGGAAGCAGATGCTGAAGAATATGAAGTCGGAGACATCATCACATATAACATTACATTAGAAAATATTGGAAACCAGACTTTGACCGATATTGAAGTAAAAGACCCAATGTTGGATTTCAGTAAGACAATAGGCAAGCTTCCATCCAGTGGAGACGACAGTGTCACCTTTACAGTCGAATATGAAGCTACAGAGGTTGGAACAATTAAAAACACTGTAACGGCTATAGATGACCGCGCATCTACCGTTCGTGATGATGAAACCGTAGTTGTCAAGGATGATGGTGATGGTGACAGTAAAACTCCTGGACTTGATATCAATAAGGAAATAACAAGTGATAAAAAAGCGGATTTCGTTCCGGGAGATATTGTTGAATTCACGTTGACTGTCAAGAATACCGGTGAAACCAACTTGGATAATATACTTGTTAAAGACGAAAAGGCCGGCTATGAATACACGATTGAAAAAGTACTTGGACCTGGAGATGAAGTATTATTGACGGTAACAATGGAAATCTCTGAAGAAATGGTGGATTTCGACAACGTAGCTACAGCAGAAGTGGATCATCTCTTTGCAGAAGATTTTAAAAGAGTTACAGTTGCCAAGCCTATAGTGGAAGAGGAAAGTGTTCCACTTGCACTTCCACAAGCTGGTATACCTCCAATGTTCTTGTTCTACGGATTTGCTGCAATAGCATCAGGACTGGGTCTTACTATCTCTAAAAAGAGATAAACATTTGAATAAAAAAATAAAATAAACAATTAAAATGATATAGCCTCTTTTAAAACCCTGTATACTACCCACATATGCAGGGTTCTTTTTGTTGTTAAAATTTAAAATAAAGAATTATTATGTTTTTTTATAAAAATATATGATAATACCCTTTTCAAAACTGAATGTTTATCGTATTATTATATCAAAGAATATTTTGGCAAACTTGTCGAAAGACAAGGACGCAAAGTTTGGAGTCTAAGGCATTAATTGCTATGATCGTTCAACTGCTGTGAATACCATTCATGGCAGTTTTTTGTTTATAGACCGTGCTATGATCGTTCGGCTGCTGCAGAGAAAGACGTCTCTCTGCAAACAAGATATGTTGATTGCTGGGGAGCGGTCAATGTGTCGGAGTGGGGACTCCTATCTTGGACATTGTCAATTCAAGATAAAAACAGGAGGAACAAATTATGATGAAGAAAAGAGTAATATCATTAGTAATCGTTTTTACACTTTTATTAAGTCTTTTCACTGTTGCTTTTGGAGAAAGCGGAACGGTATATGCTTGGAATGATGGAAGTTGGAAAAACAGTGCAAATGACAGTTGGAATGAAGGGGACTGGATACCAATCAAGGTTGTCCCTAATGTACCTGATGTAATGGAAATAACTCCGGAAGCAATTACATTGACAGTTGGCATGGAGTATACCAAGAATGGGTCGGAACCTATTGGATTTGATGGTGGAGATGATTGGGAAATAGGCACAGATTCTCCAACATTGGGTTATACGGATTTAGGTGTTTCGATTGGAGTTACCGGACCTATAAAATTTACAGATAAGAATGGCGCTGAATTGTTGCATTATGTAATTACCATACCAGGTGAATCTTTAATCGAACTGGTTGCCCAGGACTGGGCTTTGTATGGAAAGGTACATGCAAGTGAGGCTGGAGAAGACAACCTGTTTGCTGGAGGAACTGTTGGTTCAGGAGCAAGCTCATGGAATGGAAAAAATCTTCAGGTTGAGTATGTTGAAGCAAACCAGACAGTTTCGTTTGGAATCAATCCTGCACCTGCCAATTATTGTATGACATTGGACAAGAGTGTTGATGAAGATACTGTATTTATTGGTGAAAATGTAACTTACACAGTAACCATGGAGAATACAGGGAACAGAGACCTTTATTTGGACTTTACAGATTCAGACGGGAACAGTATTGATGAACAAGAATATATTGATCTTGCTGTTGGTGAAACAGTAACTAGAGATTTTACCACAGCATATGAAACCGCAGGCTTGAAAACCAATACGGCTTCAGCTGATTTCTATGCAAGCAGTACAGCACAGGAACCGGAAGGAACTGTATCGGATACTGCAGATGTGACAGTAAACATAGTTCCAAGTTATTCCATGACAATAGAAAAGGTAGTAGATAAAGTAGCTGCCTACGTTGATGAAGAAGTAACCTATACAGTAACAATGGTTAATACTGGAAATCAGAATCTGTGGGTTGAATTTACAGATGCGGATGGAAATCTGATTGATTCAAATGAAGATTTTGAATTATTGGAAGGAACAACTGAAACTAGGACATTTACAACTTCATATGTTGAAGAAGGAGAGTATACAAATACGGCAACAGCTGTTTTCTACGAATATGAAGGAGCATCAATTTCCAAAGGGTCAGTGACTGATTCAGCTGATGTCAATGTAACCAATGAGCCTACATACGGATTAACCATAACAAAGACGGTTGATGATGGAGATGTATATGTAGGTGAAGAAGTAACATACACAGTTGAGCTTGTCAACAAGGGAAATCAAGGTCTGGATATAGGATTCCATGATTATGACGGCAATGATCTGGATGTATATGATGAAATATACTTGGATGGCGGAGCAACAACATCAATGGCATTTACCACATCATACGGCGAAACAGGAGAGTATACAAATACAGCAGAAGCTACATACTATGACGGTGAGCAGACTCCTGTAACTGTTAGCGATACGGCAGTAGTCAATGTAACCGATGAACCTGCATATGGATTGACAATAACCAAAACAGTCGATGATGGTGATGTATATGTTGGGGAAGAGGTAACCTACACAGTCGTTTTGGAAAACACAGGAAATCAAGGTCTGGATATAGGATTCCATGATTATGACGATAATGATCTGGATGTATACGATGATATATACTTGGCAGGTGGAGCAACAACATCAATGGCATTCACCACATCATACGGCGAAGCAGGCGAGTATACAAATACAGCTGAAGCTGCATACTATGACGGTGAGCAGACTCCTGTAACTGTTAGCGATACAGCCGTAGTCAATGTAACAGAAGCACCTGCATATGGATTGACAATAACCAAAACAGTCGATGATGGTGATGTGTATGTTGGGGAAGAGGTAACATACACAGTCGTTTTGGAAAACACAGGAAATCAAGGTCTTGATATAGGATTCCATGATTATGACGATAATGATCTGGATGTATACGATGATATATACTTGGCAGGTGGAGCAACAACATCAATGGCATTCACCACATCATACGGCGAAGCAGGCGAGTATACAAATACAGCTGAAGCTACATACTATGACGGTGAGCAGACTCCTGTAACTGTTAGCGATACTGCAGTAGTCAATGTAAGTACTGAACCGCCAGCACCAATATATTCAATGACAATAGACAAGGTAGTGGATGATGACAGTGTATATGTAGATGAAGAAGTAACATATACAGTAACAATGGTAAATACAGGGAACCAGGACCTTTGGGTTGATTTCACAGATGCGGACGGAAATCTCATAGATTCCAATGAAGGATTTGAACTGCTGGATGGAGCAACAACATCAATGGCATTTACTACATCTTATGATACAACCGGACAGAAGACAAATGTTGCGACAGCTGTTTATTACGAATATGAGGGTGCCTCCATTTCAGAAGGTACAGTAACAGATTCGGCTATAGTCAATGTAATCAGCAGACCGGTTGATCCGGTTTACGGCCTCACTATAGACAAGACTGTAGATGATGATACCGTATACATTAATGACGATGTAACATACACAGTAACATTGGAAAACACCGGAAATCAGGGATTAGGCATATACTTCCACGATTATGACGACAATGATTTAGACGAATATGATGAATTCTATTTGGATGCTGGAGCAACAACATCAATGGCATTTACAACCTCATACGGTTCAACAGGGGAGTACACGAATGTTGCTGAAGCTACATACTATGACGGTCAGGAAGAGCCTGTAACCGTATCAGATACAGCTGTAGTAGATGTTAACAGAAGAACTTCAACTTCAAGCACTGACTACGGAATGTCTATAACAAAGACTGCAGATCAGGATGAAGTGACTGTCGGTGATATCATTACGTATACAATCACTGTCAAGAATACAGATGAAGGAAACTTGTATAGTGTTGAAGTTGTTGACGAACTTGTTGGATTAGATGCAGAGATAGACTTGCCAAGAGAGGGAAGCGATGATGACACTGTTGTATTTACTGTAGAATATGAAACAACAGAAGTTGGAATCCTTGAGAATACGGCAACTGCATACAACAGTAGAACTGGAACTAAAGAAGCAACTGCAACTGTAATAGTTAATGATAAGCCGGCACAAGGACTTCCGGGACTGTCGCTTACTAAGACCGTTGTTGGCGACAAGACGGAATTCTTCCCTGGAGACATAGTTGAATTTAGTATAGTTGTTACGAATACAGGTGATACAATTCTCAAAAATATTGTAGTTGAAGACCCAATGGCAGGTTTGTATGGTTATGAAATTGATGAAATTGGAGTCGGTATGTCATCTGATCCGATAACTGTAAGCATGGAAATCTCTGAAGATGCGGAAAATTTCACTAATGTTGCAACTGCAACGGTAGGGGATTTGACGATATCAGACGATGCCAACGTAACAGTTGGGGATACTGTTGAAGAGGTAGATGAAATTATAATAGTACCAGTCGAAGAAGAGACTGTACCTCTGGATGTACCTGACACAGGAGCTATACCAATGATGTTGGTATACGGACTTGGAGCACTTGGAGTAGGTACAGGATGGAGCATCATTGACAGAAAGAAAAGATAATAGACTTGATTAAATCCATACCGGTCTATACAATATATGTATAGGCCGGTGTTTTTTGACTAGAATTACTTGGTATAAAATTCGATTCATCTATTATTTTCCCGGAGGAGATGTCATGAACAGAAATCGAATAGTAACAAGCTTGCTTTTTTGTGTATTCCTGACCTTCATAGGTCTTGCAGTAAATGAATTTTTCAAGTACGGCAGATCTACCGACATATACGAAGAAGCAAAGGAACAATACTATGAAAAAAAGGAACTTTCAGTTGAATTGGATGGAGCTGACAATACGTCCGCTCCACAAATTACAACTGATGCCGATATAGCTGTAACTACAGATGCAACGGTAGTTGAGGATAATGGAAGCGATAATGAGGGAAACAATACAACAGTTACACCTATAGATGATGGAGGAGTATCGGAAGAGGTGAAACAGACGGCAGCTGAAGCCGGAGAGGTCATAGGATGGGTAAGGATTCCAGGTACCGGAATAGACTATCCTGTTGTACAGACCACGGACAATGAATTCTATCTTACCCACAACTACAAGGGCGACAAGGATGTAAAGGGCGCAATATACATGGATTTCAGGAACGATGGCATAGGTGATGACAGAAACTATATCCTTTACGGGCACAAGATGATAGACGGCAGCATGTTTTCCGATCTTGTCTACTATGTGCAGGATGGTTCATATGAAAGGTATTTCTACAATTACAATACGGTGAAATATGATGACTATGAAGAAGAAACAGAATGGAAGATTTTTTCTGTATATGTGGTAGATCTGGACAAGGAAGACTATTACCTTTACACGAATTACAGCGATGATGAAAAATATCAGGCATTCATAGACAGGGCATATAGAAGATCTTTGCTGGACAGTGATATCGAGGTTACGCTTGAAGATGAAATAATGACACTTGTAACATGCAGTTTCTGGTATGAAAACTCGAGGGTTATCATTCATGCCGTTAGACAATAGCTTTCCATGAATATTAGGGAATCAGATATGATTTAAGTTGGGATAAATCTAATAGAAAAACAAGAAAAACTGGAGAGATATTACCTCCAGTTTTTTTAATATTATTCTGTTGCACCTTCTAATTTGATAATCTCATCTGCATAGGGGTTGATATTATTCTTCGGATAGATTGTCACCCCTGCAGAATATGATCCTATGTCGGTGATGTTTTCGTTGAAGGTGCTGATATAGATGCTGTCTATTCCACTTATGCTTGAGAAGGAATAGATCATCGATTCCATCATCATGTTAAGCTTGTCTTCACTGTAGTTGTCTAAGCTTACATCGCTGTTGAACAGTATGTTAACCGACGAACCGCTTATTTCATATGAGAAGCTTACATTTTTGGGCATTGACGCAAGTCCCGTCATGTTTCCATTTTTCATGTTTTCAACCATGAGGTCGATTTTTTCTCTTGTACCCAGTCCCTGGTTGTTTAAAAGGTTGAAATCAGCCAGCAGGTACCTTTCTCCTGCTATGACGGGAAGATAGACCTTGTCGGTATTGTAATATTGTATGGAACTTCCTATTTGATGGCTTCCGAAGTACTCTTCAACAACGTAATTGTCAACTGTGAATCGCACCCTTTCGACATAGCCGATGCCCATATATGATTTTACAAAGGCCCAGTATGCATTATCTGACGTATTGTTGTTGCTGTATATGGGGTCGCTTCCCTTGACATCTATATATACTATTCCATCCTGGAAGACAAGGTAGTTTACGGCACCTGTAGGATTTTTTAGTGAATATGCTGAATGATTTCTTGTATATGCTGACTCTATAAGTCGGTACTCGTAAACATCAACAGCATTTTCTATGAATTCCGATATCGGGAGCAATACATCATCATCATTGGCAAGGTAGAATGTTATGCCTCTTGTGTTTTCAGGAGGTACATCCATAGCTGCAATATACTTCCTGTCCTGGGTATAGGTTACATTCACCTCTATGTTTTCATTCTTGAGCTCATAGATCTTTGGAGTGATTACAAGCTTGTACTGGCCGTCAGGCAGTGAATAATCCCTCTGATTGATGCTGATTGTTGAAATGATAGGATTATCCTTGTCCAGCAGGTACTTGTTGTTGGAGAAATGAACCGATGAAACCATCTTTGCATCGATTCCTGATTGTACAAGGCCGTTGTCATTCAGGACATCAATGCTGAAGAGTGTGTCCTCGGACAATGAAAGCTCCATTGCTCCGCTGTAGAATATTTCAAGTATCAGTGAATCAGGATCTGTGAAGGCATAGCCTGAGTTGGATTTGAAATTGACAACATTGGGATTGTAGGAAATATCCTCTCCGTTGTCACTTATATTTATTGTCGAGCTGTAGTCTATGGGAGACAGGAACAGCGGCATTGTAGATGTGCAAAAAACTATCATTAAAAGCAAAAATATATTAATTAAAGGTTTCATTTTATTTTCCTCTCTGTTTGACTTCTTTTATTATATAATAGGAAAATAAAAAAATAAACTTATTTATCAATTATTGATGATATAATATAATGATTACTTGAAATAATAAAAATCCGGAGAATGAAATGCAAGAAAATGTAGAATTTAAAGTAAACGATATAATGGAAGTTGAAATAGTGGACATCAATCACAGAGGACAGGGAGTGGCAAGAATCGACGGTTTTGTCGTGTTTGTGGACGACCTGATCATGGGTGATGAAGCAAGAATAAGGATAATTGAAAAGAAGAAGAACTATGGTGTAGGCAAACTGGTTGAGCTTACTAAAAAGTCAGAGTATAGAACAGAACCCCAGTGCAAATACTTCTGGGAATGCGGCGGGTGCCAGACTATGCACATTGTTTATGATAAGCAGCTTGAATACAAGAAGAACAGGGTGGAGTCGGAAATCAGAAAGGCAATAGGTGAAAACGACATAAAGATAAACGAAACCCTGGGAATGGAAAATCCTTACAGATACAGAAACAAGGGATCCTTCCCCGTTGCCAGGCACAGGGGGAATGTAGCAATAGGTGCATACAAGCTGGGTACCCATGATATTGTGGATCTTGACAAATGCATTATACAGCATGAGGCGGCAGACAGGATAGTCAACACCTTCAGGACCTTGATGGAAGTTTTGAAGCTGGAGCCCTATGATGAGATAGCCCACAAGGGACTGGTGAAGCACCTCATGATAAGGAGCAACAGGAAGAATGAAATTATGCTTATAATCGTAACTTCAAAGAACAAGCTTCCGAACAAGAGTGAAATAATTGGAAAGCTCCTGGAGGAAATTCCTGAAATTAAATCCATAGTTCTCAATGTAAATGAAAGACAGACCAATGTAATTCTCGGGAACAAGAACAAGGTGATTTATGGAAAGCCTGTACTGAAGGACTGGATATATGATCTTGAATTTTCAATATCGCCCCATTCCTTTTTCCAGGTGAATCCTTTCCAGACTGAGGTGCTCTACAGCAAGGCTCTAGAATATGCAGAGCTTGATGAAGACAAGGTGGTATACGACATTTACTGCGGAATCGGTACAATCTCACTGGCTGCTGCCAGGAAATCAAAACATGTCTACGGAATTGAAATAGTACAGGCGGCAATAGATGATGCAAAGAAGAATGCAGTAAAGAACACGATTGAAAATGCGGATTTCTACTGCGGCAAGGCGGAGGATGTATTTCCGAAGCTTCACAGCCAGGGAATAGATGCAGACATAGTCATTGTGGATCCCCCAAGAAAGGGATGTGAGAAGTCGGTCCTTGAAACGATAATCACAATGAAACCTGAAAAGGTTGTGTATGTGTCCTGCAATCCTTCAACTCTTGCCAGGGACCTTAAGATACTTGGTGATGGTGGATATGAAATACTTGAAGTTCAGCCTGTCGATATGTTCCCCCACGGGACCCATGTGGAGTGTGTCGTGAAGCTAGAATGCAGGCACTGAGCTGGTTATAAGGAACTATGGCATCAAAGGAGCGTGAGAGTTTATGAAAAAATTGATTATATGCCCGAAAGCATCAGGGAATACCTACAAGGTATGCTGCCATATATCGGGTAATACAGATGTGAATATCCTAATTGTTAATGAATCAACGAAAATTGATTTCTCGGATTATGATACCATCATCCTATCTTCTGGTATATATGGTGGTCATGTTCATAAAAACATACTTCGATTGATACGCAGTGACCAAATGGACTCTATCAAGACAGATGCCAAAATCTGCTTGTTTTTTACTTGGATCGGCAGGGGACATTCAGACATGGATGCTTTCAACGAAATAAATCAACTCTTAAATAAAAAAGGCATAAAACTCGATAATAGTTACATGAAATGTTTTGGGAGCGCTATGGGAATAATAAGAAAATCGCACCCCAACGAAGAAGATCTTAAAAATGTTTTATTGTGGGTGAATAAGTTATAACTGGAAAGGCTGTTTAAAGCAAAAATAAATATTGAATTTTTATTGTAATCCTCAATCTACAGGCGTATAATTTTCATAGGGTAGATATTTTGGGGAAAAGTTAAGATTGATAGCAATGGCGATATCTGTCCGCGGGTATCGCTATAATTTATTTTTTGATTAATTTCTTAAAAAGTGTAACAAATCATCTACCTGATTTGTTATTTATTATGAAGGAAGGTATGATCATAACCGAATGAGATAAGGTGATGCTTTTCTGGTACAATGAAGTTTTATCAACATGTTTTTATAGGTCGGAAGAAGTAACTGAAATAGAATAAGATCAAGTAAAATTGGAAGGACTGGAAAATGACTATATTTGAGCAAAGGAGTAGATTTAAGTGAATAAGAAACATATTTATTCCATGCCTGTAACAACAAGGGAGGAAGCGGTGGAAATAGCAGATAGGTTGCAGCACTGGAATGGAAAGGTCAATTAAAGTATCGGAATGTTATTTGCTATATTATTTAGAATAAGGGGTTTTATTATGAATGAATATATTGATACTGCCTGTCCCAAATGTGGAGAATTATATTTACCGGGGGACTTATTTTGCAGTAAATGCGGTTATGAATTTAACCTGGTTGAAAAGAATGAAAACGAGAAGCAGTATATAGGCAAAAATAGTCAATATTATAGCAATAAGTTTTTTGAGATGAGGGTTGTTCATAAAGATACTAGTTGGAATTGGGCTGCATTCTTATTCCCGGCATACTGGTGTATTTATCGAAAAATGTACTTCTATGGTTTTGGTCTCCTGCTCCTTCAATATGTGCTTAAGTTTGCATTTTTATTTGGAAATATAATGAATGTAGCGATTGGAATTGCTTTTGGAGTCTATGCTAATCACATATATATGCAGCATGTTGAACAACTGGTTGATAAGCATCAAGTTTTGGAAGAAGACCAAAAGAAGAAACACATCAATCAGTATGGCGGAGTCAACTTGGTAGCGCTCATAGCTGTTATTGTTGGAACATTTTCATTAGCAGTAGCAGCAGTCTTACTCGGATTTGAAATATATTCTTTATGTTGATCTTGTGCAAAAACTTTACAATGCACGTGTTATGCAATATAATATAAGTGTATAAATGATATTTTAGAAAGGAGTTGGAGTTTATGTCTACTAAAAACGTTACGATTCGAATGGACGAAGAATTGAAAGAAGCATCTGAAAAATTGTTTGAAGCTCTTGGTTTCAATATGACTACTGCAATAACTGCCTTTGTAAAACAAGCGGTTAGAGAGCAAAGAATTCCATTTGAAATTAGTTTAAATACACCAAATATGCAAACGGTTCAAGCTATCTTGGAAAGCGAGCGTCTACTGAAAGATTCTGCAGCCAAAAGATTTTCAAGTATGGAAGACTTGATTAAGGATCTTGAAGATGATGAAATATGAAATCATAAGAACAGCTCAATTTAAAAAGGACTATAAGTTATCAAAAAAACGTGGAAAAGACTTAAACATGTTATTGAAGGCAATTGAGATGTTAGCAAATGGGAAAAAATTACCTGAAAAATTTAAAGATCACCAATTATCTGGAGGATACATTGGCTATCGGGAATGTCATATCCAACCGGATTGGCTGCTTATTTATAAGTTGACAGAAAAAGAGTTGGTTTTGACCTTAACAAGGACCGGGACACATAGCGATTTGTTTTAAAGATGCACTATGTTGATTAGGGATACCAATAGACTATCTGCGACCTCCACGCCACACATGTTGAGACTGTTTGTAAGCTTAAACTAGCATTATAAATAATAATTGAATGTAATTTCAAATTCTGAGGAAAGTTTTTTACTCAGAATTTTTTTACTTGAAATTTTGATTTTCTTCCCTTTATTGAATACAATTTAGCATGATTAGTTTATACTATTGGCAAAAGTGTTTTAAAGAGTGAAAAACACAAAAAATATAAAGTTTTCACTCTTCTAATGAAAAGTTTTATTGAAAACGTGTTTTAATTTTATTATAATGATAATAAAGAGGTGGAATTATGATTGAACGAAAGCAATATTATGATGCGATAAGCGGTTTTATTAATAAACCAATTATTAAGATAATAACTGGGATTAGGCGTTCTGGAAAGTCGACGTTTTTAAGAATGTTACAACAGCATTTAGTTGAGAATGGTGTTTCCGAGAATCAAATTTTATATATAAACTTTGAAAGTTTTAGATTTATGGACATTCGAGATTCAAGAGCATTATACAAGCATGTAATTGACAATATTGATTCTAAGCAGAAGTCATATTTGTTCTTTGATGAAATTCAGATTGTTGAAAATTGGGAGGAAGCGG
The DNA here is from genome assembly GCF_900142005.1 of Dethiosulfatibacter aminovorans DSM 17477. Classification (GTDB taxonomy): domain Bacteria; phylum Bacillota; class Clostridia; order Tissierellales; family Dethiosulfatibacteraceae; genus Dethiosulfatibacter; species Dethiosulfatibacter aminovorans. The sequence goes on from NZ_FQZL01000010.1 coordinate 31,862, forward strand.
TTAATTCGTTTCTAGTTGATTTGGAAACAGATATTTACGTAACGGGTTCAAATTCAAATATGTTATCGTCTGAGTTGTCAACATTGCTAACTGGGAGATATGTTCAAATAAGAATGCAACCACTTGTATTTAGTGAATTCCTAAAGTTTCATGAATCTGAAATAAAAAGCAAAAGCATAGATGATTTGTTATTGACTTTTATAAGAAGAGGTGGATTTCCATCAATACATTCTGTAGATTATGAAGAAAGAGATGCTTTTACATTGATTGGTGACATTTATGATTCGATTGTTTTAAGAGATGCAGTTGAACGGTTTAAAATTAAGAATGTTGAGCTTCTTGATCGAATACTCAGATTTGTAATGGATAACATAGGTAACACTTTTTCAGCAAAAAAAATTGCAGATTATTTTAAAAGTCAGCAAAGAGCTGTGAATCAGAATACTGTGTATAACTATCTTGATGCACTTGAGAGTACATTTTTGATCAACCGTGTGAATCGGTTTGATTTACATGGTAAAGAAATATTGAAAACGCAGGAAAAATTTTACTTAGCAGATCAAGGAATTATTCATTCGATACTTGGATACAATGATAGAAATATACCTGGAATATTAGAGAATATTGTATATAATGAATTAATATTTAGAGGTTATTCAGTAAATATTGGTAAACTTAAGGATAAGGAAATTGATTTTGTTGCTTCTAAGGGGAACCAGCGAGTTTATTTACAAGTAACTTATAAGATGGAAATTGAAAGCACAATTAATAGAGAATTTGGACCACTAATAGCTATTGATGACCATTATCCCAAATATGTCATTTCAATGGACAATTTTTTCAATGATAATATCAAAGGTGTAAGACATATGGCACTTGCTCAATTTTTGACTACAGATAATTGGGAAAAATAGAATTACATCATAATAAAGTTCTGCGACCTGGTTACTACACATGTGGAAAGTGTTAGTGTTCTTCGAAAGTGTTAATATTAGCAGTGTTAGGTGACTTGAATACAATAAGTACACCTACTTGCAAATTCTCTGGATATTTTCATCCCAAGGAGAATATTCTTCAAGGAATTCCGGAGCCAATCAGAGAAGTTCCTTAATGATATGATTCAAGTATTTGTCGAAGACAATTAGAGTTGAATTCCATATTTCTTTATTTTCCGATAAACGTTAGAAAGGTCAAGCTTTAAAACTTAAGCTACTTTAGTTGAGTTAGAAAGCTCGTTTTGAATATACATATTTTGAACTATTGTTCAAAATATATTGAAGTGTTATAATCTAGCTAGGTATTGGAAGAAGGTTGAATAAACACACTTTTAAAATGACCGGGACAAAATATTAAAAGGAGGGACAAGCATGAAGTTTTTAGTAACAAGTAGAATTAAAGACATGTTTTACACACTGCCTCCGGAAGTACAATTAGAACTGAATAAGGGAGCGGCAGCTTTCATAGAGAAATATCTAGACAATGGTAAATGCAAGGAAATTTACAATATGCCTGGCAAAAATATGTCAATGAGCATATGGGAAGGAGAAACAGGAGAGGAAATGGAACGAAGATTCGTTGAATTGTCCATATCAGCCTTCATGGAATATGAAGTAATTCTTCTTTCTGACTTTGAAGATAGTATAAAAAGAAACAATGAAGCATTGGAGCATATGCTTGTGAAATAAACTTATACATACGGTATTGAACACTATAACTTAATAGTTTCAACCTTTTTCCATTTGATACAAATGATATTCTAATTAGATAAGATATGAATTTACAGGAAATAAGCATAAATTTCAATAAAGAGAATAATTAGAATAAAAAATGTTCGATAAAGCAATGTTAAGAATATATATTAGTCTCTGGTTGTAGACAAACTACTTCAGATAATTGAGGTGGTTTTTTGTTGCAAAAATGATAATACTATGTATCTGCGACCACCATACCACATATTTGGAAAGTGTTACATTATTGATAAGAAAGAAGTGAGTTTTATCAAAGGGTTGAGAGGCTTGGATAAAAGACTACCAAAGGAAGAATTTAAAATGTTGCTAAATTTTGAATTTAAGGGGAAGGCGGTTGTAATTTAAGGATATTATTGACAAAGAGCAGTTATATTATTAAACTTATATGGAATTGTTGAAGAAAGCTTGAAAATAAAGTGGGAGGTGATTAAATGAAAAAACTTCGGAATCTGAAAGAAATTTCAGATGGCAGGTTATATGATATTAAAGACATGGTAAAAGCAGATGCGGGGGACTGTTATGGCTGTAGTTCATGTTGCTATGGAGTTGGAGACTTGGTTGAGCTTAACCCTTTTGACATATACCAAATGACAAGTTGCTTGAAACTGTCATTTGATGAGTTGATTGGAGAAAAAATTGAGTTGAGATTAAGTGACAAAATATATCTGCCTTATCTTAAAATGTATGGAGATTTGGAGAAATGCAGTTTTTTAAATGAAGAAGAAAGATGTTCGATTCACTCTCATAGACCGAATATTTGCAGGTTGTTTCCTTTGGGACGGGTATATGAAAAAGATGATTTTAAGTATTTTTTACAGGTGGGAGCTTGTATAAAACCAAATTTGGGGAAAGTAAAAGTCAAAAAATGGATTGGGATTGCAAACTATAATGAAAACAAGAGGTTCATACTGGCCTGGTATGAAATAGTGAAGGCATTGGCCTTTAGACTTAAGTTTGTACATGACAATCAAGAACTTCATGAGATAAACAAATATTTTGTGGACTCGTTCTATAGGATTGAGATAAAAGATGGAGAAGATTTTTATAGCCGGTTTTTCAATATATTACCTGAGACAAAAAATAGGCTTGGAATAATTTGATAAATCAATGAACTCTCATAATTACTGAAATTAACATGTTTACTAATTGTAGCATGTTTTTTCTTTTTTGTGTGGATGAAAAATTTCTCGGAGAAGCTGTCCTGATGAAATAAAGTAATAACACAAGAAATAGTTTGATTATGTAACTCAAATTAACACAAAGCATTACAATTTTCTTGACTATAAAATAAAGATTTTAGTTGACAATGAATAATTGAACATTTAAAATGTATTGTACAAACATAAACAGTTCGCACACGAACAATAAAGGAAGAGTCATATGATAAAAGTATTATCTTATTTAAGAACACATAGTGTGAGTCTTTTTTTTGTGCTTATTTTACTGGTCATACAAGCAACCACCGATTTGAGTTTGCCGGATTATATGTCGGATGTAGTCAACACCGGCGTTATGTCCGGTAATTCGTCTGTTATCTATGAAATTGGGGGGAAGATGCTACTGATTACTCTTGTTGGAGCAATCAGTTCTGTATTGATCGGATACAATGCAGCGCGAATAGGGGCTGACGTGGCAAAAGAACTTAGACGGGATGTGTTTCATAAAATTCAGTATTTTTCAAATGGTGAATTTGATAAATTCACAACATCATCGTTGATTACAAGAAGTACCAATGATATTATTCAGATCCAGACATTCTTGATTATGTCCATTCGACTGGTTCTTTATGCACCGATTTTAGGAATCGGAGGCATTGTAAAAGCTTTGGAAAACAGTCCATCCATGTCATGGATTATAGCAGTGTCAGTCATAGTACTGTTAGGTGCTATCCTGCTGATTATTACTGCTGCTCTGCCAAAGTTTAGAATGGTACAGAAACTGCTGGACCGTTTGAATTTGGTTGCACGGGAAACCCTGGACGGGATGTTGGTTGTCAGGGCCTTCAATACCCAAGAATTTGAAGAAGAACGTTTTGACAAAGCCAGCAAGGATTTGTTGAGCGTCAATTTGTTTGTAAATCGTTCGATGGCAGCTTTGATGCCTCTGATGATGCTGGTGATGAACCTGACGACAGTAGCTATCGTATGGGTTGGTGCCAAACAGGTATCCTCCTTCCAAATCGATATCGGTACAATGATGGCTTATATGCAATATGCCCTGCAGATTATTATGGCATTTCTGATGCTTGCCATGATGTTTGTCCTTATACCAAGGTCCGTTATTTCCGCCAATCGTATTGAGGAGGTCCTGGTGGAAGCAGAATATATTGCTGATCCGAAATCACCCGAGGTCTTTGATGAGGATTTCGAACCTGTTGTAGCCTTTCACCAAGTGGAATTCAAGTATCCGGAAGGTGATGGTAATGTATTGCATGGCATTGACTTTGTTGCTTATCCCGGTCAGACAACAGCCATTATAGGGGCTACCGGCAGCGGCAAGTCTACGTTGGTCAATCTTATTATGCGTTTCTATGATGTGACAGAAGGGAGTATAAGCATTCATAACAAGGATATTCGATGTATAACCAAGAAGATCTTAAGGGACAAGATTGGATACGTACCTCAAAAAAGTCTTCTGTTTAGCGGAACGATAGAATCCAACCTGAAATATGCAAATAAGGAAGCAACCAGTGAAATGTTGGATGAAGCGGCGGCAATAGCCCAGGCTAAGGAATTTATTCAGACAAAGGAAGAGGGGTATCAGTCGGAAATTGCTCAAGGTGGAAATAATGTTTCTGGTGGGCAAAAACAAAGGCTTTCAATAGCAAGAGCCCTAGTGAAAAATGCACCGATATATATATTTGATGATAGTTTCTCGGCACTTGACTTAAAGACTGACCGAAAACTGCGCAAGGCTTTGGAGAAAAATACTAAGACCAGCACGATTTTCATTGTTGCGCAGCGTATATCGTCCATTAGACATGCGGATCAGATTTTAGTCCTTGATAATGGATACCTGGTTGGGATTGGGACCCATGAAGAATTGATGTATGGTTGTGAGGTATATCGGGAAATTGCTAAATCTCAGCTTAGTGAGGAGGAACTGGCCATATGAGTGATACAGCAGGCATGAGAGGTGCCAGAGGAGGGTTCCGGATGGGCGCCCACAGCGGGCCCGCGGCAAAGGCCAACGATACCAGGGCAACACTGCATCGCATCGGGCAATGGCTGGTACCTTATAGGTTACAGATTATTATTGTTCTGATATTTGCAGTTCTTTCATCTGCATTTTCCATCATCGGACCCAAGATGCTGGGAAAGGTTACTACGAAGTTGATTGAGGGTCTGTTGGCTTATTATTATGGAACCGGATTACTGACGGATTTCGATTATATGAGGCGGATTGTATTCAGTCTGGTCATACTATATATTTTTTCAGCCATTTTTGCATATATACAGGGTTTTATTATGACAAAGGTAGCCATGGATGTTTCTTATGAACTTCGTGATGCCGTGTCGAAGAAGATGCACAAACTGCCCTTGAATTACTATGATACAAAAAGTCGGGGCGATGTCCTTTCCAGAATCACCAATGACATTGACTTGATTAGTCAGACTCTGAATCAGAGTTTGTCCCAGCTGGTAACATCGGTGGCTACAGTGATTGGTATCATGATTATGATGTTATCCATCAGTTTTGTAATGACGTTGGCATCACTGACCATTATACCCCTATCCTTTGGTGTGATAGCTTACATATTTAAACATTCCCAAAAGTTTTTCAAGTCGCAGCAAAGGTCCATTGGAGAGCTGAATGGACATGTTGAAGAGACTTATTCAGGACATGTTGTAGTAAAAGCTTTTGGCTGTGAAGAAGATGCCATTAGGCGCTTTGATAAAATCAATGAGTCGTTGTATGACTCAGCTTGGAAATCTCAATTTATTTCAGGCATGATGATGCCGATTATGCGAATTATAGGAAATTTAGGGTATGTACTGGTGAGTATTTTAGGTGGATATCTTGCTATTAAGCATGTGTTGGAGCTTGGAGATATTCAGGCATTCATCCAATATGTAAGAAACTTTACACGACCGATTTCACAGATGGCTACCATTTCCAACACTTTACAGTCGACTATAGCAGCCAGTGAACGGGTCTTTGAATTTTTGGATGAAGACAATGAGGTGCAGGAAAAGGACTTGATTCAGGAAGAACCGAATTTCAAGGGAGAAGTAATGTTTAAGAATGTATCCTTTGGATATTTGCCGGATCAAACGATTATCAAGGATTTTTCAGCAGTTATCGAAGCGGGACAGAAAGTTGCTATTGTAGGTCCTACAGGAGCCGGGAAAACAACCATTATGAAATTGCTTATGCGCTTTTACGATATCGATTCAGGGCAGATTCTATTGGATGGGTATGATATATATGATTTTTCGAGAGAACGGCTGAGGAATCATTTCGGAATGGTTCTGCAGGATACCTGGTTATATAATGCTTCGATTTTAGAGAATATTCGGTATGGAACCTTTGATGCTACTGAAGAAGAAGTCATTGAAGCGGCAAAAGCGGCTCATTGTGATGAATTCATCCGTACATTGCCCCATGGTTATCACATGATGATGAATGAAGAGAGCAGTAATATTTCACAAGGGCAGAAACAGCTCTTTACCATAGCCAGGGTCATTCTTGCCAATCCCAAAGTGCTTATTTTGGATGAAGCGACTAGTTCGGTCGATACCCGTACGGAATCATTGATTCAAAAGACGATGACCAATGTCATGAAAGGGCGGACCAGTTTTGTTATTGCTCATCGTCTGTCGACCATCAAAGATGCAGATGTGATTTTGGTGCTCAAAGACGGAGATATTATTGAACAAGGGAATCATGAAGAATTACTGGCTAAAAAAGGTTTCTACGAAGATTTATATAACTCTCAATTTGCATATGAAGATGATTAAATAAGGGATAGGAATAGAAGAAAGGATTGGAAAAATGGAAAATAAAGTGTCAGAAACTAAAGATAAGTTGCCTAAAAGAAGCAAAAAGAAAATAGCATTGGGAATAGTTTTGTTCCTGGTTGTTGTAGGAATCTGTTTTGGATGTTATTATTATTTTGATTCCGTGAATTACATTTCAACGGATAATGCGAAAGTAACAACCGACCTTAAAAGTGTATATCCACTGTCAGCAGGCCGTGTTGTCAGATGGGATGTGAAGGAAGGCGACCAGGTCGGGCGCAACCAGGTAATTGGACGTTTAAGCAATGGCTCCTATCTCAGAGCACCAATCGACGGTGAGGTTGTAGAAACCTCCATCGAAGTAGGGCAGTATGTATCTACGGCAAACAAAGCTGCTGTGATAGCAGCTACCAATGATGTTTATATCAATGCGAACATTGAAGAGAATATGATTGCCAAGATTTGTAAGGGCCAGGCGGTAAAGGTGGAATTGGATGCATATCCGGGACAAAACTTCCTGGGTTATGTTACGAATCTTGATTCGGTTACACTGGCAGCTATGTCGGGATCCTCAACAAGTTTTTCAACCGGTGGAACTTATACAAAAGTGACGCAGCTGTTCCCGGTTGAGATTCGTCTTGAGGAATCTTCAATATTAAATACGATTATTGGAACTAATGCTTTTATCAAAATTAATGTAGGCGGCGATACTCTGGATGAGGAAACATTGGCTGGAATAGCAAGTTCTGCAGCAATGGATGTCAATGGGACTATTATTGAAGCAGCAGGTAAAATCATTGCAAAGGATTCGGAAGATATTGTTTTGGATTTCCCGGCAATGGTTAATACCATTGAAGTGGATAATGGTGATGTTGTGACAGCAGGAGATACTTTGATGACCTTTGATTTGACAGACTCAGACATTCTGATTCAAAGCAGGGAAACATCATTGGCTCAATTAAATCAGCAACTCGCATCTTTGAGGTCGACTTTGGCAGCAGCTCAGACCAATTTGACTCAGCAACAGAGCAATCTGGAAATGGAAGCCAATAGTCGGGAAACCATCCAGATTCTGGAAGATGACGTGAAACACAATGAGGAGTTGGTCGCCCGGGCTCAGGACAATTATGACAAAACCCTGTTGCTGTACAATGCAGGAGCAACGGCAAAAATTGAACTGGACAATGCACAGCAGAAATTGGATGATGCCAATTATGCTCTTTCCTCTATGCAATTGACATTGGAAAGCAGTACAATAGGCAGGGAACAAAGCATAGAGTCATTGAAAGTAGCTATCAGCCAGCAACAAGCGTCAATCGACTCTACTCAGGCTTCAATCGAGTCTCAAAATCTTCAGATTCAACAGGCGGAAACAGAACTGGAAAATTTAAGGGCGAACCGAGACAGCGGAAATATGGAAGGGTATGCATTGGTATGTGATATGGAGGAAGCATTGGTTCAGAATATAAGCCGTGTTAAAGGTGATTACATACCAGCCAACAGCACAGTGGTGAATTTGGTGGATTTGGATTCGTTGGTGATTGTAGCAGAAGTCACAGAAGATTATATAAAAGATGTAGGAATCGGTGATGTCGTGGAAATTTACACTCTTCGGGATCACGGGAAGACATATACTGGTCATGTAAGTAAAATCAGTGCAGTTGGAACTGAGAAAAACAACGAAGTCATTATTGAAACGGAAATTATAATAGACAATCCTGATGAAGGCATGCGGCCTAATTATAGCGTCGATGTGCGGATTGTGAAAGGTGTGTAGTCATTGGATAGGGAGAATCAGCATTTGAAATATAATGAACGTATTTTAGAGACCTTCAAAAAGGTTAAAACCGATTACTTTGAATATTTAAAAGAACTTTCAAGTTTGGAAGGGTTTACCCAGCCTCAGACATTTATGATCTATGCTTTGCACAGATTCCCGGGAATAGGTGTCCAGGAGCTAAGTGACCGGTTAAGGTTATCGAAAAGCAATGTATCATCCACTGTCGACAGGCTTGTCGGTCAAGGTGTTGTCCGACGGGAAATTCCAAAGGAAAATCGTCGAAGGGTGAAATTGTATCTGTCTGAGGAGTTTGTAAGTAAAACAGATGTGGAACAGATTCGAATAAATCTTCTGGCCAATCTGTTTCCGAGTGCAACAGAAGAGGATTATATAACGGTTATCAAGGGATTGGAGCGTCTGCAGACCTTGGTTGAAGCGAATAGAAAAGAAGAGGAATAAATACTAGCCAATATCCAGCATGAATTAATCTGTTTGTACGTAGATAATAAAAGTTGATATTTTAAGTTAATAAACAGAAAGATTTATCAATTGAGCCCAAATGTAAAGGGCTCTTTTTTTTACGAACTGAAGTTTATTTATTGGGAGATTATATTAAACTAACATGAGATATTAACATTTATAATGACAGTACGGTGTATAAGCAAATAAAGAAGTGTTGTTTATGGTATAATTAAGATAACCAATTAACTCGATAGGGTGGGTGTTGTTGCAATGAAAAAGGGAACATCTGAAAACCTAAATGTTAAAAGACGATATTTCTTGTTATTGTTGCTGTTTGGACTTCTATCCGGGTTGTCACTGTTAGGTGTATACCACTTTGCCGGCAACAGGGTTGCATTTCTTTCTCTCGATATTTTTTCAAGGTGTTTGTATTTGAGGTTGTTTTTACTGATTCTATTTTACTTTGCAACGGATTTTCTTCGATTCTATTATATTATGAAAGCCATCGATGTGGATATATCTTTGAGTTATATGATGAAGGTTACATTCATCAATATTTTCATATCAAATATTACTCCATCCTCTGCAGGTGGCGGTGTCGCCCAGATCTATTTTCTGCAGAAAAAAGGGGTGAATTTAGGAGCGGCGACAGCAGGATCATCACTGAGAACAGCCTTGCCCATGCTTTTTTTCATCATCTGCACACCAATCATATTGATTTTTGACAAGAATATAGAAAGACTGTTTCCAAATCGAAATATCATCGTATATATGATTATTATGATGTTGCTGATTGTTTGTGTATTGATTTTTCTCCTCAAATTAATCAGGAATCCTTCTGATGTGGGGGAATCGGTCAAAAGATTGATATTGTTTTTTGCGAAGCGTTGGGATCAGGAAAAAAGAGAACGCATCACAAATAATGCAGGAACAGAGATAAGGAAATTCTCAAGTTACCTCATCAGTTATTTCAGAGGGAATAAGAAATATGTTTTCCTGTCGATTTTCTTCTCCGGTCTTTTCCTTTACTGTTTGTTTCTTTTTCCGGTGGTGTTAATAAAGGATTTAAATTCATCTGTACCGGCGTATGAAATCATATTTTCACAGATAATCATCACATCGGTCATGTATTTTTCACCTACACCTGGAGCGACAGGTATTGCAGAAGCGGCGTTTACCATCTTGTTTTCTGCGTATATTTTACCGGAACAAATTGTTACGCTTACATTTTTATGGCGGTTTTCTTCTATTTACATAGGTGTTTTTATTGGAGTGGTTATCTTTTACAGAGAAACCATTAAAATCAAAGACTGGAAGAAGGTGACAAGATGAGAAAAAAACTTATGCTGATGCTTATTGTCAACTTGCTTTTACTGGGTGCATTTGTGGGTTACAGATTATATATTTATATCTATGAATCCGACTTTGCATCTGTCAATTACGAAAATATCGAATCCATCAAATCCTTGGAGGACGGGGATTCCTTTTCTTTTGCTGTATTTGGTTCCGTGCAGAACTCCATTGATATTTTTCAGAAGAGAATCATACCTGAAATTAATGATGATCATAATATACTCTTTTGCGTTTCGACAGGAGATGCAGTTCTGGATGGGGCTGAAGACAAGTACAGAATATTGAATCACGCCATAGACGATTTGAAGGTGCCTGTGGTTATTGGTCTGGGAGAAAATGAGGTTTCTGATGGTGGTGACCGGCGTTATTACAAGCATTTTGGTCCGTTCTATCATTCGTTTGTATTCAGGGAATGCTATTTCATATTCATAGATACAACAGGAACAACACCATATGACATGCAAGTTGAATGGATGAGTGGTGAATTGAATAAAGGCGACCAATACAACCATATATTTATCATCATGAATGATCCATTGACCGATGACAGTGAGATTGAACTTAAAGACCAGATGTTTAGAGAATCTTTGATCAATGTATTTTCGGGACATGGTGTTACAGTTCTATCAAACGGTAGTATGAATTTCCAAAAATCCAGAGTAGGAGATTTTGATTTTTATTCAAGCGGAGGCGGCGGAGGACTGGACATCAAGAATTCCTATGACGCAGACTACCACTATCTAAAAATTGATGTGAATCCGGAAAATGTTGATGTCAATAGGGTTGTAATCAAGTTGAAATCCGGTAACTCGGCATTCAAGATTTTGTACGGCATATGGATTTATTTACATTCATTGTTTTATACCTCTTTTTGGCATATTGCAGTGGTGCTCAGCCTGATCTTAATATTCTTTTTGGTTCTGTATATAAAAGCTGTACAAGACGTTGATTACTATAGGGATTTCACCAGGGAACATGATATGACAGCTCAGAAGGGACAACTTAATATTGCCATGTTTACAAATAATTATTATCCTTTTGTAGGTGGAGTTCCAATCTCCATTGAAAGACTGTCAAAGGCATTAAGGAGCCGGGGGCATTTTGTCAAGATCTTTGCACCTTCTTATCCGGGACATGAGGAGAATGACTTGTATGTTTACCGTTGTGGATTGTTGCATTACAAAAAAACGGATAAATTTACTTATGCTGTGGCCAACCGGTTTTCAAGGGATATGAAAAAGGAATTCATGAAAGACGACTATGATATTGTTCACGTTCATCATCCTTTCTGGTTGGGCAGGACAGGATTGAATCTTGGAATAAGGAAGTCGATTCCCGTGGTGCTCACTTATCATACGAGGATGGAACTGTATTACCACAATGTACCGATTTTTAAGAAGGTATATAAAAACATAATTTCACATAAATGGATACGTCGTTTTGCCCAGCACTGTGATGGCATTATATCTCCGACGGAGTCAGCCAGGGAATATCTGGAGAACATTGGTGTGAGCAGAAAGAAACTTGTCATGCCTACAGGGCTTGATTTTTCCGTTTATGAACATGAAAGTTCTGAAATGGTCAAAGCTATTCGGGAGGAATATGCCGGGGGTGGAGAGGTTCTGCTTTGCAGTGTGTCAAGGCTTACCAAGGAGAAAAATTTGGATTTCCTGGTGGATGGATTGAAGCTTGTCAAGGAAAAAACAGAAATACCTTTCAAGGTCATTATAATAGGAACCGGTTCGGAACGGGAACATATTGAAGAGACCATTTTAGCTTATGGATTGGATCAACAGGTGAAGTTGACGGGAACGGTTCCGCAGGACCAGATTGTTCAGTATTACAAGGCATCGGATATATTTGTGTTTTCCTCCTTGTCGGAAACACAGGGCATGGTGCTGACGGAAGCCATGGCAGGTTTTTGTCCGGTAGTCTGTCTTGTTTCCAGTGGTACTGACGATATAATTGAAGATGGGATCAATGGTTTCAAGACCAGGAACGACTTGGATGAATGGGCTGATAAACTGGTATATTTGCTGGAAAAGCCGGAAGAACGACAAGCCATGGGTAAGAGGGCATTTGAGAGTGCACAAAACCTTTCGATGGACAATATGGCAGAAAAGATTGAAGATTTTTACAGAGAGCTTATCGATGACAGGAGCTGATGGATTTACAATGAGATCTAATAAGGTGAGGATATGTTGAATGAAAAATTGGGAAAACTATATGTACGAATGAGTATCAGGTATATAGAATTCGTATATGATACAAGCAAGGTGGAAATTACCGGCAGTACGGAATTATTGAATAAAGACAACGATGAGAATGTGGTTCTGCTTTTCTGGCACGGAGACAGTTATTGTCTATATCCGGCACTGAGGGGAAGTATGCTTTATGTATTGACCACTGCAGACAGGCGGGGGGACTATATAACTGATATATGCAGACATTTTGGCTACGAAACAATACGTGTTCCGGATGAAAGTACCGACGGGCAGCATCTTTTTCACATAAGGAATATGATCAAAAAAGGGAATGATGGACATCTCGCGGTTGCAACGGACGGTCCCCTGGGGCCATATCATTTACCGAAAAGCCTCACCTTTGTGCTGGCTCGATTGACAGGGCGACGGTTGGTTCCGGTATCCTTTAGCATCAAGCGAAAAATAAGCATAAATAAACGGTGGGATAAATACAAAATCCCACTCCCGTTTAATGAAATTGAAATTCGGTTGAACAGCCCTATTGGGGTTTCGGGCAAAGACAGAAAAAACAACTATGCGGAATTAAAAGAGAAGATAATAAAAGTGATGGAGGGGTATGTGGACATATAGATAATTGCATCACACTTGGTTCACCGTCTTTATTCATGATCAGGATTCAAATGCATTAATTTCTTTAGCTTGTTTTCATATATCCATATGGCGACTTTACCTAAACTTAGCCCCAAGACAATACCTGCCAGTATATCGGTTGGATAGTGCATGAACAAATATAATCTTGAAAATGATATTATACATGCAAGCAACCCAAAAAGACAGGAGTATGTCCTTAGATATCTACTAAGGACATAAAATGCAGCGAAAGAAGTCGTGGTATGACCCGACGGGAAGGAATATGCTGTAGATTTGGCGACTAACAATTGCACCCCGGGAAACACATCATAAGGACGAGGCCTTTGAATTATATGCTTTAGTATCCCTTCACCGGCAGCAAAACTGATAATGAGTGCAAGGGACATAATGACTCCTATTTTCCTTGTTTTTTTACTGGCAAGGAGCAGCAGAGCTGTCAGTATCCAAATGGCGCCCTTGTTACCTGACATTGTGGCCAGAATCATTATTTTGTCCAAAATGGGCGTGTGGCAATTTGTCTGAATATAGAATATTATTATTTGATCTAAATTGTTTATCTGAGCTATCATTTATACACCTTATATTATAATTATTTGTTTTCTATTTGTTGCTGAAAATTTCCTTGAATCGTTTGACTGAATATTTCGCAATGTCAACAAGCCATTTTCCGAATTTATCCATGGTCTGTTTTTTCCACAAATAAAACTTTATTGCCAGAAGAACCACAAGCAGAGAAAAACCGGCTATTAGGAGCACGACGGCAATTGTATTCTCTTTATACAGGGCATCGGCAAAAAGTTTTATTGTTGCTTGATACCTGGCAATATAATAATTTGACGGCGATGGCAATTCAACCATTGTAAGAGAGTTGGTATCTTCAAATTTTGCTATGAGATAGTGGTAATAACTGTCTTCAGTCAAGAGCTCTGCACCTGCACCGCCGGATATCAGATAACGAACGCCGTCTTTATAATAATCAAAATAACTGTGGATGTGAGAAAGGTATACTGTTTCTACATGATAGGCACTCATGAGTTCTTCAAACTTTCGTGCTTCCTCAGGGTCCTGAAACCCATGGTCCATATCCATGTTTTCATAATAATTGTCCAGTTTCTTTTCCACCCAGTTTTCACCAGATTCGGCCATCTGAATATAATTTGGAATTTCATTTTTACTTACGTCACTTCTGGGATCATAGGGAGGTATATGGGAGATGACGTAGATTTTCTTTCTCTGGGATTTTTTAAGATCATTTTCGAGCCAAACATATTGTTTGTCGGAAATGGCCTGCATTTCAGACCAGCCCGGTGACGAATCCAGAAAGATGAAATGACTGTTTGAAAAATCAAATGAATAGTAGGGTGGGCCATAGAGCATCGTATAAATTTGCCTGCCGTCGCCGCGAATGTCATGATTCCCCAGGGTTGTACATAGTGTCGTTGAAATCTTAGCCGTCAAATTATCAAACAATCTGTATTGATTTGGTTTTCCGTTAAAAACAAGGTCGCCGTTGTCTATGACAAATGCTGGGTTCAAGCCGTTGATTTCCTGGATTATCTGTTCGAAAGTATCATAACCGTCCCTGTTGTCACCGAGGACGATGTATTTATCTGCACTGTCGATTGGTTCTGTTGGGTCAATGCTTACTGTCGATTCCTGATTTACAGCAACTGTAATTTGCAATGTGTTTACCGTCAGCTTTGCCATGGGCAAACCGTAATCGGAAACGCTTTGTGCATAATAATCGGGATTTATGTTCTCCAGCATCAGTGAAATAGAGGTTGTCTTATCAGACTCTATCTGAATAGTAGGAAGAGGCGACAAAGCTCTTATAAGAAGATTTTGAGAACCATCCTTTTCATTGATGATTCCTTTTACAAATCCACCAAAAACGATGACGTCGACATCATTGAATCGATAAGTGGAGGAGGACTCGTAGGCATCATATTGAAGAGGCAAGCCGACAAAATGCTTGCTGACTGAATAGTCATTGTTTGCATTGTAAATAAAAACGGATACCCCCAATATCAAACTTATAGACAATAAGATTATTGTTGGTTTAATAAACTTGTTGACCATCGAATTCACACCTTTTTTTATGGTTTTCATTATTGAAAAGACCTGTGTAATGTACCGATTTCTTTTTGTAGATACTGTGATTATAATTTTATTATACCATGTACTGGGAAAGCAAAGTTGCAATATTTTGTGACGGTTTGAATGCATCGCATCAACCTTGTTTGAAAGCAATAAAGTTAATGTGATGTTTTATTGTGCGCTGATTTATAAAATCCACAATTATTTCTTGTAAGGGTGTATAATGGAAAATATATGAACAAATACTCATTAAACAAGGAGGGTACACTATGACCTATTCACCATCATTGTCTTCAGCCTTCAATAAGACTAATAACAGAAGCAGCAAACATTCACCGCAATCCGGCATGTGTTCTTTGTGCACTGAGGAGTGCACTGGCACATGTGAAATAGGACTCGCAGCGGTACTGGGCGCAAGAACTGTTTATCCAACAACAACAGGCACCAACCAGGTGGCTTCGGAAAAGGACTATCCTGTCGACTATTCACATTTCAATATCAACGGACATGTTTTTGGTGCCATAGGATGCAATGCAACATACGAGGAAGCTACAATATTCAATGTTAATCTGCAACAGGAATTTGGAAAATTCAATACAGTAAGATTAAATATGCCTGTAATTCTACCGGCGGTTGTTAAATTGAACTGGGAAGATTATTATGCCGGTGCGGCAATGGCCGGTGTTGTATGTGTAATTGGTGAAGATGCAAGAAACAAAGATCCTGAGTTGAAAATAGAAAATGGTAAAGTTGTTCATTTCCCCGCACTTAAGAAAATGCTTGATTCCTTCCGCAAGTACTATCGCGGATACGGCCAAATAGTACTTCAGTGCAATGTTGAAGATGATATGCTAGGTATTCCCGAATATGCAATTACAAAGCAGGGCTCGGAAGCAATAGAGTTCAAGTTCGGCCAGGCAGCTAAGGGCACCCAGCCTGCCAGCAAGTTAAAGGACAGAGATGAGGCATTGAAAAAGAAAGCTCTTGGAATTATGGTGCATCCGGACCCAAATGACCCGGAAATTACTGAAGCCTATGAAAAAGGTGTTTGTCCCAATTTCTATTCCTATGGAAGACTTCCCTTGTGGGAAGAAGAATATCTTGTCAAACGCATAGCTGAATTGAGAGATTTGGGTGCAAAGAACATCTACTTTAAAATGGCGGGGTATGATCCTCTTGATTTGGAGAAGGTAATACGAATAGGGAGCAATGCAGAAGTGGATTTGATTACCTTTGACGGTGCCGGAGGAGGCAGTGGATACAGCCCCTGTAAAATGATGAATGAATGGGCCCTCCCAACGGTTTCCATGGAAAGTGCAATTTGCGGTATTGTCGACAAGCTTAAGGAAGAAGGTCTCTGGATACCGAAACTTGTTGTGACAGGCGGGTTTGCATCTGAAGACCAGGTATTTAAGGCCTTGGCTTTCGGAGATGGTAGGATTTCAGCAGTAGGCATATGCAGAGCCGCAATGGCAGCTGCAATGACTGGAAAAAAAGTCGGTGAAATGATTCGGGAAGGTAATATACCAAATCATTTAAAAGAATATGGTGAAACAGTTGATGACATTTACGGTGACCTGCCTGACTTGCGTGCTCTTTACGGCATGGATGCCAATGAATTTCCAACAGGTGCCATTGGTGTATTTTCCTACCTTAATAAAATTGCTTTTGGATTAAGGCACTTCGCAGCACTGAATAGAAAATTCGACATAAAATATGTGGATCGGAGTGATTTGATACCTTTGACCAGAGATGTAAAAGATTTATATTAAAATTTGTGAAGAATGTTTTATAATTGAAAACAAAAATTCGATTTCACGCAAAAAATATTTTAATATTATGTTAAATGATGGTAAAATGTAGGGTATTAATTTTTGAGGAAAGAGGTTTATGATGAAAAAAGGATTTGATCCAGATAAGTATCTTGAGGAACAATCAAAATACATACTTGAAAGAGTAAACAACTATGACAAACTGTATCTTGAATTCGGCGGAAAGCTTTTGTGGGACCTTCACGCAATGCGAGTACTGCCGGGCTTTGACCCCAATGCCAAGATTAAACTTTTGCATAAATTGAGAGAAGAAGTTGAAATAATCATCTGTGTTTATGCCGGAGACATTGAAAGAAATAAAATCCGTGGTGATTTCGGCATCACCTATGACATGGATGTTTTAAGAATGATAGATGACCTTAGGTCATATGACCTTGATGTGAATTCGGTAGTAATTACCAGATACGACGACCAGCCGGCGGCAACTGTATTTATGAACAAGCTGGATAGACGCGGTATTAAAGTGACCACACACAGGGCAACAAAAGGATATCCGACAGATGTCGATACAATAGTAAGTGACGAAGGCTATGGAAAGAACCCCTATATAGAAACAACTAAGCCTATTGTAGTGGTGACGGCTCCTGGACCGGGAAGCGGAAAGCTTGCTACTTGCTTGAGCCAGATGTATCATGAGCACAAGCAGGGCAGGGAAGTAGGCTATTCGAAATTCGAGACTTTTCCCGTATGGAATGTACCTCTGAAGCATCCGTTGAACATCGCTTACGAGTCTGCAACAGTAGACCTTAGGGATGTAAACATGATTGATTCATTCCATCTCGATGCTTATGGAGAAGTTGCTGTCAATTACAACAGGGACATAGAGACATTTCCGGTATTGAAACGTATAATTGAGAAGATAACGGAAGAAGAGTCCATGTATAAATCCCCTACTGATATGGGAGTTAACCGTGTTGGATTCGGTATTGTAGATGACGAGGTCGTACAGGAAGCATCCAGACAGGAAATCATCAGTCGTTACTTTAAGACGGGATGCGAATACAAGAAGGGATACGTGGATTACGAAACTTTCCAGCGTGCAAAGCTTATAATGGAAGAGCTTGGACTGAAACCTGAAGACAGGAAAGTTGTTGTACCGTCAAGAGAGCGTTCTGAAAAACTCAAGGAAGAGCGCGCTACAAACGAACTGTGTCCGGCAGTGGCGATTGAACTTGCTGATGGGACCATAATCACTGGAAAAGGGTCAAAAAGCATGGATGCGGCAGCTGCTGCACTGTTGAATGCAGTGAAGTATCTGGCTAAGATTGATGATAGAATTCATCTTATATCGCCCGGGATTCTTGAGCCTATAAATGCTCTCAAATCCAATACTCTTAATGAAAAGAGCGTGTCACTGAATTGTGAAGAAGTTTTGATTGCACTAAGCATCAGTGTTGCCACGAATCCAATGGCTCAGATAGCCATGGATAAGTTGTCGCAGCTTAATGGATGTCAGGCTCATTCTACAACAATTTTGAATACAAATGACGAGCAAACATTTAGGAAACTGGGAATAGAAGTTACCAGCGATTCAAAGTATGCTTCAGGCAGTTTGTATTATATATAAAACAATTTGATATAATTGATCTGGGCGAAAACACAGTGGTTCTGAAAAGTGTTTTCGCCTTTTTTATCAGATAAAAGTTGACACTATCAGCTATTGACCCGGTATATATATGAATTTATAATTATATAATAGATGTGAATATCCAAGGGAGGATAATTGATGAAATTTATTAAAACAGACTGGGACATACCGTACTATAATTTTGCACTGGAAGAATATTTGCTTAAGGAAGCTCCGGAGGATGAATATGTTTTTTTCTACATACACAAGCCGTCCATAATTGTTGGAAAGTTTCAGAACACTATAGAAGAGATAAACAAGGAATTTGTTGATGAAAACAATATCATTGTGGCAAGGAGGCTTTCCGGAGGGGGTGCGGTGTACCATGATTCTGGAAATCTGAATTTTTCCTTTGTGCACAAGGCTGGAAAGGAAGATGTGAACAATTTCAAGAAATTCACGAAACCTGTAATTGATGCACTTAAGGAACTTGGAGTAGAAGCGGAGCTTTCAGGCAGAAATGATATTCTGGTTGATGAAAAGAAGGTGTCCGGAAATGCACAGTGCTTCAAGAATGGAAGGATTCTTCACCATGGGACACTGCTTTACAACGCAGACATGTCCAATCTTTCAAAATCCCTTAAGGTCAAGGAACTTAAAATCAAGTCAAAGGGGATCAAGTCTGTAAGAAGCAGGGTTGGAAATATTGCGGATTATATGACAAGAGATATGGAGATACATGAATTCAAGGATTTTCTCCTTGAACAATTCGGCAAGGCAAAGAATATAGAGGAATTCAAGCTGTCTGATGAAGTGATTGAAGGCCTTAACAGAAAGGTCGAGGACCAGTTCAGCACCTGGGACTGGAATTGGGGTAATTCTCCAAAATACGAGGTTGAAAAGGTGGAAAAGTTCACTTGTGGCCTTATTGATATGAAGATGAATATTGCAGATGGTAAGATTGATGACTGCAAGATATACGGAGATTTCTTCACGGCAGAAAAGCTCCATGTATTGGAGGACCTTTTAAGGGGTACGAAGCTCAAGAAGGAAGACCTTTTCGACAGCCTTGAATCAATACAGATAGACTCATATTTCAACTGCATGACAAAGGATGAATTTGTTGACTTTTTGCTGAGCCAGTAGGCGCATCTCGGGAAAGTTATTAAAGATGTTGTATTTATTGATACTATAAGGGTATATATAAGTGGATGGACAAGGAAGCAGCTAGGCTGCGTAAAATATAGCTACAGTAATTATGGAGGATATTATATGAAATCGCACGAACTAAGCTACAAGCTTTTTGGAGATGACCTGCAGTTTGTCGAGGTTGAACTGGATCCGGGCGAAGTTGTTGTTGCCGAAGCAGGTGGCATGATTTACATGGAAGAGCGTATAAAGATGGAATCTGTTTTCGGAGACGGTTCCGATCAGGATTCGGGTTTCATGGGCAAGATGCTGAGTGCTGGGAAAAGAATGGTTACAGGCGAGAGTCTGTTTATGACTACATTTACAAATATGAGCGGAAGCATACAGCATGTCGCTTTCGGCGCTCCCTATCCAGGAAAGATAGTACCATTGGATTTGAGTGAATACGGAAACAGGATAATATGTCAAAAGGATGCATTCCTTTGCGCAGCGAAGGGTACACAGGTTGGAATAGAGTTTTCCAAGAAAATCGGCAGGGGATTCTTCGGTGGAGAAGGATTCATAATGCAGAAGCTTGATGGCGACGGCATGGCATTTCTTCATGCCGGCGGAACCATTATTGAAAAGGAACTGTCAGCAAGAGAAACCCTGAGGGTTGATACAGGATGCATAGTGGCGTTTACCAAGGATGTCAATTATGACATCGAATATGTAGGCAATATTAAAAGTGCTGTTTTCGGAGGCGAAGGATTGTTCTTTGCAACCTTGAAGGGTCCGGGCCGAGTATGGCTGCAGTCACTTCCATTCTCAAGACTTGCCGACCGTGTAATCGGCAGTGCAAGGACAACCGGAGGCAAGCAGACTGGAGAAGGAAGCTTGCTGGGAACTATAGGCAATCTGATTGACGGTGACTAAGAATTGATGGTGAGGCGTTTCGATTGCGAGACGCCTTTTTATGTGTTACAGGGTGGCAGAAGAAATTTATAGAGAACAATAAATATTTGAGGAGACGAGCGAATGAAAATAAAAATCGACCAAGGCAAATGCACAGAATGTGGAATGTGTGTTGAAATTTGTCCCGTAGAGGCAATTGTTTATGAGGATGTTGTCAAGATAGATGATACCAGGTGCATCAACTGCAGGATGTGTCTTACGGTATGTCCGTTTAAAGCGATCACCATGAGGTAGAAAAGATACATGTCCTCCTTCAAGGTGACTGGTGATGTGGATTTACTAAATAGCTCCAGCAGTGGTATAATGAAATATAAACATAAAGGAGGATTTAAGAATGAGAAGAAGTATTGCGATATTCATGATATTGATTCTGATATTCAGTTTTACGGGATGCAAGAATGAGGCTCCTGTGGAGGAGCAGGAACAGCCTGAAAGTGAAGTTGAATCAAATGAAACTCCTGACAATGATTCTGAAGAAGACTCAGGTCAGAATGATACCGACAGTGATGATGGCGCACAGGACAGTGACGGAACCGTGGAACTGTCAGGACTTGATTTAATCAAATCCTTGAATCCCGAACCTTTTGACAACATGTATGTAGAGACTGAAACCACAGGCTATGAAGGAATGAAGATAACTACCTCCATGTATTTTGAAGGTGAAAA
This sequence comes from Dethiosulfatibacter aminovorans DSM 17477, assembly GCF_900142005.1. Classification (GTDB taxonomy): domain Bacteria; phylum Bacillota; class Clostridia; order Tissierellales; family Dethiosulfatibacteraceae; genus Dethiosulfatibacter; species Dethiosulfatibacter aminovorans. The sequence goes on from NZ_FQZL01000010.1 coordinate 53,286, forward strand.
CTACAGGTCTGAATTCGAGGTGTTTGAAGGTCAGAAACAGGTCACCATATATCTGGCTGAGGAAGGGGCAACTTATCAGTATTTGGAAGGAGAGCCTCATGGCATCAAATTCTATGACGATTTAGAAACAGGTGATATGAATATGGAGATGAATATGGAAGCTCCGGGATTCAATGAACTGTACGAGGATGCCGGACCAGATTTCAAGGCTAGGATGGATGAATTGAATGGTGAAGAGGTCGTATATATAGAGAACGTTGAATGGGACGACCAGGCTAATACCATGCAGGTTAAGATGTGGTATTCAACCAAGTATGCATATCCGATTAAACACGAAACATACATGGGCGGCGAATTGATGAATAGTTCGGAAGTGGTAAGGATAGAGACCGACATAAACATGGAAGAGGATCTGTTCATACCTCCTTCAGATGTTGAATTCATAGAGTATTCCATGGATTCCATGTTTGAAGCACCCAGTCAGGAATAGATAAGGTGTCATAGAAGGTAAAATATTTAATTATGAATCAAGGGAAGAAATAGAAATGCTGTAGAGAGCACATTTAGTGCAGTCTACAGCATTTTTGTTATATTTACAAGTTGATTAAAGTCCTGAATACGTAAGCAGGTCATAAATCAATTCTTGTCCGGCAATTGTTGGATGTGGATCAAGTGACGTAGGTGGAACAAATCCTACAGGTGAGGGTGTAGGATTATCAATAAATTCCTGATGTACATCTACGAGGTGTACATTGCCATATCTGTTGGCATTTCTCTCGATCACGCCGTTCATGAATTCCAGTATTCCATCAAGCTGCGTTCTGATTTTTCGTAAGTTTCTCAACGCTTTCAAGCTCTTTAAAGCATATGGTTAAAATGTTTTTAAAAAACATTGAAACAATGTTTCAAAAAAGCTTGAAAAATAAAATATATGTGGTATCATATATTTATGAAACGGTGTTTCAAATAATGTAGGCAATCAATATTGCCAATATTAATAAAAATAAAGAGGGAGACTAACATTATGAGTAACTATAACGCAGTATTAGCAAGAAACACAAAAAATGCACCAAAAGGTATAGGTCCATATTCACAGACAGTGGCTTTTTCGCATTACAATAATCTGTCAGCGCAACTACCTATCGACCCCCAATCCGGTAAACTGGTAGCAGGTGGAGTAAAAGAGCAGGCTGAACAATGCTTTAAAAACATCAAGGCAGTTGTAGACAGCATTGACCATGTTATGAGCGATATTGTTAGAATTACTGTATTTGTTAAGAATATCAAAGATATTGATGCTGTAGACGAAGTTTATAAAACATTTTTCCCATGCTATATGCCTACACAGACTAAAGTGGCAGTTGCAGCTTTGCCTATGGATGCTTTGGTGCAAATAGAAGCATTGGTTTCACATGGAGAAGGTACAATTCCAAATGCTCCACAATCAGGCGACCTGATAAAGCTTACAAATAATACAGCAAATGCGCCAATAAGTTCACTTTCTTCTCAAAGTGTAGCTTTTTCACATTACAATAATATTTCAGCTCAATTACCTATCGACCCCAAAACAGGCAGAGTGATAGCTGGGGATGTTAAGGAGCAGACCGGACAGTGCTTGAAGAATATTATGGCAATTCTAGAAAGTATTGACGTTCCTTTTGATGATATTGTCAAAGTGAATATCTTCCTTAAGAATCTTTCGGATGTTGAAGCTGTAAAAGATGTATATAGTACATTTTTCCCGGACTCTGCCATTGCCAGGGCAGTAGCTTATGTTCCAGCACTGACAACTGTTGCAGCTTCAGCGTTACCTATGGATGCTTTGGTACAGATTGAAGCGGTTGTGTCGCATGGAGATGGTACGCCTCCACAAGTTGTTGAAGACAGACATGGAATAATAATAGAAGCAAACAATACGGAAAATGCACCGAAAAGTTCACTTTATACTCAGTCGGTAGCTTTCTCTCATTACAATCATATTTCAGCTCAATTACCTTTGGACCCTAAAACTGGTGAAAAGGTAGCTGGTGGAGTAAAGGAGCAGGCTGGTCAGTGTTTAAAAAACATCAAGGCAATAGTGGAAAGCATAGACCACGTTATGGACGATGTGGTTAAAATCAATATTTTCCTAAAAAATATTGAAGATATTGATGCTGTAGATGAAATTTACACAACATTCTTCCCGGGTGGTGTGCCCGCACGAAGAACAGTTGGCGTATCAGAATTGCTTGAAGGTGCTTTGATCCAAATTGATGCTGTTGTATCAAACGCCGAAGGAACACCTCCAATAGTATAATTAGAGCCATTATTGTTATGAGAAGTATGTAAATATTTGAGCCCAAAGTGGGCTCGAAGTGATGAAAAAGCCTCTTGATTATATATGCAGAACTGACAATTAGATAAACTAAAAAACGAAGCCATGTGCTTCGTTTTTTAGTTTATAACTGCCATGTTTCTGTCACAAACAATTGTTATCATTAACACAAGAAAAACAATAATCAATGAAATTTAAGACTAATTAAAGGAATATTCTATATCATTTCCCCACGGAGTTTTAAATAACAATTTTTGAGAGGAATAAAATATGAGCAAATCAATGAATAAAAACAAACCTGTAAGATATGTACGGTATACTGTCCAAACTTTAGGAATCGTACTGACTGCAATAGGTTTTTTCAAAGATTATCCTTTGATGAATACGATTCTATTAGGAACGATTCTGATTATGGGACCGATCTTTTGTGGATGGATTTGTCCATTCGGGACATTGCAGGATGTTTTCAGTAGGATTGGCAGGAAATTGGGAATTAAAAAGTATCCGATGGCGCGAAAAATACAAAAGGTGCTTGTGATTTTCAGGTATGTTTTATTGTTTGCAACAATCCTGATCAGCATGGATTTTATATTCAGTATCCTGAGCCTTGATCCACGCGCCAATTTCACTACTTTAATCGGTGGAAAAACAATTGCTGCAACAGGATGGATTGTCATTTTTGCTTTTCTAGCCGCCTCGATTTTTTTCGAAAGACCATTCTGTAATTATTTTTGTATTGAAGGAGCAAAATTCGGATTATTGAGTTTTGCTAGACCGATTACAATATTTAGAAACGAGGAAACCTGTGTAGGATGCAATAAATGCAATAAAGCATGCCCCATGAATATCGATGTATCATCCCACGGTCAAGTCAGATCCTTGCAATGCATTAACTGTATGGAGTGCATATCGGCCTGTCCGGTCAAGGATACTTTAAAGGTCGGTGTGGTGTCCGTCAAGAAGACATTGGGCAAAAAAAAGCTGATAGTTGTATCTGCTGTAGCTGTTGGTGCGGCTGTATTGCTGGTGTTTAACGGCATTGATTCGACTCCTTCAAACAATGAGAAGTATGATATTGGTTCTGCAGCTGGATCGGAAGCAATAAATGATGGAGTGTCGACAGAAGATGATATGGCTGAAGAGGAAAATGCAATGATTAGTGAAACTATTTATGAATATGGAGATGCCCTTGGTATACCAAACGGCATATATGAGGGGACCGGTGAAGGGTTTAGGGGCAACATTACAGTTGAGGTTACAGTTGAAGATCAAATGATAACTGAAATAAATGTCACTCAAACCAGTGATGATGCCAAGTGGTTCAGCAGGGCTTATACGGCTATTGTATCGAGCATAATTGATAACCAGACTGCAGATGTTGAAGCTGTGTCGGGAGCGACATATTCGTCAACGGGTATCAAAGAGGGGTGGCCGATGCGCTAATTGATGCAGGAGAAAAAATGTCGCTGAAATAATCAATGACTTGCCTGATGGTGGTGGACACAGTCATTAATAAATTATGAACTATAAACTTGAATCCGTATAATGATATGCAGTTATCATTATACGGATTTTTGCTTACGTGTTTACAATGTATTTTGAGATATTTACAGTATTGTGAATAAAATAGTATAATATACTTATGATCCCAGAAAGAAATGGAGGACATCATGCTAAATTCCAGAATGAAGAAAACATTGATCATCATACTAGAAGCTGAAGGTTATGTCACCATGCAGAGTATTGCCGATAAACTCAATGTGAGCAAAAGAACACTTTTGAGAGAAGTGGACAGCATACAGAAGTGGGTGGAGTACAATGGAGGTACCTTTGTTAAGAAAAAGGGGAGCGGGATTGAAATCACTGGAGATGATGATGAGAAAAACAGGCTTCTCGGCTTGCTTAAAAGTGAAAAGAGCGATCTTATCTTTACATCCTTTGAACGGGGGAGTGTAATCAAGTCTGAACTCCTTAAGACAGAGGAACCCATGAAGCTCTTCTATTTTGGAAGATTGCTTGATGTTACTGAAAGTACTATATCAAATGATATAGCAGGTATAGAAGACTGGTTCAACAGTTACGGAATTGAAATAATAAAAAGGCCGGGACTTGGCATTATTTTGTCAGGCAAGGAAAAGGACAAAAGAAAGGCAATTGTATCTCTTGTTCTGGAGCAAATCAAGCCTTTGGAATTCATGGATTATTTCAAGGAAAACAAGTTCAGGGAAATCAACGCGACTGCAGTGAAGGAAAGGATCAACAAATCAATATTGGAATTGTTGTCTCTTGAAAGCCTGGAAACCGTTCTCTGCCTTGTCCGGAATATTGAAGACGAGATGGGATATGCTTACTCCGATAATGCATTCGTATCCCTTGTTGTACGCACGGCTGTGATGTTGAAGAGGAGATTCATATGGGGACAGCAGCTCATTGATTATGAGAAGCGGGAGAAAATCAGAAGGGACAAGATATTCAAGATTCTTGTCAAATGGATAAATGAGAATCCTTCTGAATATTATGAGGATATTCCTGAGGAGGAACTTCTTTATCTGACTATGTATATAAAGGGAGCCAAGCTTAGGTATACTAAGATAGACAACAAGATATCCATGATAGAAGACTTTCAGACCATCAAGCTAGTGAAGGAATTCATTCAGGGCGTGGAGGAAGAGACGGGCATATACCTGTCAGACAATGAATTGCTGACATTCAGTCTGATAAAGCACCTTAGGCCGTCCATATACAGGATGAAAATGGATCTTGACATCATCAATCCATTGCTTAATGTAATAAAGGAAACATATCCAAAACTGTTTCTTGCCATATCAAAGTGCATATACATTATAGAAGAGCGTGAAAACATCAAGGTTCCGGAAGATGAAATAGCCTACCTTACAGCACATATTGGAGCCATAATTCAAAAGGAAAACAAGGATATTGTAAAAAAATATCAGGTGGTCCTTGCTTGTACCTATGGCATCGGTGCATCACAGCTTTTGCGGGCGAATGTTGAAAAGAATTTCAACAACATCGAAATAGTCAAGGTTGTCAGTATTATGGACTACAAGCTGGGCAGGGTGGATTTTGAGGGGGTCGATATAATAATATCCACTGTATCCCTTGAAGATTCTGAAGTACCCCATATAGTAGTAAATCCTGTATTGAAACCTGAGGATATCTTGAGTGTAAGCACCTTCCTAAAGGCATATACCCCCAAGGCGGCCACAGGCAGCATAAAAAAGAAGAGATATCTTGCTGACAAGCTGAAAACTCTTGATGAATACAGCAGGATAATCAGGAGAATATTGAAAAATTATTCTTATGAAAAAAACTTTAAGGCCGGGTCCATGAAAGAAATCATTGATTATTCAAGCAGCCTTATTGGGAGGAATCCGGAAGAGGTGGATATATTAATCAAGGCTTTTGCCGAGAGGGAAGAAAAGGGAACGACGATATTGAGCAAAAAAGGGATGCTTCTTCTCCATTGCAGGGCCGACATATCCATGGAAGTATGCTTGAAGATACTGAGTCTTTCAAATCCAATCGAACTGAAGCAGGGTGATGAGCAGCTTATAGATACCATAGTGATCATGGTGGGTCCTGTTGTCATAAATCAAAAGATACTCGATACTATGTCCGAAATTACGAGGTCCATAATCGCCAGCGATTTTTCCGAGCTTATCCTGTCGAAACGTGAGGAAGAAATCGAATTCGAATTAAATAGGATACTTGATAAGTACTATGAGAATCAGGTTTACAACCTTTAGAATATTAAAAGTTTTGTTTTTTGGAGTTCGGGAAAACGCTGTCAGTTGTAAAGTTCCATATATCCAGGGGTTGCATGTATTGATATTATTAAGTTGAGAAAAATGTCACTTTTTAAAAGTGACATTTTTTGACAATACGTTTTCCTGTCACTTTCCAATACGGACAAAGGCGTTTTTCATTTGCTTTATTTTTCCCCACGGCGATGGTTTAATTGAACCAGGCCGCAGAACACAGGACACAATGCAGCCGAAAATAATTTTAATCAGGGAGGAAAAGAATGGCAAATGTAGCAAAGAGCAATAATACAGTTAACACTACTAGTTCATCAAGAGAAAACATCCAGAAGTTCGGAAGATTTTTAAGTGGAATGGTGATGCCAAATATTGGAGCATTCATTGCATGGGGACTCATAACAGCTTTATTCATACCGACAGGATGGCTTCCAAATGAAAACCTTGCAACTCTGGTAGGGCCCATGATAGTATACCTTTTACCTTTACTTATTGGTTATACAGGTGGAAAGATGGTATATGGTCAAAGAGGTGGAGTGCTTGGTGCAGTTGCAACCATGGGTGCCGTAGTAGGAACTGACATTCCCATGTTTATCGGCGGTATGATTATGGGTCCAATGGGCGGATATATGATCAAGAAATTCGATGAAGCTGTAGACGGAAAGATACCGGCAGGATTCGAAATGCTTGTAAACAATTTTTCGGCTGGAATTATAGGAACTATTATTACATTGCTTGCATATCTTGGAATAGGACCAGTAGTTGAAAGCATAAGCAGCACCTTGGGTGCCGGAGTTGAATCCTTTGTAGATGCAGGATTGCTTCCGCTGGCTTCAGTATTCATAGAGCCTGCAAAGGTTCTCTTCCTTAACAATGCAATCAACCACGGAGTACTCAGTCCTCTGGGAATAGAGCAGCAGGCGGAACTTGGAAAATCCATCTTCTTCCTTCTCGAGACAAATCCAGGACCTGGACTTGGAATTCTTATGGCTTACTGGGTATTCTCAAAGGGAATGATCAAGCAGTCTGCACCAGGAGCAATAATAATCCATTTCCTTGGTGGAATTCATGAGATTTACTTCCCGTATATCTTGATGCAGCCTTCGTTGATCCTTGCCGCAATAGCAGGAGGAGCTTCCGGAGTATTCACCTTTGTATTGCTGGGGGCAGGTCTTGTTGCAGTACCTTCACCAGGTAGTATCTTCGCACTTGCAGCAATGGCGCCAAAGGGTGGACTGTTGCCCGTACTTGCAGGTGTAGTTGTAGCAGCAGGAGTTTCATTCATCGTAGCATCTCTTCTTATAAACAAGAAAGAAGCCAGCGAGGACAGTTTTGAATCAGCCAAGCAAAACATGGTTGACCTTAAGGGAAAGAAATCAAGCGTTGTAAAGACAAAAGTCAGGAAGATTATCGTAGCATGTGACGCTGGAATGGGATCAAGTGCAATGGGAGCAGGAAAACTCAGAAACAAGGTCAAGAAGGCAGGTCTTGATATAGATGTTACAAATATGGCCATAAACGACTTGCCGGGTGATGTTGACATTGTAATAACCCACAAAAAGCTTACCGACAGAGCTAAATCTTCAGCTCCAAATGCACAGCATATTTCAATTGACGATTTCATAATGACTCCTGTCTATGACCAGCTTGTTGAAGAACTTAAAGGATAAAGATCGAAACCTGAATAGACAGCAAAGTGGATAAAATGTAAGATTCCCAGGGTATGAAACCTTGGGAATTTTCTGTTTGTTCCACTGTAAAACAGGAAAATGACATTATATGTATTTTCTTTATTGTTCAAGAATGTCACTTGTTGATGCCGACATAGTAGTGTTTCTTAAACTTTTATATAAAGTTGCTGGGGCGTATAATTAAAGTATATCAAGAAAGCATCTTCGATGCATTATCGACAAAGTCGATATTCAAATGCGTAGCTGAAAAAACGCAACAGAAATAATAAATAAAAATCAAAGAGGAGAAAAATATGAAGGATACTTTAAACAACAATACTGTTGAATCAAAGAGCAAGGCACAACAGCATGTTCAAAAATTCGGCAGATTCCTGAGTGGAATGGTAATGCCCAATATAGGAGCGTTCATAGTATGGGGTCTTATAACAACGTTATTCATACCCACGGGATGGCTGCCAAATGAAAACCTTGCAAGCCTTGTAGGTCCAATGATTGTTTATTTGTTACCATTACTCATTGGATATACAGGAGGAAAACTGGTATACGGACACAGAGGGGGAGTACTGGGAGCAGTAGCTACAATGGGAGTTATTGTAGGAACCGACATTCCAATGTTCATCGGCGGTATGATAATGGGTCCCCTCGGTGGCTACATAATCAAGAAATTCGATGAAGCTGTACACGACAAGATACCTTCCGGATTTGAAATGCTTGTGAACAACTTCTCTCTGGGAATATTCGGAACTGTAATTGCAATTCTTGGTTATTATGGTATAGGACCTGTAGTTGAAAGGATAAGCAATGGTCTTGGAGCAGGAGTTGAAATGTTCGTGGAAAGAGGACTTCTTCCACTGGCATCCGTATTCATTGAGCCTGCCAAGGTATTGTTCCTGAACAATGCAATCAACCACGGAGTATTGAGTCCTCTGGGTATTGCTCAGCAGGCGGAACTCGGGAAATCGATTTTCTTCCTTCTCGAGACAAATCCGGGACCTGGCCTTGGAATACTGTTGGCTTACTGGGTGTTCTCAAAGGGTATGATCAAACAGTCTGCACCAGGAGCAATAATAATTCATTTCTTGGGTGGAATACATGAGATTTATTTCCCCTACATATTGATGCAGCCTATATTGATACTGGCGGTTATGGCCGGAGGAGCAGCAGGAGTATTCACATTTAATGCTTTGGGAGCAGGACTTGTTGCCGTACCTTCGCCCGGAAGTATTTTCGCACTGTCGGCAATGGCGCCAAAAGGAGGACTACTTCCTGTACTTGCAGGTGTTCTTGTATCGACAGGAATCTCATTCCTTGTTGCATCGGTTCTCATCAACAAGAAAGAGACAGATGAAGACATGTTTGAATCAGCCAAGGGACAGATGATAGACCTTAAAGGAAAAGAATCCAGCGTTGTAAAGACAAAGAGCGGAGCATTAATAGACACATTGTCCGAAGAACTGATTGGAGACCGTGAAATAAAGGCAATAGTGGTAGCGTGTGATGCAGGCATGGGTTCAAGCGCAATGGGAGCTGGAAAGCTTAGAACTGCACTTAAGAAGGCAGGGCTTGACATAAAGGCAACAAATACCTCAATAGACCAACTTGATGAAACCATTGACATGGTTATAACTCATGAGAAACTGACAGACAGGGCTAAATCAACTCTTCCATCAGCGATACATCTATCGATTACAGATTTTCTTACAACTCCTGTATATGAAGAGATAGCAGAATTCCTTAAAAACAGAAAAGGAAGTGGCGTGGAAAAAGCTGATGAAGAAAAGGTTGATGATAATGTTGAGGAAGCAACAGGTACCCCTGAAACGTTGAAACCGGAAAACATAATGGTAGGACTAAAGTCCGTATCCAAGGAAGAAGCAATCAAACAGGCTGGAGAAATACTTTTCAAGGGTGGATATGTCAAGGAAGACTATATTGAAGCAATGCTTCAAAGGGACAGGGAGCTTTCAACATTCATAGGAAACGGCACTGCAATACCTCACGGCGTTAATGAAGCAAAAAAAGAAATCAAGCATACGGGAATAAGCATACTTCAATATCCTGACGGAATAGACTATGACGGCAATACGGTTTATCTGGTAGTTGGAATCGCAGGACTTGGGAACGAGCATTTGAAGATACTTTCAAATCTTGCGGAAATAATAGAAGACGAGGACAAGGTTGAACAGCTTAGAACCACAAAGGATGTCAATGACGTGTACAAGCAGTTTACCAATAAAATGTAGAAATCAACAAGGAGATAATAAATGAAAACTGAAGCAGTGAGATTATACGATGTAAAGACAATGAAGCTGGAAACTTTTGAATTGCCTGAAATCAAGAAGGATGAAATTCTTGTGAAGGTTGTCAGCAACAGTATCTGCATGTCCACCTACAAGGCGGTCATTCAGGGAAGCAAGCATAAAAGGGTTCCTGAAAACATAGCAACAAATCCTACAATAATGGGACATGAATTTTCAGGTGAAATCATAGAAGTGGGAGAAGAATGGAAGGACCAGTTTTCTCCGGGGGACAAATATGCCATACAGCCAGCGCTTAACTACAAGGGAAGTCCTTATGCACCGGGATATTCATTCGAGTTTTTCGGAGGATTAACGACATACTGTGTAGTTCCAAGGGAAGTCATGGAGCTTGGATTCCTTCTCAAATATGATGGTGAATCATATTATGAAGCTTCACTTTCTGAACCCATGTCTTGTATCATAGGAGGGTTCCATTCAAACTACCATACGAAGACAGGAGAGTACTTCCATTACATGGGAATAAAGGAAGGCGGAAAGATGGTGCTTTTTGCAGGAGCAGGTCCCATGGGACTTGGAGCAATAGACTATGCTCTTAACTGTGACAGAAGGCCCGGACTTCTGGTTGTAACCGATATAAACGATGAAAGACTGGAAAGAGCAAGAAAGCTGTTTCCGAAAGAGGAAGCAAGGAAAAACGGTGTAGAGCTCCATTTTGTGAACCCAAACAATATGGAGGATTCCATCAAGGGATTGATGGATTATACGGATGGAACGGGATATGACGATGCATTCGTCTATGCTCCCGTAAGACCTATAGTTGAAGATGCGGACAAGGTACTTGCCAAGGATGGCTGCATGAATTTCTTTGCAGGCCCATCAAATACGGCATTCAGTGCTGAAATCAATTTTTACAATATCCACTATACTCCTACGCATATCATGGGATCTACAGGAGGAAATGCTGACGATATGATTGAAAGCCTTGAAATGTCGTCAAAGGGACTCATAAATCCGGCAGTAATGCTTACGCATGTAGGCGGTATAAACAGTGCAATCGACACCATTCTGGACCTTCCAAACATTCCGGGAGGAAAGAAGATTGCCTATAATGAAATAGATATGCCTATGACTGCAATTGAAGATTTTGCAGAACTTGGAAAAACAGATCCACTCTTCAAGGAACTTGCTGCAATTGTGGACAAGCATAACGGATTGTGGAATGCTGAAGCGGAAAAATATCTGTTGCAAAACGGAAAGAAAAGAGGTTAAAATGATAGAGAAAATATACGTACTGAATAACGAAGAAGGACTGCATGCAAGACCAGCCAAAGAGCATCCTTTCAGTCATGTCAATGGTAGCTGCCAAAGGCGACCGGGTAACAATAATTGCAGAAGGAGAAGACGAGAAAGAAGCAAGTGCAGTAATAGGATCTTTGTTTGAATGCGGATTTAAGGAGTAGGTGATATTATGATGAGTTACCTTGGACTGCCAATAGCAAAGGGAATCGCTCACAATAAGATTTACAAGATTGAAGACCTGGTAATAACATTCGATGAAAGCAGTGCATCCGATGTTGAAAAGGAACTGGAAATATTCAAAAACGGAAGAATGGGTGCAATAGCCGATGTGGAGAAGATATATGAAAAGACATTGACCACCTTGGGGGAGAATGAAGCCAGGATATTTGAAGCCCATCTTAGTCTGTTGAATGATATCGAGCTCATAAGCCAGGTTGAAGCCTATATCAAGGACAACAGGGCCCATGCAGCCTATGCTGTAAGTGAAGTAAGCAAGCAGCTGGAAGCAATTTTCACTGCAATGGACAATGAATACATGAGAGATCGTGCGGCCGACATCAAGGATATCACCACACGTATCATCAAGCACATAAAAGGCATCAAGACGGACAACAAGGTGGAAGAGGAATGCATAGTAATGGCAAATGACCTGACTCCGTCCATGACATCTTCACTGGACAAGAATCTTGTAAAGGGAATCATTACTGAAACAGGCGGGAAAACATCACATTCTGCCATAATAGCAAACCTACTTGAAATACCCTATATAGTCCTGGACAGATGCATGTCTCTCATAAACCAGGGAGACATTGTCGTGTTCGATGGAGCCGACGGATCTGTGCATGTTGATCCCGATGAGAAAACAACTGCAGAATACAGGAAGAGACAGGAAGAGTATGAAACACTTAAAAACAAGTATAAGGAGCTTGAGGGATTGCCTGCGGCAACGAAAGACGGCGAAAAGGTCGAGCTGATGGCAAACATAGGAAATACAGAAGACATGGAGTTTGTTGTTAAAAGCGAAGCGAAAAGCATAGGACTTTTCCGTACGGAATTCCTCTTCATGGACGACGAGTATCCTGACGAAGAAAAGCAGTTCAAGATCTACAAGGAAGTTGCAGAGAAGCTGCCTGAAGGCTATGTGACAATAAGAACCATAGATATCGGCGGAGACAAGAACAGTCCCCATTTCGACATAGCGGCCGAAGACAATCCATTCCTGGGATACAGGGGAATCAGGCTCTGTCTTGGAGAAACGGAAATATTCAAGGCCCAGCTGAGGGCTATACTGAGAGCCGGAGTCTACGGAAGCATAAAGATAATGTTCCCCATGATAGCTACAGTTCAGGAATTTATGGATGCCAAGGAACTCATCGAGGAATGCAAGAAGGAACTGAGAAGTGAAAGCATTGAATTCAATGACAATATTCCTGTAGGGATAATGGTGGAAACTCCCGCGGCTGCAATAATGGCTGATGCATTCGCCAAGCTTGTGGACTTCTTCTCAATAGGAACCAATGACCTTGTACAGTATACCCTGGCGGCTGACAGGATGAACAAGCAGGTCTCCTATATGTATTCGGCCTATGACCCTGCAGTCATAAGGAGCATAGGAATGGTTGCCCAGGCTGCAAAAATTAACAATATACCGGTCAGTATTTGCGGAGAATCGGCTGCAGACAAGACCCTCCTGCCCGTATTCGTAGGACTTGGAATCAGACATCTGAGCATGTCCGTTTCATTCATGCCTGAAGTCAAGTGGGCACTGCATTTGAGAAGTCTGGCTGAAGATGAAGCAATAAGGGATGAAGTATTCGGATTGTACAACAAGGATGATATAAAAGAATACCTGAAAAAGGTATCCGAGATGCTGCATATATAACTGATATCCGGAAGGGCATTGGAAGAATTATTCCGATGCTCTTTTGTTTTATAGAAAATTGGAGTGGTTATAATTATATGCAGTGAGTATAATATAGTTATATATATAGAAAAGGAGGATGACCATGTCGAGTAATAATTATGAATACTGGGACTGGAAGATATAAAAATGAAGAAAATATTCACTATCAATTGCGGGTCCACGTCAACGAAAGTGGCGTATTTTGAAGACAATAACATGATAAACATGGTATCTCTTGATGTTACCTCTGAAGAGCTAAAGCGTATGCCAAAGGTTCTTGAGCAGCTTGATTTCAGAACAACTCAAGTCAGGGAATTTCTTGAAAAAAACAATCTTAAACCAGCGGAGTTCGACATAGTTGTAACGAGAGCGGGTGCCATACCTGCGGTACCATATGACGGAGCCTATGAGGTAAATGAACTTATGATCGCTTCAGTCACCTATGCACCTGAAGCCCAGCATGCATCAACATTGTCATGTCTCATTGGTAAAGAACTGATTAAGGGACTTGATATTCCGGTTATTATATACGATCCTACCTGTGTGGACTCGGCAGATGAAATTGCAAAAATCACGGGAATACCTGAAATAATAAATATGCCTATAGCTCATTTATTAAACACAAAAATGGCGGGTAAGACTTATGCGGAATCTGTTGGGAGGAAATATGAGGATCTGAATTTGGTCATTGTACATCTTGGAGGAGGAATCACAATGGGATTCCATGATCATGGACGAGTTGCCGACTGGGTATATGATGACGAGGGACCGATGTCGCCGCAAAGAGCAGGTGCAATTCCAACAAGGTATATGGCGGATTTCTGCTACAACAGCTTCCAGGAAGGAAAGTCACTACAGGATGTAAGGATGTATCTTTGCGGAAAGGCTGGTCTTGCGGCCCATTTCGGAACCCAGGATGTAAGGGACGTAATCAAAATGATAGAGGCGGGAGATGAAAAGGCTGAACTGGTACTGAAGTCACTTGCCTACAATGTAGCAAAAAGCGTCGGTTCACTTTCTGTCATCAGAGGCGGCAAGGTGGACCGGATTGTCATAACCGGTGGAATGGCATACAGCGAGCTGTTGACCGGATGGATCAGAGAACTGATTGAATTCATTGCTCCCGTAACTGTAATTCCGGGAGAACAGGAAATGGAGGCTCTTGCCGCTGGCGGCCTGAGAGTATTAAACAAAGAAGAGGAAGTTCATACCTATGATGTCTATCCAAAGGGATATGCATCTATAGAAGAAATAATAAATAACCCGAACAATTTGGCTTGAGATTTGGTAACCAATGCAATCCAGGATGGCAGACAGGAAATTAGGCTGGATTGAATTGGGTTTAGTGAAAAAACATGCATCGATTGTAATAAAATAAACAAACACCTGATATTCATGGATGGATTGTATTTTGGTAAATGAAGATGATAAAGTTGCTGGATGCTGTTGGATGCCTGAATGCAATGATAAAAAAATGATAAATAAATTTCAGATGTATCTTGCTATGTTTCTTCTACTGTATTTTGTACAAATTCGAAGTTTATATTTATACAGAAGATGGATGGATTTTTTTTATTTTTGGTGATATACTTGAGACAGAGAAAAAGATTTAAAGAGGAGGAAATAATAATGGCAGTTAACGGTTATTTCATACCGACGGTAAATCTTATAGGGGAAGGCAGTGTAAACGAAGTGGGAAACAAGGTTGTAGGTCTTGGAGGCAAAAAGGTTTTGCTGGTTACCGATGCAATGCTGGTAAAATTGGGAATGGCGGCAAAGATTGAAGGTATACTTAAGGAAGCAGGACTTGAAGTGGTATTATTCGGTGGAGCTGAACCAAATCCTACAGATAAAAACGTACTTGCCGGCATGAAAGTGTGGAAAAAGGAAAAATGTGATTCCATAGTGTCCCTTGGGGGTGGATCATCGCATGACTGTGCAAAGGGAATCGGCCTGGTGGCTTCAAACGGCGGAAAAATCCAGGATTTCGAAGGGGTAGACAAGTCGCAGAATGAAATGGTTCCTTTGGTTTCAGTTAATACTACTGCCGGAACAGCATCTGAGATGACAAGATTCTGTATTATTACGGATTCAAAGAGAAAAGTAAAGATGGCGATTGTTGACTGGAGAGTAACGCCTTCGGTATCCATCAACGATCCTGGATTGATGATGGGTATGCCTCCGGCTTTGACTGCGGCAACAGGAATGGATGCTTTGACCCATTCCGTTGAAGCTTATGTTTCGACAGCGGCAAATCCTTTGACTGACTCTGCGGCCCTTATGTCAATCAAGCTTATAGCTGAATATCTCCCAATGGCTGTAGCGAACGGTACAAATATGTTGGCAAGAGAAAAGATGGCCTATGCCCAACTGCTTGCCGGAATGGCTTTCAACAATGCGTCATTGGGATATGTACATGCAATGGCTCATCAACTTGGAGGTTTCTATAACCTGCCTCATGGTGTTTGCAACGCAATACTTTTACCGGTGGTGTCTGAATTCAATATAATAGGAAATACTGAAAGATTCAAGGATATTGCTGAGGCGATGGGAGAAAATATTGACGGATTATCAACTGTTGAAGCGGCCAGGAAGGCAATAAGCGCTATAAAGGCCCTTTCCAGCTCAGTAGGAATACCTTCAGGTCTTTCCGAACTCGGAGTCAAGGAAGAGGATTTTGAAGTGATGGCAACAAATGCCAAACTTGATGCCTGCCAGTTGACAAATCCCAGGCTTGCTAGTCTAGAGCAGGTTATTGAGTTGTTCAGACAGGCAATGTAGCATAAATTAATTTAATAATATGAATTCGAAGGATTCGATGACTTGAGAATTCAAGTCAAAAAGACAATGGATCAGTTCATTCCCATTGTCTTTTTTTGTTGAATGATTATTTGTGACCATTTTTCTTTTTGACGGCATTGACAAATTACAAAAAATGATATATAATCATATTAAATCAAAAACAATCACAAACAATCACGAATGAACTTTGCATGGAATTCAATGTTTCCGCCTCAAATACTTCCAGTAACTTTATTCATAAAGCGGAAATTAAAGGGATAGAAGTGTTTGTTGGATTATGAGAGAGGTGAAAATTATGATGAACAAGGTATTGACTTTAACACTAAACCCGGCTCTTGACAAAACTGTTGAAATTGACAGCCTGGAACATGGAGGGCTAAACAGGATAAGGGAAGGAAGGATAGATGCAGGTGGCAAGGGAATCAATGTGGCAAAGGTGCTTAAGAATCTTGCAGTAGATGTGAGGGCGACGGGAATTGTTGCCGGGCATCAGGGAAGAAGTCTATTGGCTTATATGAATGATCTTGACATTGAATCGGATTTTCTTGAGATAGAGGGCGAAACAAGAACAAATTTGAAGGTCTATGACAGAAGCAAAAGTGAGATAACGGAATTTAATGAGAATGGAACATTTGTATCTGAAGAGAATCTGGAAAGATTTGACAACCTTCTTGAAAGGGTGCTCAATGATGTTGAGGTATTCGTACTGAGCGGAAGCATACCCCCGGGAATAGATAGTGATATCTACAAGAAGTATATTGAGAAAGCCAAGGCTAAAAACATCAGGACCATTCTTGACGCCGATGGGGAGATTTTCAGGAAGGGACTGGAGGCAAAGCCCTATGCAGTCAAGCCGAATATCCATGAACTTGAACAGTTTTTCGGGAGAAAATACAGCAGCGATAAAGAAGTGGTCGAGGATATTAAGAAGCTCATTGATAGGGGTGTGAAGCTTGTTGTTGTATCCATGGGGGGAGAAGGATCCATCATAGCCAATGAAACTGAAACATATCGAGTAAGACCTTTTCCAATCGAAGTGAAAAGTACAGTTGGATCAGGAGACTCAATGGTCGCTGCATTGTCGTATTCAATCATGAACAATCACGGGATTGAATTCATAGCAAAATGGATTACATCGGCTGGTACCATGACAGCCACCAAGGAAGGTACCCAGGTTTGTAGTTTTGAAGATATAAGCAAGAATGTCGACAGGGTATACCTTGAAAAAATATGAACATAATAAAATCAAGAAAAATATCAAACACCAAATATTAAAGGAGAAATTAAAATGGTAGAGAAAATATATGTACTGAATAATGAAGAAGGACTGCATGCAAGACCGGCAACAATGCTTGCCAACGAATCGATGAAATTCAGCTGTGATTTCAAGATGCTGAAAAATGACAACAAGGACAAGGTCTACCAGCCAAAGAGCATCCTTTCAGTAATGTCAATGGGAGCTGCCAAAGGCGACCAGATTACAATAATCGCAGAAGGAGAAGACGAGAAAGAGGCAAGTGCAGTGATAGGATCTTTGTTTGAATGCGGATTCAAGGAGTAGGTGATATTATGATGAGTTACTTTGGACTGCCAATAGCAAAGGGAATCGCTCACAACAAGATTTACAAGATTGAAGACCTGCTAATAACATTCGATGAAAGCAGTGCATCCGATGTTGAAAAGGAACTGGAAATATTCAAAAATGGAAGAATGGGTGCAATAGCCGATGTGGAGAAGATATATGAAAAGACATTGACCACACTTGGGGAGAATGAAGCCAGGATATTTGAAGCCCATCTCAGTCTGCTGAACGACATAGAACTCATAGGCCAGGTTGAAGCCTATATCAAGGACAAGAGCGCCCATGCAGCTTATGCCGTAAGTGAAGTAAGCAAGCAGCTGGAAGCAATCTTCACTTCAATGGACAATGAATACATGAGAGAACGTGCGGCCGACATAAAGGATATCACCACACGTATCATCAAGCATATAAAGGGCGTAAAGACGGACAACAGCGTGGAAGAGGAATGCATAGTGGTGGCAAATGACCTGACTCCGTCGATGACATCATCACTGGACAAGAATCTTGTAAAGGGAATCATTACTGAAACAGGTGGGAAAACATCACATTCGGCAATAATAGCAAACCTCCTTGAAATACCCTATATAGTACTGGATAGGTGCATGTCCCTCATAAACCAGGGTGATACTGTCGTATTCGACGGAACCGACGGATCTGTACATGTTGACCCAGATGAAGAAACGGTAGTTGAATACAGGAAGAGACAGGAAGAATACGAAAGCCTTAAAAGCAAGTACAAGGAACTTGAAGGATTGCCTGCAGCAACAAAAGACGGTGAAAAGGTCGAGCTTATGGCAAACATAGGAAATGCTGAAGACATGGAGTTTGTTGTAAAAAGCGAAGCGAAAAGCATAGGGCTTTTCCGTACGGAATTCCTCTTCATGGACGATGAGTATCCTGACGAAGAAAAGCAGTTCAAGATTTACAAGGAAGTCGCAGAACAGCTGCCTGAAGGTTATGTGACAATAAGGACCATAGATATCGGCGGAGACAAGAACAGTCCCCATTTCGACATAGCAGCAGAAGACAATCCATTCCTTGGATACAGGGGAATCAGGCTCTGCCTTGGAGAAGTGGAAATATTCAAGGCCCAGCTGAGAGCCATACTTAGAGCCGGAGTCTATGGAAGCATAAAGATAATGTTCCCCATGATAGCCACAATAAAGGAATTCATGGATGCCAAGGAACTCATAGAGGAATGCAAGAAGGAACTGAAAAGGGAGAATATCGAATACAATGACAATATTCCGGTAGGGATAATGGTTGAAACTCCCGCAGCTGCAATAATGGCTGATGCATTCGCCAAGGTTGTGGACTTCTTCTCCATAGGAACCAATGACCTGGTACAGTATACACTGGCGGCAGACAGGATGAACAAGCAGGTTTCCTACATGTATTCTGCTTATGACCCGGCAGTCATAAGGAGCATAGGCATGGTTGCCCAAGCTGCAAAAATGAACAATATACCGGTCAGCATTTGCGGAGAATCGGCTGCGGACAAAACCCTCCTGCCCGTATTTGTAGGACTTGGAATCAGACACCTCAGCATGTCCGTTTCATTCATACCTGAAGTCAAATGGGCACTGCATCTCAGGACTCTTGAGGAAGCAGAGGAAATAAAAAATGAAGCATCAGTATTTTACGTTAAGAAGGATGTAGAAGAATACCTGAAAAAGGTATCCGAGATGCTGTATATATAACTGACATGCAAAAAGGGAATTGGAGATTGACTTCAGTTCCCTTTTTGCATTATTGGAATCAATACTATATTTGCGTTTTTGTGAGCATTTCACTTGTGTTCAGCGATTGACAAAACGAAAATAATGAAATATAATCAAATTAAGTCACAAACAATCACAGACAAGAGAGGCGAAGGAAATGTTATTCGAGGAAGAACGAAAGAATAAAATTGTGGAATATATTAATCTTAAAGAAAGAGCATCTGTGAAGGAGCTTTGTAAGGAATTCAATGTTTCTGCTTCAACAGTCAGAAGGGATCTTAAGGAACTTGAAGATGCATCCAGGATCAAGAGGACTCATGGAGGTGCAATTCCTGCAGAGTCCATGATGAATTTTGAACCTTCCTTTGGAGAAAAACAGAGCAGTCTACAAAATGAAAAAATAGGAATCGCCAAGAAAGCTGTTGAATTTATTGAAGAAGGCGACACAATTATTCTTGATTCTGGAACCACAACATACGAACTGGCAAAACTATTGCTTGGAAAACGTCTAATAGTTGTTACGAATTCCATGATAATAGCCCAGATACTTCAGGAAGGAGAAGGAATAGAAGTAGTGCTTACGGGGGGGAGATTGAGGAAGAATACAATTTCTCTTGTAGGACCTATTGCAGAAGAGTCCTTTGACAGGATAAAGGCGGACAAGGCTTTCATAGCTACCAACGGTGTTGATATCGATAAAGGCCTCACTACGCCGAATCTCACTGAAGCTTCAATAAAAAAAAGGATGCTAAGTGCTGCAAAATATAGGATTTTACTTGCTGACAATACGAAAACAAACAAGGTAACCTTTGCTAAGTTTGCAGAGATTACAGATGTGGACTATTTAATTACGGATTCAAATACTTCCAGCGACTTCATTAAGAAAGCCGAGACTAAAGGTGTAGAAGTATTTGTTGGATGATTGAAGAGGTGTGAATGATGATTAACAAGGTATTGACATTAACCCTTAATCCAGCCCTTGACAAGACTGTTGAAATAGACAGCCTTGAAACCGGAGGCCTTAACAGGATAAATGAAGGAAGGATTGATGCAGGAGGCAAGGGTATCAATGTGGCAAAGGTACTCAAGAATCTTGTTGTAGATGTCAGGACAACCGGAATTGTTGCCGGACATCAGGGAAGACGACTTCTTGCTTATCTGGATGAACTTGGCATTGAATCCAAATTCCTTGAAATTGAAGGGGAGACAAGAACAAACTTGAAGGTCTTTGACAGAAGCAAAAGCGAAATAACGGAATTCAATGAGAAGGGACCTTTTGTTTCTGAAGATGATCTTAAAAGGTTTGATATTCTCCTTGACAGAGTCCTTAACGATGTTGAGGTGTTCATATTAAGCGGAAGCATACCTCCCGGAATTAAAACTGACATCTACAAGAAGTACATTGAGAAGGCCAAGAAGAGGGATATAAAAACCATTCTTGATGCTGAAGGAGAACTTTTCAGGAAGGGGCTGGAAGCAAAGCCGTATGCGGTGAAACCCAATATCCATGAACTCGAGCAGCTCTTCGGGAGAACATACAGCAGAGATGAAGAGGTGGTTGAGGATATCAAAAAGCTCATTGGAGGAGGTGTAGAGCTTGTAGTAGTGTCGATGGGAGGAGACGGTTCCATCATAGCCAATGAAACTGAAACATATCGTGTTAGACCATTTCCCATTGAGGTGAAAAGCACCGTAGGTTCAGGAGATTCCATGGTTGCTGCATTGTCATATTCAATAATGAACAACCATGAAATTGAATTCATAGCAAAATGGATTACATCGGCGGGCACCATGACTGCCACAAAGGAAGGCACCCAGGTATGCAATTTTGAAGATATCAGAAAGAATCTCGACAAGGTGTCAATTGAAAAAATATAAACATAATAGATTATTAATAAAGTGCAAAAATCAAAGGAGAAGTAAACCATGTATGCAAAGGAAGTGTTGATACAAAATGAAACGGGATTCCATATCAGGCCTGCACAGATTTTTGTTGACGCTGCAAATAAATTTGAAAGTGACATCAAGGTTGTGAAAGAGGACAAGGAAGTTGCAGGGAAGAGTATTCTTGGCCTAATGACCATGGGTGCTGTAAAGGGCATGACAATCACCATCAAGGCTGAAGGAAACGATGAAATGGAAGCCGTTAATGAACTTGTAAATCTTATAGAAAATAAATTCTTTGAAGAGTAGGAAGAAAGAAATTTCAAATATTACAATAATGGTTCAATGAACAACTGATGACCGGTTCCACTATACAGGACATCAGTTGTTTTGTTTTATCGGATTGAACAAAGTAAGAAGCAATGGTATAATAATTTGTTAAATTAATTGCGCATGACGGTTAATAAATGGAGGCATAAGGCTTTCAATAAAAGAAATTTGACTGTTGGTCAATATAATGTTACAGTGTAGTGATAATAGTAGAGCGAATATTAAAGAAAGAAGGAAATATGGAAAAAACATTTAGTGATTTAGGCGTCGAGCCATCAATAATCAAGGCCATCGAAGAGATGGATTTCATTAACCCCACTGAGGTGCAAAAGGAAGCCATACCTGAGGTGTTGAAGAACAAAGATCTGATTGTGATGTCAAAGACAGGCAGCGGCAAGACAGGTGCATTTGGTATTCCTGTGATTCAACAGATTGACAAGGAAATCGAGGGACCCCAGTGTCTTATACTGGCACCAACAAGAGAGCTTATTGTTCAGGTGGACAGTGATTTGAGGAAGATGTCAAAGAACAACAGGGTCGGAACTACGGCTGTATATGGCCAGCATAATATCAATACTGAAATTGAAGCATTGAAAAAGGGCGTATCAATAGTATCGGGAACTCCAGGTCGCGTATATGACCATATTCAGAGAAAAACACTGGATACTAAAAATATAAGATACCTTGTTCTTGACGAAGCTGACAGGATGCTTGACATGGGATTCATAGACCAGGTTGTAAGCATAATCAAAAGGCTTCCGAAGGAAAGGGTGACGCTGCTTTTCTCTGCAACAATGCCAGATGAAATAAAGGATATATGCAGGTCATACATGAAGGATCCTTTCACAATAGAATTGGAGTCGGATACCTTGACGGTTGATACAGTTGAACAGATATACTACAAGGTCAAGTACAACGAAAAAAACACCCAGCTAAACAAGATTCTCAAGGTTGAACAGCCGGAGAGCGGAATTGTCTTTTGCAATACAAGGGTGGCTGTCGAAAGAGTTAATGCCTTTCTGGAGAGAAAGGGATATGTTACGGCACCTCTTCACGGGGCAATTTCTCAACATAAGAGACTGAAAACGGTAAAGAAGATAAAGAAGGGCGATGTACAGATCATAGTTGCCACAGATGTTGCAGCAAGAGGCCTGCATATAGACAATCTGGGTCTGGTAATAAACTATGACGTCCCGGTGGAAAAAGACAGCTATGTCCACAGGATAGGAAGAACCGGGCGTGCAGGAAACACGGGAAAAGCCATAACCTTTGTAACTTCAGAAGACTTTATGGCCTTCTATGAGATCGAGGAGCATGTTGGAGTTGTCATATATGAAGAGGAACTTCCAACTGATGCTTATGTCAAGGAATGTGTTTCCAAGGCGGACGGTAAATGGGTGGAAATCATGAAGCAGAATCTTGCCAGACAGTCGTCCAAATCCCATAAAGGGAAACCCAAAGCATCCGGGTCGGAAAGGAAAAAATCCTCAAACAGGAGAAAGCCTGCCGACAAAAGGAAACCTGACGGGAAAAAGCCGGAAGGAAGAACGGTTAAAGAAGGAAATAATAGACCGGCGAAGAAAAAATCGCAGGGATATAAAAAATCACATAAGAAAACTGCAGGTTCAAAGCCCGTTGAAAATCAAGGCATAAAAACTGAAAGCAGGGCCATCAGACCGCAAAGGACACAGGAAGATATAAACAGGGAAATAAGGGAAAAGATAAAATCAGCAAAAAGACCTCCAGTTGAGAAAAAATCATTTTTTGCTCAAATAAAGGAATCCCTATTTGGGAAGAAATAGTGGAACTGCTGGTAGAGCTAAGGCAATATTGAGTTGGATAAGAGTTGAACATCGGAGGATTGAATGATTACAGCATATTTGGAAGGAATTCCAGGTTTTTATGAAAATGAAGACATAGAAATTAGATACTGTATTTTTAACAATGAAGAGGAAGTATGCAGAAAGTCCATGTATATGGAATACAAGAAACCTGTATTAGTGGGTCTTTATGCATTGTCGGAAATCTGCAAGGATTTGAAGGAATATGCAGAAGATGATATAACAATAAAAATAAACGATCCTGTACTTCTTGAACAGATAAACGGTACAACAACAACCAAGAACAGGGACATACTAAAAATGGCTGAAACTACAAGAACAAGAATGAGAAGGGTCAACAAGACTATAGAAGTTGTAGATGTCAGCACAGACAGACAGGAACTTTTGAAATGGAATGAAATCCTCAAGTTTTAAGAATGGATCAAGGTGAAATGGAAGAAAAGATGTATTATTTTCAGGGGAAGCAATATCCCCTGATTTTTAGAGTGAACCGGTCTGCTGAGAAGACAATTGTAGATTGGAATGGTGAAAGTTTCATATGTGAATGCAGTGAAGCATCTAAAAAAGATGCGGCCAAGGCACTGAAAGCTTTCTACATGAAGTCATGCAGGAAGTTGATTGACAAGAGACTGAGAAAATATCAGCCTGATTTCAATGTGAAGTACAGATCCTTCAAGATTGACGGCAGTATAAAGAAATGGGGAAGCTGCAGCTCTGATCGACATCTGATTTTCAACTGGAGACTCGTAATGCTTCCTGTACAGATAATTGACTATGTCGTAGTCCACGAACTTTGCCATCTTGTTCATATGAACCACGACCGTTCATTTTGGAGACTTGTGGGAAAGGTGTATCCTGACTACAAGAAGGCGGAAGCCTATATGAGCAGGATAAGAATAGTATAATAACAGCAAAATAAAAACAGGAAAGATTGACTGCCTTCCTGTTTTTTTAGTATGAAAATCAAACCAAAATAATTGTACGGTTTTCGACTTAGATATATTCTTTGAGTGCCTTGGCAAGCTGATCCGGGCAAGAAGTAGTCTTGTAGCCGCAAGTGATGCCATCGAGCTTGCTGATAACCTGATTTACACTAAGACCTTCTACCAGTTGCGATACCCCTTGCAGGTTACCTTCGCATCCTCCGTGAAATTTGACGTTTTTTACAATCCCTTCTTCAACTTTGAAATCTATTTGCCTGGAGCATACTCCAGTTGTTTTGTAGTTTTTCATTGGTTCCTCCATAATTGAAATCCTTTAGAGTATACAGCATTGACAAGTAGAGGTCAAGGATATCATAGGGTTGAGCCAATCATATAAAATCTTTGAATAAAGATTGAATTGGTATATACTTATAGTATGATTAAAGTTGTTGAAACGATCAACCCGATATGCGCTGATGTTGTTGCCATATTGTTGTCACATAAGTAGTTTATTATTTCATTAGGAAAACAAGAGGGATGCTGAAGTTGACATCTCTGTTGTCATGGAGGGGAAAATCATGTATGACGTAAAGCTCTTGGTTGTTGAGGATGATGAAAGGATCAGGGAAATCCTGGTCAAATATATGAAGAAGGAAAACTTCGAACTGGATGAAGCTTCAGACGGCAAAAAAGCCATAGCCCTGCTCGAGGACAACAAGTATGACCTGGCAGTTCTTGATGTTATGTTGCCTGATATTGATGGATGGTCCATCCTTAAACATATAAGGGAAAAGAACAGGGAAATGCCAGTGATAATGCTGACAGCCAGAGCAGAGGAAGAGGATAAGCTTTTTGGATTTGAACTGGGTGCGGATGATTATGTTACTAAGCCCTTCAGCGCAAAAGAACTTTTGGCCAGGGTGAAGGTTCAGCTGAAGAAGAGTCGAAGGTCCGTAGTGGATTCAATGATGGAGCTGGGTGATATAAAAATCAACACGGAGTACAGGCAGGTCTATGTCAATGACAAAGCGGTGGAGCTTACACCTATAGAATACAGTCTTCTGCAATATTTTGCAGACAACTTGAATATTGCGCTGACAAGGGACCAGATACTTGACAATGTCTGGGGTTATGACTATTTTGGAGATGAAAGGACAGTGGACACTCATGTCAAGAGGCTCAGGAAAAAGCTTCTTGATGAAGGCGACAAAATAAAAACTGTAAGAGGTCACGGTTATAGAATGGTGGTGGACCGATGAAATCCATAAGTTCAAAGGTGCTCTATTATTTCATATGCTTTGCACTGGTCATATTCCTATTCATAGGATTGGGACTTAAATTTGTATTGCCTCAATTTTATCTGGACAGGCAGATGGACAAAATAGCGGAAGCTACAACATACATTAAAACCAATTATGGAAACATAACAGATGAAGAAGCTGAACTTAGACTTGAAGGACTCAGGGAAGATATTGGAGGCAATCTTTATATCCTTGATGAAACTGGAGAGTTGAAGGGCTACGGTTATGGCAAGAACCGAAGTATAAACCAAAAAAAATCGCAGTTTGTGAGAAGCGACGATATAACTGAATATCAGTATATCAACGATATCGGCATAGAGATATATGCTTTTGGGGTGCAGCTGGACAATGACTATCTCGCATATGAAGTGAGTATCCAGTCATTGGACAAAGCCGTTGATACTATGTTTGAATTTTCAATGTATCTGTTGGTAATCGCATTGGTTTTGTCTGTTTTAATTGCCCTTCTGCTTGCCGGGAGCATAACAAGGCCTATAAAGAAACTCAACAAACTGGCTCTTGAGATGAGGGGGAAGGGCATAGATTCGAAAATTGTTGCAACAGGCAATGATGAAATCAACCAGTTGAACCAGTCCATCAACAGCCTTTATGAAGAATTGTTGTCAAATATATACAAGCTTGAATCGGAACTCAAGAAGGAAAGAAACAGCGAACTGCTGAAAAAGAAGTTTCTTGCCCAGGCAACTCATGAGCTTAAAACTCCAATATCGGTCATTCAAGGTTATTCGGAGCTGGTCTATGACGGCATGTATAAAGATCTTGACGAAAGGGACCATTATGTCAAGAGCATTTACGATGAAACAAAATCAATGAGCCACATAATAAACGATATTCTTGATTACTCGAAGATGGAGACGGGTAATTTTACAATGAAGTTTACATTGGTGGAGCTTAAGGGTTATTTGGATGTTATCTTTAACAGGTTCAAGGATATTGTAGAGAAGGGCAATATTGAATTCAAATATGATATTAACTTCGGTGAATTCTCAAAATCAATTGATGAAATAAGAATCGAACAGGTGATTAAGAACCTGTTGAGCAATGCAATTGAACATTCTGACGGAAGGATATCCGTAATGGCGGACAAGGCAGGAGACAAGCTGAGGCTTGAAGTCTTCAATTCAGGAGACAAGATAGCAGATGAAGATATTCCGTACATCTTTGACAGCTTCTATAAGAAAAAAGGAAAGAAAAAAGGTACAGGTCTTGGCCTTGCCATAGTCAAGGAAATAGTGACTTTGCACAAGGGCGACTATAGGGTTGAAAACAGGGAAGATGGTGTGAGTTTTATAGTAGTGATATGACGGTTAAAGGTAATTGAATGAAAGGATAGTTGTTTTGTGGCTTACAAAAAAAGTGAGTACTTGAAGGCAATGTTCAAATATAATATACTGTAACAAGAAATATGAATAAAAAGGAGATACTCATGATAACAATAGTGGCTAGAAGCATAATAAAAAAAGACAAGGTCGAAGAATTCAGAAAACTTGCAGAAGAACTTGTAAGGGAAAGCCAGAAGGAAGAAGGCTGCATATCCTACAATTTGTTTGAAGACATAAAGGAATCAAATGCTTTTACATTCATTGAAGAATGGAAGGATATGGAGGCAATTGAAAAGCACAACAAGGCAGTTCATTTCACTACAATAGTACCGAAATTTGGAGATTTGAGAGAAGAAAGTACTGTGAATCTTTATAAAAGAGTGTAACTGATTATATTTGAGGAAAGGAGCAGGGATGAATCAGTCCCAATAAAATCATGAAAGTAGTAGCTTTTAACGGAAGTCCCAAGAAGGAAGGGAACACATACCATGCCATCAAGCTTGTTGCTGATGAGCTTGAGAAGGAAGGCATTGAGATAGAAATAATCCATATAGGCAACAAGAATATCAGAGGATGCATGGGCTGCAACAAGTGCAGGGAGAATATGGATGAAAAATGCATATTTGATGACGATGCAGTAAATGAGATGATTCAGAAACTGAAAGAAGCGGATGGTGTGATACTTGGTACACCTGTACATTATACGGATATGTCCGGAACAATGAAGTCCTTCCTTGACAGATTGTTTTATGTAAATGGAGCCAACGGTAATTTCCTGAAGCACAAGGTTGGAGTTTCGGTTGTAGCAGTAAGGAGATCCGGTGGCATGACGGCATTGAACCAATTGAACAGCTATTTGAACTACTCGGAGATGATAGTTCCAACATCATATTACTGGAATGTAATTCACGGCAGGACTCCCGGAGAGGTTCTTAAGGATGAAGAAGGAGTCTGTACATTGAAGACACTGGGAAGAAATATGGCTTGGGCAATGAAGCTTGTTGAAAACGGCAGGGATTCAGTGAAAAAGCCTGAAAAGATAGAAAAGGAATCCATGAGTTTCATAAGATAGTATAATGACGGCAGAATAATTTGTATTCTGCCGTTTGGTTTAAATATTCATATAGTAATGGACAGAGAAGCTTGATATAGTTAAATATTTAACAAATGTTCAAGAGAAATATTAAGAAAACGTAACAAAATAGCGCTGTTTAAATCTGAAACAATGCAAATGAGCGATTTTGCGCCAGAAAAAGCACTGTATAATGCGGGCGTAATTGTTAAATAAATATCAATGCTTGTCATTAGGAAAAGGTTATCATATAATACTAACTATACCAGAGAGGTACGACCATCATAACAATATGCAAAACGGTGGTTTTTAAATTACTCCAATATGGTCGTACCATTATACCAATAAGGAGGGTGTAGTAGAAAGAACAATACAAACCAGGGATTTTGAAATGTACAGTTATTCCGGCAGGAGTATTTGTAAGAAGTAGAATGATTTGGTTTAACAGTGAATTATCCAATTAACAGATTTTTAGGAGGAGTTTTGATGTACGCAATATTAGCATTTTTACCAATTTTAGTTGCAATAGTTCTTATGACAGGATTCAACTGGGGAGCAAAAAAAGCTTTGCCTGTATCTTGGCTTATGGCTGCTGTGATAGCAACCACGGTTTGGAAAATTGATTTAGGAAAAGTTATAGGTTATTCGGTTTATGGATTGTTTAAGTCTTTTGATGTATTAATAATAATTTTTGGAGCAATACTTATTCTTAACACTTTAAAGAAATCCGGAGCGATGGCTACAATCAACAATGGATTCAACGGTATTACAAAAGACAGAAGAATTCAGGCTTTGATAATCGGCTGGATGTTTTCAGCTTTTATTGAAGGTGCTGCTGGATTCGGTACACCGGCGGCTTTGGCAGGTCCTTTGCTGGTAGGATTGGGATTCCCTCCTTTGGCAGCAGCAATGATTTCACTTATTATGAACAGTACTCCCGTAGCCTTTGGTGCAGTAGGAACACCGGTATTTGGTGCCATGAGTACACTGTCAGTCAATCTTGATGCAATAGGTGCTGATTCTACGGCATATCTCATGGAACTTACAAGATGGTCTGCAATAGGTCATTCTGTAGTAGGTACTTTCATACCTTTACTGTCAATCTGTCTTATGACTAAATTCTATGGAAAGGAAAGGTCCTTCAAGGGAGGACTGGAAGCAGCACCATTTGCTATATTTGCAGGTCTTGCATTTACAGTTCCATATATATTGATTGCTATTATATTTGGCCCTGAACTTGCAGCGCTGGTTGGAGCCTTCATTGGTTTGGCCATTGTAGTAGTAGCTGCAAAAAAAGGATTCCTGATGCCTAAGACTACTTGGGATTTTCCTCCAAAAGAAGAGTGGGAAGATAATTGGAAATCAAAAATGGACCTGGGAAAAGCATCGGAATCAAACATGTCGCTTCTTAAGGCGTGGGTTCCGTATATTCTCATAGCTGTCATCCTGGTAGTTACTAGAATACCAAGCTTGGGATTGAAAAGTCTTCTTGCATCGCAAAATATCACTGTTCCAAATGTTATGGGAACCGGACTGGATTACAGCCTGAAATGGGCATACTTGCCAGGTACTATTCCATTCATGCTTGTAGCGATTCTTACTCATTTCATGCACGGAATGAAGGCGGATGAGGTGAAGTCTGCATGGAAGAGTACATTCAAGCAGATATCAGGAGCTGCAATAGCGCTGTTTGCAGGAATAGCAATGGTTCAGCTTATGCTTAACTCAGGTATAAATGGAGCAGGACTTGAAAGTATGCTTACAGAGATGGCAAAGGCTCTAGCCAGGATATCGGGAAATGCCTATGTATTTGTATCGCCATTTATCGGTGTACTTGGATCTTTCATGTCCGGTTCGAATACTGTATCGAACATTCTTTTCTCATCACTTCAGTTTGAAACAGCAGCAATTCTTAAAATGCCTACTGTATTGATAACAGCTATGCAGGTAATTGGTGGTGGAATTGGAAACATGGTATGTGTAAACAATGTAGTTGCAGTGTGTGCAACTGTAGGAGTAATAGGAATGGAAGGAATGCTTATAAAAAGAAATGCATTGCCTATGTTCTTATACTCAATAGCAATAGCTGGATTCTTTGCATTTTTCATATACTAAGGATTTGATCCAAGTCAGTTGCAAATCATTAAATAATATATAGTGTGAGGCCTGCCCTATTGTGGGCCTCATTTTCAAGGAGGATTCAATTAATGAATGAAAGAAAAATTGTTGTAGCCAACCCAACGCCGTTGGGACTGCTGGGATTGGCGCTAGTCACCATTGTGGCGTCGTCCGCGAAACTGGGATTCACTACTGGGGTATCCTACCTGATTCCATGGGTTGTGTTTCTGGGAGCTACGGCACAGCTCATAGCATGCTTCATGGATTTCAAGAAGGACAACATGTTTGGTGCTACGGCATTTGGAGGATATGCATTGTTCTGGTATTCCATGGCAATGGTTTGGATGATAAAAGCAGGAGTGTTTGGAGAAACCCTTGCCAATTCTGTTGACCCTAAGCAATTGGGATTTGCATTCATAGGATACCTTATATTCAGCATATTCATGACGGTTGGGTCAATGACAACAAACAAGGTTCTTTTCACGATATTTTTGCTTATTGACTTGTTGTTCATAGGATTGATCTGCACGACTTTTCATGTTGCAGAAGAGTTTGGACACATGCTGGCAGCATATTCGGAATTCATCATCTCAATGACGTCATTCTACGGTTCGGGAGCAATAATCGTAAACGGTGCTTTTGGCAGGGACGTGCTGCCAATTGGAAAGGCTATTTACAGCCCTATGAAAGCTAAACTTAAGAAAGTTGCTTAAAAGGGGGATGTTTATCCCTCTTACAAAACTTGATTATGGATTTGGAAAGCAAAATACATGGCAGATTGAAAAGTTGTTGTTATAATGTAATGTTTTGGAGTTGAGGTTTGAATGAAGAACAATAGAATGTGTAATAAGAAAAAGAACTCGATTGATAAAATTGAAACAATGATTGATTATTTGATGAATCCCGTATATGAAGTTTCAGGTGATGTTACCATAGACATGGCTGTAGATATATTCAAAAAGGATGTCGACTTAATAATTGTCAATAAGAATGAGTATGGAAAAATAAGGATAATTGACAAGGATATACTATTTGATCTTCTATTGAAGGATATTGATAAAGACAGTAACTTATTTGAATATGGTTCTGAAGATTTTTGTTTACTGGAAAATTTGAATAACATATTGGATATTCAAAACAGATACATATTGGTGCAAAATCTCGAATGTAGAGTAACGGGTGTTTTTAAAAGAACGTATCTAAATAGTCTTTCAGGTAAATTTGATCATCTAAATGAAAAAAATATAACGAATATAGTTAAGAACAAGTTAAAAGACAATACTTTCGATATCATTGTAAACAAGGTCATTCCCATTAGACAAGCAAAAGAAAGGGTTGAAAGGGAATTGATTACAATGGTCATGAAAGAAACCAAAAGCACCTACAAGGCAGCTGAGATACTTGATGTAAGTCAGTCAACAATAGCAAGAAAGGCTAAAATGTATAATGATGAGTTGCTTGAATTGATATAATTGATAAAAACAAAAAACACTTTTCATAAGAATAAATGTGTGCTATAATTAGATTGAGCATTGGTCGTACCATAGTACCGAAAAAAGAGGCGTAATTAAATATACATGTAGAACAGTGCAAATAAAAGGAAATATTTTTTTAAAACAAAAGGTCGTACCATAGTACCGAAAATAAAGTGGAGAAGATGGAAAAAGTATAGACGTTAAATAGATTTCAGTTATTTCCATTGGGCCACTTCCGGCAATAGAAGTAATTAAGATTATATTTGGAGGTAAAAATGGAAAAGGTAAAAATTTTGACGGCAAGTGAAGCTGTAGAAATGGTTCAGGATTCACATACTCTTGTTACAAGCGGATTTGTAGGCAACTGTAATCCCGAAGCATTAAGCAAGGCATTTGAAAAACGATTTCTAGAGACAGGATCGCCAAGAGACATAACATTTTTTCTACCTGCATCGCAGGGGGATAGAAGCGGCACGACAGGCGGAGATCATTACGCTCATGAAGGGCTTCTGAAAAGAGTGGTAGCAGGTCATTATGCAACTGCACCAAAGCTGGGAGAGTTAGCTCTTTCAAACAAATGTGAAGCATACA
Organism: Dethiosulfatibacter aminovorans DSM 17477; assembly: GCF_900142005.1. Taxonomy (GTDB): domain Bacteria; phylum Bacillota; class Clostridia; order Tissierellales; family Dethiosulfatibacteraceae; genus Dethiosulfatibacter; species Dethiosulfatibacter aminovorans. The sequence continues at coordinate 85,516 of NZ_FQZL01000010.1, forward strand.
ACCTACCGCAGGGAGCGCTTGTATACCTTCTGAGAGATATGGCTGGTAAAAGACCTGGGACTCTTACACATGTTGGACTTGATACTTTTGTTGATCCGAGAAACGGTGGAGGAAAGGTGAATGAAAGAACTACTGAGGATTTGGTTGAACTTATAAACATCAATGGCGAAGAAAAGCTTCTTTATAAGACTTTCCCTCTTGATGTAGCGTTTATAAGAGGTACGTACGCAGATGAATACGGCAACATATCCCTGGAGAAGGAAGTAGCAACAACTGAGGTTACTTCAATGGCCCAGGCCGTTAAAAACAACAATGGAAAGGTTATAGTTCAAATAGAAAAAATAGTCGAAGCAGGATCATTGAATCCGAAACTTGTCAAGATTCCTGGAATATATGTGGATGCTGTTGTAATAGCAGATCCTGAAGACCATGAACAATGTATTGGCAATGAATACAGTCCGGGACTAAGCGGCGAAGAAAGAGTGGATATATCAAGCGAAGTTGAAAGAATACCGATGAGTGCAAAAAAAGTAATCGGCAGAAGGGCTGCAATGGAGCTTGGAAAGAATTCTGTAGTAAACCTTGGTGTAGGAGCTCCTGAATTTATTGCAACAATTGCCAATGAGGAAGGTGTAGGAGATTACGTTACACTTACTGTTGAAGCCGGAACTATCGGCGGGATACCACAGGGTGGTGCCGCTTTCGGGTCAAGCATGAATCCCCATGCAATCATCGACCAGCCTTACCAGTTTGACTTTTACGATGGGGGCGGACTTGATGCTGCATTCTTGGGACTTGCCGAATGTGATGAGAAGGGTAATATCAATGTAAGCAAGTTTGGACCTAAACTCACAGGCTGTGGAGGTTTTATAAATATCACACAGAATTCCCAAAAAGTGTTCTTCTGTGGTACATTCACTGCTGGTGGATTAAGGACAAAAGTCGAAGATGGTAAGATGATTATTGAAAATGAAGGAAAAGGACTTAAGTTTAAAGAGAAAGTTGACCAGGTTACCTTCAGTGGTAATTATGCAAACAAGACAGGTCAGTCGATTTTATACATAACTGAAAGATGTGTATTTGAACTCAGGGAAGACGGTCTATGGCTAATAGAGATTGCGCCTGGAATAGACATGCAGAGTCAAATTCTTGACAAGATGGAATTCAAGCCACATATTGCAGATGACATAAAATTGATGGATGAAAGATTGTTTAGAGAAGAAAACATGGGACTGGAATTGAAATAGTAAAAAATACAATAAATAATAGATTTTTTAAATAATTGGAGGATTTAAATTATGAAACCTATGAGAATGCACCACGTTGGAATTGTACTGAATACAAGGGAAGCTGCTGACAAATTCCTTGAAACGTTTGATCTGGAAATTGATTATGAAGGATTTGTTGAAGCATATCAGGCAGAGTTGATATTTACAAAATATACTGAAAATGAAAGCCCGGTGGAATTGATTATTCCAAAAGAGGGCAGCCCTCTCAAGAATTTCAATAATGGAAAGGGTGGCATTGCGCATATTGCTTATGAGGTTGAAGATGTTGAGGCTGTTCGTCAGGAATTTGAAAGCAAGGGGATGGAAATGCTTGAAGGTAGTGCTGTTCCAGGAACAAGCGATATTATTGTTAATTTCTTGAAGCCGAAATATGGACAAGGAATACTTGTTGAATATGTTCAAACTGTTGGTCCGATTCAAAGATAATAATCAGTAGCAAGAAGCCGGTAAATTATATTATTGGTAAAAGGAGGATATGTCATGTATACAATGGGAATTGACATTGGTTCAGCATCGTCAAAAGCTGTGATATTGAAAGATGGTAAGGAAATAGTATCAACAGCAGTGGCTCAGGTGGGAACGGGATCAACCGGACCAAGAAGAGTAATGGCTGAAGTTTTGGAAAAGGCAAACCTTACTGAGAAAGACATTGACAAGACAGTTACCACAGGATATGGAAGATTTTCCATAGACAAGGCAGACAAACAATTCAGCGAAATAAGCTGCCATGCCAAAGGGATACATTTCCTTGTACCAACTGCAAGGACTATAATTGATATTGGTGGACAGGATGCAAAAGCCATAAAGCTTGACAAGACGGGAAGGGTAAAACAGTTTTTCATGAATGACAAGTGTGCTGCCGGTACCGGAAGATTCCTCGATGTAATGGCAAGGATACTGGAAGTTGATTTGAGTGAAATGGGTGAATATGATTCCATGGCTGACGAACCTTCAGTTGTAAGCAGTACGTGTACTGTATTTGCCGAATCGGAGGTAATATCGCAGTTGTCGAGAGGCCTCAAAAAGCAGAATATTATTGCAGGTGTCCACAACTCTACAGCTTCAAAAGCCTGCAGTCTTGCATACAGGGCCGGAGTAGAAGGCGATGTGGTAATGTGCGGTGGAGTTGCACAAAATAAGGGTGTTGTAAGAGCTATAAGCGATGAGCTCGGCACAGATGTCATAGTTGCTCCAAATCCCCAGACTACAGGTGCACTGGGTGCTGCAATTTATGCTTATGAAGCAGCAGCGGAAAAAAAAGCAATATAATATTTAAAACTTAATGATATAATTAATTATAAAGTGTTTGCATAATGCGAATAAAATCGCAGAAAAACAATAAAGTGAGGTAAGATATGAGTGATATTAAAGACATAAAGGATATGAATGCAAAGGAACTCCTTGGTTACTACCAGAGTAAACTGGATGAAGAAGCAAGACAGGCAAAAAAAGAAGGAAAGCTCGTTTGCTGGTCAGCATCTGTTGCACCACCGGAATTTTGTGTAACAATGGATATAGCAATGGTTTATCCAGAAACACATGCGGCTGGAATAGGAGCAAGAAAAGGTGCACCAGACATGCTTGAGGTTGCGGACAAGAAAGGATACAATATTGATACTTGTTCATATGCAAGGGTTAACCTTGGATATATGGAACTTTTGATGGAAAAGGCGCGTACGGGAGTTACCCCTGAAAAACTTGCAAACTCGCCTGCAGCAGATATTCCTCTGCCTGATATAGTAATTACCTGCAATAATATTTGCAATACACTTTTGAAATGGTATGAAAACATAGCAGTTGAGCTTGACATACCTTGTATAGTGATCGATGTTCCATTCAATCACACTATGCCAATACCTCAATATTCAAAGGACTATATTGCAGACCAGTTTGAAGAGGCAATAAGGATACTTGAAGAAACTACAGGAAAGAAATTCGATTACGATAAGTTCCTGGAAGTACAGAAGCAGACGCAAAGGTCTGTAGCACAGTGGAACAGGCTTGCAGCTCTTGCTTCCCACAAGCCATCACCTCTTAACGGGTTTGACCTGTTTAGCTTCATGGCGCTGATAGTTTGTGCAAGAAGTCTTGATTATTCTGAAAAAACATTCAAGAAGTTTGCAGATGAATTGGAAGAGAATCTTAAGAATGAAATATATGCATTCAAGGGTAATGAGAAAACACGTATCACATGGGAAGGTATTGCAGTGTGGCCATATCTTGGACATACATTCAAAGGTCTTAAGAATCAAGGAAGCTTGATGACAGGATCTGCATACCCTGGATTGTGGAACCTTGAATATACGCCTGGAGACATGAGTTCAATGGCTGAAGCATATACAAGAATATATATAAACACATGTCTTGACAACAAGGTAAAGGTTCTTGGTGATGTAATATCAAATGGAAAATGTGACGGAATCCTCTATCATCAGAATAGAAGTTGTAAGCTTATGAGTTTGTTGAACTATGAGACCGCTGAGATGCTTCAGGAAGAAAATGGACTTCCATATGTAAGTTTTGACGGAGACCAGACAGATCCTAGAAACTTTGCACCTGCACAGTTTGACACAAGGATACAGGCGCTTGACGAAATGATGAATGAGAATTTGGAGGCAAAATAATGAATAGAATAGATGCTATTATAAATGAATTGACAGAAATCTCAAAAAATCCTGCAAAGGCCGTAGAGGATTTTACTAAAAAGACAGGAAAAGGAGCAGTGGGTGTAATGCCTGTATATGCTCCGGAAGAACTAATACACGCATCAGGATATCTTCCTGTAGGAATTTGGGGTGGACAAAAGAGCATAAAGAAAGCAAGAACATATCTGCCTCCATTTGCATGCTCAATCATGCAGTCTATTATGGAAATGCAGATAGAGGGTGCATATGATGATTTGAAAGCCGTATTGATTTCTGTGCCATGTGATACCTTGAAATGCATAAGCCAGAAATGGAAGGGAACTTCACCTACAATAGTATTTACCCATCCTCAAAACAGGAAGATTAAAGGAGCAAACAGGTTCCTTGTTGAGGAATTCAAGATAATAAAGAGCAAGCTTGAAAATATCCTGGGTGTTGAAATAACAGAAGAAGCAATTGAAAAAAGCATAGAAGTTTACAACGAGAACAGAAGTGCAATGAGAGAATTTGTTAAGACTGCAGCAGATTACCCTGATGTAATTGACCCTGTAAAAAGGCATAATGTAATAAAATCAAGATACTTCATGGAGAAATCTGAGCATACTGCATTGATAAAAGAGTTGAACCAAGAGATCAACAAGCTCGAGAAGAAGGAATGGACTGGAAAGAAAGTTGTATTGACAGGTATTACAGCAGAGCCTGACGAGCTTCTTGAAATATTCAAGGAATTCGATATAGCTGTAGCAGCCGATGATCTTGCACAGGAATCAAAGCAGTTCAGAATAGATGTACCTGCAGGAGACGATCCTCTTCTCAGACTTGCAAAATGGTGGCAGGATTTTGACGGATGTTCACTTGCTACAAATGTTGAGAAGCCAAGAGGACAGATGCTTATAGACATGGTGAAGGAAAACAGTGCGGATGCAGTAATAGTATGCATGATGAAGTTCTGTGACCCTGAGGAATTTGACTATCCAATCTACTATCAGCAGCTTCAGGATGCTTCAATCAACAATATTATGATTGAAATAGACCAGGAGTCAACATCTTTCGAGCAGGTCAGAACAAGAATCAACAGTTTCAGCGAAATGCTTCAGACTCAAGCGTAAAACTTATACTGATATCAAAAGGCTGTATAAATCCATAATAGTGACTGACACGGCAATAACTACAGGTATGCTCGGGGATGAAAATGCTTGGATTGCCAACTCCTGGTTCTTTGGATTTAATATAGCCATTGATTAATAAATGAAGAAAGGGCTGTCTCAATTGAGGTGGCTCTTTTGCTTCTTTGGCAGAAACATTTTGCAATTTTGAAGAAGCATTCTGTAATTCTATCGTTAATTTTAAATATTACTTTTAAATATACCTATATTATAATATAATATGATTTGTATGAAGTAATCCGTATATGTTATTTTATTAACGAAATAATGGGGTTATAATGGATTATGAATTTTTATTATATAGATTTGTAGGAGTGTAATATGTTTAAACAGGTGAAAAGCAAAAAAGTATATCAGCATGTAGTTGAACAAATTCAGGTTATGGTAATGAACGGAGAATTGAAAAATGGAGACAAGCTTCCAACGGAACGAGATCTGGCAGAGCAGCTTGGAGTAAGCAGGACATCCATAAGAGAAGCATTGAGGTCTCTTGAAATGGTTGGTCTGGTAGAAAGCAGACAGGGTGAGGGAAACTTCATTGGAGGAAATATCAGAAGTAATTTTTTCGAGCCCTTGTCCGTAATGTTTATGCTGAACCAGGGCGATCCCAGAGACATTCTTGAACTCAGGATGGTAATAGAAGTTGAGGCAGCAGCCCTTGCGGCTAAAAGGGTTAAAAATGAAGGTCGTGAAGAGGATGTTAAAGAGCTCAATGCAATCATGCAAAAACTTCGAGAGGCCACCAGTGAGGAAGAAAGCAGCAGTGCGGATCTGCAGCTCCATTACAAAATATCAGAAATAACAGGGAACTATCTTATAATGATGCTTCTAAATACAATATCCACTTTAATGGAAACCTTTATTGAAAGCGCCAGGGGAATGATATTGGTGGATTATACGAGCAGGGAAAAGCTGTTGAATGAACATCAGAATTTAGTTGATTCAATATCTGAAGGTGATTCAAGGAAGGCTGTCAAGTTTATGAGAGCTCATCTGGAAACAGTTAATAAAACCATGGAAGAGCGTCAGAAATAAGAATGGGCACGCATTTGAAAGTGTTAAAAAACAAACAATCCTTTTCATGAGTATAAATGTGTGCTATAATAATATTAGGATTGGTCGTACCATAGTACCCAAAACAAAAGAATTCCAAGACACTGCAAGTATAAGGGCTATATAGATTATTGGTCGTACCATAGTACCCAAAAATGAAATACAGAACAAATGAAGCAGAACTATGCAATGTAAAAAAGCAACAAAATGAAAATTTAAAGGAGAGGAAAATTATGCAGATTCTTATATGTGTAAAACAGGTTCCGGATGATTCAGTTGAGATTCGTTTGGATGACAAGGCAAAAAAACCTAATTTGAATGGAGTGAGTTTGGTAGCAAATGCATTTGATACCTATGCACTGGAGATGGCGGTTCGTTTTGTGGAAGCCAATGAAGGAAATGTAACTGTGTTGAATGTAGGTTCGGATGATTCAACAAATACATTGAAGAATTGTCTTTCTGTGGGAGCCAATGAGGCATATTTTGTAAAAGATGATCTATATGCAGATTTGGATGCTATTGGAACAGCTGATGTTTTGGCAAATGCCATCAGTAAGATTGAAAAAGACAATGACAAGCAATTTGATTTGATCATGTGTGGAATGGAATCCACAGATGAAATCACTGGACAGGTGGGAGCAATGCTTGCAGAGAAGATGGGAAAAGGTTTCATAAGCAGAGCCATTGAAGTTAATTCAAAGGACGATATGCTGGAAGTTCATCAGGAAACTGATGAAGGGTACAATATAGTGACTCTCGAATCCCCAGCTGTAGTGACAGTAAGCAAGCCGAATTATGATCCTCGTTATCCTACTATCAAGACCAAGATGAAAAGCCGTAAGGCTGTCATTCCGACTTATTCGGCAGCGGAAATCGGAGAGGTGAAACAGGCAAAGGTGCGTTGCGTTGAGTATATAGAACCTCCTAAGAGAGAAGCAGGCATCAAGATTCAAGAGAAAGATGCCGTGTTGGCAGTAAGCGCTGCCATGGAACAAATGAAAAATGACAAGGCAATCTAATTGAGGAGGAACGAGAGTATGAAAGCATTATTGTTTATTGAAACGGATGGAGAAAAAGCTTTAGGCGGAAGCCTTGAATTGATAAGTGCGGCAAAAGCACTGGATGCAGAAGGAACGGCTCTTGTAGCAGGCAACAGGGCTGCTGCAGATACAGTAGCTGAGTTGGGAATTCCCGTTATTTACATAGAGTCAGCTACAGATTGTGACACTTTGACAGCAGTATTGTCAGAAACTGTCAAGGAAGAAAATCCCGACCTTGTTCTTTTGGCCAATACAGCATTGTCTAAAGACATTGCACCACGTATAGCGGCAAGACAGAATCTGGGATGTGTAAGTGACGTGACAGGAATGAGTAAATCCGATGACAAAGTCATATACACCAGACCAGCCTATAATGGTACAATTCTCGAAAATATTGAAGTAGAGGGTACAGCAGTAGTTACAGTAAGGAATGGAAGTTTCTCAAAGCCGGAAGCTGCTTCGAATGCAGGTGTCACTGAGAAGAAAATTGAAATACCTGCTGATGCGGTCAAGGCAAAAATAGTTGATACTGTAAAGGAAATCACTGAATCCGTCAATCTGGAAGAAGCAGAGATTATCGTTTCAGGTGGACGTGGAATGGGTAGCGCAGAAAACTTTGAACTTGTCAAAGAACTTGCAAGCGTACTAGGCGGCGTAGTTGGAGCAACAAGACCACCAATTGAAGACGGATGGATTTCCCGTGCACACCAGGTTGGGCAGTCAGGAAAGATTGTGGCGCCAAAACTGTATATAGCATGCGGTATTTCAGGGGCAGCGCAACATACGTCAGGAATGATGGGTTCAAGCTATATTGTGGCGATCAACAAGGATGAAGATGCTCCGATTTTTGAAATTGCAAACCTTAGCATTGTCGGAAATGTAACAGAGATTCTTCCTCTTATGATTGAAGAAATGAAGAAAGCAAAAGCACAATAGGCAATAAGGCAGCTTTGCCGCGTTAACCGCTGATATATAATAAATTCGAGAAGGAGGATTAATATGGCTGAATACAATAAATTGACAGAAGAATTGATTTTGAAATTGCAGGAGGCAGCTCCGGGACATATTCTAACAGGTGAAGATATCAATGAAGATTATTCGCACGATGAAATGCCTATCTACGGAAAGGCGGCGCCGGAAGTTGTATTCATGGCACATTCTACAGAGGAAATAGCTGCAGTAGTGAAAATATGCAATGAAAACAGAATACCTGTAACCCCAAGAGGCTCAGGATCAGGTCTTGTAGGTGGAGCGGTGCCGCTTCTGGGTGGTGTCCTGATTGACCTTTCAAAGATGAATAAAATACTTTCCTATGATTTGGAAAATTTTGTTGTTCATGTACAACCGGGCGTATCATTGAATGATCTTGCGGAGGATTGTGCAAAAAAAGGGTTGCTGTATGCACCGGATCCAGGTGAAAAGTTTGCACATCTAGGTGGAAATGTTTCTACCAATGCAGGTGGAATGAGAGCAGTCAAGTATGGAGCAACGCGTGATTACGTACAAGCAATGACTGTGGTCCTTCCTACAGGCGAAATAACTAAATTCGGAGCTACAGTATCAAAAACAAGTTCAGGTTACAGCCTTATAGATTTGATGGTAGGAGCAGAAGGTACACTTGGCGTAATTACTGAGCTGACTTTGAAGGTTATACCGGCACCTAAGGAAATTGCCAGCCTGATTATTCCATTTGAAAATTTGGCTGATTGTATGTCTGCTGTTCCAAAGATCAAGATGGCAAACATAGATCCCCAGGCACTGGAGTTCATGGAGAAAGAGATTGTTCTTGCCAGTGAAAGGTATATAGGAAAAAATGTATTCCCTCATGAACTTGAAGGAATAGAAGCAAATGCTTACCTGCTTGTCACTGTAGATGCAAGCAGCGAAGATGAGCTTAACAACCTCATTGAGCAGGCTGCCGAAGTGGTATTGGAGGAAGGTGCAATTGACGTTCTTGTAGCCGATACACCTGCAAAGATGAGAGATGCATGGGCGGCTCGTTCCAGCTTCCTTGAGGCAATAATGGCTGAAACGGAATTGCTGGATGAATGTGATGTGGTAGTTCCTGTTAACAGGATTGCCCCTTATCTTGAATTTGTGAATAAAGCCGGCGAGGAGCATGGACTTACTATCAGGAGTTTCGGACATGCAGGAGATGGAAACCTTCACATATACCAGTGCAGCAATGATCTGGAAGAAGAGGAATTCAAGGCAAGAGTCGAGAAGTTCTTCGATGTAATCTATCCGGAGGCAGTAAGATGCGGTGGTCTTGTTTCAGGAGAACATGGAATAGGCAGTGGAAAGATCAGCTATCTTGTGGACAGTGTCGGAGAAATAAACATGAACCTGATGAGAGGCATCAAGAAAGTGTTTGATCCGAATTCAATAATGAATCCGGGCAAAGTATGCGAAATGTTGGATTTTGAATGTAAATAAAATATAATAAAAAAAGGAAGGTAATTAATATGGATTTTAAAATGAGTGAAGAGCATCAACAGTTGCAGGAAATGTATCGTGATTTTGCAGTGAATGAAGTAAAACCGATAGCTAAGGAAATTGACGAAACAATGCGTTTCCCGTCAGAAAACGTAGAGAAAATGGCTGAAATGGGCTTGTTTGGAATTCCATTTCCTGAAGAACTTGGTGGAGCAGGAATGGATAACTTAAGCTATGTACAATGTGTGGAGGAATTATCAAAATGTTGCGCATCAACTGGAATAATTGTTTCAGTGCATACAAGTCTTTGTGCAATGCCAATATACAAATATGGCACTGATGAGCAGAAGGAAAAATATCTAAAGCCACTTGCTTCAGGTGAAATGCTGGGAGCCTTTGCATTGACAGAGCCTTCTGCAGGAACTGATGCTTCTATGGCAAAGACGACAGCAGTATTGGATGGAGACCACTATGTATTGAACGGAAGCAAGATATTCATTACCAATGCAGGACATGCAGACGTATATGTTATTCTTGCAATGACAGACAAGAGCATGGGAACTAAGGGTATGTCGGCATTCATAGTTGAGAAGGACACTCCAGGTTTCTCTATAGGAGCTCATGAAGTCAAGATGGGAATCCGTGCATCTGCTACATGTGAATTGGTATTTGATGATTGCAGAGTTCCAAAGGAAAATCTTCTTGGAGTGGAAGGCAAGGGATTTGGTCTTGCAATGTCAACTCTTGACGGAGGACGTATCGGTGTCGCTGCTCAGGCTCTTGGTATTGCAGAAGGTGCAATAGAAGAAACTGTAAAATATGTAACTGAAAGAGTTCAATTCGGACGTACTCTTTCAAAATTCCAGAACACACAATTCGAACTTGCCAAGATGCGTGCAAATACGGAAGCTGCGAAATTGTTGGTATATCAGGCTGCATGTGCAGTTGATGATGGAGAAAGATACTCGCACCTTGCTGCCATGGCCAAGCTTGTTGCTTCAAACAATGCCAGTGACGTAACAAGACGTTGCCTGCAGCTGTTTGGTGGATATGGATTCACAAGTGATTATCCTATCGAAAGAATGATGAGAGATGCAAAGATAACAGAAATCTATGAAGGAACATCAGAAGTTCAAATGATGGTAATTTCCGGATGGATGGGTGTAAAATAAATATCAACAGGCTGAAATAAATCCTGGAATCAACAAAAAAGCTGTCTCGTTTGAGGCAGCTTTTTTATAGTTTCCAAAAAGACACTATAACACAAAAAAGTGCGTTCTTGCAAAAATAACACTGATTGATTACAATAAATGTAACAAGAATTGGTCGCACCATAGCACCCATGATCGGGAAGTGGGACAAAGCAAAAAGAGTAATACAATATAAAACAGTAGAGTGAAAAAGAGCAACAAATGAAAATCTAAAGGAGAGGAAAATTATGCAGATTCTTATATGTGTAAAGCAGGTTCCAGATGATTCAGTTGAGATTCGTTTGGATGACAAGGTAAAACAACCTAATTTGAACGGAGTCAGTCCGGTAGCAAATGCATTCGATACCTATGCATTGGAGATGGCGGTTCGTTTCATGGAAGCCAATGGAGGAAATGTCAGCGTGTTGAATGTTGGAGCAGAAGATTCAACAAACACATTGAAAAACTGTCTATCTGTAGGAGCAAATGAGGCATATTTTGCGAAAGATGATATATATGCAGATTTGGATGCTATTGGAACAGCTGATGTTTTGGCAGATGCCATCAGTAAAATCGAAAAAGACAATGACAAGCAATTTGATCTGATCATGTGTGGAATGGAATCCACAGATGAAATCACCGGACAGGTGGGAGCTATGCTTGCAGAGCGGATGGGAAAAGGTTTCATAAGCAGAGCCATTGAAGTGAATTCAAAAGATGACATATTGGAAGTTCATCAGGAAACTGACGAAGGCTACAATATAGTGACTCTGGAATCTCCTGCTGTAGTGACAGTAAGCAAACCGGCATATGATCCTCGTTATCCTACTATAAAAACCAAGATGAAAAGCCGTAAGGCGGTTATCCCGACTTATTCGGCAGCTGAAATCGGAGAGATAAAAGAAGCAAAGGTGCGTTGTGTTGAATATGTTGAACCTCCCAAGAGAGAGGCTGGTATCAAAATTCAAGAGAAAGATGTTGCATTGGCAGTAAGCGCTGCCATGGAGCAAATGAAAAAAGATAAGGCAATCTAATTAAGGAGGAAAGAGAGTATGAAAGCATTATTGTTTATTGAATCGAATGGAGAAAAAGTACTGGGTGGAAGCCTTGAATTGATAAATGCTGTAAAAGCACTTGATGCAGACGGAACTGCTCTTGTAGCAGGTGATAGGGCTGCGGCAGATGCAGTAGCTGATTTGGGAATACCAGTTATTTTTGTAGATACTGCTACTGATTGTGATACCCTGACAGCGGTACTGTCGGAAACTGTAAAAGAAAACGATCCGGATGTTGTACTGTTAGCCAATACGGCATTGGCTAAAGACATTGCACCACGTATAGCTGCAAGACAGGATCTGGGATGTGTAAGCGATGTGACAGGAATAAGCAAAGCTGATGGAAAAGTAATATATACAAGACCTGCCTACAATGGATCAATCCTGGAAAACATAGAAGTAGAAGGTACAGCTGTAATTACAGTAAGAAACGGAAGCTTTGAAAAGCCGGAAGATACTTCAAATGCAGGTGTAACAGAGAAGAAAATTGAAATAGCTGACGATGCCGTTAAGGCGAAAATAGTCGATACGGTAAAGGAAATCACTGAATCCGTAAATCTGGAAGAAGCAGAGATTATCGTTTCCGGTGGACGTGGAATGGGAAGTGCAGAAAACTTTGAACTTGTTAAGGAACTGGCCAGTGTACTAGGCGGTGTAGTTGGAGCAACAAGACCTCCAATTGAAGACGGATGGATTTCCCGTGCACACCAGGTCGGACAGTCAGGAAAGATTGTAGCACCAAAGCTTTACATTGCATGCGGTATTTCAGGGGCAGCCCAGCATACATCAGGAATGATGGGGTCAAACTATATTGTGGCAATCAACAAAGATGAAGATGCTCCAATTTTTGAAAGTGCCAACCTGAGTATTGTTGGTAATGTGACTGACATACTTCCGGTTATGATTGAGGAAATGAAGAAAGCAAAAGCATAAAAAATATAAAAATTAGAAAGGAATGAAAATGATGGCTGAGTACAATAAATTAACAGAAGAATTGATCGCTAAATTACAGGAAGCGGCGCCTGGACATATTTTGACAGGTGATGATATAAACGAAGATTATTCACATGATGAAATGCCTATTTATGGAAAGGCGGCTCCGGAAGTAGTATTCATGGCAACTACTACAGAGGAAGTTGCTGCAGTAATGAAAATATGTAATGAAAACAAGATCCCCGTAACTCCAAGAGGATCGGGATCCGGTCTTGTTGGTGGAGCAGTTCCCCTTTTAGGTGGTGTCCTGATTGACCTTTCAAAGATGAATAAAATACTTTCCTATGATTTGGAAAATTTTGTAGTTCATGTACAACCGGGTGTATCCTTGAATGATCTTGCAGAGGATTGTGCAAAACAAGGGTTGTTGTATGCTCCCGATCCCGGTGAAAAGTTTGCACATCTAGGTGGAAATGTTTCTACAAATGCAGGTGGAATGAGAGCAGTAAAGTATGGAGCTACGCGTGATTACGTACGGGCGATGACTGTAGTTCTTCCTTCAGGAGAAATAACCAACTTCGGTGCAACTGTATCAAAAACGAGTTCAGGCTACAGCCTTATAGATTTGATGGTTGGAGCAGAAGGTACACTTGGAGTCATTACGGAACTCACTTTGAAGGTCATGCCGGCTCCAAAGGAAATTGCCAGCCTGATTATTCCTTATGAAAATTTGCATGACTGCATATCCACTGTTCCAAAGATCAAGATGGCAAATATAGATCCGCAGGCACTGGAATTCATGGAAAGGGAAATTGTTCTCGCCAGTGAAAGATATATAGGAAAAAGTGTATTCCCACAGGAACTTGAAGGAATCACAGCAAATGCTTACTTGCTTGTAACTGTAGATGCAAGCAGTGAAGACGAGCTTAACAACCTTATTGAGCAGGCTGCCGAGGTAGCTCTGGAAGAAGGAGCAATCGATGTTCTTGTAGCCGATACGCCAGCCAAGATGAAAGATGCATGGGCGGCTCGGTCCAGCTTCCTTGAGGCAATCATGGCTGAAACGGAATTGCTGGATGAGTGTGATGTTGTAGTTCCAGTTAACAAGATAGCTTCTTACCTTGAATTTGTGAACAAAGCCGGTGAAGAGCATGGACTGATTATCAAGAGTTTTGGACATGCTGGAGATGGAAACCTTCACATATACCAGTGCAGCAATGATCTGGAAGAAGATGAATTCAAGGAAAGAGTAGAGAAGTTCTTTGATGTAATCTATCCGGAGGCAGTAAGATGCGGCGGTCTTGTTTCAGGAGAACATGGAATAGGAAGTGGAAAGATCAGCTATCTTGTGGACAGTGTCGGAGAAATAAACATGAACCTGATGAGAGGCATCAAGAAAGTGTTTGATCCGAATTCAATCATGAATCCAGGCAAGGTATGTGAAATATTGGGCGACTGCAACTAATTCTAAGTCCCTAGGAATAACTGGAATACAATATAAAAAATGAGGTAGGTATATAAAATGGATTTTAAAATGAGTGAAGAGCACCAACAATTACAGGAAATGTATCGTGATTTTGCAGTGAACGAGGTAAAACCCATTGCAAAGGAAATTGATGAAACAATGCGTTTCCCATCAGAAAATATAGAGAAAATGGCTGAAATGGGCTTGTTTGGAATTCCATTTCCAGAAGAGCTTGGTGGAGCAGGAATGGATAACTTAAGCTATGTGCAGTGTGTTGAAGAATTATCAAAGTGCTGTGGATCAACTGGAATAATCGTTTCAGTGCATACAAGTCTTTGCGCAATGCCAATTTACCAATATGGTACGGATGAACAGAAGGAAAAATATCTAAAGCCACTTGCTTCAGGTGAAATGCTAGGAGCCTTTGCACTGACAGAGCCATCTGCAGGAACTGACGCTTCTATGGCAAAGACTACAGCTGTACTTGACGGAGACCACTATGTATTGAACGGAAGCAAGATATTCATTACAAATGCAGGCTATGCAGACGTATATGTAATACTTGCAATGACAGACAAGAGCATGGGAACAAAGGGAATGTCGGCATTCATAGTTGAGAAGGACACTCCAGGTTTCTCTATAGGAACTCATGAAGTAAAGATGGGAATTCGTGCATCTGCTACGTGTGAACTTGTATTTGATGACTGTAGGGTTCCAAAGGAAAATCTTCTTGGAAAAGAAGGCAAGGGATTTGGCCTTGCAATGGCGACTCTTGACGGAGGACGTATTGGTGTTGCTGCTCAGGCTCTCGGTATTGCAGAAGGTGCAATAGAAGAAACTGTAAAATATGTTACTGAAAGAGTTCAGTTCGGACGTACTCTATCGAAATTCCAAAACACACAATTCGAACTCGCCAAGATGCGTGCAAACACGGAAGCTGCAAAGCTTCTTGTATATCAGGCGGCAAGGGCAGTGGATGATGGAGAAAGATTCTCGCACCTGGCTGCAATGGCTAAACTGGTTGCTTCTGGAAATGCCAGTGATGTAACAAGACGTTGCCTGCAGCTGTTTGGCGGATACGGATTCACAAGCGACTATCCTATAGAAAGAATGATGCGTGATGCAAAAATAACTGAAATATATGAAGGAACATCGGAAGTTCAAATGATGGTAATTTCAGGATGGATGGGCGTTAAATAATATAGGAATATCTATTTAATTGTGCAGTACAGTTAAACTGTTTTATATAAATACAATAGCAGGCATCCCGTCGGGTACATTTATGAAATTCAGGAATGTACCAAGACGGGATGTCTGTTTTGTTTTGTTCAAGCAAGAAATTTATGGTATACTTTTATACATTACTAATCGGAAAGGATGTGTATCAAATGAAACCTGAAATTATTGAAGAAATATTTAATGAAATAGAGAAGATATTAAAGATGGAATTCATAGGGCAGGACGAGTATTTCAGTGAACTATGCAAATACTTCAAAAAGAAGAGCTCAAAGGACAGAAAGGGCGTTCTTATGGTCATTGGAGACGCCAATACATTCAAAAAAATGAGTCTCAGGTTTATATTCAAAGAACTGGGGACAAAAGGGATATTTAAAAATGGAACCATTGATGAAATAGACCTTGGTTCCTACGACTTCAACTTCGGCTATAATGCATTTTTGACTGACTTGAATGAAAAGCTCAACAACGATTCCGACGGGGTGCTGTTTTCCAACCTTGACAAGGCATCCAAGGAAATGATTGACCTTATATCAACAATCAACCCCGGTGAAAAAATCAAGCTCCCATCGTCATATAAAATGAAGAACAAGATATTTGTAGAATCTTCTGAAGATGATGCAGTAGATTCAATTGAAAGCGGGAACAAGCATATCATGTTTGTGTACAACAGGAAGATGAATGGTGACGGCAGCGACTTCGCAGACAATAACATCTTAAACAGGGACAAGGTGCTTTATACAAGAAATCTTACAGGAGAAGAAAAGACAGCTCTTATCAGGAAAGTCATGACTAAGGTGTTTAATGAGCTGGAGCTTGAATACAATGTAGAAATAACCTTCAGAAACAAGGATAGTGAAGACAACGAAGAGTTATGCGGAATAGTGTATCATATCAATAAGTTTAATGAAGATGAAAATTTCACCTTTATGGACTATGTGAGATACAAGATTGGAAATCCTCTTAAGAACATATTGGAAAGCAGGGGGATGGAAGGCAGCGGCAGAATACTGCTTTATGTAGAAGATGACAAGATATATGCAAAAATCAACGACAGTATTTTCACGTTGAAGGATTATGTATTACCATCCCTGGAGGAAGTGAAATACAGGCTTGATGCACTGGTAGGCATGAAGGACTTCAAGGAGCACATGGCAAATATTGAAAACAACTTCAAGGTGCAGAAAATCAGGGAAAGACTTGGTATGGAAACTGCAACCATGTCGCTTAACATGGTGTTTCTTGGAAATGCAGGTGTTGGGAAGACCAATGCAGCAAGGATAGCCTTTGACTATTTCAATTCACTGGGGTTGCTGTCAAGGAATGTATTCCTTGAAGTGAGCAAGTCGGATTTTTCCACTGGTGACCCTTCCAAGGTTCTTGATGCTACAAACCGGATAATTGAGAATTCACTCGGAGGCGTACTTTTCATAGACGAGGCATATTCCCTATTCAAGGGCGAAGATGACAAGTCAGGCCAGGAGATAGTGGATGCTTTGCTGACAGCCATAGAAAACAACAGGGGTAATCTTGTAGTAATACTGGCCGGTTATGAAAATGAAATGGAAGACCTCTTTGGTATGAATCAGGGGCTGAAATCCAGGTTCCAGAATATAGTCCATTTCAGGGATTATACTCCTGAGGAAATGTACGACATTGCAGTTGTGACTGCAGAAGGCAAGGGATACCATATAGCAGAGGATGTCAGAAACGATCTGATAGACCTTTTCACCAGAAACCAGCTGATAGAAAAGGAAGGTCTTGGAAATGCCAGGTTTGTGAGGAATATCATAGAGAATGCCATAATGGATGCTTCAAAAAAATATCTCATGGACCCCGGACGACAGATAGATGTTCTATACAGGTCAAATTTCAACTTTAACGCAAAGGTGAAGTTCGACCTTGAAAAGAGACTTGAGAATATTATAGGACTTGAAGAGGTAAAAGGACTTTTAAGAGCTCAGTACAGGCTGTTGAAAGCCCAGGAAAAGAGAAAATCCGTCGGAGTTGAAACGGAAATAGAACAAAATCTCAACATGGTCTTTGCAGGAAATCCGGGAACGGGAAAGACCAGTATAGCAAGACTTGTGGCTGAAATGCTCAACAGTATGGGTTTTTTAAAGGGCGGACAGCTCGTAGAGACTGACAGGTCAAATTTTGTTTCTGAAAAGCCAGGTGAAACTCCTACAAAAACAGAAAAAACATTCATGAAGGCGATCGGTGGCATTCTATTCATAGATGAAGCATATACCTTGGCATCGGATTCTTTGGGCAGGGAAGCCATAGAGACTTTGTTGAAACTGATAGAGGACTATTCAAAGGATGTAATTGTGATACTGGCCGGATACAGCGAAGAGATGGAGGATTTCTTTGATGTAAACATAGGCTTGAGGTCAAGATTTCCTCTGTGGACAAATTTCGAGGACTACAATCCTGACGAGCTGATGTCAATTGCAGTGAGACTCCTTGAATCAAAGGGATTCAATCTTACTGACAATGCCGTGAAAGAGCTTGGAAGGAGCTTTGTTGACATTTACGAAAGCGGAGATGTCCAGGCTGGAAATGCCAGGATGGTAAGGAATCAGGTGGAAAATCTCATTCGCATTCAAAGTGGAAGGATTGCTGACGAAGCAACAAGCGCCTACGAGATGAACAGGATCAATTCAACAGATGTAGTGAAGCTGGCTTCTTCGGCAAAGGACAACAGCTTCGATCTTGAAAGCAGACTTGAAAGTATTTCCGGCAAGGAAAATGCCAAGGCTTTCTTGAGAGAACAATACAAGCTGTTTGTAATTAATGAGAAAAGGAAAAGATTCAATCTTGATTCCGACATCAACAAATACAGAAACTTCATATTCTCAGGAAATGCAGGAACAGGAAAGGGTATAATACTTGATACACTGTCAGACATGATGTTTAGTTTAGGTGCGGTAAAGGCGAAGACGCCTTATGAAATACATGTGAATGAAATAAGGAGCCATGTAGAAGAAGGGAAAAACCTGGAGGATTTATTGAACAAGGGCATTGGCAAGGTGATCTTCCTGCACAGAGCAGACCTTCTTCTACAGGACAGAAACTTCGACTCCTTGATTGTCAATTTGATCAAGTTTATAGATATGAACAAGAACAGGTTGATGATGGTAATAGAAGGTGAAAAAAAGGGACTTAAGGACTTGATGGCAAAATATCCGACTTTGGGATATAGATTTCCGGTAATGGTTGAGTTTGAAGAGTATTCAGAAAGGGACCTGTTCGATCTGGCTGTAAAAATATTCGAGGAGAAAGGATATGTACTTGATGTAGACAGCAGACGAGAACTGATGGAAGCTATATGCGACATAGAGACCATTGACATAGTGATATTGAAGAATGGACTCATGGTGAAACAGCTTGTGGATAATATTGCAAGGGTTCAAAGTGTAAGAGTTTATGACATGAAGGCCGATGATAAGGAAATGAACCTATTGATGGCTGAAGACATACAGAAGGGTAAGGATAAATTTGTAAGGAAAAATTCATGAAAACAGTCTTTTGAGGAATAGAGAATTGTCTCAAGAAGAATATAATGGGTGAGAAGGTGATCATATGAATGAAACGGTATACAGAATGAGTGCCTTTACGGCAACTGAAAAGGGAGGAAATCCTGCAGGCGTGGTATTTGAGGCCGACAGCCTCACAGAGGAGAGGATGAAGGAGATAGCGGCTGAAGTTGGATATTCTGAAACTGCATTTGTTATGAAGTCCCATGTTGCAAACTTCAAGGTGAGATTCTTCACACCGACAGAAGAAGTGGACCTTTGCGGACATGCCACTATAGCGACCTTCAACCTGATGAGGGATGAAGGGCTTATTGAACCAGGCCAGTACACCCAGGAGACCAAGGCGGGAATCCTCAAGCTGAAGATCTATGAAGACAGCGTGTATATGGAACAGACCTTGCCTGAATTCCATGAGGTGATTCCAAAGGAGGATGTCAGCGATTGTTTCAGCAATGGAGATGGAGAATATCTTGGAGATTCTGACGTTCAGATTGTATCTACAGGACTTAAGGATATAATGCTGCCTGTAAGCAGTCTGGATACCCTCTTGAATCTTAAGCCCGACTTTGAAATGATCTCCGAGATAAGCAGGAAATACGATGTGGTGGGTATTCATGCCTTTGCACTGGATACATATGGAGACGCCACGGCACACACAAGGAACTTTGCACCCCTATACGGCATAGATGAAGAATCAGCCACTGGTACATCCAACTGTGCCCTTGCCTGCTATCTTGATAAGCGTGGCAATATTGGAGACGAAGGCAGATATGTATTCGAACAGGGATACTGCATGGACAGTCCATCAGAGATAAGGGTGGAGCTTGCAAAGGATGCTGAAGGAAAGCTGACAGGTGTATATGTTGGAGGAAAGGCAAACAGGATAGGATAAATGATATTCGGAAATTTCACTCAAAAAAGTAAGATGAGATTCAACAAATGTCTATATATTTATGGTATAATGAACATAGAATAAAACATAAGCAGCAGCTTGAATCGGGAACGTTGAACCAGACGGAGTATTTGGACACTTTCCCTCTGGTGAGTTAATAGTGTAACCGACCTTTTATTAAGGTCGGTTTTTTGTTTACAAGGAGGTTTAAGATGAAGAAAACAAGACTCGTCATAATACTAATCATAATCACAATGCTCGCTTTACCTGTCAATGCTTTTGCAAACCATGAAGAGGGAATAGTGTATACTGCTTTGGGGGACTCAATAGCAGCAGGAACGGGAAGTGCAAATGGCGACAGCTACACGGACATGTTCAATGAATACCTGAGGAAGCTATACAAGGATAAGGTGTATAACGATAAGGTTGTGTATAACAATTTTGCTTCAGATGGAACAACGAGCGGTGCTTTGGTTATGGATTTAACTAATCCGTTGGATCCGGATTTTTATGCAACTTTTAATGCTGTAATTAGTTCTAATGTAATTACTATCAGTATAGGGGGAAATGACGTTCTTGATTATATAGAGCAATTCGATCCAGAGATAGAATATTCAGAAGAAGATTTTAACGCAATAGCATATTATATAGAAACTAATATTGTACCGCAAATGTTCAGCAATTTTACTGACATAATATCAGCAATCAAAACCACAAATCCTACTGCACAGATTTATGTAAATAATTTCTATAATCCATTTGTCTATGATGAAGAGCTTCATAATTTTGCTGAATTATTTATACCAGATATAAATACAGCTCTTAAAGATGGGGAGATATCACTGATATATGGTCGTTTATATTACGTCGTAGACGTATATACCGCTTTTGATGGGTACAGAAATCCAAAGAGCCTGGTAAACTATGACTATAGCCTTGAAACTAAAGATGCATACCTCCATCCTAGACACAAGGGATACAAGGTTATGACCAATGTGTTGAAGGATTTGTATGAGGAAAATCAATAAAATTACATGTGTGCAGAGGCATATGTGTTGAGATATGCATGCATAATATGTAATGACAGCAGAGTGGCGGCGCAATTGGTTCTGAAGCCGGTTGCGCTGCCAACTGTAAGGAGGATATTATGAAAGGATCAATGTCTCTCGGAAAGATCAGGGGTATTAGAATTGAAATCAATATCAGTTGGATAGTGATATTTTCTCTGGTTACTTTTATGATGGCAAGCAGCTATTTCCCAACTCTCTATCCGGGCATGAATCCTGTCATATATTGGAGTCTTGGCATATCCATAGCCCTTTTGATGTTTGTATCAATCCTCCTTCATGAACTGTCCCATTCTATAGTTTCCATACATCTTGGAATAAATGTAAGCAGCATAACGCTTTTCATATTCGGAGGTCTGGCACAAATTGAAGAGGAGCCCAATGACCCTGTGAAGGAGATGAAGATTGCCATAGCAGGACCCGCCATGAGCCTGCTTCTATTTGCTTTGTTCACACTTTTGTCAAACCTATTGCTGTTTCTTGGTATTACTGAAATATATACAGTGCCATTTTCATATGTAGGTGGAGTCAATCTCATACTTGCAATATTTAACCTTGTACCGGCATTTCCTCTCGATGGAGGAAGGGTACTACGGGCAATACTCTGGTACTATAAGGGCAGCCTTCAGTTCGCAACAAAAGTTGCATCATCCATGGGAGACATGTTCGGATATTTTCTGATATTCATTGGACTTTACTGGGCATTGTCGGGCAATGTAATCAACGGATTGTGGTTTGTATTCATAGGATGGTTTATCAAGCAACTTTCACAGTCCAGCTATCAGAACATGATGATGAACGATCTCTTCACTAAAATTCATGTCAGGGAATTCATGACCAGAGACCTGGTCGTTGTGAAGGATTTTACCTCGGTGGAGGACTTGGTTGAGAACTATTTCTACAGATACAAGTATGTATGTTTTCCTGTAGTGAGGAATGAAAGCGTACTGGGTCTTGTTACAATCGACAGTGTAAAGAAGATAGAGCGTGAAATGTGGAACCAGACGTCCGTTGGAGCAATAACTGAACTGCTGAGGGATGACCTTGTAGCTGCTCCCGACGCAACGGTAATATCTGCAATGAAGAAACTTTTCAGCAACAAGATAGGAAGAATGGTGGTTATTGAAGACGGAAAACTTATAGGGATTATTTCAAGAACCGACATACTTAACTATATTAGGGTATATTCAGAGCTTCATCAGTAAGTGAAACAAGTTCAACCAAATGAGATTAAAGGAGCCTAAATCAGGTTCCTTTTTTTGAGATTTTTTGGATGGTGCGGTTTAGCGTAACATAGTTTATTACAAAACGCAAGTTGAAGCTGAAAGTGTTGAAAACCAAGAATTCAGGAATAATCAAAGACTATGAATTTCATCTTTGAAAATTAAAAAAAGTTAAGAAACAAGTTACCGTTGTATTGAGGTGGTGAAACTATTCGCAATTTTTGATTTGTTATTGTCCTTGCAAACAATTAGTGATACAATGATTCTTGGGATATGCTGAAAATGGGGTTGATGTATTAATTATTATTTTTTATGGTGGTTTATTGACCCTGTTCAGAGATGAGCGGGGTTTTGTGTTATTTTCAATGAATAGTTGAAATTCTATGTAACTGATGATTCAGTATATTCATAAATCGTGATACAACTTAGTTGCATCCGGACACAATTTGAAGAATACAGGGAGGAATGTCATGAGGAAGATTTTGATAATTGAAGATAATCCTGATGAGAGAGAATAGATAATCAAGATTGCAGCAAAGATGAACTCAAGGCTGAAGATTTTTAGTACTGGCTCGTCCAAAGAAGCTTACGAAATTGCAATGAGAGAAGAGATAGATGTTTTCTTTATCGATATAAATCTCTTTGATGGAGACGGAATGAAGCTTGCTGAAAATTTGAGGGGAATAAAAAAATATGAGTTTACAAAGATAGTATTCATAACATCCGTCGTGATGATGGAACTGGAAGCATACAGGAATACACAGTGTTATGAATTTGTGGTAAAGAATTTTGATGATGGAAGCAATCTTGAACGTGTCATGAAGAAGCTTCTCATAGATTATATAAATTATGAAGATGAACGGTATAATGCTTGGAACAACAGGTGTCTTGAGTTGAATTACAATAATTCGATTTACAAGGTCCCCATTAAGGACATTATATTTGTGGAGTATCTTAACAGAAGGATTTATGTGCAGACTAAAAACGAGAGAATAAGGTACAAGTGCATGCCTATGATGAAGGTTATTGAGGATCTCCCAAAGGATTTCGTCCAGGTCCATCAGTCAATAGTAATCAACAAGAATTACATAACAAAAATTGACAAGTCAAACAGAATGATTGAATTGTCTGATTACGACCAGCAAGTGCCCTATGGCAGAAATTATTCAAAAGTTATAGGAGGATTGGGATAATGTCGGGAAGCGAAATATTTGTAATATCTCTGTTTGATATGTCCATGATGGCAGTTTTTATACATGGAATGTTGACGGAGTACAAAACGTCGGGCAAAAGAAAAATACTATATATTGTGGGAGGATCAGTGACTATTGCATTAAACAGTGTTTTAGCCATCAACCAACCAGTGTCTCATATAGGAGCTACTATTATTTTCTTTGCAGCATTTATGTTGTATGTATCGAAATTCGAGGATCTTAACAGGATATACAAAACAATCTTGTTCCTTTTCATATCCGTTGTGCTTTTCGTCGTACAAGCAATTGTGATGCTGTTATTAAGCTTGATATTCAAGAATTTTGCTATGAGTTTTGAATATGGACTGTTCGCTCAGACACTAGGCTTGTTGCTGGTATATCTAATGAGTAAATACATGTCTTTTTCCAAGATATTCGTATATCTTTATAGGAAAAATATTGTGTTTAGTGTGGTTGTGTTCAATCTCTATGTCATACAATATGGTTTGTCCATGTCATTGTTTTCAGCCCCGCAGGATTTCTTGGAAATGGGGACAGAGGTGTTTCTATTGTATGTGATGGCATTGATTACGAACATGTTCCTGGTGAAGGAGGGTATTGCGGAAACTGCACTGCATGAAAAAGTGCAGTTTTACGATACTTATATTCCAATAATCAAGAATGTTATGAGGGAAGTCAGAAAGAAGCAGCATGACTATAATTCACAGGTAAATGTGATGAAAACTTTGAGGGACAGTCTAAAGGGAGACAAAAAAGAAGTTGTAGAATCATATGTGAAGGAAATTGAAAATGAAAATATCTGGGTTGAATTGCTTAACCTGAACAATGACGTTTTGATAGCCCTTCTTTACAGTAAATATATATCTGCCAAGGAAAAGGGAGTGGATTTGAAGTTTAAAATAAGAAACAATTACTTCGAATCGGTTTATTCGGATTACAAGATTGTGGAGATGTATGGGATATTGATTGACAATGCGATAGAGGCTGTTGAAGGGAAAGCAGATGACAAGAAAGTGAACATTGAAATGGAATTCGATGGAAAGAACAATAAGCTGAAGGTTGAAAATCCATCGGAATTTGTGAGTCTGAAGGAATTCCACAAGTTCTTTGAACCGGGGTATTCGAGAAAAAAGGGCAAAAACAGGGGGCTTGGTCTTGATAAGCTTAAGGAAATTCTGAAAGAAAAAAATGGGACCATATCATACATGTATGATAATACCTTCAATTCTGTAGTTTTCGAATTGCAACACTCTTAGTTTTTCATACAGTTTTCAATAGCGAAGATATTTCCTTGACAATTCTTATTGATGCATCTAAGAGATTTACAGCTTATTTGGAAAAAGCAAGCAAGTATGCAGAATAGGCAGAGAAAGTAACAGAATAGACAACTGCTATTGATAAATGAATATGTAGTGCTTATAATTCTCTTGAGCATAAGTTTATTGATATGTTGAAGGTGTATCAGGGGAAATAGAGTTAAGACTGATTGAATTTAACCTCTTCAAAGATGGTTACAGGCAAAACAGTCTTAACTCTATAAAAATAACAGACCTAACAGGGAATGATGATCCGGTACTTTGCAAGAAGTGTTAAGGAGCGGGATATCTTAAAAAAGGATGGGAAAAATATGGTACATTTATTAAACAAAACTATCTGCACCTGCTGCGGAGAAGAAATCAAATGGCGTCAGGAGACCAAACAGCGCATATATATGAACGGAGTCTATGTAGTTGAGATACCTGAACCTGGTGTCTGCCTGGCTAAGGATATCAATGTAACGAAGAACAACATCACTTACAGAATGAACTGTAACTACTGTCAGCAAGAGATTCATGTGACAGTGCAGAAATAAGAATTTAGGGTATTGAATTGAAGACAAGAACAATTATAAATAGACCCTTTTAGGAAAATACCAGCTTGTTTTATGTCCTCGAAATTTAGAGTTGTGGGGGAGCTTGTCCTGGGGATAATAGCCATATGCAATTTTTGATTTGCTATTGTGGAGATTCACAATTAGTGATAGAATGTTATTGGGATATGTTGAAAATGGGGTTGGAGTATTAATTAGTATTTTTGTTGCGGTTTTTAACCCTGTTCGAAATGAGCGGGGTTTTATTTATTTTTGATATACTTCAATAAAAAGGAGTCTATCAAGATGCAAAATCAAATTTACAATGTTTTAAATGACATGGCAGAATATCTCAGTATTTCTCAAATGAAAAAATTGCAGGAAGTATTGATTATAAGACTTGAGGAATATGATGAAGATATTGAAAGCATAGAGAATAAAGATTATGTCGAGATGTTTTTATCTGCTAAACAGATTGAAGGATGCTCTGAAAGAACCATTAGTTATTACCAAGCTACACTATTTAACATGTTCAAAGAAATTGAATTGCCAATAAGAAGAATTACAACAGAGGCAATTAGGGAGTATTTGAAGAAATATCAAGCTAAGAATAATTGCAGTAAGGTTACTATAGATAATGTTAGAAGGAATTTATCAAGTTTTTTCTCCTGGTTGGAAGAAGAAAATTATATTATAAAGAATCCGGTTCGACGAATTCATAAAGTGAAAATAGGAATGACTGTTAAAGAAGTGATCTCTGATGAAAACATTGAAATTATGAGGGATGGCTGTAATACAATTCGAGACTTGGCAATGATAGACTTGTTGTTCTCGACTGGAATAAGGGTTGGAGAACTAGTTAATCTGGATATTTCTGATGTGAATTTTGACGAAAGAGAATGTATTGTCTATGGCAAAGGTGATAGGGAAAGAAAGGTTTACTTTGATGCAAAGACTAAGCTGCATGTTCAAAACTATTTGAAGGAACGTTGTGATGAAAATAGGGCATTATTTGTTACGTTGAATAGACCTTATGAAAGATTGAAAATAAATGGTGTTGAAATCAGGTTACGGGAGCTTGGCAGAAAACTGGGAATAGAAAGAGTTCATCCACATAAGTTTAGAAGAACTATGGCAACAAGAGCCATTGATAAAGGAATGCCGATTGAGCAGGTGCAGAAATTATTAGGACATCAACAAATCGATACGACGATGAGGTATGCAATGGTTAATCAGAATAATGTGAAGAATTCGCATAAGAAGTATATTGGATAGGATAGAGAACAAAGTTAAGGTGAAGTTCAGAATATTATGAATGTGATACAAATATTATTTGATTTGTTGATGCAGAAGTACTTTGAATAAACTTAGTTTATGTATAATTGTTGCTAAGCTGACAAATTAATGAGGTGATTATATGGGAGATAAAGAATACAGATTAAAATGTCTTAACAGGCTATCAGAGCTGAGTAAACACAGGAAGACATCTCAAAAGGAGGGGTTGCTCGATTTGTTTGTGACTTATGTATATTTGACAAATCCTGACTATAAGTACAATGAAACATATTTGAAAGACATGATTCCTAAGTTTTGGATCAATGTTGAAAAGTATAATTTAAAAGTTGAGTTGCGTGAAAAAATGTTAAAGGAAATTCAAAAAAAACAAATTCCAGAAGGCACAAAGTGCCAGCTCTGTATTCAAGTTGATGATACTTGGGAATTAAGATTTGACAATACTGCTGAAGGAAGTATCGGCAAATGGATAAGAACAATGAGCGAAATACCAAGACTAAATTCTGTTGATAACAAAAAAACTTATATAAAGTGCCAATTTAACAATGGCCAGGGGAGTGTTTTTTCAGATTACCTAGTATCAGATGATAACGTGAAATTGATAAAATTTGCAGCTGATTCTGTAAAATCTTATATAGATAGATTGGGGGATTAGTATATGGCGATTGAGATTAGAAATAGTAATGTTTACAAGAGGATAACTGAAAAGGATTTTATATATAAGGCAATCTATTCATTAGAGAGCTATGTGTTTGAAAAAGATTTGCTTGATGAAAAGGATTATACGTTGATGTTGAAATTAAGAGATCCTTTTAATCATAAAATTATTGATGAAACAATTAAAGATGTTAAAGATTTAATTGATGATGTGCTTATAAATGGTAAATTTTTTAAAGCACAAGTTTATTTCAGACCCAAAAAGATTGATAAAGAAACAGATCAACTTGAGTCAAGACCACTTCATTCTGCGTCGTTAAATACATTAATAGCAAGTGTTGTTTTATTAAATACACTTTTAATTGAAATTGGAAATGATAATAGAACCATTGAACTTACAGAACTTGCAAGAATGCTTCCTTCAAATTTTTATGGTAATATTCCATCCAATAGACCGGAGCATTTGTTTAAGCCTTGGCATTATCAGTTTAAAGAATACACAGATGTTATTACGAGCTCTTACTATGAATATACCAAAACAAAGGAATATAGGTTTGAGGTAACACTTGACTTGAAGAATTTTTTTCCTTCAATAAATCCTGCAATTATTTATGATGAAATAATGAGCAAGTACTCTGTAAAATATGATAATATTGATGATGTTCAATGTATAAAGACAATAGTATCAAAGCTATTGGTATTCAAAATTTCTAATCTAAGATCAGATGATTTCAAAAAGATGTATTATGATTCTAGTAATATTGATTTTTTGAATGGTGATGTATGGACAAAAGGTATACCACAAGGTTTGCCCCATGCATATTTTTTCGGGAATATTTGTATGGTTAAGGTTGCAGATATTTTTCAAAAAGTTATTGCGGCTGAAGATGGTAAAGCCTTCTATTATGTTGATGACTCAGTAATATACACTAATAATTTAAAAAATGAAAATGAACTTGCAAAAAAAATAAATGAAGTTAACAAGCAGCTTAAAGATTTGAGCAATCAATATAAGAGTAGACTTGTAGAATATAAGAGAGAGGTTGAAGGAACAAGTCTACAGCCGTTTGTTGAAATATTGGATAAATTTGACTACTTGATAAAGGTACATAATGCAGAAAGTGAAAAAAGTACTGCATTAGAAATTCAAGATCCAAAATATGGACAAGCCAATTTGAATGCATATAGTAAGTTGGCTTCAATGACTTCTTATGACTTGAGTAAAATATTTTCTGACACTGAAGAGATTAATTTGTCAAAAAAATTGGAAGCAATTTATCAAGCTGTTGAAAAGGAAATTAAGAGGATAAGAGAAATTGATCCAGAAGAAGATACCTCCAATTACATAAAAGTACTTCTAAGGTTCAAGAAATTCTTTAAGTATCGTCAAAGAAGATTGGATTTCAGTAGGAGTAATGACATTAGTGATAATGATATTGATGAATTATTGTTAAGTTTTAAAGTGGGAGATGAAAGTACAAAAAGAGAGAAGTTCAAATGTTTTTTTGAAGCTTATGATGAAGATATACTACTAAATGAATTTCGTTTTTTCTTTGCTAATAGCCCTATATTCTGGAACAAGGCAGAAAAGATTGTTTCTGATTTCAATAAAGAAACATACTCCGAGTTATATAAATGGGAACAAGATGGCGATGAGCATACAATATCTTACTTCCATAAAATATGTATGAGTTTGTCACGCAAAAGAAAGATTCAAATTGATAGCAGAATTTCTAGATATGATAGTATCCAGAGTATTGTAAAAGATAATGTTTGGAATATAGCTAAATCAGGCAAACATGAAAAAGAATTTAGAATAAGAGAAGCTATCGAAACATTTTATGATGCTTTTAAAAATGGAGTGATATCAATTGATAACTGCGAAAAGTATGATGCCATAATTAACATTATTTATAAAAGTGGTGTTATTGAAGTTTCAAACAATAGGTATGAGTTAATTAAAATGCAAACTGATGAACTCTATCGAATTATTATGAATGCATATTTCTCAGAAGTAGTTTCAGTTGATGCAAATGATCTTAAGTATTTGGCTAAAAGAAATAACAAGCCTATATACTATAATGAGGCAAGAATTTTACTTTTTTTAAGGAATCGGAAGTTTATATTAGAGAATTTCTATTCAAATTTTAAGGATTACAGAAACAGCGAAGTGCTAGACTATACTTTGTTTGAAGTTGTTGATTACTATGAAAAATTCGTTCAAGATCCAGTATACATTGATAATCTTATCATGGTACATAAATACACCAGTGATATCTGGAAGAACGGCTCAAAATACCTGCACTTTTATACACTTCATAATCAAGAACATGCTATAGAGTTAATAAGATCAATTACCATGTTTATGAAGGGTGTGAATTACTTCCAGATTTCAAGGAAAGATTACTATATTCTCTTTATTAGTTGCTACTTACATGATATTTCAATGGTTCTGCATCCGAATTTAATAGAAAGTTTTATTAAAGATAGTAAAGAATCAAATGTTATTTACTCTGAGTTTAAGCAAAATATAAAAAGTTTGATTGAACAAGATGACGATGGCAAGAAAAAATTGGTAGAAATAGATTATATTGAGGAGCAACCAATCAAAAAATTATTGGTAGATTTTTTTGCAAAGCTTGACCAATACTATGAGGGCTATGTTAGAAATAATCATCCTAAACAAAGTGCTAGGTTTATCAGGAAAAGTAATGACTTTGATTTTGTAGAAGATGTTGTGAAAGATATTGTAGCTGAAATAAGCCAGGCTCATGGTTATGATGTGGATGAAATTTACAAGGTTAAGTCGAATGCAAAAGAGAGTATTATCAGTGAAAAATACACTAAAATTCTGCTTAGAATAGGTGATCTATTAGATATGTCATCTAATAGAATAAGTAATGCTATTTTAGATAATAGTCAGAACAGCATGTCTTCTACAACAAGGTTTCATTGGCTATCGCATAAGGCAATTTCAAATGTAGATATTCAAGTTAATTATGATGTTGAAGACAACAAAGAAAAGGAGGAAAATTATAGCTGGATTGGACCAGGTTCAATTATTGAAAATGTGAGTTTTGTTATTCATCTTGATGTAAAGCACTTGATTGGAACTCAGAAAAGCCAAATCTGTAATCTGAATTTTTTAATGAGCAGCAATGAGGATGATGGAGTAAAACCACATTTTGATATTGATATAGGTAGTAATGGTACGTGTACAGAATGTAATTTTATGTGTAAGTGGATGAAAATAAAAAATGATTTTTTATATAAGGAATTAGAAGCATTACAATTATATCTTAATCGCTCAGAAGCAAATTTATTTAAAACAAATATCAGTGTTAAATATGAGTTTAACGAAGGGGCTAGAAGATTAAGAAATTCGGAATATGAAAATATTTTGAAGTATATTACAAATAAATAGATTGAAGCAAACTGGAGTGCGGTGAAATATGATACCGGGTAATTAGTAGCGTATGTATGGAAACAATAATATTGGCATTGCTGAACACCTCACCGCCAAATTGAAAATTGTGGTTCTTTGTTGAATTCTGATTTTGTGAGTAAATGGAATAAAGATTAGGAATATATAGGAGAGAATGATGAATGGTATAATAGTTCTTGTTGTTTTAATTATAAGCATTAGCATAGGCCTTACAAAGCTTAATAGAATAGGTGGTAGCCATAAAAAAATCGCAAAAATGATAGCAATTGCTCTTGTCCTTCTTTTTATGTATATAATTTTTCTTGGACCTTCATTTAGGCTCAGTGGTAAAGCTTCTGCTATGGCTAATGCTTTTATTGATAAAGAGCATGAATGGATTGGTATGATAGAATTGAATGGTAATGAATTTCATATGTTTTATGATCCTGTTGAAGAAGAATATATGACTGTGTTTGTAGACAAGTTAGTAATTGGATTTAGAAGCAATACGAGTGTACACTTAAACCCTCATTTTGAAGACTCAATAAGAACAATCGGAACAATGAATATGGAAGATGAAGGTAGATTATATAGTGTATTTATGATTGATGTTAAGGAGCAAGGTATAGATAAATTGGCACTGATAGATGCTAAAGGGAATATCTTGAGTTCTCAGGAAGTTAATGCAGATGAACCAACACAAATTGCGTATGTATTTACGGGAAAAGATGATTATTTTAATTGTGAACTAGTTGCAATTAATAAAAGTGGTGAGAGGCTGTATTACTATGGCTATGAGCATGGAGAAAATCATTTGAGAGAGGAAGAGTATAAGTGGCATGCATACTAGATATTTATTAACCCTCTAGCTTAGGATACTTGTCAGCGAGAATTAAGAACGTAGATGAAACCCACTGATAAATTGAAAGCTGTGCGTGACAATGATCCAAAAAAATTCCGGAATGCAATGCAATGAACGATAACTTGGTTAAAGTGATAATAATCGTGAGGGGAAGTGAACTTGCATATGAGAAAAGATGAAAATGTTAATTTGATTGTCAAAATACTAATAATGGGTGTCGTTTTTCTTATAATAGTCAGAGGATGGGTATATACAAATACAATTCAAGAAGCTGTTAAGAAACAAGATGATTTATTCATTATGAATTTGATGACATACCAAATCAGATCAGGTAAAGAAAAAATATACATATATGAAGCTGAAGATGGTATGGGAATGATGGTGGCAAATCTCAATTCTTTCTCGGGCTGGAATGCTAAACTTGTTGATAAACTGTATTATAGTGAAGGCGAAGTATGGAAATATGTTGAAGCTGAAAACAAAGGTGATGTAATCCCAGTTATATATGGTTTCTTTAATAAAAATTCAGGTGAGAGCTATGCTGTTATAGTTGAGAATGAAGCAGATAACTTGAATGAACAAGCCCAGTCATTTGTCGGTTATGATAATAAGCAGTACTGGTATTTGCATTTAAACAATTCTAGTTTAGATAGTAGCGCTTTCGGGATATATGATTTTGATACAGGGGAATCTTTTTATGAAGCCGAGCAAGTCTTGTTGAATTCGGACATCGAAGAAGATGACAAATCGTTAAATGAGCTAGGATGTAATGTTAAAGAATTCGACTATAATGATTCATTTATAGAAGGAATGGAGTCTTTCCCAACTTATGGTGATTTAATGAAAAATTTTGGGGAGCCAATTGAAGTAAAGGATATGACAAATGTTTTTATATATGGCAACTTTTATGTTTTAGTATATGACAATATTGAATTTGTCATACAATGCAGCAGAAGCGAAGAAGGCGAGTTTATCATCAGGGATAATGATAGGGTTTGCAGAGTCGATATAACCGGCGATAAGTACATTTTGGACAGTTCATATTTTGGAGGAATAGGAATAGGAAGCACTGCGAATGAAATAATTGAATCATTTGATAAAGATATAAGGAAGATCAATCATTCAGGTGTAGATGATACATGCTTAGAGAGAGTCGTTGTCCGCTGTAGAAATGATGTGGACAAATATAATTATGAAAGAGGAATATATTTCTCAGGAGTAATGGACACTGGACTTGCATTGGGAATTGTATTTCTGATAGATGAAAATGACAAGGTTGTAAGAATAATAATGGGGTGGCCTACAGCGGGGTAGATTTTGGATTTTTATAAAAAGAAATATGCAGTAGTAACTCGTTGAAAAATTGAAACTTGTGAAGTCAAGTAGTTTGATATTGGAACGTTTTTTAAGAATTTGAAAACTGTGATTTGCTGAGTAGATTGAAGAAAAACAAGGAATATTAAAGGAGGAATGGATAAATGAATAAAATAAGGCTAAAAGTATTGGTATGCTTTTTATTGCTTGTCATTTGTTCAATGACAGGATGTTCTGACAAATTGAGCCAAGACAGGATTGATACTATGCATGAAGAAATTGAGAAAATAAGGATTGAAGTTGTCAACGAATCTATACTTAATAATGGCATTTCATACTCGTTGAAGCTAATAAATGATTGTGATTATGTAATTGCACAGAATAATGTTTATTTAAGTTTTCCGGTAACAAATGCAAATAATACCAAATGGAGTTCTAGTGAGTGGAAAGTTGAGGCAGATGGAAACAAGTTAAATATTGAACCTGGACAGGAAGTTCTACTGAATGTTTTTATGTCAGATGAATTTTTTAAGTACAATGAATTGATATGCCTGGATAGGCCTAGTGTAGAAATAAAGGGATATCTTGATAAAGTGGATGCTATGAATCAATTTCATAAGGGCGGAAGTATCCATGGTTTTGATAGTGACTTCAGTTCAAAACTTGAGGGTATGAAGTATGGTGAGTCGACATTTGAAGAGCAACATATTGTTTTTGAAGGTGAAAATGATGACTGGACTGCAAGGTTGGAGCTTAATATAGTAAT
>NZ_FQZL01000064.1 GCF_900142005.1 Dethiosulfatibacter aminovorans DSM 17477
ATCTCCCTACAAGGCAAAGGTGCCGGCAAACAGCTCATGCAAAAAGCGATGAACTTTTGTAAGGAAAGGGGCTATTCCCATGTAATACTATGGACAATTGATATTTGTGAATCCGCCTGTTATTTATATGATAAGTTTGGTTTTAGGTTCACCGAGTCAAAACCTAATACAATATGGGCTAATTACCTTATGACTGAAGAAAAGTGGGAGTATTTTGCTTGACATATTCTGATTTTGTAACACTTGTAATAGAGGTGAAAGTAAATGAAGAAGAGAATTGTAATTTTTATTACGCTTATACTAGTTTTCACAACAATTCTGTCATTGAGGAGTTTTAGGAATATAATTAACTATGACTATGATGAAATTGCTGCAATCAAAATGAGGGACGCGGGTGGCATATTGTATGTTACTGAAGATAAAGAATTGATTGGACAGTTCATTTCAATGATGGATAAATCAAGATATTTAAAATTCATAGACACGAATGTAGACGTTGGTGGATCTTTCTACAGTTTGTTTTCAGATAATAATGAAATTGTAAGAATCAGCTTTCATGGGGATAAACGTGTAAACATAAACAAAAAGTCATATATAGTGTTGAAAGATATAGAAGAAGAGATAATACAGTTTTTTGACTTGATTTATATAGAGGAAAATATTATTGGTGAATAGGAGTTCTGTTGAAGATGTAGAGCTCAATAGAGAGGGTGTTGTGTCGATATTTCTGTTTTTTAATTCAAATAAGAGGTTAACCATAGGGTTAATATTGTTAAATATAATACTTGGAATGAGTATATTTTTTCTATTACCAAGTGAGTTCGTTTATTATTATTTAGCCGCCAGCTTTATAGTAATGGGTGTACTAAATATTCAAATTGCAAAGTTATACAGATTTAGTACTGCGAAGTTTATCTTACGATTATTTTTAACAATGCCATCCCTGCAACTATTTATGATTCCAATAAGTTCTATGATGATGGAGATAAACCCAACAGTATTTAAGTATGGAATAATATCCTTTCCATTTGCAATGGTTTGTTGTGGCATTGTTTTCGTAATTGCGTTAGTAATGTATTTGATCCATTTGAGATAGATAAAAGTTCAATACTTAGTATTTGGATTCTATGTGAATGCTGAAGCGGAATAGAGAGGTAACAGAATGAATAAACTTATAGTGTATTTGTGTATTATATTTTTGCTTTGTGGATGTACTATTATACAGACCGAGCCGAAAGTTGAAGAGCCTAGTGGTTCGTATGGGCTAAATGTAAAAGCTACAAAAGATAAGTATTCTCTGACTATGTCATCAGTGCCAGGCTTACCAATAGAAGTAAACCCTCACAGTGATATGGATATTTCCGATATAAGATTACTTGTTACATGTAATAGTGGGCAATTTGTTTCATGGTCTGATTCAGGTGAAACGACTATTCTTGGAGATGAGTTTATATTACCGTTTGAAGAGGTAGTTTTATATTGGAGACCTGATAATGAGGAAGATAGTGGGACTGAAGAGAAACCCGTTGTAATAATAGGAACATACAATAAAAATCTGGGTATGTATAGCTTGATTTATACAGGTTCAATTAAAGAAAAAGAGGGGTATTATAGTATTGATTTTGATGTTAGACCTAAATAAAATTCAAGTTGTTACAGCATAGGGTCAAATGTAAGCGTATAAGTGTATCCCTCTAGCTTAGGATAGTTGCCAGGTGGGAAGAGAAGTAAATGAAACTCATTGACAAATTGAAAATTAGCGAGTAAATAGAAGAAAAACTAATCCACAGTATCTATAAATAGCATAGCCTAACCTGTAGAAAAGGTAAAGAATGGCTATAACAATATAATACAAGGAAGGAAAGTAGATATGAATAAGTATAAAATAGGTTTTGTTATAGTTTCTGTTTTATTAATAATATCCTTAATTCCGGATATTGTATGTTTTTTTGATAGGGATCACAGTGATAAAAGGTATGAGGAAATATTACAAGCTATTATCGCAAGTCCTAAAGCTGTTGAACTAAAGCAGGATGGATATGATATAACAAATGATTTTCTCGACAAATATACAATTTCAATTGAAAATGAAGATTATTCTGAAGCTATTGATTTTTTAAGAGAAAACAATATATCTATTGGAATTAGCATTAATGATAGAAATAAATCTTTATTAGATGGAAAGCAATGAACAATAATACCCTCTAGCTAAGGAGAGTTGTCAGGCAGGAATGAACAACGTAGATGAAACTTACTGGCAAATTGAAATTGATATATAACAGATGTGATACCTGGTAGATATTTGAAGAAAATGAAAAACGGCGATTTAGTGAGTAAATGGAAGAAAAACTAAGGATATAGTGAGGTGAAATTATGAAAAGATTATTAATTGTAAGCCTTATATTTTTGTTAGTTGTTACAGGTTGTAGCGGTGTAGAAGAAGTGGATATTGAGGATGAAATTATAACAGATGGAATTGAATATACAGTTGCGAATCGGCAGTATTATATTGAATCTCATGAAGAATTAATGTATGTACTTTATTCTGGCGTAAAACAGGATGACAGTGATTTCTGGTGTAGAGCTCTGTGGAAGATTAATCCTTATGGTGAAGATGAGTTATTATATGAAACGGTTAATAAAAATTTAAGTTTTCGTGCTAGAAGTGATAATAGTATGGTAGCGATTGAGACTGATCAGAAACTAATATTTATGGATGCCACCGGTGACATAATCCATGAATTTTCTGAGGATGAGCTGGGAATCGATAAAGGAGAACGCTTTAGCATAGTTGAATGGGATAATACTTCAGGAACTCTATGGATGACAGCACAGGAAACCTATGTTGTCATGGACTATATTACAGTGGATACTAATACTTGGGAAGTAATGACATACCATAATCCACTAGGACCTACAAATGATTATGATTTGGATGTCGAGACAGGATGGATATTATCTAGTAATTATCCTGTGTTCTTAGATTTTGATTCTAAAGTGCTTTATCATTCAGGTAACTTGCTGACTAGTTTGTATCTGTATAATATTTTTGAAGAAGAAAAGTATTTTGTTGCTTCAGGTTTT
Organism: Dethiosulfatibacter aminovorans DSM 17477; assembly: GCF_900142005.1. Taxonomy (GTDB): domain Bacteria; phylum Bacillota; class Clostridia; order Tissierellales; family Dethiosulfatibacteraceae; genus Dethiosulfatibacter; species Dethiosulfatibacter aminovorans. Next base: position 3,085 of record NZ_FQZL01000064.1, read on the forward strand.
GTAAACGAATTTAAGCCTCTTTTGTCAAGTGATGGTTTTATTACTTACCAGGTTGATAATCAGTTTTATCATAGTACAGTAGAAGATGTCAAAGAGTCTGGAATAAGCCTAGATGAAGAAGATAAGGATGATTATGGTATTCAATATTATACTGAAGGGAAAGTGTATCTTGAAGATGGTATTATATTCAATCTAGAACGGTATGGTGAGATGGATAATATTGTTTGGCATAGAACGTGGAATGGAATACAGGTAGGAACCCATTCAACGCATTCGAAGGTATCGGTTAAAAATAAACGTGTATATATTGTAATAGACCAGTCGCTTTATACGTTGGATTATAATACAGGTGAAACTATTTGGGTAACAGAAAATGTAGGTGCATCTAACACTGAACAAGCACCACTCCTAGATAAAAATGGTACGATTTATCTTTCGAGCCAATTCGAACCGAATTTGACCGCAATAAATGAAAATGGTGAGATAAAGTGGCAATTAAGTGCTGAGGAGCTGTTTGGTATTCAGGAATTGACATTGGATGGAGAAGTCCTCAGTGCCAGAGTTGATAATGAAACTGTATACAATTATAGCCTTGAAGGTAAAAGACTGGATAGTAAATAGATAATTTAATTAACAAAATAAACGTTTTTAAAGTTCGTTGGTGCCGGTCTAATAACTTTATGAGTTATTAATTTACCCATACAACTTGAAAATTACGTTAGCCAATCATCTTCATTATAAATAAACAAGTAAAGGTTATAAAACCTCTACTTATATATTACGAATTGAAATTTAGGAAGTGGATAGAATGAATTGTTTATTAATTAGAGAAGCAAAGCCGGGAGAGCCCAGCTTGGTGGTACATTTTTATTACAAATTATTTGAGCAACAGTTTGGTTTTTTGCCCAGCACCGAAAAATATTTTCTCCATGCAATGACAGAGTTGTTTGATGATCAGGATGGTAACAAACTGTGGGTTATTGAGGAAGCCGGAGAGATCAAGGGCTCTATCTGCATTGTCAAGAAAGGGAATGCAGAGGCACAGCTTCGTTTGTTTGGAACAGATATCTCCCTACAAGGCAAAGGTGCCGGCAAACAGCTCATGCAAAAAGCGATGAACTTTTGTAAGGAAAGGGGCTATTCCCATGTAATACTATGGACTATTGATATTTGTGAATCCGCTTGTTATTTATATGATAAGTTTGGTTTTAGATTCACCGAGTCAAAACATAATACAACATGGGCTAATTACCTTATGACTGAAGAAAAGTGGGAGTATTTTGCTTGACATATTCTGATTTTGTAACACTTGTAATAGAGGTGAAAGTAAATGA
>NZ_FQZL01000017.1 GCF_900142005.1 Dethiosulfatibacter aminovorans DSM 17477
TGGCACAGAACAATGAAGTAATAGCATGTGATATTATCCAGGAAAAGGTGGATATGATCAATAACAGGAAGTCACCTATTATTGACAAGGAGATTGAAGAGTATCTGTCAAAGGGTGAACTTAACCTAAAGGCGACTACTGACAACTATATTGCCTACAAGGATGCCGATTATGTTGTTATCTCTACACCGACAAACTATGATCCAGACAGGAACTATTTCAATACAAGGACAGTAGAGGCTGTAATAGCAAATGTATTGTCTATTAATCCTGATGCAGTAATGGTTATCAAGTCTACCGTCCCTGTAGGTTATACTGAAAAGGTCAAGGAAATGTTTGAAACTGACAATATAATATTCTCTCCTGAATTCCTGAGAGAAGGAAAGGCGCTTTATGACAATCTTCATCCTTCTAGGATAGTTGTTGGGGAGGATTCTGAGAGAGGCAGGGTCTTTGCAAACCTATTGGCGGAAGGTGCAATCAGGAAGGATGTTCCTGTACTTCATACAGGTTCAACGGAAGCTGAGGCAATCAAGCTTTTTGCCAATACCTATCTTGCCATGAGGGTTTCATATTTCAATGAACTTGATTCCTATGGAGAGGTAAGGGGTCTTGATACCAAGCAGATCATTGAAGGTGTCGGACTTGATCCAAGGATAGGAAGCCATTACAACAATCCATCCTTCGGTTATGGAGGATATTGCCTGCCTAAGGATACAAAGCAGCTTCTTGCAAACTATGCAGATGTACCACAGAATATAATGTCTGCAATAGTAGATGCCAACAGGACAAGGAAGGACCATATAGCCGATATGATCATCAAGAGGGATCCTGAGGTAGTGGGTATATACAGACTTACAATGAAGACGGATTCTGACAACTTCAGACAGTCTGCCATCCAGGGTGTAATGAAGAGGATCAAGGCCAAGGGTATAGAGGTTGTGGTATATGAGCCTGCCCTTAAGGAAGATGATTTTTTCAAATCCAGGGTCATCAGGGACTTTGATGAGTTTAAGGGGGTTTGTGATGTGATTGTTGCTAATAGGATTGATGATGAGTTGGTTGATGTGGAGGAGAAGGTTTATAGTAGGGATTTGTTTAGTAGGGATTGAATTTCACAAAATAAGTTTTAACCTTATTGGTTATGTGCTAAAATGTATTGTACCCTGTAAGTATTTATTTGAAAATATAGCTATAAAGTAGGCGAAGTAATTAAATGATAGGAAAACAAATATTATATCACGGTTCGGAAGCAAACCGTGCAAATAGCATTTTTGAAAATCAAAAATTCAATACGTCTAAAGATGACAGACATTGGTTGGGAGACGGTGTTTACTTTTATATAGATAAGGTTTTGGCTTATAGGTGGATATGGAACATGTATGAAAAAAGGCATGGAGAAATCATATCTAATAATAAATTATTTGGTAAATATGGTATTCTAAATGCTGAAGTGACTTTTCTGGAAGATAGGGTATATAATTTAAAAGAGATAGAATTTCAGAATGATTTTAGCAGGATAAAACATATAGTTATGAAAAAAGCAGCTGAAGGTAGTAAGTTGTCAAAAAATGATTTTGTTGATGGTACAGTTCTAAATTTAATGTTTAATGAATTTGGCTATGATAAAAACTATGACATTGTAATTGCACTATTTTCAAATAATAAAAAAAATTTATCTGATTTGAGATTTAAAAGTAGAATTTGGTATGGAACGGAAGAACAGGTATGTGTGAAGAATGAAAAATGCATTCTTTCGATAAATATTAACCAACCAGAAGATTTTGAAAAAGTCTATGAATTAATGAAAAAGACATATAAAACAAAGTATAACTCGAAACGGAAAAATATATATAAACAGTAAACATATTGACATCAGTAATATATACAAATATAATTAAAGAGCTAGGAGTGATATTATGAACTCAAAAAAATATGAAGAAATAAAAGAATTACTAGATAGTTTATCTGAAGAAGAATTCTATGCTATGGTAATGAAAGCTAATGAGAATCTGAATTTAGATGAGGCTTGTACGTTTGAATCTGCTAGTGAGTATTCAGCAAAAAGCAATTTGAACTACGAGTTTGATTTCTCAATCGAATTGTCTGAGTCAAATGATATAAGTAAGGCGGCTTAAATATGAATAAATTTACAAGTGCGTTAAGATTTCATAATTATGTTGTGAACTCTGTGAATTTTGAGCATAACTTGGATTTTGATAGTGAAACGGTAAGCATTGATTTTAAGATAAACAGAAAAATAAAGTTTACTTCTGCGAGTGAAATGCAAGTTACATTAGAACTAGATGTGTTTCCTGATTACAAAGAGAAGAATTATCCATTTAACTTAAAAACAACATTTACAGGATATTTTGAAGTGGATTTAGATGATGCAGATATGGACGCAAAGAAATATGCAGAGACCAATGCAGTTGCAATATTATTCCCGTACGTAAGGGCTCTTGTATCCACCTTTACAGCAAATTCTAATGTTCAACCTTTGATATTGCCGCCAATTAATGTTGTAAAAATGATGGAAAACGAATAAAATAAAAATAATCCACTGGTTTTTAACCGGTGGTTTTTTAGATGGAATGATTGGTACCGGGAACATAACTATAAGATGATCTGATCCTGCAAGGAGAAGGTTATAAAATTGAGTTTAAGGAAAAAGCGGATAAATCTTTTGTTGAGGAAATTGTAGCTTTCTTAAATGCTTCTGGCGGCAAATTGTTGCTGGGTGTATCTGACGATGGTTCAATCAAAGGAACAGACACTTCAAATGTAGCCAAGTCGAGAATTCAGACAAGTATTAAGCAGATTAAACCAGCCGTTAATGTCGAAATTAAAGTTGTAGATAATGTTATCGTTATTGATGTCAAAGAGGGAAGAGATAAGCCATATGCATGCTCGAAAGGATTTTTCTTAAGAATGGGAGCCAATTCACAAAAACTCGAACGTGATGATATTATTGATTTTTTCCAAAGTGAAGGGAAAATACGGTTTGATGAGCTTCTTAGGGGCAATATTGATTTTGATAGTGTTTTTGACGCTGAGGCATACACGAAATTTCTGAATATTGCAGGAATTTCGAATGTCATAGATAAGGAAAATGTATTGGTTAATCTGGATTGTGGAATAGTAGACCAAAGATTTATTGCAAATAACGCCGGATTACTGTTTTTTTCTAAGAATCCAATGGATTATATTAAACATGCATATGTTGTTGGAGCCTTATATAAAGGTGTTGATAAGATTACGGTACTAGACAGGAAAGAGATGAAGGGAAACATCATCGATGTAATCGAGGAGAGCATACTGTTTCTTAGGAAACATTTGAATTTAAGATATGAAATTACGGATACTAGAAGAAAAGAGATATTGGATGTACCGGAAATTGCATTGCGTGAAGCCGTCATTAATGCTGTGTGTCATAGGGATTATTTTGAAAAAGGTGCACAGGTAATGATAGAAATCTTTGATGACCGTGTGGTTATTACTAATCCTGGAGGATTGCCAAAAGGTTTGAATAAGAGTAACTTTGGAAAGATAAGTATTGCCAGGAATCCAGTAATAGCATCTTTACTTCAAAGAAGTGAATACATTGAAAAAATGGGCACCGGTATTGCAAGGATGAAAAATGCCATGGTTGAAGCGAAATTACCGGAACCTGAATTTACTACTGATGGATTTTTCATAGTGTCGTTTGTTCGGGAATCATTTTTTAATAATGTCGGAGAAACTGTCGGAGAAACTGTCGGAGAAAAGTTTGTTATAAATCAATTACAGAAATCTATTTTGGAACAGATTAAAAATAATCCAAAGGTGACAGCTGAGAAAATAGCTGGAATAATTGGTGTATCAAGCCGTACTGTTGAAAGAAATATTAAGCTGCTTAAGGATAATGAATACATAGTACGAGTTGGAGCTGACAAAGGTGGTTATTGGGAAATCATAGATAATAGATAAATAGGCTGAATAGGCTGGGTGGATGAACTCGGTTCGGGAGTGAGGAACATCGAGTAAGATTGGTACCGGTATAAGATTGGTACCGGTATATCGGTGCCTGTCGTATAACATTATAACTTATCGATAAACTAGAAAAGTGCTGTAATTTCAATAAGTTTAAGGCTTGGGATTTGTTTCTGAATATCGTTGTACGACAATAATATTGCACATCGGATAAAATAAATTCTTCTTGAAGTTTCTCCTATGTGATGATAGAATGGCTTTACTAGCTAGAGATTGAGAGATTGCTTAACTGGTCAATCGAGTCAGAGTATGTTATAATATATTAAGAATTAAGAATAAAAGAATGGGTAAACAAATGATAATAACAAAGGAGGGATTAGAATGGCTACATCATCTTTTAATAAGGATTTTACATTGAATACCAAGAAGGCTGTGGAGTCATTCGAGAGAATTATGTCCACTCCTAAAAAAAGTATAAAAATAGATAGAAGCTTGGTATCACCTGAAAAAGAGAGGCGAGGTGAGCAGAAATTAGAACAAATGTTATCTCGCTAAAAAGACTAATAGAAATGAGTGATGAGGAGAAAGCTCAAGAACTTATTTCTATTTTTGTTTGTGAAAAAGATTTAGATATTGAAAGCTTCCTAAAGAATAGGGCAATTCAATTTGAAAAGTTAGGTAAGAGTAGGACATTTTTTATTTATGATGAGGATAAGGACGAGTTTGAGATTCTCGCCTATTTCACTCTTGCTATACAGGTATTGAAAATTCCAGAAGGTATGCTTTCTGGGAACAAAATTAAAAAGTTGGATGGATTGAGTGCAAATATGAGAGGAAATCGCATCACAGAGTTCCCGTCCATACTAATCGGGCAACTTGGGAAAAATGAAATGTATCCAGGAACTATTTCAGGATCAGAAGTGTTGGAGTATTGTCTGGCTAAAATACTTGAAGGGCAGGTTAGGTTAGGTGGAAGAATAATAATGTTGGAGTGTAAAGACACTCCTTACTTGGTTACCCTGTATGAAAAGTTCGGATTCAATGTTCTGGAGAAAGACTATGAAGAAGGTGAACTTCTGCAAATGATTAAGGTTCTCGAAGAAGATGAAATTATTGAATCTAAAGAAGAATTCTAGGTCTTGCTCATCGACAATATCCTGGAGCAAGCAAAACTGCTCTCTTGAATTGTCATTAAGGAAGGCTACCATACAAGCTACCCTAACGTGCAAGAAACCATGCAAGCTGATGAGGAAACAAAATACTATTCTGGGACGTAAAGTCCCTTTTCTTTCATGTTAAAAATGAATATAAATTTTACATTCAAAAATTAATTTCAATTCCTTGTTGAAAACCGAACAAATGTTTGGTATACTGAATTTATACTAACGATTGGTACCGGGAACACAACTATAAGAAAATAGGAGCCGTCTACTGGCCGCTGATGGTGGCCATCTATCTTGGATGGAGTTTCCTGATAATGGACTGGCACATAACCTGGATCGTATGGCCTATAGCAGGTGTATCCTTTGCAGCGGTCATGGGCTTGGCGGGATTGTTTGCCGTAGGCAAGAAATAGTAAATTTAAATTTTGTATTGTTGAAGTGTGAATAGATATCTGCTATACTAATGATTGGGTGGATATTGGGTAAGTGATTATATTAAGATGTCTGCTGAAGGCATCTTTTTTTGTTAGTTATGCAATAAAAACTTGTTGTAATTTCAAATTTTATTTTTGGAGGGGCATATGGTTATAGATGAAGTAGAATACTTTAGTTCGGGATATGAAGATATATCATCGGAAAGAGTTGTGGAAAGCATTCCGGAACTAAAGGAAAAATATAGAGAATTATCATGTTATTGCAAAGCGCATGATTTAAATGGTATTCATGATAAGTTGCAATCCAAATTACAAGACTTGAGTGAGCCATTATATATAATGATAGTTGGTATCGGAAACCATGGAAAATCGACTTTGATCAATGCATTGGTTAATAAAAAGGTTGCTGAGGTTGCCATACGACCTAAAACCTGGAAAATAGATATTTACCAATCAACTGATGAAGAAGAGTATGCTGAGTTGACTTGGATTAAAGATGATGAAATCAAGGTGGAGAAGACAACGATTGAGAAAGCAACTGAAATCAGCCAGGAGCTTGAAAAAGTTCAAAAGACTCATTCAAAACTAATAGAGGAGTGGCGAAGCGACCTTAGGCAGGTTAAATGGTTTATAAATTCCAGTTGGCCTGGAGAGAACAGTGTTCTAATTGATACACCGGGATTCAATCAGTTGAGAGCAGATACTTCGATAAAGCTTTCAACCTTGTATAATGCAAAAGGTATACAAGTTGAAAGAGAAGATGGGTTTTCATACTATTACTATAGAGCGGACGTGGTTTTATGGTGTATACGTGCGGGTAAATTACAGGATCGTGAGACTTTGGAAAAGCTTGAAGAGGTATACAGCCAAAACAAACTGATTATTGGTATTATTACGGCAATTGATTTGATTCCCGAGGATAGAAGGGAAGATATAAAGAAAGAAGCTCAAAAGCTTTACGGCAAGTACATGTGTAATTTTGTACTGAGTGCGGCAGGTTCAAAAGATGCCATTTTAAAAGAAAGTACCATCAAAGATATTAAAGATGTTGTTGAAAGAGTAACTGTTGGGAATGAAGATTCAGTTAAGATTAAAGATGCAACACAGTTTTATCATCAACAATTAAATAGTTTTAAGATGAATTTGAGTAATATTGCAGATGTGTATGTCAAAAACACTCTTAAATATTATGATGTTCTCAATTATGTTAAGGACAAACCTCAAGAATTTCTTGAATCAGCACAGAGTAAATTGAGAGTAGCATTAAAAACGGAATATTCCAATTTAACCTGTTCTTTTGATGCTGTATGGGAAAGTTCGGAAGGTGATCCAGAACGTTTTTCAAATAGAATACAAAGTAGTATTAAAAACAGCAGAATCCAACAAAAAATAAAGGCATATTTAGAGACATTTGATTCTGAAAATAAAGCTCTGACTCAGTATGTACGGAAAAACACAAATTGGACAATTCTTAAATTATCCTCGAAAAACAGCAAGGAAATGAATTTGGTCGATTCTACTATTGATTTTAATGAACAGGAATTAGATATTGGAGAATTTAGCATACAGATGAATGTTGATGATGACAGGAAAACTGCTGTTCTCGTGTCAGGATTGGCAGGTGCTTTTTTATTGGGACCAATTGGTCTGGCTCTTGGAGGACTCGGTTTTTTATATAGCGGTTATGCTAAAAAGAGAAAATGCATAAACAGTGCACAGGAGCATATTAGAAATTTCATTGACAATATTGATAACAAATTGAATGAATCATTGACTGGATACGACCAGAATGTGAGTAAGAATTTGAACAAATATTTAAGTAGCTCCTTCAAGGAATATAATGGAGGAACTCCATCCGAAGTTATTGAACGTGTTGAAAGTATAGAAATTGATTTCAATGCACTTAACCTTTATGCTAAAGAGAATCTAGAACACATTGTTCTTGGAATAGGCTATCCTTTAGAGGTAAATGGCTTTCATATAGGAAAAACCAAATATATTCGTCAGCTTATGCATCTACCGGAGATGAAGAAAATTAAAGATAGAAAGAAAAGGTTTATTGATACGTTGATTAAGGAATTGATTAACAATACAAAAGGCATATATTTAGAATATTCTAGAAAAGCTGAGAAAACCAGTTTTTCTTTGAATCAATCTTTGTATGAACAACTTGGTATAGTTAAATATCATGAAATGAATATAGGAGACTACCCGATAATCAGAAATAACGATTTGAATAGATTCAATGATATTTTTAAGGATGAGTATTTTAAGACTGGATATGAAGAGGCTTGCTTGGAATTAAAGAGTTTTTTTGATTTGAATTTTGGTGAAATTGAAAAGAAATGGAATCAAAGAGTGAAGAAAGCAATTAATAAGGAAATTGATGATAGATTATCATTCATAAGTTACGAGTATTCTGTGTGGCAAAAGAAAGCTAGGATTATTGTTGATAATTATGAAGTTGAAAATTATAAATTGCTGGAATTCAGTGAATTCTTAAGGAGTTTAGGCATAAAAGAACTCGTTGATTTTAGATTGAATAGATTACCTGAAGAGAATGTTAAAAAACATACTTATAATTGGAAATGGGCAGATGGTAATGATTGCAGTGAGTATATTAATCTTCAGTATAGGAAGATATCAAGTCAATTAAAATTAAAACTAAATGATACACAGTTTTCAACAGAGTGGGATAATAGAACTAAAAAGCACTACACTATGGATTTAGTAAGAGTTTTAATAGAAACAAAAAGAGAAATGGATATTAAGGACGCTAAAAAGCTTTTCAAGATTCATTCTTGGAATACGGTGAGTGAACTAATTGAGAAAAAGAAATCAGGAAATGAAAGTTCTTCATATTATGTTTTAGGAACTACTTTCAGAGACCATTTTGATATTGGAGACTATTTGAATTCTTTATTTCCTGAAAATATTGAATTACAAGATAGAATGGATAGAAGTATTTTAGATTTGCCGTTAATAAATTACGAAAAGAAACTGGATATGACAGATGAAGTATTCAGTGAGATAATCGATGGAATAGACCTGAAAGGATATATATATTCTTTGAAATCATATGATTTTAATAAGACAATAGATTATATTGCTCTATTTACCTCAATTGGGGGTGTCTTGGCAATTGTTTTGTCCATTATTGCAAGTTTTATGGATGGTCAAAATACTGATTATATAAGCTTAGTTGATCTTTTTAAGGGAATAAATGGTTTACCCATATTTGTAATATTAATAGTTTTAGGGTTAAGTGGCTACTTATACAGGATAATAGATAAAAGAAATGTTTTTAAGAACTGGTTTGAAAAAATCGATAATGCCATATCAAGATATCTTAATGAACTGGAGGAGAATACAAATGACTGATTCAATATCAAAAGCTTATAATTATCTTCAAAACTTCAAGGTGGCAGAAAAGCCAATAATTGATGACAGTGACCTTATGCCATTGGAAAGTCTCATTCAGGAAAAGAATTATTATTCACCATCTATACCGAGGATACTTTTCGTAGGTGAATTTAAAGCAGGGAAATCAACTTTACTTAACGCCTTGTTTGGCGGAGACTATGCTGCAACAGATGTACTGGAAATGACATCCTGGGTTGCCCGATATTGGCCCTCTGATAAGAAATTTTGTAAAATTGTATTTAGTAACGGCAGTGAAGAATATGTCAATCCCATAGAATTCAAAGACAAGTGCCAAAGCAGGGACTATACAGTTGAAGAACTACAAAATATTTCCAGAGTAGACATCGGCATTAATAATCCAAATATCAACTATAGTGTGATTGATTCCCCGGGATTCGGCAGTACTACGGTTGAAAATGAAAAAAGGGTGATTGATGCGATTTCAGAGGCGGATTTCATTTTTTGGGTATTATCATGTGAAGTTATTGGCGGAATGAGAGAAGCGGCAATTATCAATAGTATCAAGGAAAAGGAAACCCCTATGATATGCATTGTAACAAAATGTGATCTGATAGATGATGAAGATGAATTGCAGGAAGTAATTGAATATGTCAACGAAACATACGAGATAGATAGGGATTCCATCTTTCCGCTATCGGCAAACAACTACATCAATGATCAAAACGAATACGAAACTCAAAGATTCAAAAATCTTACTCAATTTATTGACAGAAGGATTACAGTAAACAAAGAAGACATTAGGCGGAAAGCCCAGGAAAGTCATCTGGAAAGAATTGCCGATCATTGTAGAGATTTATTGGAATCAATAGAGACGGAAGTTGACAAAGCTATTGAAGCGAGAGAACGCTATAAATCATTGTTGACAACAGTACGAATGACAGTGGCCAGTAAAATGGAATCGGATATTGTCAAATATGTAAGTTGTAATCTGTTTAACCCTTATAGAAAGAGTATCATAGAGAAAATGGATGGCATAAAAGGTAAGTTAACTTCAGAAAAAATAAATGAAGCGCTTGAAAACGCTCTACCGGCTGATTATATGGATGAATTCTGGGAGAATACACTTGACTATACGTTACTTAGAATTAAGGAATTGTGGAGCGAGGGGATTGAAGAGAACATTGAAGAGATACAGAAAATAAATAATATCGTTTTGTCAACCAAGTTTACGGTTGCTTTCAGCGATGATATTGACCAGTTTAAAACGACAACAAACGTTCTGGCTGATGAGGCTTTCAGGACATCTATTACAGCTTCTATTGGAATAGCAGGAGTTGCAACTGCATATGCCGCTTTGCTGGGACCAGCGGCAGCAACAATTACCATAGGAGCAGCAGCGTCAGGTATTGGAATTCCTATCGCCTTAATGGGTGCAGGTGTTTCTGCAGCAGTGTATTTTGTGAAATCAAAAGGAGGAGCTTCAAATAGTGCAAAAGGTGAAAAAATCTTGGATATAACCATTGAGCAGTTTATCGATGGCATAATAAGAACGGAGTTTATGACCAAAGTAAAAGAGTTCAATCTTCAAACAGAAAACAACTTAATAAGTAACTTTGAAAAGCAAGTTTGCTCAAGACTGCCGGAATCTGATCTAGACAAGATCTCTAATGAGATAAAGAATTTAAAATCAGAACTGGAAAATATACATTATTTGGTTCCAACTAATGGAATCAGTCAAGAGTGCCCTTTTTGTGGAAAAAAAGTAACTGGAAATACACCGTATTGCTTAAGTTGTGGTAATTACCTGAAGAGAGCATAAATGATTCAACTAACTATCATGTTGGCCCGGGTCAGTTCGGTGAATAGGGGAGTGGAACGATGTGGTTTTAATAACAACCATAACAACCGGTGCCTGTCGTATGAGGTTATCTATCGAGAGTTAGAGAGACAGAAATATGCAGCAGGTACCATAAAGATTTATAGGATGATTTACAACGGTTTAGTCAAGTATATGTCTAGCCAAGAGATTACAACTTTTGATGAAAAAGTATGCCTTGACTATTTGTACTTTAGAACCGGTTGCATCAAGGACGGTATATATGGAAAGGGAAATCAAAAAGTCAATCAGGTCCTCAAACCGCTAGAAGTTTTGATGCACTATATTGACACCGGAAATGTTGAATACCGAATACGACCAAGGTTAGCCCCATATTGTTGTCCAAAACAGTTTATCGAAGAGTTTAACCAATTGCAAAATGAATTCGAAGAAAGGCATTATGCATCTGCAACAATAAAGTGCAACATACAAAAAATCAAAAAGTTTTTAGTATTCTTGGACAGCGAAGGTATAAATTCATCAGAAGAGATTGATGCTTCAATAATAACTAAGTTTCTGAAAAAATATGAAGGAAACAAACCGAAATACGTCTCGACAATCATCTGTGTTCTTAGAAATTATTTTACTTTTTTGTATGTCCAAGGTTATACATCTAAGAATAAAAGCGTAGTACTTCCTAAGATTCGTATCATGAGAAATGCATTTATTCCATATACGTGGAAACAAGAGGATGTCAGAAAGCTACTTTCTGTCATTGATAGAGGGGATGCGAAAGGAAAAAGAGATTATGCTATCCTGCTGTTAGTTGTAAGGCTTGGCTTGAGAGTAAGTGATATTCGAAACATGCGGCTTGCAAACATTTATTGGAAAAGAAAGCTTATCATACTGGACCAGACAAAAACTAAAAATAGAATCGAATTGCCTTTACTTGATGATATTGGATGGGCAATTATTGACTATTTGCAAAATGGAAGACCCAAGACGACATGTGACCGTATTTTTGTACGCCATCGAGCACCTTATGAAGCAGTAGGTGAAAATGAAAGTTTTTATCGTGAGCTTCATAGATATATGGTTGCAGGAAACATAGAAATGCCCTTGGATTCTCATTGTGGACTTCATTCGTTGCGTAGTACTTTGGCAAGGAACATGCTAGAAGCCGAAACGCCACTACCAATTATTTCCGAAACACTCGGCCATAAATGTATTCATACAACAAGCATTTATCTCAAAATAGATTTGGAAGGTCTCCGCAAGTGCGCTCTTGATCCCGAGGAGGTATTTCAGTCATGAAAAAGACGTATGAATGGAAAAGTGATCTTTCCGAACTAATCCAGTCATATATAGCTGAAAAACAGATGTGTGGATTTAAATTCATTGCACAAGAAAGAGAACTCAAACATTTTGATGAGTATTATTTTCAGATGGGATACAACGGAATAAGACTGACAAAACCAATGGTCAATAATTACATTTATGATTCTGTATTTGATAGAAAGTCCACTTATTATGCAAAAGAACGAGTGCTTCACTGTTTCGGTGAGTTCTTATGCTCACATGGCTATAAATCCTATATTGTACCAATTAAATCCAGAAGTCTAAAAAGAACAACACATACACCCTACATATTTTCTAAAGAAGAGTTGAAACGTTTTTTTGTTGCAATTGACACCTATCCCTATACCTCATTTACTAATAGAAATCGAATCGACCCAGTGCTCTTTCGGTTATTGTATGGATCGGGCTTAAGAATCTCCGAGGCATTGAATATACAATGTCGGGATGTAGATTTTGCAAGTGGGACGCTAACAATTCGGCACGCAAAGAATAACAAAAATCGGCTTGTGCCAGTTAGCAAGAGCTTAAACGACCGGTTTAATGCTCTTTACCAAGATGTTCATAAATTCAGTGATGGTAATACATACTTTTTCATTAGTCCGCAAGGTGGGAGATTGGATATAAGCACTGCTTATTGCAGGTTTCGGGACTATCTTGTAAAGGCAGGCATTTCGCATACTGACAGTGGTCCTCGAATGCATGATCTTCGACATACATATGCCGTTCATTGTTTTAAACGCTGGGTTTTATCTGGGCAAGAACTTACCAATATTTTACCTTATCTGGCTGCATACATGGGACATTCGGATTTTAGAGCAACACAATACTATCTTCGCTTAACTGCTGACTTGTATCCGGATATATTAGCCAAAACAGAATTAGCATTTGCTTACATTATTCCTGAAGGGGGTGATGTAGATGAAAGCTAATGATTTTTCAAGATATCTGACACGGTTTTTCTCTACTTATTTGCCTGCACAGAAAAATTTCAGTGCCAATACGATTAGTTCCTATAAAGATTCTTTCAAAATTTTTCTAACATACTGCGAGGAAGAAAAAGGGATCAAACCTGAAAAGATCTCAGTAAAAATATTGGATAAGGAACTCATTGAAGGTTTTCTTGAGTGGTTGGAGCTAAAACGACATAATTCAGCATCCACAAGGAATCAGCGATTGGCTTCTTTACATTCTTTTTTCCGATTCATACAGAAGGACAACCTTGAGAATCTTTCTGAAATTCATAGAATATTGGCAATTCCATATAAAAAAACAACTGGGAAACTCATACATTACTTGACTGGTGATGAAATGAAAATCCTATTGGAACAACCGGACTTATATACCAGGGCAGGTAGAAGAGACCTTGTATTGTTGGTAGTATTATACGATACTGCCGCCAGGGTGCAGGAACTCATAGATTTAAGAAGAAAAAACGTAAGGTTAGCATCTCCTTCTGTGATAACGCTCCATGGTAAAGGTGATAAAGTTCGACAAGTACCTATAATGAAAAAGTCGCAAAAGTTAATTTCAGATTACTTGAAAGAGTCTTATAGGAATGCTGGAATTGATGAAGGTGAGATGCCACTTTTTTATAATCAACAATATACCAAATTATCAAGATGGGGTGTATCATATATCATTAAGAAGTATTCTATCAAAGCTTCAAAGGATGTAGAATTTAATGTTGATTTTCCAATAACTCCTCATGTATTTAGGCATAGTAAAGCGATGCATTTGTTGCAAGCAAATGTAAACTTGATATATATACGAGATTTATTAGGTCATGTGGATATAGCTACAACAGAAATATATGCAAGAGCAGACATTGAAATGAAAAGAAAAGCACTCGAAGCAGCATATGTTGACCTTCATACAGAAGAAATGCCTAATTGGAATAAAGATCAAGATTTGATGGAATGGTTGAAGAGCCTATGTGATTAATATATTATGGTGAGTGAATTGGAGCATAGCGCTTATTTTATGTAGGTTTCAACCATTAACTCACCATAATAGACATACTGCGGCAACTTTAATGTATCAATATGGAAATGTTGATATCAGAGCTTTACAGGAGATGCTTGGGCATGAGAGCATATCCACGACACAGATATATACACATGTTAATAGTGAAAGATTAAGGCAGGCTGTTTACAAGAATCCTTTGAGCGAATTCGATAATAAGGTCAAGGAAGAGCGTATGGATTACATAGCTTGAAGAGTTAACAATACGGTGCTTGTGAAAGCTCCGAAAAACGATATGCATCAACTAAATATTCATAGCCATTAATAATTATGAAACCCTGATTTGCACAGATCGGTACCGGGAACATGAGTAAGAAGGAAATTATTGATTTCATCATGATCCAGAAAGCACGGATAGAAAGAGAAAGGAATTGAAAATATGAAGAGAATTGGTTATACTGAATTTGTGGATTTGAAGAAGAAGCAACTGTTAGGAAATTCCGAATAGTTCAAACTGAAGGTTCGCGCCAGGTAAATAGAGAAGTGAAACATTACAATTTACAAGTCATTATTTCTGTTGGATTTCTAATATCTGCAATGGTCGGTCTTGACATGAGAAGTACAATGGAAATGGATACAACCATTAAGGGTGTTTCTGTTAGTAGAGAAACTATTGAAGAAACAATCGGTGCCTGTCGTATGAGGTTAATTGCCGAGTAGTTCACAAACATCTGAATGTTATTTTGAATTTTGTATGAATTGATGATATAATTACACTAAAAGGTACGCGTTAAAAACTCAAAGCGGACTTAGAGGTGTAAATATGATTGATATAAATAGAATTATTGATGAATTTAATAAGCATGGAGGTGTATTGAAAACATCAGAATTGAATGCTATTGGTCTTAATAGTAGACAAATTAAGAAATTGCTTAATAATAACAAAATATCTAAAATAAAACAGGGATATTATGAACGTACTGGAACAATTACTCCGGAAGAAGTAATTATCTCAAGACTGTTTCCAAATGCTGTCATATTTCTGGAAAGTGCACTTCATTTCTATGAGTACACAGACCGTATACCTTTGGCTTGGCAAATTGCGGTTGATAGGGATAGTAATAAAAGTAAATATAATATAGATTATCCGTTTGTTGAACCATTTTTTCAGGAGCTTAGGTTTTTAAGTATTGGAGTAAACACAATTGAAATTGATAATATAAGCGTTAAGATATTCAACAGGGATCGAACGATATGTGATTTGATGAGATACGAACACAAAATTGAGAAGGAAGTTTTTTCAAATGCAGTTATGCGTTACATCAAAGATCCGAAAAAAAATATCAGGCAGCTTTTTGAGTATGCAAAAATATTTAATATAACTAAAAAAGTACAGATACATATAGGGAAGTGGTTATAATAGTTAAATCAGCGGCATCATTATTAGCAAAATTGAAGAATAAGTCAAAAAAAGACAAGATTCCTTTTCAACAATTGCTGAATTAATTTTGTCAAGAAGAATTCATTAGGAGAATGTCACAGAGTGCTTTTTCAGATAAGTTGATTCTCAAAGGAGGATATTTGTTGTATTCCATTAGTGGATTTACAACAAGACCAACTGTTGATGCTGATTATTTATTAAAGAATCACTCAAATGAAGAAACGGCAATAGAGGAAATGGTTAGAGTTATACTTGAAGAAAAGTCAGTTAATGAAGTTGTCACAATTGAAATTAGAAATATTGAAAAGATTAGTGAATTTAAAGAATATCATGGAATGCGAGTTAACTTAGTTGGAATGATAGGAAAAACACGTACTCCTTTTAGCATAGATATTGGTATTGGCGATGTTATTATACCTTCAGCGGTTGAAAGAACACTTCCTGTATTGCTGGAGGATTTTAATCATCCAACAATAATGACATATTCCCTAGAGTCAACTGTATCTGAGAAGTTTGACGCTATTATAAATTTAATGGAAGCAACGGGTAGAATGAAAGATTTTTATGATATTTATTATCTTGCCAATTCCTTTGAATTTGAAGGTGCTAAACTTCAATATGCCGTTAAAGCTACTTTGTCTACAAGAGAAACTTCATATAAAAAAGACTCTGTAACTGTAATTAAAAGGTTAATCGAAGATACGGCTATCAATAATCGATGGAAGAATTTTTGTAAAAAGATTTTGAAATATGAATTGGATTTTGAGAGAGTTGTTGATTTACTGGTAGAATTCATAGACCCGCCGTTTCAGGCACTAATAGAGGGTGAGGAGTTTTCAAGTATTTGGAATCCTGTTGAAAAACAGTATCAGTAGTCTCATGAAATGATGAAGGCTTGGAACACACCTGAGATGGTCATGTCAAGGGCCTTGAAAATGGCAGAGGAATAGATCGGTACCGGGAACATGAGTATGAGATATTTAATGAGACTTAAGTACAAAACCGAGTAATATAGTGATTAAGAAGGAGAAGCGGAAAATGGATGAATACTCAAGGATACTGATTGAGGAATATTGTAGGAAGAATAATTCAAAGAAAAGTCACCAGCTGTGGGAATTACTAGAATTATCGTATAGCATGGATATTGAACCTGGTGAAGAGGATGCAATCTTCTTGGAAAAAATGATTCATAATGAGAAAAATCCAGAATTGAAAGAAGCCCTACGGGATTTGGATGAATTCCTATTTGGATAATTTATCCAAATCCGATTGAGTGTCAAAATTCTGGAAGTTAAGGGACAAATTAGTTAGTAGATTTGATGGAACATTTCAAACTAATGGAGCGAAAAAGGAATTGGATCCATTTGTTGGTTTTAACTATTGCATAATAGGGATTGGTGCCTGTCGTATGAGGTTATGAGCTATTGGGATGACAGCGAAATGTTGTGATTTCAATAGTTTAATGGTTTGTGATTAAAATTGAACGAGAATCCGCCGCAAATTTAAATTTTCATTTGAGCGTTGTTTTATTTTACCTTGCAACTACCGGTTGACAAGTTTAAAAGGCCAATTGATTGTGCGCAACTGCCAGTATTGATATAATTAAACCATACAGATGGTAGATTGTTTGAAAAGGATGATGGATTATGAAACTGGCAGATAAGATTATCAGATTAAGAAAACAGTTCGGATGGTCCCAGGAAGATCTTGCAGAGAAGCTGTCCGTATCGAGACAGTCTGTTTCCAAGTGGGAAAGTGCATCAAGCATTCCTGACCTGAACAAGATCATCAGATTATCGGAGATTTTCAGCGTGCCCACTGATTACCTCCTTAAGGATGAAGTGGAACTGCCTTCCGGCATTGTGGAAGACAGGGATGTGCAGGTTCCAAAGGTTAATTTGAATGAAGCCAGGGCATACCTGGCTGCCAAGGAAAAGATTGCAGGCATAATTGCTGCGGCTGCACTGATATTGATATACTCAGTATTGCCCCTCTTCCTCCTGTTGGCTTATTCCGAAACGGATGGTGCACTCATTTCGTCGGATATGGCTGCAGGTGTCGGACTGGTGACCTTGTTCCTCATGGTGATCATCGGTGTCATGGCGGCTATTTCAACATTGAAATACAAGAGGAATTTTGAGAAGATTGAGGAAAGTGAATTTGAACTCGACTATGGGGTGGAAAGCATTTTGGACGAACAGGCTGAAGACTACAGACATGTATTTGTCTTCAGACTGGCGGTGAGTGTGGGAATGTTCATATTTGCCGTATTGCCCCTGATAGTAAGCAGTTTTTTGACCGACCTGGAATGGATATTGATCTTGATGCTTTGCCTGATGATAGCCATAGCGGGTGCAGGAGTATATATCCTGGTTCCGTCCGCTTCCAAGCACGGAGCTTACAACAGGCTCCTGGCAAGAGGTGATTACGCACCTTCGAGAAGGGCCGAGACCAAGCTGGCCGAGAAAATAGGAGCCATCTACTGGCCGCTCATGGTAGCCATCTATCTTGGATGGAGTTTCCTGACCATGGACTGGCACATAACCTGGATCGTATGGCCTATAGCAGGTGTATCCTTTGCAGCGATCATGGGCTTGGCGGGATTGTTTGCCGGAGGCAAGAAATAGAAAAGAATAATATCAAAATTAAATATGTTTTTAAAAGAACGGTTGGGAAAACTAGCAAATCAGAGATTTCAAAACTATGTCCGGATATTAGTGTTACAACTATTGAACGTACTTTGGCTAATTTATATAGATGTCTGCAAAGGCGATTTGCGGCGATAAAAAAGGGATGTTGAGTCCCTTTTATCTTATATGTTCTTACGTCTAAAAAGGTCACTTGTATGATATTTACTGATCCTGGCTTTCGCAAAAGTGTATGCAACCGAAGACAGTGTACTGACAGGTATTACGATTGCTGTGTATAACACGAGTCTCAAAGTCAGTGATGATATGCTTGTTTTGTCCGCAAACCATATAGCCGCTATCAGTACCAGTGGGTGCATCAAATAAATATAGAACGAGCTTTTGCTCAGATTCCTGACTGTATCATACTTGTCGGAAACTTTTCCCACAAGGTAGATTCCCACGATGTACAGAAAGAATATTGAAAATACCGAATATACAAACCATAAATTTATTGTGGCCGGATTGGATGTATAATAGAAATATGTGTACATGGCTGCAGTAGCGGTATAACCTGCAGTTGAAATGAGTGCAGTACTTCTTTTGCCCATGATCCTCATGGACTTGTCGTGGTTTTTTGTAAGATATATGCCTAAGACAAAGAAAAACATGTATTTTAAGAATATCCTGTCGCTGTATAAGAAATCAAGCTCCGAAGCCAGAATGAAATTAACGGCGCCAACAACTGCAAGAATCAATTCATGGTTGAACTTTTCAAACATGTAGTTGAATATGGGAGACAAAAAATACAGCTGAGTCAATATGACTATGAAATACAAATGGTAGCACATGGTGCCCAGAAAAAGGCTCTTTATAAAAAAGGACAGGCTTATTCCATAATATCCCTGGTATATGAATACCATATAATATGCAAGATTCCAGAATAAATAAGGGATCAATATTCTGGGAAGCCTTTTCCCTAGAAATTCACCATATTCGAATTTCCTGTTCCTGTAGGAATAAAAGCTGGTGACACCGCTAAGGAACAAAAAAGCCGGAGTGGTGTATTTTATGCTCCTATTCAACAGTGTCACTATTTTAAGATGGATGCTTCCAGGCAGGTAGCCCACCACCCCTATTGCTGAAATATGAACCAGGATTACCGAATAACATGCAATAATCCTGATATAATCGAGTTCCCTCAATCTGTTTTTTGACATTGACTTCTCCTGGTATCAAGTACCTTTTTTGAATTTATACTGTATATTAACAGAATATAATGTCCATTACAAGCAAAACATTGGTGACGGAAACATGGGTATGAAAAGGGACAAAGAGTCCCTTTTATCAAAAGGTAAAAATGAATAAATATTAAGCATATGGCGATGATATAAATGTCAATATGAATTGTGCTTATGCTTTAAAATGCGCGTGCTTTGCAATATAATATAAGTATATAGACTGAGAAATATAATATCATCAATTATCAGGAGGATATATTGTGAAAGATATTGTAGAGACACAAGAAAAAAACAAAATAGTGATATTCTTAATTTGTATTATATCAATATTTCTCAATCACCAGAAACCAATTTCGGGGATTAATATATCAATTTCAGATATTGCATTAGTACTTCTTTTCTATATTTATTTAATTAATAATGAGTTGTTCATACCGAAAAAAGTTTTACTATTTTTCGTGTTCTTATCTATAACAAATTTATGCACGTCAGTTTTTATTTCTCCTAATAAATTCAATTATGGTCTTAATATCAATTCAATTCTCAATGACTATATTAAAATGGTTGCTTCATTTTTATATTTTTTATTTGGTTATAACCTGGTCAAGAACAGAATGACTATGTCGGCATACAAGTGGTATTCCATAATGTCTATTTTCATGGGTGGTTTAGGTATAGTACTTGTATTGCTGGACATAAATGTTTTCAGGAGCATTCTATTTTATGAAGGGTCACGTTATGTTGGATTGATGAATGATCCAAACTATTTTTCATTAATTCAATGCAGTGTTTTAGTTTACGTAATAAATAATGAACAATTAAGCAAGATGATTAAGGCACTAATTTGTGCATCATTATTTCTATCAATAGCACTATCAGGTTCGAAAACCGGCATGATAATATGTATATTATATTTATTTGTTTCATATATGCGAATGCTAATTAAAAATAAGTCATATAAACATATAAGCTATAATTTATTATTTTTGATATTTATATTTATTTCAGGCTCTCTTTTACTAAGTGCAATGCAAGTATTAATGGACCAGCTGGTTAGCATAAACCCGGTGATTGGAAGAATCAGATTGCTGTTTACTGATTTCAATGCAGCCATATCAGCAAATGGGTCTATTAGGCTTAAGGTATGGACAGATGCTATTGAAATCATTAAACAGTCGCCTTTGCTGGGAGTGGGTACTGGTTCATATTTGCCTGCCAGAATATCATATGGTAGTGGAAGTCTTGCCCATAATACATTCTTACAAATCATAGCTGAATGGGGTGTTCCATTTGCAATGCTGTTGTTCCTGAATATGATAAATGTCTTTTCCAAGACCAGGAAATTTTGTGGCAGCAGGGACATGATAATAATGAGAGACATGCTGATTGTTTTTCTACTTGGCTCACTCTCTTTATCTCTTAATAATGCTAGAATGCTATGGATGTTTTTCGGGGTACTATATAGCGTTAGTTTGTGCGAGAATCACGAGGAGGATTATAGAAACGAAGCAGGATTTTAGCAATGGATAACCGTATCAAATAATGCTTAAGAGGCAGGTTGATAATGAATAGAATTGCAATATATCTAATGTTGATAACAATATTGTCTAAAGTGACAGGTTTTGCCAGAGATATAGTGGTTTCATATTTTTATGGTGTATCGAGTATAACAGATGCTTACTTAATTTCGCTCACTATTCCCGACACAATCTTTGCTTTTATCGGTACGGGAATTGCGACTAGTTTTATTCCCATATACAATAGTCTGATAGAAGAGAAAGATGGCATAGCTGCAAATAGGTTTACCAGTAATGTAATAAACTTGATCTTAATAATAAGCACAGTGATCACCATAACCGTTTTAGTTTTCACAGTTCCGGCAATTCAGCTGTTTGCATCAGGTTTTAAAGGGGAAACGTTGAAGTTAACTGCTCAATTTGTAAGGTTCAGTATATTTACAGTGTATTTCTCAGGTTTGATTTATGTGTTTACCGCATTTTTGCAGTTGAAAAACAATTATTTGGGTCCGGCACTTAGAATTATTCCATACAATGTTTTAATAATTATATCTATAATATTAAGTAGTAAAACTGATACTATTGTTTTGGCCATTGGCAATATCTTTGCATTTGCAGTTCAATTCATATTTTTGCTGAAATTAGTATCGAAAGAAAGGTACAGGCATGGATTTACTATAGATTTAAATGATACATATTTAAGGGAAATGTTGGTTTTATCTATTCCGGTGATATTGGGAGTATCGATAAATCAATTAAACATATTGGTTGATAAAAATATTGCATCTCGAATTATGGTTGGGGGAATATCTGCACTTTCTTATTCCAGCAGGCTTAATCTCTTTATCCAGGGAATCTTTGTTGTACCGATAACGACTGTAATGTATCCTATGATTTCAAGGATGGTTGTGGCTAAGGACGAAGAACGATTAAAAAAAACAATATATTCTTCAATAAACAGCGTTAATTTATTGTTGGTCCCCGCTACATTTGGAGCTGTATTATTTTCAAAACAGATTGTGGCATTATTGTTTGGAAGAGGCGCATTTGATAGTAATGCAATTGTTATAACTGCCAGTGCTCTGGCATTTTACTCTTTAGGGATGGTGGCTGTAGGAATCAGAGATGTATTGTCCAAGTCTTTTTATGCTATGAAAGACACAAAAACACCAGTGATCAATACCACTATAGGAGTGTCTCTCAACATAATTCTTAATATATTATTATCAAGGTATTTAGGTATAGGAGGACTTGCATTGGCAACAAGCATATCCGCGTTTTTTACAATGGGATTAATGTTTATGAGTCTTAATAAAAAGCTGAGAGTGCTTGGCCTAAAGAAAATGACAATTGAATTAATGAAAATACTCCTGGCTTCATCAGCCATGGGTGTTGTTTCAAAGTTATTCTTCTATAATTTTATGAGCAATGAATTTAATCAAAGTCTGTCACTTGTCTTTTCCATAGTGATCGGTGCGATTACTTACTTCATATTAGTCTATCTTATGAAAGTAGAAGAGGTTAGAAGTATGGTTGCTGCTATTGGAAAAAGGTTCAACATAGCTGATATGATCATCAAGAGGGTTCAGAAGTAGTATAACAGTTAGTTGTTTTATATGCACAAAATACGATTTTGCACCAACAACCATTAATGTTTTTAATTATTATATTTTAAAATATAATATTATAGAGTATAATAAGCATATAAACCATTGAAGAAGGTGCGATATGAATCAAAGATTTATAGACAGGGTTGATGAACTGGACTTCTTAAAAAGCGAATATGAAAATGATGGTTCTTCTTTTGTAGTTATATATGGGAGAAGGAGAATAGGAAAGACATCATTGATCAGGGAGTTTCTGAGTAATAGGAAAGGGTTGTATTTCCTTGCTACTGAGGAAGGAGAAAGACAAAATATTGATGCTTTCAAATCCATGGTTGCAGAGTATACCGGCAACAGGTTTCTAATGAGAGGCAGTGATTTTTCTTGGGAGGATGTATTTCTGGCATTCAGAGACTACAAGAGGGATGAGAGGAAGATTCTGGTTATTGATGAGTTTCAGTATTTGGGCAAGTCCAATAAGTCATTTCCTTCGGTATTTCAAAAAATATGGGATATTCATTTGGCAGATGAAAACATTATGGTTATCCTGTGTGGGTCTCTAATAAATATGATGGAAAGTCAGGTTTTATCATATTCATCACCCTTGTATGGAAGAAGAACGGGTCAGATCAAGCTTAAGCAGATTTCATTCAAGGATTATGGAGGCTTTTTTCAGAAACGGTCAAGAAAAGAACTAATAGAGTTATATTCCGTAACAGGCGGTGTTCCTAAATATATTGAGCTTCTGAGGAATGAAGAGACGGTTGAGGCTGCGATAGAGAACAAGATACTAAAAAAATTGAGCTTTCTATATGAGGAACCTTATTTTTTGCTGGAGAAAGAGGTCAGGGATATAGGAACGTATTTTTCAATTATCAGGACTATCGCTTCCGGTAACCACAAGCTTGGAAAAATTGCTTCCGCCATGGGAACGAATCAAACCAGTATAACCAGATATCTGAAGGTGCTTATGGATCTTGACTTGATTGCAAGAATTGTACCTGTGACGGAAGTGAATCCGGATAAAAGTAAAAGTGGCTTGTATTTCTTGTGCGATAATTTTATAGAGTTCTGGTTCAAATTTATTTATCCATATAGAAGCCAGATTGAAATGGGAGATTTTGACTATGTGACCGAAAGGATTCGTGAAGGCTTTGTTCAGAATCATGTATCATACGTTTATGAGGATGTTTGCAGACAATCCTTATGGGAACTCAGTAGGGAAAACAGACTACCCTTCAAGATTATCAGAAACGGCAAGTGGTGGAATCGAACTGAGGAAATAGATATTGTTGCATTAAACGACCAAACTTGTGACTTGATGGCGGGAGAATGTAAATTTACAAACAATAAAGTTGATGTGGATGTTTTTTATAGACTCGTAGATAAGACTGGTATGATAGATTGGAAAAGGGAAGGTAGAAAAGTATGGTATGTAGTATTTTCCATTTCAGGATTTACAGACAGGTTACTGGAACTGGCTGAGGAAAGGGAGGATTTGATGCTTTTGAATTGAACTACCTCCTAGGAGGCGGAGGTAGTTCAAAGCTGCTATTTCTCCAGTTTTTCAAGCAGTTCTTTTCTAAGATCTTCAAATCCCGGCTTGCCAAGAAGGGCAAACATGTTCTTCTTGTATGCTTCAACTCCCGGTTGATTAAATGGATTGACGCCTAGAAGGTATCCGCTGATTCCGCATGCTTTTTCAAAGAAGTAGATCAACTTCCCAAAATTGAATGCATCGAGAGCCTCCATTGTAAGAACAAGGTTGGGGGTACCTCCGTCAACATGAGCCAGCAATGTACCTTGGAATGCTTTTTCATTTACGAAATTAAAACCTTTACCGGCAAGGTAATTCAATCCGTCAAGATTCACTTCAGCTTCTTCGATGATCACGTCGGCTTCAGGATTCTTGACCATGATTACTGTTTCAAAGATGTTGCGGCGTCCTTCCTGAATATACTGTCCCATGGAGTGAAGGTCTGTCGAGTTGTGGACAGCTGCCGGGAAAATTCCTTTGTTGTCTTTTCCTTCCGACTCGCCGTAAAGTTGTTTCCACCATTCTGCAACAAAAAACATTTGAGGTTCGTAGTCTACAAGAATCTCCGTTGTTTTTCCCTTGTTGTAAAGGGCATTACGAACAGCGGCATATTGATAACAAATGTTTTCGTTGATGTCGTCATTGGCATATTCAAGGCGTCCTGCTTCTGCACCGGCCATCAATTGGTCGATGTCAATTCCTGCAGCCGCAATGGGAAGCAATCCGACAGGCGTCAATACTGAAAAACGTCCGCCTACATTGTCAGGAATAATAAAAGTTTCATAGCCTTCCGAATCAGAGAGTTCGCGAAGCGCTCCTCTCGCCTTGTCTGTCGTAGCAAAAATTCTTGACTTTGCTTCTTCCTTGCCATATTTCTCTTCCACCAGTTTTTTAAGCACCCTGAAGGTGATTCCGGGTTCGGTTGTTGTACCTGACTTAGAAATGACATTCAGGCATATATCTTTTCCTTCAAGGAATTTCACCAATTGGCTTAAGTAAGTTCCGCTGATCGTATGACCTGCGAACAATACCTGGGGCCCTTTTCTTTCTTCCGGAGATTGCATATTGAAAAACGGACTTGTCAGTGCTTCAATAGCAGCTTTCGCACCGAGGTAAGAACCGCCAATTCCGATGATAACCAACACGTCTGCTTTTTCCTGAATTGATTTCGCTGCAGCTTTTATGCGTGCAAACTCTTCTTTATCATATGTTTGAGGCAAATCCATCCAACCGAGAAAATCATTTCCCAGGCCAGATTCTTCATGAAGCATTTCATGGGCCACCTTAACCATATTCTCTAAACCTTTTAATTCATGATTGTGAATGCCACTATTGGAATAATCAAATGTCAAATTCATATAATCCCCCTTAGAATTGTTTAGTGCAATATTTTTATAAGTATATTATAACATTCAGGGAATAATGAAACAAGAATATGGTTTTAGGCATTGTACTCACTCCTATACGGTCATCCCATAATTTGAATTGCTTACGGGTTGTCTTGGAATTCTACTTTGAATAAAATATCCGGATTGCAACAGTTGCCGCTTCTGCCCGGTTCAGTGTGTTGTCGCCTTTGAACTCGCCGTCGGTGTAACCGGTCAATATGCCCAAACTGTATGCCTTCAGGACATAATCCTTGTAATAGCTGGGAATGGTATCAAAGTCCTTGATTATATATTTGTAGTATTCTTCGTTTTCAACTTGCATCGTTCCTTGGGGGTCTATCGCCCTTACCGCTATTTTGGCCATCTCGTTTCTTGTTATGCCCAGGTCGAGAATAGACTCTGGAAACTCGTTGGAATCCAGAAGGTTCAGCTCTTGGCTTTTTGCCATTCTCACATAGTTCATGGACCAGTGCTCGCCGGTGGCGTTTTCAAGGCTATAGCCCATGCCTCCGACAATGAGCTTGATAAACTCTCCGCGTTTCATTGTTAGAGAAGGTCCGAAACTGCCGTCGGGATAACCGCTGATACCTCCGAGTGTTATGAGCTCGGAGACGGATTCATAGAACCAGTCCGTAGGCGTCATGTCGTAAAATTCCGATTTCTCTTTGGCAGGCACCATGGCGTCCCCTATAGGCTCGAAGATATATCCTTTGGCACTGGCAAGGGCTTCTGCTTTCGAACCTGTATTCCCGTAGATTGTGAGGTTTGCTGCAGCCGTTCGGTTGTTTAAAAAGACATCTTGGTCAAGGGTCAAAACGCTTCCGGGAATTCTTGCGCTTGTCAGGGGACTGTAACCGAAGGCACCTTTTCCAATGCTTGTAACGCTGTTGGGAATTGTTATGTCGGTCAATTCGTTTGAGTAAAATGCATACTCGGCAATATTTTCGACACTGCTGCCTAGGGTCAGGCTGACAAGGCGGTTGTAGTAGAAGGCGTGGTGTTCAATTGTAGTGACTCCGTTTCCTATGGCAGCATTGGCAAGAACCACATTTCCGGAAAATGCGTAGGCCCTTATGATTTCAACGCTGTCGGGTATTACGACTCCGGTTATGTGTTTCTGGTAAAATGCATATTCTCCTATGCTTGTGACAGTCTTGCCTCCTATGGATGAAGGTATGGTGACGGAAACCTGTTCCTGACCGGTATATTCGGTGATTTCAATTCCCTGTCCATCGCCTGCAGCTTCGTAGTTATAGTTTTGTTCAATTGTTTCATCAGGTATGATTGGTTCAACAGGTTCAATAGGTTCAACAGGTTCGATCGGCACATCGGGTTCAATAGGTAAAGTAGGATCAACCGGCTCGACTGGTTCGACTGGTTCAATCGGTTCAAGGGGATCGACTGTTTCGCTGATTGGAACAAAAGCATAACCCTTGTTTATAGCCAGCGTCTCGGCGGAGGAGCCGGATTCTCCGTATATTGTCAGTCCTTCAGGATTGCCGTCGAATGCAGTGTCAAATATTGAGAATGTACTTGTATGAAAGGTCACTGAAGTCAGACTGTTGTCCTTGAATGCTGAACCGCCTATGCTGGTTACGCTGTCAGGGATTGAAACTTCAGTCAACATATTGTTCTTGAAGGAATGCTCTCCGATGTCGGTGACACCGTCTTCGATTGTCAGGCTGGTAAGTTTGTTGGACTGGAATGCAAAGCTTCCTATCGTGTCGACATTGCCGGGGATTGTTAGGCTTTCCAGCTCATTGTTTGAAAATGCACCGTAGCCTATGGTTTTGACACTACTGCCCAGTGACAGGCTGCTGATACTGTTGCCGTTGTATGCATATTTGCCTATGCTTGTTATATTGTCGGGTATGGCAACATCTGTAAGGCCGCCATACTCAAAGGTTCTCTCTCCGATGCTTGTTACGGGAAGAGTTGCTATTTTATCTGGAATTACAATGGATTCCGATGAACCGGAATAGTCTGTGATTTCGACAGACGTATCCTCTTCTATAAGCTGATATCCGCAGTAGTTGTACCCCTTATTGTTGGCATAGGTCTCTCCTGCTGATTCCTGGCCGAAGAAGGTCATGTTGTCGGGGTTGCCGTTAAAGGCATTAAGTGAAATTCCTCCAATATCTGCATGCCAAACTACTGATGTCAGTTTGTTGTTATAAAATGCATAGTCATTGATGGACAATATATTGGTGGGTATTGTGAAGTTGGTCAAGAGATTGTTTTCAAATACGCTGGTATTGATATAGGTGATATTGCTTGATATATATATGCCGGTCAACTTGTTGTCTTTGAATGCACCGCGGCCTAAAAAAGTCACGCTGTCCGGTATGGTGATACTCTCAAGTTCATTGTTTGAAAATGCAAAATTATATATTTTATTTATACCGTAGGGTATCACAACGCTTGTCAGATTTTCGTTAGAGAATGCATAATCATCAATGCGGGTGACCTTTTTATCCTTCTTGAATATCAGGCCCGTGCTGATTTTGCTGGGTATTACGATATCGCCTCCCGACCCTGTGTAGCCGGTTATTTCTATTTCCGTATCGTCGTTGAACAATTCGTATTCAAAATCACCGTAGCTATCGGCCTCAGCTTCATTCATTGGAATAGCCGCTAAAATTATGAGAATTATTACAACTGTCAGCAAAATTCTTTTCATTTTACTTGTTTCCATTTGTTTTCCCTCCTCTCAATTCAATTATACTACTTTATGAAATCAAAATAAAACCTTTGAATGAAACCGCCCAGCATCCATTTTCTTAATATATGTGTCAAGCCAGCAGAGTGAAAGCAAATATGATAATTCTTGAACGGATCATCATTATACAATAACATACACAAATCAATACAATATTTTCAACAAATAATCAAACCCGCCAGATTTTAACTTCTATGAAGTCTAAAGTCTTGGCGGGTTTGATTTTACTGTATGTTTTTTGCAGTGTTGTTTCCGGAATCTTTACATGACGTCCTTCTTGTCAATAGTATTTGTGAAGAAGTCTTCTTTCTCCTTAACGACCATTTTGCTAAGGAATATGAGACCTATCAGGTTTGGTATTGCCATAAGTCCATTGGCGGTGTCTGCCAGTGCCCAAACAAACTCCAGACCTCCGACTGAACCGATTACTATGAATACAATCCAGAGCACTCTGATTGGAATGATACTCTTTGTTCCGAACAGGTATTCGCCGGCTCTTTCACAGTAGTAGTTTGCTGAAATGAGACAGCTGTATCCGAAGAGCATTGCTGAAATGACAACTATGTATCCTCCGAAGTCTCCTGGCAGTGCAGTTGCAAAAGCCCTCATTGTCAAAGCTGCACCAGATACTCCTGTTGTCCATTCGCCTGAAACTATTATTGCAAGACCTGTAATTGTACAGATGAGCATGGTGTCTACAAATACCTCTGCAACACCCCAGAGTCCCTGTCTTGAAGGATGATCTGTAATAGCACTACTGTGTATTATTGGGGAACTACCCATTCCTGCTTCATTTGAGAACATTCCTCTTGCTGTTCCTATTGTCATCATCCTTGCAACAGTTGCACCTGCAAATCCTCCTGTAGCTGCGGCAGGCTTGAATGCATATGTGAAGATTGTTGCGAATGCAGAAGGTATCTCAGAGATGTTTATTACGATTATTGCAAGACCTGCAACAAGGTAGATTCCACCCATGAACGGTGTAAGAAATTCACATACCTCTCCGATTCTCTTTATACCGCCGAGTACAACAATTCCTGTAATAACAGCCAGGAATATACCTGTATAGAGAGGATTTATCCCCCATTGCTCTTGTACTGACAATGCAATAGTATTGGTATCGACTATGGCTCCGATGATGAAATAGGTTGCTATTACCATTAAGCTGAAGAAGATTCCCATCCATTTCTGTTTCAATCCATTTGTCAGGTAATACATTGCTCCACCTGCGAAGCTGCCGTCTTTTCTCTTTTCGCGATACTTTATACCCAGAGTTATTTCCGAGAATTTTGTAGCCATGCCGAAAAATGCCGACACCCACATCCAGAAGATTGCTCCTGGTCCTCCAATGGCTATTGCAGTTGCAACTCCGGCTATATTTCCCGTACCGACAACTGCTGCAATTGCAGTAAGACCTGCCTGGCCCGGACTGATTTCACCCTCTCCTTCGACTTTCTTGTGAAACATCTTTCCTAGAGTTTCCTTCATTATTGCCTTGAAATATCTTACCTGCAAGAATTTCAGTCTGATTGAAAGATATATACCGGTTCCTATCAAAAGAAGTATCATGTATGGTCCCCATACGAGACCATTAATCGTATCATTAATGTTATTTATTAGATCCATAAACTACCTCCGATTTTGATTTGTATGATTCCTGAATTTCTCTATTTCTTCAATCTTTAGATTTTTAGCCTGCATACACCATTTTGACCAGCTCCTTTCATTTTCTTTATAGTAAGTGCAATAATGATACCAATATTGCATTTTATGCTGAATTTCATGAAAGGCTGTTTTTGCAATTGCTGCACAAATAAAAAAACTTCTGCAGATTATTAAAATCTGAGAAGTTTTTTTCACATGTGCAATTTATTTCACAGTCATGTGGGTAATAAATTGCACTACTTCAAGCTGTATTCGCTTATTTTATTGAATAGCTGCCTCCTGCTGATGCCCAGTTGTCTTGCACTTTCGGATACATTGTATTCGCAGATTTCCAGCACCTTTTTGATATAATTGGATTCGGCTTCCTTCCTGATTTCCCTTAGGGGGACAATTTCTTTGTCCAGCTTGCTGACATCTTTGTTGTTGTCGCTTGATGTCTCCAAAAGGTCTGAAAGTCTCAGGATTCCATCTT
Organism: Dethiosulfatibacter aminovorans DSM 17477; assembly: GCF_900142005.1. Taxonomy (GTDB): domain Bacteria; phylum Bacillota; class Clostridia; order Tissierellales; family Dethiosulfatibacteraceae; genus Dethiosulfatibacter; species Dethiosulfatibacter aminovorans. Next base: position 30,302 of record NZ_FQZL01000017.1, read on the forward strand.
CAGTCAGGACGACCAGCCTTTCCGTCATGTTTTTGAGTTCCCTGATATTTCCCGGGAAATCATATTGATTTAAATGATTGATAATTGCTTCATCGATATCGATTATATCCTTATCAAGTTCCAGACTGTATTTCCTGACAAAATAGTAGAACAGGCTTTGGATGTCCTCTCTTCTTTTTCTCAAGGGAGGAACATTTATCGTTATTGTGCTTAATCTGTAGTAAAGGTCGTCCCGGAAAGTCCCGTTTTCTATTTCTTCCGTCAGGTTTTTGTTGGTCGCGGTAATCAATCTGAAATCTATATCGATGACCTTGTTGCTGCCTATGCGTTCGATTTTCTTGCTCTCAATTGCCTTCAGGAGCTTTGACTGTGCACTGAATGAAATGTTGCCGATTTCATCTAGAAACAGAACTCCCTTGTCGGCCAGTTCAAACCTTCCTATTCTTCTGTCAACGGCACCAGTGAAAGCCCCTTTTTCATGGCCGAAGAACTCGGATTCGAACAGGGTGTCTGAAAAGCCGTGGCAGTTTACATCGACAAATGTCAAATCCTTTCTGTCGCTGTTCTTGTGGATGTATTTTGCTATGACTTCCTTGCCGACACCTGATTCACCAAGAATCAGAATGTTGGAATTGCTCTGTGCAGCCTTCTTTGCGATTTGAAGGGTTTTTCTATACGTCCTGCTTTTCGTTTCGAGATAGAAATCTGAAATGATGCCAAGATTTTTTGTTGTTTTGCTTTCCTTTTCAAGGTCCTTTAGTTGTATTACCTTTCTGACTTCGCTCAACAGTTCGTCAGGATTGTGGGACTTGATGAAATATGAGAAGGCTCCTTCCTTCATTGCATGGACAGCGTTCTCGATAGATCCGTATCCGGTAATGATTATTACTTCAATCTTGTTGTTTAGATATTTTATTCTGCGCAGCAGTTCGATGCCATCCATGCCGTCCATTATCAAGTCGGTCAGCACAAGGTCATATTCGGTATTTTGTATCTTCTCCAGGGCGTTTTCTCCCGAATCTGCCGTGTCAACGGCAAAGCCGCTTTCTTCAAGTATCAATTTCAGAACATCTCTGTATTCCATCTGGTCGTCTACAACCAGAATGCTAAATTCTTTAATCATAGGCCCTCCCTCAAACCGCAGATAATGCCGGAAGCTCCAGTGTAAATGTAGTTCCAACATTGACTTCGCTTTCAACTTTTATATTGCCGCCGTTTTTTTCTATTTCATTATATACTATATACAAGCCCAAGCCTGTTCCTTTGCCTTTAAGTTTTTTTGTATAGAAAGGGTTGAATATGGAATTGATGGATTCCTTGTCTATTCCAATTCCTGTATCTATGCATTTGAATACTAATCCGTCGTCGCATTTTTCGGCACTTAAAGTCAATGTTCCTCCCTCAGGCATTGCATCGCTGGCATTGCCGATAAGGTTGATGATTATGTGCTTGAAGGATTCTCTGTTGATCACAATGTTCAAATCATCGCTGCATATGACTTTGCAGTCGATATTGTTCTTTTCGAAAAAGCTTCTTTCCAGGTTTACAATATCTTCAATGAACTCCTGTATGTTCGTATCTTCGTTCTTGTCTCCGAAGATTCTTGAAAAGTTCAACAGGTTGTCTATTATGCTGCTGGTTCTTTCTACGGAATCTTCAATTACATCAAGGGCTTTTCTGGTCACTTCATCATTCTTGCTGACCTTTTTTTCGATGAGGTAGGCATAGTTTCTTATTAGTCCAAGGGGATTTCTTATTTCATGAGCAACACCGGATGCAAGCTGACCTATGGCAGCCATTTTTGAAGAATGGAGCATCTGGTTTTCCATTATCCGTTCTTTTGTGATGTCCTCGACCATCATAATAACCCTGTTCAGTTCAAGGCTGTTCTTCTTGAATGGGAAAGTCTTCACATTGTAAATACGCCCTTTTATATTGGCTTCCTTGATGAGGCCTTCCTTTCTTATCAGAGTTTCTTTGATAATGCTTTTAATTTTGTCGGATATTTCAGTATCAAAGAATTCATAAAGCTTTCTGCCTGATATTGTATCATTGTCCAGATTTATATAATCCATAAAGGCTGCATTTACATCCATTATCTCTCCGTCATTGTCCAATACGAAAATATATTCGGTAATGCTGTCGAAGGTGATTCGGAGCTTTTCCCTGCTGACTGTCAGTTCTTCCGTTCTCAAGTCAACCTGGTACTTGAGGGATCGGTTCCATCTATATGATATGTACATGGTAATGAAGATTATTACGAAAAAAATCATAGTCAGGAGTATTATGATTTCACTTATGCTTTCTTTCTTTAAGTCGCCTGATAGGCCAAACCATTTTTGCTGTATCAGCGGTATGGTCTGCTTGTTTTCAAGCCTTCGTATACCTTTATTGAGAATGCTAAGAAGAATGCTGTTTCCTTTTTTGACTGCAAGAACAACTTCTGATTCATATACTGCATTGTCAAGGGTCTTGATGTTATTGTACAGATTGTGCTTCTTGATGTAGTAGGATATATTCGGTTCATCCCCGAGGACGGCATCGGCATTTCCCTTTAGTATTTCTTTTATGGCTTCTTCGATGTTGTCCGTATATATGAAGTTGATGTCCTGAACTCTTTCCTTCAGAAATTCAACACCGTAATCGGATCGGGGTATGGCCACAGTCCTGCCTCTAAGATCCTGTATCGTTTTTATTTCTTCATTGTCACTATTTACGATCAATATGCTTTTGAGTGTATATATGGGTTCTGAGAAATCGAATATTTTTCCTCTTTCCTTTGAAGGGAACATGTCGCAGAAATCCGTTTCGCCTGCAGCCAGCTTGTTTAAAGCTTCTTCCCATACATATGACTTGGTTTTTATTTCATTTCCTATTTCCAGGGACATGGCATTTACGTAGTCTATGGTGAATCCTGTGTATTGTGATGTTTCCTCATCGACAAACATCAAAGGTGGGGAATTTTCATCTGCACCGTATATCAGCTCTCCCTTGTTTTCAAGCCAGATCTGTTCCTCCGTACTGAGGTCGTCGTTCTTCAACAGATCGGAAGTTATGAACTGTCCGAGCCTTGTCTGAAAAAGGACATTCAAAGATATGAAGAGAATAAAGACGCCGATGGCAATTAGAATTGCTTTCTTGTTATTCATATGGGCTCCTGAGATAAACGTTATCCCTACAATAATAACATATATTTTGGGGAAATGAAATCAAATGAAGCCTTTCTGTAGACTTAACAGAAAGGCTTCATTCAATTTTATGTCTTATTTAATTGTTTCGAACCTATCAATATCATATACAGCTCGTCGTTTTCAAATCTTTCCAACACATTAATGTTGGAATTTTTGAATATTGCAGACAGGCTATCTACAGACATCAGTTTGTGGTTTTCAACTTCCGTACCTGCCCGTTTGTGGATCTTGTTGATTCGCTCCCTGCCAAGGGAGTGGAAGATAACAAGCTTTCCGCCATTTTTGAGATTATTTGGTGACAGTTTTTTAACAGTACCCAGTCCGTCTTTTAAGTGTGGAAACATATTGAACAATATGATTGAATCATATTTGGATGAAGAATCTGCAGTTTCAACATCTTCATTCAGATAGGTGATATTTTCACTGCAATATTTAGACTTGGCTATTTTCAACATGTTTTTTGATGAATCAACGGCTGTTATTTGACCTGTAGATCCAATTCTTTCCTGCAGATATGGAATCAGTATGCCTGTTCCAGTTCCGACATCCAATATGTTGGAGCCTTTGTTCACAGCTGCCTTATCAAGAGCCAGGGATATCTTCTTCTTGTCAATTATATTTCTTGAATCCCAGTTGCCAGCAATTCTGTCAAAAAATGCTGCGCTCATGTTTAGGACTTCCCTAGCGGCATCAAAGACAGGGCTTCCTTGGGACATGCATTGACACAAACACCGCATCCGACACAGGAATCGTAATTCATATTGACTTTCCGATTTTCCAATGAAAACACATTTCGTTGACATTTATTGGAGCAAAGTCCGCACCCTACACATTTATCCTCATCGATGCTTACTACATATTTGACCTTAGGCCACACTGTTTCAAGACCCAGTTCTTTTGAGGCCCGCATTGGATAACAGCAGCAGGTACAACAATTGCAAATTGCATGGGATTCAATAGTATGAATAAGACCTTCTTTGTCAGCGTCATTGAGTATGACGATAGCTTCTTCCTTAGAGATTTTTCTGCCATAACCTCTTTCTATTGAAGGTGCTTTGCTTTTGCCAAGAGTAATGCAGGTATTTTTGCTGTGATTACAGTTCTCGGATGTTGATTTGCAGTCACAGGGAATTATATATATATCTTCATCTGATGACATAAGGTAGTCTATAGCTTCATTTAACGGAACTATTGAGTTTTGGTTCTTGCTTATATCGGATAGATCCAGCTTCTTCTTCCTGTCTAAAAATTCTCCAAAGTGCCATTCTGAAATTTTTTTCCTGATTTCGTCAGGAATATTCTCCCAGACTTCTCTTTGAAAAGTTGCCATTAAATTGACCCGTGTAAACAACGTACTCAACTCATATTTTACAGCATTGTCTTCAGATGTTTTGTTGATGATTGCATCCTTATACAATTTGTCTATTTTATCGAAAGCTTCATATCCCAGTTTCTTGCTTATTTCTTCAGCTGATAGCCTGTTGTTGACCAGTATATACATGACATCAAGAACATCCGGATTATAGAATGTATCGAAATATGGCGCCAGTAATGAAGGGATATTTAACGAATTCATCAATTCGACTTTTTTATTTTCTTCAATATACAACATGGTTCAGCTCCTATAGAAACAATTTTCCAACAATGGACGCCAGCACTATTGTAGCAATAACCCTCTCTATCCAAACTATTACAAGATCCTTTATTTTCACGGGTATTTCTGTTCCAAGTATGCATGGAACAGTAGCTGCAAAGAATACTATGGCAGAGACGCATATTACTCCTACGACATATTTGGTGAGCAGTGGTGAGGCTGTCACGACAAGTGATGGAATAAAGCACTCGGCTATTGACAGGGCGGCTGCCTTGCTTGCAAGTAGCGCATCTGGGATATTTAACAATTTGAAAAACGGCAGATAAATATATCCAAGAAAATCAAAGAAGTTAGTGTATTTGCTCAAGATTAATCCAACTAAGGCTAAAGACATGCCTGTAGGCAAAATATTGGCTGCCATTAACAATCCGTCTTTGAAATTTTCATAAATGCTTTTAAGCAGAGGTTCTGTATTATTTGCTGCGCTGATGCCTTCATTGACGGCATTTTTTAAGAGATTGCCTTCAAAAACTTTTTCAGGATAACCATTTCCCTTGTAATATGTTTCCGGTATGCTGCTGATAGGATAAATCCTGACTGTGATTGCAGTAACTATAAAAGTGATTATGAGAGTAGACCAAAAGTATAGATTCCATATATCCATGAGTCCTAAGGTTTTAGCAATCACTATCATGAATGTTGCGGATACTGTTGAAAATCCGGTCGCGATTATGGTCGCTTCCTTAATTGAATATTTTCCTTCCTTGAAAACCCTGTTCGTAATCAATAGACCGACAGAGTAGCTGCCTACAAATGATGCTACCGCATCCAAGGATGACTTTCCGGGGGTTTTGAATATGGGTCTCATTACCGGCTTCATGAGAACGCCAAAGAATTCCAGGAAACCATAGCCTATCAGGAAAGTAAGGAAAATTGCACCTACAGGGACTATAACTCCCACTGATACCAGCAGTACATTATAGAGGAAGGGCCCCATATCATTGGCAAAAAGCCATTCAGGACCAATCTTAAAGTAGACCATGTATGTTAAAACTGCTCCTGCAATTTTAGCAAAAGAAAAGAATATCTGAGTTTTGCTTGTGTTCCATGTTTTCTTGACAAAAGGTCTAATTGCACCATAGGTGGTAACACCAAGTATGTAAACAGGTATTGCAGGTGACAGGTAAGTCTTGATGAAGGTCACTAAATGATCAAGCGGGATGGTCTTTTTTCCGTTGATTGAAACCGAAACGAAGAACATGAAGATACCCAAGAAACTAAAAAATAAGAATTTTGCCAAACCCTTTCTTTGGTTGCTGGTTTGACGAGATAGATTTTTTTCCATAATAAATCCTCCTGTTTATATATTACTAAATGTTGTAAAATTAGTAAATCTATTGTTATAATAGGATAGCGGTGTCCCTGAAAATGTCCTTTTACGCATTTATGAGGTTAAATTATGAAAATTTCTATATTCTTAAATCAAATTCCCAGAACTCTCATTGAAAACAATGAGATATTTTTTGACAACAAAAAATCAGAGGTTATTTTTTATTATATGGTTCTGAGAGGAAAGGTTTCGCGTACTGGACTGGCTTACCAGATTTGGCCTGACAGCAATGAAAGTGCGGCAAGGAAGAATTTGAGAAATCATCTGTACTACATCAGGAAAACAATAGGAAGGAATATTTTCAATACAAGCAAGGATATATTGTCTGTTGATAATGATGTTGAAGTTGAAGTTATCGTTGATTCAGCTGGAAATAGGATTATGGAAGGTATATGTCTGCCGGAATCTGATGAAATACAGAGTTTTTTTATGGATTTATACGATAAGCATTCAGAATTGTACATGGTTGGAAACAGGAAGCAGCTTGATGATGGAGTAAATGAAAAAAATGAATCCAAAGTGCGTAAAGCTTATGAAAATATCACTAAGATTGACCCATACGATGAGGAAAGCTGCAGGAAGATGATGTTGTTTTACTTGAATTTCAATTCGTATAACAAGGGAATTGAAATCTATTTAAGAATGCGAGAGTTATTGAAGGCGGACTTAAATGAAATGCCTGAAAAGGAAACGTCGGAAATATACGGAAAGCTTGTTTCGTTGAAAAAGGATTCTCAGGGTAAAGCAAAGAGGAATTTTTTTGGCAGAAGCGATGAGATTATAAAGATAAATGAACAGTACAGCAATTTTATAAATGGGTTGGATTACTCCAATATCATTATATATGGTGGTGTCGGTACCGGTAAGACGTTTCTGATGAATAACATCATCAGGGACATGAATGATGACGATAATGTTATTAGAATAAATCTGTCATGTTTTGAAATTGAAAATGATTTTAGCTTCAAGGCTATATATAAATTCACGAAGCAAGTACTGGACTTGATGAATAGAAAGGTTACAAGTATTAAAAAGGATGATATAGACCTTATAAATAAGTTCCTGCCTTTTCTGTCCTATGAAAATATTGGCTCTGATCATATTGACGATGATGTTGAACGAATGACGAAAGTGTCATATATACAATTTGAAGAAGCCTTCATGAGTATTTGCCTTGAATTGACACGCAGTAATAAACTTCTTATTACTATTGACGATATCCATAATATGGATTTTTTGAGTCTGAGACTACTATCCAATCTATTCATGGGCAGATTTAAAGATAAAATATTACTATTGTCAACTTGCAGGAGAAATCAAATCCATAGAATAGTAGATCTGACTGATATTATGATCAACAAGAATGATTTGATGATGGTGGAATTGGATAATTTTTCCTTCGCAGACGTTGAGAAAATAATTGGAAAAAGAATTGAGCATGATACGGATCCTGACCTGGTAAACAAACTTTACAGAGAAACAAAGGGTAATCCGTTGTTTCTGTTTGAGTACATCGAATCAATGGAAAACGGCAATAAAACAATTAATGAATTCAAGTTTATTTCAATATTTAAGAACAAATATGAAATGTTGAGTGACTTGCACAAGAGGATATTGTCTGTATCTTCGACTTTTTTTGACGTAATCGATTACAGAATAGTATCTGATGTGTTGAAACTCGATGAATTGAAAATATTGGAGTCTCTTGACGAACTGGTCAGAATGGGTTGCCTGATAGAGGAATATGACAATGATGATATAAGTATTGCTTTTTTTCATGATAAATTTCGGGAGTATATTTATGACTCGTTGTCAGGACTTATTCTCAGGAGATATCATTCCGATATTGCAGAAAATATTGAGAAAAGACTGACAGGCACTGCCAGGGATTATCTGGAGTATAATCGGCTGGTATATCATTATAGAATTATCGGGAACAGAAACAAGTATTTAAAATACGTTGTAAAGAAATACGAGTTTTTACTCAATCCTAATATAGAATATCCGGAATATATATCCAGTATAAACAATGAAGACTTGGTAAATCTGAATAAGGAAATTAATAAACTGGACAGGGATAATGATATTTGGATTGATTTTCAGATTTTAAAGGGTGCATATGAGATAAAGAATTGCATGTACGAAGATGGGAAAAACAGTGTTCTGGCGGCAATTGATAACGCCAAGGCATATAATGCCTTGTATAAGGCCTACAATCAGATGATTTACTACAGCATTCAGATCAGAGACTTGGATCAGATGCATGATTATCTCTGTAAACTGAAGGCATTGACGGATAAAGACGGCTCAAGGTTTGAAATAGGCAAGTTGAAAAGGCTGTGGGGTCTTTATCGAATAATGAATGGTGGGTATGATAAGGCTGAAAGTGAATTGAAGGATAGTATAGAGATATTTGGCAGCAGCAGTGACATGGAACTATCGCCACTGAATCTCGCTTCTTCTTACAATTATCTGGGCTATATATATAAGTATAAAGGTGACTATATTAAAGCTACAGAATATTATAAGAAGGCTGTGGAGATATGCCTGGATTCAAATATCCTAAGCGGACAAACCGTTTACTATACCAATCTTGGCCAATCATTGTATGAATTGGGGAGGTTTTCGGAAGCAAAAGAGTATCTGTTGAAATCGGAAACGCTTCATAAAAAGGTATTTACCATCTGGAGCAAACCACTGACAGAATGTTATTTGTCGTTGATTCATTTCAATGAAGGGGATTACAAGCTGTCGCATAAATATTTGGAATCATCCATTTTGCATGCAAAAAAATTGAAGAATCCGTATGAATCAAGCTTTGTCCTAAAGGCTATGGTTTTGATCAAAGTAGAATGTTTGAAGAATAGCGAACTGAACAGTATATTCTCTGACATCCTGGATAAAGATGTTCGATACTATGTACAGGAGGCAATTGATAGCTTTAAAGTGCTCAAAATGACCGGAGAAATTGATTTTTTAGAAGAGTTGTTGTGTTGAGATGCAGAAATTTCAATGGATTATAGGAATGAGTTCATTGTGTATAAGCCGTCTTTCTCCTGCAAGTTATTCATATATATCTTAAGTTGACGTTTGGTTTCAAAATGAGCTATTGTTCCTGAAATGAGATAGGACAATGATAGCGCACCAAAAATTCCGGTTAATCCGAAAAGCTTTGACCCGAGTGTGGCCAAAGGAACATAGAGGATAAAAATTTGGATTACAATTAGTGTTGAAGAATGAAAAGGTTTATTGAGTACATTTAAGACTGTTGAACCGATCCTTAGAATTCCTTGGAAAGCATAAGCTATGGGAACGATTCTGATATAAAGAGTAATGGTGTTTATGACATTTGAGTCATCGTTGAAGATTGCGGCAATGGGCTTCGAGAAAATACCTAATACCAGAGCCAGTACGATTCCGATAATAATTGAAAACATTTCTACCGTTTTATAGCTTTTAGCTGCACGGTTGAATTTTTTCGCCCCTAAATTCTGGCCAATGAATGGCCCTATTGCTATGGCCAAGGCTCCTGTAAAGGATAATGCAAAAGATTCAATTTTAGTAGCCACCCCAAAACTAGCGACCGCTTCAGTCCCGTAAGTAGACAACAACCTGGTGATAATTCCTGCCCCGATCGGTAAAGACATTTGAACAAGAGCGTTGGGGACACCGATATACAAAATTTTCTTCCATGACTCAATTAGCTTGCTGAAAGAAATCTTATCGAAAGTAATAAGTTGTTCTCGATATTTTAGAACGTATAGGGCTACTATAAAAGTTAATGTTCTAGAAATAACTGTAGCGATGGCGGCTCCTTGAATCCCTAAATCAGGGAATGGCCCGATTCCGAAGATCAGCAGGGGATCTAAGATTGCATTGGTAATAGCAGCAACTGCCATAATTAAGCTTGGTACTTTGGTGTCTCCCAAAGCGCGGATGATATTATTGCCTATTTGGGGGATAACGAGCATAATCATTCCCAAGTACCAAATGGTCATATATTCTTTGATATAAACCAGGGTGATGCCTTTGGCACCCATCAGTGAGAAAAGAGGCTTTATAGTAATTAGACCAATTGCTGCAAGTAGAATATTAACGATAAAACCAAGAATCAGGCTGGCTGTGCTTAATCTTGATATTTGACAATGGTCCTCTTCGCCTACTAGCTTGGAGATTATTGCTGAACTTCCCAAAGCGACTCCTGCAGCTATACTATGGATTACTAATACCACCGGGAAGGTGAAGGACATTGCGGCCAGTTGTTCGGATCCTAACTGTCCAATAAAGAAAGTATCAATTAAATTAAAAGTAATCATCCCCAACATACCTGCAATCATTGGTATATATAGATTTAGTAACTGTTTGGACACATTTCCGCTTGTCAGCCTTGCTTTTTTCTGCATTCGATTAACTCCTCTAAAAAATATAGTTGCTACTGTTATAATATCAGTATACCATAAAAGTTGCAAAAAGAAACTAAAAATATTCAATTGTCTTTTGGATACCCTCTATCTTTAGAAGTTGGAAAAGTTTTGTCGCCTTGTTAATGGGTTGAGGAATAGGGCTTGTATTTGTCTATAAATCGGCTGGTGAAAAAATAAAATCACGACCAATTGATGCGTGACTTAAGATAGTTTAAAAATGCAATCAAAATAAGTTCCTGATTTCAATCACTTTACAATGCTTTCCTCGGGGGATATAATGAAATAGAAACTAAGACAAGGGGATGACATATATGAATCACGATTTTCCAGGCAAGCATATTACAATTATTTCTAAAAATGTAAATTATTATTTCAATAAGAAATTGGAAAAATACAATATTAAGAGAAATCAGCTTCAGATCCTGCATTACCTGAATAAAAATAAAGGCGTTAGCCAAGATGAACTGGGCAAGGACTTGATGATGGATAAAATTTCTGTTACTAAGATATTGAAGGGACTGGTTAGTGAGCAATATGTGGAAAAGAGGGAAGGAGAGAAAGATAAGAGAAGAAAGGAATTATACATAACTGAGAAAGGTTATGAATTACACGATGAGGTATATGACATAACGCAAGAAGTAACTGAAATACTGTTTCGAGGTTTTTCATATGGAGAGGAACAAATCGCTAGAGAATTGTTGATTCGTATGTCAAAAAACATTTATGAAGCTGTTCAGGACTCAAAGTGAATGATAAATCCGAATGCGCTATTATATCTCAACATTCCCCCATATCAAAAAATATGGGGGAATACTCTATGCATATTTTACTGGACAATGCCATCATCCGATTTCTGATTTTTCAATGATCCTTGAATTCTCTTCAAGATAGGCGAGATACTCTTCCTTGGTCATGGCCGGCTTGAAATTCTCCTTGATGGATTTCGCAACGCTTGCGCCGTCGAATAAAAGATCTATGACAGTCATTGCCATGGCTTTTGCCGGCAGTATGTAGGCAGTATCCTTGTCCACTATCTTGAAATCTCTTGTATGAAGATTTCCTTCTACTCCTCCAATAAATGGATGGAGTGCGGGTATGAGGTGGGACACGTCTCCGAAGTCGAATGAGCCGGTGAAATCAGCACCTTCTATGATTTGGCTTTCATCAACGAATTCTTTCGCATTGTTCCTGAACAGCTCATCCAGTTCAGCCGTTCTCAGTAAAGGAAGATATCCGGGAGTTTCCGATATTTTCACTCCTGCGCCTACGGCATATCCGCCTGCAATTATTGCCCTGTTGACTTTCTCGTTGGAAGTTCTTATCCCTTCAATGGTTCTCGCTCTCACGTATGTCTCCATTCTGACATCGGCAGGCACTACGTTTACTATGTCTCCTCCCTTGGTTATGATGGGATGGACCCTGACCCTTTCCTGATCCGGAAATGTTTCCCTCTGGGCATGTATATTTCCTATGGCTATCATGGCGGCATTCAATGCGTTTACCCCCATCTCAGGTGCGCTTCCGGCATGTGATTCCTTTCCTATAAACTGCACGTTTTTTCCTATGAATCCGTTGCCGGTGCCTCCTACTATTACCTTCTTGTCGCCTTGCAGATTCAAGGAGTGAATCATCATTGCAACATCGACATCGTCGAAGTATCCTCTCTTGATGAGCTCTTGCTTTCCACCGTAGTATTCTATTTCGCCCTTTTCTTTCAGCGTGCCTCTGTATTCCAGCTCGACGTATTCTTCCGCCGGTACCGCCATGAATTCAACGCTGCCGTCAAGTTCATCCAAAACCTTGGATACCGTCAATCCAATGGCCGCGCCCATCATTGCAGCTATCTGTACATTGTGTCCGCAGGCATGGACAGCGCCCGTCTCCTTGTCCGCAGCCTCGTGTTCCCTGCAGATTATGGCATCAAGCTCTCCGAGGACGGCTATGACGGGGCCAGGCCTTTCTCCAGGGAGGCTGGCTTTGACTCCCGTAACAGCTATATTCTCTTCTACTTCCAGTCCTATTTTTTTCATTTCGCGGGAAACAAGTCCGGCGGTCTTGATTTCCTTGTATCCCAGTTCAGGATTGGAAAAAATTTCTTCACCTATGCTTATGATCTTTTCTCTGTTGTAATCAATGGCATCACATACGCGCTGCTTCAATTGTGATTTATTCATCGTCCTTCTCCTTCATTAGATTTCCTGTAATCCAAATGATGGGCAATTCAAATGCTGAATTGCCCATCGATTAGCTAGCTATATGATTCCTTGAATTTTAAGTACTATTTGAGAGATAATCGCCGATCCGAAAAACGTACCGATAAAAACACAGATCGCAACAATTACAATCTTCCAGCTCATCTTTTTCAGTACATCCAGCTTGTTGCCTACGGAAAGGCCTGCAAAGGCGAGGATGGGAGTTGTTGTGCCCAGAAAATTTACATTGTTTGTAATTCCCAAAAACCACTGGGCCGTCGGCATAAAGGGCATACTCAGAAGCAATGAAATCAAGGTCGCCCATGCAAATGCAGGGAACTTGACCTTTGGCAGAAGTTTCTTGATTATCAAGGCAAGCTGGGCAATGACAATTACTATCAGCATGCCCGGAATGGCTGATACGATATCAATTCCATATCCAATGCGCTGCCCTATCAGTATGATGATACCTACAATTATCAATAGTTTTAATTGTTGCAGTATCTCAGTCATGATCAACTCTCCTCCTTTTTCTTTCCTATTCGGGGTTCAAGAACGTCGTATAGTTTGTTTATTAACGGAAGTGAGATGAATATGACGACATACAAGCCTGTGACGCCTGTAAGCATGTTGCTGGTTGCGGCATATGCGAGAATTGTGTCCGACATTTCAGCAGGAGCTGCAGCGGCAAGAGAAGATGATGCTGCCGTCATCATGCTTGCACTGCCCATTCCCGAAGCCATGGCAAGGGCATAGGGGTGAAGGCCGGTGCCAACGGACAGGGATCCCAGAAGTCCGAAGAAGATTGTTCCGAAAACCGTACCCATCATATACGTACCGAGTACACCTGTACCTTCCGGTGAGTTGATTCCGTACTTTTCACTTACAACACCCAGGGTGGGTTCCCGGCAAATGCTGACTGCAGCTCCGACGGCTTCTCTTTTCATGCCAAGAAGCAGAGCTATCGGCAATCCTATGAAGATTGTTCCTATGTTGCCAAGTTCCTGGAGCAGTAGGGCGGGTCCGGCCTGAATTATTTTCACGATATTCGGACCAACCAGCGTACCGTATTTGACCCCTAGCGGAAGGAGTGCAATAACGACTACAGAACCGGAAAACTCGATAACATCCTCGTTTACAATTTTCTTCATGGGTTTGATGATTTTACCTAGCAGGCTTGGAGCACAAAGAATACCAAGGATTACTGCAAACAGCATGGGCAACAGGGTAACTGTACCAGGTCCGACTGCGAATTTGATGATACCAATCAATTCTGAAATGATGACAATGATAAGCACAACCAGACACGCCTCAAGCAAGGTTTTTACTTTTGTCTTTTCCATCGACATAATTATTCCTCCTATAATAATATTTATATACATTTTGCCTTGGCAAAACAATATATCCAAATAATACACAATCAGGAGAAGTTTCACTCAGTTGGTTTGGTAAATTAAGCATGAATACAGCATTAACGAATATTGAATCTCTATACACATTATCTCAAATTAAAAAATCAATGTCAACTCGCTATTGATGTTGGTTCACAAGAAGGACATCATTGTAGTTTTGCAGTTATTTAGATGTGTTATACTTAATATTGTACAAATAGTTGCGAGGAGGATTTCATGACCAATAAAGAGTATGTCGTGGTTATCGGTGGAGCCAATATGGATCTCTTGGGAACTCCTAAGGGAAGGTTGATAATGGAAGATTCCAATCCTGGAGTAATAACAACATCGGCAGGGGGAGTAGGACGAAACATTGCAGAGAATCTTGCCCTTCTTAAGGTTGAGACAAAATTGCTAACTGCTGTCGGAAAGGACATATATGGGGACCGGATTATGAAAGATACGTTGGAATCCGGTGTAGACACACGTTATGTGAGATGTTTGCCGAAGAAATCAACATCTGTATATATGTCCATATTGGATGAAAACAACAATATGAAGTTGGCTCTGTCGCATATGGATATCACGGAAGAAATCGATATTCAGTATATAAAGGAAAACAGCGGTCTCATAAGACATGCGGATATTGTTTTGATTGATACCAATCTGTCAAGTGAGACAATTGATTATCTCTTCAGTCATTTTTCGGACAGCCGGTTTGTCATGGATTCAGTCAGTGCAGTAAAATCTGTCAAGGTCAAGAAATATTTGGACAGGATCTACTCTCTTAAGGCAAACAGGGTAGAAGCAGGATGCATACTCGGTATCGAACTGCCTGATGATGACAGTATCAGGAAAGCAGTAAAGGAACTGCTTCGAAGAGGGGTAAGGTATCCTATAATATCAGACGGCAAGAAGGGTGTCTTCTACGGGAGCGGAGAAAGAGTAGCATACAGACCTGCAATTCCTGTTGAAGTGGTTAATGTGAATGGAGCAGGGGATGCATTTACAGCGGGCATAGTTTACGGATTCCATCACAGAAAGTCCATTGAGGAGACTGTGGCTTGTGGACAAAAGGTTGCGGCCCGAGCATTACAATCTATGGACACCGTAAACAGGAATTTGTCCCTTGATGATTTGGAGTGATTGTCTGAAAGTTTTCCGATTCTATAAAATGTTACAATTTAATAACATTTCTGTGTCAGGTTTGTCACTATTCATGAAAATGAATTTTTTCATGATATAATTTCAAAAAAATAAGGAGGGTTTATTTGTGAAAATGAAATTATGGCGTACATGTATTTTTTTAATTATTACGATGCTGGTTTTGGGAGGTTGCAGTGAGAAAAAGGTGCAAGACAAAGAAGGAAGTGCTTCATCTGAAAATGCTGGTATGACTTCTGAAGATGTTGAACAAGAGGAATTGCCGCTTCAAATTTCTCAAGAAAATTGGGTGTCTATGAAACAAGATGTTGAATTGCAAACTGGAATTATTATGAAATACGTGGAAATGGGTCAAGAGGATGGAGATATAATAATCTTCTTGCATGGAATGACAGACAATAGTCGTAGCTGGTCGTTAATAGCTCCTTATTTTACTGATAAATACCATATTTATATGCTTGATCAACGTGGTCATGGAGATACTGATAAACCTGAAATTGGCATGTATCCATTATCAAGTTATGGAGACGATTGCATAGCATTTATGGACGAGATGGGCATTGAAAAGGCACATATAGTTGGACATTCACTAGGGAGTATGATTGCTCAAGGAATAGCAATCAATTACCCTGAACGTATTAATAAAGTTGTATTAGAATCCAGTATGCCTGCAATATCAAGTATTATTCCCGGTTTGTATGAAACAATTATGGAATTTGGTGAAGAAGGACCAGATCAAGAATTTATTGAAGGTTGGTATTGGAACCCAAATCCAGTGAATGAGGATTTTATTGCAATGGAAAAAGCTGAATCTGCTGCATTGCCAGCATATGCCTGGAAAGCAATTACGGCAGGAGAAGAAAGCAGTGATTTTAGTAATTTTATTAAGTATATAGAAGCACCAACTTTGATTCTATGGGGAGAAATTGACAGTTTTTTTGGTGAAGATTTCCAAAATGAGTTGAGAACCATGATTCCCGATTCTGAGTTCATTTCATATGAGAGTACAGGACATAATATTCAATGGGAGATACCTGAAAGGATGGCAATTGATATACTTGCTTTTTTAGAAAAATAAGAAATTAAGAGGGTGCAGGATTGCACCCTCTTTCATTGTTGATTTTTCTTTGTCGACTGTACATACTTGAGAAAGCCGTTTTCCACAATGAGGCTTACCGCTCCCGTTTCAAGGAGATATTCCAGATAGAACCTGAGCATTCTTTCAACAACCTTGTATTTGTAGGTGCTCTGGATATGGATGGACCATGCACATACGATGGTTCTCATAATGTCCTCCAGGGTCATTGGTCTTGCAATTACATTTAATACCTTTGTGGCTCTGCCTTTGTAAAACTCAATGTTTTCATTGACCAGGCCGTGGATGTCGTCGGTGATTCCCCTGTGGGCGATTATGTATTTTTTGCAACTGAGGTTCAGCAGACTTGTCTTGCTCTGAAGGTCCTGGGACAAGATATAGGCATAGGGCAATTTTGTACCGTTCATGACATCCCGTGTAATCAATGCATCGCCAAGGTAGGCGACGTTGTCGGGTGTTGTGATGCAGATGTGTCCGGGAGTGTGTCCTGGAGTTTGCATGATTCCGAACTTGATGCCGTTTATGTAGACGCTTTTTTGTTCGTCGCGGATAATGATATCGGTGTCAAACACCAGATTGCCGTAATGAGCCTTGACTCCTGAAAGGCTGTAGCCGCTGTAGTACTGCTTCAGATGTGTTATGGAACTGCAGATATGGGCCGCAAAGGAATCCATTGCTATGATGCAGTTGTATTTTTCCTTGAAATAGGCGTTGTTCCCGGCATGGTCCGTGTGGCTGTGGGAGTTGATTATGGCGCTGACATGGAAATTGTTGGCGTCCAGCAGTTCATCCAGGCTATCCCTTTCACCCTTTGCCCATCCGGAGTCCAAAAGGATTATGTCTGTTTCATTTATTTTATAGAACGGCAGGTATGTCATGCCTGTGTCGATACAATATGTATTTCCTTTTACATGAATGATATCCAGCATGTGTGTCCTCCTTTTCTCTAATGGTACAGATTTTATCACATATGAACAGCGTATGTAAATGTTCTTTTAAGAATAAGGATTGCTTGCCTTGCTGAAAATATGGCTTGTGGCCGTTTTATTATGTTATACTTAGGTTATGGTATATAATGAAACAAGGAGAATGATATGGACAGGGAAATATTTGAGAAATATGTGGATGTGCTGCCAGAAGTTGAGGAGGCCCTTGCTTCCGGAAAGGCCGTAGTGGCCCTTGAATCAACCATAATATCCCACGGTATGCCTTACCCCCGGAATGTTGAGACTGCCAAGAATGTCGAAGACATCATAAGGGAAGAAGGGGCCGTACCTGCCACCATAGGAATAATAGGGGGCAGGATCAAGATCGGACTCACTGGTGACGAGCTTGAATTCATGGGCAGGCAGGAAGACATACTGAAGGTTTCGAGAAGGGACCTGCCCGTTGTTGTATCAAAGAAGATGAACGGAGCCACGACTGTAGCCACTACCATGATATGCGCTGCCATGGGCGGCATCAAGGTTTTTGTAACAGGAGGAATAGGAGGGGTCCACAAGGGGGCCCAGGAAACCTTCGACATCTCAGCCGATCTGACGGAGCTTGCCAATACGGATGTGGCTGTGGTCTGCGCAGGCGTAAAATCCATACTGGACATAGGCCTGACCCTCGAATATCTTGAAACCCAGGGCGTGCCCGTTCTGGCATACAAGACGGGCGAATTCCCTGCATTCTACACTGCAAAAAGCGGCTTCATGGCCGACTACAGGATAGATTCCCCTGCCGACATGGCTGGAGTTATGAAGGCCAAATGGGACCTTGGGCTGAAAGGTGGCCTGGTCCTCGGAAATCCCGTACCGGAGGATCTCGGAATGGATGAGGCTGTCATCAACGAAGCCATCTCAAAGGCATTGAAGGAGGCCGAAGAGCTGGGAGTGAAGGGAAAGGAGACCACCCCTTTTCTTCTGTCGAGGATAAAGGACATCACTGGAGGCGACAGTCTGGACTCCAATATAGAGCTTGTATACAACAATGCAAGGGTAGGTGCGAGAATCGCTCTTGAGTTTGCGAAGCTGGGTTGAAAAAGATAAAATTATTAACGAAATATCATTAGGATTTTTCGATTAAATTTGGTATAATCAATCGTTGGCGGAATCATGTACAAATGTGATTTTGCCATGGTTTAAATTTTGTTAATTAGGAGGTAAAAGCAATGAGTAGAGTATTGATAATTGGAGCCGGTGGTGTATCAGGAGTTGTTGTTGCAAAGTGTTGTCAAAATCCTGAAGTTTTCGAGGAAATCTGTATAGCAAGCCGTACGAAATCCAAGTGTGATGATATGAAGGAGCGTTTCGGTGGAGGAAAGACCAAGATTACGACAGCCCAGCTGGATGCGGACAATGTAGAGGAGATTGTGGCGTTGATTAACGACTACAAGCCGGAAATGGTTATTAATGTGGCATTGCCTTATCAGGACCTGACAATCATGGATGCGTGTCTTGAGACTGGAGTTCATTATCTGGACACAGCCAATTATGAGCCGCCTGAAGTGCCTAAATTTGAGTACAAGTGGCAGTGGGCTTATCGTGAAAAGTTTGAAAAGGCAGGACTTACAGCCATCTTAGGTTGCGGATTCGACCCTGGAGTTACGGGAGTTTTCAGTGCCTATGCGTTGAAACACTATTTTGACGAGATCCATTACATAGATATTCTGGATGCCAACGGAGGAGATCACGGATACCCCTTCGCTACGAATTTCAATCCTGAAATAAATATCAGAGAGATTACAAGCAACGGCCGTTACTGGCAGGAAGGAGAATGGGTTGAAACTGAACCACTTGAAATCAAAAGGGTTTTTGATTTTGACCAGGTAGGAGAGAAGGATGCTTATCTTCTTTATCATGAGGAGCTTGAATCCCTGGCAATGAACATGCCCGGAATCAAGAGAATAAGATTCTTCATGACATTCTCCCAGAAATACATCACGCACCTGAACGTGCTTCAAAATGTGGGCATGACCAGCATTGAACCTATCGAGATTGAAGGCAAGATGATCCAGCCCATCCATTTCCTGAAGGCCGTTTTACCGGATCCTGCATCCCTGGGACCTCGTACTGTAGGTAAAACAAACATCGGGTGCATCTATCAGGGTGTAAAGGATGGAAAGCCTGTAAGCTACTACGTATATAATGTATGTGACCACCAGGCATGCTACAAGGAAGTCGGATCACAGGCAATTTCTTATACAACGGGCGTTCCGGCAATGATCGGTGCCAAGATGCTTATTGAAGGCAAATGGAAGAAGCCTGGCGTTTACAATGTCGAGGAGTTTGATCCGGATCCATTCATGGAAGAACTGAACAAGCAGGGTTTGCCTTGGCATGAGAATTTCAATCCGACACTTGTGGATTAGAAGGAACAACTATGGAGAAGGCAATAACTTCAAGAGATATTGAAATGTTAAAGGGGATAAAGACACCGGCTTACGTTGTGGACGAGCGTCTCCTGAAAAAGAATCTTGAGCTCCTGAAATCGGTCCAGGACCGCACAGGGGCAAAGATTCTGCTGGCCCTTAAGGGTTTCAGCATGTATCATGAATTCCCCTTGGTGGGAGAGTATCTGGCAGGAATCACTTCCAGTTCCCTCAACGAAGCCATGCTGGGAAGAAAGCACATGAACAAAGAAGTACATATATATGCACCGGCCTACCGTCCAGATGAAATAGACGAAATAGGCATAATCTGCGACCATATCGTGTTTAATTCTTCCCATCAGATCAAGATGTTCAAGGACAGGGTCAAGACTGCAAATCCTTCTATTGAAATCGGGTTGAGGGTGAATCCCGAATATTCCGAGGTGGCTACGGAGATATACAATCCATGTGCTTCCAATTCCAGATTGGGAGCCAAGCTCGACACCATTGAAGAGGAAGACTTTGAAGTCCTTGACGGCATTCATTTCCATACCATGTGCGAGCAAAACTCGGATACTCTGGAGAGGACACTGGTGGAAGTTGAAAAGCGTTTCGGCCACGTCATGCACAAGATGAAATGGATCAATTTTGGCGGGGGGCATCATGTCACCCGTGAAGACTATGACGTTGACCTGCTGATAGGTCTCATTGAACGCATCAGGGACACTTATGACGTCCAGGTGTATCTGGAGCCTGGCGAGGCTATTGCCCTTAATACGGGATATCTGGTGACAGAAGTACTGGATCTGGTGAAGAACAACATGGACCTATGCATTGTTGATACTTCGGCTGCCTGTCATATGCCCGATGTCATTGAAATGCCATACCGCCCCCATATTATAGGTTCGGGAAAGCCCGGTGAGTTTGAACACACCTACAGGCTGGGAGGACTCACCTGTCTTGCAGGAGACATCATAGGAGACTATTCCTTCAAGGAACCCTTAAAGGTTGGAGACAAGCTGATCTTTACGGACATGGCCCACTACACCATGGTGAAGAACAATACATTCAATGGCGTAAACCTGCCTTCCATTGCAGTGATGGATGACGAGGGGATAGAGGTCGTTAAAACCTTCGGATTCGAGGATTACGAATCCCGTTTATGATGAATAAAGAAAAGCAAAAGGTGCCTGATGGCACCTTTTTTTAGCTTAAGCTGCTTTCTTGCAGCTTAGGAAAATAAAATTTGCATAACCCCTTTCTTGTTTGCCAAAAAACCGGGTTTTTGATAGAATTAATGAAAATGGAGGTGCCATGAAAAAGAAAAAACCAATGAAGATAGAAACCAAAATAATGATACTTGTGGTCATACTCCTCGGTTTGTCCGTGATCATCAGTGCGGTGCTGGCCACGTCGTGGTTTGACCGCATCCTGGAGAAAAAGGTGGAGGACAATATCACGAATATTGCTTCCTTCATTGCAGTTGACGAGGACATCACCTATGCACTGTATGCTAAAGATCGGAATATGACTGTTCAAAATATCGTAAAGAAATATCTTGATTCAGTTGATGACATCACCTTTATAGTCGTGGCAGACATGGACAGTGTAAGGTATTCCCATCCTACGGAATCAATGATAGGAGAAAAATTTGTCGGCGGAGATGAAAAGAGGGTGGTGGAAAAGGGTGAATCCTATATTTCGGAGAGTACGGGTACCCTGGGAAGGTCTCTTAGGGCCTTTGAGCCCATATTCCACGAAGGGAACCAGGTGGGATTTGTTGCAGTGGGAACTCTTACTGAAAGCATTGACCTGGCCAGAGCTGAAACCTTCAGGACTATTTTTTTGTGGGTCCTCATATCCCTTGCAGTGGGAACACTGGGTTCTTTTCTCATTGGCAACAGCATAAAAAAGTCATTGCTTGGGCTTGAACCTGAACATATAGTGAAGCTGTTTACGGAACAGGCCAGCATGTTGGACGCCATTCACGAAGGGATAATTTCAATCGATGTCATGGGCAATATCACCCTTATCAATGAGTCGGCCATGAAGATCCTGGGTATAACTGAAATGGAAATATCTCATACAACAGGGAAATATATCAAGGATGTCTTTCCAACCAGCAGGCTGACCCATATCATCAAGACAAGAAAATCAGAATTCGACAAGGAACAGATAATAAACGGAAGGGTAATAGTCACCAACCGTGTCCCCATCGTCAATGAGGGGGAGGTCCTGGGAGCCATTGCCACCTTCAGGGACAAGACGGACGTAATGAACCTGGCGGAGGAGCTGACGGGCATAAACCAGATTGTAGATGCCTTGAGGGCCAATACACACGAATTTCTGAACAAGATACATGTTATTCTGGGCCTCGTTCAACTGGGAGAATATGTCGAAGTGGAAAAGTATCTGAAGAGTGTAATAAGCAGGCAGCAGAATATCATCACTAGCGTCGTAAAGAATATTAAGGATCCGAAAGTTGCCGGACTTATCTTTGGCAAGATAAGCAGGGCGTCGGAGCTTGGAATCACCATTGTCATAGATGACAGAACAAAAGTGGAAAAGAATCATGGAAGAATAGAGAGCACGGCTCTCATAAAGATAATCGGAAACTTATTGGAAAATGCGTTTTTTGCCCTGAAGGACAAGGAGGATGAAAAATCCGTCAGCCTGTTTATCTTTGAGGATGATGATGAAATCTTCATTGAAGTTGAGGACAGGGGCAAGGGGATAGAAAAAGATGATATAGGCAGGATATTCGACAAGGGATATTCTACAAAAGATGGAAGCAACGGAACTGGGCTGCATCTGGTTCAAAATACAGTCAATGATTATGACGGCAGTATTGAAGTGGATTCGGAAGCTGGCGAAGGTACGATTTTCAGAGTTACCTTGCTTAAGGAGGGTTTGAATGATTAAGGTGTTGATTGTCGAAGATGATCCAATGGTGGCATATTTGAATGAAAAATACATAAAGACTCTGCCGGAGTTTGAAATCATAGGCAAGGCGGCCAACGGAGAAGAAGCCCTTAAGGTCTTGAGGGACAAAAAATGCGACCTGGTCATACTTGATGTATACATGCCCAAGATGGACGGACTGGAAGTCATTGGAGAAATCAGAAAGGAGTTCATCGAGGTGGATGTCATATTCATCACTGCTGCCAGGGAGCATGAAGTCATAGACAAGGCCCTTAAGCTGGGCGCAATCGATTATCTAGTGAAGCCCTTTGAATTCGAAAGGCTGAAGGAATCCTTGAAGAAATATCTCGTGAGACATGAGATGATGAGAAACAAGGGGCAGATCGATCAAAAGGATATAGACCTGCTGACGAAGGTAGATTCAAAAATCAGGCACTCGCTGCCCAAGGGTCTTCAGGAAAGGACCTTGAAGAAGGTCATGGATGTATTGGAGAACAACAGGGACTCCTACCTATCTGCCGACGAGGTTGCGGAACTGGCAGGCATAAGCAGGGTGACCGTCAGGAGATACCTGGAATATCAGGAGTCCGTCGGGGTCCTCAAATGCGAAACAAAGTATGGAACCGTGGGAAGACCCAGTTACGTATATAAAATAATCCGATGACAACGTTTACAAAATGAACTAAAATATGGCTGAGAAGTACTGTTTTCAAGGGCAGTGCTTTTTTTTACTTTTTGTTAAATGATTATCATAAACTTTATGAACTAAAGGTTTTCAATAGTTGGATAAACTGTTTTTTTGAACTACAAGTGATAGAATGAACTTGGAAATAATAAAATAAACCAGGAGGAGAATTATGTCAGTTACACCCCAAATCAGTAACACGAATTTATTGGAAGAAGAAAAAGGTTACAAGATCATGGGCATGTCCTTACCCGTATTCGGACTTGCAACGGCAATTATATTAATAGCGGTTTATCTGGGCAAACTGCCCAAGGGACTTACAGGAGCAATACCGCTGATGATGGCAATGGGAGCTATCTTGAATGAAATAGGAAACAGGACACCCATAATCAAGGATTATTTCGGAGGCGGACCAATTGTAATTATTTTCGGCAGTGCTGCACTGTTCACTTATGGAATCATTCCCGAATATGCAAAAGAAATAGCAGTGACATTTACAAAAGCAGGCGGATTCCTCAACTTCTATATCGCAGCCCTGATTACAGGAAGCATTCTGGGCATGAACAGAAAACTGTTGATCAAAGCATCCATGAGATATCTGCCGGCCATCCTGGGTGGAGTAGTCGCTGCCCTGGGTCTTGTTGGAATCGTTGGAGCACTTATCGGATACGGATTCAAGGAAGCCGTACTATATATAGGAGTTCCGATCATGGGAGGCGGAATGGGAGCAGGAGCCGTTCCCCTGTCGGAGATGTTTGGAGAGTTCTTCAATGCTGATGTAGGCAAGATGCTTTCAGTAATGATACCGGCCCTTGCCATGGGAAATGCCCTTGCAATAGTCGCTGCCGGAGTACTTGACAAGATAGGAAAGAAAAATGCTTCACTGACAGGCAACGGAAAGCTTATGAGGATAAAAAGCGATGATTTCGTATCGGAAGAGGTGGAGCACAAGGTTTCATTTGAACTCATGGGAATGGGAATGCTTGTCGCAACAACCTTCTACATATTGGGAAGCATACTCAACAAGTTCATCCCCATACACTCATACGCACTCATGATAATATCAGTTGCCGTTGTCAAGGCAATGGGACTCATGCCGAGGAAATACGAAGTTGGAGCCTTCCAGTTCTTCAGGTTCATAATGATAACGCTTACACCGGCCCTTCTTGTGGGAATTGGAGTTGCCTATACTGACCTGGCGGCTGTAATTAGCGCATTTACGGTACAGTATGTGATTCTTGTGGCAGTCACAATAGCAGGAGCAATAATCGGATCCGGACTAGTAGGCCATTTCATGGGATTCTATCCGATAGAATCGGCGATAACAGCAGGCCTCTGCATGGCCAACATGGGCGGTACGGGAGATGTTGCAGTACTGTCGGCATCTCATAGAATGGAACTGATGCCTTTCGCTCAGATTTCATCCAGGCTTGGCGGAGCATTCATAATTATTCTGGCATCATCACTATTGAAAATTTTCATGTAATAATCAAGAGAACCTGACCATAATCAGGTTCTCTTTTCAATTTCACCGAACAACAATCAAAAACCGTATTGACAAAATGAACACTGTTCATATATAATATATGAACAGTGTTCATTTTGTTTTTTGATGTAATGGCACTGAAGCAGGAAATTTTATAATTAGGAAGTGGAAATGTATGAATGATAAAAGAATAGATATATTGAGAAACCATAAGATAAGTTCGGCTATCAATGCAATGGCGCTGCCGGCAATAGTGGGATTTTTGGTGATGGGTATATACAACTTCGTGGATACGGTGTTTGTTGCATGGCTGGGAACGGAAGCAACAAGCGCTACCCAGGTCATGATGCCCATAATGATGCTTGTTTCATCATTTGGACTGGCCTTCGGAATAGGCGGAGCCAGCTATATTTCAAGGCTGCTTGGAATGAACAACAGTAAAGAGGCCAATGTGGTAGCATCGGTGGCCTTGTACACCTCTGTTGCAGTCGGCATTTTGTTTGCAGTGACAGGCATAGGCTTCCTTGAACCTATCCTTGAATTCTTCGGTGCGGACGAGAGCATAATGGAGATGTCCATGGGGTATGGGCGCTTCATAATCATGGGCTCCATGTTCACCATGGGGAATATGGCCATGAACAATCTGCTGAGGGCGGAGGGAAGCGCCAAACTGTCCATGTTGGGGATGCTGGCAGGGTCGGTTTTGAACATTGTGCTGGACCCTCTTTTCATATTCACCTTTGACATGGGCATAGAGGGAGCGGCCATTGCCACAACGCTGTCCCAGGGGGTGAACTTCGCCATTCTCCTGGGCTGGTACATTTCAAAAAGGACCGTTATCCGAATAAGCTTGAAAAACTACAGGCCAAGCATGAGGATATGGGGAGAAATAAGCAAGGTGGGCATACCTACCTTTTTCAGGCAGATGCTTTTCAGTATTTCGCTGGGACTTCTGAACCAGGGTGCCATGGATTTTGGAGGTCCTGTGCTGCTGGCTGCAGTGGGCTTGATCTACAAGGTTGCACTGATACCTGTATACGTTGTATTTGGATTTGGGCAGGGTTTCCAGCCTGTTGTGGGATACAATTTCGGTGCTGGAAGCAAGACTCGTGTGCTTGAATCGATCAGCTATACCATAAGGGTTAGCCTAGGGGTGTCTGCGGTCAGCGCTGCATTGATTGTTTTTTTCGGAGAAAACATACTCATGATATTCAAGGCGGACAAGGATGTTTTGGAATATGCTCTTTTGGGTCTCAAGTACAATGCCTTGGCCATGGTTATGATGGCCGTGAGCAATACTATAAGCATTTTCTACCAGGCTCTCGGCAGGGGAAAAGAATCTCTTGTTCTGTCCATTGCACGCCAGGGAATATTCTTCATACCGTCGGTGGTTGTTCTTCCGAGAATTTTTGGTGAAACAGGCATCTTGTTGGCCCAGCTGTCTGCAGATACGCTGTCACTGGCCTTGTCCCTGGCGATGATTCTTTCCTACAACAGGAAGAAACTACTGGATTCGGACATATTAAAATGTGCATAGGAGGACGCCATGAGACATAAGATAGTTTCAAAGGATCAGATAATAGGACAGGCCTTGAAAATCATTGAGACGGAGGGACCAAAAAAGTGTTCCGTGAGGCGCCTTGCAAGGGAGCTGGATGTTGCCGTTGGAACAATATACAACTATTTCGATTCCCGTGAAGCATTCATTGTCGAGGCTTTCATGACCAGTTGGACGGATACCCTGGGGCGTTTGAACAGTATTGCAGCAAAAGACGGAAGCAGATATGAACTCATGACTGAAATATTTGAAGAGACTATGAAGGATGTAAGGAAGAGAAACGAGCTCGGCAAGGAAATATTGACGATTTACATGAGTCAGGACAACAAGTATTTTAAAATGGTAGCTGAACAGCTTAAGGAAATTGCAAAAAAAATTGTGCTCAAGGGATGCGATTCTGGATATAGTATGTCGGCTGAATATGAAAACTCCCGTGAGGAGTCCCTCGTAAACTTGATTTCCCTGCTCCTCCACGATGGATTGAGGACGAAGAAAAGTCTGACCTCCGGTGACAAGGCCTTGCTTAAGGAGCTGCTGTCTCCTGAGCGAATTTTGTAAAATCACTGTTAAAAACAATAAGTTTGTAGAGGAATTTCTGATTATATGCTATACTGTGTAGGTAAATATTGGGTAAAAGCATATAAATTATTTCAAATAAACGGGGTAATGAAATGGACAGATTTATTGACTTATTTAAAAAGGGAACGCCGCGTGTGGAAATAGTGTCTGCTGCAACTGAAAACGAATTGACGAGTGTTGACAGGGTGGCGGATAATTACATGAGCAAGAAATGCATCAAGTTTGTTCCGGCGAGCGGGGCTGCAACAAGGATGTTCAAGGATTTGTATGAGTATTGTGATCATAAGGTGGAGACTGATTCCGTATGCAGATTTTTCGATGATTTGGAGAATTTTGCATTCTATGTTGACATAAAGGATTTTATTGATTCAAAAAAACTTGACCGGGAAACTGTCGAAGGCAGGAATGCAATCATCAATTACTTGCTGAACAATGAGCTGAATTACGGAAGTCTTCCAAAGGCCCTTATAAAGATGCATTCATATGAGGATTGTTTGACTACCCCCATCGACGAGCATATCTATGAGGGTGAGCATTATCTCAACAGGGATTGCGTAGAACTTCACTTCACCATATCACAAGAACACGAAGACTTGTTCAACAGGTATACAGAGAATGCATTGGAGGGCAAGGACAATGTGGATATCACCTATTCCTTCCAGAAGAAACAGACGGACACACCGGCAGTGGACATGGACAATAATCCATTCATCCTTGAAAACGGTGAGGTACTGTACAGGGCAGGGGGACACGGTGCCTTGATTGAAAATCTCAACGACCTGGATGCAGACATAATATTCATCAAGAATGTAGACAACGTATGTCACAGAAGCCGGATTGAGGACACCATAGATTCAAAGAAAATGCTTGCTTCTGCAGGACTTGAAGTAAAGAATCGCATTGACAGGCACATTCTGGAGATATTGTCTGGAAAATGTGACCTCCATGGTATAGATGCGTTTTTGAAGGAAACGCTTAAAATAGTGCACAGGGATGAACTGACAAGGGAAACTGCATTGAAACTCCTCAACAGGCCTCTCAGGGTTTGCGGAATGGTCAGGAACCAGGGAGAACCCGGCGGCGGACCCTTTGTTGTGGACAATGGAGATTATACCGACCTGCAGATATGCGAAAAGTCGGAAATCGACCTGAATGATGAAGAGAAGAAAAAGATTCTTGATTCATCGCAGTTTTTCAATCCTGTAGACCTTGTATGCTTCGTAAGGGACTACAAGGATGAGAAGTTCAACCTCCTTGATTTTGTCAACAGGGACAGGTATTTCATAAGCGAAAAGACCTACAAGGGAAGGAAGCTTAAGGCTCTTGAACATCCCGGACTTTGGAACGGTGCAATGCACAACTGGAACACCCTCTTTGTAGAGGTGCCCCTGTCAACTTTCAATCCGGTCAAGACCGTCAATGACCTGTTGCGGGACGGTCACAGGGATTTGTTGAATGTTGGGAAATGAATATCAATGGCTTCATGAACATTTTTTAACAGTTGAGAGGACGCAATTTGCGTTCTCTGTTTTTGTTTCCGAATGACCATATTCATTATAGTATTCTTTAAATGATTCGGGATTCAATGGTTTGCTGAAATAGTACCCTTGAATTATCCTGCAGCCAATATTTTCCAGCGCCTGTATCTGGGATTTTGTTTCAACCCCTTCTGCAATAACAACCATGCCTGTCTGCCGTGCTGTATTGTTTATTCCTTCAATCACATTTTTAGTATTGTTATCTTCCACAGTATCGATGAAGTACTTGTCGATCTTGATGGTATCGATGGGAAATTTCAGAATATATTTGAGGGAGTTGAAGCCTGTTCCGAAATCATCCATGGTTATTCCAAGGCCCAGTTTTTTCAATTTGTTTAGCATATCCAAGACCTTGTCTTCCTCCCTGTAGGTATTCCTTTCGGTTATTTCCAGCTCTAGCATTTCAGGTTTGACTGTGCTTTTTTTAAAACGCTCTACAAGATGGTCATAAAGTACATCGTTCATAAGATCCAATGGTGAAATATTTATTGCGACCTTTATTTCCATTCCTTCCTTCTTCCATTCTTCCATCTGCTTTATAACAATATCAATTACTGCCTTTGATATGTCGGTTATATAGCCGACATTCTCAGAAACCTCTATCATTTCAGCAATATTTATGTTCTTGTGATTGTCCCAACGGAGCAACGCTTCGGCTCCAACAATCCTGTTTTTTACAATGTCGATTTTAGGGTGGTAAACCAGCCGTAACTCATTTTTTTCAACTGCTTCACGGATGTTGTTGAGGATACAGTAGTCGTTCTTTATCTTTGATGTTATCTTACTGTCATAAATTGAAACAGTCCTGTGGTCGATTTTAGATTGCGTCAGAGTTCTACCCATTTTTTGAAATATTTCCTTCGATGTCTTTCCATGATTGGGATAGTTTACGATTCCGCAAAACATATTTATTTTTATGGACCTGTTGTTGATCCGTACGGGTTTGGCATAGTTTTCCATGAATCTAACACCCTGTGAACAAGCTTCATATTCATCAATACAAGGAATTACAATTGAAATTTCGTTGTAGAATATTGAGTAAACTTCACATCCCTTGAAAAAAGTACGGGCCCTTTTTTTTATGAAATTGATGGCTTCGTTTCCGGCTTTACATCCCAGGTATCTATGTATTTCATTGATGTTTTCAATTTCCAATGCCAATACTGAAAATTTTCTGCTGGGATTCCTGGCTATGCTTCTTGATAAGTCATATTTGAATTTAACAACATTCGGAGATCTCTTCTGGAGGATTCCGGCAGTTTTTTTCTTCGCGTATTCAACAAATGTTGCTAATAAAAATGTTGAAAAATGAAATGTATATGGTATTTTCATGTTCATTTGCTGCTCCCTCCAAATCTATCGTGTTAAATACAAATATGCAAATACATTATATATAATACAGCATTTAAGGGATATAGCAATATACGTCATCTAAACGGCGCTCATAAACAACTAAACGCTGAAAATGTCGTTTGAATGCATTAGACAGCCGTTTGATGCATTTTGATTTTTTTTAAGTTGTTTTGTGTTATCATGTATCAGACTATAAAAAGGAAGTAGTTATTTTGGAAAAATTCGTTAATCATATACATTCAAGTTTGACAAAAAATCAAAATCTGCCTGAAGACACCTTGGCGAGCATTTATTACTCTCTTGAAATTTTAATCAATACGATAGTGAAATTATTGATTCCAATGGTTGTGTTTCTAGTGATAGGTCAGATTGACATGTATTTCTATATTTTGTTGTTCACGATTTCCACAAGAACTTTCATTGGAGGAGTGCATTTCAGTTCTTTCATAGGATGTACTCTATTTACAACTGTTTTCTTCCTTTTGATTTGTTTCCTGGCTCAAACCGCAATAGTGAGCCAAACCGCTGGAATATGCATATTTGTTTTTGCAATTTTGGTGTTTGCCCTATACGCTCCTGTTATTTCAAGAAACAGACCGGAGTATGATAAAAGGCAGAGAAGTAGGTTCAAAATGATAGCAATTACTGTAACTGTAATATATTTGGCGATATTTCTAAGCACGAAAAGTTGGGATTTCGCTCAAGTGATCTTATGGGGTGTTTGCTTGAGCACCATACAACTTCTAATTGGAAAGGAGGTGAACAGATATTATGAAAGGAAAACTGTTCAAGTTCAATAATGTGATTTGTGCAGCCTTGGCAATAATGGCACCGGTGATAGTAAACAAGACGGCTTGTGTTTTAATATTCGGTGAACCAAAGTGCCCTGAGCATTTAAAAACAAGATGAGTGTAATCACTCATCTTGTTTTTTTACCCATTTGTTTTCAGTCAAACATCAGTTTTATGGAGAAGAAGTTTGATCCGTATAAAGACTGGTTGCTTACAACATACTTGCCGTCGTTTCTTTTTATGAGCTGGTTCAAGTTATCCAGGCCGTATCCGTGACCGCTTTCCTCTTTTGTTGTGTAACCCATCATGAACATATTGTCAATTGTTTTGGCACTTATGTATTCGTGTTCATTCAACACTTCAACAACCTTCGTGACACCCTCGCTGTATATCTTTAAAATCACCTGATTTCCTTTTTGGGATGCTTCAAGGGCATTGTCCAGCAGTATTCCTATCATTTCGACCATTTCGTAATCCTTGAATCTTGTTTTGAACAGATAATCGAATATTTCAACTCTGAATTCAATGCCCGATTTTTCGAAAGTCTTCTTCTTTGTGTATATCAGGCCTGCAAGTATGCTGTTGTCCATTTTTCCAAGATTGGCGATGCTTTTATCGACTCTTACATCTTCAACATATTTTTTTATTTTGTCATAGTCTCCGGAGCCGTCATATTCTGTATTAAGTATGGAGTTAATGGATTGTATATGGTTGTCGTACTCGTGCTGCTTGCTTCTTATGTCATTCATAAGGTCTTCGATTACAGGCAGATACCTTTCATACAGCTTTATCTGTTCCCTGTCCTTTTCATTGCGCAGTCCGTTTGTAAAGAGGATGATATTTATGAGGACAACCAT
This sequence comes from Dethiosulfatibacter aminovorans DSM 17477, assembly GCF_900142005.1. GTDB lineage: Bacteria > Bacillota > Clostridia > Tissierellales > Dethiosulfatibacteraceae > Dethiosulfatibacter > Dethiosulfatibacter aminovorans. Next base: position 61,868 of record NZ_FQZL01000017.1, read on the forward strand.
GAGTACAATAACAACAATGTACAATGCGTTTACAATAAAGGTCTCGCTTCTGGTCAATAAAAATACCAGACATCCCATCAAAACAAGAAAAGTATCGATGAGGATGAATCCAAAAGCCTTGTTTCTCAACAATTTCTCGGACATGAGCTTTTTGAGAGGCAAGAATCTACGGATGGTCAACACTATAATAATGGTTGGAATATGGACGTGAACACCCGAATCATTGGACAAGGACATTCCGCCGATTATAAATTCCAGGAGGACGAATGAGAGCATTTGGATGACAAGCAGGATGGCTGTGCTTAGTACATAGGAGTATATGCATTTGATAAATGCTACTCTAAATACAATATATATTAATAGGAGTATCAATATACTGTTAATTATAAAGGCCTTATCCTGACCAAGCAAATGGGACATGAATCCCGATATGACAACAAGAATTCCCACTGCAGATGCAAGCTTCAAGTCGATTCTTTTCAGGAGACTGATACCAAACAAGCCTGACAATATTATCAGATATTCCAGATAATCAACCAGAGAAAATAGAATGAGTTCAGTTAACTTCATAGGCTGCCTCCATTATATCAACATAGTACTTTCTGCCTATGGGTATCATCTCGTCTATATCATTCAGCCGTATGACCTTCCTAGCCTTATCCACATATTCTATCCTGTTCTTGTTTATGATAAAGGACTTGTGACACCTGATAAAATAATCGGGAAGCCTGTTCATCATGCCTGCCATGGATGTTCTAGTGAGTTCGATGCAGTCCTTTGTGGTTTTAAGATACTTTTTTTGATTGATCGCTTCCAGATATATGATGTCGTCGACGTTTACTACATATTTGCAGCTCTTAAGTTCAAGCTCCAGCTTGAGAACGTCGTCCGAATCCTTCCTTTTGGTTCCGAATTTTATCAGTGTGAACAATTGCTCTTCCAATAGGTCCTGGTCGATTGGTTTAAGGATATATGAATAACAGTGTATGTTTTCGTAAGCCATCATTGCATGCGTGGGAACTGCAGTAATGAATACAATGTGATTCAATTTGTAACTATCGATTTTTCTTATCCTCTTGGCCAGTTCATAACCGTTTCCATCTTCAAGCTGTATGTCAATCAAAAAAATATCAATATCATTTTCCTGAATAATTTCCATTGATTCAAGGACGGAACCCGTTTCGAAAATTTCTATATGCTCGTCTATTTTTCTTATGGTTTTTGCCAAGTCGTTTCTTATAGCTGCTTCATCTTCAATAATAATAATTTTTGCCACTTGTTCCTCCGCTGACATTCCCCGTTTGCATCCCTTTTATTGCAAGTTGATATTTTGAAAAAGTATAAATTCATATATAAAAAAAAGCCACATCATCGACATGACCTAACTGTTTAGTATAGGGACTTGTAATCATCCATTCTTCCAAATCGAGGAAGCACTAAACCTGTTGAGCCAATATTCCCCGATATTGGTATTATATCAGACTCCAACCCATTACGAAAGAAAAATATTGTACAATTCACTTATTATTTCAATCATTGATGACAGGGATGTTTTGCAGTATAATTGTTTCATGACTAATTATATACGCAACTCACTATGGTAGAAGGAGAATCGATGAAAACAATTCTGGTAACAGGCGGTGCAGGATTCATAGGCAGCAACTTCGTGAAGATGATGCTGGAAAGACATCCTGAATACAAAATCATAAACATTGATTTGCTGACATATGCGGGGAATCTCGAAAATCTGAAAGGTGTGGAAGACAGCCCCAACCATGTTTTCATCAAAGGCGACATCAGGGACAGGCAAAAGATGGAGGAAGTCTTTTCTGTTCATGACATTGATGCTGTGGTCAATTTTGCCGCCGAAACCCATGTTGACAGAAGTATCGAGGAGCCTGAAGTGTTTCTGACCACCAATATCTTGGGAACCCAGGTGCTCCTGGACATTGCAATGAGACACTGGAAGGTGGATCCCGACGATAAATACTCAAGAGAATACAGGGATGGAGTGCGGTTTGTACAGGTGTCTACGGATGAAGTCTACGGTGCATTGGGCGAGGAGGGAAAATTCCTTGAAACGATGCCTCTGCTGCCAAACAGCCCATATTCAGCATCCAAGGCAGGTGCCGATCTCATAGTAAGGTCCTATCATGAAACCTACGGCTTGCCTGTGAACATAACCCGCTGCAGCAACAACTACGGACCATTCCAGTTTCCTGAGAAGCTTATACCTCTTATGATAAACAACTGCCTGGAGGACAGGCCTCTTCCTGTATATGGAGACGGAATGCAGGTGCGCGACTGGCTTCACGTATATGACCATTGTGCTGCCGTTGACGCAGTGCTTCACAGGGGTATAGACGGAGAAGTGTACAATATCGGCGGCAACAACGAAAGGGCCAATATTGAAATTGTAAGACTGATCATTAAAACCCTGGGCAAGTCGGAAGAACTGATACAACACGTCAAGGACAGGCCGGGGCACGACAGGAGATATGCAATAGACAATACAAAGATAACTGGGCAACTGGGGTGGGAGCCTTCCTATACCTTTGAAAAGGGAATTCAGGAAACCATAGAATGGTATCTGGACAATACCGGATGGATTGAGAATATAGTATCCGGCGAGTATGTTAAATATTACGAAAGGATGTATACAGACATCTAGCCATGGATTATGAATTTGTAACTTTCATAAGATATAATAGAAAGAAGATGATGAAATGATTGAAAAAACAGGACTTGTACTTGAAGGTGGAGGATTCAGGGGAATATATTCCGCGGGAATCCTGGACTATTTCCTTGAAAGGGACATACGCTTCCCCTATGTGATCGGTGTGTCAATGGGTGCCTGCAACGGTACAAACTATGTATCGAAGCAGGTTGGAAGAAACCTTCGGGTCCCCTACAACTATATAAACGACAGAAGGTATATAAGTTTCTACAACTTGATTTTCAAGGGTGGTCTCTTCGGCATGGATTTCGTATTCGGAGAGATTCCAAGGAAGCTTGACGTGTTCGATTGGAAGACCTACGAGGAATCGGACCAGAGGTTTATTGTTGTTGCAACGGATTGCCGTACCGGAAAGCCTGAATATTTCGAGAAGGGGAAGATGGATGATCTTCTTGAAGTGCTGAAGGCATCGAGCAGTCTGCCCTTCATTTCCGACATGATTACCATTAACGGCAAGAGCTACCTTGACGGAGGAATGTCGGATTCAATACCCGTAAGGAAGGCGTTGGAGGACGGAAATGAAAAGCTTGTAGTGATACTCACAAGACCCGAGGGCTATGAGAAGAAGCCTTCCAGTATGGGTTTTCTAACCAGGATCAAATATGGAAAATATCCAGAATTGATCAATTGCATCGAAAACAGATACAGGGAGTACAATGAAACTCTCGATTATGTAAAAAGACTGGAGTCGGAAGGAAAAGCCTTTGTTATAAGGCCGGTGGAGAGCCTTGACATGGGCAGGGTCGAAAGGAACAGGGACAAGCTGAAGGCGACCTACTACTTGGGATACAGGGATGCAGAGGCTATTGAAGACGAGCTCCTTGAGTTTTTGAGATAGTAGTGAAGGTCTTTTTTCGATTCCTTGTTGTATACAGAAAAAAGTAGTAAAATATAATTATAGACAAAGATATAACCGTTGACTGGAGAAAGTGGTGTTGCCGCATAAATAGAGTCAGCGGTTGTTTTAAATTTGCAGGAAAGTTAACTATGCATAAACCCTTTAAGTTGTTTTGTTCAACAAAAAATAAAAAATAAATTATGAGGAGGAAGTGAAGTGAAGAGGAAAAGCAGGGCTGTTATTTATGTAATCCTTGCTGTAATCCTTTTGTTGTCAACTTTTGTAAGAGCGTATGGTGATTACGGCACGGGTAATTTATCTTCGGATGGTCAACAGGAGAAGATAGGAATTACTGAATATCTGAATGATCAGATAATTGTTAAATTCAAGGACGATATTTCTGACACCGACAGAAAGCTCATAAAGAAATACTACAAGCTCATTGACAAGGCAAAGTTCAAGTCCGGAGGCGAGGTGCTGAAGCTGAAGGGCAACTTGACAGTTGAAGAGCTGGTTGAAATGCTCGGTGAATTGGATTCTGTTGAGTATGCAGGGTTCGACTACATAATGAGAGCGACGGATTTTCCGGATGACCCATGGGACGGTGATTCTGCACGCTATTTGTGGGGAATGGAAAAGATTGATGCAAACGGGGATACCGAATATCCGGGAGCCTGGAATCTTGCAACTGGAAATCCTGAAGTCATAGTGGCCGTAATAGATACAGGTGTTGATATGGGCCATGTAGACCTTGCGGAAAACATCTGGATAAATGAAGTTGAACTGAACGGTGATGCAGGTGTAGACGATGACGGCAACGGATATATAGATGATGTCCACGGATGGGACTTTCACAATGGTGACGGAGACCCCACAGACGACCAGGGACATGGAACCCACTGTTCTGGTACTATAGCTGCTGCAGCCAATGGAATCGGTGTTGCAGGTGTTGCTCCAAATGTAAATGTGATGCCCCTTAAGTTTCTAGGGTCTGACGGCTCCGGAAGCTTCAGCGATGCAGTCCTTGCAATAGAATATGCAGAAGCCATGGGCGCTGATGTAATAAGTGCCTCGTGGGGAGGATATACTATTGGGGTGGATTCAAGCATGTATGATGCAATAAACGATTTCAGCGGATTGTTCTGTGCTGCTGCAGGGAATGACGGCTATGACATGGACTTCTACGGAATGTTTGGATACCATCATGCTCCGGCAACCTATCCAAACGAAAACATAGTGTCGGTGGCTTCCATTGACTCCGACGGAAGTCTTTCATACTTCTCGAACTACGGACGGACGTCTGTAGACCTTGTATCGCCGGGAAGGAGCATTCTCAGTACTGTTCCTGGAGATTCATACGGTTACAAGAGCGGAACATCCATGGCTACGCCTCATGTAGCTGGAACAGTTGCACTTATGATAAGCCATGATATTGATTTGAACGGTTCTGTCACCAGAAGCAAGGTTCAGCTTAAGGATGACCTTCTTGAAGCTACCGTGTATAAAAGCACATATAACTCGGTAGTACTTGATGGATGCCTCAATGCCTATGAAGCTTTGCTGTTGACTACTGATAATGGTACTGAACCGCCGCCACCACCCGAAAACGAGGATCCATATAATGATACTGATTTTCCGCCTTATATGACAGGAACATTTGAAGTTGGAGGGGCTATAATTGCACATACAGGGACTTGGATAGATGAAGGCGACCTTGATTATTATTGTACATGGCAGGTTACTGCTGATCCGGAGGAAGACTCACCAAGTGATTACGAAGAATGGTATGATGAGTCATGGTTATATGAAGAATTTCCACCAATATTTATAGTTGAACCCGGACAGGCAGAGAAATACATTAGGATTGAAGTGGTTGCAGTTGATGAGGAAGGTCTTGATGGTGTAGCATATTCCGACTGGGAGTGGATAGAGCCTGAAGCACCGAATGAACCACCGGTGAACGACGGCGATAGGCCGTCTGTAACAGGACTGATGATAGCAGGAGAAACAGTTTATGCAGAAGACGGCGGTTGGAGTGATGATGGAGGAGTGGAGAACCTAGAATATTCCTACATGTGGCAGATATCCGATACAGAATTCGGCACATATGAAGACACTGGAGTTACAGCTGACTCATACTCTCTAACTGAAGCGGAAGTGACAAAATTTATAAGAGTTCTAGTGACTGCGATAGATAATGGAGACCCTGTCGAGATGTCTGAACCATCGGAATCGCCAGGACGTCAAGTTATTCCAAATGCAGCACCCGTAAATGATATAACGCCTTCAATAACAGGTACCTTGATTGCTGGGGATATTGCCTATGCAGACATAGGCGATTGGTCCGACGACAGAGGTGAGGAGAATCTTTCATATTCATACAATTGGAAGATTAAGGAATTAGATGGTAGCTACTCGGATATAGGAGGTTCTGATAATCCATTGTCTCTTCCTGAAAGTGATACAGGTTATTATATAAAACTTGAAGTAACTGCAACCGATAAAGGAGATCCTGTTAAGTGGACTTCAGAATCTTCAGCAGATTACTTAGTAGAACCTGCTGAAACTCCTGTAATTAACACATTCACGTCAAGTATAACGGATGCATATCCTACATCAATCAGGAACAAATGGACTGCAACTGTGACAGTATCGACTAATCTTCCAATGAGTGAGGCAGAAGTTGCTTATGAGTGGAGTGACGGCAAATCTGTAACTGCTGGAACTGCTCCTACAATAAATGGCGAATGCACTGTGATATCCGATCCTATACGTAAGAATATTGGTTCGATTACCTTCACTATTATTGGTATAACACCGTTAGATAATGACTCAGACTATACCTTTGATCCTGCACACTCTGATTTGACAGTTACTGTAAACAAACCGTAATAAACAAGCAACAGAAATAGAGCGTCGTCCTTCCTATTGGAAGGGCGGCTTTTCTTTCTTTTTTTTCTAAAAAGATATTGGGTTTTGACCACATTGTCTGATATAATTTACATTGACTTATAGTAGTCTTAGTTTTTACATAAAGATAATCAAGTAATATATTAAGATATGAATTTTGACACACGGAGGAAGAAAATGAAGATAACGGTAGCGGGAACAGGATATGTGGGGCTTTCAAATGCGATACTATTGGCACAGAACAACGAGGTAATAGCCCTTGACATCATCAAGGAAAAGGTGGACATGATTAACGACAAGAAGTCCCCCATAATAGACAGGGAAATTGAGGAATACCTGGAAAAGAGGGAGCTTAACCTATGGGCTACGACAGACAACTATCTGGCATACAAGGATGCCGACTATGTAATAATCTCAACTCCCACAAATTACGACCCAGTAAAGAACTACTTCAATACAAGAAGCGTAGAGGCTGTAATAGCTAATGTTCTTTCAATAAATCCCGATGCAGTCATGGTTGTGAAATCAACCGTACCTGTTGGATACACGGAAAGGGTAAGGGAAATGTTCGAGACCGACAATATAATATTCTCGCCTGAATTCTTGAGGGAAGGAAAGGCTCTTTACGATAACCTCCACCCTTCGAGAATAGTGGTTGGAGAGCAGTCTGAAAGGGCTGAAGTGTTTGCAAATCTCCTTGCCCAGGGAGCAGTGAAGGAAGATATTCCAATTCTGTATACGAATTCTACCGAAGCGGAGGCCATCAAGCTTTTCGCCAACACCTACCTTGCCATGAGGGTTGCTTACTTCAACGAGCTAGACTCCTATGCAGAGGTGAGAGGACTTGACACCAAACAGATAATAGAGGGAGTGGGACTTGATCCAAGAATAGGAAGCCACTACAATAATCCCTCCTTCGGCTACGGAGGCTACTGCCTTCCTAAGGATACCAAGCAGCTGCTGGCAAACTATGCCGATGTTCCACAGAATATAATGTCTGCAATAGTGGATGCCAACAGGACAAGGAAGGACCATGTGGCTGAAATGATAATCAGAAGGGAGCCAGAGATTGTAGGCATTTACAGGCTTACAATGAAGACCGACTCCGACAATTTCAGACAGTCCGCAATCCAGGGAGTAATGAAGAGGATAAAGGCGAAGGGTATAGATGTGGTGGTGTACGAGCCTGCCCTCAAGGAGGATGATTTCTTCAGGTCAAGGGTTGTAAAGGACCTTGACGAGTTCAAGGAAATATGCGATGTAATAGTTGCAAACAGGATTGATGACAGTCTGCTGGATGTGGAGGAAAAGGTCTATACGAGGGATCTTTTCAGCAGGGACTGATAAACTCGGTGAAAATCGGAATTGTGTGATAAAGAATATAAAAAAAGGGCGGATGCCCTTTTTTTGTACCCCTATTCAATGAACATCAGTTCGGAATCAAATGGCAGCCAGATCTCTGTATAGTTCCAGTAGTCGTCATAGAAGCTGCCCATAAGCCAGAACGCGCCGCTGTCATCCTTGTATACGTCTTCAACATAAAGCTCGTCGCCGTAACTGTAGAATCCCATATATTCGGAACCGGCGTCATGATTGGCGTAGCAGGTGACATTGTCTCCTGTTATGAAAACGACTTCGTAAAGCAAGGTGTATTTCATTTGCTCGTCCTGCCATTCCCTGTACTCATCTTCGTCAATCCTGTAGTAGTCATCGTAGTCGATGCGGATAGAATTTTCGTCATTTACACTGAAAGTGTATTCCTCATCGAAGATAGTGGCGGAAATACTGTCGCTGAAAGGTTCAACATTCATCATCTGACCTTCGTAGGCACCGTATTCAAAGGAATCTACGGATACCGTTCCGTCATCCGAGATGGTTATGATTTCATCGTAGTAGTCGTTTTTCCATATGCCCGAGATATCCTCAAGAGACAGCTTCGTCTGCATGAAAAGACTGTTCTGTATATGGACATTTTCATTCTTGTCCAGACCGTCCATAATCATCCTGGGTTCCTGGTCTTTTTCAATCACGTACAACTCGTCGTTGTCATTGTAATAATATAAACAGGTTCCATTTGATACAACTAGAAAGTCCTCTATGCTGTCCGCCAGGTGTTCCTTCTCTTCGCTGCGGTTTCTCTTTATGTACAATTCATTGTCGTTGTTGAGGATAACGGCACCGTCTCCGGTCAGGTCCCATTTGAGGACGTCAGTTGCAAGTTTTTCCTTTTCCTTGCCTGTTTCCTTGACATAAAGGATGTCATCCGTATCAAGATATGCTATAGACGTTCCATTGTGAGAAGTGATTATGCTTACAACATCGGTTGCTATTTTTTCCTTTTCATCACTTTTAATGTCTATTGCGTACAGCTCCTCTTCATCGTTCAAGTAATAAACATACTTTCCGTTGCGGCTCATGTAATGGCTGGATACGTCGGATGCAAGCTTTTGAGGTTCTTCACCTACTTCATACGAGTAAAGTTCACCTCTTGATTTCAAATAATCGTACTCGTCCAAATATGTAATCATCTCCGAATCGTCGGATACAAAGATATTGTAGTATTGCTCAACAGGCTCAGAAGACAGCTTGACCTTTTCGTCCTCGACAATGTTTTTATAGTAGAAGTTATCGTCGTTGTTAATATAAAGAATCGTCTCACCATCACTGCAAGGATATATGAAGCTGACGTCTGAAGCGATTTTTTCCTTGTCCTGGTCGTGGTTCTTGATATATAGATTGTCTTCGGAATCTATGTAGAAGACTGAGTTTCCATCCCATGAAAGGTCGAAGTATTCAGTGTCAGAAGCGATTTTTTCCTTGTCCTGCCCGATTTTCTTTACATACAGGTCGTAGGAATCATAATCTGCTTTCTCGAAAACGATGGTACTTTCGTCTGCGCTGAACCTTGCCGAGTAAGGATATACGTCTGAGGTGATTTTTTCCTTTTCCTTGTCGGTCTCCTTTAGGTAGAGCGTGTTGTCCTCAGTGACGTAAAGGATTTTCTTATCTTCGGGTGTCACTTGAAAGGTTGAATTCAGAACATCCGAGTCGATTTTAATTTTTTCCTTGTCTCCATCAATAAAGTACAAGTCACCTGTTGAACTGCCAGGACCATTGGATTTGAAAATAAATATCTCATCAAGGATCGTTTCCTCTGCGATAGTGGTAGAACCACCGCTTGCCGCTCCGCACCCAACGGACAGCAGACAGATTATAAGGATGATGGGTAGTAATACTGTTAGCTTTGTTTTTTTCATTTTGTTTTCTCCTAAGAAGTCAATTTTAAAAAAAATTCACCATTTTTTATTTACAAATATAATAGTATAAATGCCATGAAATGTAAATAAATTATTGAATAATCATTATATTTGTTTTTCTGAAAAAGTAGATATTTACGAGATAAATCAAGGATCTCGTTTTTGAAATCTGTATTTCACCCCACATTATGTATGTCTGTATACGTATTATTTTAATAAGCAATAATATGCTTTGACTTGTGTTTTCATGTCACCGTTATGGGTTATATGCGATAAATGACAACTTTCTGCGCATTAGAACAACGGCTTGAACCGTTGACGCGGCGTAGCAGCTTTCTTGGTTGATTTAAATATTAAGTATAGAAATTGCACTTACAGTAATTGAAGGAGGGTTAAATGAGGAAAAAATTAGTATGTTTAATTGTTTTTGCAATAGTTGCAACAATGGTTGTGCCTGCATTTGGTGTGACTACAGATTCTGGTGGACATAAGGATGACGTGCATGATTACGCCAGTGACAGAATCATAGTGAAATTTGCCGATAATGCAGCAGCGGTGGAGAAAAGGGCAATAAAGGCAAGCTATAAGCTTGAGACAAATAGAAAGTTCAAGATGGGTGCCGAGACAATGATGGTAAACGGCAGCATGCCTGTGGAACAAGTGGTTGAAGCATTGAACATGAATGACAAGGTTGAGTATGCGGAGCTTGATTATGTTCTTGAGGCTTCAAAAATTCAGGCGGAATCCATTCCAAGCGACTCGATGTTAAGCAGCCTGTGGGGAATGGACAATATAGATGCACAGGAAGCATGGGCTATTGAACAGGGAAGGGGAGATGTAATAGTCGCTGTTATAGATACGGGAGTGCAGATTGATCATCCTGACTTAGATGCTAATATATGGACAAATTCGGGAGAAATCCCAGGCAATGAAATTGATGATGACGGAAACGGCTATGAAGATGATGTAAACGGATGGGATTTCTGCAACAATGACAATACTGTATATGACGGAACTTTTGACGACCATGGAACCCACGTGTCAGGAACAATAGCCGCTGAAGCCGATGGTGATGGAGTGGTTGGAGTTGCGCCCAATGTTGTGATCATGCCTCTAAAGTTCATTGCCAGTGACGGTTACGGTTATTCAAGTGATGCAGCATATGCTGTCGAGTATGCAGGTGATAATGGTGCAAAGATAATAAATGCATCCTGGGGAGGAGGCGGCTACAGCAATACTCTAAAGACTGCTATAGATGAATTCGGAACGGATCATGGAGGTGTGTTCGTTGCAGCTGCAGGGAATGGCGGTGACGACTTCATAGGAGATAATAATGATTTAAAGCCCCACTACCCATCTTCATATAATTGTGGAAACATAATAGCAGTTGCTTCGCTAGATAATGATTACAATAATGACGGATTGTACGAAAAATCGGATTTTTCAAATTACGGAACAGAAAGTGTGGATGTTTTTGCTCCGGGAGCTGCAATAAAGAGTACGGTGCCATATAATGCTTATGAATCCTGGTACGGTACTTCAATGGCAACCCCTCATGTATCCGGTGTACTTGCTTTGATGATAAGCCACGAGATGAATGTGAATAATCTGACAGCTGATTCGGAGCTATTAAGGTCGCCGGAATTGCTCATAAATGATGTCATGGAATCGGTGGTATATGACAGCTATTATGCAAACTACGTTAAGTCCGGAGGCCGTCTCAATGCCTACAATGCCCTTTTACTGACACCGGAATACGGCACAAAACCTCCAGATGAGAATCAACCGCCAGTGAACGATCCAAAACAAAAACCTACCATATCAAGTGAAAGTGATGTTATACAGGTTGGTGTTACATTAACAGCAAATCCAGGTGGATGGACAGATGATAATGATGATGAATCTGATTTGATTTTCACTTATTCGTGGAAGGTTAAGGTGAATAAAAATCGTACGGTGACAGTTGACTCAGGAGAGACAATTGTAATAGATGGATATGAGGGTAAGGGCATTTATGTTGAGGTGACAGCAGAGGACAGTGGTGGACTGACAACAATTGTTGAATCAGAGCTTTATGAAATCTTGCCTGCTGATACGGAGCCTGTGGATCCACCTGTATACCCGCCAACAGAGGATAGCTTTAATGTAAGCATTATATCACCAGTATCTGGAGCGAGAAATGTAGCGACTAATGAGGTAATAGAGCTGTCATTCAGTGAAGCTATTGATTTAAGTTCTGTTGATGTAACTGCATTGTCACTTGTGGCCAGGGTTGACACTGTCGAATTGACAAATGCTAATGTATCATTTAGTGAAGATAGATTAAAAGGGTTTATTGCATTGGAAGAAGGTGTTACCTATTTACCTAAGACAAAATATACTTTGACTGTAAATACGAATTTTGTACAGAATGCAGAGGATGAGTATTTGACGGAGAAACTGGTGACATATTTTACAACCATTAGATAACAGACACTATAAAGCGAGGTGATCATTTTGTGACACCTCGCTTTTCTTTTACAGTGTTCGGAAATTTTTAGCATAAAACAAAAAAACATTGCATTCCAAGAATGAAAGTGTTAATATATTAACGAACTGAAAAACGTTTCCTAATCGCAAGGATATCGATTCTGAGTGAAAGGGGCAGCGACCATGAAATGAATGCGACTTTAATGAAGTCGTTGAATTTGTTGTATCTTGGCCTCTCCCTCGAGAGGCTTTTATTGTGCGCTCCCACAGAAGCTGATTCAGTGAAAAATATTTGGAGGTAGCGTAATGGCTAGTGTAAATGCTCGAGAATGGGCGAAAAATGTTATTAAGCAGGAAGAGATTGACAAATATTTAATTAATGGAAAAGATTTCATCGATGAAGACCTTATATGGGACAAGCTATCGAAAAACAGTGAACCAGACAAGGAATATATAAGGGGAATCATAAAGAAATCACTTTCCATAACAAGACTTGATCCTGACGAGACGGCAGCATTGCTGAATGTGAGGGACGAGGAGCTATGGGAGGAAATGTACGAAGCAGGGGCAGAAATAAAGAGAAAGGTATACGACAACAGGATAGTATTCTTCGCACCTCTCTACTGCAGCAATCTGTGCGTTAACAGTTGCACCTACTGCGGATTCAGAAAGGAAAACCCTCACGAGAAGCGCAGGATACTCACAATGGATGAGATAAAGCAAGAGACTGAGCATGTCATAGATGCTGGACACAAGAGGATGATAGTGGTCTACGGAGAACATCCCCAGTCCGATGCTGACTATATGGCAGAGTCCATCAAGGCAATATACAGCGTCCAGAAAAAGGCTAAAAACGGCAATGGCACAGGATCAATTAGAAGGGTCAATATAAATGCCGCTCCCATGTCCACAGCTGATCTAAAAAAACTTTGGGAAGTTGGAATAGGTACATACCAAGTCTTCCAGGAGACATACAACAGAGACCTCTACAAGAAGCTCCATCCCGCAGGACCGAAGAGCGACTTCAGATGGAGGCTCTATGCCCTCCACAGGGCCATGGATGCAGGAATAGACGATCTGGCAATAGGTGCCCTCTTCGGGCTCTACGACTGGAGGTTCGAGGTTATGGGTCTTCTTTACCATGCAATCGACCTTGAGACGCAGTTCGGAATAGGTCCCCACACCATATCATTCCCAAGGATGACCCAGGCGTCAGGATCCGAACTCAGTACGAATTCTGAATATATAGTTAGCGACGAAGACTTCAAGAAGCTGGTTACTGTTCTAAGGTTGTCCGTACCATATACGGGACTTATAATAACCGCAAGGGAGAAGTCTGAAATCAAGAAGGAAGTAATCCAGGTGGGCTGCACCCAGACAGATGCATCCACAAGGATTGGTATAGGTGGATACAGTGAGGCTGCAAAGCTCCAGGACGAGGAAAAGCAGCAGTTCATGCTGGGAGAAACCAGAAGTCTTGACGAGGTCATAAGGGAGATGGCGGAAATAGGAAAGATATCTTCCTTCTGTACTGCAGGCTACAGATGCGGCAGGACGGGAGACAAGATCATGGGCCTTCTCCAGGAATGTGTCGAAGGCAAGTTCTGCAAGCTCAATGCAATCCTTACCTTCAAGGAGTACCTCGACGACTATGGTTCTGATGAAACCAAGGCTATAGGAGAGGAACTTATAAAGAAGGAAATGGAAGAAGTAAGGAACATGGAGTTCTACCAGAAGCATAATCTGATAGGAAAGCTTGAAGAATACTATGAGAGGATTTCCAATGGAGAAAGAGACCTTTATCTATAAGAGGAAGCTTGACGGCATCGTAAGGGAAATATACGAAAAATTTAATGTCAGAATAATATTCTGCGAAATATTTGGAAACAGATGGTCATGGCTGGCAGGGTCCGATGAATATTTCATGTTGCAGAAAAGGGTCAGGATAAGTGATGTACTTGGATTCATAGTCGAGGATGGCGTGGACGAAAATCTTCTGCATCAGGTGAAGACCTCGGTGGCATGCAGTATTCAATAAGGTAAACGGGAAATAAAAATCGGATTAATGATTGTGCATTGATTATTTGTGTGATATACTACCACCTGGGTAGATATTGGAATAAATAATTTGGAATTAGAGGTGTCTGCTGTTGCAGACGCCTTTTTATTATATGGATGAATAAATGGTGAAAAAATTCATTATTAGCAAGAAAAGAGTTGTACTTTGGATAGCTGTCCTACTATGGATGATGCTGATATTCAGCTTTTCCGCTCAGGTGGCGGATGATTCAAATAATTTGAGTACAGGAGTAACTGAGATTGTAGTTGAGACTGTTGAAAAGGTTGCTCCAAATGCAGACCTTGATGTTGAAACGCTGAATGGCATAATCAGAAAGAATGCACATTTTATCATGTATTTCATACTGGGCATTCTTGTTTTTTCTGCCCTGGGAAGTAATATGACATTTCCCAAAAGGCTTGTTGCAGCGTTACTGATTTGCAGTCTTTATGCTGCTACGGACGAGATTCACCAGATGTTCGTTCCGGGAAGAGGACCGGCTGTTTTCGATGTTTTTATTGACACTTCGGGAACATGTGCGGGTATTTTAACGTATATAGTTATAATTAATGTTTTTTTTAAGGAATACCGTGGTATAATATGGTGTTTGGAAACAAGAGGATTACAGGAGAAATATAGTATGTATATGGTAATAAAGAGATTAATAGATATAGTTTTATCGTTTATTGGGATTGTAATACTGTCTCCAGTATTTTTGATCCTTATTATAATGATAAAACTGGATTCAAAAGGGCCAGTTTTATTCAAGCAGAAAAGGGTTGGAATGTATAAGACTCACTTCAATATATTGAAATTCAGGAGCATGAGAATTGATACCCCAAAGGATATGCCTACTCATCTGCTGGATGATCCTGAAAAATGGCTTACAAAAACAGGAAAGGTTCTTAGAAAGACAAGCCTTGATGAATTGCCCCAGATAATTAACATATTGAAGGGCGAGATGAGCATAATTGGTCCAAGACCTGCTCTCTGGAATCAGTATGACCTTATTGAAGAAAGGGATAAATATGGTGCCAATGACGTACCAGTTGGACTTACAGGATGGGCTCAGATTAACGGCAGGGATGAGATTTCCATTGAAGACAAGGCCAGGTTTGATGGCGAGTATGTTGAAAAATCAGGACTTATGATGGACCTGAAATGCTTTTTTGGTACTATATCAAAAGTAATAAGCAGTGAGGGTTATGTTGAGGGTGGAAGTGGATCAAATAAAAAAATGACGGATATAAGGTGATATTCGATGCTTAAAGTTATAATCATGACACAGCAGGATAGATTTTTTATCCCCAGGAATATACAAAAGATAATTGACAATTCCGAAGTTTTAGAGATAGTGAATGTTGACTGCAAGAGTTCTTTACAGAATAAATTGAGCGACTTTATAAAATGGTTTGGATTTTTCCAGGTAGGGAAAATGGGTTTTGTAACTGTGATGCGTTCCATTTTGGCGAAACTTGACCAAGTAACAGGATACAGTTTGTTTGAAGGATTATGCGGAGTTGAACATGTAGCTAAGAAAAACAGCATTCTATATAAAGTTATTGATTCATCCAACGATGAAGATTTCTTTAAGGAAGTTGTTGAGATGGAGCCGGATGTGATTTTATCATTTTCAGCTCCGGAAATTATTAGAGAGCCGCTGCTTTCGGCTCCGAAGTACGGCATACTGAATGTTCATGGAAGCCTACTTCCTGATTACAGAGGGTGCATGCCGAGTTTTTGGTATGTATTCAATGAAGAAGAATACGGTGGGGCTACAGTTCATTATATGTCCAAGAAAATTGATGATGGAGATATTGTAGCTCAAGACAAAGTATATATTGGCGACTGTAAATCCATGTTCCAGCTTATGGAAAGGACAAAGAAAGTAGGCGGAGAAATGATGATTAAAGCAATCAAGGATATTGAAAATGGAACCTTGGTTAGAAAACCCAACTTTGCTTCAGAAGGAAGGTACTTCACCTGGCCTACTGCAGAGCAGGGAAAAGAGTTTAGAACCAGGAACAAGAGGCTTATATAGGTAAGAAATCAATAAATATGAATGGGAAATAGTTGATATGAGAAAATTTTTTCTAACATTGGATCTCGAAGAATGGTACCATCTTGAATATGTAAAGGAGTATAAAGATATTATTTCTTCTGAACAGCGGTTTGCTTCGAAAGTGATACCATTTTTGAAAACAATGGCAGATAATGGAGTATATCTGACGGTGTTTGTTCTTGAAGAGACAGCCAGGGAGAACCGTGATATTGTGAAGCAAATAGCTGATCTAGGTCATGAGATTGGGTGTCACGGAAAGGAACATGAACTGGTGTATGAACTCACTACGAAAGAATTCAGAAAAAGAATTGGTGAATCGAAAAAAGTATTGGAAGATATTATTGGTAAACCGATTAAAGGATACAGAGCACCTTGCTTTTCTATGGAAAATGAAAAGTTTGATGTTCTTTGGGACCTTGGATTTATATATGATGCAAGCTTAATACGGTTCAAGGAACACAAACTTTATAATGTTATGGATATGTCATCATTTGATAAAATGGAAAGTATGATATACAGAAAAGGTGACAAATATGAATTTGAAACACCGACTCTTGAGATAATGGGAAAATCGATTCCTATATCAGGTGGAGGGTATTTCAGACTGTTTCCCTTATGGCTTATGAAGTATTTTATGAGGAAACATTGGGAAAAAGAAGACAATTTTGTGTTTTATATACATCCATTTGAAATCGTAGGTGAAACCTTGGAGAATGGAAAGAGAATGGGTACGAAAAATCACTTCAGATTTCAGGTGGGAAGACCGGGACTTAGTGAAAAGCTTATTCGATATATAAAGTGGCTCAAGAAACAGAATGTAGAGTTTATGAAATTCAGTGACTACATTGATTTGAATTCTCATGAAGAAGGTATTGAAGCATGAAGAAGGTATTGATTACAGGTGCAAATGGCATGATAGGCAGTGCCCTTGTAAATGAACTTATAGATAAATACGAACTTGTATTGTTGGACAAGTATACCAACAGGATTGAACAATATTCCGATAAGGCTTTAATAATAAAGGAAAGTCTTTCGGATATGGAAAAATGGCAGGATAGCCTTGAAGATGTATATTGCGTTGTTCATCTGGCTGCTGCAGTGCATTGGGTGCCAAAAACTGTTGAAGAAGAAAAGCAGTTCATAAAAACAAATGCTGAAGGTACTAAAGATTTGTTTGAAATTTGTTCAGGAAAAGGTGTCGATAAATTCCTTTTTTTAAGCACGAATGATGTTTACGAAGCCTCCAACGAGTTAATAACTGAAGAAACTGAAACCAACCCCACGAGTGTATATGGTAAGAGTAAGCTTTTGGGTGAGAAATATATAACAGAAAATAATGCTGATGTTAATCCATCAGTCTGTATATTCAGACCTGCATCAGTGTATGGGGTAAATGATAAAGGAAGCATGAAATCTCTCATAGCTTTCTGCAGAAAAGGGTTGGTACCGATGATAGGCGATGGGTTGAATAAAAAAGCACTGCTTTATTTGAAAGATCTCATCCAGGCTGTGGAGAAGTATATAGAAAGTGATGATATAAAGTCGGGAGAGGTATTTAACATATCTTCCGGAGATTTCGGATATAAAGAGATGATAGACAATATATCCGATGTGTTTGGATATAAACCATTCAGATTGTATATACCTGGATGGTTTTGCATGAATATTGCATCGAAGATAGGACCTCTCAAGAAATTGGCTGTGGCTGGGGAGACCAAAATGGTTTCCAATGATAAGGCTAACAGGTTGCTGGGTTATGAGATTGGATATAGACTTGTAGACGGATTGAGGGACTCAAGGGAATATTATTATTAGGTAGGAAAATATTTATGACTAAAAAGAACATTTGGGTTTTTCATCATTATGCTACTCCACCAACTATGAATGGATTTACCAGACCATTTAATTTTGCTATAAATATGAAAGCAGAAGGCTATAAAACAACTGTATTTGCAGCATCATATCTTCATTTTTCAGACAAGAATTTAATCGAAGATGGGAACGCCTATACTGTTGAGAATCAGTCAGGCATTGATTTTGTATTTGTCAACACTCCTTCATCAGCTAAAAGTATATTAGCTCGAGTTAAGAATATGCTAGCATATTATGTGCGATTATTTAGCGTTACGAAGAAATATATAGGTAAACCTGAATTATTCATAGAAACATAAGAACCACTAAAAATTTCATATTTAGCATGTATATCAAGCAATTTTCCTAAGGAAAGTGCCTTGCTGTATTCTTCAAAAAGGTGTTCGCTTAAAACTGATGCGAACGGATCAAAGTATTCCCTAAAAAAGGGTAGACTACCCCCTGGGTATGTAGGGTTCAAGTTTTTTGAAATCCTTAGAAAGATAATCCTTCAATCCTTGTCATAGCACGCTGAAAATGTTCCTGTAGCGGATAACTGCTGCACAACTTAA
>NZ_FQZL01000068.1 GCF_900142005.1 Dethiosulfatibacter aminovorans DSM 17477
TACCTCGCCCTTGACAGCGGCTAGATTACTATAAATATCAATGAAAGGAGCACCTAACTTAAATTGATAAAACTTTTGTCTTGACAGTGGGGGGCATTATATACTACTGAAACAAAAAACTGCATTTTAAAATGTGCTGTTTACTTTAAACTCACCTCACCTTTACAAAAAATATGATACTTCTATTTATAACCCTTAGTTTGTTATAACTTATCATTACTTTGTTAAATAAAAAACCCCCGCTCATAATTGAACCGGGTTTTTTCAAACATAATAAATAGTAAATAACACATAAACCCATAACCCTTTTTCAATTCCCGAAATCATTGTAGCACTAATTTTTCTAGATTTCAATAATTAATTTCCACTTATTTATTTATTATTCATTATTAGTTTAGTAAATATTCAATCCATATGTTGAATAAACTGTTACTCCCCGCATCCTTACTATCTAATAATAAATAAGAAAATCATATAATCCTACTCAATACAAAATAACCGCAGAGGCTCAGCTCCTAATAAGCAAACCCCTACGGTCTAATCTCCCATCTTAACTTCTACACCACTTAAAAACTTTACTCGTATCTCCCCATCATCCTGAACTACCAGCAATTTCGCTTCTACTTCTTAGGAAATGATTCATCAAATAATGATGCACATTTGCATATCGCAATCCCGGTTTGACATTGATTGAGTCAGGGGTTTTATTATTAATGGACTTCACTGCATACTCTCCAGGCGGAATTATAGCTATTAAGTCTTCATTATTCTTTAATACAGGATTTTTCATTAGGTTCCATTCTAAATCAAGAATAATTATTTCATTATCACTATCATAAGTTGAAGTTATTGTTAAATCCAAATCATCCTGATATGTTTTTAAGAACACATTACATATTATCATTACTAATAACACTATCAAGATAGGTTTTGTACCCTTTGTCATACTATTGATTCTCCTATTCTGAAATTTTTGGTTTGTTGTCACTCACAGCTTTTCAATTTGTCAGTGAGTTTCATCTACGTTATTCATTCCTACCTTACAACTATCCTAAGCTAGAAGGAGGTTCATATGCACCCTTCATGATATCCGCCTCCAAAAGAAATTATTCGATACCTAGTTTTCTATAATTTCTATATATTCCAACCTTCCCTTACCTGGCCACTTTTCATTCCATGTATATTCAATAGAATAAACCTCTCCTTCAGTAATTAAATTATACTCATTTTGACTACATACAATCTTTTTACCCATCAGTTCAATATAGAAATCATTTCCTTCTCTGAATTTTGAACCCACCTCAAGTATACATCCTGTTGATACACTAAATGTCTGAATATAAAAAAATATTACAATAATTATAACGGATGCAAAACTAACCATATTAATCATAAGAGTCTTAACATTTAGATCTACTTTATCCCTCTCTTCTTTCATTACATTTATTGAATAATATATCCAAACAAAGACTTCAATTGGTAATGCAAAAATTGCAAAGTTATAAGGCAGATAAAGCATTTCATGAACATTATAGTTCCAATCAGATATACTTTGTAGCTTACCCAGAAGATAACAAATAAACGTAGTATACACAGTTATTAATATTACTCTCGTAGTGATTTTTCTTTTGTTAACATAATCGTTTTTTTTCATACTTTACTCCCATATCAATATATTCAAGATATATCCAACTAATTAACCTTTCCATTCCAATGCTGCAATCTGTCTGTGATTTCAACCGCTTCATCCCTAGTTGTTGCAGGCATGGAATAAACAAGTCCATCTTTACTACTCCATCTTCTTCCTTCACTATGAGTACCTTCAAACCACTGAATACTAAACTCATTAAGGTTATCGTCAGTGAATATCATACCCAATGTATCATATTCTCCAATATCCTGAAGAAATACAAATACCAAGTCTTCATTATATCTGCCCGATCTCAATTTCATTCCAGGATACTCTGCTCCATCTACAATCAATGTTCCATTAAACTCATCGCATTTATATAACTTGTTGTACCTGTAACCATCGAATTGAATCATCACCTTCTCGACATAATCAGGATCATTATTTCTATACTTTATGCCTTCATAAGATACATTGTACTCAAGAGGAACAATACCGACCAAATATCCAACAATTAACAATGCCGCCACAACTATTATGATTTTTTTATTCTTGTCAATTTAGCTTTATAATGTACACATAAGGTTGGACACAAAAACCCAAATCTAAGTTATAATAACAGTATGAGTAAAAAAAGAAGAACATGGACCTCTCAGGAAA
>NZ_FQZL01000013.1 GCF_900142005.1 Dethiosulfatibacter aminovorans DSM 17477
TACAAAGCAAGTTTCGTACTTATTCATTCAATAGATGATGTACAGTAGAACCATCTATACTTCATCTCTCTCATGAATAAACTCAACTAAGCTTTGTCTTGAAACTAGGAGGTAATAATATGCATGAAGGATGTACAGGAAAGTTTGAAACAGGTAAGGATACGGTGGACAAGGTAAGGATGATGGGATTTTCAGCCCAGTACATGCCAATGCCCTTTGACATCAAATGCGAGGACTGCGGCGATACCTTTGAGATGGACAAGTTTGAAGGCAAGTGCCCAAGCTGCGGCATGGTATACGGGGTGACTCCCTGCCACGCATTCGACCCGGCCAATGTCATGGCGGCAGGGAAGGACTATTAATTTACCAACTTCGTAACAACGGTTACGGATAATGGTTTCTTAATGATGTATTATTAACACATGGAAAAGAATTAATACATAAAAAAATAAATCTAAGGAGATATTATTATGAGTATGTTTTGTTATCAATGCCAGGAGGCTTCAAAAGGAACGGGGTGTACAGTAAGGGGGGTATGTGGAAAGACTGATATTGTGGCAAACCTTCAGGACCTGTTGATCTATACACTTAAGGGTGTGGCCCTTGTTGCCAAGGAAGGACTGGAAGTGGGAATAAAATTCCCTGAAGCCAACCATTTCATAATGAATGGACTTTTCATCACAATCACAAATGCAAATTTTGACGATGCGGCCATAGCGGCGAAAATTACTGAAGGACTTGCCCTTAGAGATGAAATGAAGAAAGACCTGGCAGCAAAGGGTGTGGAATTCAAGAACACTCATGATGCTGCAACATGGACAGGAAACACTGTTGCTTCATTTGAAGCAAAGTCTGATGCCGTAGAGGTTGGAGTTCTTGCTACTGAAAACGAGGACGTAAGGTCATTGAGGGAGCTTATCATTTACGGGGTCAAGGGAATGGCTGCTTATGCGGAGCATTCATTCAACCTTGGAAAAGAGAACGAAGAAATATTTGAATTCATGATCAAGGCCCTTACAGCAACCCTTGACGATACGCTTACTGTAGAGGAGCTTGTGGCCCTAACCCTTGAAACAGGAAAGTTTGGTGTGGACGTAATGGCTGACCTTGATGCTGCAAATACGGGAGCATATGGAAATCCGGAAATCACGGAAGTGAACATAGGAACAAGAAACAAGCCTGCGATACTTATTTCAGGTCACGACCTGAAGGACCTGGAGCAGCTTCTTGAGCAGACCCAGGGGACTGGTGTAGATGTGTATACACACGGTGAAATGCTTCCTGCGCACTATTATCCTGCATTCAAGAAGTATGAAAACTTCGTGGGAAACTATGGAAACTCGTGGTGGAAGCAGAAGGAGGAATTCGAGACATTCAACGGCCCTATCCTTTTCACAACGAACTGTATAGTTCCTCCAAGAGAAGAGCATATCAAGAGAATCTACACAACCGGAGCTTCAGGATATCCAGGATGCGTACATATAGAAGCTGATGAGAACGGCAGGAAGGACTTCTCCCGGATAATCGAGCAGGCAAAGACTCTTGAAGCGCCTGTCGAAATCGAAAACGGAACAATAGTAGGCGGATTCGCCCACGAGCAGGTGTTTGCCCTTGCCGACAAGGTAGTTGATGCAGTCAAGTCAGGAGCCATAAAGAAATTTTTCGTAATGGCGGGATGTGACGGAAGGATGAAGTCTAGAGAATATTATACCGACTTTGCCGAGAAGCTTCCTAAGGACACAGTAATACTTACAGCGGGATGTGCGAAATACAGATACAACAAGCTTGACCTTGGTGATATAGGTGGAATACCGAGGGTTCTTGATGCTGGTCAGTGCAACGACTCTTATTCACTGGCCGTAATAGCACTTAAGCTCAAGGAAGTGTTCGAGCTCAACGATGTGAACGACCTTCCCATAGCATACAATATAGCATGGTATGAGCAAAAGGCTGTAATAGTCCTCCTTGCACTTCTTTACCTGGGAGTGAAGAACATAAAGCTTGGACCAACTCTTCCTGCATTCCTTTCGCCAAACGTGGCAAAGGTGCTTGTTGAAACATTCGGAATAAACGGAATAGGAACCGTAGAGGAAGACTTGGAGCAGTTTCTGGGATAATTCTCTATTACAGACACTTGGATTGAATGATTAAAATTAAAGTGCAAATGCATAACATCGAATTAATGATATAGAGCATTTGCACTTTTTAGTTCATAGTACTTATTATAGATTCGATCTGTACTGAATGTTACTCCTCCACAAATACGCTGACCTTTTCCGTATCTTTTGGAACGGCCAGCAATACAAGGAATCCAAGGATGAAGAGAGGAATGATGCCAAGTATTGAATACCTTGCAACACCTGTCATGTCTGTAACCAGGGACATGATGAAGGGGCCTATGATTGCAGCGAATTTTCCGAATACATTGTAGAATCCAAAAAACTCATTGGAATTCTGTTTCGGTATAATCTTGGCATAATAGGACCTGCTGAGAGCCTGAACGCCTCCCTGTGCGGAGCCTATCAATGCACCCAGTATGAATATATCACTGAGTGCATCTATGCTGTAGGCGAAGATACAGGCGACTATATAGGTGAATATTCCAAAGAAGAGCATTCCCTTGGCTGTGAATTTCTTTGCAAGCTTTCCATAAATGAGAGCGCAGGGGAAGGCAATAATCTGGATTACGAGTAGTATCCCCAGTAGTACGAACATGTCAAAGGAGTCTCCGCCAAGAACGCTTTGTGAATAGGGCACTGCCATCTTTATGATTGTTCCAACTCCGTCGATATAGAAGAAATAGGCGAAGAGGAATACGAAGACGGTCCTGTGCCTGCTGATGTTTTTGAACGTTTTGCCGAGTCTTGTGAAGCTTCTTGAAATGGCATGAGGTTCCGTCTCTATATAGTGGTTTTGATGTACGTTTTTGATCATAGGGATCGTGAAAAGCCCCCACCAAACAGCTGTTATTACAAAGCCCAGCTGATAGCCAAGAAATTTGTCCAGACCCATAAACCACACTACGGCAAGGCTTATGCCGAAGGGGATTATACTTGCTATATATCCGAAGGCGAATCCGCTTGAGGAAACACAGTCCATTCTGTCATTGTCTGTTGTATCCACAAGGAATGAATCATAGAATATGTTGGATCCTGCAAAGCCTATGGCTGTCAATATGTAGAAAAAAACAAGAAGTTGCCACTGTCCTTTTGGTACTATGGCCAAGGCTCCTGTGAATATTACTCCAAGGAGGAAGAAGAATATGAAAAATCTTTTCTTTTTATCCTTGTAGTCTGCTATGGTGCCCAGAACGGGACTGAGCACTGCAATTAAAATGCTGGCAATGGAGTTGAAATATCCAAGGTCCATGCTCTCTCCGGCTTTAAACATTCCGAAATAAATTGGAAGAAGTGCCGTAGTTATTGACATGGAATAGGCTGAATTACCACAATCGTAGAGTATCCAGCTTTTTTCAGTTTTTGTAAGTTTTCCCATAAAACCATCCTTTGTTTTGAATTCGTGAAGTTAATAATATTATACTACAAGATTGAATCTTAATTCGTGAATTTTTCATAAATAATAACCCTGCTTATGCATTGAAAGCCAGCTAAATGTAAAAAATGAGTAAATATGCATTTCACAATTAGTTAACATGGCACAGACAACATGTGGATAACTCTGTGGATAATGTGCACAACTTAGAAAAATCAGTGTATACAATATTCTTTATTGTTTTCAAATGTATGTTCGAAAATAATGAACAGTTGAAATTTCAATGGTTGCGGCTATTGTTAACAAGTATTAATATTTGGATAAATATTATATGCGGGTATAAAACATCCATGACCTGGAATTCTAAAAAAAGAATTTTTGTATAATTATCTTTCAAATTCATTATTGATGAGATTTTGTTTCCCGTTGAATAAATGAATTGATTAACCTTTGTTTTTCTAATATAATGGATGAGATATATTTATTTGTTGGAAATCTTTTGTGGAGGAGACATAATGTTAAAAAAAGTGAATTGTTTGTTTATTGCGTTAATGATAATGATAACTTCAACTGGATGTTCATCTGAAAATGTAAAGAACTACACCTTTGCTGCAGCATCACCGGGTGGAACATACTATGCAATGAGTGGCGGCTTCAGTACTGTATTCGGAGAAATCATGAAGGGATACAGTCTAAATGTTCAGACGACGGCAGGTTCCGCCGAGAACATCAGGCTGGTGAACAGCGGTGAAACAGACATGGGACTGGCTAATGGCTCGGAACTGTACTGGGCATGGAATGGCGAAGGTGTCTTTGAGGGACAGAGCATAGACAATATCAGGATAGTAGGCTTTGGATGGACAAATGTCTATCACTGTGTAGTACTTGAAGATTCAGGAATCAATGCCTTTGAAGATTTCAAGGAGAAGAATGTGGGTGTGGGACCACAGGGTTCGGCTGCAGCCATATTCAATGAGATTCTTCTAGAGGAAGCAGGTGTGTGGAATGAACTGTCTCCTGTGTACCTGCCTCCCGGAGACCAGGTTTCTGCCATGAAGGATGGAAATCTTGATGTCTTTGGATATTTCAGTGGATTGCCATTGTCACTTGTAATGGACCTTTCTTCAGTTAAGGATGTGAAGCTTCTTGATATTGGAAAGTTTGGAGATGACTTCGGATTCAGTGAGAAGTATCCATTCTATGGAAAAAGTATAATACCTGCAGGGACCTATGAAGGACAGGATGAAGATGTGGTGTCGTACTCCAACCTTACATATATAATTGCAAACAAGGATGTATCTGAAGAAACCGTCTATGAGTTTTTGGAAGCCTTGTATTCGGAAGAGGGTCTTGAACACATGCGTTCTGTCCATACCAGGGCGTCGGAACTGTCTGTAGATTCCATAGACAAGATGGTTGACGTGCTTGGGATACCAATGCATGATGGAACATTGAGGTTTCTTGAGGAATAAAGATGAATAATAAAGGCTGGCTTTTAAGGATTTGCTATATAGCCTTTTCACTGTTTTTTTTGACAGCGGGAAAGTCAGGGATTTTTGCTCCACAGATAACAAGGGGATTGTTCATTGGTGGAGTTTCTTTCATTGCGATTATCGAAAGCATGACTGATAGAAACAGGGCAGTGGATGTTGTCCTGCTTCTAATGACTGCAGCTTCAACTGCTTACTTTATTTTGGAATATCCAAATCTTGGGAGCAGGGCAGGAATTGTGAACGGTTTTGATAAAGTCCTGGGGATGATGATGATTACGGTCTGTATTGAAACAAGCAGAAGGAAAAACGGATTGACTCTTTCCCTTATAGCCTTGTTTTTCTTTGCCTACAACATTGGAGGTGGATTACTTCCGGGCATTCTCGGCCACGGAGGGCTCAGCCTTGGAAGGACTGTTGGATTTTTATATACATCCCTTTTCGGAATATATGGAAGCGTTGCAGGGATCTTTTCAACCTATGTCTTTATGTTCGTACTTTTTGGTGCAGTATTGAGGATGACGGGGGGAGCAGAGTTCTTTACGCAACTTCCCTACCTGGTTACCGGAAAGTCAAAAACAGGCTCGGCAAAATCAGCCGTAATTGCCAGTGCACTTATGGGTTCTGTGACCGGAAGTGCAGTTGCAAATGTCATGACTACGGGGACATTTACGATTCCTCTAATGAAAAAGGCAGGATTTGAAAGCCATGAAGCAGCCGCAATAGAAACGGCTGCCTCCACCGGAGGCCAGCTCATGCCGCCGGTCATGGGGGCGGGAGCTTTTGTAATGGCGGAACTGACGGGGGTGCCCTATTCAAGGATCATACTTGTTTCCGTAGCGCCGGCGCTGCTTTACTTTATAAGCATATATATAATGATAGACATGAAGAAAGAAAGATCATCCAGGGTGGGGATTGACAGGAAACAGGTTGTAGACCTTGTCAAAGGAGGCTGGCATCATTTCATTCCCCTTGCAATGATATTTTTTCTTCTTATAAAAGGGCATTCCCCTGTATTTGCATCTTTCTGGTCCATTATGGCTGCAATTGCCGCTAATCTGATTTTTTCAAGGGAAAAGATAGGACTAAGGAATATTATGGATTCTTTAGAGGATTGCGGGAAAAACATTGCATTTATAGGAACTACAGCAGGAGCCATTGGTATAATAATAGGGACGGTTTATCTTACTGGCCTTGGATTCAAGTTTTCAAGCTTGATACTCGGAGCATCCATGGGTATATTGCCGCTTATGATATTTTTCGTTGCGCTTGCCTCGTATGTACTGGGAATGGGTCTTACGGTTACATCTTCATATATAATACTTGCTGTGCTTGCTGCCCCTGCCTTTGTCGATAAGGGAGTCAGCGTCCTTGGAGCCCATATGATAATTTTCTGGCTCAGCCAGGACGCCAATATAACTCCACCTGTATGCCTTGCGGCATATGCAGCAGCTGGCATCGCTGGAGCAAATCCCCTGAGGACAGGAGTTGCAGCCCTTAAATATGCAAAAATAATCTATGTCGTACCTCTGCTTATTGTCTATACCCCACTTATAGACGGCAGTCCAGTTGAAATAATAATTTTATCTTCAGCAAGTATTTTGTTGATATTTGTAGTGCACAAGTTATATAATATTATTAAAATAAAAAGAAAGACCGCATAAAATTACACAACGGAGGAAAGGGAATGATTACTACATATATAATGGCAGGAGGATCAGGAAGTAGATTTTGGCCTTTGTCAACAAAGAAAAGACCGAAGCAACTGCTGAATCTTGCATCGGAAAAATCAATGATAAGAGAAACCGTAGACAGGGTTTTGCCGATAATAAGACCGGAAAACATTTATGTAGGAACCAACATACTTCAGGTTGATGAAATGAGGAAAGAGCTTCAGGACATACCGGCGGAAAATATTATTGTAGAACCTGAATTCAAGGATACGGCTGCCGCCATAGGATATGGAGCATTGATAATAGAGAATAACCATGGGAACATACCAATGATTGTATTGCCGGCAGATCATATAATAAAAGACGAGATAGGCTTCAGACATATACTGTTAAAGGCTGTAGAGGAATCCAAAAGAGGAAATATCATAACCCTTGGAATCAAGCCAAGCAAGCCGGATACTGGATATGGATATATAGAGACGAATTCTACGATATCAGTTGACTTGTTCAAGTCTACGTCTATAGATGTAGTGAAATTTTGGGAGAAGCCTGATATAACCAAGGCGACTGAATATATAAATTCAGGAAAGTTTTTGTGGAACAGCGGCATGTTTGTATTTACTACCAACATGATTCTTTCGGAATTTGAAAAGTATTTGCCGGAACACTACAAGATACTTATGGAAATAAAGAGCATACTTAAAAATGATAATGTGAATTTAAAATCCCATTTTGACAAGTTTGAGAAAGTTTCGATAGATTATGGCGTAATGGAAAAATCTGATAAACTAAAGACCATTCCTGTTGATTTCGGCTGGAACAATATTGGCAACTTTACAGCCCTTGAGGATATCTTTGAAAAGAATCAGAATGGATCCATCAACAAGGCGGGAAAGCTTATCGAAATAGATTCCAAGAACAATATAGTAATATCCAATCAGACAGTAGCTTTGGTTGGAATAGAAAATGCGGTAGTTGTTGAGAAGGATGGAAACATACTAATATGCAGCAAGGACTGTGTTCAGAACATAAAGAATGTTCCCGACAAGCTGTAGCAAAAGCAAAAGGGATATATTATTAAGAAAAATTCATATAATCGTCTGCAATTTCAGGATACATTGTGGTATAATCAGGTGCCGAGTATCAAACTAACGATAAAAGTAATGGATTTCAGGAGATTATAGTGGAAGAGTTGAACAGCATTATAGCTGATAATTTAAAAACCATAAGGACCCAAAGGGGATTGAGCCTGGACAATGTGGCTGCCCTGTCCGGAGTCAGCAAGAGCATGCTGGGACAGATTGAGAGGGGAGAGTCCAATCCTACAATTGGCACCGTATGGAAGATAGTCAACGGTCTTAAGGTTTCACTCACATCCCTGGTGCAGAAGCCGGTGCAGGAGAACAAGGTAATACTGAGATCGGACATGGCTGCTATTGTAAGCGATGAAGGAAAGTACAGCATATATCCTTTCTTTCCCTTTGAAGAGGGAAGAAACTTCGAGATGTACCAGGTTGAGATAGAACCCGGCGGAGGAATAGACGCTGAGGCGCATAATATGGATACTCTTGAAATGGTCGTAGTTTTCGACGGTCAAATTACCATATCCTTTGAAGGTGACGATTATGTGATAAACAAAAACGACGCCTTCGAATTCAGGGCGGACAGGATGCATTCATATCATAACGATGGAACTGAAACAGCCAGGATAGCCATGGTCATATATTATCCTGAAGTATAGATTTCGCTAATATACTAAATATGTAAATTTGAGATTTTAAAAATCTTCCCGTTTCCGGAAAAAGGAAAGGGAAGATTTTTTTGCAGCACAGCCGCTTTCTTGTTATGAAGTTGTATTTTCAAGTTCCTTCAAATACCTGTAAATAGTTTGTTCGGAAACCTCCAGCGCCTTTGCAACTTCGACTACAACACCCTTGAGCCTGAAAACATCCTTTTCCGACAGATGCCTTACGATTTCCTTTTTTTCCTTCATTGTCATTCTTGAAGGCTCGGCATCGAATTCATCCATAGCCTGGCTAATATATGAGTTTATCAGGTCGTTCAGGTTCAGGTCGAAGTTTTCCTGTGTTCCCTTGACATTGTTGTTAAGAAGCTCTTCGTTGATAATAAGATCATCGATGGCTTCTCTTGCCTTTAACAATGGTGTTATGTCTATATTTATGCAAAGCATGCCGATGAGATTCTTTTCGCCATCCCGTATGAGATACGTTGACGAACGGAGAGTCTTGTTTCCTCTGCTGGTCTTGCCCG
This sequence comes from Dethiosulfatibacter aminovorans DSM 17477, assembly GCF_900142005.1. Taxonomy (GTDB): domain Bacteria; phylum Bacillota; class Clostridia; order Tissierellales; family Dethiosulfatibacteraceae; genus Dethiosulfatibacter; species Dethiosulfatibacter aminovorans. Next base: position 8,927 of record NZ_FQZL01000013.1, read on the forward strand.
TATAGTTGCATATGAAGTTCTTGTCCTGGTATTTGTCCAAATTATGGAGAATGTTCAGAGCCATGTCGGTGACAGGGCCGTTTTCTTTTCTGCCTGTAATATGATTGTTCCTTATTGCGATTATTGAATTTTCAAGATCCCTAAGGTCGTGCAGCACTACTTCGCAGTTTTTGCCGTATGTATTGGCCATGAAGTCTACCATTGGAATATAGCTTTTTAATATTTCATCTGCATTCATAATTATTCCCCTCTGATTAATAACAAATATCTGTCGTCAAATAACAGAATAAATTACATGCCCTGTGTTTGTCAAGTTTTAATAAAAAACACAGAATCTGCAATTGAGTCAGATTCCATGTTTTGTTATAGTTGATTTATTTTATTATCATGGGGTTTGATTATTTGATTCCTGCTGCTTTTTGGTAGATGTATGTAGCGGATGCGATATCTTCTACTGCAAGTCCCATTCCTTCGAACATTGTTATTTCGGTATCTGTCTCTCTTGCGCCTGCTTTGCCAAGGAGCACATCTCCGATTTCTGCAACTATGTGGTCATCTGATATTTTGCCTTCGCTTAGAGGGACTAGATAGTCACTGCTTTCTCCGGTACAAGATTCCTTTTTGTCCACATACAGTCTTGCCTGTGCAACGGCATCACTGTCGATTTCCCTGTAGGCTTTGGCAGATGCTCCGATTGCGTTGATATGAGTTCCAGGCTTCAGCCATTCTCCCTTAAGAACGGGCTCTTTTGCAAGGGTTACTGTTGTTACTACATCTGAGTTTGAAACCACTTCTTCTGCGTTGTTGCATACTATGACTTTTACATTATGCTTTTCTGACATTTCCTCTGCGAATTTCTCGGCTGCTTCCTTATGAAGGTCCCATACCCTAATTTCTTCGACATCCCTTACCAGCATAAGCGATTCAACATGGTTTCTTGCCTGCACTCCGGCGCCAAGGAATCCAAGCTTGTTTGCATCCTTTCTTGCCAGAAGGTCCGTCGCAACTGCTGTTACAGATGCAGTTCTAAGTGCTGTTATTGATATACAGTCTATTGTGGCCTTTTCCTGTCCGTCTTCTGCACTGAAAAGAAGGACAACTCCCTGGTGAGATGGGAGGTTTTTTGCGTGGTTGGATGGCAATATGGTTATGAGTTTGACTCCGAAATATCCCTTTTCGTTCAAGTAGGCAGGCATCAGGAGGTAAAAATCGTCTCCGGCAAGTTTGTTCATGGATCTTAATGACATAGAAGCCTTTCCTTCGTTAAGATCCATTAGTGTTCCCTTCATGAGTTCGATACATTCTTTCATTGATAGAAGTTCTCTGACTTCTTCTTTTCCAATTACTAGCATTTAAATTCTCCCTTCAAATATATATTTTATTTTCATTGACTTAATAAATTATTATCATAATAACAAAAAATTAACAAAATGTCAAACTGGGGAGTGGATTTTTGCAAAAATATCGACAATGTTCACATAATAAATACAAATGTATTTACCTTAAATATAATGATGACAAAAACGTAACAATACTGTATAATCTAAATAATAACCAAGAAATTAAATTTAAGTAATGAGAAAAAATTCTTATTACTGAATGAATGGACAGGGAGGAATAGATGAAAAAAGTAATATCAACAAAGAATGCGCCATCGGCTGTTGGACCGTATTCACAGGGAATTGAAGCAAATGATACATTGTTTGTATCCATGCAGATACCTTTTGTTCCGGAAACAATGACTTGTGTAGGGGATGATATTGAATCCCAGACGAGGAGATGTCTTGAGAATATAAGGGGAATAGTTGAAGAAGCGGGATATGAGTTGGAGGACATAGTCAAATGTCAGTGTTTTCTGGCTGACATCAATGATTTTGTTGCCATGAACGGTGTTTATGAAGATTTTTTTGAAGGACACAAGCCTTCCAGAAGTGTAATTGAAGCTTCAAAGCTTCCAAAAGGGGCAAGAATCTGTATAGATGCTGTAGCTGTAAAATAAGATGAAATATTGTTGCAAATAGAACAACTGTTGCCGGATTGATTATGATATCAACCTGACAACAGTTTTTTTAACTCAATTCCTTAAGGTAACGATAGAGTGTGGGTTCTGAAATTTCCAGGCTTCTGGCTGCTTCTGAAGCTCCGCCCTTTATGTCGAAGAGTCCCTTTTCCTGCATCTGTCTTACTACCTCGATCTTTTCTTTCTTTTTCATCCTACTAATGGAAATATTTTGTGTTTTCAATACATCCTGGATTATGGACTCGGAAAATGATGAAACGGGAGCTGAAATTTCCTCCTGGTAGTCCGATGTTGTCTTGGAGAAATATTTTTCCAGTTTGCCGAACTGTTCCTTGAATTCCAGATAATCCGTCACATCGTTGTTTATGCAAAGGAAGCCTTGAAGGGTGCCCTCGTCATCCTTGATGAAATATGTTGAGGAAATGAACTTGCGCCCGCCTTTACCCTTTCCTTCATAATTGACGATATAGTTCTTCTCTTCGTACTCCTTCTCATTGAGTATCATAAGTGAAAGATCCGTGAATGAATCTCCTACTTTCCTGCCTGAGATATGACTCTTGTCTATCCATATTATTGAACTTTCCGGTGAACTAATATCATGGATTACTACTTCGCTGTTGTCTCCCATGACTTGGCTGATGAATTCTCCGATGACAATATATTTTTTGAAAATATCCTTCAATTAATATCACATCCTAATAGTTTATAATATATTATACTACAGTAAATTTATTCACATGGCAATAGTTAGATTGTCTGTTGCTTCTTTTGAAGTCCTGGAATTTCAAAGCATAGAGCTGAGATGAATATATGGAGGAATATGAGAGGGTTAATAAAAATACATTGTTGATAAAAATATTATCATAATGAAAAAAATACTTGCAATTTATTGGCGAAAGTACTATACTATTATTGAGAGGTAGGAAAAAACTACCCGGAATGAATTAGGAGGCATATTCATGATAGAAGAAAGAACAAAGAAGAATTTTGTAGCAACAAGTGATGCGCCGGCGGCAATAGGACCATATTCCCAGGCAGTTGAAGTCAAGGGTACACTTTATGTGTCGGGACAGATTCCATTCGATCCAAAGACCATGACACTTGTAAGTGAAGATATTGCAGAGCAGACAAAGCAGTCCCTTGCAAACATCAAGGCCATAATCACTGAAGCAGGATATGAAGTGAAGGATATAGTCAAATGCCAGTGTTTCCTCAAGGACATGAACGACTTTGTTGCAATGAACGAAGTATATGCAGAGTTCTTCGGAGATCACAAGCCTGCAAGAGCGGCAGTGGAGGTAGCAAGACTTCCAAAAGACGTTAAGATTGAAATTGACGCAATAGCTGTGAAGTAAGTGAAACTTGAATAATAAACATCCCTAATCCCGTGGTATAATGATACTGCGGGATTATTACTTTTTCAGTAATCCAATTGCAGCGGTAGACATAATATTCCACTACAACTCCCTATTTCAGCTTAGGAAAGATAAACTTACAAAACGCCTTGGAACGTTGGTGTTTTGCCACTGGTACAACAATTTTTTGTTTCTATAAATGTGATTGTTGGTACCTATTATTCGAGACCTCGATGTTATACGAAATTACTCCGAAAATATTAAGTCCAGTATAGAAATCCAGTAAAGTCAAAAGTACAGGAGACATAGCCATGATAAGAGTCAAAAACCTTAAGTATTCCTATGATAAAAAGAAATATGCAGTGGACGACATAAGCTTCCTGGTAAAAAAGGGCGAGGTCTTCGGTTTTCTTGGTCCAAACGGTGCGGGTAAGTCGACGACACAGAAGATTCTTACGGGACTTCTGCCCATTCAGGAAGGGAAAGCCCATGTTGCCGGCATGGAGGTCATGGGGCAGAGAAGTCGATTTTTTAACAAAATAGGAGTATCCTTTGAAATTGCAAATGCCTATGACAAGCTTACGGGACTTGAAAACCTGGAATACTATGCAGGCCTTTTTGATGTGGATACATTGGATTGCAATGAGCTGATAAAATCTGTCGGTCTGGAAGATGCAAAGGATGTGAGGGTAGGCAACTATTCCAAGGGAATGAAGCAGAGGCTCATATTTGCACGGTCCATGATCAACAATCCGGAGGTCTGGTTTCTTGATGAGCCTGTTACAGGACTGGATCCTTCTTCAAGCAGGGATATTCTTGATATAATCAAAAGAAGGAACGAGGAGGGAACAACCATACTTCTGACGACCCATAATATGACTGTTGCCGAGGAACTGTGCCACAGAATAGCCTTCATGAACAACGGAAGGCTCATTGCAGTTGACACTCCAAGGAATCTCAAGCTTAAATACGGTGAAAAAAGAGTCAGGATAGAGTACAGGTCCGATGCTGAACATGGCAGGACTGGAGACAATGATAACATTGATTATGGAAAAGGCAGCAGAGGCATGAATGGTGATGGAAGTTTGATTTCCGAAGACATTAGCCTGGAAAGCGAAGAGGGCAGGAAAAGGATAAAGGAGCTTGTGGATTTCGGGAAAATTGAGACCATTCATTCAGAAGAGGCAACCCTTGAGGATATTTTCATTGAACTGACGGGCAGGAGGCTGGTATAAATGGGTCGGCGGTTTTATTCCACATTGAAAAAAGACATGAAGATTGCATGGAGGGAATATTTCTTCCATGTCACCATTATTACAGCAGCTGTTTTTTGTCTTGTTCTCAAGTTTATCATTCCATATACATTTGAAAACATAACCTTCTTCGTCTACATGGAGGAGGGAGCGCTACCCTTTGCGATTGACGGATTTGAATCGGAATTTTCTTCAGGTAATCTGACCTTTGTGGATTCAAGGGAGGACCTTGTTGAAAGGGTTGGAAAGAATACGGAAAGCTACGGTGCGGCAATTACAAAGGGAGATGAATATCCTGAAATAGAACTTGTTCTTCAGGGATATGAAAACAGCAGATTCAGAAATCTCATTGAGCTTCAGGTTGAGAGAGGATTGTCTGAATTTCTTAAAGGCAACTTCTTCTACAGGATGGATTACCGGGTGAAGGTGCTGAATCCACAGTATGGGAGCAGGATTCTTTCATATAGTGATGTATTGCTGCCTTTGTTCATAGTAATGGAGTCATCATTCATCGGATACTTTCTTATAGCCGTACTTCTTTTCATGGAAAAGGAACAGCGCATGCACACTGCATTTCTCGTTTCACCTGGAAGGGCGGGTGAACACCTTCTTTCAAAAGTGGTTGTCATGCTTGTCCTGGGACTCATATCGGCCTTTGGTACGGTTATTTTTCTTAGAGGCTTTGATTTCAATCCTGTATATCTCTTCATGTTTCTTGCAGTGTCGTCGTTTTTCGGCTCGTCACTGGGATTGCTTATAGGGAGCTTTTTCGATACCTTGTCAAAGTCGACATTATGGGTCATGGCTACCATGGCTGTAATTGCCATCCCTGTTATTTCATACATATATCCTGCATTTGCACCTATATGGGTAAAAGTCATACCCACATATACAATGATATATGCAGCTGCAGAGGCATTTGTTGATTCTGGTGGAGGAGCTGTTTTTTATAAAAATCTGTCATTGATCCTTGTGGAGGGGATGGGGATTTTTGCACTGGCCCATTATTTTTTCAGGAGGGCCTTGCTGCGCAAGAACTAGGAGGTAAAATGAAGATATCAAGAGTGTTTAAGGTTTTTAGAAGAGACACAATAAGCCTTGTCAGGGATTTCATGATATTCGTAACGGCAGTACTGCCCATAGTACTTGCCATGGCTCTCAATCTATTCATTCCGGATGTTGAAAACGCCTCCATCAGATTTGTTGTGAATTCAAGTATAGATAGTGAGGTCATGGATGAGTTCGGAAAATACGGGGTGGTTGAGCTTGCGGGAACGAGAGAAGACCTCTATGAGAGAGTTGAGGGGTCTGACGAGGTTGCAGGAATCGACTATGTGGACGGTGAATATGTCATAGTCCTTCAGGGCAATGAAAGGACAGTGTCAAGGAATACTGCAGCCATGATACTCGATGAATATTTCAATCCCGGAGAAATCCTTGTTGATGTGAAAATCACAGATGCAGGAGTGAAGGAATCTCCAATCAGAAGGCTCGGAACAATATTCATATTGTTGTTTTCCATGGTTGCGCCTGGACTTATGGTGGGAATAAATCTTGTAGAGGAGAAGGAATCAAATACTCTTTCCGCACTTAATGTTACACCCTTGACCAGGTGGGAGCTGTACAGCGGCAAGATAGCCGTTGGCCTTGCATTAAGCATGTTTCATGTATTTGCGGTAACATTCGTCATGGGTTATGGTGATGTGAATATGTTCATGCTTTTTGCCGCATTTCTGTCATCTGCATTCATAGCAACCGTTCTTGGATTTCTGACAGGGGCAGTTGCAGAAAATCAGGTTGCTGCAATAGCCCTGGTGAAGCTGAGCTTCACCCCTGTAATGCTGTCCTTTGCAGGAGCCATAATCGTACCGGAAAGATGGCAGGTGTTTCTATACTGGTCCCCCTTCTACTGGGACTTCAAGGTTCTTGACGGGATACTGGCAAAATCCATTGAATGGAGCCAGACGCTGTATTTTTGCGGGTTGATATTGTTGACTTCAGCAGCATTCTATCTTGTTTTCAGGAGGAAGATCATTAAAGGTCTTCAGGGGTAGAATTCTTTTGATTTTTTCATATTATATTGTTTTAATGCCGTATTCCTTGTGATATACTACATAGTTGGACAAGAAAGCGGCTCTGCCGCGTTATCCGTGTCACACTTAATATAATTGACACGGATATTAAGAGGTCTAAGAAAGTCACCTTAACCGAGTAATACTAAAGCTTCAAGGGATTACTCATTTTTAACTGTCTTAGACTATAAATAATCATAATCAATTGTGAATTTAGGAGCAAAAAATGATCAGGATAAGAAGTTTGAACAAACCAAAGACAATGGAGGAAGCCTGGGAACTATACAGCAAAAACAAGAAAGCAAAGCTGATTGCCGGCGGAGCCTTCCTCAGGCTTTCAACAGACCTTTACATAGGAGAGGCCATAGACCTTTTCGACTTGAATTTGAATGGAATAAGGGAGACGGAGAATGAATTTACAGTGGGAGCAATGACTACCTTGAGGCAGTTGGAGACCGATGCTTCCCTAAACAGTTATTTCAACAACTATTTCTCAAAATCACTTGAAAATATTGTTGGTGTTCAGTTGAGGAATATAGCTACCATTGGAGGGACTGTATATCCCAGATATGGATTTTCGGATCTGTTGACTGCACTCCTGGCGCTTGATGTGGATCTTCAGTTCTACAAAGCCGGAAGAATGAATCTTCAGGAGTATATGGAAAAGGGTCTTTTGGAAAAGGATATTCTGGTTGAAATTATTATAAAGAAAAATATCAGGAATGCAACCTTTGAGATGATGAGGAATTCAAAGGGAGATTATGCAATACTCAATTGCGGGATATCCCTTTGTGATTGTAAATACAGGATTTCCATAGGTGGAAGACCGGGAAGAGCCGTTGTTGCAGAGGAAGCCATGGAGATACTTAATGCTGCAGAGGAAATGGGTGAAGAAACAATTGGAAAAGCCTGTGATGCAGTCGCAGGGCTGACCTATGGAACAAATATGCTTGGATCAGGACGGTACAGAAGTGCCGTAAGCAAGGTCCTTCTAAAGAGAGGAATTATGGAGGTTCTTGAAAATGATAATTAATCTGAAAGTCAACGGAAAAAATATAAAGGTTGGTGTAAGGGCAGATGAATACCTTTCCGATACCTTGAGGAACAACGGATTTAAAAGCGTAAAAAGGGGATGCGACAAAAGCACCTGCGGAGCCTGTACGGTGCTTGTTGACGGGGAGCCTGTACTTTCATGTTCATACTTCAGCCACCGGGCGGAAGGGAAGAGCATAACAACTCTTGAAGGGGTTTATGCAGAGGCCGAGAAGCTTGGAGAATACATAGTTAATGAAGGCGCGGATCAATGTGGATTCTGTACGCCGTCCCTTGCCTTGACTGCAATTGCCATGAAGAATGAGCTTGAAAACCCTACCGAGGAAGACATCAAGCACTACTTAAACGGCAATCTTTGCAGATGTACGGGTTATGAATCCCAGATGAAGAGCATCAAGAAATATCTGGAGGTGGAATGATGAAGGTAAGTGAAAAGAAGCTTCCAAAGATACTCAATGTTGTAAACCAGCCCATACCGAAAAGAGACGGCAGGAAGCTGGTCACTGGTGCTGCAGTATATACGGATGACCTTGCTCCTGCTGATGCCCTCGTAGTGAAGGTGTTGAGAAGCAAGCACCATTTTGCGGAGATACTGAATATTGATACTGAAAAGGCTGAAAAGGTGGAAGGCGTGGAGTGCATCCTCACATACAGGGATGTGCCTGATGTGAGGATTACAAGAGCGGGACAGACATATCCCGAGCCGTCACCTCTGGATTGGAAGATACTGGACAAATATGTAAGATATATTGGAGACGAGGTTGCCGTAGTGGCTGCAAGGACCGAGGAACAGGCTGAAAGGGCGCTCAGGCTTATTAAGGTTGACTATCGTGTCATGGAGCCCGTTCTTGACTACAAGACTGCAGCCAAGTCCAAATCAATAGTCCATTTTGAGAAGGATTCCAGTGTAAACTATGACATAGGCTTTGAACCTGAAAGAAATATTGCTGCCCATATTGATTTTGAAATAGGAGATTATGAAAAAGGTTTCAGGGAAAGTGAGATAATACTGGAAAGGGAATATGAGACACAGGCGACAAATCCTGCAATGATGGAGCCTGTCACAACATTCACCTATTTGGATGAATATGACAGGATGACAGTTGTCTCGGCAACCCAGGTTCCCTTCCATGTAAGAAGGATGATTGCAAAGTCACTGGATATTCCCGTGAGCAGGGTTAGGGTGAAAAAACCGAGAATAGGTGGAGGCTTTGGACTCAAGCAGACTGCCGCTTCAGAATTCTTCCCGGCCCTGGTTACCCTCAGGACAGGAAAGGCTGCAAAGATTTATTATTCAAGAAAGGAAGTTTTCCTGGCTACATCAAGAAGACATCCTTTTGTAATGAAGGTAAGAATTGGAGCCAACAGGGACGGCAGGATAAGGGCTTTTGATTTCCAGGCCATTTCTGATACGGGAGCCTTTGGAGAACATGCCAGTACGGTTATTGAAGCCTGCGGCGAGAAGATAATGGCCATGTACAACAAGGTGGACGGTTACAGGTTTGACGGTACTGCAGTATATACAAACCTGCCGCCTTCAGGAGCCTTTAGGGGCTATGGAAAGACACAGGGGCTTTTTGCCGTGGAATCCATTGTAAATGAACTGGCAAAAGAGATTGGAATGGACCCTACGGAACTTAGAAAAAGGAACCTTATCAAGAAGGGGGAAAACCTCCTTCTTGGGACAAGCCATGTCTACGGCGACGACATACTGAGACAGGACAGCTGCGAACTGGATTTTCTAATAGACAGGGGCAAGGAACTGATAGGCTGGGATGAAAACTATCCTGGAAAAGATATGGGCAACAGAAAATTCAGAGGAGTTGGAATGGCCCTTTCAATCCAGGCGTCGGGAGTGCTCAACATTGACTCTGCAAATGCCACGCTGAAATTCAACAGCGACGGTTTCTTCACCCTTCTCATAAGTGCAACGGACATGGGTACGGGATGCGATACCATACTGTCCCAGATGGCTGCAGAAGCGCTGCAGGTACCCCTTGAAAACATAGCTGTATATGCTGCAGACACTGATGTTACACCCTATGACGACGGATCCTATGCTTCCAGCTCAACCTATGTTACCGGAAGGGCTGTAGTTGAAGCATCGGAAAAGATTCTGGAAAAGCTGAAGAAGGAAGTATCGGAAATTTTTGATGCGGAAATTGATGAAATAGAATATGAAAACGGAGTTTTCACCTGGGACGGAAGCAGTGCAAGTCTCAGTGACCTGGGATACAGGCTCAACTGCAGACAGGTCATGGCAACCGGCAGTCATACATGCTCAACGGAAGCGCCTCCCTACAAGTCTGGCTTTGCCCTTGTAGAGGTGGATGCAGAAACGGGAAAGGTGGACGTGCTGGAGTGTGCAGGCGTAGTTGACTGTGGAACAGTCATAAACACAAACCTGTGTACGGTCCAGGCCCAGGGAGGAATACTCCAGGGGATAGGAATGGCCCTTTATGAGGACATCAACCATGACTTTGCAGGAAGGGAAATGAATGACAGCTTCATGACATACAAGATACCCACAAGGAAGGATGCGCCGAAAATCATGGTGGATTTTGCAAAAAGCTACGAGCCTACGGGACCATACGGAGCCAAATCCATAGGAGAGGTAGTTTTAAATGCGGCGGCACCAGCCATAGCCGATGCAATTGACAATGCAATAGGTGTCAGGTTCAGGAAACTGCCTATAACTCCCGAGAAGGTATTCTTCGCACTGAATAAGGACGAGTAATCATGAAGATAGCCATTATAGCAAGAGAAAAGACCATGGAAAGATGTACTGCAAAGGGTTGTTTCAGGGCCTTCAACAACAGGGAGGACTCCTTTTGCGACTACGGCGAAGATGTGGAGCTTGCATCATTCATGAACGACGGTGGGGAGTTTGATCACAAGATTCAAAAGCTTATTGACCTGGGAGTTGATACGGTGCATATTTCCACCTGCATAAGGGGAAAGAATGAAAATTATGAGGAAATGGCTGAACAACTTTCCGAATATTTCAATATTGTAGGATATACCCATGGCAGTGTTGAAGGAAAAGCAAGAAGAGCTGTGTTCCTGGACAAGAAATCCGGTTCATGGAAATGATTGCGTTAAACCTGACAATATAATACGATTTGAAAAAACACCGGAACATTTTATATAAACTGTTCCGGTGTTTTTTGCTTTACATGAAGTTGTCTTTTCTATTACTCTGGGATATAATATATATAATGAGATACAATCGGTGAAGACTTGCTGCACGCTTGACATCTGAGGGAAGTAAAAGCATGTTTTCTTTTGTATTTATTGGCTAAAAAAGCATATCCATCTTGCTTGGTAAAATCCAAGACTACATGAAGGCATGCATCCATATTCTGGTATGGGTAGTTTGCTGTGTAGTCTTTTTTTATATTTTTTTACGGAGGTGCCCATGAAAATAACGGACAGGATTAGCAGGGTAGATGTTGTTGAAAAAATAAGTGGAAAAGCCCGGTATATCGAAGATATGAAATTTGAAAACCTGCACTATGGAAGGACACTGAGAAGCGAAATAGCAAAAGGCAGGATAAAATGCATTAAATACCCGGATATTCCGGAAAACCTTTGGGTTATAGATGCAGATGATACCTTCATTAACCAGGTAAAGATGATTGAGACTGACATGCCCATATTTGCAGACGGCTATGTCAACTACAGGGGAGAACCCATCGCCCTCATAGTGGGAAGGGACAAGAATGAAATCATAAGGTTCATGAAAAATATTGAAGTGGAATATGAAGAGGAAGAGCCCGTATTTGAGTTCGGAGGCAATGAAAATATCTTTTCCGAACAGGAATACACCAAGGGGGACATCGAAAACCTTGATTACGACGAAGTATTTGAAAGGTCATATTCTACAGGATATCAGGAACAGCTATACATGGAGAAGCACGGATTGGTGGGAGACTATTCCGATGGAAAGCTTATCATCCACGGTTCCATGCAATGCCCCTACTATATAAAAAACGCCCTCATACATTCCACAGGACTTGCCGACCACGACATAAGGGTAATACAGACTGAAACAGGGGGCGCTTTTGGAGGCAAGGAGGAGTATCCGTCACTTCTGGCATGCCAGGTCGCTGCAGCTTCCATGAAGATAGGGGCTCCCGTAAGACTCATCTTCGACAGGAGAGAAGACATAGTCTATACAACCAAAAGACATCCCTCGAAGACCATTGTGAAAACATATTTGAAAGACAACAGAATTGCAGGTATGGAATTTGACTTTGGGATAGATGCAGGACCATATCTTGGCCTGTCCGATGTAGTTCTTCAGAGAGGTATACTTTCCCTTACAGGATGCTATCTCATAGAAAACCTTAGGGTAAAGGGAAGGACATACAGGACAAACAATGTATTCACCGGAGCATTCAGGGGATTTGGTGCTCCCCAGACTCTGTTTGCACTTGAAATGCATATGAACCAGCTTGCAAGCCACCTGGGCTATGATCCGCTGGAATTTAGAAGACCGTATTTTGTGAAAAGAGGAGATCTTTCATCGACTTCGGGAATTTACAACGAGGAAATAAAGCTGGATGAAATGGCCGACAGGCTTGTTGAAATGGCAGGATATTACAAGCTCAAGGAAGAAATGGGAAATTACAGGGGAATAGGAATGTCCTTCATCCCCCATGGAGGAGGCTTTACCGGGGACGGTGAGGCAGAACATATAAAAAGTGTTGTTAAGCTGGTGAAGGATGTGAACGGGTATGTACGCATACTGGTATCGTCGGTGGAAATGGGCCAGGGAGCAAAGACTGTACTTTCAAAAATTGTTGCATCGGTACTGGAGATAGATATGGACAAGGTTATATATGACAATCCCGATACTTTGTATGTGCCGGACTCCGGGCCCACAGTCGCATCAAGGACCACCATGGTCGTTGGAGGATTGTTGTATAAGGCTGCCCTCAGGCTTAAGGACAAAATGGATTCTTCTGATGAAATAGAGGTGATCGAGCACTACAGGCAGCCTGACTATGTGAAGTGGGACCAGGAAAATCTCAGGGGAAATGCATACATGTCATACTCATGGTCTGCAGTCCTTGCCGTTGTGGAAATCGATCCGCTGACTCTTGAGATTACCTGTAAAGACATATATGCAGTATATGATGTGGGAATGCCAATAGATGAAAGGACGTTTCTTGGACAGGTTCACGGAGGCATAGCCCAGGGACTTGGATATGCCATCCTTGAAGTGATGACTTCAAAGGACGGACTCATAGAACACAACAATTTTTCATCCTATACCGTACCTACGATTGTAGACATGCCAAGGATGCATACTGACTGGATACTAAACCCTTACGAGGAAGGTCCATTTGGAGCCAAGGCTGCTGGCGAACTGACACTGGTGGGGGTTGCACCGGCTATAGCCGCTGCAATTGAAAATGCATTGGATGTTGAAATCAGGGAACTCCCTGTCACTTCGGAAAAACTGCTAAAGGAGCTGCTGATATGATCATAGAATTCAAGTTGAACGGAGAAGATGTAAAGGTGGAAACGGGTCTTGCAATGAGACTTCTTGATGTAATAAGGAACGACTTTGGACTGACGGGAACCAAGGAAGGCTGTGCGGAGGGAGAGTGCGGAGCCTGCATAGTATTCCTGGATGGAATGATAGTGAACTCCTGCATGGTGCCTATGAACAATGTAATGGGAAAAGAGGTTGTAACCATAGAAGGGTTTTCAAGGACTGAAAGGTACAAGAAAATTGAGAAGGCCTTCATGGAAGAAGGTGCAGTACAGTGTGGATTCTGCACTCCTGGAATGGTTATGGCTACTGAAGGGCTCCTGAGGCTCGGCATATCCCTTACGGAGGAAGATATCAAGAAAGGGCTTTCAGGCAACATATGCAGATGTACCGGATATGAAGCCATATACAGGGCTGTCAGGAAACTTACACAGGAGGCGGTATTGAATGATTGATTGCAGAAGACCGGAAAATGTCGACGAACTGCTGGAAACCCTGGATTCAGGCAAATTCAGGATTTTTGCCGGTGGAACCGACCTTATGGTAAGGAAGAGACAGTGGCAGGGAGCCGAAAGAAGATTTGAAGAAGATATTGTATTCATTGAACAGATAGATGAACTAAAGGGAATAACCGAGGACAAGGAGCATTATCATATAAAGACATGCACCACCCATTCAAGCATGGAAAAATCATTGGTACTTCCCGAGTGCATAAGGCTTCCTTACAGGCTTATGGGAAATCCGGCCATCAGGAATGTGGCAACTGTAGGTGGGAATATCGTAAATGCGGCACAGGTGGCGGATAGTCTTCCCCTTCTATATGCAATGGATGGGAAAATACTTCTCAAAAGCAAGAACGGATCAAGGATACTGCCAATGGATGAATTCATAAAGGGCAAGTACCGGACGGAAATCAGGGGAAATGAATTTCTTTACGAGGTTATCATACCCAAGCTGAACATAAGGGGATTCAGATATAAAAAAGTTGGCTCCAGGAAGGCAAGCATACTGTCAAAGTTTTCAGTGGTTTTTCTTTACGGCATGGATGGGGTCAATCTTGAATATATAAGGGTTGCCATAGGAGCGGTCAATGAAACACCCGTAAGGAACAGGGACGCTGAAGAAAAGTTTGTGGAAAACCGAGACGTAGGGGAATTTCTTACAGCTATAAGGAAGGACCTTCATGGATCCGACGACAAGAGGTCTACCAGGCTTTACAGGGAGGAAGCAAGTCTTAGGATCGTTGCTGAATACCTCAATGAATTGCTGAGGGGTGACAGCTATGAATAGGCTGAAAAGGATGGATAAGATCGCTGATGAAATGAAGAATGATGTTGAAGGTTTCCTGAGGGACCTCATAGCCATAAAGTCCACCAGTACGGAAGAGGAAGAGGTGGTGAAAAGGATCAGGGAGGAAATGGAAGTCCTTGATTTTGATGAAATAATAATTGACAGGATGGGAAACATCCTTGGAAGGGTAGGAGATGGAAAAAATGTCTTTGCATATGACGGTCACATAGACACCGTTGATGTAGGCTGGGAGGACAATTGGGAATTCCATCCTTTCCAGGGCAAGGAAGATGAGGAATATATTTACGGCAGAGGCGCCAGCGACCAGAAGGGAGGCTTTGCATCCTGCCTCTATGGAGCGGCCATTGCGAAGAAGGCGGGGTTTCTTGACGGAGTAAGCCTCTGGGTTGTGGGGTCCGTTCAGGAGGAAGACTGCGACGGGTTGTGCTGGCAGCATATACTGGAGGAAGAAACAATAAATCCTGAATTTGTCGTACTCACCGAACCTACAGGCTTGAACGTCTACAGAGGCCATCGGGGCAGGATGGAAATAAAGGTTTCCGTCAAGGGCATAAGTGCCCATGGTTCAGCTCCTGAAAGGGGAGATAATGCAATCTACAAGATGGCATCAATCCTGAAGGAACTGGAGGTTTTAAATGAAAGACTCAAATATGATGAATTTCTTGGAAAGGGCACGCTGACAGTTTCAGAGATTTTCTACACCTCGCCGTCCAGATGTGCAGTGGCGGATGGCTGCTCCATATCCGTGGACAGGAGGCTTACCTTTGGGGAAACAAAGGATTCAGCCATAGGAGAGATAAAGGATTTGAAGAGTGTATCTGAAAGCGGTGCAGAAGTTGAGATGTATACATATTCGGAAGAGTCATATACGGGACTTGTACAGGAGGTTGACTGCTATTTTCCTACCTGGGTTGTAGGTGAGGACAGCAAATACTGCGCAATTCTTCTTGAATCATGTGAAAAGGTACTGGGAAGAAGACCTCTTCTCGATAAATGGACATTTTCCACCAACGGTGTTGCAATAATGGGTATGAAGAACATTCCCTGCATAGGCTTCGGTCCAGGAAGGGAGGAGGAAGCCCACGCTCCCAATGAGAAGATTCTGAAGGAAGAGCTGATGAATGCAGTGAAGGTTTATGCAATTATTCCGGAATTATATAAAGGAGGACAGCAATGGCAGGAAGATTAAAGGGAAAGGATTTCATTACCTTGAGGGATTGGACAAACGACGAGATAAACATGCTTTTGGATGCATCGGCAGACCTTAAGAGAAAGTTTTACATGGACATACCTACGCCTATACTTCCATACAAGACCATATTCCTCATGTTTTTCGAGCAGTCCACAAGGACACGGAATTCCATGGAGGCGGGAATCGCCCAACTGGGAGGCCATGCAAACTTTCTTGACACTTCAACAATGCAGATCAGCCACGGCGAGGTCGCACGGGATACTGCAAAGATACTGTCAAGCTACGGACACGGCATAGCCTGCCGGAACTGCAACTGGCAGGAGGGGAACAAGTATCTGAACGACATGGCGGCGAATTCATCCACTCCCATAATGAACCTCCAGTGCGACCTTTTCCATCCCATGCAGGGTATAGCCGACCTTATGACCATAAAGGAAAAGCATCCCGATACCGAAAGACTGAAGGTTTCCATAATATGGGCGTATGCAACATCCCACAAGAAACCAATAAGCGTTCCACTTACCCAGATACTTCTGTTCCCTAGATACAAGATGGATGTTACCCTTGCTTATCCCGAGGGATTTGAGCTTCCCGACTGGGCAATAGAAGAGGCGGTGGAAAACGCAAAGAAATACGGCGGTGGATTCAGGATAACCCATGACATGGAGGAAGCCTACAGGGACGCCGACATAGTCATACCGAAGAACTGGGGTTCGTGGAGTTCAAAGAATCCCCATGTGGACATAGAGGATTTCAAGGACTGGAAGTGTATCGGGAAGCTCATGGAGATGGCTTCCAAGGATGTTTATTACATGCATGCTCTCCCTGCAGACAGGGGAAACGAGGTGGAAGATTCCGTAATTGATGGAGACCATTCCATAGTCTACCAGGAGGCGGAGAATCGGCTTCATACGGCCAAAGGAGTGATGAGTCTCATCTTGTAGATTTCAGAGTTCGTTCATGTGAAATATGGCAATTTTTCAATAACCACAAAAGGATAATCGGTGAATTTGTGAGGTCTCGAATTCGAGATACGTCAATTGTCCTTATGAAATCAAAATTGACGTGTTGAGTGAGTAGGGAACAAATTCAGCGATTATCCTGAAACCTGGCTGAAAACAAAAAGCTACATATATTCAATTCCATATAAAGGAGACGATACCATGAACAAAGTACCTGTTGTGGGACCAACCTACGAGGAGATGCTTCATCCCTGGAAGATTGATCCTGAAACGAGAAGAGCGGCTTTTTATATGAAGACCAAGGACATGCTTCATCCCTTGAACCTATACAATATTACATGGAGAAGTATAAATGATGAAATTGCATATTTCATGCTTCCTCCAAGTTTTACAGGAATCAAGGCGAACATAGTTGTTATGTATGCCAAGGATTTTCCCACTGGCAGCCACAAGGTGGGACCCACCTATTCGGTTCTTACTGAGAAGACTGTGCTGAAAGAGGTTGATCCCTTGAACCACAAGCTTATCTGGCCTTCCACGGGAAACTACGGTGTTGGAGGTGCATGGGTGAGTTCTAGGATGAACTACGACTCTCTTGTGATACTGCCGGAAGAAATGAGCAAGGAAAGATTTGACCTCATAAGGCTATATGGGTCTGATGTAATCGCCACTCCTGGTTGCGAGTCAAACGTGAAGGAAATTTATGACAAAACCAAGGAGCTTAAGCGTCATGATCCTGAAAGGATAAGGATACTTAACCAGTTTGACAGTTTTGCAAATTACAGGTTCCATGAGTATGTGACGGGAAATACCATGGTGGAGCTGGTAAAGGAGGAGAATATAGGAAA
This sequence comes from Dethiosulfatibacter aminovorans DSM 17477, assembly GCF_900142005.1. GTDB lineage: Bacteria > Bacillota > Clostridia > Tissierellales > Dethiosulfatibacteraceae > Dethiosulfatibacter > Dethiosulfatibacter aminovorans. The sequence continues at coordinate 26,496 of NZ_FQZL01000013.1, forward strand.
CGGGGAGATAGCTTCAGTCGTTCTGACAGTGGGATCGGCAGGAACCATAGCCTGCGGAGACCGTATCAAGAAGCACTTCCCAAATGCCAAGATTGTCGCAGGGGAGCCTGTACAGTGTCCCACACTGTCTCTTAACGGTTATGGAGGACATGACATCCAGGGCATAGGGGACAAGCATGTCACATGGATACACAATGTCATGAACTGTGATGGTGTGGTGCAGATAGACGACATGGACTGCAAGAGGATGCTCAAGGTTTTCACGACGAAGGTAGGAAAGGAATATTTGAAGACCGTTCTGGGAGAGGAAACTGTTGAATTCATTTCCGACAAGATAGGAATATCCAGTGTTGCAAATATCATTGCTGCAATAAAGACTGCAAAATACTATGATCTGGAGGAGGGAGACAACATCCTTACGGTTGCCACGGATTCAATAGACAGGTACCATTCCGTGATAGACAAGATGCCTGAAATCGACAGATACAGTGCCAAGAACATCTATGACAGGGTAATAAGGTTCCAGGAGCCTTCCTTCTTCTTTGAGGGAGACATGGACAACAGACGGAGATGGCACAATCTCAAGTACTATACATGGATTGAACAGCAGGGCAAGACAATAGAGGAGCTCAATATGCAGATGAAGCAGTCATACTGGAACGAAAAAGCTGCACAGGTAGAGGATGCAGATAGGCTTATTGTTGAATACAGGGAAAAGCATGCCGCAGAGCTCAGGGAAATCTTGGGTGTTTTAAATGTTTGATCTTGGCATTGTAAAGGGGAAAGTGTATCTGGACGGCAAATTTGCTGAAACAAACGTATATATAAGAGATGGAAGCATTGAAAAGGTCAGTGATGAAGAACTTGACTGTGAAAGGACCCTTGATGCAAAAGGAAGGCTTGTCCTTCCGGGATTCATCGATCCCCATGTGCATTTCTCCCTTGACCTTGGGGAATTCAGTTCCAGGGACGATTTTGAATCAGGATCGAGGGCGGCAGCATTTGGCGGGGTTACAACATTTTTGGATTTCACCAGACCTATACACAACCATGATGAAGCATTGGAAGCGATAAGGGAAAGGAAGAAAGAAGCTGTAAAATCATGTGTGGATTATTCCCTTCATCTAACCCTTGGAAATTTTTCGGGAGATGTTGAAAAACTCGTGGGTATCTGCAGGGAGGAAGGTCTTGGCAGCATAAAGGTATTTACTGCATATTCAGAATCAAACAGGAGATGTTCCTATGAAGTGATTGAAAGGATTCTGAAAAAGGATATTCTTCTCATGTCCCATTCCGAGGAGGACGAGCTTGTAAGCCCCGTATGGGATGAGGTGGCAACATACGAGGAGTCAAGACCCGTAGAAGCTGAAATGACTGCTGTTGAAAGGTTATGTATTTCCGCATCAAGCAAGGGAAGACTTTACATAGTCCATGTTTCGTCAGGGTCAACCGTTGAGATGGTCAAGGATAAATTCGGACAGTTCCTGAATAGAAGCATATTCCTTGAAAGCTGTCCCCACTACTTCAACCTTTCTTCCGACCTGTATGGGAAAGAGAATGGCAGGATTTATCTCATGGCGCCTCCCTTGAGGTCGAAGGATGAGGTAAAAAAAATGAAAGAAAACATTGGTTTTCTTTCAACTGTGGGAACTGACCATTGTCCATTCATGAAGGAAGAAAAGCTCAAGTATGAAAGGGCTGACAAGGTGCCAAAAGGAATAGGCAGTATAGAGTATTCGTTCTCTCTCATGTATACACTTTTTGGAAATGAGATTATTCCAAAATTCACATCTTCTCCTGCTGAAATATTCGGATTGAGGAAAAAGGGAAGGATAGCCGAAGGATTTGACGGTGATATTGTAGTCTACGATGAAAATATTTCCCGGGAAATAGACGGAGGAGTTTCCAAATGCGACTATTCCGTTTATGAAGGAAAGGAAACAAGGGGAAAAGTAGTCACTACCATATCAGGGGGCAGGATAATAATGGATGATGGAACATTCTACGGTGGAAGGGGAAGATTTATCAGGAGGTGAACCATGAAGGCAATAATAAATCTCAAGATTTACGATTATGAGAATTATATAGACAACGGATATATAATCTTCGACAAGAAGATTATAGAAGTAGGCCACATGGATGGCTTCAAGTCATCCCATGAAAGGATTGACGGAAAGGGAAAGCTGCTCATTCCAGGGTTGGTGAATTTTCACACCCACGTTTATTCGACACTTTTCAGGGGTTTGGATATGAAGGCATCGCCACAGAATTTCAAGGAATTGCTTGATGATGTCTGGTGGAAGTTCGATTCAAGGTTGCTCCTTGAAGATATTGGCCTAAGTGCTGAAGTATACTGTGACGAATGCCTGAAGTCGGGAGTCACATCAATTATAGACCACCATGCCAGCGGTGAGGTAAGCGGAAGCCTTGACGTTTTGAGAAATGTAATCATCAAGAAATTTGGAATGAAGGCAATGTTCTGTTTTGAAACCAGCGACAGGTTTGATCTTGGAGAATGCATAAGGGAAAACCTCCATTCTGTTAACCTGGGAGATGGATTGTTCGGGTTGCATGCGCTCATGTCCTTGAGTGACGAGTCACTTGAAAAAATTAAGATATATGCAAAGAACAGTCCCATACATGTTCATGTTGCCGAGAGCATCGAGGATGAAGAGCACTCCATAAGAGAATATGGAATGACGGTTGTGGATAGGCTTGATAAATTTGGACTCCTTAACGAAGACTCAATACTTGCCCATTGTGTCAACATAAACGACAGGGAAGGAGAGCTTATAGGAAGAAAAAAATGCGCAGTGGCGCTTAATCCGACATCCAATATGAATAATGCAGTAGGCATCTTCGATTACAATCTCTTCACAAGGAATAATATAAAAATACTGATAGGTACTGACGGACTTGGCGTCAATGTCATGAGGGAGTGGCAGAACTTGTATTATATGGGGAAGCAGTCCACTGGAAATCCCAGCGGAATAGTACTTGATGAAATAAGAAACCATATTGTGGAGTCCTACAGATATTTCAACAGAATATCAGGATCCAGGATAGGAAGGATTAAAAGCGGTTATGATGCTGATTTTCTGGTTTTCGACTACAATCCTCCAACTCCAATGAATAGTGACAATGCATTTGGCCATGTATTTTTTGGAGTATTCGACAGTATGAAGCCCAGGTATGTCATTGCAGACGGGCATTACAAGATCAACGACTACAAACCACAGATTGAATTTGAGATGAGGCACGATCTGGTGAATGATCTATGGGAAAGGATCGGTGAGACACTATGAAGACAGGAGTAAAGCTGTTTGGAAAAACTTTTAACAATCCCCTGTTGCCTGCATCAGGACCGATAGTGGGAGAGCTTGAGACCCTTGAATATTTCAATGATTCATTGACAGGTGGAATAGTGACCAAAACAATTTCAGTGGAAGGTGCTGTTGTTAAAAAGCCATGCATAATAGCTACAAGGCACTGTGTATACAATACGGAATTGTGGAGCGAATATCCCCTGGAGAAATGGTCTGTGGATATCCTTCCCAAATTAAGGAAGAATCTCAAAAAGCCCCTTATAGTAAGCGTGGGATATACTGCGGAGGAACTTGAAATAGTGGTTCCCCAGGTTGAGGAATATGCTGATTTTTTCGAAGTCAGCACCCACTATGGGAAGGACAGGCTGGATTCCCTGGTTACGAGGATATGTGAGCTTACGGACAAGCCTGTATTCATAAAGCTCAGTCCCCATATAGAGGATTATCTCGAGTTTGTTGAGATAGCCGTCAAATGCGGAGCAAAAGGAATAGTTGCAATAAATTCCCTTGGCCCCGGAGTCGTAGTTGATTTGAAAACCAGAGCCGTGAAGCTTGGAATAGACGGCGGGAAATCATGGGTTTCCGGACCAAGCATAAAGCCTGTGGCCTTGAATCGCGTCGTCAACATTAGAAAGAGATTTCCCGATCTTCCCATAATAGCCTGTGGAGGAGTGGAGAATGCAGAGGATGTCCTTGAATTCATTCTGGCGGGGGCAGACCTGGTGCAGATGCTTTCATCTGCCCTTATGAAGGGAAGGGGTCTTTTTGACAAGATAGTTGGGGACCTTCCTGAAGTAATGGAAAAATACAATATAGAATCAATAGAGGAATTGAGGAAGACGGATCTTGTACTTGAACCGAAAGGTGAAGGAGGCTATCCCCTGGTGGATTATGATGTTTGCACAAGGTGTGGCATCTGCACCGGGATTTGCCCCCAGATGGCACTGACCCTTGAGGATAAAATAATTGTAGACAACGAGAAGTGCATCAATTGCGGACTTTGCCAGTCAAAATGTCCCGTTGAAGCAATAAGGGGAGTTCTCTAATGGCCGAGTACTACCTGGAATGTATAACCTGCGGCAGGAAGTACAAACCTGAAAAAGGATTGTACTGGTGCAGCGATTGCGGTTCAATCATGGGTACACTTCAGGTCATATATGATTATGAATCATTGAAGAAATTAGAAGACTGGAAAAAGGTTTTTTCGCCAAAGGGCAGTATAGTGCAGTTTGAGAAGCTTCTTCCTGTCGGGTTTTCAACCGATATCGACAGATTCATTGGAGGGACACCTCTGTTTAAGTTCAGGAATAAATTCGGAATTAAAGATATGATGATTAAGTTTGACGGAATAAGCATGTCGGGGTCATACAAGGACAGGGCGAGCATCATAGCAGTTAACAAGGCGCTGGAGGAGGGTTATGATACCATATTCTGCGCTTCCACCGGCAATGCAGCATCATCCCTCGGCCTTTTGAGTGCCCATACAGCACTGGAAACATATATCTTCGTTCCTGCCACAATACCGGGAGGCAAGCTTGCCCAGCTGGTTGCAGCGGGAGCGAAGATCATATCCATAGAAACTACTTATGACCAGGCTTTCGACATATCTCTGGAAATAGGTCTCAGGAACAACTGGTACTGCAGGAATTCCGCAGTGAATCCATATCTGTTGGAGGGTAAGAAAACGGGAGCTTATGAGATACTTGTACAGAACAAATATGAAGTTCCGGATTATTGCATAGTGGCAGTTGGAGATGGAACCGTGATAAGTTCTCTATGCAAGGGTTTCAGTGAATTCTACAAGCTGGGCCTTGTTGAAAAAACACCAAAGGTAATAGGCGTACAGGCTGAAGGCGCTGCCACAGTGAAGCATGTATTTGAAAAGGGAAGACCATTCAAGCCCATAATTGAAGATGCAGACACAGTGGCGGACAGCATATGCGTAGGAAATCCAAGGGATGTAATAAAGGCATGCTCCTTCATGGAGGAAAACGGAGGATATTTCGAAAGTGTAAGTGATGAGGAAATATTGGCTGCAATAGCCCAACTGGCAGGAGAAACAGGGGTCTTTGCGGAGCCTGCAGGAGCTGCACCTCTTGCCTGTCTAAAGAAGCTGCTTTTTAAGGGAGTTATTAACCCTGGAGACGATGTATGCCTTATGGTTACCGGCAATGGTCTGAAGGACGTGGATGCCCTTGGAAAGATGAGCGATATCAGGAAATACACTGTTGAAGAAGCATACAAACTGTTTGAGGGGGTAAAGAATGAGGTTTAGAGAGATAGTACAACCGACGACCCTTGATGAGGCCGTCAATGAAATGAAAAACAGTAAATTCACCGTCATTGGAGGAGGGGTCTTTCTCAAGCTCCAGAAGGGATGTGTAAACAAGGGAATAGACCTGTCGAAGCTCGGCCTTGATTATATCAGGGAAGAGGAAGGCAGGATATGCATAGGATCCATGACTACCCTGAGGGAGATTGAAAAAAGTACTGTCCTTCCGGACTGCATGGTTCAGTCTGTCCTTCAGATTGGAGGAGTTGGACTTAGGAACATAGCAACCATAGGTGGAAGTGTATGTGGAAAATACTCTTTCTCAGATATAGGAACTGCTTTGATAGCCCTGGATGCCAGGCTCAAGTTCCATCTTGGAGGAGAGCTTCCAATGATTGAGTACTTCCATTCAAACATAATGAAAAACGACATACTTTTGGAGATATCCTTTAAAAAACCAGGGTTTTCTTCATTCAAAGCCTTCAAGCACAACTATACGGATTTTGCCCTTGTGAACATCTGCCTCACTTCGGGAGACAAGATAAGGATTGCAGTGGGGGCAAGGCCGGGTAAGGCTGTGATAATAAAGGATATAAATACAAAGCACAATGCACGGGAGCTTCTGAGGGATGTTGAGTTTTCAAGTGACTTCAGGGGAACGGGAAACTACAGGAGAAGCGTAGCTGAAACCATGTTGTCGGACATATTGAAGGAGGGATTGTTTTGGAAGTAAAGCTGAAGGTAAACGGAAGGGAATATATTCAATCAATAAAACCGGACGAATTCCTTTTGGACACTCTTAGGGACCTTGGAATCAAAAGCGTCAAAAGGGGCTGTGACACAACCTCCTGCGGAGCCTGTTCAGTGATCGTTGATGGTAAGCTGGTCCCGTCATGTTCCTTTCATACCATAAGGGCACAGGAAAAGGAAGTAACTACTGTCGAAGGGATATACGAAGAAGCCGACAAGATTGCAGGATATCTCACTGCAGAAGGTGTGGAACAGTGCGGATACTGTTCACCCGGTCTTGTGATGGCGGTTTATTCAATGAAGGATGAACTTGAAGATCCAACACTTGAAGAAATAAAGCATTATCTTGCAGGGAATCTCTGCAGGTGTTCCGGATATGAAGGCCAGCATAGGGCCATACTAAAATATCTGGAGGTGGAAAGATGAGTGTAAACAAATCGGTACCCAAGCTGGACGGGAAGGGTCTTGTACACGGCAAGCCAGCCTATACGGATGACCTGGCTCAGCAGAATTCCCTCATAGTAAAGGTTTTGAGAAGTCCACATCCCTTTGCGGAAATAATAGACATAAATATTGAAAAGGCAAATGAAGTAAAAGGAATAAAATGCATACTCACCTGGAAGGATGTGACCGACAAGCTCATGTCAAGGGCCGGACAGGGCTATCCCGAGCCGTCGCCCTATGACAAGAGGATACTGGACAGGTATGTAAGATATGTGGGGGATGCAGTTGCAGTGGTTGCAGGAGAAGACGAGGAATCCGTAGAGGCTGCAATGGACCTTATAGACGTGAAATACAAGGTTATGGAGCCTGTAATCGATTTCGAGAAGGCGAATGGTTCCAGTACTGTAATCCACAGGGGAACTTTCAGCCAGTTTGAAATAGGTCACAATCCGGAAAAGAACCTGGCTGCAAGCTATGAAATGGAGATTGGAAATGTTGAAGATACATTGGACAACTGTGACTATGTATACAAGGGAAGATACTATACCCAGCCTCAGGCACACTGCATGATGGAGCCTCATTCGGCAGCGGCGCATCTGGACTGCCAGGGAAGGCTAAATGTCATGACTTCAACCCAGACTCCCTTCCATGTAAGGAGGATATTGAGCCGCAGCCTTGATATGCCCATTTCCCAAATCAGGGTAATAAAGCCAAGGATAGGAGGAGGTTACGGAGGGAAACAGGCGATACACGGCGAATTCTTCGTCTCCATGGTAACCCTTAAGACAGGACAACCATCGAAAATCACCTATACAAGAAAAGAGGTCTTCCAGTCCACCTATACCAGGCATGAGATGAGAATAGATATGAAAATCGGTGCTATGAAGGACGGAACCATAAGGGCTATAGACATGGCGGTGCTCTCCAATACAGGAGCTTACGGAGAGCATGCACTGACGGTCCTTATGGTTGCAGGATCCAAGTCACTTCCTCTTTACAACAAGGTGGAGGCTGTTGCCTTCAGGGGAGATGTTGTCTATACGAATACCACTCCTGCAGGAGCCTTCAGGGGGTACGGTGCAGTTCAGGGAAACTATGCACTGGAGTCATCTGTAGACGAATTGGCATCAATGATAGGAATGGATCCTGTGGAAATAAGAAGAAAGAACATGATACGTGAGAAGGAAACTTCCAAGATATTTGAAATAATGGGAGAAGGCAAGGAAGGGACTGCAATGATCATTGAATCCTGCAAGCTCAATGAATGCCTTGACAGGTGCCTTGAAATGATTGAATGGAAGGACAAATATCCAAGAGTTGAAGTGAACGGCGACAAGGTGAGGGGAGTAGGATTAGCTCTTGCCATGCAGGGGTCCGGGATACCCTATGTCGACATGGCTTCCAGCATACTGAAGCTTAACGACGATGGCTCCTTCAACCTCCTGCTGGGAGCTACGGACCTTGGAACAGGCTCCGACACAATACTTGCCCAGATAGCGGCAGAGGTGCTAAAGGTTCCCCTGGACAAGATAATAGTGTATTCGTCGGATACGGACCTTACCCCATTTGATACGGGAGCATATGCATCCAGTACAACCTTTGTTTCAGGACACAGCGTGAGGATAGCGGCGGAAAAGATGGTTGAAAGAATCAAGGAAGCGGGAAGGAAGCATTTCAATGCCCTTGAAGTTGAATACGAGGGCAACTGCATATCGGCGGGACAGGATTCTGTTGAACTCAGTGAACTGGCAACTGTACTCTATTACTCTGAAAACATGGAGCAGCTTGTTGCAACCGGATCATACTACGGAACCAATTCGCCTCCTCCATACATGGTGGGAGCGGCAGAGGTTGAAATAGACAAAAGGACCGGAAAGGTTGATCTTCTCAAATATGTTGCATCCGTTGACTGTGGAACAACAATAAATCCGAATCTCGCCAAAATACAGGTTGAGGGAGCCCTCCTCCAGGGAATAGGAATGGCAATGTACGAGGATGTGTCATATACTTCAACGGGTAGACTCATAAACAACACGATGATGAAATACAACCTGCCAACGAGGATGGAGGTAGGAAAGATAGAGGTGGAATTTGCGGATAGTTATGAACCGACAGGACCCTTCGGAGCTAAATCCGTCGGGGAAATAGGAATAGATACGCCTCCTGCAGCAATATCAAATGCAATAAAGAATGCACTGGGGATAAGGCTCAACAGGCTTCCCATGAAGAGTGAAGAAATCTGGGAGAATACGAGGAAGAAATAAGGAGGCTGCATGGATATAAAGAAGAAATACAAAAGAAGGGTGGAACTTGCCTCCGGAAGGGACAGGGTGGAGCTTCTGCTTAAGAATTGCAGGATAGTCAATGTTTTCAGCCACTCCATAGTCAGGGGAGATGTGGCAATTGATTCCGGAAAGATAATAGGAATTGGAGACTACGAGGCTGTAAAGGTGGTGGACATGGAAGAACAGTTCATTGCTCCAGGCCTGATAGACAGTCATGAGCATATGGAGTCATGTCTTGTGACTCCGGAGCAACTTGCAAGGGTCATAGTACCCAAGGGAACCACTACAATAATTGCAGATCCCCATGAAATTGCAAATGTATGCGGACTTAAGGGCATCAAGTTCATGATGGATGCCACAAGTGACATACCTCTCAATGTGTTCTTCATGTTGCCCTCCTGCGTGCCCGCTACGGAATTCGAAACATCGGGAGCAAAGCTTGATGCAGAGGACCTCAAGACACTAATGGGTGAGAGCATAGTTCTCGGTCTTGGTGAGCTTATGGACTATCCGGGTGTCATTGCAGGGAAGGAGGATATAATAGACAAGATTCTACTTGCCGACAGGAAGATAATAGACGGACACAGTCCATTGATTTCAGGCAAGGAACTTAATGCCTATGCCATAAACGGAGTAAAGACGGACCATGAATGCACCAATCTTAAGGAAATGGAGGAGAAGTTGTCCTTAGGAATGTATATAGCAATAAGGGAAGGGTCCGCCGCCAGAGATCTCGAAAAGCTTATACCAGGAGTAAACAAGCATACTGAAAGACGGTGCACATTCTGTACGGACGACAAGCATCCCGGAGACATACTCGAGGAAGGCCATATAGACCACAATGTCAGGAAGGCCATAAACTTGGGAGTGGATCCCATAAGCGCAATAAAGATGGCTACGGTAAATACTGCCGAATGCTACAAGTTGAGGGACATAGGGGCAATAGCGCCTGGATACGACGCAGACATAATAGTCCTGGACAATCTTGAGGATTTCAATATCAGGCAGGTATACAAGAAGGGCATTCTCGTTGCCGAGGAAGGTCAGGTAAAATTTGAAGTCGAAAAGCCGGAATTGTCAGCGGTCAGCAACACTGTAACAATTGGAGACATCTCGGAGAAGGACCTTGAGATACATTTGGATACGGACATTGCAAAGGTGATCAGAGTGAACACATCGTCCCTTCTTACGGAGATGGTGGTGAGGAAGGTGAGCATTGACGGAGAAAGAAGATTCATATCTAACAAGCATATAGACATATTGAAAATCGCAGTAATCGAAAGGCACGGAAAAACAGGAAACATAGGGCTTGGTCTCATAGAGAATTTCAGATTCAAGGGAGGGGCGCTTGCCTGCACAATAGCCCATGATTCACACAACCTCATAGTCATAGGCGACAGCGATGCCGATATGGTGCTGGCCATAGAGAAAATCAAGGAAATGGACGGGGGTATAGCAATCGCTTCAGAGGGTGAAATAGTTGAATTCCTGGCACTTCCCGTGGCGGGACTCATGTCAGGTGAAGACATGGAAACTGTTGCGGAAAAAATTTCTAAAATAACTAAATATTTACACAATAAAATGGGTAGGAATAGTTTGAAGGATCCTTTGATGACTTTAAGCTTTTTGGCACTGCCGGTAATTCCGGATATAAAAATAACCGACAGGGGACTCTTCGATGTGAATGAATTCAGCTTTACAGATATAAATGTAGAATGATTTCCCATAAAATTCCCAGGAAGGTGATTACTTGAATGAGTTTATGAAAAAAGCTGTTGAAGAGGCTTTGGAAGGTATCAGGAACAAGGAAGGAGGACCCTTTGGTGCAGCCATCGTCAAGGATGGAGTGATAATTGCCGTAGGCAACAACAAGGTCATAGCCACAAACGATCCCACAGCCCATGCTGAAATTGTTGCAATAAGAAGGGCCACCGAAATACTAGGAAGATTCGACCTTTCCGACTGTGAGATATACACTACCTGCGAGCCGTGCCCCATGTGCTATTCGGCAATACACTGGGCAAAAATTCCTGTAATGTATTATGGTGCAACGAGAAAGGATGCCGAAGACATAGGTTTCAGCGACAAGTATCTCTACGATGTCCTATCCGGTGAAATAGAGGACACCAGACTTGAAAGCAACCAGATCGATGTGGAGGAGTGCCTCGAGGCATTCAGACTCTATGATGAAGACGAGGACAAGACTCTGTATTAGAAGTATATTGAAACTTGTGTTTTCGCAATATAATTTGCACAAATATGAGTTGCCAAAAGATGTTACCTATTGACATGAACAAAATAATATGATATACCATTATTAGCACTCTTGCAATGAGAGTGCTAATAATTTTGTAGATTATTCATGCATATATTTAATTTGAAAGGAGTGGTTGAACTTGGCTAAAAAAAAGTTCAAGGCAGAATCGAAAAGACTGCTGGACATGATGATCAATTCCATTTACACCCACAGGGAAATTTTCTTAAGGGAGCTAATATCGAATGCAAGTGATGCAATAGACAAGATATACTACAAGGCTCTCACGGATGAGAACCTTGAGTTCGACAGAAGCAACTACTATATTAAGATAGATATAGACAAGGAAAACAGGATTTTAAAGATATCCGATACAGGTATAGGAATGACTGTGGAAGAGCTTGAAAGCAACCTGGGAACAATTGCAAAAAGTGGATCCCTTGCATTCAAGAAGGACAACAACCTGAAGGACGGTTACGATATAATAGGGCAGTTCGGTGTAGGATTCTACTCGGCGTTCATGGTTGCAGACAATGTCACTGTGATTTCAAAAGCCCTTGGAGAAGAAACCGCATGGAAGTGGGAATCTAACGGAACTTCCGGCTATACCTTAGAAGAATGCGAGAAGGACTTAACAGGCACCGAAATAATTCTCAAGGTGAAGGAAAACACTGAAGACGATCAGTTCGACGACTATCTTGAGACTTACAGACTCAAGTCCATAATTAAGAAATATTCGGACTTTGTTAGATATCCGATCAAGATGGATATTAAAAGCACAAAGCTCAAGGAAGGTACAGAGGATGAGTACGAGGACATCACCGAAGAGCAGACTGTAAACAGCATGGTTCCGATTTGGAGAAAGAACAAGAACGAACTTACAGACGAAGACTACGAGAATTTCTATTCTGAAAAACGCTACGGATTCGACAAGCCTCTCAAGCACCTTCATGTAAGCGTTGACGGAATGATAAGGTATGATGCAATAATGTTCATACCTGAAAGCATGCCTTTCGATTATTATTCAAAGGAATTCGAGAAGGGTTTGGAGCTTTATTCAAGCGGAGTTCTCATCATGGAGAAATGCCAGGACCTATTGCCTGACTATTTCAGTTTTGTAAAGGGAATGGTTGATTCGGAGGATCTGTCCCTCAATATTTCAAGGGAGCTCCTTCAGCACGACAGACAGCTCAAGTTCATAGCAAAGAACATAAAGACAAAGATAAAGAACGAGCTTTCCTCAATGCTCAAGCATGAGAGGGAAGACTACGATAAATTCTACAAATCTTTCGGAAGACAGCTCAAATACGGTATCTACGACAACTACGGAGCCGACAAGGATATGATTCAGGACCTTATCATGTTCTATTCCTCAAAGGAGAAGAAGATGGTTACCCTTGACGAATACGTGGAGAGGATGCCTGAGGACCAGAAGTATATCTACTATGCAACCGGTGAGTCCTACGACAGGATTGAAAAGCTTCCACAGACGGAGCTTGTATCAGACAAGGGATACGAGATACTCTACTTCACAGAGGACATAGACGAGTTCGCAATAAGGATGCTCATGAACTACAAGGACAAGGAGTTCAAGTCCGTATCAAGCAACGACCTTGGTCTTGAGACGGAAGAGGAAAAGAAGGAAATCGAGGCTGCAAACGAAGAGAGCAAGGAGATGTTCCAGTTCATGAAGGAAGTCCTCGGCGACAAGGTGAAGGAAGTGAGGATTTCCAAGAGGCTCAAGAATCACCCCGTTTGCATAGCAAACGAAGGTGAGGTTTCAGTTGAAATGGAAAAGATCCTCAGCCAGATGCCAAATGCAATGGGACAGGAAATAAAGGCTGACAAGGTTCTTGAAATCAACTCAAATCACGAGGTTTATCAGTCGTTGAAGGATGCCTTTGAAAACGACAAGGACAAGCTAAGCCTCTACACTAAGCTTCTCTACAACCAGGCGCTACTGATAGAAGGACTTTCAATAGGAGATCCGGTAGAGTTCACCAACGACATCTGCCAGTTGATGAAGTAAATCAATTGAATCATTGTAACGTGGTTAAATAAAAATATCATGGGACAGTTCCTACATGGGATTCACTGTTACATGATATTTTTTTGCCTGACAATTGGGTCTACTTCACAATATCCAGCCCTATCCTCCCATCCCTTATCTCAATAATCCTGTCAGTCTTTTCGGCAATTCTCTGGTCATGGGTTATTATGAGGAAGGTGGTGCCGAATTCCCTGTTTACATCCCTCATGAGGGAGTAGATGTTTTCGGTGGTGTCCGAGTCAAGATTGCCTGTGGGTTCATCGGCAAGGATGATACCCGGCCTGTTTATAAGGGCCCGTGCTATTGCAGTCCTTTGCTGCTGTCCTCCGGACATGTCCGTTGCAAGGTTGTCGGCCACATCCCTTATTCCGGTCAGATCTATGAGTTTGTCCGACCATTCTTGTATTTCCCGGGAAATATTGTAGTTGCTGATTCTATAGGGCATCAGGATGTTTTCCCTTGCCGTGAATTCGGGAAGGAGATAGTGGAACTGGAATATGAAGCCTATTGTGGTGTTTCTCAGTTCTGCAAGCTGGTCCTTGTTCATGTTCCTTGTATCTGTTCCGTTTATTATGACCTGTCCTTCCGTAGGCTTGTCAAGGGTTCCGATTATGTTAAGGAGGGTGCTCTTTCCGCTTCCCGAGGACCCTATGATTGAATTGAAGCTCCCTTTCCTTATCTGAAGATCAATGTCGAAAAGCACCTTTGTCTTTACCCTTTCTCCGTATGACTTGCAAATTTTTCTGAGCTCTATGATATTATCCATTCCTTATCACCTCTATTGGATTGAGTCTTGATGAAATCCTTGCTGGAATAAGGGAAGCGATTACGGCTGATGATACTGCAAAGAGTCCGGAAAGTGCAATGAAGAATATGTTTACGTAAATAGGTACAACGGGACTTCCATCGGGATTCACTGCGAAGGTCGTAAAAATGTAAAGGAGTACGAAACCCAGCATTATGCCTATTAGGGCACCTGCTACTCCAAGGATGAATCCCTGGAATATGAAAATCATGCTGGCGCTTCTGTCCCTTATGCCCATGGCTTTCAGTATGCCAAGCTGCTTGGATTTCTGGACTGCTGAAATTGCGAGGACGCTTGCTATTCCCAGAAGTACAGCTATGAGTACGAAAGCCTGGATCATATAGCTGGATACGGACTGGCTGTTGAGACCGGAAAGAAGCTGCCGGTTCCTGTCCTTCCAGTTTTCCACCTTCAAACTGTCATCGGAGATTGTATATTCAAGTATTCTCGCCAGGTTGTCAGCCTCAAAGACTTCCGTGGTCTGCATTTCAACGGAGGTTACCGACTTGTCCAGATACAGGATATCCTGGGCTGTTTCCAGGTTTGTCACTATCCATGACTCGTTTATGGATGCAACCTGCAAGTCGAAAAACCCGGTTACAGTAAGACGTGAAGTGTTTCCGTCAGGCCTTGTGACGAGGATTCTATCGTTTATTCCGGTATCTGTTGTTTCTGCCAGAGCCATTCCTATAATGGCTTCATCCTTTTGCCCGGGAAGCCTGCCTTCCATGAGCCCTTCTGAAAACTTGTATATCCTGTCACCATCTTCAATATTGAATCCTCTCACGAGAACAGGGTCGCTCTCGTTTCCATATTCAATGTTTGCAGTACCGTCAGCAGCGGCAGCAATATTTATGATTTCATCCGAGCTTATTTCAGCTTCATAAACAACCCTTTCCCACTCCTTAATGGATGTTTCGTCATCGGGAAGGACAGTGATCTGGGGCGAGCTTCCAATGGTTGAATCTATGAGGCTTGTCTGAAGGCCTCCAATGAGAGAACCGAGGAATACCTGCACGGAGACTCCAATGGATATACCGAGTATTATGAGAAGGGTCTGGCTTTTTCCCGATTTCAGGAACCTGTAGGCTATGCTAAATGCCAGTCTCATTTTTTTCATCTCTCTTTCTCAAGTTCACAATGTCCTCATACTTTTCAAGATATAGGTCAGCATCTATCTGGTCTACTGTACGCTGATTGCTTTTAAAGGCGTTTCCGCCTACAAGGACTTTAATATCCCTGCCGTATGTTTTCCTTATCCTTTCCACAAGCTTTTTCGCTTCAAGGATATGATAATAATCCGTGACGCTTATGGCCACATATTTTGGCTTGGTATTTGATATTGCCCTGCATATCTGGTCCCGAGGTGTATGGCTTCCGATATATATGGGGGTATATCCTTCCAGAGTGAAAAAATCGGATGTCATCTTAAGTCCTATATCGTGGTGTTCATCCTCGGGACAGATGAGGATTACATTTATATCGAGCTTTTTTCTGCTTCTTCCCATTTGTATGACAAGGGGATAGACGGATCCGATTATTGTTCGAACTATTGAAGATTTCACATGCTCGTTCCAGATGCAGTCTTTCTCATCCATGCATTCATCAAGGGAGTAAAGTGCCGGCTTAAGAATCTTTTCATATAGGTCGGGTATGGAGAAGTCGCCATTTCTTATACCGGTGATAGAATATTCAACGCAGCCGTCCTTGTCGTTTCTGTTGAAAAAAGCAAGAAATTCTTCAAGATATCTGTACATGGCATCATTCCTCCCTTATCATGATTTTCTGGCCGTTTGAAATATCCGGTGAAGGATTGTCGATTATTTCCTCACCTTCCAGGAGACCGTCGGTAACAGCAATTCTGTAGTCGTCGTATATGCCCGTCTCCACATATTTTTTCGAAGCCGTCCTGTTCACTACTGCAAAGACATAAGAGCCGCCATCATCTTTTTTCACCGATTCCCTCTTTACAACAATGATTTCATCAAGTTCCGAGACGGTAATTCTTGCATCACCGTCAAATCCAGGATATATGTTGTCGTCACGGGAATCTATCCCTATGACTATCTCGGTTCTTGGTGTCTTGCTGTTGCCGTCCGTATTTTCAATTCCTGCAGTTCTTCCCGTTCTTGATACAGTGCCTGAATATGTCCTGTCCACGCCCTTTACTGTAATTTCTACATTCTGGCCTTCTTTTACCAGGATTGCATCTTCCTGGGGAGCGTATCCAATGAAATTGTATTGGTCATCGGAATGGATGGATATGAAGGTGTCTTCGGGGACCGTCCTGTTTTCCTTGAGGCTGAATTCAGTGACTATGCCTGATATGCCTGCCTTTATTGTATTGTCCTCAATGGAATCTTCCAGGTCCTTAATATCGATTTCAACTGACTTGATCTGTCTTCGCAGGGATTCAGCAAGAGAATCGTTGTCGTCGTCATAGGATTCAAGATTCTTTCTTGAATTTTCAAGATCCAGCCTTGATATCTCCAGCCTGCTTTTGGCATCTGCAAAGGCTGACAGGTAGTTTTCGTAGGAAGCCTTGCTGATTACATTTTCTTCATAAAGGGTTTTGTTCTTTTCAAGGTCCCTTAAGGATTTTTCATAATCCTCCAGTGACTGATTATATGACTCTTCAGCCTTGTCCAGCTGGTTTTCCAGTATGCGTCTGTCTACATCATCTGCGTCACTCAGATTTTCAAGGTCGCTCTTCAACTGGTCCATGTTCAGTTTCGTCTTCTCAAGACTTGTCATCAGCTGGGATGAATCAAGAACCGCAAGAACGTCTCCAGCCTCAACAATGTCATTTTCCTCCACGAGGACTTCAATCACCTTGCTTCCACTGGCTATGGATATTTCTTCAAAATCCGATGCCTCTATCTTCCCAGAGATGTCCACCGTCTTGACTATGGTACCCCTTTCAACAATGGATGTCTTAACTTCAATAGGATCGTTGCCCCTACAGAAAGCAAGGAAAAGGGCAAGACTCAATATTATGATTATCAGGATTATATATCTTGTTTTTATTTTCAAAGAAAAAACCTCCTTCATGTATTTATATTATACACTAAATGAAAGAGGAAAATAATGCATGAGAATATTTTTTTACTTGTGGATAAGGTTATACAAAAATATTCAATCCAAGCTCTTCATTAAGCTCTTCTATCATCCTCACACCAAGTATTGAATTTCCCTTTTCATCAAGACGGGGTGAAAACACTCCAATCCCCATCCTGCCGGGTACACAGGACAGTATGCCGCCGGAAACTCCACTCTTGCTGGGAATTCCTATCTTAACTGCAAATTCTCCCGAGTAGTCATACATTCCACAGGTGAGCATAAGAGTCTTTATTATTCTGAGATAGTTCATATCTATTCCACATTTTTCGTCGTTGAAGGCCAGTAGATGTCCAAGACTCGCCAAGTCTGTGCAGCTTACTTCCAATGAACATATCCTGAAGTAGAGGTCAAGAATTTCCTCCACATTGCCTTTCAGCAATCCCTTTTCCTTCAGAAGATAGGCAAGGGCCCTGTTTCGGTTCGCATTATCCCTTTCGGAGGTGTATACTCCATCATTGAAGCCTATGTCCCTTCTCATGAATATGCATTCAGCAAGATCTCTTACCCGTGAAAGTTTCTCGTCGTAGGAGCTTCCCCTTATCATTGATGCCGTAAGTATGGCTCCTGCATTTATGAAGGGGTTGTATGGCTTTATTACATTGTTGAAGTCCAGTTTGGATATGGAGTTGAAGGAGTCTCCCGAAGGCTCCAGCCCCACGTGGTTGAAGACATAGTCGTAGCCGTTGTCCTGGAGTGCAACCATGAGCATTAGCACCTTTGACATGCTCTGGAAGGTGAAGCGGTAACCGGCATCACCGGCTGAAAATGTTCCTTCACTTGTCATTATTGATATCCCCAGCTTGTCGGGAACATTTTTAAGTTCTGGAATATATGATGCCTTTTCTCCCAGTGTTATGTCCTTTATGTTTTTATTGATGATTTTTTCCAATATTCTTTCCATAATAAATACCTCTCTGAATGGATATGTCACTATATTACCACCATATAACTAATAGTGTCAATGAGACTCGGACGATGAAAATGTATCATTTATGTCACAAATTGTTTTCCCGAAAGCTGTTTTATAAATTGCCGATACTCCCATATGAGCTGGTTTATGTTGTTTTGGTTGATTAATAAATATGCAGATAATATAATGAATACATGAACAATCAGGAGGAACTTATGATATTTGGGATATCTGTAAAATATTTCATCACTATATTCGGCATATTTGCCATCTCTGCCCTCACCCCCTATATGATCATGAAATATACTGAAAGGAAGAAGGAAAATGAATAAGATAATGATGTATCTAATAGCCTTTTCGGTATATTCTCTTCTCATCCTCATTGCAGGAAAGGGAGGACTGAAGGAGACGGAGACTGTGGAGGATTTTTTTGTTGGAGGAAAGTCCATGAAGCTCATGCCTTCCATATTCACCTTTACAGCCACATGGTTCAGCGTAGCCTCCATGATGGGATTCACCGGCTCCGTATACAATTCGGGATACGAGGTTTTTCTCATGTCTGTAGTTGGCTGGTTCTTCGGTGCCGGATTTTTGGTGCTCATAGTTGATGTCATAAGGGATTACGACCTGACGACGATCCCTGAGTTTTTCAGGAAGAGATACGGCTCAAAGGGGCTTCAGGTTTTCGGCGGCCTTACGGTGATCTTCTGCTATATAATGTATATAATAATCCAGATAACGGGATTCGGCATAGTAGTGTCAAATCTTCTTGACATCAGTTATTCAATGTCCATTTTCCTGGTATACCTTTTCATAGTGTATACTACCTACGGAGGATTCTTTTCCGTTGCAAGGACGGATGCATTGAATATAATAATTACAATTATCGGTGTTGTAATTACAGCATTCCTGATACTTGGCAGGTTTGAATCAATATCATCACTGCATTTTCTTGCCAAAGAGGCGGCTGTTGAAAACAGCGGCAGCATATTCCGAATCAACACTCCCGTACCCGTTCTCATATCCACATCCATGGCCTGGGGGCTTGGACTGGCTGTGAATCCACAGTATCTCATAAGGATATCTGCGGCGGATTCGGCTCTCACTGCAAAGAAGATGATATCCTATTCAGTATTCATACTTGCGGTGTTGTATGTGCTCCTTGCCCTGGTGGGATTGGGTGGAAGGGTTCTGGAACCACAGATACAATCAATTGTTCCAGTTGACGAGATATATTCCTACCTCATAAACAATACCATATACACAAGGTTCAGCGGCCTTATACTAATAGGAATGGCTGCAGCCGCCATATCCACCATAAACTCCCAGCTTCTCATACTGTCAAGCGGTTTTATGGTGGACATAGTCACGACTGTTGCAGGAAGGGAAATAAGACAGGACAGGATGCTCAACTATTCAAGAATAGTAATAGTCGCAGCGGCAACGGCAAGCCTCACCCTGTCGTTTACACCTCCATCGAGCCTTTTGATTTACGGCTCCATAATTTGGTCCATATTTTCCATTACATTCTTCATTCCGGTCTATGGAGGAAGCATATGGAAAAAGGCCAACAGCACAGGTGCTACAGCTTCCATAACGGCAGGCCTGGTGGTCATGTTATATTCGCTGCAGAAGCAGGGATTTTTCAACAGCAGCTACAATGTACACCCTGTAATACCTTCCTTTGCTGCGGCTGTAGTTTTCTTCATTCTTTTTACATATATAGGTGAGTTGTATGAAAATAAAGCTTGATATAGAAAACAAGATACTTTTTCCTCTTTTGGCACTGGTGGTGATACCCATAATTGTACTGGGAGCCATATCCTATTACAATGCCAGCCAAATGGTCTCCGAGAGGCAGCTGGAACATATGGAGGAGCTTATGGACAATATTGAGGTCATATATGAGAAGAACGGAAACAGCCTGGACGATATCGAACTCGACTATGACGTATATGACCTTGAAATCATGACCTCTGCAGAGCTTTTGCCTCTTGGGGCAGGTGATGGATACACCATGGACGAAGAGTATATAACAACATACAGGAGACTTGACAATGACAGTTATCTGGTACTTGGATACGACAGGGGCATAATTGCCCTGGAGCTCTTCTCATTCCAGAAAAACTCCATACTCATAGCCATAGTTTCAATGCTTGCATCGGCCCAGATCATTATAATCCTGGCCTTCAACATCTCAAGGCCCATCAAGAAGCTTACTGAAACCTGCGTAGGAATCGAGGAAGAAAAGGATGTTGAAATCGAGGATTCATACAGGAAGGACGAGCTTGGAGTACTGAACGATTCCTTCGGCAAAATGATGAGGACAATCAACCAGAACACGGAAAAGATAGAATACCTGCGGGACCTTAACGCGAAGATAATAGAGGATGCTCCAATAGCGCTTTTCCTCATGGATGAAGAGAATGAAGTGTACAAGACCAACAGGCTGGGAGAAGGCATACTGTCTCGAGGTCTTGGGGTGAAGGACGATTCCAAAAAGCTTGAAAACTTCATCAAGGAAGTTGCCGAAAACGATATATACACCTTCGATGACGGTGAAGGCAACGACAGATATCTTGACATTGCTATAACATCCATAGAGGACTTCGGGAAAATCGTCAGCATCCAGGATATAACAAAGAGGAAGGAAATGGAAAGCAGGATGGACCATATGAACAAGCTTTCCTCCCTGGGGAATGTGGCTGCAAGCCTTGCTCATGAAATAAGGAATCCCCTGTCTGGAATAAGGGCCGGAATTCAGGTCTTGGGAAAAAGATACGGAGAAGATGACTCCTCCCGGGAGATATACGAGATGCTCATAGGAGAGGTGGACAGGCTCAACTACCTCATTAATGACATTCTCAACTATTCAAAGCCCGGCAGGGCAATGAAGGTCAAATGTGACTATATGGAGGTGCTGGAATCAAGCTTCGACCTCTACAGGGACAGCATGGCAACCATCGGTGTGAAGCTTGAGTTGGAGAACAATGCGGAAAATACCACGGGATACTGCGACCCCAACCAGATGAAGCAGATATATATCAACATAATAACCAATGCGCTCAATGCAATGGACAAGAGGGAGAAGAAGCTGAAGGTATCCGTTGCAAATTCAAGGGATGCGGACGGCAATGAATACATAAACATTACATTCAAAGACAACGGCAAGGGCATTAAAAAGGAAGATATGGAAAAGATATTCGACCCCTTCTATACATCCTACGAAAAGGGTGTAGGACTGGGACTTTCTGTCGTTAAGAATCTTGTCAATGAAAATGGTGGCAGGATTAAAATGGAAAGCGTGCCTGGACAAGGCACGGATGTCAAACTAAAATTCGAGGTGGTTGCAAATGAGCAGGATACTGATTATAGATGATGAAGCGGGAATAAGGCTGACCCTTGGTGAAGGGCTCAAGGATTTCGGACACCAGGTGAAGGCTGCAAAGAATTCAATGGAGGCATACAAGGTTAATTCGGAATTTTCACCTGAGCTTATAATTCTTGACCTCAACCTTGGTTTTGAAAACGGACTTGACCTCATAGAAAGCCTGAGGGAGTCAAATCCCAATGTGCAGATAATAATACTGACGGCTTACGGAGACATAAAGTCTGCTGTCACTGCAGTCAAGAAAGGAGTATTCGACTTTCTCAACAAGCCTTTCGACATTGACGAGCTTCAATTCATAATCGAAAAGGCCCTGGACATGAAGATAATGAAGAACAAGATCTATCTTCATGAAAAGGAAAAACAGCTTAACAAGGTCAACTTCATAGGGGAGTCTCATGTCATAAGGAACATGCTTGACGATCTCCTTAAGGTTGCGCGCATGAACGATGTGACAGTACTCATAAGGGGAGAGTCCGGTACGGGGAAGGAGCTTGCTGCCGAATACGTATACAGCAACAGCCCGAGGGCCGACAAGCCCTATGTGAAGGTAAACTGCGCAGCCCTTCCCGCCAATCTTGTGGAAAGCGAGCTCTTCGGTTATGTGAAGGGAGCCTTCACAGGAGCAGACAAGGAAAAGATAGGCCTCATAGAGGCTGCAAGCGAGGGAACAATCTTTTTAGATGAGATTGGAGAGATATCAACAGAGGTTCAGGCAAAGCTCTTGAGAGTGCTTGAAAGCAAGAAGCTCATGAGGGTTGGAAGCGTCAAGGAGATACCGGTGGATGTTAGAGTCATAGCTGCCACAAACAAGGACCTGGTGGAAGCCATAAAGCAGGGAGAGTTCAGGGAGGACCTTTACTACAGGCTGAACGTTTTTCCAGTCAACATACCTCCCCTCAGGGAAAGGATTGATGATCTGGGACTCCTTATAAGGCATTTTCTGAAGGTATACTCAGCAAAGTTCGGAAAGAAAATCGAAGCATCGGATTCCTTCATAGAGGCTGCAGGAAAATACAGCTGGCCAGGCAATGTTAGGGAGCTGAGCAACATAATAGAGAGGCTATGCATACTTTCTTCCGACAGGGTCTTGAAGGATTCCGACTTCACCATGTTCAGCGACGGAGATAGGGGCTTGGATAAGGCCATTAAGGACTTCGACCTGCCCGAAGGTTTCGACCTTGAAGAAGAAGTGGCAAGGATTGAGAAGGGATATATAACAGAGGCAATGGAGATGTCCGGCAGCAATGTATCCAAGGCTGCGGACCTTCTCAATATGTCAAGGTACTCGCTCATGAGAAGGCTGGAGAAGTATGGATTGAACTGATTACAACTGTGCGAATCCGCAAGAATGTGCGAAAACGAACAAAAAATATGTGCGGAATCACACGACGTGCTGGAAACCATAAGGGTTTTCAGCGTTTTTTCTTTTTTGTGGAATAGTATTTTTTTATAGGCAAAATCCATTTCAATGTTGAAATACAAGGTTTTAAAGAGTTTGATACCTGGAGGTGTATTCAATGTGACTACAAAAGTCCTCTATATTGGCACGGTTATTGCTTTTGTTATAGGCAAGTGAATAATATTAAGGAGGAACAGATGAGTACAAGTACAAAAGAGAGTTCAAGAATGAACCAAATGGAACAAGAATCATCAAAGGGATTTATAGCGAAACTCAAGACAATGGGACCGGCGGCAGTAGTAACGGCTGCATTCATAGGGCCGGGAACGGTGACAACGGCATCCCTGGCGGGAGCAAACTACGGATATGCGCTTTTGTGGGCAATGGTGTTTTCCGTAATTGCAACAATAGTTCTCCAGGAAATGTCTGCAAGGCTTGGAATCGTAACGAGAAAGGGTCTTGGAGAGGCGCTGAGGGAGCAGTTTGACAATCCGGTAATGAAATATGTGAGCATCTTCCTTGTAATATCGGCAATAGGAATAGGTTGTGCAGCATATGAGACTGGAAACATCCTTGGCGGAGCGCTTGGCCTTGAAGCTGTAACTGGAATATCAATGAATATCTGGGGACCTTTAATGGGAATAGGAGCCTTCGCACTTCTTTATACGGGAAGCTACAAGCTTGTGGAGAAATTCCTGGTTGGACTTGTTGTGGCAATGAGCTGCATATTCATAACAACTGCAATTATAGTAAGACCTGACCTTGGCATGATAGCAAAAGGACTCATACCTTCAGTACCTGAAGGATCAGTATTCATAGTAATAGCACTTATAGGAACAACAGTCGTACCATACAACCTATTCCTTCATTCTTCTGCAGTACAGGAAAGATGGAAGGACGCATCGGGAATAAGCGAATCAAAGGCTGACATATTGGTTTCAATGATTTTAGGCGGCCTCATATCCATGGCTGTAATAGTGACTGCATCTGCAGCTTTCTTCGGTACCGGTATAGCAATATCCAATGCAGGAGAAATGGCTCAGCAGCTTGAACCACTTCTTGGTTCATGGGCTAAAAACATCTTCGCACTTGGACTATTCAGTGCGGGTCTGTCATCGGCAGTAACGGCTCCTCTTGCAGCAGCCTATGCAACTGCAGGTGCCCTTGGATGGGAAAAGGACAT
This sequence comes from Dethiosulfatibacter aminovorans DSM 17477, assembly GCF_900142005.1. Lineage (GTDB taxonomy): Bacteria > Bacillota > Clostridia > Tissierellales > Dethiosulfatibacteraceae > Dethiosulfatibacter > Dethiosulfatibacter aminovorans. The sequence goes on from NZ_FQZL01000013.1 coordinate 50,685, forward strand.
GAAGGACAAGAAGTTCAGAATAATCTGGATGGCAGTTCTCATTATTGGAATAGTATTCTCTGCAATAGGTCTTAAGCCTCTAAGTGCAATAATATTCGCACAGGCAGCCAATGGAATCATGCTACCTATAGTTGCAATATTCCTTCTCTATGTAATGAACAACAAGTCAAGACTTAATGAATATGTGAATTCCAAGGCATCCAACATTCTTGGATTCATGGTTGTTCTGGTAGCTATAGGTCTTGGACTTAAGAGTCTTGCCAAGGTATTCGGATTGATGTAAGAGACAATGGGAGGTGGACGCGAATCCACCTCTTTTTACAGCTTAGGGAAGATGAAAATGCATACCCGATTTATACACTTTTGCTTTTATTGTAAATGTTATGAAAATTGAAGTATAATGAATTATTGGACATATGAAATGAAGCTTATAATAAATTGATGATGATATTTTGAGAGGTGTAAAATGATAATAGATCTTAACAGCGACCTTGGTGAAAGTTTTGGAGCATACAACCTTGGAATGGACAGTGAAATACTGAAATTTGTTTCATCAGTAAACATAGCCTGCGGATTCCATGCAGGGGACCCCATGGTAATGGACAAAACTGTTGAAATGGCCCTTGAGAACAACGTGAAGATGGGAGCCCATCCGGGAATGCCGGACCTTATGGGTTTTGGAAGAAGAAACATGAACATTTCCGGAGATGAAGCCAGGAATTATGTGATATACCAGGTTGGTGCGCTCAAGGCCTTCGTTGAAGCCAGGGGAGGAAAGCTTGCACACGTGAAGCCCCACGGAGCCCTTTACAACATGGCGGCAAAGGATAAGATACTTTCAGAAGCCATAGTGAAGGCAGTGAAATCAATAGATCCAAACCTTGTTCTATTTGGACTTCCGGGTTCGGAGACCGCAAAGGCTGCAGTAGAAATCGGACTTGAGTTCAAGAATGAAGTATTTGCTGACAGGGGATACACTGATGAAGGAGTGCTTGTGCCAAGAAGTCAGCCTGGAGCATTCGTAAAGGGTGCCGAGTATTGTGCCGACAGGATAGCGAGGATGGTCCAGCAGGGCGAGGTGGAAAGTGTAAGCGGAAAAATAGTGAAGATCAAGGCGGATACGGTCTGCGTTCATGGAGACAACGACGAGGCACTGAGTTTTGTGAAAACACTGAGGCAGAGACTTGAAAGCCTTGGATTCGAGATAGGATGATGGAAGGTGGAATCGATGAAACCAAAAGTTATGGCCATAAGCGACAATTCCATAATGATAGAATATCCTGCTGAAATAAGCGAGGAAATAAACAGATGCATTCGTTCCGTTACCAGGGAAATTGGTGATAGAATATCAGATTTAATCGTAGACATAATACCTGCATACCATACCATTACAGTGAACTACGATTGTCTGGATGTTGATTATAACTCTCTCCTGGAGAAAATAGAAGAAATAGTCTCCATGTCCATGGATGATGGAGATGAAGAGAGGGAAATCGTGGAAATTCCAGTCTGCTACGAAGAGCCCTACGGACTCGATATTGATGAAGTTTGCAGCATCCACAATATGACCAGGGAGGAGCTTGTCAAGAGGCATACGGCCCCTGAATATCTTGTCTACATGGTGGGCTTCACTCCCGGATTCCCATACCTTGGCGGAATGGACGAGTCCATTGCAACACCTAGAAAGAAGGAACCAAGGAGCAGGATACCTGCAGGGTCTGTAGGCATAGCAGGATCACAGACGGGAGTATATCCCATAGAGAGTCCAGGGGGATGGCAGATCATAGGCCGCACACCCCTGAAACTCTTTGATCCGTACAGGGAAAATCCGGTTCTCATTGAAGCAGGCCAGTACATAAAGTACAGAAGCATTTCATCGAAGGAGTATGAAGAGATGGAAAGGAATCCGGAGGTGGATCATGGGTAGCATGAAGATATTGAAATCGGGAATGTTTTCAACCATACAGGACCTGGGCAGGTTTGGGCATCAGGCGAAAGGAATATCAGTGTCGGGAGCAATGGATCAGCTGTCTTTGAGGCTGGCAAACATACTTGTTGGAAACGATGAGAAAGCTCCATGCTTAGAGATGACCGTGAAGGGAGACAAGATAGAGTTCCAGAAAGATGCAGTTATTGCAATAACCGGATGCGACATGGGATTCACAGTCAACGGAAGGCCCGTATGGATAGACAGGACGCTCTTTGTCAACAAGGGAGACGTCCTGGACAGCGGATTCTGCAGATATGGAAAGCTTTCATATCTGGCCGTTAGAGGAGGTCTTGACATACCCAAGGTTCTTGGAAGCAGCTCCACGTTTTTAAGAGCATCCATTGGAGGACATAAGGGAAGAAAGCTTATGGCTGGAGACGTGCTGGATTTTCCAGACCTTGAGTCTTCAATGTCGAGAGCAGTGCAGGTCACCAGGGAGATAAAGGACCTTTTATTCCATCCTAGAAAGGTTAGATTTGTATACGGCAATGAAAAGGACAGGTTCACGGAAAAGGGAGTGGGAACGTTTTTGAACTCCCAATACACCATACAGAACGATTCGGACAGGATGGGATACAGGATGAAGGGCGATGTTGTGGAACATGTCACAAATGGAGACATCATATCCGGGGGCATAAACTTCGGTTCCATACAGATTCCCGGAAACGGACAGCCAATAGTGATGATGGCCGACAGGCAGACCACCGGAGGATATACGAAGATAGGCCAGGTAATCCAGTCAGACCTGCCCTACCTTTCACAGAAGAAGCCACAGGATATTGTGGAGTTTCAGTCTGTGACTGTTGATGAAGCAATTGAGCTGTGGAGAGAACTTAACATGAAGATTCGTGCATGGAAGGAAAGCCTTGACTACGGATACTACAGGGTAAATGAGCTGAGAAGGTTTACTCTCAGCTTCAACAACAAAACATACAATGTAAAGGCGGTGGAGGTATGATGGACTATTCAAATGCAACACCGGAAACAATAAGGCAACTGATCAGGAACAGGGAATTCATGATGCCCACCTCGGGCGTGGCTTCAGGTTATGCCCAGGGAAATCTTGTTATACTTCCCAAGGAATATGCATATGATTTCCTTCTTTTTGCATACAGGAATCCGAAGCCTTGTCCTCTGCTCTACGTATCGGACACGGGAGAAAAACATCTGGATAAAATAGCAGCCGGGTCAAACATCTATACTGATATAGGGAACTACAATATCTACAGGGATGGGAAGCTGGTTGAGAATATCGAGAATGTGGAAAAATACCATTCCGATGACCTGGTGTCATTCATAATAGGATGCAGCTTTACCTTCGAGTCTGAGCTGGTGAAGGAGGGAATCAGGATTCCCCATATTGAGAAGAAGGCCAATGTAGCCATGTACGATACAAACATAAGGCTGGAGGACAGTGGAGTTTTCAGCGGAAACATGGTTGTATCAATGAGGCCGATCAAGGCCAGGGACGTATCAAGGGCTGTAATGATAACATCAAGTTTTGCAAAGGTCCACGGTGCTCCCGTACATGTCGGAAATCCTGCTGATATTGGTATTGATGATATAACAAAGCCCGACTATGGAGATTTTGTGGGAATAGAGGAAGACGAGGTGCCTGTATTCTGGGCCTGCGGCGTGACTCCCCAGAATGCCTTGAGACAGAGCAAGATACCATTTGCAATCACCCACGGTCCGGGATACATGTTCGTTACGGGCATAAAAAACAGCGACCTCATAACATATTGAATAATGGAATTTGACAAAAGTGAGACCTATCCCGTTGGATGGGTCTTTTTTTGTTGTATTTTAATACTTGCAAATATGACTTGCGGCAACGAATTAAGTTGTATTTGAATTATTTACTGATAAAAATATAACAAATTTTTTAGCCTTTATTGTTATTTTTATAAAGAAAATTGCAAAAAAAATTTCAGTTAATAAGCCGGATTTTTTTGCTGAAAAAACGCGTGAAAAACCGTTTATTTTTTGAAATGATGGCTGTATGGCTTGATAAAACTCGGTTTTAGAGCTTATGTATACAAATTGTAATTTAGTATCAAAATAGTAACTATATATCCATTTTGGTACATAATACCTAAAAAGTGCGATATTGTACATAGTTTAACAATGTAATATCATTAACCCATATTAAATAGTAATTATGTTTGATTCACACAGGAGGAAAAAATGAATTTTGAACTAAGTAAAGAACACAAGTTGGTTGTTCAAACAGTAAGAGAATTTGCGCAAACTGAATTGGAACCTCAAGCAGCTGAAAATGATCAGAATGGAACGTTTCCAATAAATGAGTACAAGAAAATGGGTGAGATCGGACTTCTTGGTCTACCTTTCAGCACTGAATACGATGGAGCAGGTGGAGACTACCTTTCATACATCCTTGCAGTAGAGGAAATCTCAAAGGTAGATGCTTCTGTAGGTATATCATACTCGGTACAGACTTCACTGAACATGGGAGCAATAAACGCATTTGCATCTGAAGAGCAGAAGAAGAAATATCTTCCTGCACTTTGTACAGGAAAGCATATCGGATCATTTGGACTTACAGAGCCGGGAGCAGGAACTGATGCGGCAGGAGTTAGAACAGTAGCGGTTAAGGATGGAGACAAATATATACTTAACGGACAGAAGTGTTTCATAACTAACAGTCCAATAGCAGATACATTCGTGATATTTGCAATGACTGACAGATCAAAAGGAACCAAAGGATTGTCAGCTTTTATAGTAGAAAAGGATTTCCCTGGAATCTCAATAGGAAAGATTGAAGACAAGATGGGAATAAGAGCATCACAGGTTGGAGAGATCGTAATGGAAGATTGTATCGTTCCTGCCGAGAACCTTATGGGCAAGGAAGGAAAAGGTTTTGGAATAGCGATGAAGACTCTTGACGGCGGAAGAATCGGTGTTGCTGCACAGGCTCTTGGTATAGCAGAAGGAGCAATGGAGCATACTATTGAATACATGAAGGAAAGAAAGCAGTTTGGAAGACCTATCCACAAGTTCCAGTACCTTCAGTTCAGAATGGCAGACATGAAGGCTAAGATCGAGCAGGCTAGATACCTTGTATACAAGGCTGCAATGGATAAGAACAACGGCAAGTCATACTCAGAGTCGGCAGCTATGGCAAAGATGGTTGCATCTGACTGTGCTATGGAAGTTACAACAAACTGTGTACAGATGATGGGTGGATACGGATTCATCAAGGAATACCCTGTTGAGAGAATGATGAGAGACTCAAAGATCACTCAGATTTATGAAGGAACAAACGAAGTAATGAGAATGGTTATCTCAGGAAACATGTTTAGATAATTGGGAGGAATAAAGAGATGAATATAGTTGTTTGTGTAAAACAAGTACCAGATACAAATGAAGTAAAGATAGATCCGGTAAAAGGAACACTTATCAGAGACGGAGTTCCATCAATAATCAATCCGGATGACAAGAATGCAATAGAAGAGGCTTTGGCTCTTAAGGATAAGCACGGTGCAAAGGTAACAGTAATAACAATGGGACCACCACAGGCGGAAGTTGCGCTTAAGGAAGCAATTGCAATGGGTGCCGATGATGCAATACTGGTTTCAGACAGAGCATTTGCAGGATCTGACACTCTTGCAACTTCAAGAACTCTTGCAGGAGCAATAGCAAAGCTTGACTATGATATAGTAATGGCAGGAAGACAGGCAATAGACGGAGATACTGCACAGGTAGGACCTGGAATCGCTGAAAGTCTTGGACTTCCACAGGTAACTTATGTTGAGAATGTAGAAGTTGAAGGAAAAAGCCTTAAAATAAGAAAGGCTCTTGAAGATGGATATGAAATGCTTGAAATCCAGACTCCATGCCTGTTGACTGCTATCGATTCCCTTAACGAACCAAGATACATGCAGATGAAAAACATCTTTACAGCATATGACAAGGAAGTAACTATGTGGAATGCAAGTGACATTGATGTAAATCCTGAGCATCTTGGACTTAAAGGTTCACCTACTAAGGTTAAGAAGACTTGGACCAAGGAAGTAAAGGGAGCAGGAGAATTAGTTGAATTGCCTGCTAAGGATGCAGCAGCTGTTGCACTTTCAAAGCTTAAAGAAAAGCACTATATTTAAGGTGGAGGTTTCGAAAATGAATTTAAATGAATATAAAGGTGTATGGGTATACGCTGAACAAAGAGATGGAGAATTACAAAAAATAGGACTTGAGCTTCTTGGAAAGGCAAGAGAAATTGCTGATGGCATTAATGAAGAATTGACAGCCGTATTGCTCGGAAACAACATGGAAGAATCAGCAAAGGAACTTCTTGCATATGGAGCTGACAAGGTAATATATGTTGAAGACGAGAAACTTGCTCACTTCACTACTGATGCTTTCACTGAAGCAATCTGTGATTTGATAGAAAAAGATAAGCCTGGCATGATGCTTGTTGGCGCTACTTATCTTGGAAGAGACCTTGGACCTAGAATTGCAGCAAGAGTAGGAACAGGACTTACAGCAGACTGTACGGCCCTTGCTACAGAAGAAGGAACTGGACATCTTATGATGACAAGACCTGCATTCGGTGGAAACCTTATGGCTACAATCATGTGTACAGACCACAGACCACAAATGGCTACAGTTAGACCTGGCGTTTTCGACATGATTGCAAAAGACGAGTCAAGAGTGGATGCAGCAAAAATAGACAAAAGAACAACAACGTTCTCAGCAGACGTTGATAGAATAAAGGTTCTAGACGTAATAAAAGAGCTTAAGGATACTGTTGACCTTACTGAAGCGCAATTCATAGTTTCAGGCGGTAGAGGAGTAGGCAGCGCTGAAAACTTCGAAATCTTGAAAGAACTGGCACATGAGCTTGGCGGTACAGTAGCAGGTTCAAGAGCTTCAATCGACAACGGTTGGTTGGATCATGATCTTCAGGTTGGACAAACAGGTAAAACTGTAAGACCTTTGGTTTATGTTGCATGCGGTATATCAGGAGCTATCCAGCATTTGGCAGGAATGCAGGACAGCGAGTACGTAATCGCAATAAACAAGGATGCAGATGCACCAATACACGGAGTAGCTGACCTCAGTCTTATCGGAGACTTGAACAAGCTTGTTCCAGAGTTCACGGCACAGCTTAAGGCAATGAACCAGTAGCAACAAACGGGGAACGATTTATTGTTGTGTGGAATTAGACAGTCGCATAATTACTAAATGATCGGACGCTATATACAAAATCAAACATTAGACTTGTAAATTTTAATAGACCCTGGTTTCAGGGTCTATTTTTTTATCTCTCTTTATTTTAGCCAATAATGGATATATAATAAACATATACAAAGAAAGTAATAAGTTTATCATATAAAGGACGGATATTATGGAAAAAACAATAAAAAGGACGGCTGCGTGGGTGGGAACGGGTTTCATTGTTCTCCTGGCGGTAATAATCATTAACCAGCTTCACAGCGTTTTCGTAGTAACTTCAGCAGTGAACATAAATCTGGGGAGGATAGTCACAGGAATTCTGGCTATATTTTTCTTTGGTATATTTGCAATGCCCCTCATTGGATTCATGAAGCTTAGGAAACCTCTGGAAATACCCGACAGGGAAGATGAGGCAGCCTATGGAAAGTATCTGGCAGCAATCAAGAAAAGGCTCGTGAAAAATCCATTGCTTAAGGCTGTCTCTCATGAATTTGACGGTGAAAGGGAAATAAGTGAGCAGATTTTGTCTGCATATTCCGTACTTGACCGGGAAGCGGAAAAAATCATAAAGGAAACGGCATCGACGGTTTTTCTGACAACGGCGGTATCGCAAAATGGAGTACTGGACGGTCTGTTCGTCATGACCAGCCTGTCAAGAATGGTGTGGAAGGTAAGCCATATCTACAACCAGAGGCCTAATATAAAGGATATATTCCAGCTGTATATAAACGTAGCGGTTACGGTGCTCATGGCCAGGGAGATAGAAGACCTTGCAATACTTGACGAACAGCTGCAGCCCGTAGTGAACTCCCTCATAGGAGGAACCATAGGCACCCTTGTACCTGGGGCGGCAGCGGTTTCAAACCTCATAGTAAGTTCAGTAATTGAAGGGTCTGCAAATGCACTTCTTGCACTGAGGGTAGGAGTAATAGCAAAGAAATACATGACAAGGCTTGAGGAAGGGGACAAGAGGCTCATAAGAAGGTCTGCAACCATTGAGGCATGCAAGCTTCTTGGAACTGTAGTTCAGGTGAATTCAGTAAACATAGTGAAGTCCTTTGTCAAGGCGTCAAAGAGGGCGACAATAGACAGGACCATTGACGGTATAAAGACAGGGGCGGACAAGACAATAGACGGCATAAAGACCGGAGCCGGCAGGACAGGCAGCTTCGTAAAGGATATATTCAAGAAAGAAAGCAAGAAGGAACACGAGGAAGAATAAAACCGGTTGGCCTTGCGGCGGATATATCTTTGATGTAAAATATTTTAGGTACATCAACATTTGCAGCACAATTAGAATCAAGGAAGCGAGATAAAATAACAGATGACAGGAGAACATAATGGGAATACTGATAACAGGTGGAGCAGGATATATAGGCAGCCATACGGTGGTTGAGCTTCTTAACGGAGGATACGAGGTAGTGGTTGTTGACAATTTCAGCAACAGCAAGCCGGAGGTACTTAACAGGATCAGGGAAATAACGGGAAAGGACTTCAAGTTTTACGAGGTGGACATACTGGATGAAAAGTCAATGGATTCCATATTTGAAGAAAACCGTATTGAAGCTGTCATTCATTTTGCAGGATACAAGGCGGTAGGTGAATCTGTGGAACTGCCTCTTAAATATTACTACAACAATCTGACGGGAACACTTACACTTTGCGAGGTCATGAAGAAGCATGGAGTCAAGAAAATAGTATTCAGTTCATCGGCTACGGTCTACGGTTTGAACGAGTCTCCCTTGGTCGAAGGAATGACTCTTGGAACCACTAATCCATACGGAACCACAAAGATGATGATAGAGATGATACTGAGGGACCTCTACATTTCGGACAATTCGTGGAGCATATCACTTCTCAGGTATTTCAATCCCATAGGAGCTCATGAAAGCGGAAGGATAGGAGAGGATCCCAACGGCATTCCCAACAACCTGATGCCATACATAACCCAGGTTGCCGTAGGGAAAAGGAAGCAGCTCAGCGTATTCGGAAACGACTACAACACAAAGGATGGTACGGGAGTCAGGGACTATATACACGTTGTGGATCTTGCCATGGGTCATATAAAGGCTCTTGAGAGGGTCCTTGAAACAGAGGAGATAAATGAGTTTAACCTGGGAACGGGAACGGGATACACCGTACTGGAGGTTGTTGAAAATTTTGAAAAAGCTACGGGAATAAAGATCCCCTTCGAGATAACCGAGAGAAGACCTGGAGACATAGACATATGCTATGCAGATGTTACAAAGGCCAAAGAAATACTGGGATGGAAGGCTGTCAAATCCATGGAGGACATGTGCAGGGATTCGTGGAAGTGGCAGAGTGAAAACCCGAAAGGATATGAACAATGACAGGAATTTTTTATCTCTTCCTTGTATTTTCAGTGCTTGGATGGTGCATAGAAGTAATATATTCATTTGTTAAGAAGGGCCATTTTGTTAACAGAGGATTCCTTCACAGTCCTCTTTGTCCCATATACGGCATCAGTGTGGTCCTGATTTATCTGATAATCAGACCCTTTGTTACAGTATCGTTAAGCTCTTTTGAAGCAAGGGACGCATTCATAGTGTTTATGCTTATTTTTATTGTGACTTCTGTGATGGAATATCTGACAGGATACTTGCTGGAGAAACTTTTCCATACAAGATGGTGGGACTATTCCGACAGGAAGTTCAATATAAAGGGATATGTTTGCATGAGTTTCAGTCTCATATGGGGTCTTGGTGGGACTGCAGTTGTATTCATGTTGAAGCATTTCCTTGGCACCATAGATGTCGACACTGTGGTCAATGAGACTACGATCAATGTAGCCTATGGACTCATTGCTCTGCTGATTACGGATATATCATTTACAGTAAGGTCCATGGTGGATTTCAGGACCATTATACTGGAGATAGAAAAGACATCTCCTGTAGTTGGTGAAATAAAGACTATAATCGATACCCTGAAACCGAAATTCGGAAACTATATGAGAGTCCATGAATTCAAGAACAGACTGGAAGAGAAAATGCAGCTCAATCCTGTTTATGGATTGAAGAACACCCTTGCTACAAAGGTCAGGAGATACCAGAACAGCCTTAACAGTCTTACCAGAAGCAGGCTTTACAAGGCATTTCCGGACATGAAAATAAATATCAGGAATTTTGAGGAAAGATTCAAAAACTATATGCAAAACAAGAAAGAGTCGTAGACTCGCTAAATATGTAAAAGAAAGTTGCCTAAAGGAGATGTGTGCAATTGCTTCATGACAGGGTGTATGAGAAAATTGTTGAAGACATTGTGAGGGACAGACATTTCAGGATGATGAAAAAGGTATACCACCACAGGGACAGTGTGTATGAACACAGCCTCAGGGTTTCATATCTTTCATATAAGCTTGCAAAAAAACTGAACCTTGACTATATCTCCGCCGCCAGGGGAGGACTCCTTCACGACTTTTTCCTCTACGACTGGAGAAAGGAAGGAAAGCTCAGGAGGAAGAAGTTTTTCGAGAAGCACGGTTTCACCCATGCTGCAATATCCCTTAGAAATGCAGAAAAGCATTTCAAGCTGAATGACAAGGAAAGGGATATAATCTTGAAGCATATGTTTCCCTTGAACATAGCTCCACCCAGGACGGCAGAAAGCTGGCTCGTGATGCTTGTTGACAAGTATGTGGCTGCCAGGGATTATCTTGTTTAGAAAGGAGATTTGATTGGTTAAGTTATTGGATATAAAAGACTTGGTGCAAAAAATTGCTGAAGCCATATCCAGTGTGTTGGATATGGATGTTATAATTTCAGATTGTGAATACAATAAAATTGCAGATACAAAAAAGCACTATGATCTGGAGGTTACAACCATAAAAGACACCTATGTCCTGGGCAAGGTTATAAGGACGGGGAAAGCTGTTGTTGTTGAAGGCAAGGAATATGAAGAACAATGTATCAAGTGTGAAGGTAAGGATAAATGCAATCTTCAGGCTATGATTTGCATACCCATTCAATTCAGGAAAAAGACTTTGGGAGCCATAGCCCTTATCGCCATTACCGAAGAAACAAGAGATGACCTATTGAAAAACAGGAAGAATCTAATTGAATACATGAATAGAATGGCTGAATTGATAATCGGAAAGGTTATGGAACAGGAGGCATCCAATAACTTGGAAATAGTAAAGAACCAGATGGTCCATATTATGAATTCCATAGATGAAGGAATCATAACTCTGGATGAAACTGGGGAAATATTATATGTCAATTCTGTAATCTATAACTTCTTTTCATATGACGAGGATTATTTCAAGGGTAAAATGATAAGAGAAATCCTTCTTGAACCATATATTGAAAAACTGGTGGATGAAAACACATCATTCAGCAACATTGAAACTTCCATAAAACTCGGCAGAAGAGAGTTTCATGCTCTCTTGTCGGGCAAGCCCATGAAGATAGGCGGAAAAAGCTCAGGAGCCATACTAACATTTAGAAACATGAGTGACGTATACAATGTCGTCAACAAGGTTTCCCTCAATGACCTTTCCATATCATTTGACAGCATAATCGGCAATAGCAGCGAGGTTGAACGTGTAAAGGAGACTGCAAAACGAGTAGCCAACAGCAACTCAACAGTACTGATTTTAGGCGAAAGCGGTACTGGAAAGGAATTGTTTGCAAGGGCTATTCACTACAACAGCAACAGGAAGGACAATCCCTTCATTACACTGAATTGTGCAGCAATACCTGAATCACTCCTTGAAAGTGAACTTTTCGGCTATGAAGAAGGATCATTTACAGGTGCTGTAAAAGGAGGAAAGATGGGTAAGTTTCAGCTTGCCCAGGGAGGAACGGTATTTCTTGATGAGATAGGGGATATGCCTCTACACCTTCAAACAAAGCTCCTTAGAGTGCTTCAGGAGAAAACAGTCGAGAAAATCGGAAGCAGTAAAAGTATTCCTCTTGATGTAAGGGTAATAGCGGCTACCAATAAGAAATTGGACAATATGGTTGAAGACAGGGAATTCAGAGGAGATTTGTACTACAGGCTTAGCGTAATTCCAATCAATATTCCTCCATTGAGGAACAGACTTGGGGACGTAAAAATTCTATTGGATTATTTCCTTGCCCAGTATAACAAGAGACTTGGCAAGAACATCAAGGGATTCGAGAGAGATGTTGAAGACCAGCTCCTAATGTATGAATGGCCTGGGAATGTCAGAGAACTTGAAAATATTGTAGAGTATGCTGTTAATATGGAAAAATCAAAATATATCAAGATGGAAAACATACCACAGAGAATCAAAAAGAACATGAATGAAAAAGAAGCTATAATAATCACCACCATCGATAGTCTGGAGAAAAAAGCAATATATGACGCCTTGAGAGTGTATGGAAACAACTATGAGGGTAAAATAAATGCAGCGGAAGCTTTGGGAATAGGAACTGCAACGCTGTACAGGAAAATGAAAAAGTACGAAATCAAATAGACAACACGGTTCAATAAATGTAATTGGAGATAAATGCCGAAAATATCTTTCTGATTACATTTTTTTTACAATTATTAATAAATATCATTTTGATATTCTTATGGATGGCTAAAAATACTTGAATTTTGAAGTGCTATTGCAAATTTATCAAAATGATAGGTGAACACAGCGACATTTCTATCAAAATGATAGGGATATGGATATTGAAAAAATTCCAATTTTCTCTAAGTGATTGATATTTGTTGAAATTTCAAGGGTTTCATGGGAACTACAAAATATAAATCAAACTTGGCACGCGATTTGCAATTATATTATTGCAGATGGAAAAGAATCTCGCTTGAAGGAGGTGAAGAAATAGGCGAGATCAGAGTGTTGGGTGGAATTTATAGGAGGTAGTTTAATTGGAACAGAATTTAGAGAAGAAAACAAAAGGAGCAATAATGACAAAGAAAGATTCATCGTTATATTTAGTCATTATAGTTGTAATAGCTTCATTATTGGGTTATTTTACAATCTATAAGAATATAATGGGAGAATACAGTCTCAATGCTTCGGAAGCATTCATGCTGATGCTTGCAGCCCTTGCCATTGGAGAAGTTGTTTCCATAAGGACTAAAGCGGCAATTCCTTCGATTTTCATTACTGCGGGAATCTTCATAATAGGATTTTGGACAATTTTTCCGAAGGACATACTGGAGATAAGCGGTATAGGCAAATCCATGCCGGGACTGTTTGTTATGATTATGGTCACCCATCTTGGAACAATGTTGGACAAGGATGAATTAGTAGCTCAATGGAAAACCGTTGTGGTTACCTTGGCTGGCATGGCTGGTGTCTGCCTTATGGTAATGACAGTGGGAAGATTGCTTGTTGGAACAGAAGTGGCTGCTACGGCGACTCCTCCGCTGACAGGAGGCCTGGTGTCTGCAATTATCATGCAGGGAGCAGTGGAAGGAAATGAATACCTTGTCGTAATAGCAATGGCAATGTATGTTTTGCAGGGATTTGTTGGATTCCCCCTTATTAATCTATGCCTTAAGATTGAGGGCAAGAATGTACTGACAAGATACAGAACCGGAGAGATTTCCCTGGAAGATATAAACGGCGGGAAAAAGGACAAGAAAGAGACTAAATCGAGTCTCAGGATATTTCCTGAAACATCAGGTCAATACAAGACGGATTATATAATACTGTTGAAAACACTTGTACTTGTAGTTATATCAGGATATCTGCAGAATCTGACAAATGGGGTTGTTTCCAAATATGTATTTGCACTATTGGTAGGTGTTCTTGCTGCCGAAACAGGATTCATAGAAAGAAAACCTTTGGAAACATCCAGAAGCTTTGGTTTGTTTATAACTATAATCATGATGTTCGTATTTGCAGGATTAAGCAGTGTAACAATCGAAGTTTTAAAATCAATAATCATCAACTTCATCATATTAATCGTACTGGCTACAATAGGTATAGCCCTGCTTTCAATACCTATTGGTAAAAAAATCGGATTGAGCAAATCAATGGCCTTTGCCATAGGTTTGGGTTCCATTGCAGGAGGATTTCCGGCAAGTTATGTTTTAAGCAATGAAGCTGCAAAACTTTTGTCGGATAATGATAATGAATATGAGTTGCTGCTAGAGCATTTCCTTCCAAAGACCTTGGTATCGGGATTTGTAAGCGCAACTTCAGGATCGGTAATAATAGCTGGACTTTTTGTAAGTCTGTTTTTCTAAAAAATAAAATCAGGAGGACACATTATGTGTAAAGTAAATCAACCAAAAAATACTGACAATGCGGAAGTAAACAAAATTAGGAATGCAATAATTCACAGAGGCATGTGGATGGGACTCATACTCAAGGAAGCAAAGGACAAAGGACTGGACTGGGAGACTTTGGGAAGAGAAGCTGTAAGAAAGACGGGATTCATCCACGGAGATGGAATCAAGGATAGAATGGATGTACAGGGCAGTTTGGTATCTTTTGGAAATACATTCTTTACAGAAGACATAAGAAATATTTTTGAAATAGAGGTTAAGGAAATTACTGAAAATGTCTTAAAACTTGAATACGGACATTGTCCGCTGGTAACGGCATGGCAGTCTTTGGGGTTTGAAGGAGAATTCCTTGAAACTTTATGCGACATAGCGATGTGCGGAGACAGAGGAATTGAAAGCAGATTCGATGAATTTGAATTCGAGTTGGGAAAAACCATAGCAGAAGGTCATGATGTATGTGAAGTGAGTTTCTATAGAAAGAAAGACTAAAAATAGAAGTAATCACCAGCAAACAGTCGATTGTAAAAGCCCAATATTTATCCCCACCCCTAAAAAATATTGGTTTTTTTGGCAGCATAGGAAAGTTGAAAATGCAAAATTCCTTTAAGCTTTGGAATTATGCGGGTAAGGAAGGAAAGAGGCTTTAATGGAAAGAGAAATATATAATAAATATATAAACCTGTTGAGGAAGGAATTGATACCGGCCCTTGGTTGCACAGAACCTATAGCAATTGCCTATTGCAGCGCCGTTGCAGTCAAGAAACTGGGATGTTTTCCTGATAGGATAATTGTTGGATGTAGCGGAAATGTAATAAAAAATGCAAAAAGTGTTACTGTACCGAATTCCAATGGTCAAAAAGGCATTGCTGTAGCAGCTATTCTCGGTGCAGTGGCTGGTGAAGCGGACAGAAAACTGGAAGTGTTGGCTAGTGTTGATAAAAAGCATATTGATGAACTGAACAGGTTGAAGAGCAGTGATTTCTGCAAAATTGAAATATTAAATTGCAAAGCTGATTTAAAGATTTCTGTAAAAGCATGTCATGGCGATGAATATTCTCTGATAGAGATTCAAGACGGACATACAAACATTGTTCATATTGAAAAGAATGAATGCATTGAATATAGCTGCAGAAACAGCTGTGAGACAATAGCGGTTGCTATGGATGAATTCCTCAGTGTCAGGGGAATACTTGAATTTGCAGAAAGTGTTGAAATAAGTGATGTGTCGGAAATGATAGACAGGCAAATAAAATGCAATATGGATATTTCAAATGAAGGACTTAGAAACAAATATGGTACCAGTGTTGGAAAAACCTTGATTGAAACTTGTGGAGAAGGTGTAGCTATTAGAGCAAAGGCAAGAGCGGCTGCAGCAGCTGATGCGCGGATGAGTGGATGTAACATGCCTGTTGTAGTGAACTCTGGAAGTGGGAACCAGGGATTGACAGTCTCATTGCCGGTCATCGAATATGCAAATGAATTGAATGTTTCCAAGGAAAAGCTTTATAGGGCTCTTGTTGTAAGCAATCTTGTTTCAATTCATATAAAATCAAAAATCGGAAAGCTTTCTGCATATTGTGGAGCGGTAAGTGCTGCATGTGGAAGTGGTGCTGCCATTACATATTTGCATGGAGGAAGTTTTACAAACATATGTAACACAATAATAAATACGCTGGGAAATACTTCAGGCATTGTTTGCGACGGAGCCAAAGCTTCTTGTGCAGCTAAAGTTTCATCTTCTGTAGATGCTGCATTGATTGGTCATTCAATGTCCATGAAAGGCAGAGTTTTCGATTCCGGTGATGGAATCATCAAGAATGATATTGAAGAAACCATAAGAAGTGTCGGCAAATTGGCCCAGGACGGAATGAAGGAAACGGATGTTGAAATTCTAAAGATAATGCTTAGTTAAACGATATGTAAAGAAGAAAAGATGGCGCGAGCCATCTTTTCTTTTGATGCTATTTATTATTTGTTTTTTTGAACATCAGCATTACAAATACTCCGAGTATGACGGTAGCTATACTTGCGGTAATCCTGAATGATATGGCAAGTCCAAAGCTGTCCCCTATCCTTCCGAATATGGGGAAAAACGAAATCATGAAGAAGCTGAATGCCATCGAATCGAAGGACAGTATGGTGGCCCTCTGCTGTGACGGTATGAGGCTGTTTAGATAGTTGTTGACCATTATGTATATGATGCTTTCTGTAGCGCTCAAGAATATGAACATGAGCCACATGATGTCCTCTATTGTCATTCCCCAGAAGCAGATTGCAGACAGTATGGACAGAAATACAAGGATGTTCTTCAATGAATATCTTTTTTCTATTTTGTATGCCTTTGATGCCGTAATTGCAGATGCAAGGGAACCTGCCGCCAAAATCAATCCTATCTGAAACTCGGTGTTACCTATAGCCTTCTGATAGTTCTGAAGATAGAAAAACTCAGTGGTGAACATGGTGCTGAAAAGATTCATGAAAATGATCACAAAGGCTATGACGGGATTTTCCCTTACTATGCGAAGACTGTTTTTTAGCTGTTTCAGGAATGTAAGGTATGCCGTCTTTTCCCTGTCGGCAAGTCCTATCCTCGGTTCGGAAAAGGAAAAACTCTGAATAAGAGTTATGACGCCAATGAACAGTGATATCTTGTACACCAGGCTGTAGTCCAATGTGGCAATGTATCCTCCTGCCAGGAGGGATCCCATGGATGCAAGCTGAAAGAATATTTCAAATCTCCCCTTATATTTGGTGTATTCGCCTTCCTTGTCAAGCTCCTTCAGGCTGTCGTATATAAGAGCATCTCCCGCTCCTGATTCAAGGTTATAGCTGAGGGCTGAGAATATGAAGCTCAAGGCGAAGAGATAGACGCTGTTTGCCATCAGCATTATGAAGGTGCTCACTACTGCCAGCAGCCTTCCCATGTATCTTGACACCCTTCTCCCGAAAACATCGGCAACCATTCCTGTAGGTATTTCCATGAGGAATGATGTTATGTGGAAAATAGATTCCATGATTCCTATTTGAAAAAGGTTCAGCCCCTTGTACGCAAGGTAAAGCATCCACACCCCATGGGTGAGATGGAAATTCGATAGCAGTATATATAAAAAGTTTTTGTTCAGATTTTTTTCAAGTTTTTTGTAGTAATTCATGATTTCCTCCGTTGTGAAATGAATTTTTGACAGTAGTAGTTTCCTATAAATATAATTCTCAGTACATCGAGTTCTTCGAATTATCATTAATGTCATATACAAATAAGAAAAGCTCGGAAAGCAGAGCCTTCCGAGCTTGATATCAATTATTGAATCAGAAAACTATACTTGTTTTAACATATTAAAAATAGACGCACCTATCCTGTTTACAGAATCTGAGCCATGTACGATTCCGGCCGCAGCTACGGGTTGTCTATTCAAATATTGTGAAACAACAAGTGTTTTACTCATAGCATTCCTCTCATGAATTTATAGGTTTATGATAACAGATAATGTTTGGCAAGTCAAAAAATAATGAAAAAAGGTTTAGAGTCGAATTCGACTCTAAACCTTTTTGAATGTCCGGTTAATTCTTCACATACTTGCGTATAAGCTTGCTTGCCCTGGTTTGACTCAATTGAAGGTGTTCTGCCACCTTTCTTGATGTCTTGTACTTTTCATATGCCTTCCTTATGAGATAGCCTTCGTAGGCACTTGTCTTTTCATCGAATGAGAAGTCTTCATCATCTTCGTCATGCTGTTCAGCCTGCCCTTCAATGCTGAACATTGATATGGGAAGCTGGTTAAGACCTATGACTACAGTATCTGAAGTAAGTACAAGCCTTTCGATGACATGTCGCAGCTCCCTTATGTTGCCTCTCCACTCGTGTCGCAAAAGCACTTCAAGTGCCCTGTCGGATATCTGTCTGTTGGTATTGTACTTGTCTGAAAATTCAGACAGGAAATGTGATACAAGATGTGGAATGTCTTCCGTACGCTTTCTAAGGGGAGGTATGTACAGCTCCACTACATTTAGCCTGTAATACAGGTCCTCGCGGAAATGCCCCAGTTCAACAAGACTCTTCAATGACTTGTTTGTAGCGGCTATAATCCTCACATCAACTTTTACGGGAGTGGTTTCTCCTACGGGAATGAACTCTTTTTCCTGAACCATGTGAAGGATCTTTGCCTGTGCCGAAAGGGGGAGTTCCGATATTTCATCAAGTAGGAGGGTGCCGCCATCGGCCATTGACACCAGACCTTTCTTGCCGGAGTGGCTTGCTCCTGTGAAGGCCCCCTTGGCGTAACCGAAGAGTTCCGACTCTATGAGCTCGCTTGGAAGGCTGGCACAGTTTACCGGGATGAATGGCTTGTCCTTTCTCGGACTTGAAAGATGCATATGATTGGCAAGGTGGGTTTTTCCAACTCCTGTTTCTCCTGTTATTATACAGGTGGCATCAACCTTGCTTATTTTCGTAGCCAGTGAATATATCTTTTTCATTGCCTTGCTCTTGAAGATATACTTGTTGGATTGCGTGGATCCTATGGAGAATTCGGAATCGATTTGGTCATTGTACAGATCTATTTCCTTAACATCGTCCCTTACGTTCATTATCACATATTCTATGTTGTTGTCCTTGTCGAATATTGGAATTGCAATGGTCAGGACTTCCATGCCGTTTGCGAGGGTCTGTCTTGCCCCATAGGCCTTCTTGTCCTCGTACATGGGGGTGAGGAAGCTTGGACCCCACCATTCCTCCCTGGAAAAATCAAGAGAGGTTTTGCCGATCATCTCGTCCTGAGTTGCTCCATAGTGGCGTGCACAGGCTTTGTTGACATAGAGCAGCTTGTAGTTGTTGTCCGTAATGTATATTTCATCATACATATTGTCTATAAGATTGAAGAATGTCGGAAAATCGAAACCGTATATTTTCTTGTCCTCGCCCATCGAATCACCTCTAATGAATTATTATTCCAATACTATTGCCAAGTTTAATAACACAATATTACCTTAAATATATGATGAATGCAAATTGAATTTCCGGGTGAAGATATTAGTGAATAATGACGCTTGTGTATTTAATTATTTTTTGTCATTTTCTTGACAAGCGAGTTGAAAACGATTTTTGTATTTGCAGTTTTGAGTTGGAATCACCTCAAAATTATGGAGTTCAAGATAATGTTTTTTAGGTAATGATGATAGTGTGGAATTTGACTATCAGGGGAAGTTTGATGTCAATAATCTATAAAAGCTTTGATATCGCTGAATTGAAAGCTTTGATATTCCTCTTTGGCATTGCAGTTTTGGTTGATCTGAATGTCATGTTTTATGAAATGATTAGAAATTGGCACGCTAATTGCATTTATGATTGACATGGAATTCAATTGAAAAATTTAATGATTGTATAGAATTCACAGATATATCAGGAGGACGATTAAATGGAAATGAAGAAGAAGGTGGCGCTTACATGCGCCCTTACAGGATCGGGAGATTCACATCTAAAGCATCCCAATGTACCGAAATCTCCGAAGGAAATAGCGGCAGCAGCAGTTGAAGCTACCAAGGCAGGAGCTTCAGTTGTACACATGCATGTCAGGGACCCAAAGACTGGAGATCCTTGCAGGGAACTGGAACTATATCAGGAGACTGTAAGGCTCATAAGAGATGCCGATGTTGATGTCTGTATAAACATAACAACAGGAATGGGTGGAGACTGGACACCGGACAAGGAGAACCCGTTGATGCCTGGACCGGGATCAGACATGATAACACCTGCAGAGAGAATGGAGCACATCCTAAGATGCAGACCTGAAATCTGTACACTTGACTGCGGAAGCATCAACTGGGGACAGAACCTACTATACATAGCAACCTACGAGCAGCTCAGGGAATCGGCAAAACTGATCCAGGGAACAGGCGTAACTCCTGAAATTGAAGCATTCGACCTTGGATTCATGTGGCAGGCAAGCGATCTCTTGAAGGAGGGACTTCTTCCAAAGAACACAATGTTCCAGCTTTGTGTAGGCATACCTTACGGTGTCAAGTCTACAACATTGGCGGTAGCGGCAATGAGAGACCTGGTTCCAGAAGGACACCACTGGGCAGGATTTGGAATAGGCAGAGAGGAGTTTCCAATGCTTGCTCTCATGTATCTTATGGGTGGAAATGTAAGGGTTGGACTTGAGGACAACATTTACATTTCAAAGGGTGAATTTGCAACCAATGGGCAGCTTGTTGAAAAAGGAAAGTCAATAGTTGAAAGTCTGGGAGGAAGCATCATGACTCCTCAGGAAGCAAGGGATGCATTTGGCCTGATCAAGCAAAAACCACAATTTAAAGAAGTTTCAATCAATAGACAATAAGGCGGTTTAATAATGAGAATAGCATTAGTTGGAGCAGGAGCAATGGGGACAATAATCGGCTCCCTGTTGACAGAAAAAGGATATGATGTCGAACTTGTGGATAGCTACAGGGAACATGTGGAGGCGCTTAACAAAAACGGTGCGAAAATTATCGGAGGAATTGAAAAGACAATTCCCGTCAAGGCGGTTTTGCCGGAAGAGGTAAGCGGCCTTTACGATCTGGTCATATCAATAACGAAGCACGGTGGTTTGATTGAGTCTCTTGAAAACATAAAGCCCTGCACCCATGAGAATACAGTAATACTCACACTTCAGAATGGAATGCCTGAGGAAAAATCAAAGAAGGTGTTCCCAGAAGAAAACCTCATGGGGGGAGGAATGGAGTTTTCAGGTACCTTCATTGGTCCTGGAGTGACAAAACTTGCCTCCGATGCAGATACCCTTGGAGTTTCTTTCGGAAGCTATCTGGGACCTGTTACGGACAAGGTATTGGAAGTGAAGGAAGTGCTGGGAAAAATCGGCCATGTTGAAATCACTGAAAACCTTAAGGGTGTAAGGTGGACAAAGCTTTCCGACAATTCCACCTTCAGCGGTTTTCAGACAGCTCTGGGTTGTTCTGTGGGTGAAATACTTGATGATGACATGGCGATGGACTGTATAGCACACATAGGAATGGAGTGTGCAAGGGTGGTGGAAGCTCAGGGAGTTACACCTGTAGAGCTTTTCGGATTGTTGCCAAGTCCTGAGAGGGTATGCTTCACCAATGAATATGAAAAGGAGAAGGTAAAGGCATATTGGAAAGAGGTTTATTCACCGTACAGGGGACAGATTGCCAGCATGCTTCAGGATATCAGAAACGGCAAGAAGTGTGAAATAAACAACATAAATGGAGAAACAGTAAGGATGGCGGATGAAGCAGGAGTGGAGGTCCCCTTCAACAGGAAAATCGTGGAGGTTGTAACGAAGCTCCAGGACAAGGAAATGGACCTTTCAAATGCATGGAGCAACCTTGAAGAATTCAGGAGACTAATTTAGTTTAGGAGTAATCATGAAGCCATTAAGAGGAATAAAAGTCATAGACTTTACCCAGGCCCATGCAGGAAGTCTGGCAACAATGATTCTTGCAGACTATGGGGCCGAGGTGATTAAAATTGAAAGAGCCGGTGTAGGAGACCTTGCAAGATACTGGGAGCCTATGGTCGGCGAGGACAGTGGGTACTATGCCTTCCTTAACAGGAATAAGAAGAGCATTGCACTGAATGCCTTTGAAAAGGAAGGAAAAGAAATAATATACAGACTGATAAAGGATGCCGATGTTGTTTGTGAAAACTTCAAGCTGGGAAGCATGGAAAGGATGGGATTAGACTATGAAACCCTGAAAGCAGTCAATCCCGAAATAATATATGCCTCTCTCAACGGATTTGGACAGACAGGTGTAATGAAGGACAAGATCGGTCTTGACATACATCTTCAGGCAATGAGCGGCATTATGGACAGGACAGGTTTTCCTGACGGGCCTCCCACAAGGGTGGGAGCGGCCTTCGGGGACCATCTCAGCGGCATGTATATGGCTGCCGCTGTCAACCTTGCCATAATTAACAAGATGAAGACAGGCAAGGGTCAGAAGGTTGACATTGCTATTCTTGACAGTCTGTTTTCAGTTCTTGAGGAAGCTCAGGCAACCTGTGAGTTCAAGGGAAGCTGTGGAAGCAGATCAGGAAATGCATATCCGTCAATGGCGCCCTACGATACATTGAAAACCAGGGACGGTTATGTGACTGTGGCAGTTTCCACTGAAAAGCAATGGAGGTCCTTTTGTGAAGTTCTTGAACTGCAAAACCTTTTGAACGATGAGAGATATCATACCAATGAATCAAGGGATAAGAACTATTACGAGTATCTTAAGCCGGATCTTGAGAATGCGTTTTCTTCAATGTCGAAATTTGAAATCGAAGATAAACTGAACGGAACTGGAGTTTCGGCAAGCGCTGTAAGAACTGTGGGAGAAGCCATGGAAAATGAGCAGATAGCAGAGAGGAAAGTCATCAGGGAAGTTGAGGACAAGAAGCTTGGGAAAATCAGATATCCGGGACCTGTAATAAAGCTGTCAAGAACTCCTGGAAGCATTGAAACGGCAGCACCTCTTAGGGGTGAAGATACCGGATACTATTTGCGCAAGATTGGATACTCCGATGACGATATATCGAGCCTTTCACAGACTGGCATCATTGAGACAACAGAGGAGGTGAAGTTGTGAGCATTTTGAATGGAGTAAAGGTAATAGATTTCACCCAGGCTTATCCCGGTCCATTCTGCACACTTCAGCTAGCGGATTTTGGTGCCGAGGTAATAAAGATTGAAAGAAGGGGAATAGGAGACATAAGCAGATATTGGGAACCCATGGTTGAGGATGAAAGCGGCTATTATGCCGCAATAAACAGAAACAAATACAGTCTTGAAGTGGACTTCAAATCTGAAAAGGGTTATAAAACCATAATGAAGCTCATAGAGGAAGCTGATATCCTCGTGGAGTCTTCAAAGCCCGGGACGATGGAGAAACTGGGATTTGGCTATGAGGATGTAATAAAGGTCAATCCTGAAATAATTTATGCATCGGTTTCCGGGTACGGTCAGACTGGTCCAATGAAATCATATCCTGCCTTTGACAATGTCATTCAGGCAATGAGCGGGATTATGGATATGACTGGATTCCCGGACCTGCCACCTGTAAAGGCGGGACCGGCCATAGCAGATTCCATGGCAGGGCTGAACACCACAATAGGAATACTCATGGCATATATAGACAAGCTTAACACTGAAAAGGGGCAGCGGATAGACGTTTCAATGCTTGATTCCATGGTGTCCATACTTGAAAGTCCAATACTTTTCAACTCCATGTTGGGGAAGAAGGTTACCAGATGCGGAAACAACGATGCTGCAACTCTGGTGCCCTACGACGTATATGAATGCAGGGACGGATACTTTTCAGTAGGTCTTGCAGGTGAGAAGGGCTGGTACAAGTTCTGCGAAGTTATGGGTAGGACTGAACTAATAGATGACCCAAGATTTGCAACAAATGCCCTGAGATGTAAAAACTTCCTGGAAATAGATTCCATAATCAGGGGATTCATGATAGATAAGACCAAGGATGAACTTTCTGAAGCCTTTTCTGCAGACAAGATACCCAGTGCACCTGTCATGTCTGTTGAAGAGATAATGAACCACCAGCAGATAAAAGATAGGGAAATGCTTGTAGAGATTGATGACAAGACTGTGGGAAGGTACAGGGCTGTTGGAAACCCAATGAAGCTTGAAAGTACACCTGCTGAAATCAGAAGGGGCGCATCAGGGCTAGGGGAGGACAATGATTATATTCTAAGAGAACATGGCTTTACGGACAAGGAAATAGATGAACTTAGGAAGTCGGGAGTGATTTCTTAGTTTTATCAATTAATAAATGAATCGAATCAACTTATTATTCAATATAAAGACTAGGTGGTGAAAATATGGTAAAATATAGTTGTTGCTATCATGATTCTACATAAGACAATAAGTATTGGCAGAATGGTTATCAGGAATATTATATGTAATTATGTTTGATCTCTTATTTGGGATACATAGGTTAAATTGATTTTTAAATAAAAAATGATAGTGATGGAGGATTTATATGTCACAAAAAAATGAAAACAACAAGCCTTTAAATGCAGCTGTTGACAAGCAGTTGTTCTGGGGAGCAGCGTCCCTAATAGCAATACTTATAGTTGTAATGGTTGTCTTTGAAGAATCAATGGGCGGTGTATTGCAGAATATCTTCAACTTCATGACAGACCAGCTGGGATGGGTATACATATGGGGTGCATTGATTGTAACAGCAGTTATTGCCTGGCTTTCATTTGGAAAGTACAAGGATGTCAAGTTCGGCGGACCTGACGCGATAAAGGAATTCAATACATTCAGCTGGCTTGCAATGTTCTTCTGTTCAGGAATAGGAACTTCGCTCTTGGCATGGGCATCAAAGGAATGGTACTACTACTATGTTTCACCGCCGCTGGGAGTTGAAGCACTGACGACAGAGGCTGCCGAGGTTGCATCTGCTTATCCCTTGTTTCACTGGGGTATCATCGGATGGGCAATATACTGCATCATGGCTTTCCCTATAGGATATGCATACTGGAACAGAGGTGCCGATTCAATGAGATTCTCTACGGCATGTTCAGGAGTTATCGGCGAGAAGAATGCAAAGGGACTTCTTGGTAAATTCATAGACTTCCTATTGATCTTCGGACTTCTGGGAGCAAATGCAACTTCACTTGGTTCAGGAACACCAATGCTAGCGGAATCAGTAAGCAGACTGCTTAATGTTCCACATACCTTTACAGTAGATATATGGGTCGTTGTAATCTGGACTGCATTGTTTACAACTTCAGTTACACTTGGTCTCAAGAAGGGCATCAAGATGCTTAGTGATATAAACATCATTCTTGTTCTTGCGCTTTGCAGTTTTGTGTTCATTGTAGGACCTACTTTCTTCATGATAAACAACTTCACAAACAGCATGGGATACATGACAACAAACTTCTTCAGAATGGCATTTTATACGGATGCAATCGGCGGAAGCATGTTCCCACAGTGGTGGACAGTATTCTACTGGGCATGGTACTTTGCATATGCACCATACATGGGAATATTCATAGCAAGGGTTTCAAGGGGAAGAACCTTCAGAGAAGTAGGACTTGGAGTTCTCATAGGCGGATCCCTGGGATGTGCACTGTTCTTTGCAATACTTGGCAACAACGCACTCTTCAATGAACTGTCAGGAACATATGCCTTCATAGAGACAGCCAAGACTCAGGGAGACTTTGCTGCAGTGGTAGGTTCCCTAATGGTGCTTCCAGGAAAGCAGATTATATTGCTGATATTCGTATTCATAGGATTTGTGTATTCGGCAACTACAATCGACTCTTCTGCATACTGTATGGCTACTGTTGCATCCAAGGACCTTAAGAAGGGTGAGGAGCCAACATGGTGGAACAGGATGTTCTGGGCCCTGATGCTGGGTACAGTAGCCCTTGTAGTAATGAACATAGGCGGATTGGTGCCTATCAAGACGGCATCCCTTGTTGTTGCATTCCCCATACTTTTCTTCGTAGGAGTAGCGGTTGTATCCTTCAAGAGATGGCTGGATGAAGACAAGCCTCACCTGCAAGTGATATCTGAAGACTACGTGAAAGTTGATAAGATGGGCAAATAGATTAATATGACATTAACGATGAGTTGCAGGCTGAAAGGGCTGCAACCTTCGTCTATAATTTTATAGACAGACTGAAAATACTTGATAAGGAATGATTTTGTGAAAATAGATAATATAGTCGAAGATTCTGCTGATGAACCTTTGGAGAATTTTGAGATTGATATAGATATTAGAATAAACAGGATGATGTCCCTGAAGGAGGCCAAGCAATTGGTGGAAAGGGAGCTGATAACCAAAGTCATGGACAAGGTTGGAAGCACCTATAAGGCGGCAAAAATCCTTGAAGTGAGCCAGGCTACAATTTCAAGGAAATCAAAAAGATACAAGGATGAGATTTTCAGTACAGCTGAAAACAATTGACAGTCGGTTTCCAATTCGATACTATATAACAAAAAAGTGCGTACTTGTTATGAATGCACCTATCACTTATAATATGGTTATCAAAGAAATTGAAATACTTTTAGCTAAATTTAACTCGAAAAAAGACTGTCTGTAGGGAGGCAGTCTTTTTTGTGGTTTGTGAAAGTCAATATGTCACAACTCAAGATATTCTGCAACAATTTTCTGGTGGTCTCCATCGTTGTATGCGACTATATTCTTTAGATATATAAAGGAATCGATATCCATCGAATTGAATTTCACAGCTATGCCTTCATCGTCAAGTCTTTGTATTTCCCCTTCGATTTCGATGTAGGAATTGGTTGATACTCCCGACATAAGGAGCTTGAGCCTGATTGGATCTCTTTCCTGAAGCATTTCCAGACTGGAAGTTTTGATGAATGCGCTTTTCAAGCTGAGGTCTGTAACCTGTCCCTTGTACTCGTATGATGAATTTTTAATTTCGGCGTCTGTACAGAAAAGAACTCTGGAAAGCTTTCTTTTTTCAAACATTTTATCACCTTCAATCAAAAACTGCTGTCTTCTTATATATGCTTTTGCTATAATAAGGATATCATGATTAGAGGAAGGAAATCAAATGGAATATTTTATTTTAAGCACAAATGTATTGTTTCCTGTATTGGTGATGATAGTAATAGGATATATTTTGAAAAAAACGGGACTGGCTGATGAAGATTTCGTATCCAAAAGCTCCACCCTGGTATTCAAGGTGGCACTTCCGGCTGCAATGTTTTACAATACGGTAAATTCAAAGACGGAATTCAATTTCGATATGGATACCTGGGAATTTCTAATAGTTACCTGCGGATGCCTTTTGGCTACATTCTTTGCTGCGTTTTACATTGCAAAGAAATCCAAGTGGGACAGCAAGACAAAAGGAGCCTTTGTACAGGGAGCCTATAGAAGCAACTATGTAATAATAGGCTATGTAATAATCGAGAACCTTTTCGGAGATATTGCAATGCTGAAGATGAGTCTTCTGGCAGTGTTTGTAATACCACTATACAACATACTTGCTGTGGTTATACTTACGATTTACAACCCAAACAACAAGGAAATCAATATTGGAGGAATTATAGGGAATATTGCAAGAAACCCGTTGATTATTGGAATAATGACAGGTTTCATATTCAAGACCATGAATATTCCCATCCCTGTTTTTGCTAACAACACCCTTTCCTTGTTGAAGGGCATTGCCACTCCTCTTGCTCTAATAAACATTGGGTCCATGTTTTCTGTCAACATAGATATTGGATACAGGAAACCCATGTTGACGGCTGTAGCAATAAAGACAATACTGAAACCCCTGCTCTTTACGGCTTTGGCAGTCGCTCTAGGCTTCAGGGACCATACCCTGGGTGTTATGTTCATTGTTTTTGCAACACCTACGGCAGCAAGCTCATTCATAATGGCAAAGGCAATGAACAGCAACGAAACTCTGGCGTCAAACATAGTAGTAATAAGTACAACCATTTCTTTCATAACGATTTTCACAGGAATTTCAGTGCTCAAATACCTGGGACTATTTTAGTTTTACAAACATGGTGCACAAATATATAATGTATCTGTACACTTTTTTATTACATGACGTTCAAGATAATTCCGGCATCTGGGAATTAACATTCATTTGAACGTCAGATAATTCGAAGGATTCGATGTCCTGAGAATTTTAGTTAAATTCAACCTGAGAGGTACCGTGATGGACAAGAGATCCAACAGATTTTTTCTGTATTATATACCAATGTTCATAGTCTTTGTGATTATATTCAAATTCATATACCAGGACAATGGCGTGAGCAGGATAATAAACATATTCGTTCCAATACTTGCAGGGGTCTTTCTGTCCCTTGTTCTTAATCCCCTTATGAATTTTTTAAGGAGGATATTCAGGCTCAAGCTGCTGGCAATAATACTTACCTATGTAATATTCATAAGCGTATTGACCATATTCACTCTAATAATAATTCCTCAGATCGGAAGGTCATTGACAAATTTTATCCATGACATACCAAATATAATTGCAGGAATAGAAAATATCTTCAGGGATCCTCCTGAATTTCTTGATTTCATTGAAACAAAAGATGCCTATGCATTTTATCAGAACAACATACCGAGAGTGGTTGAAAGGCTTACGAATCTCAGTTCCACAATGGTCAGCATGACAATAATAAGCGTAATAAATATTACGTCGGCCTTCATCAAATTTATTATGGCATTGATTATTTCAGCCTATATACTCTGGGACAAGTCGCATTTCGAAAAACTTTACCATAAGGTTCTTTACAGTTTTTTGGAAAAGGGAACATCCTCTACTATAATCAAGCTTGGCAAAGAGCTCAACGACAATGTTGTCAATTTCATTTCAGGCAAGCTTCTTGATTCCTTCATCATAGCAATAATAACATATCTGGGTACGAGATTCATTATACATGCTCAGTATCCACTGATTCTTGCACTGATTATTGGAATAACAAATATGATTCCATACTTTGGGCCATTGATTGGAGGAGTGCCTGCAGTAATAATTACCCTTCTTGTTGATCCAGTCAAAGGTCTTTGGATGATACTTTTTGTAATAATCATACAGCAGTTTGACGGATTGGTGCTGGGGCCGAAAATACTTGGGATCCAGCTTGACCTTAAACCTATCTGGATAATTATCGCGATAATCGTAGGTGGCGGACTTTTTGGAGTATGGGGAATGTTTTTTGCTACACCTGTTGCTGCGCTCTTGAAGACAATTATGTATACATATATGGAATTCAAACTCCGTGGAACCGACCTTGATTTCCTTCATGATGATTAAAAAATGAGTGTGGACAGATATCGACAATGGTGTGGAAATGTTGACAAGTGTGTGCACAAGTATCAAAAATAGGGGTCTTTTTGTGGATAAATGGGAAAAATGTTGGAAAATTAAGGAAAAAACATTTGAAAAACTGTGGATAACCTGATTAGAAATTGTTGAAAGGCTGTTAAGAAAATGTACGGAGAAATGAGATATCGAACTTTGAATTATGAACTGAAAAAAACGTTCGGAGAGAAGGTTGTGAAACTTTCAATTGACGGAGGATTTACCTGTCCAAACAGGGACGGTACCATAGACAGCAGGGGATGCATATTCTGCTCGGAAATGGGGTCGGGAGAATTTGCCGGCAGTAGGGAACTCAGCATAATCAGGCAGATAGAGGAGCAGAAGGCGTTGCTTGGGAAAAAATGGAAGTCAGGCAAGTATATAGCCTATTTTGGCTCCTTTACAAATACATATGCTCCTGTAGAGGAGCTGAGGAGAAAATATTATGAAGCCCTTGGATGCGAAGGTGTGATAGGTCTTGCCGTTGCAACGAGGGCCGATTGCATATCTGACGAAATCATGGACCTTTTCAGGGAAATCAATGAAAAATATTTTCTTTGGGTGGAAATTGGACTACAAAGCATACATGAAGATTCTGCAAAATATATCAGACGGGGATATGACTTGAATGTTTTCAATAAAACATTTAATAATCTTCATGAATTGGGTATAAAGACGGTAGTGCATATAATACTTGGGATACCGGGTGAGGACAGGGCAGACATGATGAGGACCGTGGATTATGTTTCTCGGCTGAAACCCTGGGGAGTCAAGCTTCATATGCTTCACGTAATTAAAAACACGGATCTTGAAAAGGCATATCTGGAAGAAGGGTTTCCACTTTTTGAAAAGGAAGAATATGTAAAGACAATATGCGATTCGCTGGAAAGGCTACATGGTGACATAGTAATACACCGGATAACAGGTGACGGTAAAAAAAGCGACCTTGTTGGTCCCCGTTGGAGTCTTGACAAGCTTAGGGTCATATCGGAAATAAACATGGAAATGAAACGGCGTGATTCATTTCAGGGTTGCAGAGTGAAGTGAACTACGAAATTGCTTCGCTAAATAATAAGGATGGTATTGGTATGGATAGAAACATCATGCAAAATGACATAGAACTGGTGAAGAATGATGACCTGAGCATCAATGACTTCATAGTCAAATACAAGCCGTTTATTTATTCGGCAATAAGCAAGTATGATGGGACTTATATCAGCGACCAGTCGGAACTGACTTCCGTTGGAATGCTTGCCTTCAAGGAGGCTGTCGATAATTATGATTTTGACAAGGGCAGCTTTTACGGTTATTCCAATCTTGTAATCAAGTCAAGGCTCATAGATCATTTCAGGAAGGAAGCAAGGCACTATGAACGTGAAATGGTAATATTGGACGAATCCTATGACAGTGACAACAATATTGATACCCTTGAAAGGAAGAGGGCGATTGAGGAGTTCAACAACCAGGAAAAGGCAAGCTACCTAAGGGAGGAAATAACAAGATTTGTTTCAGAACTTACGGACTATGGAATAAAGATGAGCGATTTGGAAAAGCTTTCTCCAAAGAAAAAAGAATTGAGGATGAAATATATAGCCGCATCTGAAATGATTGCATCTGATGAAGGTCTTTTGAATCGCTTTTATGAGATGAAAAGACTTCCGGTATCAATAATAATGGAGAGGCACGGATTGAACAGAAAACAGGTTGACAGGGCAAGAAAATACCTTGTTGCATTGATACTGATCAAGTGCGGAGACTATGAATATTTGGCTGAATATATCAAAATCTGATGATTGCAATGGTTTTACCCCTTTTTTGGAAGGGGTTTTTTCGTATCTATTTATTGACAAGGGGAAAGACATTATACAAGGAGTGGATATTATGAAAGGCGTTTTGATTGACAAGGGTAAGAAACATGGGACATTTCTTACCGGTAACGGTGAATTTGTCAAAGGCAAACACAAGAATAGAGACATTGGAGAAGAATTTGTGATTGAAAAAAGTATGATTGATATGAAGAAGGCAGCGCTGGTTATGGTGCTTGTGATTGCACTTGTTGGAGGGTATATTCCTTACAATTCCATGACTAGTGCTTATGGATATGTTGAAATAGACATTAATCCATCAGTTGAGCTGGGTTACAACGAAAATATGAAAGTAATAAAAATAAATGCTTTGAATGATGAAGGTGAAGATATAATTGCAAACATAGATTTGAAGCTCAAGGGAATGCAGGTGGATGATGCAGTGGAAGCAATAATAGCATATGCAGAATCGCAGGAGTATTCCACTGATGATGTAGTACTGACTTACACCCACTCCGATGAAGATGATATAGACGAAGCAGTAGAAGGAATTCTTTGTGGCATTGATGATGGTGATGGTACTGTAACCTGTGTAGAAGTTGAAAAAGAAAAATATAAGGAATTCAGGAAGCAGAGTGAGGAAGAGGGAGAAAACATTCCTCCTGCAGTTTATGTACTCAAAGAAAAAATTGCTGACCTTCAAATTGAACTTGACGATGATGAAAAAATTGAAGAATTAACTGAAGGCTACGACCTTGAAAATTGCAAGGTTAGCGATCTGGCTCATATAAAAAATGCTATAAAGAAGGAAATTCAGGAAGAGAAAAAGGCAGAAAAAGAAAACAACCAAAACCAAAATTCCGTAGGCGTTGAGAATCAGGAACAGGAGCAGGAAGAAAACGGTAAAGGAAAGGAAAATGCTCCTGGCCAGATAAAGGAAAAGAATGATGACGATGGAGATGATGGAAGCATTGAATCTTCGGATGACGACAGTGGTGATGAATCCGAAGGTGAAAATGAAGATTCATCCGAGGGCAATGGCCCGGGGAACAGCCAGGGAAACAACGGTAATAAAGGAAGCAACAAGGGGACCGGAAACTGAGAATGAAACAATAGAATGAGATTGAATCAGATATTAAACAGCTGCAGGCAAGCCTGCAGCTGTTGTTGTTCAAACTTATGAAAATAAAACTGCATAATCTCTTGAAATATTGGGGTTGTGTGGTTTGAAATCAAAGGAATTTCATAAGGTTCAGGCCCACTTCCTCATCGAAATAGCGGTCGATTTTGCCGTCGATTATATTTATAGTCAATTCGGCGGTGGCGCTTACCACGGCTTTTGTCATGTGACCTCCGAAGGTGTATTGCTTGTTGTCGGCTATTGCCATGTGAAGATGAAGGTAGGGTTTGTGTTCCATTGTTGATATGTTGCCGCAAAGGGACACTATCTCGAAATCACCTCTGAATTCTCTCTTTGAATAAATCTTGTCCAGGGTGTTGAACAAGCCCAGTTCAACCTGTTTGACGGCTCCTATGCCGCTAACCGTTCCAAGTGAAATATTTTCCTTTTCTATAACTTCCTTTAGAACTTCGATAATATCTTCATCCTTTTCAGCTCTGATAATGAGGGTGTTGTTGAATCTTTTATAAATCATAATCAATCTCCTCCTGAAGTATATATGCTTATTATAACACATAATCAAGGGATTAATAATGATTATTAACTCATCACGGGTCAGAGAAGCTACTGGTTACAGGTTTACGTTATATTGAAACGTCTGTTGTCTATTTCGGTTATGGCGTCCTTTATGGATTTTTTTAAGATCTCTTCTGAATAATATTCTTCAGACACTATAAAATCCATGAATCCATCCACGACAGATTTCTTGAACTCACTATACTTTTCATCATAATTGAGATACATTCCAATAAGTTTTCCCGTATCGGTCAGAAGGCTTCCTTTTTCGAAGGACTCGAAATCTACGCCGTATAGTGTTGCTTCGCTGCTGTATGAAACGATGAAATTCCTGAAATTCATATCGTTGAAGGACAGTTTTTCAGTCTTGATTCCTTCAATGGAATGGAAGGAATCAAGCCAGGAGAATATGGATTTGAGAACGGCAAGGGCGCATTCCGGGTCTTTTTTCTTCTCAGCTGTCTCAACGGCGTCAAGGGCTGTGATACCTTCAATGTATTCCATCAATAATGTGCAGTTTTCATCATCCCATTCAAGAATTTTCGGGATTTTGAGAGATGAACTTTCGATTATGAAATGGTTTGATTTTTCACGAAGATAGTTATCACAGGTTCTGAATTCCTTCAGAATTAATATCCTGTTTTCAGCCTCCGCCAGATATACATTGTTTTTTTTTGACTTGAATTCTTTTATAATCTTCAAATTTATCTCCTATAACACAGATATGTTCACAAGTATGAGGGCAAGGGAAAGCATTGCAGTTGCTGCCAGAATCATATAGTCGGACCTGTTGAACTTCAGTTGAATTATGCTGGTCCTTCTGTCATAGGCCCTGAATCCCCTGCATTCCACGGAGAGGGAAAGCTTCTTCGCCTTGTTCAGGGTTCCTGCTATTACAGGAGTGAATACGTAGGATATGATTTCAAAACGTCTCTTCAGGGGAAGGTTCCTTATGTCTATTCCTTTTAGCTGTATTGCCGTGAAAGTGTCCTTTGTCTCCTCCATCAGAAGTGGCAGAAACCTTATTCCTACTGATGTCATGAATGCCATGTCGTAGGGCAGCTTCATCTGCACAAGACCCTGCACGAGCATCCTCATGCTGCATGTTGAAATTATGGTTCCCGATATGAGTATTACAAGAAGTCTCATTAGAAAACCAAATCCGCGTTTCAATCCCTCGTCGGTTATTAACGTAAAGTTTTTCGTTCCTATCACTACATTTCCCGATTTCACAAAAATACTTTGAAGGATGACTATCATGACTATTACCGACATCATTTTCCTCAGTCTTTTGACTGAAGACATAAGGCTTGCCTTGAAAATGAAGGCGGCCAACAGTCCAAGGAAAAAGACTGTCAGCTGCATCCAGGGATTGCTGAAAAACAATCCAAGTGTTGATATACACATTACAATGAAAAGCTTTGTTCTTGGATCAGCATCTCTTATCATATTTAACACATCCTCCCTCAAGCTTGATTATCCTGTCAGAGTGCCTGTCGATGAAGCTTTTGTCATGACTGATCATGAGAATGCCAACCTTGCTTTTGATCCTGTCCAGATATCTGCTGAGGTCTTCCTTTCTCTTTATGTCAAGTCCTGTAGTAGGCTCGTCAAGAATGAGGAATTCAGGGTCATTAAGTAAAACAGCTGCAATGGCAAGCCTTTGCTTCTCTCCCTGACTTAGAAAATATGAAGTTGAGTCCCGGATTGATTTCAGGTCAAAGATATCCAGCATTTCATCTGTTCGTTCCCTTATTTCATCCTCGCCGCAGTTCTTGAATTTCATGCCGAATGCAAGCTCCTCGAAAACGGTAGGTGCAAAAATCTGCTTGTCGGGATTCTGGAAGAGGTAGCCTATCTTTCGCCCTATCTGAGGAAGAGACATGGACCGAATGTCTTTCCCTTCGATGGATACCTGACCTGATTGAAAGGGTAGTATTCCAGTCATGACCTTTCCAAGAGTTGTCTTTCCACTTCCGTTCGGTCCTGTAAGTGATGTGAAGCCCTTGTCTGTAAAAACGAGGCTTATGTCTTTAAGGATATGGATGTCCCTTATGCTGCAGTTCATGTTACTGATTGTGATGAAATCCGTCATTTGAGTTCTCCGTCGAATTCAGACAGCCTTCCCAAGTCCAGCAGGTATATGGTATCTGCCGTTTCAAGATTGCTGAAATCATGTTCTATCATTATTACTGTCTTTCCCTTTTCCTTGAGCTTCTTAAGGGTATCCTTGATGAGGAGTCTTCCCCTTTCATCTATCTGGGACATGCATTCGTCAAGGATTACAATATCTACATCGGGAGTCAGCACTGAAGCTATTGATATGAGCTGCTTTTCCCCTCCCGACATGTGGTTGGGATTCTTGTCTCTGAGACGTCCTATGTCAAGGAGGCCGCATACCTTATCTATACTGTCGAATATTTCCATCCTTTCAAAGCACAGGTTTTCCGGGGCAAAGGCCATCTCGTCCTCAGCGCAGGAAAAAAGTATCTGGCAGTCGGGGTCCTGAAATACGGTTCCTATTGTCGTTACAAGTTCATGGAGTTCCTTTTGTTCGATGTTCTCGTTTTTGATTATTACATCGCCTTCAATGACTCCGTCTATTCTCTTTGGAATGATTCCATTGATAATATTGATGAGGGTTGACTTGCCCGAACCGCTCAGCCCAACAATTCCTACAACCTCACCTTTTCTGATTCCCAGATTCACATGGTCAAGAATAAGAGGTGAGTCCTGCCTGTATCTGAAGGACAGGTTTCTTGTTTCAATTATATAGTTGTTCATGGCAGTTATTGTATATCCGCCGAAATTGCGTATTTGCACCAGAACTGGCTGAACTGGTCCTTGCTGATTATCATCTGGTAGGGACCTTTGCCTCCCTCTTCCCTTGTGCCTATGAGCTCTCCTTCCTTCTTGTATGCAAGGTATACATTGTCGTCTGCCATGAACTTGTCCATTGGCACTGCTACAGTATATCCATCCACTGCAGAAACAATGACTGCCTCCCTTCCTTCAAGTGATATTCCAGCGTGTTCAAAGATGCTTTTCATCAGGACCCCGGTATACTGGAAGTCTTCAGGGTCAGTGGTGCTTGTGTCAAGGGTTGCGGTGAAGTCCGTTTCTCCAATGGCCTGTATTTCAGTCATATTGTAGGAAGCTATTTCCTCGCCGTTGTCCATCAATATGAACACTGCGTTGTCGTTGAGTTCTTTCTTGGCTGCTGCATTGTCCCTGTTCATCATTATTGCAATTGCAGATATCAGTACAAGTATCAAGATTACAGAAACCAGTATTTTCGTATTTTTGTTCATCTTTTTACCTCCGTTTAAGCTATCATTTTATGAACTCTTTTGTATATGCTGTATGCCAGCAGTCCTCCCAGTCCTCCAGACAATGCTCCCGTTGAAAGGCTAAGGACCAGTGGAAGCATGGGAAGCCTGAAAAAGACAAGGTTGGACATATATGTTCCGCTTAGATTCGCTAACACTC
Source organism: Dethiosulfatibacter aminovorans DSM 17477 (assembly GCF_900142005.1). Taxonomy (GTDB): domain Bacteria; phylum Bacillota; class Clostridia; order Tissierellales; family Dethiosulfatibacteraceae; genus Dethiosulfatibacter; species Dethiosulfatibacter aminovorans. Next base: position 86,933 of record NZ_FQZL01000013.1, read on the forward strand.
CTGCCAGGAAAAAGTCTGCAGGTTCAACATATTTTTTCCTTAGAACCAGGAATGCCAAGTCGACCATGAGTCCGGGAAGACCATAGGTGACGAGGCTTACCACTCCGTGGGTGCCGAAGGAGCCTGTCAGCATCACTATGAGTCCCTGTGTAAGAGCTATGAGTGTTGCTGCGCCCCTTTTTCCCACCAGTGAGGCTCCAAGCACTATCCACATCATGTAGATGCCTCCGGCAACTGCTCCCCCTGGTATGAAAAGAGGACCTGTTATGAGATGAGTAATTGGAACCACTATGGGTTTTGAAGCAAGGCCAAGGGCTGCGGTGAGTCCTATGACCATGAGTTCGAAAACCGTGAATCCGTCAAGGAAGCTTTTCTTTCTTTTCATATTGTCCTCGTCAGTCTATTTTTATTTCAATGCTTGAATTTTCACTGTACCCTTCAAGGGTGCTTACTACGCCGGTGCAGGCATTTCTCAGTATTTCCTCAACGAAGGGGACCATTCCAATTTCTTTTCCGTTGATGAAGAGCTTCACAGAGCTTGTCTTCTGGATGCAGTCGTTCCTTGTTGCTTCTCCTGCCAGGATCTTGTCTGTCAATCCTCTGCAACCGTAGCCGCACTGGTTGCAGCATTTTTCATTCACATCGGGCAGAAGGTCGAAGACCTTTTCAACAACGAGATCCGCCAGTCGTGCAGGCTCTTCCAGTACATTGATTACAGGTACTCCCCTGTATTCATCACCAAGAATTTCGGCAACCCTTCCGGATACTGCAAAAATTCCCTGTTCCCATCTTTTTTCCAGATCTTCGACACTGCTTGCTGCAATTATTTTTGGAAGGTTGTAGTCCGTTACACCTTCACACACCACGTATTCATTGCTGTAGTGCTTCAATATGTCGGGAAGGCTCAGCTTGACCGGGTACATGACATCCGTTTCGTCATGTCCCCTGGCAGTGACGGGAGATGCCCCTGCATTCCTGTGTCTGTCCGTGTTTGATCCGGGAGTGTCTATGTTGAACTCCTCGAAGTGTATTTCCTTGATGCTTCCAACACTGTATCTTCTTTTTGCCAATTCCGCTATCATTGTTTCCGCTATTGTAGTTTTGCCAGACTGTGTATATCCGTATATGGAAAAAACCTTCATTTAAAATCCTCCTTCTGCTAAAATATATGGAATCACCATGTCCTCGTACCTGAATTCGCCGTGGCATCCTCCGTCATCCGTGGAGTGCATTCCATGGTCTGCTGTAATTATGACCTTTCCGCTCCAGTTTTCAACAAGTTTCTTCACATATCCGTCCACTTCTGAAATTTTATCCATTGTTTCCTCAGAAATGTCTCCATTGTCATGGCCTGAATCGTCAACTCCGTGGAAATGAACAAAGGCATAGTCTGAACCGTATATGTTTTCCAAAGCAGATTCAAAGACTTCGTCATCTGTAAAGCCGTTTCCGTTTACATCGGTGTTGAGGATAGGGTTCCCGTGGGTGGTGATGATATTTGCATTCCCTTCGATTATCGCTGATGTCTTTCCTAGAGCAGATACATAATCGAAAATGGTATCCACCTTTACCTCCCTGTAGTCCCTGTTGAGTATTCCGTTGACTGCTGGAGGCTGTCCTGTTATCATGGCTGCATAACCGCTGTTTGTGACGGGTTTGAATATTGTGAGAGCAGTCTCCATATGTCCCAGACCTGCAATGTAGGGAATATATCCATTCTCCTTGGCATATTCGTACTGGCTGGAACTGAAGCCGTCAATGAAAATATGGAGTACATCTTCATCCTTGTCAAGATAATGCTTGGTATCGTAGTATGAATCCATTACGGAGCCTGCGGGAGGATTGATTACCACTCCAACTATGTCGAAGATTGTTTTCCTGTTTTCAGGTTCTGTGTAGTTGATGATGTTACCCTGAAGCTGAAGATAGCCCTTATCTGCTGTGAAATAGTATTCGCCGCTTCTGGACATCACTATTGAGCTTCTGAATTCCTCGCCTGCAGCTTCTTCAACGGGCAGCAAGTATTTTTCCTTGTATGCCTTCATGGAAAACTCATCGTTCTTAACGGATTCGCCGTCGAAGAAATTGTAGAGCTGAAGATTCATGAGATGCATGTTTCCAGGTGTGAAGGAAGCAAGGTTTTCCTTCGCCGATATTATGTTCACGCTTTCAGACAGGTCGTAGTCGTTTTTTATGAGTACTATCTCTACAATGTCCTTAAGGTTTACCGTAGGAGGGAAATCTGGTGCATATATATTCCATCCCTTGTTGTCGTAAACATTGACCTTGCCGTAGCTGGTGTCGATTTTCACCTTCATCCCGTCACCGGCAACAATCAGCACTGAAAAATCTGATTCCTTGTATCCGTAGAGATTGAAGATTTCATTAAGTTTTATGCTTCTGTATTCATTGTCATCCTTTTCCAGAGTCTGCCAGTCAAGTTCCGATTCTTCACTGTACTGGAGAATATACTCGTAATCTACATCCCCTGTTACAATAAGACTTGAGTCGGATGCTTCCATTTCGGTGGAGCATGCAGTAAAAAGGAAAAGGATAATAAGAACAGCAGAAACGAGTTTTCCCTTACTGGTCATATTATCCTCCGTACTTTCCGCTTTACAGCTTCTTAAGCGGTTATTTCAGCTATTTGTCCATTTCAACAACTTCTATTGACAGGATGTCCTTTATTTTTGCTTTCTTGTCCATTCCTTCAAATGAAATTCCATATCCGCCGTTGGTTCTTGCATATATTCCACCTTTGAGGAATGTCTCCCGGTCTATGGTCTTGGAGTATCCGTCGGCAGCTGTCAGTGTATAGCTCATTCCTTTTGCCAGTCCAGTAAGCTCTTCTATCTTTGCAAGAGGCACGCACTGGTCTTCGAGTATTGTTACAAGGTCATTTCCATATTTTACAAATGACTGGCTTTCGCTTACAAAAACTGTACCTGTATTCTCTACCTTGAGAAGGTTCTTCACATGCATTCCCTTTGGAAGGTCGGGTGAAAGGAACATAGGCGCATTCTCTCCCGTATGCTTTATGTATCCTGTGAGGAATATGTCCATGGTTTCAGTCTTTGAGAAGTCGTCAACTGCTTCCATGAATATGTCTGACACAGGCATGTCGCTTTCAAGTCCTGTTCTTCCAAATTCCGATAGAAGGTCCATTGTCTTCACTGCCTGGTCCGCAGATTCGTAGTAGGCGTATTCTTCAGACTCAAGAGTGGATATTGCAGCTTCCATGAAGATAATCGATGAATTCCCATGAGCCATTGCGTCATTTTCTCCTGAATCACTGTCCGCTTTACCTGATTCTTCACCCTTCATCAGCTCCATTCCTGCAACATTTCCAACCCAGTACATTGACCTTTCGTCAGGCACTGCAACCCTTAGCGGTTGGAACTTGTCGTCAAGGGGCTCTCCGTCAACTTCCCAGAAAAGCATTACATCTTTTGCAACCAGTATTTCATTTGGTATTACTATTGAATATCCGTCACCTGCATAGAATCTTATTCCTTCGAATTCATCCTGCCTTAGATTGTACTGCTTAAGTATCTTGTTTATCTTCACACCCTTGATTTCAACCTCAACAACCTCACCGCTTGATGAAATATTTGTTGTTGCAAGAGTCTGGGCTTCCATTGCCTTGATTTCTTCGGCACTAATCATTTCCGTTCCACCTTCAATGCCCTGTATTTCAATTGAGCTTTCAACTGCTTCGGTTCCTTCTGCTTCTTCGTTGGCGTCCTCTGCTGGAGGATTTGTGTCCCCTGTGTTCTGTGTACATGCAGTAAATGCAAGTATCAATACAAACACGATGCTTAATAGTTTCAGTTTTTTTGACATGATTCTCTCCTTAGTTTTTATAGTTCTCCATTGCCAGATTTACAGCTTTCACAGCTGACAGACTTGTTATAGTCGCCCCGGTTATAGCAACTATATCGTAATCGTTTTCCTTGTGCATCTTTACAATTTCCGTCGGATGGTTCAGAGACAGGTTTTCAAATCTTTCCAGGAACCAACCTTCCCTTATGTAGCCGCCGTAATCATCTGTCTCATGCTCCTCGATGAGCCGTACCTTTTTAATCCTCTCGCTGCCGCAGTCTATTTCAACCATATAGTGGACAAAATCCTTGTATCCCATGGATTTTATGAAATAGCACTCGAGCAGACTGCTTCCGTTGCGAACCTCGTAGACATACCCCACAAAGCAGTCATTTGAATTCAAGCTCTCGTCATAAGCTGATTTTTTGATTTTTGCTTCGGGGTATATGGATGCAAGATATTCATTCCTCTGTACAGGATTAAATGATAGTAAGACCAGAGATGCTGCGATCAGTAATGCCAATGCTATTGTTTGTTTTTTTTCATAAAAAAATCTATTCCACCCGGAATAGACAAAATCATCTCCTTTCCAACCGGGAGGCCAGCCCGTTTCCAGACAAACCCTTCGTCTGAGTTCCGTAGTAAACCTTAGGAATAATCAGATCGGAGTAAATACAAGATAATTTTATCAAAAAATAATTCTAAATTCAATATAAATTTGGTGTGTAAAAGGTTATTAAGTTTGTAAATATATAATGAATATGTGTTATAATAAAAGGTAACTAGAGGAAGCTGATATTAGGAGGGCAGGATATGAAAGTGAATGAACTTAAATATGATCAATTGAGAAATGAATGTTGTGACGAATGCAAGAAATTTAAATCCACGGCGGATTTGGAACCACTTGAGGGAATCATCGGACAGGAAAGAGCAGTTGAAGCTATAGATTTTGGCCTTGACATAAAAAGAAAGGGCTACAATATTTATATTTCAGGCATAAGTGGAACCGGCAGAAACTCCTATATAAACCTTATTACGGAAAAGAAGGCCCGTAAAGAAAATACTGCAGGTGACTGGGTATACGTTTACAATTTCAAGAAGCCTGAAAATCCAATAGCGCTCAGGCTTGACAGCGGACAGGGGAAAATCTTCAAGAAGGCCATAGAAAATACAATCATATTTATAAAGAAGGAAATAGAAAATACTTTTACATCCAAGGAATATGAAAGATCCAAGAACATGCTTTTCAAGCAGCTCAATGAGACATCCGAAGAGCTGCTTGCAGAGCTCAATACCCTTGCCAGGAAGTACGGATTCATATATTCAAACACAGACAGGGGACTTGTAAGCGTACCCTTGAAGGATGACGGCACTCCAATGACTGAAGAGGATTTCAAGGACATATCAAAGGAACGCTATGCCGAGATACAGAAGAAATCGGGAGAACTTAACCTTGCAAGCATCGACATGTTCAAGAAAATCAAGGACATAGACGAAAGCTTCCGTGACAAGCTCAAGAAGCTTGACGGCGAGTTTGCCACAAAGGTTGTAAACCTCCATACGGACAGATTGAAATACAGGTTTGACGGCAACAAGAAGGTGGAGGGTTATCTAATAGACTTGAAGAACGATATCATAGACAAAGTGGACATGTTCAAGACTGACAACAAGCAGCAGCAGTCAAATCCATTCCTTGCAATGCAGCACAAGGGGAATGAAACCTTCTTTGAAAGGTATCAGGTGAACCTGTTCATAGACAATTCGGACAAGGAGCATGCACCAATAGTTTTTGAAACAAATCCTACATACTCAAACCTTTTGGGTAATATAGAATTTATTAATGAAATGGGTGTCTTGAAAACATCCTTCCAAAAAATTGTTCCGGGATCCATTCATGCTGCAAACGGAGGGTATCTTATTATTCAGGTCAAGGATCTTATGGAAAATGTTTTTGCATACAAGGGTCTCATGAGGGCCTTGCTCAACGACGAAGCAAATATTGAAACGATCCAGACAACCATGGGATATCCTGTTACTACGGGACTCAAGCCTGAGCCGATCAAGCTTGACATCAAGGTCATACTGGTAGGGGATCCAAGGTCATACGGCATATTGTATACATATGACGAGCATTTTGCAAAGCTGTTCAAGATAAGGGCGGATTTTGACGTTGAAATGGTAAGGACTTCGGCAAATGTGGAAAAAATGGCCAAATTCATAGCTTCCCATTGTGAAAAGGAAGGTCTCAGACACTTTGAAAGGGATGCGGTCTGCAAAGTCGTAGAATACAGTTCAAAGATTGCAGACAATCAGGAGAAGCTTTCATCAAGATTCAACAAGGTCGTAGAAATAATATACGAGGCTGATTCATGGGCCAGTCTTGAGAACAGCGAATTGGTATACAAGGAACATGTGGAAAAGGCAATACAGCAGAAAATATACAGGAACAACATGTACGAGGAAAAGGTACTGGAACTATTCGATGAAGGTACATATATCCTTGATGTGGAAGGGAAGAAGGTTGGAGAAATAAACGGGCTTGCAGTTGTGGGAGCAGGGGAATATTCCTTTGGTAAGCCGTCGAAGATTACAGTATCTACCTACAGGGGCAAATCCGGACTCATAAACATAGAAAGGGAAGCAAGGACAAGCGGAAAGATCCATGACAAGGGAGTCATGATAATAAACGGATTCATGGGATATAAGTATGCCCAGACTAGGCCTCTGGCGCTTTCTGCCAGCATAGTATTTGAGCAGTTGTATTCGGGAATTGACGGAGACAGTGCATCCAGTACCGAGCTTTATGCAATAATGTCAAGCCTTTCCAACAAGCCTATCAAGCAGGGAATAGCGGTTACGGGATCGGTCAACCAGAGAGGACAGATCCAGCCCATAGGTGGAGTGAACCAGAAGATTGAAGGGTACTTCAATGTTTGCAAGATGAAAGGTATCACAGGGGAACAGGGTGTAATCATACCTTATCAGAATGTGAAAAACCTAATGCTGAACGATGCAGTTGTGGAAGCGGTCAGGGATGGAAAGTTTCATATATATCCTGTTAAATCCGTTGATGAAGGGATAGAAATACTCACCGGAGTACCTGCGGGATGTTTGGATGAAGACGGGTGCTACGAGGAAAATACAATCCACTACCTTGTCGACCAAAAACTTCAGCAGTATCTTAAGCCTTTGAATGATGAGAAGAAAGATGAGGAAGAAGACCAACCCATTGAAAAGTCCAAGGAAGACGAAGAAGTTGAAGAGGATGTAAAACCGAAGAAAAGGGGAAGACCCAGAAAAACAAAGGAAGAGAAAGAAGATGGTTCCAAATGAAAAAGGAATTCACCTGCAAGGGATGTAAAAACAAGTGCAAGGTGAAGTTTGAAGCTAAAGACGGCGTCCTTGTCTCAATCAAGGGAAACAAGTGCAAAAAGGGCGAGAAAAACGCCCTGAAGATAATCGGGAAAAAGAAGAAGAAAAATAAAGGCCGCAAGGCCAAGAAGAAGGATAAAACTGGAAAGAAGTAGAAACCTGTAAATTTGAAAAAATAGAACTTTTCAATTAGCATAAAAACAAAAATATGGATATCAGCTCCCGGTTCCCTATTGGGAAGGTCGAGACTTCGCTGATATCCATATTTTTTAGTGGTTATATAGACAAGTTTGACTATATTATCCTCCAGCCTTCTTCTTCAGCCATTTTTCTCAACTGGTCGTCGGGAGCAACGGCAACGGGATTTCCCGTCAGCTTGAGGATGAATTCGTCGTAGTAGCTGTCTGCAAAGGCCCTGCTGTTTTTATAGTCCACTTCAACATTTTCGTATTCTTTCATGACTGCATTTTTCTTTTCAACGCCATTTATCAGTTTAAAGCCTTTTTTGAAATCAATTCGGTCATTTTTGAAAGGCAGCTTTGTTCCTATCACCTTTGAAAATCCAAGATTCTTTATTGCTGAATTGAGCAGGGGCTGGAAGCTTCCGGATACAAGTACAAGCTCGTATCCTTCTTTTTTTGCCTTTTCTATTTCGTCAAGGACATCCCTGTTGAAATAATTTTCTATTCCTTCACAGGCTTTTTCAAAGAATTCGTTGATTTCATCTTTAGACATGTCCTTGAAAAGTTTGAGAAAATCTGCGGCAGCCTTGTCTCGGAATTTTTTCTTTGAAAGTATTCCGATTTTGTTCAAAAAATAATCCTTCATTATGATACCCTTGACCATTGACGCCGATTGTCTTGGATATGAAAGGATCGTCCATTTGTCAAAAAGATATGGTATGGTGAGTTCCATAAAAAGGGTTCCATCAAAGTCGAATATTGCTAATTTTTTCATATGATAATCCTTCTTTCAGTTATTGTTTGGTGCAGTCAAATTTATTTTTTTAGTGCGTCAAGATGTTCTCTGATTGACTTAAGGTCTGCCCATGAGTCCTTCTTTGCAGAGGGATTCCGTAAAAGATATGCGGGATGGAGGGTTGGAATGAAGTCTATGTTTCCCTTTCGTGTCCAGTTTCCCCTTTCCCTTGTTATTGAAAGGTTGGGACGGATGAGGTTCCTTGCGGAAACGGCTCCGAGACATACGATTATTTTCGGCTGTATGAGCTTGACCTGATATCTGAGATAGTCAAGACATATTCTGCTTTCATCTTCCAGGGGGTTCCTGTTGTTTGGCGGTCGGCACTTCACTATGTTTGTGATGTAGATTTCATTCCTTGAAAGTTCTACAGCCAGAAGCATCTTGTCTAGAAGCTGTCCGGCCTTTCCTACGAAGGGCACACCCTGGATATCCTCGTTGTATCCCGGGCCTTCGCCAACAAGCATTATATCCGCATTTTCATTTCCTTGTCCGAACACTGCATTGTTCCTTGTCCTGCCTAGATTGCATTTTTGGCATTTCCTGCAGTATGTTTCGAGTTCCTTTAAATCCATATGAACACCTCGTTGCAACAGATTTCGTTTAATAAAATTTGTTTTGTACAATGATGATTATATCAGATTGTCGTTGGAATTGTAAATTCTTCTTGAATTTCATAAAAATGTATGTTAGGGTATAGAAAAATAATAATTTATGGGGAGCTGATTATGTCGGCTGAGATAGGAAACTCGATTTACTGACCCTTGAACCTGATCCGGGTAATGCCGGCGTAGGAATATTGATGACATATTTGCCTGCAGATATGTTTTTTTATTACCTTAAAACAATGAAAAATTTGACTTGTCCAAGTCAAAAATATTAAATCAGATTCTTGTCATATAGATATCAAGCCTCCCATGGATTTGAAATGGGAGGTTTTTTTGATGAAGAAAATGGTTTTGGCTGCTATGCTTGCTGCAATAGGAGTTTTGACATCGCATCTTGTATACATACCGGTAGGAGTGGCTAAGTGTTTTCCCATGCAGCACGCGGTGAATGTGATTGCAGCGGTATTTTTGGGACCTTGGTATGCAGTGGGAACTGCATTTGTCATTTCCCTTTTGAGGAACATGATGGGTGTGGGGTCGATTCTTGCCTTTCCAGGCAGCATGATAGGCGCTTTCATAGCGGGAGTGGCTTTCATGAAGGTGAGAAAAATAGAAGCTGCCGTCATTGGAGAAATGATAGGAACAGGAATTATAGGAGGCATGGCTGCAGTGCCAATTGCAAATGTGTTTTTAGGAACTTCAAAGGCAGCTTTTGCACTGGTGATTCCCTTCGTCGTAAGCTCAATGGGTGGAGCCGTCATATCCTACGTCCTGCTTAAGACAAGCGCAATGGACAGGCTTAAGGACAGGTACGAGGCGCGAAGCTAGGAATATAAAACCATGTATTGCCTGGGAAATATTATGCGGGCAGAATTATTGCATAGGCTTATATAAATGATGAACAACAGTAGTAAGTGTAGATTTATTTGATTTATTAAATATAAAAATTAATGAAAAGAGGAAAAGATATGAATTATACAACTCAGATGGATGCAGCAAGGAAAAACATAATCACGGAAGAGATGAAGATAGTTGCAATGAAGGAAAACATGGACGTGGAGAAACTCAGGGAGTTGATAGCATATGGAAAGGCTGTAATTCCCTGCAACAAGAACCACAAGAACATCAATCCAGAAGGAGTGGGAGAGGGACTGAGAACAAAAATCAACGTTAACCTTGGAATATCAAAGGATGCCTACGACCTTGAAAGGGAAATGGAAAAGGTGAAAACGGCTGTGGAAATGAAGGCTGAAGCCATTATGGACCTTTCGAACTATGGAAAGACAGAGGAGTTCAGGAAGGCTCTCGTTGAGTATTCTCCTGCAATGATAGGTACTGTGCCCATCTATGATGCCATAGGATTCTACGAGAAGGAGCTCAAGGACATAAAGGCACAGGAATTTCTTGACATTGTGAGAAAGCACGGGGAAGACGGAGTGGACTTTGTTACTATCCATGCCGGAATGAACAGGGCTACAGCGGAAGTCTTTGTTAACAATCCAAGACTCATGAACATCGTATCAAGGGGAGGATCCCTTTTATTTGCATGGATGAGGCTAAACAACCAGGAAAATCCATTCTTCGAATATTACGACGAACTTCTTGACATATGTGCAGAGTTTGACATTACACTGAGTCTTGGAGACGCCTGCAGGCCTGGAGCCATAGCAGACAGTACGGATGCAAGCCAGATACACGAGCTTATGGTACTTGGAGAGCTTACAAAGAAGGCTTGGGAAAAGAACGTACAGGTTATAATAGAAGGGCCGGGGCACATGGCAATAGATGAAATAGAGGCAAATGTTAAGCTTCAGAAAAAGCTTTGCCATGGCGCGCCATTCTATGTTCTTGGACCTCTGGTTACAGACATAGCGCCGGGATATGACCATATTACAGGAGCAATAGGTGGAGCAATTGCTGCAAATGCCGGAGCGGATTTCCTTTGCTACGTAACTCCTGCAGAGCACTTGAGGCTTCCAACCCTTGAAGACATGAAGGAAGGAATCGTTGCATCAAAGATTGCAGCCCATGCAGGAGACATAGGAAAGAAGCTTCCGGGAGCAAGGCGTGTGGACAACGAGATGAGCGATGCCAGACGAAAGCTTGACTGGACAAGGATGTTCGAACTGGCGATAGATCCCGAGAGGCCTGTTGAATACAGAAAGGACACAAATCCAGAGGATGAAACAACATGTACAATGTGTGGAAAAATGTGTGCCGTAAGGACTCTCAACAAGGTACTGGACGGAGAAAATGTAAACATACTTAGATGATTTTTGGGTAATGCTTCCACAATTAACGCATCGTAGATGCTTTCTTGAAGAATATATGGTATGATTTTTTTATACTAATGGTGCAGGAGCGGTAGATCATGAACAATTTGTTTATATCCGGAGATATAGGAGTAGGAAAATCATACCTTTTGAAGTCGGTGCTGGAAGAGGTGTCGGCTTCCATGGGAGGATTCATCACTGAGAAGCATTATGTGGAGAAAGGCCACAACATTGTAATGAAATCACTTAACGACCTGTCATCTGTTGAGACTGTGGCCTATGCAAAGGAGACCAATGATATCTTCAAGGCAAGGGTCAATGTGGAAGGCTTCGATGTTTTCGGAAGTCGGCAGATAGAATATTCCATAAGGAACAGGACCATCACTGTCATGGACGAGCTTGGAGTGATGGAAAGGAATTCGGAAGCATTCAAGGACAGCATCTGGAGTGCTCTCGACAGCGAGTGCATAGTTGTCGGTATAATCAAGAACAGGAAAAACGACTTTCTTAGAAGGATAAAGGACAGGGAAGATACAAAGGTTCTCTTCCTGACAGGAGACAATGGCAACTGTATCCAGGAGGAGGCAAGGAAATGGCTCAGGGACAAGGGAATACCCTTCAAGAGAAGCTCCGCCCATGTCTGGAAGCAGAAGAAGATCGAAATGTATGAAAGAGCCCTGGAATATGAGGGACACGACTATCCTGGGACATTTTTGAAAAGGATTATTGAAAATACGGAGGACCTTGACGAAAAGACGTGGTTCGAAATAGGAAGCGGCTCGGGAGCCTTTTCATTGGAACTTGCTGGAAAAAGCAGGGGAATACAATGCGTCGACTCTTCCTACAACATGCTTCTGAAGCTGTCTTGTAAGTTCATTGACAGGGGTATGAAGAATTTCAAGGCTTCAATTATGCCCTTCGAGGATTTTGAAGACAGTAGCTGTGATTACGCTCTCAGCTCCTTCAGCGGAAGCGCCCTTAACAAAATTGAAAACATGGAAAGGTTCCTCAGCATTGCAAGGGAGAAAGCCTTCATAATCTGTCCTCCCCTGGAGGGACACCATAATTTCAGGGGAGACGTCCTTGAAAAGAGCCTTGGAAGAAAGGTGAAGTCCTTCGGAAAGGGATCCGGGGAAATCATGGAATATCTTGACGCCAGGAAGATCAGCTATGAATACGAGGAAGTGGAATACAATTTCCCCCAAGTGTTCAACACTATAGAGGAAGCCTTTGAGTTTTTCAGAAGGCAGCACAATATAAAGGAAAATGAAAAAGCTGCATTGAATGAATTCGTCAGGGACAGTCTGAGGGACGAAGGAAGGATCTATGTCTTTGACAACTTCAGGAAGGCAGGATTCTTTGTCATAGACTGCAGGTGATAGTAATAACCCCCGAAGGATTTTGGCTTTCGAAAAGCCGCAATCCCTTCGGGGGTTTTCGTTATCTGTAAACAAGTATTACTTCTTCATCTCCACCGTTACATGTGGATAAGGTATCGAGATGTTTTCCTCGTCAAGCTTCATTTTGAAGTTTTCCATAAGGTCGAAATATACATCCCAGTAGTTGTCCGTATAGGTCCATACCCTTACCTTGAAGTTTATGGAGCTGTCAGCCAATTCGCCCATTCTTACGAAGGTAGGCTTGTCTGCCAGTATCATTTCGTTTGCATCTATCACTTCCTGAAGAGCCTTCTTCACATGGTTGATGTCTGCATCGTAGCTTACGCCTACGGTAAGGTCCACTCTTCTTTCGGAATATCCGGTGTAGTTTGTAATTGATCCCCCTGTTATTGCACTGTTTGGTACCAGGATTTTCTTGTTGTCAAGTGATTTAAGGGTCGACATGAAGATTCCGATCTCCTCGACAACACCGCTGTGTCCACCAGCCTCCACAAAGTCTCCAACATTGAAGGGCCTGAATGCAACGATCATAACGCCGCTTGCAAAGTTCGACAGGTTGCCCTGAAGTGCAAATCCTATTGCCAGAGTAGCGGCACCAAGGATTGCTACCAGAGAAGTAGAATCAACACCGAACGTCTTGATGATTGCGATTGCAAGGATAAACATCAATGCGAATTTCAGTATTGAAAGTGCAAATCCTTCAAGCATCGGATCAACCGATCTTTTTTCAAGAACCTTCTTGACATGGCTTACAACAAGATTGATTATTACCCTTCCTACGAAGAATATTATTGCCGCCTTCACAATCATGAATATAATTGCCAAAACGCTTTCGCCTATGTACATATTACCACCTCTTTCATTATTTGGGGTTAAGTGCCAAAACCGGTTTTGATACTTATGCCCTAATTATATTATAATGAATACACACTCAAAAAGCAAAGCATTAACAAACTCCGGAATGTTAAGTAACTGTAATTGAGATTGCGTTTTTTCATGAAGGTGATATACTGTTAACAGAAATTGTGGAGGAATAACATGTCAAAATTATATTTCAGATACGGTGCCATGAATTGCGGCAAATCGACAAATCTAATGCAGGTGGCTTTCAACTACGAAGAAAGAGGCATGGAGACAATAATCATAAAGCCGGGAATAGATACCAAGGGAGACGACAAGGTTGTATCAAGGCTAGGAATTGAAAGAAAGGTCGATATAGTTGTCCGTGAGGACATGAACCTTGTGGATGAAGTTTTAGGATATATGTTAAACTGTGGAGAACTTCACTGTATCCTTGCAGACGAGGTACAGTTTTTGAAGAAGGAGCAGATAGACCAGCTTTTTGAGATAGCTGTCAAGATGAACATTCCTGTCATATGCTACGGTCTGAGGACTGATTTTCTTATGAATGGCTTCGAGGGAAGTGAAAGGCTTCTGCTCATAGCGCACAGCATAGAGGAACTGAAGACAATATGCGCCTGCGGCAGAAAGGCAATATTAAACGGCAGAAAGATAAACGGAGAGTTCGTGTTTGAAGGCAGCCAGGTTGCCATAGACCAGGAGAACAATGTTGAATATGAGTCCCTTTGCGGACAATGTTTCTTCAGGGAGAAAGAAAAGTATTTGAACAACAAATAAAGATAATATAAAGGTTATAGTAATAAAATAGTTAAATATCCATTTATATGATATAATGGGTGGAAATTTATTTGAAATGGATGGTATAAGAATTGTCTGAATGTAAAAAAACATCAATAGGAGGACAGGCTCTCATAGAAGGAATAATGATGAGAGGTCCCCATAAGATAGCTACGGCAGTGAGAAAGCCGGATGGTGAAATAACCGTCAAAACTCAGGATATAAATCCAATATTTAAAAGCAAATTCCTCAAGCTGCCTCTAGTCAGGGGAAGTGTGGCCCTTGTAGAGGCAATGATCATAGGAATAAAGGAGCTTATGTATTCTGCTGAATTCTATGAAGACGAACTGGAAGAGGATGCCTTCGACAGGTTCTTGAGAAAGATGTTCAAGGGGAATGCGGACCAGGCCATAATATATTTTTCTGTAGCCGTCGCACTTTTGATATCCGTGGGAGCATTTATAATACTTCCCAACCTTGTTGCGGGCCTGTTGAAGACGCTTGTTGAAAGTCCGCTGATACTTAACTTCCTCGAGGGAATATTGAGGGTTGGACTTTTTACAGTCTATGTCTACCTCATATCAAAAATGGATGACATAAAGAGAGTCTTTATGTACCACGGTGCCGAGCACAAGACAATATATGCATATGAAAACGGAGAAGAGCTTACAGTTGAAAATGCCAGAAAATATATTACCCTTCATCCAAGATGCGGTACAAGCTTTCTGGTGAATGTTTTGATAATATCCATAATAGTATTCTCCTTCTTCGGATGGCCTGGCGTTCTTATGAGAATAGTGACAAGGCTTGTCATGCTTCCTGTAATAGCAGGACTGTCATATGAAATTAACAGGTATATTGGGAAACATGAAAACAAGGGACTGGCAAAACTCCTCGCAAAGCCGGGGTTTTTGTTCCAGAAGCTTACAACGAAGGAGCCTACGGATGACATGCTGGAGGTGGCAATAGCTGCGATGAAGGAAGTAATACCTGAAAACAAGGAAGATGACAATTGGTAGAAAAAAGTATAAGACAATGTATAAAGGAAGCTGTGGAAGTTCTTGGACAAAGGGAGTATATGAACCCCCTTCTGGATGCGCAGCTTCTCCTTGCATATGCAATGGGCAGGGAAAAGCTGTACGTAATAATGAACATGAATGAAACTCTCGATGAAAAAACAGAAGAGCTCTTTTTCAGTCTTGTTGGAAAGAGAAAAAAGGGTTGTCCCCTTCAATATATAACAAATTCCCAGGAATTCATGGGGTTGGATTTCCATGTTGAGGAAGGTGTCTTGATTCCCAGGCCAGATACTGAGAATATTGTAGAGTATATAATTGACATGGCCAAAAAGGAATACAGCGCGAAAGACAATATTAGGATTCTGGACATAGGTTCAGGTTCGGGAGCAATAGGATGCAGTCTTGCGGAATATTTGGAAAATTCTTCCGTTGCAGCCATAGACATTTCAGACATTGCAGTGAAGGTAAGCGACATTAACAGGGAAAGACTTGGTCTTGAAAATTTCAATGTCATGAAAATGGATATATTCGATGATATATGGAAGGAGCTTGGAAGTTTTGATATAGTGGTGTCGAATCCTCCATACATACCTGAGGAGGATGTGAAAAGTCTCCAGGTGGAGGTGGCGGAATACGAGCCGAAGCTTGCCCTTATAGGAGGCAATTCAGGATATGACTACTATGAAAGGATAATCAGTATAACGGACAGGCTTGTCAAGCCAGGTGGAGTACTTGTAATGGAGCATGGTCATGACCAGAGTGAAAAAATTGTCAAGATGCTTGAGGAAAAAGCCGGTGTTGAAAGAGTGGATGTCATTGAGGATTTAAGCGGAATAAAGCGGGGGGCAGCAGGATATTTTAAAAATTGACCATTTGCTTATTATCTGTTATAATATCGTGTTAGAACTAATGAGGTGAAAGTATGTTAGATAAACTGGATTTTTTGGAAGAGAAATATAAGGAGCTTAGCGCACAGATAAGTGATCCTGAAATTATAGCTGATATGAAGAAGTGGCAGAAACTCGTAAAGGAGCATGCTCACATAGAGCCTATTGTTGAAAAATACAAGGCCTACAAGGAAGCGGGAGAACAGCTTGAAGAAGCAAAGGAAATGCTGAAGGACAAGCAGCTTGATGACGACTTCAGGGACATGGTGAAGGAAGAAGTAAAGGAATTGACTGAAACAATAGAAACTGCAGAGGAAGAACTTAAGTTCCTTCTGATTCCCAAGGACCCCAATGACGACAAGAATGTCATTGTGGAGATTAGAGCGGGAGTAGGCGGAGACGAGGCAGGACTTTTTGCAGGCAATCTGTTCAGGATGTATTCCATGTATGCGGAAAGCAAGAGATGGAAGATAGAAGTCATGAGTACCAGTGACCAGGGAATAGGCGGATACAAGGAGATCATATTCATGGTCAAGGGTAACGGAGCGTATTCAAGACTGAAGTATGAAAGCGGCGGCCATAGGGTTCAGAGGGTTCCCGATACTGAGTCAAGCGGACGTATACATACGTCTTCGGCTACTGTTGCAGTGTTGCCTGAGGTTGATGATGTGGATATAGATATAGATCCAAATGATGTAAGGGTTGACGTGTTCAGATCTTCCGGAAACGGAGGACAGAGTGTAAACACCACGGACTCTGCAGTAAGGCTTACACATGAGCCTTCAGGACTGGTTGTATCATGCCAGGACGAGAAGTCACAACTTAAAAACAAGGACAAGGCCTTCAAGATACTAAAGGCCAGACTATACGACAAATATCAGCAGGAGCAGCATGATGAACTTGCAGCCCAGAGAAAGAGCCAGGTGGGTTCGGGAGACAGGTCTCAAAGAGTCAGAACATACAACTATCCTCAGGGCAGGGTAAGCGACCACAGGATAAACTTGACCCTTTACAAGCTTGAAGCCTTTCTCAACGGTGACCTTGACGAAATGATCGATGCACTGACTACCTCCGACCAGGCCGAAAAGCTCCAGACTATAGAAGCGTAATAATATAAATGAATTTATAAAAATGCCGGAAATTTATCCGGTATTTTTTTGCATAATTTATTTTTTTTCTTGCAATAGAAAACGGCCGCAGGTATTGGAATGCCAATCGTTTTTTTGAAAGTTTTTCTTGAAATTTGTAATTCAAAGGAGTATTATAGGAAAATGGTGATTATTAATCAGGGCGATTATTTGTGTATATGGGGCATGAATAATATACTGCCGGATTAATAAATATTTATGAGAAAGGTGCCTTGCAGCATTCTCATATTCACAGGAGAGGAGAAGATATGGAACACGGAGGTTTGAATTTTGTTATTGATTTGGCATTGATGCTGATTTTTGCCAATCTTGGAGGAATTGCAGCGCAAAAGCTTAATCAGCCATCAGTTCTGGGACAGATATTAGCTGGCTTGTTAGCAGGACCGGCTGTTTTAAACATAGTAACACCCAATGAAATCATAAGTACATTTGCTGAGCTTGGAGTTATTCTGCTTATGTTTCTTGCAGGTATGGAAACGGATCTGTACGAATTGAAGAAATCTGCAGGAGCGTCTGCATCTATTGCTGTTGGTGGAGTTATTATGCCTATGGTAATGGGAATACTGGCAATTAAAATATTGTACCCGTCGGAAGGAATAATTTCCGGAGCATTTGTAGGTGTTATTCTGGCAGCTACAAGCATCAGTATAACGGTCCAGGTCTTGAGGGAAATAGAGAAGCTTAATGACAAGACGGGAATAGGAATACTGGGAGCTGCAGTAATCGATGATGTGTTGAGTATCATAGTACTGACGCTTGTCATAGGTGTGGCCAGTCCGGGAGAAGGTTCAGGCATACTTTTTGTGGTACTCAAAATTGTTGCGTTCTTTGTACTTACAATGGTTGCAGGAAGGATATTCACCACCTTCATGAACAAGAACTCTTCAAAAATGCTGAGGGACAGAAATGTTGGAGCCTTTGCCATTATCATCTGCTTCATACTTGCGTTCGTGGCGGAGGAATTCGGTGTCGCTGCAATCATAGGTGCGTATTTTACAGGAATTGTATTTTCTTTGACACCTTACAACCACAGGGTTGAGAAGGATGTATCAAGCATAGCCTTTACGCTCTTTACCCCGGTGTTCTTTTTAAACATAGGATTGATAATAAATCTTGACGGAGTTTGTGGAATACTGGTACCTCTTGTCGTATTGATGATAGTTGCGATGGTAAGCAAGATCATCGGTTGCGGACTTGGAGCAAAACTCATGAAGTTCTCTGCAAGGGAATCCATCCAGATAGGTGTCGGCATGATTCCTAGAGGAGAGGTTGGACTCATCGTGGCAAATGTGGCAAAGAGTGGTGGATTTATAAGCGACAATATGTTTACGGCGACAATACTTGTAGTTGTACTTACTACAATAATTACGCCACCGATGCTCAAGAAGGCATATGAATAATAATGAATATCTAAGGTTGTTTTTCGCGGTCTAAGGAAGTTGAAAGTACATAAATTGTAGAAATGCAGGATAAATGAAGTGCCCCCTGTCAAGTAGACAGTAGAAAAAACAAAAAATTTAGTACCGTCAACTAATTAGTTGGCGGTATTTTTATGCAGCATTATCCATGAGATATTGTCTATATTCCAATGGTGTCATACAGTTTAATCTCTTCTGATATCG
>NZ_FQZL01000042.1 GCF_900142005.1 Dethiosulfatibacter aminovorans DSM 17477
AACGACGACAAGAGCAATGTGAACTTGACATCCGTGGATCCTTCCGTAAGAGATATCCAGACGGAAAAGATAAGGCGCCTGAAGGGAAGAAGAGATAATGAGGAAGTTGCCGATGCCTTGAAGGCATTGTCCGAAGCAGCCCAGGATGAAAGTGTGAACCTTATGCCGATGATTCTGAGATGCGTAAAGGCTTATGCAACCCTTGGAGAGATTTCGGATTGTATGAGAGATGTGTTCGGAGAATACAAGGCAGTAGCCATCGTATAGGAGGATTGGTTATGAAAAATAAGATAATACGTGTTTTAGTAGCAAAACCGGGACTAGACGGACATGACAGAGGCGCAAAGGTTATTGCACGAGCATTTCGAGATGCGGGTTTTGAGGTCATTTATACAGGTCTTCGCCAGACGCCTGAGCAGATTGCTGCAGCGGCCCTTTCAGAAGATGTGGATGTTGTGGCGATGAGTCTGCTTTCAGGAGCCCACAATACTTTATTTCCCCGTGTACTTAAGTGTCTCAAGGAAAATGACTGTGAAGATATTCTAGTTGTGGGAGGAGGCGTCATTCCTGATTCTGATATTCCATATCTCAAGGAGCAGGGAATAGCGGAGATATTCACACCGGGGGTATCTACTAATACTGTAATAGACTTCATAAAAGATTCCCTTGCCATCTGAGAACGCTGCAATGAAATCAAATAACTCAATGGAAGAATTGCTGGGGGGCGTTTTTGACGGCAAGAAACGCGCAGTTGCACAGCTGATTTCCATGGCTGAAAACAGTGTTGAAAAGAGGATGGAAATCACCAAGAGCATATTCCACAGGACTGGAGATGCCCATGTCATCGGAATAACCGGTCCTCCGGGAGCGGGGAAAAGCTCCCTGACCAACGAAATAGTTAAGGAGTTCTACAAGGAAGGCAGGAAGGTGGGTGTTATCGCAGTGGATCCAAGCAGCCCATTTTCCGGAGGAGCCATTCTTGGCGACAGAATCAGGATGAATGAACTGTCCCTCCATGAAAACGTATATATAAGAAGCATGGGTACAAGAGGAGCTCTCGGGGGCTTATCCCATGCAGTTGAAAGTGCAGTCATGATTATGGATGCATGCGGCTGTGAAACCGTGTTCGTTGAGACTGTCGGGGTGGGCCAGTCGGAAGTGGACATAATGAAAGTTGCAGACACTACCCTCGTGGTGTCCATACCCGGTGCAGGAGACGACATACAATCCATCAAGGCCGGGATTCTAGAAATCGGAGATATACTTATAGTTAACAAGGCCGACTGCAAGGGGGCTGACCTAGTCAGAAACACCATGAAGGCAATGCTTCAGATGGGCAAGCCCAGGGATGACGGATGGATACCACCCATTATAATGACTTCGGCCCACAGGGGAGACGGAATAGAGGAAACCTGTGAGACCATACGTGATCACATGAATAGGGGTGAAAGGTCTGAACTAATGGATGATGCAAGAAGAAAGAAGCTGTATGAAGTGATCTTATCAATGCTTCAGCAGGAAATAGGAAGAAAAACCAGCGACATATACGGGCTTGCAGACGAGTTGACCAAGCAGATAGACAGGATGCATATGCGCCAGATTAATCCCTATGAATGGATTGAAGAAAAAGTTGAACAGTGCGTCAAATGATTGATGCATTGAAGTAATGATATTTGGAGGAAGTAAAATGAAAATAGCACATATTGGAATTGCAGTTCCAAATCTTCAGGAAGCGCTTAAGTTTTACAAGGAATCCCTTGGTATGGATGCCGCAGGTTTCGAGACGGTTGAGGAGCAGAAAGCCACTGTTGCATTTGTACCTTGTGGAGAGAGCAGGCTGGAGCTCCTTGAAAGCACTTCGCCTGATGGACCAATCGGCAAGTTTGTAGAAAAGAACAAGGGCCGTGCAGGAATACACCACATAGCTCTTGAAGTGGATGATATAGCAGCAGAGCTTGAAAGGCTCAACGATTCAGGGGTAGACCTGATTGACAAGACTCCAAGGTACGGGGCAGGTGGTGCAAAAATTGGGTTTATTCATCCGAAAGCGACAGGCGGCTTGCTTCTTGAACTCTGCCAGGAACCTGAAGGACATGACAGAAAGTAGCAATTAATAAAAAGAATCTGATTAGGCAACCTGGTCATGGTTACTTTTCGGGCTCGAAAAGGAGGAAAATCGTGTCAACATTCAAACTTGAACAACTTCATAACAACAGGGATAAACTACGAAACGGCGGCGGAGCCAAGCAGATAGAGAAGCAGCACAAGAAAGGCAAACTTACGGCTCGTGAAAGGTTGAGACTCCTTTTTGACAAAAACACTTTCGTAGAGCTTGATGCTTTTGTGAAGCATCGATGTACTAATTTTGGAATGGAAAAGGCGGAAGTGCCTGGAGAAGGCGTGGTTACAGGATATGGACAAGTTGATGGACGTATCGTATATGCCTTTGCACAGGATTTCACAGTAATTGGAGGTTCTCTGGGTGAAATGCACGCAAACAAGATATGCAAGGTCCTTGACAGTGCACTGAAGGTTGGAGCTCCTGTAGTCGGCCTCAACGATTCAGGTGGAGCAAGGATTCAGGAAGCTGTAGATGCACTTGCAGGATACGGAAGGATCTTCTACAGAAACACCCTGGCTTCAGGAGTTGTACCGCAGATTACAGCCATCATGGGACCTTGTGCCGGAGGAGCAGTTTATTCTCCTGCCCTCAATGATTTCATTTTCATGAGTGACCAGACATCACAGATATTCATTACCGGCCCTCAGGTAATCAAGACTGTAACAGGTGAGGATGTATCGGCAGAGACCCTTGGAGGTGCGATGACCCATAATAGCGTCAGTGGCGTGGCACATTTCATAAATAGTAATGATGAGGAATGCATAGCTGAAATAAGACGACTTCTAAGCTTTCTGCCTTCAAACAACCTTCATAGTGCACCAATGGTTGAAACGGGAGATGATCTTAACCGGATTGAAGAATCCTTGAATACAATAGTGCCTGAAAGTCCCAACAAGCCTTATGACATGCACGAGGTTATAGGAAAAATAGTAGACAACGGAGACTTCATGGAATACCAGCCATATTTTGCAAAGAACATCATTACAGGATTTGCAAGGATAGGAGGCAATTCGATTGGGATAATCGCGAACCAGCCAAAATACCAGGCAGGATGCTTGGACGTCAACGCATCGGATAAGGCAAGCAGGTTTATCAGAACATGTGACGCATACAATATACCACTACTCAATATGGTAGATGTACCGGGATTTTTACCGGGCACCAACCAGGAATATAACGGCATTATACGACACGGTGCAAAAATGCTGTATGCATACAGTGAAGCGACGGTTCCAACAATAACACTTATTCTGAGGAAAGCATATGGTGGAGCATATATAGCGATGTGCAGCAAGGATTTGGGAGCAGACTTGGTGCTTGCATGGCCAACTGCCGAAATAGCCGTCATGGGTCCTCAGGGTGCAGCAAATATAATATTCCGAAAGGAAATAAATAATGCGGATGACCCTGCTTCCATAAGAAGTCAGAAGGTTGACGAGTATACATCGGAATTTGCGACACCTTACAAGGCTGCCGAGCGTGGATTCGTTGATGACATAATAGAACCAGCCCTGACTCGTGTGAGACTTATCGATGGATTCTACATGCTTGCTTCGAAGAGAGAGACCAGGCCTCCAAGGAAGCATGGGAATATTCCGCTGTAAGATGAGATTTGCCTGGAATTTTTAGAAAACAAGAGAATAATAAACGGCAGATGCCTGCTATTCTATATGAAGTTAACAAGTAGGTAAGGTAGAAATAAGACTGTTAAAAAGCACGGAGACATTCCGTTATTAAAAAATATATAGTAGGAGAATAATATGTTTGAATTATTTAATGAAGATCAGAAAATGTTGAGAACCGTAGTGAGGGAGCTGGTGGAAAAGGAGATCGCTCCACATGCGGCTGAATGGGACGAAAAGGATCATTGCCCAAAAGAAATGTTTGAATTGTTGGGTAGACAGGGTTTGCTCGGAGTTTTTGTATCACCGGAATATGGCGGAGTCGGATTAGGCCTTACTGAAAGGGCTATTATACTTGAAGAAATAGCAAGACATAGTGCAGGGTTTGCAATAGCTGTTATGGCAAACGATCTGGCAATAGCCGGTATATATAAGTATGGTAAGGAAGATATAAAAAAACAATGGCTGCCTAAACTTTGTTCCGGCGAAATCATAAGTGAATTGGCTATAACCGAACCAACAGGCGGATCTGACCTTATAAATCATTCTACAACACTGGAAAAAGAAGATGATGGATATATGCTGAATGGAAGAAAAGTATTCATAACAAATTCTCACATTGCAGATCTGCATGTTTGGACAGCGGCGAGTGGAGTAAATGAAAAGGGAAGAAAGGTTCTTACGGCAGTGGTGATTCCTCCTGGAGTTGATGGAATATCACATGGAAGAAAAGAGGATAAGCTAGGCTTAAGGAGCTCTGTGACAGGAGACATGATAGCAAAGGATGTCAAACTTGATTCAGGAATGATTCTTGGAGAAGAAGGAAAGGGAGCAGGAATTGCTCTTTCGACAATAGGAAATTTCGGAAGGTCCGGAATGTCTGCTATAGCAGTTGGAATAATTAGAGGTAGTGTAGAGGAAGCAATCAAGTTCGGAAAAGAAAGAATAATCTACGGAAAGCCTTTGTTGAAAATTCCTGCTATTCAAGATTTATTGGCAGAAAACCAGATAGAATACGAAGCTGCATCTACAATGCTGTACAATGCCACAAATATATATGACAATGGAGGGAATGCAGCTCCAAGATTTGCGGCGGCAAAATATTTTTCAACGGAATCGGCCATACGTTCATCAAGAAGGACAATGGACCTTATGGGTGGATATGGGGTAATAAACGAGTATCCTATAGGAAGATTTCTGAGAGATTCGTTGACGAATATTCCAGCTGGTGGAACATCACAGATCTTGAAGGTCATCATTGCAGGAAATCTTGTGAAATAGAGGAGTAAATATGTCATTAGAAATAGCGGTATGTGTAAAGCCGGTACCTGACTCTGAGTACTACGACAAGATAACCATAGACCCAAAGACAAAGAGAGTAAACAGAGAAGGGATACCTACAATAATAAATACGATGGACAAGAATGCTGTTGAAGCAGCATTGAAGCTTAAGGACCGGCATGGTGGCAAGGTTACTGCCTTCACAATGGCTCCTGACAGTGCTGTTGAGAACATTAGATTGGTTCTGGCAATGGGAGTTGACGAAGCAATACTTTGCAGCGACAGACCATTGGGTGGAGCCGATACATGGGCCACTTCATACACTCTTTGGAAGGCAATGGAGAAGACTGGAGAATACGACATTGTCATACTTGGAAACGAGACAGAGGACGGCGGTACAGCTCAGGTTCCAAGTCAGCTTGGTGAGTGGATGAATGTTCCTCACGTAGTGAATGTGAATGGATTGGAATTCGACGGTGAAAGAATGGTAGTAGACAGCAAGACTGACAGCGGAAGCATCAAGTACAGAGTTTCAACTCCTGCAGTATTTGGGGTGACAAGAGAGATCAACGAGCCAAGGATTCCAAATGTAATGGGAATATTGAAGGCAAAGAGCAAGCCTCTTGCAATTTACAGGGCTGACGACATGGATCTTGATCCTGAATGCATAGGACTTGTAGGTTCTCCAACTCAGCCTGGAGATATAAATGCTCCAGACATGAGCAGAAAGAGTGAGTCTATAACAGGCGAGCCTGAAGAGATTGCAGAAAAGATTGTAAGCGAAATCAAAAAAGCCGGAATAGAGATAGGATAAGGAGGTGCAGTTGTGGATATAAGTTTGTATAAAGGAATACATGTGTTTTGTGAAACAAGAGGAGACAAGGTAATCGACAACTCCCTCGAGCTTCTTGGTGAAGCTACGGTTTTGAAGGGAAAGATGGCTCACAATCCTGAAGTTACAGCTGTAATTATAGGAAGTGATGTTGAGAAGCATGTCGATACACTGGCAAAATATGGAGCTGACAAGGTAATAGTTGTTGATGATGAGAAATATTCAACATACAGACCTGACTACTTTGCTGAAGCACTTGCAAAGGTGTCTGACGAGTACAAGCCAGAAATAGTTCTAGTTGGTGCAACCCTCAAGGGAGAGGAAATAGGACCAACAGCAGCAAAGATACTTGATACTGGAATGGCCGCACACTGTGTGGAACTTGACATCAGAGAAGACGGTGAATTCCTGCAGGTAGTGCCTGCATTCGGTGGAAAGGTTCTAGGAGACATATTGTGTCCAAACCACAGACCACAGATGGCCAGCATGAAGGCAGGACTTGTTGATAAAATAGTATTTGAGGGTAAGGAAGCTGCAGTGGAGAAGTTTAATCCAGAAGTAGCGGGATACGGAGACAAGCTGGAGGTCCTTGAAGTAATCGAGGACACTGCAGAGAAGGTGTCACTAAGCAATGCGGAACTTATCGTAGCAGGTGGATTCGGAATAGGAGACCAGGCAGGATGGGACAAGCTTGAGAAGCTTGCAGAACTCCTCGGCGGAGCTACCGGATGTACAAGACCAGCCCTTGATGAGGGATGGACTGAAAGGGAAGAGACTATGGTGGGTACAAGCGGTGTTGCAATTAAGCCTAAGGTTTACCTTGGATTTGGAATATCGGGAGCTGCCCACCACACATGTGGAATAAAAGGGGCGGGAACAATTATCAGCGTAAACAAGGACGATTATGCTCCTATCTTTGAGGTTTCGGACTATAAGGTGGTATCTGACTGGGAGAAAATTGTAGATTTATTGATAGAAAGATTATATAATAAAAGGGATTTTAAGAGAAGTTAAAATAATATGCGAGAAACTAGAGTACCAATAAAAATAAATAATATTTTGCTTTAAATAGTTGAGTTGTTCAATAAGACGAACAACTCACTTTTTAATCATCTAGTTTAATATTTTGATGGTTATTTGATTATCTTCAATAGATCCCTGGACTGACATATCATTTAAGCACTTGTATGTAGAATGGAAATTTAGAGTTCATCAAGTAATTAATGTAAACAATCTGAAATTTAATCAATGTATATTAAGTTGTGGTTTAAATGAAGTGCACTAGCAGTTAGAAATATAAACTAACTTTTGGAGGTGCAATTTTTATGACAAAATTTAATGATGAATTTAAAATGGAAATAGTAAATCTTATGAAAAGTAATAAGCACTCTATATCCTTTGCTGAATAAGAGCTGTCTATTTATTTTTAATTAGCACAGCTTAGGTGTACGATATATGAAAAACATGGTTTAGAAGGATTATCAATGAAATCAAGATCATACAGTGGGCAATTCAAGATTAATGCTGTAGAACATATGCATGAAAACAATTTGTCGGTTAGAGAAGTGTCTGATGATTTGAGGATTCCATCCTATGAGACGTTAAGGAAATGGAAATGCATTTATTATGAACAGGGAGAACAAGGTCTGCTCAATAGTCGATGTGGAAGATCTCTTAAATTGTGACTGATAACTCAAAAGATAAACTATCAAGAGAACAAGAAGATTTAATTGCAGAAGTGTAGAGATGAAAAAGTGATAACTTGTCATGATAACATATGCATATAAAGAAGGGGGAGACCATTGTAAGTAATCGAACCAAATATTCAGAGGAAATGATACTATAGCCTAATTCATATGTAGTTCTACAATAAATTGTAACATCCAGTGTGATTTTGAAACAATTGTTAGATACCTAACTAATTTTACCGTTACTTATGATACGGTTCACCGTACCACACTTGATTACAAAACTGAAGTTAATGCTGAAGGGATTGAAGGAACTAGTTTTACAGAATAGTCAAAGATCATGTGTCCATAACCGGATACATGATCTTTTCTATTCATTGCTGCACATGTCTTAAGAGAACTTTGAACATTTTTCATATTAATCGTATTCAAAAATTTTTTTCTTTATGGATTTCATTAAGAAAATCTATATACACATCGTGTCATTTTCTATATACTACTTTCCCACCAAGAATTGTCATTTCAACCTCGATATCTTTAATGTTTTCCTTCTTAATAGACATAGGATTTTCTGATAAAATCACGAAGTCTGCGAATTTTCCATTTTCTATGGTGCCCTTTACATCCTCCTCGAAAGCTGAATACGCTGCATTTACTGTATACATCTTTAGTGCATCGTATACACTTACTTCCTCATCCTTTAACCAGTAATCCCTGTTGACTATTTCGCTTATTCCCGCAAATACACTGGCAGCATTATCACAGTTGGTACATGGTACATCAGAACTACCTGTTACTAATACTCCGTATTCTTGGATTGTATTCCAGGCGTGACATTTTGAAGACCTTTCACTTCCCAGTCTGTGTTCTATCAAAGGATAATCGGTTCTGGTATGCATAGGTTGGATGTTAATGTTTATTCCCATATCCGCTATTCTTTGATATTGATCATAGTGACCTATCTGACAATGGACTATTCTGTGTCTAAAGGCCTTCATATCTTTGCCAGATGAAGCATTTTCATATGCATTGAGTATTTGTTCCAATGCTGCATCCCCTATTGAGTGAATACACATCTGCAAGTTGTTGTCCTGGCATTTCTTTATGATATCTGTCATTTCATCATCTTCATAGACGGCTATACCTTTCTGGCCGGGCTCATCATCATAATCTTCCAGAAGCCAAGCAGTTCTGCCACCTAGAGTCCCGTCAGCCCAAAGCTTGACGGGACCTATCCTGAAAAAGTCATTTCCCAGACCTGTGTGTAAGAATCTTTTCAAGAAATCGTCAACATCTGACATTCTTGGTAGAGAAATTTTCTGATAAACACGCTGTTTAAGATTCCCTTCAAATATTAGCTGCTTGTATGCCTCATACAGCTCACTCAAATCGCCTGCATACCCAAGGTCATATGAATCCTCAGTGTGTACAGAAGTGATTCCATATCTTGATAAATCGTTGCCTCCTGCCATAATGGCTCTTTTCAGATCATCAACAGTCCTTGACTGAGACATCTTTATCTTAAACCACTCAAGGGATGCTTCTTTTATGACTCCATTTGGCTTGCCGTCTTCATACTTATCAAAGCTCCCTCCTCTAACAAAGGTATTCTCATCAACCTCTGCCAGGTTCAATGCCAAGTCATTTGCAATGCCAATATGACCGCATGTCCTCAATAAAAGTATGGGATGATTTTCTGAAATTTTGTTTAAATCCTTGGACGTTGGGAACCCATTAACATCTTCAAAAACATTCTGATCAAAACCTCTTCCCAGTATCCAGACACCTTCTGCTATATCGTTTTCTTCAATATATTTTTTGCACTTATCAATAAGTGATTCCAATGAAGGCAGTCCGAGCAAGTCTATTGCCTCAAAGGAGAATCCATATCCGACTATATGCATATGAGTATCTATGAAGCCTGGTAAAAGAGTCTTTTCCTTGAGATCTATAACTTGTGTCAAGGTATTAGCCATGGATTTAATCTCGTAATTTGAGCCAGTTGCCACTATTTTATCATTGGAAACAGCCAATGCTTCTGCCTGTATTTCATCTTTCATTGTTACAATATTGCCATTTATAAAAATTGTTGTAACATCCATTTTACACCTCTTAAATTCTATTAGTAGAGTAATCAAATATAAAATATTATTTTAGATTGATTAGATTTAGCTTTCTTTTTCTATTATTTCATAATATTCATTGTATGTCTTAACAGATTTAATTTGTCCTTCTCTGAATATGAATTTATCAGTCAAAGCATATAATATAGCTATTAGGGGGGTCAGGTAAGCTACATATGCATATGGTAAATATTCCATGGTTGAAACTCCTAAAACGCCTGTGAAATAAACTCCACACAAACCCCATGGAACAAGAGGAGAAGTAACAGTTGCTGCATCCTCAGCGGTTCTTGAATTAACTTGCGGCAAAATCCTTAATTTTTTATAAACGGGAGCCAACATTTTAGTAGGCAACAGAATAGCCATATATTGACTGGCTGTAAAGACATTTATGCCAATACCGATCAGTACATGAGTAATAATAACACCACGTACATTATTAACTATACCGGAAATCTTTTCAAGAACCACTTCAAGCATCTTTGTTTTCTCTAATACACCACCAAAACAAAGGGCTATGATAGCCAGGGATATGGTCCACATCATATTCTGCATTCCACCTCTGCTAAGCAACTTGTCAACAACCTGTATTCCCGTTTCAGAAACAAATCCGTCATTCATGTATCTCAGTATCTGTCCAAAGCCAACACCCTGGAAAATCATTGCAAAGGAAGCACCTAACATGCTTGCAATGCCCATTACTGCCAATCCACTGACACGTCTTACAGCCAAGACCATAGTAACTATGGCAGGCAAAATGATTATTGGATTAATATTGTAGTTGTTTTTAAGGCCAGTCAATAACGCATCTATATGTTCGTAATCGATTTCTCCGCCTCTAAACCTGAGACCGATAGCTGTATATAGGACTAATGAAATCAAGAGAGCAGGACCTGCAGTATAAGCCATACTTTTTATATGGTCAAACAAGTCTGCACCAGCTACGCCTGAAGCAAGATTGGTCGTATCTGAAAGTGGTGACATTTTATCTCCGAACACTGCACCTGAAATTACTGCACCGGCGGTGATTGGAGCTGGAATGCCGAGTCCGTATCCAATACCCATGAATGCAACACCAAAGGTTGCTCCAGTAGTCCATGAACTTCCTGTAGCTAATGATGATATGACACAAATAATGCATACTGAAACCAAGAAAATAGATGGGGACAAGATGTTCAAGCCATAATAAATCATTATTGGAATGGTTCCGGATGCCATCCAAGTAGCTACCAGTATGCCTACCAACATGAGAATCAAGGACGGTAACATGGCTGCCTCAAAACCATATAGAATTCCTTCCTGGATTGTTTTCCATTTGAAACCAGATATTAAAGCTACTATGGCTGCAAAGAAAATACTTATAAACAATGTAATATGTGTTACCCAGGATTCCTTCAACACAAAAACCTGTACACTCAAGGCTACACAAACAAAGATAATTACTGCAAGAGAACCTATAAAACTTGGCCTGATATTATTCTTTTCATCAATTTGTTTCATTTGATACACTCCTCTTAAATTTTTTGATTACTCTTGCATAACTTAAATGCAATTATCATACCAATATGGTCAGCAATCAATAGTTAGGAGTCAGGTATCAATTTATGGCTATAAATAGCCCTTATTACGGAATGTTAAGAGTATGCATGGCTACTAGCTTGTCACAAATATGGATGGTGTAAAAAAATGATGCAAAATTTCTTTAAAAAATAAAAATATTTTGCATCTAATTACAAATCACTGGATGTCATACTTATTCAATTTATACTGAAGGGACTGTCTGGATATTTTGAGCTTTTTGGCAGCATCAACCATGTTTTTTGATTCTGATATTGCCGTTAATAGGATTTTCTTCTCATAGTTCTCAATCATATCAGGTAGGGAATGGTCGCCAATGTTTATTGTATCGGTCTTGTTTTTGTTGACCCTGCTATTAAATAAGTATTCAGGAACATCCTGCATTGTTATTGTATTGGATTTGGCTATATTAAAGGCACTTTCAACAATATTTCTTAATTCTCTTACGTTTCCGGGCCAGGCGTAATTATCAAAAAGTCCTTTCACCAGGTCGCTAATTCCTGTAATGTTTCGCTGCATTTCACGATTATACTTATTAATAAAGCTGTCGACAAGTATGGCAATATCTTCTTTTCGATCTCTTAGAGGTGGGAGCTTTATCTGAACTACGCTCAGCCTGTAAAACAAGTCGCTCCTTATAATATTCTTCTCTATAGCGCTGACAGGGTCTTTGTTCATGGCTGATACAACTCTTACATCTACTTTAATCTCTTTTGAATCTCCAACCCTTCTGACTTTCTTGTCCTCAAGGACCTTCAAAATCTTAGACTGCATACCCATACTCATGGAATTGATTTCATCAAGAAAGAGAGTGCCCTCGCTTGCAACTTCGAACATGCCCTTCTTTTCTTCTGCACCTGTATAGCTGCCTTTTGCAGTACCGAATAGAATACTTTCAAGAAGGGTGTCTGGAATAGCAGCGCAGTTTTGAGAAACAAATGGGCCATCAGATCTTTTGCTGTGGCTGTGTATTGATTGGGCAACCAGTTCTTTTCCGGTTCCAGTCTCTCCAACAATAAGAACTGGTGAATTATTAGTTGCAATCTTTCTTATCCTATTCTTGATTTCCAGCAATGACTCATTGCTTGTAATAATATCATCAAGAGTATACAGGTTTTTGATGCTTTTATCATTAATATGGTTTATTTCTTCTTCGGACAATTCATCAAGATATACTGATGCTTCTATAGCTCCGATAACTTTTTTGTTGACTACTATAGGGAAGGTTGAGTTGATTAAGTATAAAGTTTCACCCTTGCAATTTTTGACTATTTGTTTTTCGTCGATGATTGGCTGGCCGGTTTTTAATACCCTCATGATACTGCTTGTATCTTCAGTAAGACTAGTATAAACTTCCAATATGTGCTTGCCTGTAACTTCTGCGTTCTTGAAATTGTTGATATCTGATGAAACCATGGAAGAGTATTCAATGTAGCCGTTGCTGTCAGTAATTAGAATAGCATCCGTTCTTTCATATAATCTCAGCATTTTCTCTAAATAATTGCTTAACATCACTATTTGCCACCTTTATTCTATAATATAGTACAAATAAATACAGTTGTATTATATCTTTATTTTTCTTCAGATGTCAAAAAAATAACCTTTTGTTCTTCAAAAAACTGAAGTATCAGGATTTTCTATAATCAAAGAAAATTAACTGATACTTTTTTTATTTGTGAATCATATGTTGTAATTTACCTCGGCCTATAAACTTACTTGTGGTAAGGTTCACCGTACCACACTTGATTACAAAACTGAAGTTGGTGCTGAAGGTGTTGAAATAACTAGATTTGAAACAAATGCATAAAAACTCATGTTGAATTGACATGAGTTTTTTTATAACAAGTTTGATTATTTCAACATCTTTATACTGCCAGTCAGTTTATTAATTTTCTTTTTGGGTCCATAGAGGCACATGCCAAGATATTCTATATCATCTTTTGGGGTTTTCAAAAGTTTTGATTCATAATCTTCGTAGTGCTGGGACTTTTGTGCAACGTTATTGAATCCAATCAATTGCACTTGGTCATCGCCATTTTCCTGTATCTGGTCATACAATTTTTTTATAGCCTTATTATCAAGGGCCAGAATTGGAATTGGAGTGTTTGTAATCCCTTCATGGATTCTTCTGTCTTTGTCTTTAAGCTGTTTTCCAACAAGCCCCTCTTTAATACTGGCCAAACTGATACCAAGGGCTGCAGTCGTATTTGCTATTATTCCTCTAGGTAGATTTTCATCTACTATCATTATGCATTTCATTAATTTTCTCCTAGAATTGAGTGTGTATTCATTAAAAAACTATCTCATCATGCTAATTCCTTCAGAAAGGGCATATTGTCGTGGGGTTATGCCTGTAGCTTTCTTGAATTCTTTTGAAAAATGAGCCTGGTCGTAGAAGCCTGCTTTCAGTGAAATTGCTACAAGGTCCTTTTCGTGCTTCATGAGTTGTTTGGCATAATCCACCTTCAGTTGCAGCTGGTATGCACTGGGAGTTGAATCATAAATTTTTTTGAAGCGTCTTATTAATTTGAACTTGTTCATATCAAATGACTTTGATAGTTCATCCAAACTTAACGAGGCAAGAAAATTATCTTTTATATAGCAGCGGATTTGTTCTATGATACTGTCCATGTCACTGTATACCTTCACTTCGATTGATTCTATTATTTCATTTATGCAGTCTATTATTTCTATTTCCTTGATGAAATCATCATTCTCTGACTTTAGTGTATTGGCCAGGTTTTTAATAAGCTTGAATTCCTTTGTGCCTAGTTTTGTTATACCTATTTTTAAGTCATTCCCTATAGAAGCTGTCAATTCGTCTCTGAAACTGTCGTCTAGATAAATCATTGTAAAGGCCCAGTTGTTGATATCCAGGGGCTGGCAGTTGTGGACAACATATGGCATGATTATTACAGCTTCACCTTCACAGAGTTCATAGTCCATATCATTGATGGTAAGCCTTGTTTTGCCTTTATCAATGATACCAATCGATAGTTCCGAGTGCAGATGTGGTTTGTATGCGTGTGGGTGGGAATCATTGACTTTAACTTCAAGCATATCGTAAATGCTAGAAGATTTGACTTTGTTGTTTTCCATAATATCATCCTTTCTTTCAGTAATATCGACAATTGTATTATATCAAAAACCAGGCACACTTATAAAGTCTTTACAGTGATTCAAGTATTTTCAAGTCATCTACCGTAAGAGCAACCTGGAAGCTGTAACCTGTTGTAACCTTTAAAGGACTGAAATCTTTCAGTTCGTGACTATTGGACATTATGAAACTGAGTTCCGCATCACCCTTTGAAATGGAAGATATTTTGACATCCCTTGATTTTAATTGAACTAGCTGGTTAACAAGGGGTTTATTATGATTGCCTGCCTGCAAGTCCGGGAAATACCTAAGTAATGACGAACCGGCAAATGTTGGTGTTGGCATGTGTGCATCACTTTCTTTGATTTGGACCTTGCCTTCAATGAAGCGCTTGCCGTAAACTGTCAAGCTTGCTCCAAATAGACCTCTCGGGGCTGCTTTGGATTCCAGTTCAAAAGACCTTGTCAGGTGAGTTTCACCCATCTGTTTTGGCCACCCTTGGATCAAGCCTCTAAGTAATGCCTTGTCATGGTCTACCCAGATATAGGGGCAGTATGCCAGGGGTTTTCCTTTATAGCTTGCGGACATGAGAATGATTGTTTCCTTGTATTGACTTTCGGCAGGGTTCAGAAATTCCTGGCCCTTTTCGGATGAATATTGCCAGTCAACAAAATAAACACAGCATTTTGAGGATTCAAGTTTTAGTGGCTCGGGAAGGTATCCTTCTATCAGAGATGGGTCTGCAACAAACTCTATAGCAACAATATTGCCAACATAATGCCATGGTGGATGTGGTACTAGGCTTGATATTCCCTTTGGTGTTCTTGGAAGGGTATAACCTTTTATCATTGTTTGTCTCCTTATTTAGTTTGTATATAACAGTATATATGATTCGGATTTACAATTATTGTATGAAATTGCATCTTAATGACTTTTCAATGTTTGGTAGCTGTGTGTGTTCTGATATAGCTATATTATAACAGCAGGGGTTGGTTTGCAAAATATATACAAAAGACCGGTTTTGTGACACCTAGATACCAAACTTTACGCTTGTGGTGTTACAATTTTATCCTTCCAATTATTGCAACTGACGTTATATAGTTTCTTTGACCTACATGATATAATATAAATATATGACTTTGAATTAAGATTAACTTTTTGTACCCATGTAACGATTTTTGATTGGAAAACCATAATGTGTATCTAATCAAGATTCAATATAGAAATCAAGGAGGAAAATCATGAGCATGTTTTGTTATCAATGTCAAGAGACAGCAAAGAACACAGGTTGTACAGTAAAAGGTGTTTGCGGCAAAAATGAGGTGGTTGCAAAGCTTCAGGATTTATTGATCTATAGCTGCAAGGGGATTGCTGAAATTGTTGTTAAAGGTAAGGTTGACGTCACTGCAATTTCAGATGCTAATCATGAAGTACTGAATAGCCTGTTTATCACCATTACCAATGCGAATTTCGATGAAGATGCTATTGAAGCGCAGATTAAAAAAATGATGAATATACGAAATGGATTAAAGAATCAAAATCCGGCAGTTGATCTTCATGATGCTGCAACCTTCACCGTATCTGACAGAGATGGAATGCTGGAAAAAGCAGCTTCGATTGGTGTTTTATCGACAGAGAACGAAGATGTCAGATCACTTAGAGAATTAGTAATATACGGACTTAAAGGGATGGCAGCTTATACCCACCACGCGCTTAACATTGGAAAAGAAAACGATGACATATATTCTTTTATTTATGAAGGTTTAGCTTCCACACTGAATGATGGGTTAAGTGTGGATGAATTGGTTGCCTTGGTACTTAAAACAGGAGAGTACGGTGTTGCGGCTATGGCACTTCTAGATGAAGCCAATACATCTAAATATGGTAATCCTGAAATAACCCAAGTTGACATTGGTGTAAGAAATAATCCTGCTATCCTAATATCAGGGCATGATCTTACAGATCTTGAGCAGTTATTGGAACAGACTCAGGGAACAGGTGTTGATGTTTATACACATAGTGAAATGTTACCGGCACACTATTATCCATTCTTCAAAAAATATGATAATTTTGTAGGAAACTATGGCGGTTCATGGTGGCGTCAACTCGATGAATTTGGACCATTCAACGGACCGATACTGTTTACGACAAACTGTATTGTTCCGCCTCGAAAAGATGATATAAGAGATCGTATCTTCACAACAGGTTCGGCTGGCTTCCCAGGATGTGGTCATATTGAAGCGGATGAAAACGGTAAGAAAGATTTCAGTGCAATTATTGATATGGCAAAACAATTGCCTGCTCCAACAGAAATAGAGACTGGAAGTATTGTAGGTGGTTTTGCACACAATCAAGTCTTTGCATTAGCTGATAAAGTTGTTGATGCTGTAAAATCCGGTGACATTAAGAAGTTCTTTGTAATGGCTGGTTGTGATGGTAGAATGAGATCTAGAGAATATTATACAGAGTTTGCTGAGAAATTGCCAAAAGATACAGTAATCTTAACAGCAGGATGTGCGAAATACAGGTACAACAAGTTACCACTTGGAGACATTGGCGGCATACCTCGTGTTCTTGATGCCGGTCAATGTAATGATTCTTATTCATTGGCAGTGATTGCGTTGAAACTTAAAGAAATCTTTGAGCTGGAGGATGTCAATGAACTTCCCATTGCCTACAACATTGCATGGTATGAGCAGAAGGCTGTTATTGTGCTTCTTGCCTTATTGTATCTAGGTGTTAAGAATATTCACTTGGGACCGACATTACCGGGATTCCTTTCTCCAAATGTGGCAAAAGTTCTTGTGGAAACCTTCGGTATTGCGGGTATAGGCACTGTAGAAGACGACATTGAATTATTTATGGCATAAGATCTACTAATAAGAATATTTTAATTTGAATAAGCAGAACCAGTCATGTTCAAGATTGGTTCTGTTTTTTATGGATTCATATGAATGTGTTACATGAGTAACTTTAATTTTGATAAAAGGCAGCTAAAATGTAATTAGTTAATGAAAAATTACATGGAAGGAGAAAGGCATGGATATATTTACAATAGGATTTTGGATTGTCGGAGCTGTACTTTTTATTATTTCAATATTCAAGAACAAAGAGAAATCAAAAGAAGCAATGAAAAAATCAAAAGGTATGATGAAAAATATGATAGGGGATATCATCGGCATTATATTTATGATAGGGCTGATATTAACATTTATACCTCCTGAAACCATAGAAAAGGTTTTGGGATCAGGGAATACATTACTTTCCTCTTTAGTAGCAGCAATAGTTGGGAGTATTACTTTGATTCCGGCTTTTGTAGCGTTTCCGTTAGTTGGTTCATTCGTTGATGCCGGAGCAAGCATTGTTCCAGGTGTGGCTTTTCTAACAACGTTAACGATGGTCGGTGTGGTTACATTTCCTCTTGAGAAAAAAGAGTTTGGAACCAAGTTTGCAGTGATCCGTAATTTACTTAGTTTTGGCGCGGCGATATCCATTGCTATTTTGATGGGAGTGATTTTATAATGAATGCAATAATGAAGAAGAATAAGTTATTTATTATTATAATCATCATATACGCGGCACTTATGATTTTTAAGAATGATATGGCGTCTACAGCATTAGGAAACAGTATGTACTATCTGATAGAAATGACTCAGATACTGCCTGTCATATTTATGCTGACAGTTGCCATTGATGTATTAATACCTAAAGAATGGATTGTAAAACGATTAGGTAGTAAATCTGGCATTGCAGGTGCAGGGCTTGCATTGGCTTTCGGTAGTTTGTCAGCAGGGCCTATATATGCAGCCTTTCCAATAGCTAAAACCCTTCATAAAAAAGGTGCCAGTGCTGGAAATGTTGTCATTATATTAAGTGCCTGGGCAGTTATTAAAGTTCCTATGTTAGCTAATGAGGCTAAATTTCTTGGACCGGATTTTATGGCAGTAAGATGGCTGTTGACTGTTTTATTCATATTTGCAATAGCACTGATTATGGAAAAACTCCATATTCATGTAGAGCATGGAGAGGAGTCAATAAAAGAAGATATTGTTGTGAAGAAAGATTATTGTATCGGGTGTACAGCCTGTGCAAAAGGAATGCCGGAGGTTTTTGGTATGAAAGATGGCAAGGCCTATGTCATTCGACCGGATACAAAGTTGGCATTGATTGATGAAGACAAGAAGGAGAAGCTGTATAAAGAGGCAGGAAAGTGTCCGCCAAGAGCAATAGAAATCAAAGGTTAGAGCGACTATTCCAAAATGTCTTTATTTAGAATTTGAATAGATTTAGCATCGAAATTAATAAGTCCCTCACCAGACATTTTTTGCAGTTCTCTGGATAAGGAGGTTCTACTGACACCGAACATTTCAGCCAAAGATTTCTTTGACATTGTTAATTTAATATTATAAGAGTTCTGCAGCATGGATTGTTTAGACAAATATGTAATGATGCTTTGACGAATGGTTCTGCTGATCCGATTTTTCATCTTAGTTCCAATCAAGACGGACAGATCCGATATTATCTTGATGAATTGCATGAGAAAAGTCGGATAGCTATTGCAAAGTTCAAAAAGTACATCTTTCTGCACTGTGATCACTTCGGTATGTTTCTTGGCAGTTATTGTCATAGGATAGCGATCAGTGCTTGAAAAGATTAGGTTTGCTCCGATGATATCGCTTTTGCCGAAATGATTGACAGTCATGAGATCACCTGATATGCCAATGCGCTCAATGACGATTTCACCATGCATAATGATTTCTATCTGAGTACATTCTTCGCCTTCTATATGAATTATTTCATTCTTATCATAGGATTTTTTAAGAAGCATGTTATTGTACAAATAATCAGAGAGGAGCATAGGTGGCAGGACACCCAAAATTGTATTTTCATATTCTGCAGTTGAATGATTTGTTATCATAAGTATACCTCCGTTAAGAAAATTATAGCATAATAATAGTACAAACAAACAAAAAATAGTGTTACCAATGTAACTTATTTATATGAAATTCTGAAGTATAATGATATCAAATATTGAAATTTAGGAGGAAAGAAATGATTGAAAAAGTATATCAATACAGTACATCTGACGATAAGGTGGTAGAAAAGCTGATTATGGATGATAATGTCAATTACATCCATATGGTATTTGGTAAGGATGAAGGATTGCCGGAGCATTATTCTAATTCGAATGTCTATATGAATGTCATTCGAGGGAAATTGAGTATTGCACTAAATGATCAGGAAGTGCATTCATACGAGAAGGGGACGTTGCTGGAAATACCGTATAATACAAAAATGAATGTAGGAAATGCCAACGAAGAGGTATTAGAGTTAATCGTTGTCAAAGCACCAGCACCTCAAAATTATAAGAAATAGATGATGATTTAAAGGGTTAAGATGGTTTATAATCTTTTTTGGAAAATCTGAAGTTAAGGTGTATATGGTAAACTAAATTTGAACAAAACGGCAAAAGAAATTAAAAAGTAATTGCTAGTACAATCACAATAAACTATCCTTTTAGGTACACCACTACTTAAAAGGAGCGAAAGGACGTGCTGTTTTCAATATTGTTTTGAGTATTCCTGTTTATATTCGATATTCTTTGCTTCTCCTGTGAATTCCATTTAATCGTCCGATTCAATGATGCCATAAAAAAGGATGATATTTCAAGAATAAATCTTTTGAACAAGCAAAATTGAATATTGTATAACTGTATCATAAGTACAAACTCTTCTCGGCTTATAAACTTACTTATGGTAAGGTTCACCGCAACACAATATAAAACCTAAAAACAACAAAGTTTTTATGAATTTACCATAAAAACTTTGTTGTTTTTCAGGAAGCCAAGCGGGAATCCTCGGTAATTCATTACCGAGATGAAACGCGCAACATACGAACGTATGTTGTCTTCTTTTTATCTTTATGCTATACTATACGTATGAAAGAAAATCTAGTACATTCAAGGACTTGTGTATATAATCTTAATTACCATGTGGTATGGTCTGTGAAGCATCGAAATAAGGTGTTAACACCAGAGATAGAAGTTGAAATGCAGTCTCTTGTTCAAGAGATTGCAGGGGAAAAAGGCTTCATAGTACATCTCTTCGAAGTTGGAGAAAGAGACCATGTACATTGCTTCATTTCAGCACCACCCAAAATATCAGTTTCTTATATGGTGAAGATGCTAAAAGGGATTACGGCCAGGAAGTTATTCATTAAGTACCCTGAACTTAAGAAAAGTCTTTGGAAAGGTGTCTTGTGGAATCACAACTATTATGTTGAATCCATTGGGTCTGTATCCGAAGAAAACATCCGTCTCTACATTGAGAAACAAACAAATTCATATTAAGAGAGGAGAAGAACCCTTATGTTATTAAGCAGAAAACATGTATTCAAGAATGATACAGGAAATATGGAAATACTTAGACATATGGGTTATTCCGCATATAAACTGTGGAATGTGGGAAACTACGAAAAACGCAACTATAAAGAGTTGGGTATGGAGAAATATCCTAATTGGTATGATCAGAAGAAACGGTTGAAGACTAATTTCTTCTACAAGAACCTGCCCTCACAAACCGCACAGGACGTCTTGCAGTTGCTGGAAGAAGGGTGGAAAAGCTTTTTCAAGTTACAGAAAACAGGTGGTGTCAAGAACCCAAAACCACCCCGCTTCAAGAAAGATGTCATGGATATCACTTTCTTGAAAGATGCAATTAAACAAGAAGGAAACATAACAAGGTTAACTATCTCAAAACAACTTAAGGCATATTTTAAGAATATAGGTTTGGATGCTACTTTCATTTATCTGGAAACCCATAGGTTTTCAGACATCCAAATCAAGGAATTGCAGATTAAGTTTGTTGACAAGGATACCTTTGTTGCTGTTGCTATCTATGAAACCGATCCAGTAGACCTTAAGGAAAGCAATGGACATTACCTGTCCATTGACCT
>NZ_FQZL01000014.1 GCF_900142005.1 Dethiosulfatibacter aminovorans DSM 17477
TGATAAGCGCTGAAGGCATCTAAGCGCGAAGCATCCCTTAAGATAAGATTTCCCATCCTTTATGGAGTAAGACCCCAGGAAGACCACCTGGTTGATAGGTCGCAGGTGTAAGCGCAGTAATGTGTTCAGCTGAGCGATACTAATAGGTCGAGGTCTTGGCCAGAAATATCTTCTTTCTTGTGTAGTTTTGAAGGTTCTATACCTTTATATGATCTGGTGACAATAGCGAAGAGGTCACACCTGTTCCCATACCGAACACAGAAGTTAAGCTCTTCAGCGCTGATGATACTTGGTGGGTGACTGCCTGGGAAAGTAGGACGTCGCCGGTTCTGAAAAAGAAACATCTAAATGATGTTTCTTTTTTTATGTAAGAATTTCAACCTAAATGTAAAGCAAGCTAGATATTTTTACTTTATTGCAAGGGAAACAGTTATATAATAAAATATTTACATAATAAAGAGTGATTATTTGCATAAGACAGCAATTAGAATAAAAGGGTCTGTTGCACTAATGGAAGTTAGTGCAACAGACCCTTGTTATTTAATTCATTATATTGATTTTAGTTGTTCAGTTCTTCAAGTTCAAGAATATGGTGGGTTTCAAGGTCATCAAGTATTTCACTGAAGATGATTTGTCTCATTTCATGCTTATCTGCCCATTTGTAATCGTCATGTTCATGTGAAAGTACAACTTCATAATCATCAGTAGAACACAGATAGGCAAGAATTTTGCTGTCTCCAGTATGTTCGCTGGTAAAATCAGAAGCATAAAGAATTCTAATTATTTCACAATCAAGTCCTGTTTCTTCTTTGATTTCTCTCAAAAGGCCTTCTTTGATTCCTTCGCCTTTTTCAAGTCTTCCTCCTGGAAACTCCCACCTGTCCGGTGCAAACTCTTCAGCGGAGGCTCTCTTTACAGTGAGAATCCTTTTGTTGTTAATAATTATAGCTTTTACAATCACTCTAAACATGTCATCACCTCTCAAGTGTTTTATTTTAGCTTACACTAATTATAACACTTCATTCATGATCATGTCATCATAAGATTGTCTTTTCACGATGAGTTTTGATTCTCCGTCCTTTACAACCACTACCGCAGGGATAGGATTTTTGTTGTAGTTGTTGGCCATTGAGTAGCCGTAGGCTCCTGTGGAAAATACAGCCAGTATATCTCCGAATTCAGGTTGTGGACACTTGAAGTCCTTAATTATAATATCTGTTGATTCGCAGCACTTTCCGCTGATATATACGGTTGCATCCTTTTCCTCTTCAGCCTTGTTTGCTATGAGACCCTCATACTTGGCACCGTAGAGACCAGGTCTTACATTATCAGTCATTCCACCATCCACTGCTGCATAGGTTCTGATACCCGGGATTTCCTTTATATTACCTATTGTATAAAGCTGAATTCCAGCTTCGCCTACTATGAACCTTCCAGGCTCCATTGATACTGCAGGCATCTTAAGATTGTTCTCTTCGCAGAATGATATGAGTTTTTCCATTACAGGATCCACAAATTCTGAAAT
Organism: Dethiosulfatibacter aminovorans DSM 17477; assembly: GCF_900142005.1. Lineage (GTDB taxonomy): Bacteria > Bacillota > Clostridia > Tissierellales > Dethiosulfatibacteraceae > Dethiosulfatibacter > Dethiosulfatibacter aminovorans. The sequence continues at coordinate 1,526 of NZ_FQZL01000014.1, forward strand.
TGGAATAGGTTTGTCGGCATCTGTATACTTGATTCCGAATCCCCCACCCATGTTGAAATCCTTAACATCGTAGCCGAATTTTTCCTTTGTATCCTTCAACAGGTTAAGTATAACTTCAAGAGCAGCAACATGTGTGCTGTTGTCGTGAAGTTGAGAGCCGACATGGAAATGGAATCCAAGAAAATCAAAAACTTCGGAATCGATGGCATACTTTATAGCCGGGTATACAATTTCATCATCAAGCGGTATTCCGAATTTGGAATCCTTCTTTCCCGTCGTGATATATTCGTGGGTATCAGCGGATACGTTTGGAGTAATCCTGAAAAGTATCTTTGTTGTAGTATTCTTTTCCACACAAAGCTTTTCAAGGAAGTAAAGCTCGGATACATTGTCAACTACGATTCTTCCGATATTGTTGTCAAGAGCAAGCTCGAGCTCTGCTCTCGTCTTGTTGTTTCCGTTGAATTCTATATGCTCCATGGGGAATCCTGCCTTTATGGCGGTATACAGCTCTCCTCCGCTTACAACATCAAGCCAGAAGCCCTCCTGTTCCATAAGCTTGCACATGTAGAGGGTACAGAACGCCTTGCATGCATATGCTGCATGGGTGTTTGGATACTTGTTTATGAAAGCATCCTTGATTTCTTTCAGGTTTTCAACAATCTTGTTTTCAGAATAAACGTATAGCGGTGTATCATATTTTTTTGCCAGTTCTATAGTTGAACATTGGTCTATGAACAACTCATTGTTTTTGATTTCAAACATAATTGGTCTCCTTTTTATTTCTAACATAATATATCTCCTCATGATTTTACCATATTTCATATGCGAAAACCGTGCCAAAAACAAATTATTTAAAATATTTTTTTATAATGATATAATAAAGGTCAAAATATTAAACATTGCGGGAGATATGATGTTAAACAGGGTAAGCAAAACAATCTATGATGCATTGTCGGAGGGTATTGTCCTCATTGACAGTGAAGAAAGGATTCAGCTCATAAACAATGCGGCCAGGGAAATATTTGGCTTCATGGATACTGGAACAATAGACCATCCTGAAGGAAAACTGGAGGAAGGGGATATTGTCTGCATTGCTACAAACAGCCTTGGTGCCGATGATGGGTATCTGAATGCTGAAGTATTGAGAAAACTTGGATTTAGAGGAAAAATAGAATACGGTCATTCCTTTGTGATTGCAGGAAAGTACTTGTTTGAAGATATGGATCCATACTGTATTCACGAACATGTGTATTCTGACATCCAGGATTACTCAATAGAGTTTGAAAACATTTTTTTCAACGTAGTCATAGACGATATTGACAAGTATATAGAGATAGGATATGGAGAGGAATCCTACCGACTTGACTATTTCTATGCAATTTCAAACATGATAGTTGTAGATGGAAAAACGGGAAAACTCAAGTTTGTACAATCCCTTGGATATACTTCAAGAAAGGAGACACCCAGAGAGCTTTTGGAGGGAAATCCATTCAGAGGCAAAGGCAGATATTACAGGCTTAGAGAACTTATAGGCAGGAAAATAAGCGAAGTTTTCCAGCCAAACAGCACCATGGAGGCACTGGGAAAGGTGGCTGGAGGAGAGGCTGTTGATTATGTCAAGAAATTTGACAAGTTCAACAACATGCCGACTCTTTGCAGCATAAAACCAATAGATGGCGGAAAGATCAAGGGAGCCATTCTGATTGTGGAAAACCTGTCAAATATTGAAAGGGCTATGAAGGAAAAGGATTATGTTCTGACACAGCTGAACAAGCTTCAAAAAAGCATAGGTTCAGGCAGCGGCTTTGTTGATAAATTCCCGGCCATAATAGGACGAAGCGGAAAAATCAGGCAGGTGAAGGAAATGGCGGGAAAAGCCTCCGGTTCCAATTCCAACCTCTTGATACTGGGAGAAAGCGGCACGGGCAAGTCTCTACTTGCCAGGGAGATTCATGAGAACAGCCCCAGAGGGGATTTTCCCTTCATCAGCATCAATTGTTCTTCCATACCCGAAAACCTTCTTGAAAGCGAATTATTCGGCTATGAACAGGGAGCATTCACAGGAGCCAGCAGGAAGGGGAAGAAGGGAATGTTTGAGCTTGCCCATGAGGGTACAATCTTCCTTGACGAAATAGGTGACATGAATATCTACCTTCAGGCTAAGCTTCTGAAGATCATCCAGGAAAAGAGATTCTTCAGACTGGGTGGAGACAGGGAAATAGAGGTTGATGTAAGAGTTATAGCTGCTACCAACATAAGCCTTGAAAATGCGGTCAAGGAGGGACGTTTCAGGAAGGATTTGTACTACAGGCTCAATGTTCTGTCAATCAATATGCCTTCACTGAGGGAAATGAAGGACGATATTGAATTGCTGGTGGAGAAACTTCTTCCTAAGGCCTGCATAAAGGCCGGTGTCGATTTGAAAAATGTGTCTCACAGTGCTCTGTCCAGGCTCAAGGCATATTCCTTCCCGGGAAACATAAGGGAGCTTGAAAACATTTTGGAGAGGGCGGTTAACCTCACGCACGAAGAGATAATAACTTCAGACAGCCTCATATTTGAGAATGAAAGCGTTGAAACCAGAAACGTGTTCAGGGATCTAAAATACTATGCTAAGGAAGCGGAGAAAAGGGTCATCATTGAAGCCTTGATTTTCTATGATTATGATCTGAAAAGCGTAATGAAGGACTTGAATATCAAAAAATCCTCCCTTTACAATAAAATAAAGGAATATGACATCAATATTGTCCAAAAAAATGGAAATTGTTCCAAAAATATGGAATAGCTGAAATTAAAGGCTGTGGGCATTAAATAAATATTTGTTTTCCAAAAAAATGGAAAAGCATGAAAATAAGTGCAGTTTTCAAGACCTGATAGTTGGCATGAGAATTGCACTATTTATTTGCAGGTGAAAGTAAAAACTTGAAAAAGAAATTTGTTAACAAGATCAGGAGGACATCATTATGAATCTACCATCAAGAAAATTGATTGCAAACCTTCCAACAAGGATTGAGAAGCTTGAAAGGTTTTCACAGAAATTTGAAGGATACAATATCTACATCAAAAGAGACGACCAGACAGGGATGGAATATTCTGGAAACAAGGTGAGAAAGCTTGAATATACTGTCATGGAGGCACTTGAATCGGGAGCTGACTATCTCATAACCTGTGGAGGTATACAGTCCAATCACGCCAGGGCGACTGCCGCAGTAGCTGCAAGGCTGGGCCTTAAGTCATATCTGGTTCTGAGAGACAAGGGAGAAAAGCATCTCGAAGGAAACTGTTTCCTTGACAGAATGCTTGGAGCGGAAATCAAGTTCATAACTGCAGAGGAATATTCAAGCAGCAGGATGGAGATAATGGCTGAAATTAAGAAGAAACTGGATGAGAAGGGCCACAAGGCATATATCATTCCCGAGGGGGCATCAAATGGAATAGGAACCTTCGGATACTTCAATGCTATGAATGAAATTCTTGAACAGGAAAAGGAAATGGAAATCAAGTTTGATGCAGTAGTGACGGCAGTAGGTTCTGGTGGAACATATGCAGGACTGTTTTACGCCAACAGGATTGCTGGAAATGATGCAGATGTTTTTGGTTTCAATGTATGCGATGATGACGAGTATTTCAAGAATGCAGTGGACAAGATTCTTAAGGAATCCTTCCAATACACAGATGAACCTGTAGACTATTCAAAAGATGATATTAAAATAATAGACGGATATGTGGGAGAAGGCTATGCTTTAAGCAGGGCAGAAGAGCTTGATTTCATACTGGAATTTTCAAAAGAGGAAGGAATAATTCTTGATCCTGTATATACAGGAAAGGCGATGTACGGACTCTACAACGAAATAAAGAAGGGAACCTTTGACAGGTATGAAAACATACTATTCATACATACAGGCGGACTGTACGGATTGTTTCCTAAAATGGAGCAGTTTAATTTTGAAATCGGAGAGAAGGCAACCATTTAACAGTCAAATATCAATGAATGTTTAAGAATTATTTCAGCTAAACGATAGTAAGTGTTGATGGCAAAGCACTTATAATATATTAATTATTAAATTTAGGAGGAATTTATGTCTGAATCAATTTTGGAAAGAGGGAAGAACATTTCATTCGGTTATGCAGCACTGGTAGTAGGTTTGGTATTCTTATTTGTACTTGGTGGAGCAATTGTATTCGGAGCGGCAATCGAAACGATGTTTGTATTGGCTTGGCTCTTTACTGTGCCACTTGTCATGAAGACGGGGTACACATACAAGGAAACCCAGGAATTTGGATGGAAGGTTGTAATGGAATCACTTGAAGCCAATTTCATTATACTTATAGTTGGAACCATGATAGCGGCACTTATAGCAAGTGGAACCGTACCGCTTATAATCGTACTTGGACTGAAGGTAATATCACCTAAGGCATTTTTGTTGACTACTCTATTGGTTTGTTCATTCACATCCTTGGCAACAGGAACATCATGGGGAACAATCGGTACAGCAGGTCTAGCAATGGTGGGTATAGGAAACGCCCTTGGAGTACCTGTTGGAATGACTGCAGGAGCAGTTATATCGGGAGCGGCCTTCGGAGACAAGATGTCACCTCTGTCGGACACAACAAACCTGGCTGCGGCAGTTACGGGAACGCCACTCATGACACATGTGAAGCACATGACGCTTACTACCATGCCTGCATACGTAATATGTGCAATCATCTTTGGATTCATGGGAATGAAGTTCGACGCAACAGCTTACGATCCAACAATAGTAAACAACACAATAGAAGCCTTGAGTGGAATATTCAAATTCTCCGTTATTGAGCTTATTCCCCTAGCGATAGTAATTGTGCTTCTCGTTAGAAAGGCACCTCCTATAATAGCACTCCTTTCAGGAACGTTCATGGGACTTCTAGTAGCATTTTTCAGACAGGGAGAAAGCATAAATGCACTTTTGGGATACCTCTATGACGGATATTCCATAGACAGCGGACTTACATATATTGACAAGCTCCTAAACAGAGGTGGAATCATGAGTATGATAAGTTCATTCCTAATAGTTTTCGCAGCAGCTGCAATCACTGGAATGCTAAGCGAATCTGGGATACTTGGCGCCCTTGTGAAGCCTATGGCAAACAACTGTGAAGGATCAAGATTCAAGACCGTCCTCTATACTCTAATAATTGGATACACGACAAATATGATAGGATCGTCAATGCTTCTTGCGGAAATAGTTCCCGGAACGATCATGAAGCCCATATTCAAAAGAAACAAGCTTGCACCTGAGAACCTTTCAAGACTTCTCGAGGACAGCGGTACCCTTGGAGCATGGCTCATTCCCTGGAATGCAAATGCAATATTCGGTGCCACAATGCTTGGAGCTTCAGTAGCTGCATTTGTACCATTCTGTCTTCTGTCATGGATTTCTCCATTGTTTTCATTGATTTATGCCGCTACAGGTATTACAATGAAGAAGCTGGACGATTCTGAAGAGAAAGAGATTGTCTAGGCAAAATAGTAAAAATTTACATGTTGAGACATGATTCATACAAGAGGTGAAAGATGGCAGAGTTTAAAATAAGAACGGCAACAATGAAGGACCTTGACAGTGTGAAGGACATAGAAGCTACCTGCTTCCCTGCAGCAGAAGCGGCAACAAGGGAAGCCCTGGAAGAAAGGCTTTCAGTATATACAAAGGGATTTTTTGTAGGAGAAATCGAAGGAAAGGTAATTGGATTTGTAAATGGAGGATCTACAGACGACACGGAAATCAAGGATGAGTTCTTTGAAACCATGGATCTTCACAGCGATGACGGGAAAAATCTTGTGATTTTCGGTCTTGATGTACATCCTGACTACCAGCACAAGGGATATGCTAGAAGACTCATGAACCATTTCATTGAATTTGGAAAACAGGAAAACAAGGAATCTGTAATATTGACATGCAAGGACCACCTTATAGGATATTATGAAAGTTTTGGATACAAAAGTTTGGGTGTTTCAGATTCAGTCCATGGCGGAGCCAAATGGTACGACATGGTGCTGACACTAAAAAATAAATAGAAATGAAATATTTATAAAGGAGCTTGAATTAAGCTCCTTTATTTGGTTAAATATAAGGTAGAGATTACTGATACGATAACAACTGAAGGGAGACCAGATTATGAAGATAAAATATACGAAAATGCAGGGACTGGGAAATGATTTCATAGTAATGGACAACAGGGAATACGGATTTTCCGTTGAAAAACTGCAGGAAATGGCAAAGAGACTGTGCACAAGAAAGCTTTCCATCGGTGCAGACGGACTCATGGCTGTAAACAAGGCGGACGGAGATGCGGATTTCAGAATGGTATTCATCAATGCTGATGGAAGCATTGGAGAAATGTGCGGAAATGGTGCAAGGTGCATGACAAGATTTGCCTATACCAACGGAATAGCAGGAAAGAAAATGACATTTGAAACTACAGCGGGCAATGTAGAGGGAGAGATTGAGGAAGGAAGGCTTGTGGCTGTTGCCCTCAACAATCCCGAGATAGTAGAGTTTGACAAGATAGCAACAATTGACGGAGTTGACTACACAATATCCTATGTGGAGCTTGGAAATCCGGGAGTACCTCATGGAGTAATAGAGTACAAGGGACTTGAAGACATTTCAAGAGAAGATATATTCAACCTGGGCAAGTATCTCAGATACCATGAAATATTCCCAAAGGGAGCAAATATCAACTTCTATGACATAACCGGAGATTCAGCAGCAGTTGTCAGAACTTATGAAAGAGGAGTAGAGGATTTCACCCTTGCATGCGGTACAGGCTCTGCATCTGTAGGTGTAGTCTTGTATCTTAAGGAGCTTGTAAAGAGCAACAAGATAAAGATATGTGTTCCGGGAGGAGAACTTTTCATAGAGATAGGGACAAATGAGGAAAATGAGATAACAAGGCTCATGCTCATAGGAGATACCAACATAGTTGCAGAAGGTACAGTGGAGGACGAGGATCTGGTACTGTAATTCATGCAGAAAAGATTACCAAGCTACAATAAAAACCGAGGTGTGTTATGAAGATATTTATCAGTGCTGATATGGAAGGATGTGCGGGAATAGTGTCATGGCCAGAGACGGAGCTTGACAGCCATGAGCATGAAAGGGCTGCGAGAGAGATGACTCGTGAGGTGAAGATGGTATGTGAAACCTTATTTGAAAACGGCGTAAGCGAGGTGACAGTCAAGGATGCCCATGATTCCGGAAAAAACATCTTTTATGACGAACTTCCAAAGGGAGTGAAGATAGTAAGAAGCTGGACAGGCGGTCCTCTTTCAATGGTGCAGGGACTTGATGAAACATATGACGGAGCAATATTCATAGGATATCATTCGGCAGCATCTATGGATGGAAGTCCACTTTCACATACCATGAATCCTGATATCGGTAAAATCACTATAAACGGCATGGTGTGTTCTGAATACCTTCTCCATGTCTATGCTGCTGCAGACCTTGGAGTGCCGGTAATAATGCTCAGCGGAGACCGCATGATATGCGAATGGGCTGAATGGTTTAACAGTAAGATTTCAATAGCACCTCTAAAAGAAGGTATAGGAGGGGGCGTAATAAGCCTTTCCCAGGCAGATGCCCTTGACCTCTTAAAGAAAAAAACTGTGGAAGCTCTCAGGAACATTGATAAATGCAAGATAAACATACCAGAGAAGTTTGAAGTGAAAATCGAATACAAGAAACATGAGGATGCTTATCGTGCTTCATTTTACCCTGGAGTAAAGCAGGAGTCGTCAAGGAAGGTACGGTACACGGCTTCCACCATCAGGGAAATGCTGACGACCAATATGTTCGTTCTATAGAATCAACTATACAATTTGCATATTCAAATAAGCAATAGGAGAAAATATGAATATATATCCGGAAAATCATCATGAAAGCTGGAACGGGTTTCTTGATGAAAAAATCAACAATGAAATACTTGAAATTACAGAAAAAATAGGGCATAATATTAATCCTGAGCCTGAAAATGTCTTAAGGTTTATGGAGAACGATCTTTCAGGGGTGAAGGTTGTAATACTTGGACAGGATCCTTACCCCGAAAAGGGTAGGGCAACGGGTAGATGCTTCGAAGTGGGAGATCTCATCAGCTGGAACGATAAGTTCAGACAGGTGTCCCTCAAGAATATAGTGAGGCTGCTGCACAAGGACAGCAGAAAAGCCGACAGCTACGAAGACATTAAAAAGTTTTCAGAAATTCAGAAGGAAATAAGGAATGAAGAGTTTAGCATTCTGCCTCCTACTGAGATATTCAAGTCCTGGGAAAAGCAGGGAGTGCTTTTGTTGAACACCTATTTTACGGTAGAGTCGGGTGTTCCCGGAAGCCATACAAAGATATGGGAAAACTTCAGCAATGAACTTTTACAGTATATATCAAAGGAAAACAGAGACATAACATGGTTCCTCTGGGGCAAGCAGGCCCAGGGAAGGAAGAAATATATCAAATACGGCAATTTCTGTGAAAGCAGACACCCCATGATGTGTTCGTCAAAGTATGACGACGACTTCCTAAAGAGCAGATGCTTCAGGGATACATGGGACATAATAAAATGGATATAAAAAAAATCAAAAAAACAATAAAAAAAATCAATTCCAGGAAAATGTTGAAAAACAAGGCTTTTACCAAGTGCAAAATTTTTCATAAATATGCAAATGTCGTATAAATAAGTGATTATAAGGCTTTGGAGAAATGGCAAAATCCTATGAGTTGATTTGACTGAAAATAATCCTAATGGTACAATATATAGTATTTGAAGGATTGTTTTTTTTACGCCAACACAATATATTGGGAGGGCAACGATGGCTCGTATTTTTAAAAGAACCGGCGAAGAAGTAGAGTTTAGAAGTGAAAAGATAGTAAATGCAATAATCAAGGCGATGAATGAAACAAAGGATGGAGCAGATGTGGAGCTTGCCCAGTCCATAGCAGACAAAATTCAGGAAGAAATATCAGCCAAGGATCAACCTACCCCTGTTGAAAGAATACAGGATATGGTAGAAGATAGATTGATGGAAAGTGTCCGAAAGGATGTTGCCAAAAGATATATCCTGTACCGGTATGAAAGAGACAAGTCAAGAGATGCGAGAAAGAGAAGGGACGGAAGACTGCTAAGTGAAGAATTCATAAGCAGGTACAAGCACAGGCAGTCGCCAATGCACCAGCTTGGAAATTTCGTCTACTACAGGACTTATTCAAGATGGCTAAGGGAAGAGAGAAGAAGGGAATACTGGTGGGAGACTGTAAGAAGAGCAGTAGAATACAACTGCAGCCTTGTTGCCACTACAAAGAACGAAGCGGAAAAGCTTTATGACAATATATTCAATCTCAGGCAGTTCCTCTCTGGAAGAACATTCTGGGTTGGAGGAACACCGGTAGCCAAGCATTATCCAATGGCCAACTTCAACTGTGCCTTCCAGGTAATAGACAGCTTCAGATCCTTCAGGGACCTTTTCTATTTGCTGATGATAGGTTCAGGAGTTGGAGTGAGGGTCCTTAAGAATGACGTAGCCAAGCTTCCAAAGGTGAGAACCGATTTTGAGATAGTGCATGAAGACTTTACGCCAATTGAAATAGACAAGAGAGAAGACAACACAAGTCTTGAGTTCCTCTACAACAATACTGTAAAGATAATAGTCGGAGACAGCAAGGAAGGCTGGGTACAGTCCCTTGGATACTTTTTCGACATAATTCACAGCAATGAATATAGAAACATAAAAACAATCATAATCAACTTTGACAATGTAAGACCAAAGGGAGAGCAGCTTAGAACCTTTGGAGGAACGGCAAGTGGACATACGAGCCTCAAGAACATGTTCCTTAAGATAGACAAGATCCTCAAGAAGAGAGGAACAATCGAAGACAAGGTAAGAGTGAAGCTTAAATCCATAGACTGCTTGGATATATCAAACATAATAGGTGAAAATGTAGTTGTAGGTGGAGTTAGAAGAACTGCAGAGATTGTTCTTATAGATTCAGATGACAGGGAATGCATTGAAGCCAAGAGCAAGCTTTACAAGCAGATAGACGGACAGTGGATAGTTGACAAGGACATAATCCACAGACAGATGTCAAACAATTCAATTTACTACAATGAAAAGCCAAAGAGGGAAACACTTCATTGGCAGATCCAGCAGATGAGATATTCGGGAGAGCCTGGATGGGTAAATGCGGAAGCAGGTAGCAAGAGAAGAGAGAACATGAACGGAGTAAACCCATGCGGCGAGATACTCCTTGATTCAAACGGTCTATGCAATCTTACTACAATAAATGTATTCGCCTTTGTTGATGAAAATAACAACCTTGACCTGGATGGCCTTCTTGAGGCGCAGAAGCTTTCAGTAAGAGCTGCCTATAGAATGACATGCGTAGAGCTTGAAATACCTGCATGGGATGCTGTTCAACAAAGAGACAAGCTTACAGGATGTTCAATGACTGGATGGCAGGATATGGTAAATGCTCTTGGCCTTGATGTAAAGGAGCAGGCTGAGATTCTTAGACAGCTTAAGAAAACTGCAAACGACGAAGCTGCAAAATATGCAAGCCAGATTGGTGAAGGAGAGCCTATCCTTGTAACAACAGTAAAACCTGAAGGAACACTGTCACAGCTTCCTACAGTATCAAGCGGAGTTCACTATTCACACTCTCCATACTATGTAAGAAGGGTAAGAATAAATGCTCACGATCCACTTGTAAAGGTATGTGAGGAGCTGGAATATCCGATATTCCCTGAAGTTGGACAGGACGAGGCAACTTGCACTACAAAGGTAATAGAATTCCCGGTAAAATCGCCTGACGGAAGAACAAAGTATGATGTAACGGCCCTTGAGCAGCTTGAAAACTACAAGCTTTTCATGGAGAACTATGTAAACCACAACTGCTCAATCACAGTTCACGTAAGAGACCACGAGTGGGAACTTGTTGAAGACTGGGTATGGGAAAACTGGGATGACATAGTTGCGCTTTCATTCCTGCCGTTGGACGACAGCTTCTACGAGCTTCTTCCATACGAGGCCATAGATGAAGAGGAGTACAACAGAAGAATAGGCGATATGAAGCCTTTCATTCCATCGTTGCTTAGCAAATATGAGACGTACGAAACAGACCTAGACATAGGAACTGAAGGGTGCGAGAATGGAATCTGCCCTATAAGATAGGAGACTGTCAAAATACAAATATCAAAAAATCCGGGATTTGTTTCTCGGATTTTTTACAGTGCAGGGTTTTATTTGTTTTCAAACTGTAATTTATGATAAAATAATTTAATATGTGATAATTGCAATAGCATATGACTATGAACGAATATAAAAGACAAATTATAATAAGAGGTGAAAGTCATGAATGATAATAAAAAGAAAGAATCTCCATCAATAGACAAGTGGCTGAAGGAAGCAAAGGCGGACCCCAATGCCATTAAGTCGGGAATGTTTCTGGTGCACAACGGAACCGTAAGGGTAACCCCTAAGGTACAGGTGAGAGAGGGTATAGATGACGGGTCAGTGGTGACTGGAATGGAATTTGGCTATGATGCTGAAAAAGTGGATGCTGCCGTCGCGGAAACATATAAAATGGATGGAATATTCCATGTCAGAACGTGGCTTAACGAAGGAACCCTTGATGTGGGTGATGATATCATGTATGTACTCATAGGCGGGGATATCAGACCCCATGTTATTGATGCACTTCAGTTCCTTGTAGGAAAGATCAAGAATGAATGTGTAATGGAAATCGAGAAGAAATAGTTTTTAATTTATGAAAACATTGATCGTAGTAGAGAAAAAGTCTGTAGCATGCAAGATTGCCGCTACAGGAAGGAAGTTTCTTGGAGACTTCAAATTGAATACGGGGGTACTTATAGATGAAGCAGGTTATTCAAAGAATGAGCAGAAATACCACTCCATACTTGGCAGAATGAAAAAGCTTGAAAACGACAAGTATATCATTTGTTTTGCTTCAGGTCATCTGGTCACCCTTTTCAGTGCAATGGACTACAACCCGTCCTACAGGAACTGGAGGAACATACCCTTTCCATATGTTCCCAAGCCCTTCAAGACCAAGGTGATGCCTGGAAGCAAGGATCTATTTGATACCATCCAGTCTGAAATGACAAGGGAAGACGTGTCACTGGTCGTCAACGGATGTGATGCCGATCTTGAAGGAAGCAACATATTCAAAAATATTGAAGAGAAGATAAAGCACGACAAGCCAATAAAGCGGCTCTGGGTAGATTCCCATGCGGAAAGTCAACTGCTGAAAGCCCTGAAGAACATGGAAGACAACAAGAAGTACGAGAATCAGGAAATGGCCGGAAAGTGCAGGATGTATTCAGACTGGTTATTGGGAGCAGCACTGACGGCAAAGACCACAATATCTCTGAACAACTACAACAAGGAAATCTTGTCTGTGGGAAGGGTTCAAACTGCAGTACTCAGTGAAATCGTTAAAATAGAGAATCAAATAGTGAATTTTAAGTCAATGAAATATTACCATATAAAGGGTGTTTTCAGCAAAGACAATGAAAAGGTTGAAATGACGGCAAAGGATGAGAACTATGATGACCTTGGGCTGGTTGAAAGCATCATTAGCAAATTGCCTGATGAAGGAAAAATTGTTTCATGTGATGTGAAAAAGAAGAAGAAATATTCGGAGCCGTTGTACGACCAGACTGCACTGCAGATGGACATGAGCAAGAACCACAGCATAAGTCCCGATGAAACTTTGGCAATATGTCAGAAGCTTTATGAAAAGGGACACCTGACATACCCAAGGACATCATCAAGGTATATAACAAAATCCGATGTTCCTGATTTCAAGAAGATGCTAAGTGCATTGGCCGGTCAGTATCCTCTTCTTGTCAAGCATCCATTCAAGGAAAACAAGAGGGTCGTGTGTGATGAAAAGGTTGAATCCCATACAGCTATTACTCCGACTACTGAAATGCCTGATGTTTCAAAACTCAGTGAAAGGGACAGGCTTGTATATGAATCCGTTGTCAACAGGGTGGCTTCAGTGCTCCATCCTCCGGCTGAAAACGAGGTGACGGAAGTCCAGCTAAGCTGTGGAGATCTTATCTTCAAGGTGAATGGTAATGTTGAAAAGTCTCCCGGATGGAAGGCTGTGTACGGACTTGAACACAAAGACGTCGTACTTCCCAAGCTTGAAGTGGGTGATGTTCTCAGGAGGGTGGAATGCGAGCCCAAGGAGGTCAAGACCAGTCCGCCAAAGAGATATACGGAGGCAACGATACTTGGCTTCATGAGAACCTGCGGCAGAAAGGTAACCGATGACGACATAAAGGAAATCATGTCCAACAAGGGAATAGGAACTGCAGCAACAAGGGCAGGAATAATCAAGAAGCTAATAACGACAAAATATATAAAGCTCGACAAGAAGAACCTTGTTCCTACAGAGAAGGGCAAGGAACTAATTGAAGTTTTTCCAGTAGATGAACTCAAGAATGCAGAGTTTACAGGAAGAATGCAGCTGGCCCTTCACAAGGTTGAGAAGGGAGAAATGGAGCCCAGGAAATTCATGGGTGGAATCATCAACCTGTATAAGAAGTCATGCAAAGATATCGAAGGTACGAACAGGAAAATCGGCAAGAGTGATTATGTGGATGACAGAGAGTCGAAACTCAAGTGTCCCCTGTGTAATTCCAACGTATTCAAGGTGAAAAGCAAATATGGTGAATTTTACAGTTGCTCAGGCTATAGAAAGGGATGCAGTTTCAAGATATCTCCCTTATGTGGCAAACTCCTGGAGGAAGACCAGGTTGAAAAGCTCCTTAAGGATGGAAGGCTTGAGAATGTTGAAGGCCTGGTTTCCAGATCGGGAACCAAGCTCGAGAATATTAATATAGTGTTAAATGAAGAAAAAGAAATTCAGCTAATACTATAATTGTGCAGATTTGATAAAAGCTTATGGAAGTACATTGTTACTTGTATAAGCTTTTTTTGTGATGTTAAAGCAGCCTATGGGAATCATCTATAACCCTGTTATATATTCAACTGGTTGATCTTGTGAATCTTCAATGCCATGGACATTTGTTCGTTGAAATCCTGGTCGCTGGAAAAGGGACCGAGAAGCTCCTTTACTTTCCTTATCCTGTATAGTACAGTATTCTTGTGCTGGAAGACAAGTTCTGACACCTTCTGGGTGTTGCAGCCGTTGTCGAAATAGAGGCTGATGGTTTCCATCAGGTGGGCATTGTATTTCAAGTCGTAATCAATAATTGGTTCGATGAGTCTGTCGGAGAATCGTTTGGCCCAGGGATCCTTCAGTAACGGTATCAAGAACTGGTAGAGTCCGATATCTTCATAATTTGCTGAACTAACCTGTTTTATGACAGCAGCTTCAAAGGCGTAGTAGCTTTCCTTAAGCGACTGGTCCATATTCATGAGATTTTTCTTAAGGCTGCTTCTGCCTATAGTGTAGTCGCTTTCTGTGATGCTCAAAAGGTCCATTATATATTGGGATTCCAGTTTCATTGATCTTTCGTTTAGTTTGCTGGCGGTTAGTATCATGACGGTTCCGCTTCTGAACTTGAATATACTGTGGTGTGGAGATATGTTTTTCATCCTTGAAAACTTTTCAACAATTCTAATTGAGTTGTCCTGCGATACATAACGTTTTTCCTGGCAATATATGACCTGGTGAAAATGTTGAAAATCATCATTGAGTTCAAGTGCTATCTTTTCTACTGTATAGTCCGTTACTACACCTTGGAACAGTGTCTCAAGTTTGGCCTCCAGAAGGTCGTGGATTCCTCTGGATTTGATGCTGCTGAATAAGGTGTTTATTATATTCTCTATGAAGATGGACGGATCGAAGGTGAAGACGGGGAAGTTGTTCTCATTTGCGTAATCAAGTATATAATCAGGCAAAGTATCGTAGTATACAGTCTTGAAAGCAAGACCTGCAGCTTTTCGTTCAATGAGTGATTTGATTGCATCAAATACAAGATTCACATCGTCTCTGGCTACACTTAATGTGGACAAAAGAAACTCGCCTTCAACAAATATGTGCATAAGATCTTCAATTATCTCATGATCAAGTATTCCTACAGTTGTTACAGTATTGTTCAAGCCATCCTTACCTGCTATAAGCTTGAATTCCTCCAGATATTCAAGAGACAGGGCGTCTTTTATTTTTATAGACATATAAACCTCCAGCCATTGTTCGTTTCACATATATTAACTAATATTATTATACAACACACAATGATTGAAATGAATATTTATGTTAGACTTAAATTAATATTTAGGAGGATTTATAATTTATGAAGAAGAATATCAGCAGTTTACAAGCGGATTTAATTCTGTTTGTGGTTGCCCTTCTGTGGGGAACCACATTCGTAACATCAAAGGTGTCATTGGAGTCTTTGCCGCCGTTCAGCATCATTTCTTTTAGATTCATATTGGCAACTTTGCTGATGGGAACAATATTCAGAAAGGATCTTAAAACAATAGACAGGAAAGACATTAAGGGAGGCTTATGTGTCGGGACTATGCTTTTTATTGCTTTTGCAACTCAGCTGGTGGCACTTAAGTATACTGAACCTGGAAAACAGGCTTTTCTGGCGGCGACCTATGTTATTTTCGTACCTTTCTGTGTATGGGCGTTAACAAGGAAAAAACCTGACAATAAATCGTTCATAGGGGCATTTGCATGCTTTATAGGAATTGGACTTCTTACATTGAAGGAAGGTTTTTCCATGGGATATGGGGATTCTCTGACCATGCTCAGCTCGGTATTTTTTGCAGGGCATATCCTGACTACGGAGCATTTTGTCAAGGACAGTTCTCCTGTGAAAATATCCGTAACACAGTTTGGAACTGTTGCAATTATGGCTTCGGCCATGTCCTTGATGTTTGAAAAGATTGAAGTTGCGCCCTCCATTGGAGTCATTGCAATGATTCTTTACCTGGGTGTTTTCTGTTCAGGAATAGCTTACTTCCTGCAGACACTGGGGCAGAAGTATACCAAATCAACCCATGCAGCAATAATAATGAGCCTGGAAGCGGTATTCGGCAGCATATTGTCGGTAATCTTCATGCATGAGATATTTACACCAAGGATGATTGGCGGTTGTGTAATAATCTTTGGATCCATACTGGTCATTGAATTAAAGGGCAGTGGAGAAGCAGATGGATTATCAGAAATAGCAGGAGATATGAATAAAACAAAGTAATTGCTTCTTTTATTTTTGCTAATATTTTCAGTGACGGGTATAATAGAGTATAGCATAATTGATATTCGCAATTGAAATCCTAAATCTGGAGGTAATATCATGCATCCTTTTTACGGACCAAACGGTGAATTGTTAAACGGAGGAACCTGGTGGCTTGGACTGATTTCCATGGTTCTTTATCTTCTTTTCTGGGCTGTTGTAATTTTTATTGTGCTCAGACTTTTCAAAAAGTACTATACGATGTGGAACCAGCAAGGTAGCAGAGAAGATACTGCCATGACCGTTCTCAGGGAAAGATATGCAAGGGGAGAAATTGACGAGGAAGAGTTTAGAAGCAGGAAGGCGGTTCTGGAAGAATGATAGTACGGATTCTCTGATTCCAAATACATCCGGGAGGTGACAAATGTTTCTTACATCGATGTTGAGGGTATTGCTGACCCGTTCGTTTAAACCTTTTATTTTTGAAGGCAATTTTGATAACAATCTGGAATTTGAAGACCTTGATGACCTAGGTCTTTATGTGCATATTCCATTTTGCAGGTCCATATGCGATTTTTGTCCCTACTGCAAGGAAGAGTATGACGAAAAGAGGGCGGCGGATTATAAAACAGCCTTGTTGAAAGAAATAGATATTGCATGCAGACATATGACGGGACCTAAAAAGGCAACCAGCCTATATTTCGGAGGGGGAACGCCTGCCTTAATGATAGATGGTCTAGAAGAAATCATTGGGAAATTGAAGCGGTATTTTGTCATATCGGAAGGAATAGGAGTTGAGCTTCATCCTTCAGATATTTCAGATATGAATTTGAAAAAGCTAAAATCGGCAGGAGTTAACATGGTAAGCCTTGGCATTCAATCCTTTGATGATGACTGTCTCAGGAAGCTTGGGAGAAGCAATGACAATTTCAAGGAGAAACTAGGGATGGTCAACAATTACGACTTCGATGCAGTGGATGTTGACCTTATCTTTGCAATCCCTGGACAGACTTCGGAAATACTGGCAAAAGACATCAAGACTGCCTTTGACAATGGAGCTACTCAGGTGTCAACATATCCCTTCATCGACTTTACATTTGCCGATAATGAATACAAGCCCATGCCTGAAAAAGTGAAGAAGAGAATGCTCAGTGACCTTGTAAGATCCAGTGCGGAGATGGATATGGAAAGGACCTCCGTGTGGACTTTTGCCAAAAGGAATACGAAGAAATATTCATCGGTTACTAGAGATACCTTTCTTGGATTTGGAGTATCGGCAACAAGCCTTCTGAAGGACAGTTTTAAGATAAACACATTTTCAATAGATGATTATATAAAGAGAGTCGATGCAGGGCTCTTGCCTACGTCGCTGACAACAAGCTTCACAAAAAGACAGAGAGCTGTCTACTATCTGTTCTGGGGTGCATATTCAATGAAGATCCATCTGGATAAATTCGAAAAGATAATAGGAACCCCGCTTAACAAGATGTTCGGCTTGGAATTCTTCCTGGCGGAGAAGGCAGGGTTTTGCCGAAGAAAAGGGAACAGGTATGAAATAACAGACAAGGCTGCGTATATTTACCATTATATCGAGCAGGTTTATACAACTTCATACATTGACAAGATGTGGAATATTTCAAGGAAGGTGGCATTTCCTGATAGAATAGTACTAAAATAGCATTATGGAATTCAACAAATCGAACGGAATTCCAGAATTCAATATTTGTTGAAACGCAGCAAAAAGAGATTAGGTTATTGAGTTAACCTAATCTCTTTTGAAATTTTATGCAAGAATGCATAGATGTATAAATTACATAAATTAGATGGGATATATTGTGTGATTTACAAATAAATTATTTCGAACAAATGATAAAATAAAAGATAGAAAACACCATGAAAATTGAAATTGATGGGAGGTCAATATGAGTAGAGTATTGGAAGGATTAAAGCCTGAAAGAGTTTTTTATAATTTTGAGGAGATTTCAAAAATACCAAGAGGATCGACTAATGAAAAAGCTATTAGTGATTACATTGTAAATTGGGCGGAAGAAAGGGGTTTTAAAAGTTACCAGGACGATGTGCATAATGTAGTTGTATACAAAGAGGGCACCAAGGGATATGAAAATGCTCCAACAGTTGTTCTCCAGGGTCATTTGGATATGGTTTGTGAGAAAAATGAAGATTCCGCACATGACTTCATGACTGATCCTATAAAACTGGAAGTCAGGGATGATTTCATTTACGCAGATGGTACAACCCTGGGAGGAGATAATGGAGTTGCAATAGCCATGACCATGGCTATTCTTGAATCGGAGGATATCCACCATCCTCCAATTGAGGTTTTGCTTACTTCTGATGAAGAGACAGGCATGACAGGAGCCATGAATCTTGACCCTTCAGTCATAGACGGGAGAATTCTTTTAAACCTTGACAGTGAAGGAGAAGGTGTCTTTACAACTGGTTGTGCCGGAGGAGTAACTGTAAACTTTCATGGTAATGTTGAAAGAAGAAAAAGCAGATATTCCAAGAAGTACCAAATTGTAATAAAGGGCCTGAAGGGTGGTCATTCGGGAGCTGATATTCATCTGGATAGAATAAATGCCAACAAGCTAATGGGAAGAGTCATTAACAGGATAAAGGATATAGTTGATGTGGAAAGCATTAATGGCGGCACAGCAGACAATGCAATACCTAGAGAAGCCTTTGCAGCAGTTGCAACAGATGATGCGGAGAGGTTGCATGCTGCTATTCAGGAGAGCGAGAATATATTCGAGAACGAATATGTCTTTTCCGATCCAGGTGTACAGGTTGAAATAAAGGAGCTTGCAGATAAACCTGGAAATGTATTCACGGACAGATTTCTTGAAAGCTATCTGTCGTTGATAAACCTTGTTCCATACGGACCACTTAAAATCAACAAGGAAATAGATCTTGTAATCCAATCCAACAATCCAGGTGTAATCAAGATTGAAGATGACAAAATGACAATTAAATGTGCAGCAAGGAGTTCAATCGAATCGCTTACAGATGATTTTGTTGACAAGATGGTTCAGCTTGGAAGCCTGACAGACTTTGTGGTGGAAACCAAAGCATTCTATCCGGGATGGGAATATGCAAAGGAATCATATATTAGGGATGTTTCCACTAAGGTATTCAGGAAAGAATATGGAAAGAATCCTCAGGTCATGGCAATACATGCGGGACTTGAATGTGGATTCTTCCTGAAGAAGATTCCGGACATGGACGCAATTTCCATTGGGCCTGACATGTATGATATACATACACCGGAAGAGCATCTTAGCATATCTTCAACAGAAAGAACCTTTAATCTTGTAAAAGCCATACTGAAAGATATCAAATAAGAATTACCGTGAAAAATTACACCACAAGATATATTAAATACCTTGTGGTGTTTGGGTTTAACCTGTGATTATTTTGGACATTTCAATGAGGTCGGGATGTACAAACTTTCCCTTGTCGAGAATTTGTACCCCGTCAAGCCAGACTGATGAGTTCAGAGATATTCCATCTGTGTGGGATGCAGCATCAACACCATTTGGCGGAGCATCAGCTGCAGGAAGATATCCCATTCCCCATTCCGTAGCTCCCCAAATACGTTCATCCTCAATTACATTGCCGCCGAGTTTTGCATTTGGGTGCAGACCGAAACATACGTGGGCCATCCTGTACATCAGCGGATCGTTGAAGCTTGTAAGCCAGTTGCTGAACTCTTCTGCCTGGGGACCGCCCGTTATTTCGGTTACATATCCCTTTTCAACCTTCATCTTGACTGGTTGGCTGAGCACTCCGCAGGGAGGTGTTATGGAACCATCGAAGACCAGGGTACCATTGATGCTTTCGTTGACAGGGAACCAGCAGATCTGTCCAGCAAGGTAGACGCTTCCAGGATGGTCTGCTACGCCAAGTTCGTTGTAGAATGGACACTTGTGGTCATTGTCAAACTCCAGGTCCGTTCCTGATTCTGTTGTTATTCTCATATGGGTTGCGGCCTTTGTCATTTCAAACACCTTGGTCTGGAAATTTACAAGAATCTGTACAGGCACCCTTCCTATGAGTCTTACCATCATGTCCGAATTCATCTCAACCAGGTTAAGATGTCTTAAATTCTTGTTCTTTTCTACGGCTATTTCGTGGGCAGTCGAATAGAGTACCCATTGATGGTTAAGCTCTATCCAGACGTCGCTGGCACCTATGGCAGCTCCCAGCGCCTCAACGGGAAGGTCTTTGTCTGCTGCCTTGCCTACTCCCAGTGGTGTTGATACCTTTACAACCATGGGTTTTGCACCGGCAGTGAATACTGCTCCTGCCACAGCGTCAATAATTGTGTCGCTGCTCATTGTGTCTGCTGTTATCGCTACGGTTTCTCCCGGCTTAACAAGCGCCAGTTCAGTTACTAGTATATGTGCTGCTTTGTTAAGTTCATATTGAAATATATTTTCCATGATTCCATTCTCCTTGGATTTAATTATAGTCTAAGAAAGTTAAAAATGCGTAATACCTTGAAGCGTTGGTATTACGTGGTTAAGGAAACTTTCTACGACCTCTTAAAAAATGCTTACGCATTTTACGCAGCGTAGCTGCTTTCTTGTTATACCCAGGTAAACAGTTTTTTCCTCATCTCTTCAAAGAATGCTTCGTTGTCAAGAAAGCCATCATCAAGATAGTAGCATCCGAACCAGTACTGGTAGGGACTTATGGCTCCTTTTTCAAGTACATAGTCCCGGCACTTATCGGCATAGTCCCTGCCGTGATACTCAAGGGCCGTTTTGTACAGCCGGTCTACAAACTTGTCGGTGGCTTTCATCTTCCAGTTGCTGTTCTTTTTCTTGTATTCCTTGAACAGATCATTTATGTCCATGTCCTTGTATTCTTCGTCATGGACCAGGACGTTTCTTCCGTATTTCCTGGGTGGTTTGATTGGGCTTTTAGGGTAGCCCAGGGTTACCATTATCACTGGAAATACGTAATCCGGCAGATTAAGGAGTTGTGATATCTTGCCTGCTTCATTCAGGATATTTCCAATATAAATTGATTTCAGGCTCAACGATTCTGCGGCGAGACAGGCTGTATGGGCGCTTATGGATGCATCGATTATTGTCATCCACAGGTCCTTGAACTGCTCCGTAAAATTGAAAGGGGAGGGTTCAACTTCTATTATCCTTTTTATTCTTCTGTAGTCTATGCAGAAAACAAGGTTTACGGGAGCCCGGCTTATGAATTTCTGGTCTCTACTGTACTTTTGAAGCTTGAGCTTCTTTTCCTTGTCCTTAACCTTGATTATGGAATAGGCCTGGAAGTTTCCTCCCGAGGGAGTGGAACAAGCTGCATCAAGAACCTGGTTTAAAATATCTTCAGGTATTTCCTTTTCAAGGAAGCTTCTGCAGCTTGCCCTTTCATCAATCATTTTTAGTACTTCATTCATAATTCCTCCAATATGGTTAAGCATAGAATAATACCACAAAGGGACATTCCTTGGGGAATGCCCTTATGTATATCAGTCTTGCTTCACTACAGGTGACGGCACTATGTCTTCGAGCTTCCTGTATTCTATGTCATGACCGAAGAATTTAGGTCCCAGTATTTCAAGTCCTTTCTCGGTACGCCATTCATCGAAGGCAGTCAGAGCAAATATGGTGACTTCCATTCCCGGCTTTGCATTGGGATTTAGAAGAGGCATGTTTTCCTTGTCTCTTACTATGTTTATGGAATCGGGAACTGTAACATAGTATTCGCCGTTCTTCCAGCTTATTATGTTTTCGTTTTGTATCCACAGCTTGAATTCGTCACCTTCATAATCCTTTGTCCCTTCAACTACAAGGTCGGAGTATGTAAAACCTTCCTTGTCCTCCCAGGTGCTTGATTTTACTACACCTTCAAAAATAATCCTGCCGTCGAACTGTTCTACAATGTCATAGGCATAGTTTCTGCCTTCTTCCTGTGCTTTTCTTGCAACTTTACCGATTTTAAGGCACATTGATATGGTGTTCTTCAGAAGGGCGTTTTTCATTGCTTTCCATTCTCCAGGATGGTCAACTACACCCACATGGTTGAAGCTTGCAACAGCGGCGGATCTTGTAAGAGCTTCGGCCCTTTCGTCGCTTGCCGTTTTTGTAAGGAGCATGGAATCTCCGAATTCGTTGGCAACCGCCATGGGATAGATTGGTACATCATTCAGATAGTATGTGGAATGCTGAAGGCAGGGTACGCTTCTTCCTGCAGGGTCGGCATCAATAATCGGCTTATTCAGCCTTGCGCCGGCTTCCAATGCAACGGCCGTATTGGCGCCGCCGAGTTCAGTGGCGATAACTCCATATAGTTCCTTGCCGAAGTAGTCTTCAATGGCTTTTACAGCTGCTACCTCAGGAGTTGTGTCAATTTTCGCCAGTGAATTATATTCTCTTTGCTGTTCCGCTGATAGGGATCCTATTGAACCGCAGCCGTAGGGAGTGCCTACAAGTGCATCATCGGGGATTTCATCAAGGTCTGCCAGTGTGAATTTACAGCCGTCTTCCAATGCCTTGTCAATTATTTCTATTCCATATTCCAGTGATCCGCCGCCGCCTGTTCCTACGATTGCAGCTCCCAGAAGTATATCGTGTAAATCCTGTTTTGTTAGTTTTTTCATATTCTACCTACCTGTTAAATATTTTATCTTCGAATTCTTTCAGTTCCTTGTCTATGAATTTTCCATCTTCGAGAACTTTTACTCCGTCAAGCCATATGCTTGAGTTTAGGCAGATTCCATCGCAGTGTGATTTGGCGTCTTGACCAACAGGGGGAGCGTCAATTGGACTCACATATCCGATTCCCCACTCGGTTGCACCCCAAACCCTTTCATCTTCAACTATGTCGCCTGTCAGCTTTGCTCCAGGATTGAGGCCGTAGGCTATATGAGCAAGCTTGAACATATTGGGATCATCAAAGCTCTTAAGCCATGTCTCGAATTCTTCAGCCTGCCTTCCACCTTCGACTTTTACTATTTTGCTGTGTTCAATTGTCAGTTTCAGAGGCTGTTCAAGCACGCCGCATGGAGGAACAAGGGAACCGTCGAAAACTAGTGTTCCCTGCACGGTATCGAATTTGGGAACCACATTTATTTGTCCGGGCATCATGAATATCCCCGGCTTTCCTGCATCTCCTGCATCGCAAGACACCAGGTGCCTTGTATTTGTTTCAAATTCAAGGTCCGTACCAGTGGGAGTGGTAACCCTCATTTTTTTTGCAGCCTTGTTCATATCTGCAAACTTGTGCATGAATTCCGACAGAAGTACCATATCCACATTTCCAATATTCCTGATCATGAGATCCGGATTCATTTCAACAAGGCATATGTACCTCAGATTCTCATTGGTGTTGAATGCAATCTCAAAAGGAGTGGAGTAGAGGAGCCACTGCTGATTGTATTCTATCCATACATCGGTTTTTGCAAGTGCAGCTCCCAGTGTTTCTACAGGGAGATACTCATCTGCCGCTTTTCCAACTCCTCCGGGAGTAGACATCCATATTACCAATGGTTTTCCACCTGCCGCGTATACACTTGCTGCAGTTGCATTGACTACCTGTGTATTTGAGCATGTATCTGCAGTTATTGTTACTGTTTCACCAACCTTGACCTGCATTATTTCGTTTATAAGCCTATCGGCTGCCTTTTGTAGTTCGAATTCATATTGTTGCATCCTTATACCTCCATCTAATATCTTTAGTGTTTTTTAATTTTGTCGTAATTGGCTGAAACTATGTGGTTCATTGAATTTGTCAGATTCAACTCGGCCATGAGTGTCAGCATTTTAAGTCCAGACCTTTTCGGCTCTATGATCTGGACTCTACATCCTTCATATCTGAGCCTGTCTTTCAAATCGTCTATGAGGTAGTACATTACAGTGCAACCCAGGACTATGACATCGGCATTGTCTCTTTTGACTATGTCTTTACATGAATCGGCTAGTCTTGAAAGGGCCTTGTCCCTGTCAAGAAGTTCAAGAACTGTAAGGTCCAGGTTGTTCAAAGAAACTATGCTATCCTCGAAAGCCGAAGACCTGACTGTCTTTTCAAGATTCTTCCTGAAGTTGTTGCTGGTTGCGAGTATTGCGATTCTTTCTCCCAGGGTGGAAGCCAAGGCCATTGAAGGGATGAAGCCTCCTACAACTGGAATTCTGACAATTTCCCTGGAGGGGAAGACTCCAGGGTCTGCAAAGCAATCTATGAAAATACCGTCGAAGCCTTCCTCTTCAGATTTTTTTGCAATCCTTAGTATTTCAGGTACTGCAAAGCTTTGTTCAGTTACGCTTTCCACAGATTCCGAGCCGAAATCCAGATATTTAATATCGAATTCTGTTCCCGGTGGCAGAGAACTCTCTATATACTCGTATTCTCCATCCATGAGGTCCGTGTTTTGGGTTTTAATTACAGGTACGATTACTTTTATTCTCATACTTATCTCCATAATGATTGTAAGTTTCCATGATCAACCTGCGTGTTTGTTTCTTGCTTCCTCTTCCTTGATGCCCCTTATGTCGTTTACGAGGTGGCACGCAACCTTCACATCGTCACCTTGTTTTATTAGCTCAGGTTCGTGAGTCTTGCAAATATCCATTGACTTTGGACATCTTGTATGGAAGCGGCATCCCTTTGGAGGATTTATTGCACTAGGCACGTTGCCTTCAAGAGTTGCGATGTCCTCAATGTTTTCTGTATATACATCCGGTATTGCATCGAAAAGTGCTTTTGTGTAAGGATGTCTCGGGTTCTTGAATATTGTTCTTGAATCTCCGTATTCCACAAGTTTGCCCAGATACATTACTGCTATCTTGTCAGCCATATAGTTTACAACGCTCAGGTCGTGGGATATGACTATATATGTAAGGTCGAATTTTTCCTTCAAGTTGTTGAGAAGGTCAAGTATCTGTGCCTGTGATACAACGTCTATGGACGATGTGGGCTCATCAAGTACAATAAGCTTTGGCATTAGGGCAAGAGCCCTTGCTATTGCAATCCTCTGTCTTTGCCCGCCTGAAAACTCATGGGGATACTTGAAGGCTCCTTCCTTTGGAAGTCCAACCATTTCCAGCAGTTCTTCCACTTTTGGAAGCATATCGACACTGTTCATTCCAGCCTGTACATTCAAGGGTTCGCCGATGATGTCTTTTACGAGCATCCTTGGGTTAAGAGACCAGAACGGATCCTGGAAAACTATCTGTATATATTTTCTCATGTCTCTCAGTTCATTTTTGCTCAGCTTGTACATGCTCTTGCCGTCGAAAACAACCTCTCCGGCAGTAGGCTCTATAAGATTGAGAACTGTGTTTACAAGAGTTGTTTTTCCGCAACCCGACTCTCCAACCAGTCCCAGAATTTCACCTTTTTCGATTTCCATGGACACATCGTCAACAGCCTTTACATGGGCGGTAACCTTCTGGAAGAATCCGCTCTTGAGAGGAAAGTACTTTTTAAGGTTTTTTATTTCCAGTATGTTACTCATTCATTCCACCTCCGTTGCAGATGCCGCATTTCACGTAGTGTGTTCCTTCCAGCCTTATGAGCTTCTGGTTTTTTTCACATTTTGCAATCTTGTTTGTACATCTGTTGTAGTATACGCAGCTTCCCCGGATTATGTTTGTATCATCGGGAGGGATTACCTGACTCAGATCAATCCTTGTATCCTTGTCCTTAGGCACGGCATTGAGCAGAGTGAAGGTGTAAGGATGCTGTGGATTCCTAAGAACCTCTTTCGTTGTTCCCATTTCTACGATTTCCCCCTTGTACAGTACGGCTGCATCGTTGCATGTCGCGGATATGAGTCCGGGATTGTTTGCTATGAACAATACTGTTACCTTAAGGTTCGTCTGAAGTTCCTTTATGAGCTTCAATATCCCTGCTTGTATTGTAACGTCAAGATTCCTGGTTGGTTCGTCTGCTATGAGGAATTCTGCACCGCAACTGAGAGCCAGTGCTATGATGACCCTCTGTCTCTGTCCGCCGCTTAGCTCATGGGGGTATTTGTCCATAGCCCTTTCGGCATCCGGAAGCTTTACGGTATTCAGCATGTCCACGGCTTCGGTATAAGCAGTGTTCTTATCACATTTCTTTGATTCTCTTATTACATTTATGAGCTGCTGTCCTATTGTGTATACTGGGTTAAGGGTGGACATTGGATCCTGGAAGATCATGGAGACTTTCTTGCCTCGTATTTCCCGTTCCATTTCCTTGATGGATTTTTTAAGAAGGTCGTCACCGTCAAGAAGTATTTCACCCGATTCTATTTCTCCCGGAGGCATTTCCAGCAGTTTCATTATTGAAAGAGCAAGTACTGTCTTTCCTGTACCGCTTTCTCCTATGATTCCGAAGGCTTCGCCTTTTTTGATCTTTATTTCATCCACATTCAATACGGTTTTTACACCCTCGAAAGTATGGAAGTTTATCTTTAAATCTTTTATATGAAGATATGGTCTTTCCATGGCTGCCTCCTAATTCTTTCTTGTTTTCGGATCAAGAACCTCTCTTAGTCCGTCTCCAAGAAGGTTGAAGACCAGTACTGTAAAGAAGATTGCAAGTCCCGGGAATATGCTGTACCACCACGCATTCAGGAAATAGTTTCTGCTTGTACTAACCATGAGACCCCATTCGGGAGTCGGGGACTGAGCTCCCAGGCCCAGGAAACTCAGGGATGCAATGGTAAGGATTACTCCTCCTATGTCCATTGAAGCCTGTACAATGATTGGTGATATGCAGTTTGGCAGTATATGCTTGAAGATAATCTTTCTTGAAGGAGTCCCTATGGCTTTGGCAGCCTTAACGAACTGTCTTTCCTTCATTGATATTGCCTGTCCTCTTACAACCCTTGTATACCATGGCCACCATGCTGCTGCTATGGCAATCATGGCATTTCTGAGGTTTGGCCCCAGAAATGCCGCTATAGCGATTGCCAGCAAAAGGGGAGGAAATCCAAGAAAAATATCTGTTATTCTCATTATCAGTTCATCTATTCTACCTCCGTAGAATCCTGCAACTGCTCCAAGGGGAATACCTATGAGGAGTGCAAGTCCAACGGCAAGAAGTGCAGTTGTCAACGATATGCGCGTACCCAGGAGAACTCTTTTGAATATATCTCTGCCTAAATAATCTGTTCCGAAAGGATGGCTGGCTGAAGGAGGCTGCAACTTGAATTCAGGATGGGTATCCTGAGCCACATGTATATCAGCAGGGAGAACTATAGGCACTATTATTGCTATGAGTATCAGAAGGAGTACTCCGTACATAGCCAGGTTTGTAAGCCAGTTTTTCTTCAGAAGGAAGAAGGATTCCTTTGTTGATTTTATCCTTGGGGTCAATACCTTTATCATCCTGTCTTTTCTATTCATTGTATTTGTACTCATGATTTCACCACCTATACCCTTACTCTCGGATCGAGAGCTATTATTATGTCTGCAGTAAGGTTAAGCATTATATATGAAAATGCAGACACTAGAGTTACACCAATTATTGCCGGATAGTCCAGTGCTACGACTGCAGCTGCAGTATATGATCCAAGACCAGGCCAGCTGAATATTGCCTCGACCAGGAATGTGTTTACAAGTGTGTATCCTATTGAAAGTGCAAGAACAGTCATTGTGGTTCCTAGAGAGTTTTTAAGTGCATAATTCCAGAGGACTATCCTTTCCTTGATGCCGTATGACCTTGCAGCCTTTATATAGTCCTCGCTTAGTATCTCAAGGAGGGCAGACCTTGTCATCCTTGCAACCAAGCCAATGGGATAGAGGGCTATTGTAACTGATGGAAGTATCATATGCTTGAATACATCCTGTGCAACGACCCAGTTGCCGCTTATTATACTGTCAAGAAGAAGGAATCCTGTCCTTGAAGGTATTGAGTACAGTAACTTGAGTTTTGTTTCCATCTGACCTCCAAGGGGAAGCCATCCCAGCCATCTGTAGAATATGAGCTGAAGGAACAGGGCAACCCAGAAGGTAGGAAGTGATACGGCTCCCACTGAGAAGAATCTACAGAAATGGTCCAGTGCCTGGTCCTTCTTTTTGGCTGAGTTAAGACCCAGTGGAATTCCTATTATGATTGCGAGAAAGGTTGAAAATATAATGAGTTCTACTGTAGGGGGAAGGTACGATGCCAGTTCCTTTGCTACAGGCAGCTTGGTTCTAAGTGATTTTCCCAGGTCTCCTTGTGAAACGCCCTGCAGGTATTTCCCAAATTGCACTACAAGGGGCTTGTCAAGCCCTAGTTCTATAGTTGCTGCATCTATTTGTTCCTGAGTGGCTCTTGGACCCACCCATTGTGCTGCAGGATTGGAAGGGATAACCCTGGCCAGGAAGAATGTTACGACTATGACTCCCAGAAGGACCATTACTCCAAGGAGAAGTCTTTTTATGATATAGTTTTTCAAATTCCACACCTCCGTGGTTGATTTTGATTCAGACGCAGCATAGCTGCCTTCTTGATTATTAACTAAAATCTTTTTTTAAAAAGAGGAGGGGACAAAAGTCCCATTCCTCTTTTATACTGGTATGTCTAGTGCCAATTGATTTTGTTTCGTTCTTATGACAATTTTACTGCCGTTTATTTCTCCAGGTAAATATCATAGAAGAATACAACCCAGGGATATGAAGGATTGCTTTCAAATCCTCTCAGGTTCTTGTCTGTAATCCATGCAACCTGCTTGTCATAGATATAGAATGATGGAGCATCATCTATAAGCACTTCCTGAGCTGATATAAACTCTTCTGTAGCTTGGTTTATGTCTGTTGAGCTCTTTTCGTATGCCGAGTCTATCATGTTGTCGAATTCAGGATTCGAGTAGTATGCAAGGTTGAAGAGCGGGCTTTCTTCAGATCTGTAAAGTGGATACAGCCATGAGTATGGGTTTGAGATATCAGGCCACCAGTACATGATGAATATGTCCTGCCTGTCTTCCGGATTTTCGCTCATCGCCATTTCCCATTGAGTTTCCCAAGGCATTGCCCTTATTTCAAGATTTACGCCTATTTTTGACAGTTCGGCCTTGTAGAGTTCGGATGCTTTTTTCTCTGCTTCGTCTCCGCTCATGTAGGTAAGAAGAATGTTCAGGTCTCCTTCCTTTATACCTTCTGCCTCAAGAAGCTGTTTCGCCATGTCAAGGTCATATGAGTACTGGAACAAGTCGTCGCTGTGTCCCCAGTGGTTGTTTGGAACAGGTCCTGTAGACTGCTCGGCATAACCTCCGGCTGCATATTTTACAACATCTTCATAGGGGAATGCATATGAAAGTGCCTTTCTGATATTTTCATTGTCGAAAGGAGCTTTTTGAGTGTTAAAGAAACCTATCATGTTTGTGAATGATGATTCTATAAATACCTGTACTCCGTCGCTGTCCTTAAGTATGTCGACATCTTCCGAAGGAAGTTCCATTGTGATTGTTGCATCGCCTTTTTCTATCATCTGTCTTCTCGATGAAGTTTCCGCTACCTTCTTTATGAGGATCTTCTCGAAGTGCTCTCCATCCCAGCCCTTCCAGTAGTCTGCAAATTGTGAAAGGATTACCTCGTCTCCCATGGTGTATCCTTCAAGTGCATATGGTCCTGTACCTGCTTCATTTCCTTCCTCGAACCATGTATCTGAGTTTCCTTCAACAGCATCTTTTGACATGATAAATGAAGCATAAGGCGAACTTGCAACAAGATCTATAGGTGCTGGATATGAAGTCTTGAATTCAACAGTGTAATTGTCTATTATATTGATTTCACTTACTGCATCCCATATGTAAGAAGCGCCCTGACCCAGTTCAAGTGTCCTTTCTATTGAGAATTTTACATCCTCTGCGGTGAAGTCCGTGCCGTCATGGAACTTGATTCCCTGTCTCAGCTTGAATGTCCATGTCATACCGTCTTCCGATACTTCATAGCTTTCAGCCAGTACATTTTCAAATTCGGACGTAGTAGGATCGAATTTCAACAGTGTTTCATATACGTTGTTCAGAACGATGATACCATTTGAAAACATTGCGCTTGGATCCCAGTTTAGAATCGGTTCAGAATTGTAAGCGTAGTAAGCTATATCGATTTCGCTTACCGGAATTTCATCTCCAGTTTGCTGGCCTCCACCACCGCATCCTGCAAGTACGCTGAGCATCATGATGACTGCCAAAAATAATGATAATCTTTTTCTCATAAGTTCCTCCCTTGATTTATGCATGCAATATTTTACTACCTGCATTCCGATGTTGTACACATTTTTTTAACATCGATTTTGTATATTGTAATTATACAGTTGTCGCCGCAATAAGTATTTGTAAAAATCACAAAAACGATTATTAAAATTTAGTAACAATTATAATGAAATGAATTTTTATAGATATTTTACATCAATATCGAAGCCGAAAAATCTTGGATTCAATATAGACAGACCCTTTTCTGTCTTCCAGAAATCATGTGCCTTGAATCCCAGAACTGCAACTTTATTCCCTGGGTTGCAGTTTGGATTTGTGATGGGATATCCCGTTTCACCATTCACTACACATATAAGGTCAGGACAGGTAAGTGCAACCTCGCCGTCTCTCCAGGCAACCATGTTCTCATTTTTGTACCACACCTTGAAGGCTGAATTTTCAAAGGATTCGCAGCCTTTTATGCCTATGGATCCTACAGTAAAGCCGTCCTGAATATTCCATTCCGTATCTTTCTCGGTGACTATTCCTTCGAATAAAAGTGTTCCTTCACATTTGTCTGTCAGTTCAGCAATTGGATTCAGTCCCTTTTCCAATGCTTCTCTTTGTATTCTTCCAACCTTGCCGGCATAGCTCAATGCGTTTGGGATTACAGATGTTTTAAGATCTTTTCCAATTATTGGATGATCGGCCATTCCAACTGTATTGTCTGTCGCTACAGCCATCATCCTTGAAAGCACCTCGGCTCTTGCATCTGAAGCTACCTTTGTGAAAATTACAGTATCTTTGTGTTTTGTAGCCACAGAAAATGGATAAATAGGCCTGCCGGTTACAAAATAAGTTGAAAATTGCAGTTCCGGAACTGCACGCCCGGCAGCGTCTGCATCGACTATGAACTTGCCAGCCCTGGCACCTGCAGCCATTGCCTGGCCTGTATTGCCTCCTCCATATTCAATGGATACAACACCATCGAATTCCACGTCCATATATTCTTCTAGAGACCTGATTGCATATTCAAGCTCCTTGTGCTCTTCTTCTTCCTCTTCATCGGGAGAGATTGAACCGCAAAAATAAGGGTTGACATAGTATGCATCATCCTTTATCTCATCGAAATCGATCATGTTGAATTCGCAGCCTTCCCCGAAGGCTTTCTTTACTGCATCCAATCCTTCGGCAAGTGAACCTCCTCCACCTGTTCCAAGGATGGTACATCCTACAAGGATATCTACTGTTTCTTGATAAGCTAGTTTTTTCATAAATATAAGCACCTCCTGATAAATATTATATTACCGATTCATTTTAATTATTTTGTAGATTTTACAATTTATTAACAATAATTTTGTGATTTTACTATCAACCATTCAAAACGAGGTGTTGGCGTTGTAAAATATACAATATTGTTGTATAATTTTCTGAAGATTGAATGATTCTGGATGAGGGAAGGTTAATTTATGTCTGTAAAGGTTAAGGATTTGTTTGACCTTAAGCTATTTGAATCGGCAAGGCTGGTGGCAGGAAAGAACGGTCTTGAAAATGAAATAAAGAGAATTAATTTTTCCGACTGTCCAGTGCTTGATGACGTAGTGGATATGGAACTTGTCATGGCAGGCGATTTTTATGTTAATAGTTTATATATAGCCAAGGATGACAAGGAAGAAATGAGGAAGATCTTTGATCTGTACATAAATTCCAGCAGTGCTGGAGTATGTATAATAGATGAGTTCCTTGATGATATTCCTGATGATATAAAAAGGT
Source organism: Dethiosulfatibacter aminovorans DSM 17477 (assembly GCF_900142005.1). Lineage (GTDB taxonomy): Bacteria > Bacillota > Clostridia > Tissierellales > Dethiosulfatibacteraceae > Dethiosulfatibacter > Dethiosulfatibacter aminovorans. The sequence goes on from NZ_FQZL01000014.1 coordinate 33,661, forward strand.
TCTGTGATGAAAAATCCTTTCCGGTGATATTCATTGATACTATGGTTCCATATGCCGAGATAGTTATTACAATTACAGAAATGATACTTCTGGAGCAGGCGGATACTATTTCCGAGATGAGGATAGACAGGCTTCTTGATGGGGACATAAACAGTCAGGAGGTTGCTGCAATTGCAACCAGGATAAATGGAAGTTTCAAGAAGTTTTATAACTGCCTGTACATTAATGTAGAAAGTATTCAAGCAGACAGGTTCAATTATTTAAGGAAGGAACTTAACTCCAACTATGATTTTGAGGCATTGAAATACAGGAACAACATACTGATGATCTTAAACTTCAACAAGCAGGTTATGCTGAAGACCCATATTGATTATGTGGAAAATCTGGTAAAGAAATATACAGAGGATTATATAATAGGAGTCAGTAATTCATTCACCAGCAAGGATGAATTCAACCACTGCGTTAAACAATCTCTTTCATCTTACGAGCTGTCCTTTGTAACAGAGGACAGGGTTGTTCACTACAAGGATTTGAACGTTTACAAGGTGTTGTATCCCATGAGAAACAGCAGACATCTTGCTGAGTTCTACAGGGAGATATTCATGCCCCTCAAGGAATATGATGAATACTATAATTCGGATATTGTAAATACAGTAGAGGTTTATCTTGAAAACAATGGAGAATATAAGAAGACTGCACAAATGCTCCATCAGCATGAAAATACTGTAAGATACAGGATTCTGAAGGCGAAGAAGCTTTTGAACCTGGAAAATGACCATTTGAAATTTATAGAGCAGGTATCTCTAGCCCTGAAGATGGATAAAATCATGAATATGGACAAGAAATCGATTTTGTCGAGTTAGCCACGTAAGTGGTTATTCAAGGTGTGAAACAAAACTGGACAGGAGTTTGAAAATACTGTACAAAGGAAACTTGAATGTCTAAACATATTGACAAGTAAACCTATTTAATGTATTATATTGCAGTAACACATCGAATTGTGCACCCTTGGCGTACAAAAAATAAAGCGTTTTTATTGACTTTGACTGGAAGAGTAGCCTTGTTGAAATTTTCAGAGACATAATCCATGGCTGGAAGATTATGAAGGGATACAATGTGAAGATCATCCATGAGTTTGATTCTTGAATAGAGTAGGGAATCACGTTGCAAGCGTTAATTGTTAAGAGCGGCAGAGCAAGTCTGCAACCTGGGTGGTACCGCGGAGAATTTTCGTCCCTTGTATTTTATATACGAGGGATTTATTTATGTCTGGAGACTGCTTCAGCTGGGTGAAATAATTCTATATTATAGTTCCCTACTCCCTCGTCCCATGAATCTGTATTAATAATGTTGATTCAAGGTCCTCGAAGTCGAGACCTCACTGTAATATATAATTATTTCTTTAGGCATAAGTCAATATAGTACATCTGCAAGATTAAATAAATCAGCGTATTGCAGTTGAATCTAAGGTACAAAAATCCAAGTAAATAATTTAAGAATAATGACAAATTTTCTGGAGAGTCCGATAACTGGATTGGATTTTGCCGAAAATTTGTCAACAAGTGTATAGATAAATTTAGGAGGAATCATGAAAAAAATATTTAATAACATTTCGACTGCACCGTACAGCGAATATGAAAAGGACATAAGGGAGTATTGGGAAAAGATAGATCTATTGCACGAAAGTGTGGAAACTCGTGCTGACAAGGAAAGCTTCATCTTCTACGAGGGACCTCCAACTGCAAACGGAAACCCTGGAATCCATCACGTCATTGCAAGGACCCTCAAGGATTCAGTATGCAGATTCAAGACAATGGAAGGATACCAGGTAAAGAGAAAGGCAGGATGGGATACCCACGGACTTCCGGTTGAAATCGAAGTTGAAAAGCAGCTTGGTCTCAACAACAAGCAGGATATTGAAAACTACGGGATAGACAAGTTCAACGACCAGTGCAGGAACTCGGTCTTCACTTACGAAAACAAGTGGAGGGAAATGACCGAAAGGATGGCATACCTCATAGACCTCGACAATCCATATATAACTCTTGAGAATGACTATGTGGAATCCGTATGGTGGATTCTTGACAAGTTCAACAAGGAAGGATACATATACGAGGGTCACAAGATTCTTCCATACTGCGCAAGGTGCGGAACGGGACTTGCCTCCCATGAGGTTGCCCAGGGCTATGAAGAAATAAAGACAAGCACCGTATATGTGAAGTTCAAGAGAAAGGATGCGGACGAGTACTTCCTCGTATGGACAACTACTCCATGGACGCTTGCATCAAACGTATGTCTTACAGTTCATCCTGAGGAAACCTATGTCAAGGTGAAATCAGAGGGTGAAGTATATATAATAGAAAAGAACCTTGCCGGATCTGTACTTAAGGAAGAGTATGAAGTGCTTGAGGAAATGAAGGGAAAAGACCTTGAGCATGTTGAATATGAGCAGCTCATGCCTTTTGTCAAGGCGGACAAGAAGGCTTTCTTCGTTACATGCGCAGACTATGTAACTACTGAAGACGGTACTGGTATTGTACATACAGCTCCCGCCTTCGGTGAAGACGACTACCAGACAGGTTTGAGATACGACCTTCCTGTACTTCAGCCTGTTGATGAATCAGGTAAATATACTGAGACACCTTGGAAGGACATGTTCGTTATGGACGCGGATCCTGAAATCATCAAGTGGCTCAGGGAAGAAGGAAAGCTTTACAAGAAAGTGACAATGGACCACAACTATCCTCACTGCTGGAGATGCAAGACACCTCTTCTTTACTATGCAAAGCCAAGCTGGTATATTGCAATGACCAAACTCAAGGATCAGCTTATTGAAAACAACAATTCCGTTGAATGGTATCCTCCTTTCGTTGGAGAGAAGAGATTCGGTAACTGGCTTGAAAACCTAAACGACTGGGCAATTTCAAGAAGCAGGTACTGGGGAACGCCACTTCCTCTCTGGACATGCGAATGCGGTCATATTGAAAGTGTTGGATCAAGAAAAGAACTTGTCGAAAGGGCAATAGAAGATATAGATGAAACAATAGAGCTTCACAGACCTTATGTTGACGACATCCATTTCAAATGTCCGCACTGCGGCGGAACAATGGAGAGGGTCAAGGATGTAATCGACTGCTGGTTTGACAGCGGGGCAATGCCTTATGCTCAGCAGCACTATCCATTTGAGAACAAGGAAAACTTCGAGGAAATGTTCCCTGCGGACTTCATATGCGAAGGTATTGACCAGACGAGAGGATGGTTCTACTCGCTTATTGCAATATCAACCTTTGTAATGGGCAAGTCTCCTTACAAGAGAGTTCTTGTAAACGACCTGATTCTTGACAAGCATGGAAAGAAGATGTCGAAGTCAAAGGGAAATACTGTCAATCCGTTTGAAATGTTTGACCAGTACGGTGCAGACGCACTGAGATGGTATCTTCTGCATGTATCTCCTGCATGGACTCCGACCAAGTTTGACGAGGAAGGTCTCAAGGAAGTGATGAGCAAGTTCTTCGGTACCGTGAAGAATGTCTACAACTTCTTTGTACTTTATGCCAACACCGATGGAATCAACCCAAATGATTTCCATGTTGAATACAAGGACAGACCTGAGCTTGACAGGTGGATACTGTCGAAATTCAACAATCTTGACAAGTATGTAAGGGAAAGCATGAACCAGTATGACCAGACAAAGGCTGTAAGGGCTATCCAGGAATTCGTAAACGAAGACCTGTCAAACTGGTACATAAGAAGGTCAAGAAGAAGATTCTGGGTTACAGAGCTTACAGAAGACAAGAAATCCGTATACAACACTACACTGGAAATCCTCATTGGAATATCAAAGCTTGTAGCACCTTTCTCTCCGTACCTTGCAGAGGAAATCTACAGGAATCTGACAGACGGAAAATCGGTACACTTGAGCTATCTTCCTGAGGTTGAAGAAGACAAGATAGATGAAAACACTGAGGAGAGAATGGACCTTGTAAGAAATCTTGTTGCTCTTGGAAGGGCTGCAAGGGAGACTGAAAGAATCAAGGTAAGACAGCCTCTTCAAAAGATACATATAGACGGAAAATACGAAGAGCTTATGGCTGACCTTGCTCCACTCATAATGGAAGAGCTCAACATCAAGGAGGTTGTATTCGAGAAGAACCTTCAGGAATTCATGAACTTCAGCTTAAAGCCAAACTTCAGGACTGCAGGACCGAAGCTTGGAAAGAATGTAAAGGCTTTTGCCGGAATACTTGCAAAGTCCGATGCACTTGAGATAATAAATGCTGTTCAGGGTGGTGGAAGCGTCGATGTTGAAGTCAACGGAGACACTGTCAATGTAACTGAAGACATGCTCGATATAAGAATCACTTCCAAGGAAGGATTCAACGTATCCATGGAAAACAACCTGTTTGTAATCCTTGATACGAACCTTAACGATGACCTTGTAAACGAAGGTTATGCAAGAGAGTTCATATCAAAGGTTCAGCAGATGAGAAAGAACAACGGATATGAGATGATGGACAATATAGAGATTTCCTATAACGGACCGGCTGAAATCGACAAGGCGGTTGAGCTTCACAAGGACTATATAATGAAGGAAACTCTGGCTCTCAAGATAGAAGCAAAGGATGGTCTTGACTGCGAGGTGCAAAACCTTAACGGACATGATGCATGCATAGAGCTTAAAAGAATTTAAACGAGTTTAGAAGAGAATATTAATTACAAGGAACAGGTTTCATGTCTCAGGATGTGAGACCTGTTTTTATTTGATTTGTTTAACACGGAAAAGTTGCCTTTTTGAAAAAAGTGTAAGGAAAACTTAACAAAAATATTAAATCTTGGCCGAATAATTGAAATAAATCAGCAAAAACAATATAATGTTTCTAAAGTGTAAGTATTTCATTACAACGTTGATGACTGCTGATGCGGTCAGTTGTTTTCTTGAAGTTTAGGCGGTCAAATGTTTTGGCAAGGAAATTGCAATGTAATTAATTGCAATGTAAATAATTGAGGTGATCCTATGTTGATAAGAGATGTGATGATTAAGAATCCGGTAAAGGTTTATGAAAACGAACTTGTGACAGAGGCTGTAGAAAGATTGAGAAATTTCAATCTGCTGAGTTTTCCTGTGTTGAACAGTAATGAGGAGCCTGTTGGTATATTCATGAGCAATGTAATGAATATAAACGGCGAAAACTTCAAGAATATAACAGTAGGCGATATAATGAGGGTTGCTGACGATGTCAGCATAGTCAAGGAATTTGAAGAGGCATACTCCATATTTGCAAAGCCCAGGGAGTTCTTCTTTGTGTTGGACGATCAGGGGAGATTTGTTGGCATCCTCAGAAAGAGGCATGTAATGAAAACCTATTACGAAAAGTACAACTACTGCGAAGCCAGAGCGGTAGGGATAATGAAATGTGTGGATTCCGCCGTTTTTGCCATTAACAAGCTCGGGCAGATAGTCATGATGAATGAAAATGCCGGAATAATTCTTGGGATAGGGGATGATGATGTAATCGGGATGAAGATCGAGAGTGTCATTCCCAATACAAGGATGCTTGAAACGCTGGAACTGGGTGAAGTCGAGTATAAAAGAAGTTTTGAATACAAGGAGAAGAAGCTTTTAGTCAACAGGCATCCCATTGAGAATGAACATGGAATCATTGGAGCCATTTGTTCCTTTAGGGATGTTACGGAATACAATGAAATTCAGGACGAATTGGTTGTTGAGAAGCACGAGAAGGAGGTTCTTGAAACCATATTTGAAATAGCCTACGACGGACTCATAGTCATCGATCCTGAAGGATATATAACCATGATTTCCAATGCATACAAGAAATTCCTCGGAGTTGAGGACAGGGACGTCATCGGCATGCATGTCACAGAAATCATTGAAAATACAAGGATGCACAAGGTTGCCGAAACAGGGGTTGCGGAGATTGCCGAACTTCAGAAAATCAACAACAACCATACTATTGTCTCGAGGATTCCCGTGTTCAAGGATGGAGTGCTGACCAGTGTCGTGGGAAAGGTTGTGTTCAGAAACATTGACGAGCTTGACGATCTGTACAGCAAGATAGGCAAGATGGAGGAGCAGCTTGAAAACTACAAGCGTGAGCTTTCCCAAATCAACAAGGCCAAGTACACCTTTTCTGACATAATAGGGAGAAGCAGTGAGATGAAACAGGTGGTGAACATCGCAAAGAAGGCGGCGTATACAAACTCCAACGTATTGATCCTTGGGGAAAGCGGTACCGGTAAGGAACTTTTTGCCCATTCCATACACAATTCAAGTGCAAGAAGGAGCAAGGCTTTTGTCAAGGTCAACTGTGCAGCCATACCGGATGAACTACTTGAATCGGAACTTTTCGGATATGAACAGGGAGCCTTTACGGGAGCAAAAAAGGGCGGCAAGATAGGGAAGTTCGAAGTGGCAGACCAGGGAACGATCTTTCTTGATGAAATAGGAGACATGCCCATGCACATGCAGGCAAAGCTTCTCAGGGTAATACAGGAAAGAGAAATAGAAAAAATAGGTTCAAACAATCCGAAGAGAATAGATGTAAGGATAATTGCAGCCACGAACAGGAACATAGAGCAGATGATAGAGGAAAAGAAATTCAGGTTAGACCTTTATTACAGGCTTAATGTAGTAACGCTTAATATTCCTCCCCTGAGGGAACGTACTGAAGATATTGATGCCTTGTGCAAAACTTTCATTGAAAAATTCAGAATAAGATATCTGAAAAGGGTGGATGCAATCAACGACAGTTCCATAGCGAAGCTTAAGAAGTACGGATGGCCGGGCAATATAAGAGAACTTGAAAACATCATTGAAAGAGCAATAAACATTATGGACGGAGGAACCGTTATAAAGGCTAAACATCTTCCTGTGGACATATCGGGTAGATATGATGTCGAAGACGTCAAACCTCTCAAGGAATCCATGGATGACTACGAACGAAAAACCATAATCAAATGTCTCGAGGCTGTAAACTTCAATAAGTCAAGAGCATCGAAATTATTGGGAATAAGCAGAACAGCACTATACGAAAAACTTGACAAGTATGACTTGAAGATTGTAAACAAATCCTTACAAGAAAATGAGGAAACAAGGGCTATGTAAAGTAATGGTTACACAAAAAATAGACAAGTGTAAATTAAAGCTAACAAAATACAGACATGAGCTGTTAAAAATTTAACTAAAATGGTTCGACCGGAAAAATAAAAATACATCAAAAACAGGTGATGCAAAGGTTTTCACCTGTTTTTTTCATATAAATTTTAAACAAATTGGAAGTTGGCACGATATATGCATAATATAAATGTGAAAATATTAACGTATAGTGAGGTGTATTTATGAAAGGTAAAACCATCAATGAAATAAAGGTAGGAGATGTAGCCTTTTTTCAAAAAACTGTAACAGAAACCGACGTTTATCTTTATGCAGGAATTACGGGAGACATCAATCCTGCCCATGTCAATCAGGAAGTATCGAAGGATACGATGTTCAAGGGAAGAATAGCCCATGGAATGTTGACTGCAGGTTTTGTTTCAGCTGTTTTGGGGATGCAGCTTCCCGGACCGGGTACCATTTATCTATCTCAGGATCTTAAATTTACAGCACCTGTAAGATTCCAGGATACAATAAAGGCTGAAGCGAAAGTTCTGGAAGTAACTAAAGAAAAGAACAGGGTCGTACTTGAGACAATATGTACAAATCAAAATGGTGACGTTGTCCTTAAGGGCAAAGCTACTGTAATGCCACCTAAATAATATAAAACACTCAAAAATATGGAGGTCAAGAATGGATTTTAATTTCACAAAGGAACAGAAGATGCTTCAACAGCTGTATAAAGATTTTACAGAAAATGAAGTGAAGCCTTTGGCTGCTGAAGTCGATGAAGAGGAAAGATTCCCCATTGAAACTGTGGAAAAGATGCAGAGGTACGGAATGGTGGGAATCCCTATCCCTAAGGAACACGGAGGAGAAGGTGGAGACAACCTTTCTTATATAATGCTTGTCGAAGAGCTTGCCAAAGCCTGTGCAACTACCAGTGTCGTATTGTCTGCCCATACTTCGCTGTGCTGTGCGCCTATATATGAATTCGGTACTGATGCTCAGAAGGAAAAGTATCTGGTTCCACTGGCAAAGGGAGAAAAGCTAGGAGCCTTCGGTCTCACTGAACCAAATGCGGGAACTGATGCTGCAGGACAGCAGACAAAGGCCGTGCTTGACGGTGACCACTATATTCTTAATGGATCAAAGATATTCATTACTAATGCTTCCTATGCCGATGTATTCATAATATTTGCAATGACTGACAAGTCAAAGGGAACAAGAGGAATAAGCGCATTTATAGTTGAGAAGGAATTCGAAGGATTCTCAATAGGAAAGAAAGAGCTTAAGATGGGAATCAGAGGTTCTGCAACATGTGAACTAATATTTGAAAACGTAAAGGTGCCAAAGGAAAATCTTCTTGGCAAGGAAGGAAAAGGCTTCGGTATAGCAATGAAGACTCTTGACGGTGGAAGAATAGGTATTGCCGCTCAGGCTCTTGGAATTGCGCAGGGAGCAATTGACGAAACAGTTAAATATGTCAAGGAAAGAAAACAGTTCGGAAAAGCAATAGCGAAGTTCCAGAATACTCAGTTTGAGCTTGCTGAAATGCAGACAAGAACAGATGCTGCAAGAATGCTTGTTTACAGAGCTGCATGCAACAAGGACAACAAACTTCCTTACAGCAACGAGGCTGCCATGGCCAAACTTTTTGCTGCCGAAACTGCAATGTATGTAACTACAAAGGCGGTACAGCTTCACGGCGGATATGGATATACCAGAGAATATCCTGTTGAAAGAATGATGAGAGATGCAAAGATAACTGAAATATACGAAGGTACTTCAGAAGTGCAGAAAATGGTAGTTGCTGCCAACATGCTATAGGAGGAAACGGAAATGAATATAATTGTATGTATAAAACAGGTTCCTGATACCAACGAAGTCAAGCTTGACCCCAAAACAGGAACTTTGATCAGAGACGGTGTGCCAAGCATAATCAATCCCGACGACAAGAGTGGTCTTGAGGCTGCTCTGGTATTTAAGGACAAGTATGATGCAAAAGTTACAGTGTTGACAATGGGACCTCCCCAGGCTGAGGGCGCATTGAGGGAAGCCCTTGCCATGGGAGCTGACGAGGCTGTGCTTCTTACGGACAGAGCATTTGCGGGAGCCGATACATGGGCCACTTCACTGACTTTGGCAAAAGCACTGGAAAAAATGGACTATGACCTTATTGTTGCGGGAAGACAGGCGATAGACGGAGATACCGCCCAGGTAGGACCAGAGATGGCTGAGCACCTCAATATCCCTCATGTAAGCTATGTTGAAGACATGCAGAAGGACGGAGACAGCCTCATATTGAAGAGAATGTTTGAAGACGGATACCACAGGATCAAGATACAGACTCCTTGTCTTATAACCGCTCTTGCTGAAATGAACGACCCAAGATACATGAGCGTTGGAAAGGTATTCGATGCTTTCAGGGAGAAGGAAATCAAGACAATGACTTTTGCAGACCTTGATGTTGAAGCTGAAGAACTGGGACTTAAAGGTTCACCTACAAAGGTTAAGAAGTCATTCACGAAAGGCGTAAAGGCTGCAGGTGTAAAATATGACGACCTTGATGAAAAGGAAGCTGCAAAAGTAATAGTTGAAAAGCTAAAAGAGAAATTTATTATATAGGACTGGAGGAAATATCGTGAATAGAGAAGAATGCAACGGAGTATTTGTTTATATTGAACAGAAAAACGGCAATATTCAGAATGTATCTTTGGAACTCCTCGGCAAGGCTCAGGAGCTTGCTGGAAACTTGAATCAGGAAGTGACTGCCGTTGTTGTCGGAAGTGACGTGGCTGGAGTCGACAAGCTTGCCCATTATGGAGCGGACAATATCATATACACAAACAATGACGACCTTAAACTTTACATGACGGAACCTTATACAAAGGTACTTGCAAAGGTAATAGAAGACAAGAAGCCTGAAATATTCCTTTTCGGCGCAACTGCAATAGGAAGAGACTTGGCTCCAAGACTTGCAGGAAGGATTCATACGGGACTAACTGCTGACTGTACATCGCTGGAAATCAATGAAGAGAACAAGGACCTCATGATGACAAGACCTGCATTTGGCGGAAACATCATGGCTACAATCGTATGCCCGGACCATAGGCCTCAAATGGCTACTGTAAGACCTGGTGTTATGAAAAAGGCTGTGCCTGACATGGACAAGGTTGTTGAGATTGAGGATTTTGCAGTTGAAATCAAGGCTGAGGACAAGACTTATGAAATACTTGAAGTGGTGAATGAAGTTTCGGAAAAAATGGACATTCAGGAAGCCAAGATACTTGTATCCGGTGGTAGGGGAGTAGGAACTGCTGAAAACTTTGAAAAGCTTGCCAGACTTGCAGACGAGCTCGGTGGAATAGTATCGTCGTCAAGGGCGACTGTTGATTCGGGTGTCATGCCTAAGGAAGTTCAGGTTGGGCAGACCGGAAAGACTGTAAGGCCTGACCTCTATGTCGCATGCGGAATATCGGGAGCAATCCAGCATTTGGCGGGAATGGAAGAGTCTGAGTTCATAGTTGCCATCAACAAGGATGAGACTGCGCCGATATTTGACGTTGCAGACCTTGGTATAGTAGGAGATGTCAACAAGGTTCTGCCTGCTTTGGTGGAAGAGCTGAAGATGGCTAAAGTAGAGAAGTTCCAATAGACAACTGGGGCTGTTGCCCATTTTGTCAAGTAAACCTGACACTGTGATGGTTCGAAAAATGAAAATGTTAGTAATGATTTACACCGAATTGTCGAAATGGAAAAAGTGTAGTGAATGGTTTACAAAATTGCTGATCAGCAGACTTGAAACAATGCTGAATTTGTACAAAATTATTTACAAAAGTACAATTAGGAAATTGTTTTCACGAAAAAACGTTAGGATTTCAACACATGTAAGTTCAAGAGTGAAAACTGGCACAATAATTGCTTTATATACAACTGTGATGATGCAACCTGGTTGCTTTGTCCGAGTTTGGAAAGGTTAAAGAAAATGTTTTCTGGAGGAAATTTTATGAATGTCGCTTTAAAGGCAAAAAGGATAAAAGGTGCATATTATTTTGTTCTTGCCACCGCCATAGCCCAGCAGCTATATGTACCTGCTGAGTACAAATATTTTCATCTGCCCCTTGTGTTTCTGACACTTATCAATGCTGACATGTACAATTTCGATTACAGGGATTATGTCAATGAGTACAGGATCTTATTCCTGCTGGGTTGCAGCACCCTAACTGCAGCTGCAGACGGATTTACAGAATTAGACTTCAGGATTTTGTACTATATCTTCATGGCGGGATCGATGTATTTCATCGGAAGGTTCGTGTACAATACGGTAAAGGTCTTTTCCATGGGAAGGGAAGGTGAAAAGTACATAAACGACAGGAATGTAAAGCTTTTCAAAAGCGGCGGAATGTTCATGAGAATCTACGGAATGATGATTATTGTCATAATGATTTTCGCTTTTGCTTACATGCTGTTTGATCTTATTTGCTTGGTTTAGAAACATCATTGGTATATTATGCGCATGCATTAATATAAGAAAGCAGCTATGCTGCGTTAATCGCGAGAGCGATTATTCAAAACGCGAAGGAAAGTAACCTTAATAGCATAGAACCAATGCTTCAAGGGTCTATGCATATTTTGACTTTCCTGAGCTGAAAAATATTCAGAGGAATCTGAAAAATTATTAGGAGGTTTCATTTATGTTAGGAGTTATTTCAATTATTCTTACTTTGGTAATGCTCATGTACTTTGCGTACAGAGGGGTTACTGTACTGGTACTTGCACCGTTACTGGCAATGCTGGCAACTATTCTGGCGGGAGAGTTCCCTGCTCTCTATGCCTGGACAGGAATGTTCATGCCGGCTGCGGCAGGTTATCTGCAGAAATATTTCCCTGTATTCCTTACAGGAGCTATATTCGGCAAGCTTATGGGAGTGTCTGGAGCTGCCAAAACCATTGCCCACTTTATAGCTGAAAAAATAGGAAAAGACAAGGCAATCTACGCAATAGTAATAGCGACGTCGTTGTTGACTTACGGTGGAGTTTCGCTGTTTGTCGTAGTATTTGCGATGTATCCAATAGGAGCCACACTTCTTAGGGAAGCGGACATGCCAAAGAGATTCCTTCCTGCATGTATAGCCCTTGGTGCATTTACGTTCACCATGACTGCACTGCCGGGATCACCGCAGTATATAAACACAATGCCTACTGTATATTTCGGAACAGACATCTATGCAGGTACTGTCCTTGGTATCCTGGGATCATTGATTATGTTCTTCATGGGAACTACATGGATTAATGTAAGGGCTAAAAAAGCCATGGCTGCCGGTGAAGGCTATGGAGACCACCCTGATGAAGGGTTTGAAACTGCCATAACAGATACTGCAGAAGAATTTGTTGAAGCTAAGCTTCCTGGATTTGGAATATCTTTTGCACCAATCATCCTGGTTTTCATAATCAACTTTGTACTTACAAACTTCTACTTCAAAAGCGAGGCTGTAATGGCGAAATATGCTGAGTATGGAGGAGTAAACGGAACATGGTCTGTTGTAATAGCTTTGTCTGTGGCCATAGTGCTTTGCCTCTTCACTTTCAGAGAATTTATTGCACAGAAAAACAAGACTGTATTTGATGGAGCTGTTGGATCTTTGCTTCCTGTATTCAATACTGCATCAGAGGTTGGATACGGTGGAGTTATCAAGTCGCTGGCTGCATTTACAACACTTAAGATTGGTTTGATCGGCATTGCAATGCCTGCAATATTGAAGGTTGCCATTTCATCTACAGTGCTTGCCGGTGTTGCAGGTTCTGCATCAGGTGGTCTCGGTATTGCCCTTGAGGTTCTTGGAGACGAATTCATGCATATGGGAATCAACCCTGAAGCTATTCACAGAATCATGGTTATGGCTGCAGGCGGACTTGATTCACTGCCGCACAATGGTGCCGTAATAACATTGCTTTCTGTTTGCCACCTGAACCATAAGGAATCGTACATGGATCTTGGATTCTGTACGGTATTGACACCTCTTGTAGCGACACTCGCTTGTATAGTGTTCTACCTGATTACAGGAATAGTATAATATATTTACTTATTCAAACCGTAATATGGGCTGTTGTGAAAGCAGCAGCCTTTAATGGTATTTGGAAGTCAAAAGTGCATAATCCCTTGAATTTATGGGATTTCATCTTAATGGTCAAAAATATGAAAGGAGATTTATAAATGAACAAAATTATGACAGCGGCTCAAGCCGTGGATCTTATAGGAAACGGATCTAGCGTCGGCATGGGTGGATTTGTAGGAAACATGCATGCTGAAGAGATATCAATTGAAATAGAGAAAAAATTTCTTGCCCATGGAGAGCCGAAAGACCTGACCCTGATTTATGCGGCGGGACAGGGAGACGGCAAGGACAAGGGTCTTAACCATCTTGGACATGAAGGATTGGTATCAAAGGTGATAGGCGGACACTGGGGGCTGGCTCCAAAGCTTGGAAAGCTTGCACTTGAAAACAAGATTCAGGCATACAACCTTCCCCAGGGAGTCATTTCGCACATGTTCAGGGATACTGCGGCAGGAAAGCCCGGAACTCTTACCCATGTAGGATTGAAAACATTTGTAGATCCAAGGGTTGAAGGTGGAAAAATCAATGATGTAACAAAGGAAGACATAGTGAAGGTCATAGGCATCGGTGACAAGGAATATCTTTTCTATGAGTCTCAGCCGGTTGACTTTGCAGTAGTAAGGGCAACTTATGCTGACAGGAACGGAAACGCAACATTCGAAAGAGAATGCAACTCTCTTGAGGTTCTGTCAATGTGCCAGGCTGCCAAGAATTCGGGTGGAAAGGTTATACTTCAAGTTGAGGGAATCGTGGAGAATGGTTCCATGGATGCAAGAATGGTAAAGATACCAGGAATATACGTGGATGCAATCGTAGTTGCAAAACCGGAAAACCACATGCAGACTTTCGCAGAACAGTACAATCCGAGCTACAGCGGTGAAGTGAGGGTGCCTGTTGAATCGATAAAACCACTTGAGTTGAATGAGAGAAAGATAATCGCAAGAAGGGCTGCCATGGAACTGGTGCCAAAGGCTGTTACAAACCTTGGAATAGGAATGCCTGAAGGGGTATCGATGGTTGCTGCAGAGGAAGGCATAGGCAAGGAAATGATTCTAACGATAGAGGCGGGACCTGTAGGCGGAGTCCCTGCCGGTGGAAACAGCTTTGGAGCTGCAATAAACCCCGACTGCATACTTGACCAGCCATATCAGTTTGACTTCTATGACGGCGGCGGACTTGACGTTACTTTCCTTGGCCTTGCGCAGACGGATGCAATGGGTAATGTTAACGTAAGTAAGTTTGGTCCTAAAATACCGGGATGCGGAGGATTCATAAACATTTCCCAGAATGCAAAGAAAGCTGTATACATGGGAACATTCACTGCCGGAGGACTGAGGATATCGGTCGATGATGGAAAACTGTCCATAGACAATGAAGGAAAGGCGAAGAAATTCGTAGAATCTGTTGAACAGGTAACCTTCAGTGGAGACTATGCAGCGGAGACAGGACAGCCTGTACTTTATATAACTGAAAGGGCTGTATTTGAACTGAGCAAGGAAGGTATCGTATTGACAGAAATCGCTCCTGGAGTTGACCTCGAAAAAGACATACTTGCCAACATGGCCTTCAAGCCCATAATTTCAGAAAACCTGAAGCTTATGGATGAAAGAATTTTCAGAGAAGAAAAAATGGGACTGACTATCTAGCGTAGGGAATGACAAAATGCCCAAAATTCAATAATCTTATGCACCCTGCACCCCGAATATCATTCGGGGTGTTGTGCTGTAAGGTAAACATTACAGTATTTTATTTTATATATTCGAGTTGTATAGTAAACCATACAATTTATGATTGGTGAGGGAGAAGTGTCATGTATCATTTACAGAAGGGATATCGTTTGCCTTCGAAAACCCGTAAAATGTGTATAAATATCTTAACAAAAACCGCGGGAAAATATAAATTTTGCAATAATCGTTGAAATATCAACGAGAATGAAATGGTATGAAAAAATTGGCACGGTAATTGCTTTATATAGGTATATAGATAAAGCTCGGATAAGGGAGAATGGGACTAATAAATAATATGGAGGATGTTTATGAAGATTTGTATTTTAGGAGCGGGAACCATGGGTTCCGGAATAGCCCAGGTGTTTGCACAAAACGGTCATGAGGTTGTACTGAGGGACATAAAGGAAGAGTTTGTAGAGAAGGGTTATTCCTTTATTGAGAAGAACCTGGCAAGAATGGTCAAGAAAGAAAAAATCACTGAAAATGAAAAAGCGGAAATTCTCAATATGATCAAGCCCACGACGGTACTACAGGAAGCTGCCGACTGTGATCTTGTAGTGGAGGCTGCAGTTGAGAACATGAAGATAAAGAAGGAAATATTTTCCGAGCTTGACAAGATATGCGGTGAAAAAACCATCCTGGCAACAAATACATCATCCCTGTCCATCACCGACATAGCTGTTTCCACAAACAGGCCAGACAAGGTTATAGGAATGCACTTCTTCAATCCTGCACCTGTCATGAAGCTTGTGGAGATAATAAAAGGCCTTTCCACTTCTGATGAAACATTTGCGGCTGTCAAAGAACTGACTGGTTCCTTGGGCAAGGAAGGCGTGGCTGTAGAAGAAGCGCCCGGATTTGTGGTAAACAGGATACTGGTACCTATGATAAATGAAGCGGTTGGAATACTTGCAGACGGAATAGCCAGCGCAGAGGACATTGACAATGCAATGAAGCTTGGCGCCAATCATCCGATAGGCCCCCTTGCCCTTGGAGATCTAATAGGACTTGATGTTTGCTTGTTCATAATGGAAATTCTGAACAACGAATATGGCGATCCGAAGTACAGGCCTCATCCGCTGCTCAGGAAAATGGTGAGAGGAAACAAGCTCGGCAGAAAGACTGGAGAAGGGTTCTTCAACTACAGGGAGAAGGTCCTTGTTGGAGCAAAGTAGAAACTAACAGATAATACAAATAGAGGAGATAAGGAATGAGAGAAGTAGTAATAGCAGGTGCGGCAAGAACGCCAGTTGGATCCTTTGGAGGTACATTGTCAAAAATGTCTGCTGTAGACCTGGGAGTTGCAGCGGCGAAGGAAGCGATGAAAAGGGCTGGGATAAAGCCTGAGGATGTTGATGATACAATAGCGGGCTGTATTCTGCAGGCCGGTCTCGGTCAGAATGTAGCAAGACAGATCTCCATTGGAGCAGGAGTGCCTGTGGAAAGACCGGCAATGACACTTAACAAGCTGTGCGGTTCAGGCCTTAGAGCAGTAAGCATGGCGGCCCAGTTCATCATGCTGGGAGATGCAGACATCATACTGGCGGGAGGAACCGAAAGCATGAGTAATTCTCCATATGTATTGCCCGGCAACAGGTGGGGACAGAGGATGGGAGATGGCCAAATTGTGGATACCTTGATAAAGGATGCATTGTCTGATGTTTTTTATGATTACCACATGGGAATAACGGCGGAAAATATTGCGGAGAGGTGGAATATCAGAAGAAATGAACAAGATGAGTTTGCCCTTGTTTCTCAAAACAGGGCGGAAGCGGCTCAGTTGAGCGGAAGATTCAAGGATGAGATAGTGCCTGTTGAAGTTCCTCAAAGGAAAAAGGCCCCTGTAATCGTGACCGAAGACGAGCATCCAAAGCATGGAATGACAATGGAAATGCTTGGAAAGGCCAGAGCTGCTTTCAAGAAGGATGGAACTGTAACTGCAGGAAACGCTTCGGGAATAAATGACGGCGCGGCAATGCTTGTAGTAATGAGCAGGGAAAAAGCCGATGAAATAGGTATTGAACCCTTGTGTACAATAGTATCCCACGGTTCCGCCGGTGTTGACCCATCCATAATGGGATACGGTCCTGTACCGGCATCAAGGATTGCTCTTGAAAAGGCTAACATGACGATTGACGACATAGATTTGATAGAAGCAAATGAAGCCTTTGCGGCACAATCCATAGCCGTAGTGAGAGACCTCGGCATAGACCCGGAAAAGGTGAATGTAAACGGTGGGGCAATAGCTCTCGGCCATCCAGTAGGGGCATCCGGTGCAAGGATACTCATTACCCTCATCTATGAAATGATTAAAAGGGAAGCAAAGACGGGACTTGCCACCCTTTGCATAGGCGGAGGAATGGGAACTTCGCTCATTGTAAAAAGATAGCCTCTGCTTGAATTCAAGCGGTTATATACAATATCAGTTTAAGTTGCAAAACATTGAAAAGGGACTCTTCGCAGGGTTCTTTTTCTTGTTGAAATATAATAGAAGAGGTTATATAATATTTTTAAAGTGTATGGTTTACCATACACAATATGTTGTTGAAGAGGTAGAGTATGCTGGTCGGTAAATTGATGCTAAAGAATCCCATAAAGATATATGAAGATGAAATCGTCACCCAGGTGGCCGAGAGGATGCAGAACTATAATTTCGCCAGATTTCCCGTTCTGGACAGGGATGAGATGCCTGTTGGAATATTGAAGAGGAAATATCTTGAAATGGAATCCGGCGATTCCGATGTGACGGTAAAGGATATCATGAGAAGGGTCAGTGATGAAGAGGTCATCAGAGAGTTTGAGGAAGCCTATACAATTTTCAACAGAGCAGGGGAAATGTTTTTTGTCGTAGATGAAAAGGGACGGTTCAAGAGCATATTGAGGAAAAGACATGTGATGAAAATGTATTTTGAAAGGCTGGAATACACTGAGTCCAACCTAAGGGGAGTTATTGAATGTGTAGATACGGCTGTTTTTTCCGTCAACAGGCTTGGCAGGATAGTTTTCATAAACAATTTCGCCAGGGAGCTTCTGGGAATAAACGGGGACAAAATTGAGGGAATGGTCATCGGCGAATTGATACCCGATGTTGACATTATGGAAGGTATAGACTCTGGAGTTGATGAATTCAACAGGAATTTCGATTTCAACGGCAGAAGGCTGGTTCTCAGCAGGTATGTAGCCAGGAGCGACGGTAAGGCCATTGGAGCAATATGTTCCCTGCGGGATATTACAAGGTACAATGAAATAACCGATGAGCTGGCATTGGAGAAGACTGAAAAGGAAGTGCTGAAGTCGGTCTTCAATACTGCTTATGACGGACTTATTGTAGTCGATGCAAAGGGTTATATTACCATGATATCCGACGCATACAAGAGCTTTCTGGGGGTTGAGAATGAAAATGTAGTGGGAAGGCATGTTACGGAGATAATAGAAAATACAAGGCTTCACAAGGTGGCGGAAACAGGGGTGCCTGAAGTTGCAGACCTTCAAAAAATCAAAGGC
Source organism: Dethiosulfatibacter aminovorans DSM 17477 (assembly GCF_900142005.1). Taxonomy (GTDB): domain Bacteria; phylum Bacillota; class Clostridia; order Tissierellales; family Dethiosulfatibacteraceae; genus Dethiosulfatibacter; species Dethiosulfatibacter aminovorans. Next base: position 52,122 of record NZ_FQZL01000014.1, read on the forward strand.
GACTACATAGTTGCATCCAGGATACCTGTTTTCAAGAATGGCAAGGTTGCAAGTGTTGTAGGCAAGATCATGTTCAGGAACATCGATGAATTTGAAAAGCTGTACAAGAAGATAGGCAAGATTGAGCAGCAGCTTGAAAACTACAAGGATGAACTTTCCAAGATAAACAAGGCAAAGTACAACTTCGGGGACATAGTGGGAAGAAGCAACGAAATGAAACGTGCGGTGAATCTTGCTAAAAAGGCGGCTTATACCAACTCCAATGTACTGATACTTGGAGAAAGCGGAACGGGAAAGGAGCTTTTTGCACATTCCATCCACAATTCAAGTGCAAGAAGAAACAAGCCCTTCATAAAGGTCAATTGTGCCGCGATTCCTGATGACCTTATGGAATCGGAGCTTTTCGGATATGAGCAGGGAGCTTTTACAGGGGCAAAAAAAGGCGGGAGGATAGGCAAGTTTGAAGTGGCCGACCAGGGAACCATTTTCCTTGACGAGATTGGAGACATGCCAATGCATATGCAGGCAAAGCTTTTGAGGGTTATCCAGGAAAGGGAAGTCGAAAGGATAGGTTCCAACAAGACCATTAAGATAGATGTGAGGATAATAGCGGCCACAAACAGAAATATCGAGAGGCTTATAGAGGAAAAGAGGTTCAGGATGGACCTTTATTACAGACTAAATGTCGTAACCATAGAAATCCCGTCCCTTAGGGAAAGGATAGATGATATAGACCTTTTATGCAGGGATTTTCTCGAGAAATACAGGGTCAGATACTACAAGAAGGTTGATTCCATAAGCGAGTCTGCAATTGCAAAATTGAAAAAGTATCCATGGCCGGGCAATGTCAGGGAACTTGAGAATATTGTAGAGAGAGCAATAAACATTCTTGACACGGAGACTGTAATCAAGCCAAAGCATCTGCCTTCGGATGTGTCTGGAGTCTTTGACATCGAGGATGTCAAGCCCCTAAAGGATGTGCTCAACGAAACCGAAATAAGGACCATTGTACAGTGTCTTGAGGTTGTGAGTTTTAATAAATCCAGAGCTGCGAGGCTTCTTGGGGTCAGCAGGGCTGCATTTTATGAGAAGCTGGACAAGTACAAAATCAAAGTTGTCAACAAAACCATACATATTGGCGATTAAAATTGAAGATATGTCTGGTAAACGATACAGGTTATTTTGCGATTGTCTTGAAAACCAGACAAAACAGCGCTAAAAATTGTTAAAATACTAACAAAAAACCTTGAGGTTTGTGCGTGCGATATCGTTTAAACCTGCAATTATTTAAATTGCAGGTTTTGCTAAATTCAAGGAAATCAAAAGTGTTTAAATGTTAAAAATGTTGATATTTAGGGGATTATGACGTTTTGTGCAAGGAGGGTATGCGCTGGTTAATATGATGGGTTGGCAATTTTGGATAGTTAAAAAATGCACAAATGAAAAAACTGGCATGGTTTATGCATAATAAATAACACATAATGAAGATGGAGGATTTGAATGAAGGTATGTATTTTAGGTGCCGGAACCATGGGAGCAGGAATTGCCCAGGTATTCGCACAGAATGGACATGAAGTTGTATTGAGAGATATCAAAGAGGAATTTGTTGAAAAGGGTTATAGCTTTATTGAAAAGAACCTTGCAAGAATGGTGAAAAAGGAAAAAATCACTGAAGAGAAAAAGGACGAAATCCTTGGAAATATAAAAGCTACTGTTGACTTGAAAAACGCTGCGGACTGTGACCTGGTTGTTGAGGCGGCTGTTGAGAACATGAAGATAAAGAAGGAGATTTTCGCTGAACTTGATCAAGTATGCGATGCGAAGACTATCCTTGCATCCAACACTTCGTCGCTTTCCATCACTGAAATTGCAGTTGCCACAAAGAGACCTGAAAAGGTAATAGGAATGCATTTCTTCAATCCTGCACCTGTAATGAAGCTTGTTGAAATAATAAGAGGGCTTTCCACTTCTGATGAAACCTTTGAAACAATCAAGGAACTGACTGAGTCATTGGGCAAGGAAGGTGTAGAAGTTGAAGAAGCTCCAGGATTTGTTGTAAACAGGATACTGGTGCCTATGATCAATGAAGCTGTAGGAATATTGGCTGATGGCGTTGCAGGCGCAGAAGACATTGACAACGCAATGAAGCTTGGCGCCAACCATCCAATAGGGCCATTGGCTCTTGGAGACTTGATAGGACTTGATGTTTGTCTTTTCATCATGGAGGTTCTTCATGATGAATTTGGAGACCCTAAATACAGACCGCACCCTCTTTTAAGAAAAATGGTTAGAGGCAACAAACTTGGAAGAAAAAGCGGTGAAGGTTTCTTCAAGTATTAAAATAGTTTGTAATAAAATGTCCGGTTTGCGATATGGCTTTGATCAAGGCCTGTTGTGGACCGGACAAAAAAGGACCATTATGTGTTAATTATTTCACTAAAAATGTCGGTACAAATCGGTAAACAGCTGGCCTCTGCTTGATGGAGGCTATTTGTTGGCGGATATTTGTTAATAAATTATCTAAAATTATGGAGGTTTGAAATGGATTTTAACATGAAAAAAGAGCATGAATTGCTTGCGCAGCTTTATAAAGAATTTACTGAAAATGAAGTAAAGCCTTTGGCTGCTGAAGTTGATGAAGAGGAAAGATTCCCTGCTGAGACAGTGGAGAAGATGAAGAAATACGGAATGCTTGGCATCCCTTTCCCCAAGGAACTCGGAGGACAGGGTGGAGACAACCTTGCATACATAATGCTGGTTGAAGAGCTTTCCAAGGCTTGCGGAACTACAGGGGTTGTACTTTCAGCGCACAATTCGCTTTGCTGTGCTCCTATATACGAATTCGGAACTCAGGCGCAGAAGGAAAAGTACCTGGTGCCGCTGGCAAAGGGTGAAAAGCTGGGAGCATTCGGCCTTACAGAGCCTAATGCAGGTACTGATGCAGCAGGACAGCAGACAAAGGCTGTTCTCGAAGGAGACCACTACATCCTCAACGGATCAAAGATATTCATAACCAATGCATCTACGGCAGAGGTGTTCATAGTATTTGCAATGACCGACAAGTCAAAGGGAACAAGAGGCATCAGTGCATTCATAGTTGAGAAGGAATTTGAAGGATTCTCAATAGGAAAGAAAGAGCTTAAAATGGGAATCAGAGGTTCCGCTACTTGCGAGCTTATATTTGAGAACGTAAAGGTGCCAAAGGAAAATCTTCTTGGCAAGGAAGGAAAAGGCTTCGGAATAGCAATGAAGACTCTAGACGGTGGAAGAATAGGTATTGCCGCTCAGGCGCTTGGACTTGCACAGGGAGCAATTGACGAATCAGTGCAATATGTAAAGGAAAGAAAGCAGTTCGGAAGGTCACTTTCCAAGTTCCAGAACATCCAGTTCGAGCTTGCTGAAATGCAGACAAGAACAGATGCAGCAAGAATGCTAGTTTACAGGGCGGCATGCCTTAAGGATAGCAAAATGCCTTACAGCAAGGAAGCTGCAATGGCCAAGCTTTACGCTGCAGAGACTGCAATGTGGGTGACTACAAAGGCTGTACAGCTTCACGGCGGATACGGATACACTAGGGAGTATCCGGTTGAAAGAATGATGAGAGACGCAAAGATAACCGAGATATATGAAGGTACATCAGAAGTGCAGAAAATGGTAATTGCTGCAAACATGCTATAGGAGGAAAAATAATGAAAATAATTGTATGTATAAAACAGGTTCCTGACACAAACGAAGTAAGACTAAATCCTGAAACCGGAACTCTAATCAGGGACGGAGTGCCTAGTATAATCAATCCAGACGATAAAAGCGGTCTTGAGGCTGCCCTTGCACTGAAGGACCAGCACGGAGCGCATGTAACTGTCCTGACAATGGGACCTCCACAGGCTGACGGAGCTTTGAGAGAAGCCCTTGCAATGGGAGCGGACGAAGCCGTACTTCTTACAGACAGGGCTTTTGCCGGCGCCGATACTTGGGCTACATCACTTACTCTTGCAAAGGCTATCGAGAAAATGGACTATGACCTGATAGTTGCAGGAAGACAGGCAATCGACGGAGATACTGCACAGGTTGGACCTGAAATGGCAGAGCACCTTAAGATTCCTCACGTAAGCTATGTTGAAGACATGCAGAAGGACGGGGACAGCCTTATCCTTAAGAGGATGTTCGAAGACGGATACCACAAGATCAAGATCCAGACTCCTTGCTTAATTACGGCCCTTGCTGAAATGAACAAGCCAAGATACATGAGCGTAGGAATGGTATTTGACGCCTTCAGGGAAAAGGAAATCAAGACCATGACATTTGCGGACCTTGACATTGAAGCTGAAGAAATCGGTCTGAAAGGTTCCCCTACAAAGGTTAAGAAGTCATTCACAAAGGGTGTGAAGGCTGCAGGTGTCAAGTACGACGATCTTGACGAAAAAGAAGCTGCAAAGGTAATCGTTGAGAAACTTAAAGAAAAATTCATCATATAAGGGAGGTAATATCGTGAAGAGAGAAGAATGCAACGGAGTATTTGTTTATATAGAGCAGAAAAACGGTGATATACAAAATGTATCCCTGGAGCTTCTTGGAAAAGCTCAGGAACTTGCTGGAGAGCTTAAGCAGGAAGTAACAGCCGTAGTGATAGGAAATGAAGTGAAGGATGTTGAAAAGCTTGCCCACTGCGGAGCCGACAATATCATCTATACCGAGGGTGAGGACCTTGAACTTTACATGACAGAGCCATATACAAAGGTTCTCGCTGAAGTGATCAATGCAAAGAAGCCTGAAATATTCCTTTTCGGAGCCACTGCAATAGGAAGGGACATAGCTCCAAGACTGGCGGGAAGAATCCATACAGGACTGACTGCAGACTGTACATCCCTTGAAATAAACGAGGAAAACAATGACCTCATGATGACAAGACCTGCTTTCGGCGGAAACATCATGGCTACCATCATATGTCCCGACCACAGGCCTCAAATGGCTACTGTAAGACCGGGAGTTATGAAAAAAGCAAAGACTGATACTACAAAGACTGCAGAAATAGAGAAGTTTGCAGTGGAAATCACAGCGGCAGACAAGACTTATGAGATTCTTGAAGTTGTAAACGAAGTATCGGAGAAAATGGACATCCAGGAAGCGAACATCCTTGTATCTGGAGGTAGAGGAGTAGGAAGCGCTGAAAACTTCGACAAGCTTGTGAAGCTTGCAGACGAGCTTGGCGGAATAGTATCTTCATCAAGGGCGACAGTTGATTCAGGCGTGATGCCTAAGGAAGTGCAGGTTGGACAGACTGGAAAGACTGTAAGGCCTGATCTGTACTTTGCATGTGGAATATCCGGAGCCATCCAGCACCTTGCAGGTATGGAGGAGTCTGAATTCATAGTAGCCGTAAACAAGGACGAGACTGCACCTATATTTGATGTTGCAGACCTTGGCATAGTGGGAGACCTTAACAAGATCGTACCTGCTGTAGTTGAAGAGCTTAAGGCTGCAAAGCTGGCCAAGTTCGAGTAAGGACGCCATATATAAATATAAAAAACATGCAGCGGTAGGGCATCTTGCCTTAGCTGCATGTGAACAAACTCAAATTACAAAAAAGCAGATGGAAAGGGAGTACTCCTTCCATCTGCTTTTTTATAAAAAAAAAATTGCCACTCCGGCAATTTTTTAATATTCTTGTCTCAATGTCTTTTCGTACATATCACAGTTTTTTAACATGCATTTGTTATCTATATTGTGAATACATGTTACTGTTCCGCAAGCTCTGAACTTAAGTTTTGCAACATTGAATTCTTTGTCTTTCATTTCCTTATTCATAATTATAACCTCCGTGTTTTTCTTATGAACAAAGTATATCACCTTAAATGCAGGATGTCAACATAATATTGCAAATAAATGTAAAAAAACTATAAAAATATGTAAAATAACAGTAAAAATGCAAGAACAAAATCAAAAATGCAAGAAATTGTCAAAAATGCAACGTGAAAACGATTTCTTAGCTTGCAAAAAATAGAATATAAATTCAAATCTTATGAATTGCGTACATAAAACAGACGGCGATATGCAGGAAGTGAATTCGATTGATTCAAATGAATGTAAATAAAATATTCCTGCAGGTGATTTTGAAGAAAAATATCATGTATGAGATTGGAGGTCGGTGTCGTGATTCGACGGATTCGGATAGGGGAGAAAGCATTGTGGGAATAATGGCAAAAAAAAAAATTGCCGACTGGCAATTTTATATCTTCTGATTAATATTCTTGTCTAAAAGCTCTTTCGTAAAGTTCGCATTTCTTAAGCATGCATTTATTGTCAATATTATGAATACAAGTTACGGTACCACATGCCTTGAACTTTAATTTTGCAACATCGAATTTATTGTCCTTCACACATTTATTCATTAATATTTCCTCCTTGTTTATCTTATGGACTAAGTATACCACTTGATATGCAGGAAGTCAACTATAAATTGCAAAAAAATATAAAAAACAGAGGTAAAACTTATATAATGAACACCAAAATGCAAGATTGAAATAAAATATGCAAGAATTGGTTTAAGAAATGACGTTCAAACTTGCAAAAAACAGTGTGGGAATTCATAGATTATGCAGTTTTGTGTAATAATGCAAGTTGCGGTGCAGGAAAATGAATCGAATGATGCAAATTCGTGGGAAATAATAAAATTATGCAAGATGAGGTTTTGGGACTGATTTTGAAAAAAACAAGCAACCATTGGAAAAATTCCATTCCACGGTTGCTCTGTTTTGATTAATTAAACTGCATGCAAATATTAGAATTCTATATTGTTTTCATCTGAAAATGGATTTGATCTTGTCGCGAAAGAGAACAGGAATGGATATTCCTTCTTCTGGTATCCCATATAGGACAGCCACTCTTTTGCAAGACGGGAATACACTCTTTCAACATCTCCTGTCAGATGTTCCACATCTTCCCTGGATGCTGCATCAAGATCCTTCCTGGCCCCAAGCTCTTCTATCAGGTGAAGCATGGCAAGGATGAGGTCGGTAAGACCGTCGTGCTCTATGAGGTGGGGATTCTGGATCAGATTGAGTATGAAACCCTTGTGTGATGCAATCATGTCCTTAATGCTGCAAAGGTCGTCTGAATCCAGGTTAAGTTTGTATGAGTGGTTGTTCAAACCGTCTCTCATGACTTTTAGCTCCTTAGGCGAAAAATGTACGTTCTCTTCGATTATGGACTTAAGGCTATGTATTTCGTCGTCTGATGATATAAGTTCCTTTAAAAGGCCGTTTCCCGCCTCACTGAAGAAGACGCTAACCAGAACATTGGTTTTTTCTCTGATTTTTTCCCTTTCCTGGTCTTCGATTGCTTTGTGGATTATAAGGGATACGAAAATGACTTCGATTGGTATGAAGGCAAGATCTTCCATGAGGTAGAAAGCCACATGGTGGAAATCGTGGAACAGCTGGTAATGTATGGCATACAGAATCGATGAGGCAAGCAATAGTACAATGGGAAGTTTGAGTTTATTGATGGTTTTCATTGATACTCCTTAATTCATTAATTTTACTTGTTTCGAATAATAAAACTTGTTAATTATTATACAAATTATATTTTGCCGTGTAAACAAAAAATACCCGATTGCCTAGGCAATCGGGTGTATCCGTACAACAAAACAAAATATATATTTTAAAGAGGGGGGAATTTATAAACCATAATCATTATACACAATATTTTGAGTTTGTAAATGCTCAAAATATTAAAAAAACGTAACATTTGCGGGACTTAATTTAACCAGCTGAAAATACAGATTGTTAAATCTTAAACGTTTTTCCTGCCTCTGCTGCCAGGAAGGGTATCAGAGATATTGTAAATGCTATTGCAAGCTGATTCAGCGTCATGGAATGTATGTCGAAGATGTTTCTCATGAAAGAAAGCTCAATTATTAAGAAAGTTAACAAATACGAACCACCAACGGCAAAATTTAAGTATTTGTTCCCGAAAAATCCAGTCTTGAATACGGACTTGTTTTCCGATCTGCCCGAAAATGCCCGTAATAGCTCGCCGCTTATGAGGGTGAGGAAGGCGAAAGTATTTCCATACTCGTGACCCATTTCGGGATTGATATTGTAACCAATTCTGAAGGAGATCAGTGCAGCTGCCGCCAATCCTATAGATTGGAAGACTATCCCGGTACCCATTTTTTTGTCTATTATAGGAGACTGGGGATCTCTTGGATTGAAGCTCATAACATCGTCTTCTTCCGGTTCCATTCCCAGTGCAAATGCAGGGAGGGAATCCGTGATGAGGTTCACCCATAAAAGCTGTATAGGAGTAAGTGGAGAACCCCAATCCATGAGCATGGCAGTGAATATGAGAAGAATTTCACCGATATTGCATGAAATAAGGAAGCTTACAAATTTCCTTATGTTGCTGAATATTACGCGGCCTTCCTTTACCGCTCCTACTATGGAGGAGAAATTGTCATCAGTAAGAATCATGTCTGATGCTTCCTTTGAAACATCGGTGCCGGTGATTCCCATTGCTATTCCTATGTCGGCCTTTTTAAGGGAAGGGGCATCGTTTACTCCGTCTCCGGTCATGGCTGCAATCTGGTTGAGATTTCGCAGGGCATCCACTATATGCACCTTGTGCTGTGGAGACACCCTTGAGAATACATTGATCTTTCCAACTGTATCCATGAAGCTGCTATCGCTCATTTCATCTATTTCAGCGCCTGTGACAGCTTTTTCATCTCCTTCAAGGAGCCCTATGTCGCTGCCTATTGCCGATGCTGTAACGGCATGGTCGCCGGTTATCATTATTACCCTTATTCCGGCAGATTTGCATGTGGCTATTGCATCCTTTGCTTCTTCTCTTGGCGGATCTATCATTCCCGACATGCCGCAAAGGACCATATCATTTTCTTCAGTGGCGGGGTCCGCGGTCTCCGATACCTCCTTGCAGGCGTAGCAGAGGACTCGCAGGGCCTCTTTGGCCCATTTCATGTAAATTTCATTGAGCCTGTCCATGTGTTCCGATATATCATGTAGCTGGCCGTCGATTTCTATCCTGGTGCATGCCTTGAAGATGGAATCGGGAGCTCCCTTTGTGAACATCATTGTTTTCCCGTCTATGCTGTGTACGGTACTCATCATCTTTCTTTCGGAGTCGAAGGGGAATTCCTTTAGTCTGGGATAGTTTGAAATCGTCTCCTCGTGGTCAAGTCCGCCTTTTTCACCCATAACAAGTAGTGCACCCTCTGTAGGGTCTCCAAGCACTCCTTCATTTTCAACATCCAGTTTTGAATCATTGCAGAGGATTCCTGTTAGAAGCATGTTCCTGAAGCTTTCTTCCTTGTATGTTCCCTCGATTTTCCCTTCAAGACTGTAGCCGGTACCTGTTATGTCGAATTCGCCTGAACCGTTGAAGACCTTTGTTACAGTCATCTTGTTCTGCGTCAGTGTTCCTGTCTTGTCGGAGCAGATCACGGTTGTGCTTCCCAGTGTTTCCACAGAACCAAGATTTTTGACAAGTACATTATTGCTTACCATTTTCTTCATTCCAAGGGCCAGTATTACCGTTACTATCGCAGGCAGTCCTTCGGGAACTGCAGCCACTGCGAGGCTGATTGAAACCATGAAAATTTCCATAAGATCCATTTTCCTGTAGAATCCAAGGGTGAAGATGATAACGCAAACCACGAGACAGGTTATTCCCAACTTGCCGCCGAGGGAGTTAAGCTTTTTCTGAAGCGGGGTTTCCTCATCTTCTTCATCAAGCATTTCTGCTATCTTGCCCATTTCAGTATCCATTCCGGTCTTGACAACTATTCCCCTTGCCCGTCCATAGGTTACTATTGTGCTCATGAAGGCGGAATTGATTCGTTCGGCAACGGGTACCTTTTCATCAAGGACTGCGGAACAGTCCTTTTCCACTGCAACGGATTCTCCTGTAAGGGCGGATTCTTCCACTTTCAGGTTTACGGCTTCTGCAAGCCTTATGTCTGCCGGGACAAAGTTTCCTGCTTCCAGTTCTATGATATCACCTGGCACAAGGAGGTGGGATTCTATTTCCATGACCTTGCCGTCCCTTAAGACCCGGGCGTTTGGTGATGTCATGTCCTTTAAGGCCTTTACGGCATCTCCCGCGCTTTTTTCCTGTCGTGCACCTACTAGCGAGTTCAGTACAACTATTATCATGATCACCATACCTTCTGTGAACTCTCCTATTATTGCCGATACAAGGGCTGCCAGTAGAAGTATGATTATAAGGATGCTCTTGAACTGATTGAAGAAGAGCTGCAGAAATGTTTCGCTTCTACCCTCCTTGAGCCTGTTTTCTCCATATTCCTTGAGACGTTTTTCGGCTTCCGATGCAGAAAGACCGGAATCCATGTCCGATTTGAGTTCGGAAGTCAATTCTTCGATACTTTTATTGTGCATGTGAACCTCCTCGTGAGTGTAAAACTGCATACATATATTATAATACAAGATTGCAATAAAGAATATGGCTTAATGCAGGAACTGCTCTTCGTTTGAATATTCATGCAATAAAAAAGGTCAGCTTGACTCTGAAGAGCCCTGCTGACCTTTATCCTTATCTTTCCTCTATATACTTGAGTATTGCTTTCCTCGCATCTCCTATCATGTACAGTGACCCGCAGTAGATGTTTATATCCTTTTCGCCGGTCTTGATATATCTGGTTGATGCCTGTATGTCGTTGCAGGCTGTGACTTCAATATCGGAGTGGACTCTGAACATTTCAGCGGTCACCTCGGCTTCTTGAGCCCTTGGGTTGTTTGGTGTGAGAGTCACTGCGCTTTTGACATAGGGAAGCAGCATCTTTATGGATGTGGTCACATCCTTGTCTCCCAGCATGCCGAAGAACAGATTGATGTCATAACCCTTGAAATAATCCCTTATATTTGAGCTGAGAGTTGCTATTCCGTCGGGGTTGTGAGCTCCGTCTATGATTATCATGGGGTCCTTTGACAGGATTTCCATCCTTCCCTTGAATTTCACGTTTTTCATTCCATTGAGGATGTTGCCCTTGGATATGTTGTATCCTTTGCTTATGAGTATATCCACGGTTTTAAGCACAACCAGTGAATTGATAGACTGATGAGCCCCAATTAGACTCAGATCGAATTCGTATATGCCTGTTTTGTTTTCTAGGTTCAGGTATCTCAGCTTCTGCCCTTCGGGGCTGAAATCAAGGATTTCAATATCATCCTTGTCCACAAGGTGGACTCTTGAAATCTTGTTGAAGGCCATTTCCCTTATAACATTGAAAACCGATTTCTTTTGCGGGTATACCACAACCTGGCTTCCTTTTTTTATTATTGATGCCTTTTCATAGGCTATTTTTTCAACGGTATCCCCAAGGTATTCGCTGTGGTCCTTGCTTATGCTTGTTATTATGACAACTTCAGGTTTTTCGATTACGTTGGTGGCGTCAAGTCTTCCTCCCATGCCCACCTCCAGCACCACTATATCAACCTGCATTATGTGGAAGTAATAGAATGCTACGGCGGTTACTATCTCAAATTCCGTAGGATGGTTTTTTCCTTCCCTGACCATTCTGTCAACGGCTCCCTTTACAACGGAAACACAGTTGATAAGGTCGTCCTTGTCCATAAGTTCATTGTCTATCTGGATCCTTTCCCTGAAGTCTTCAAGGTATGGGGAGGTGAACAAACCCGTCTTGTAACCTGCATCCTTAAGTATGTAGGAAAGCATGGTGCACGTCGATCCCTTTCCGTTTGTTCCCGCCGCATGAATGTATTTAAGTTTTTTATGCGGGTTGCCCATGAGGTTGAGAAGGTATGTGATGTTCTCCAGCCCAAGCTTTGACCCGAATCTGTATGTTGAATGTATATATTGCAGTGCTTCTTCGTAATTCATCTTTTATTCTCCTCGACTAATATATAGCTCGCGTGTCTGACTCAGTACAGCGACTTTGTCTTATCTGCAGTATATACAAATATTTGTTCTTAATCAAGTGAAAATTGCCGATGACATTTTTCGTCAACGGCAATTATTTCCGATATACGGTATTCTTTTAATTCCATGCAGGCTTACCGGTAAGGCTCAGCTCTATGTTTGATTCGATGAATATATTGTCCTCGTCGTTAGGGCTCTGTCCTGCATATATGTCGTGTATATCCTTGTCAATCTTTACGTCTGTTATGTCGGTGGACAGGGAAGTATTCATCAGGTGATTCGTTCCTTTCTCCACTGCTGCATTTTTTGCCGATTCCACATCTTCAAAAATCTCCCTTCCCCAGGGCGAGTGCATTATTGCACCTCCATTTCCATCGGAGTTTATTACAATGCTTATCTTCTCATATACGTTGCCGGAAGCGGCACCTATGGCGTTTGCTACATCCGCATTTTCGGGTATGTAAAGCTGCCCGTTCAGAAGATCTGATACCTGGGGCATATAGGCTTTAACGGGAGCGCCTATGGCGACTATTGGAGTCTTGAAGCTGCAGGATACATCGAAGGATGAGGATTCGCTGTTTCCTTTGAGCATCTTTTCTATGAACAGCTTCGCATTTTTCTCGTTCTTGTCAAATGTTTCACCGTCATAGTCCATGGCGCTTTCGATTATTGATTTTGAAATCTTTTTTACAGTTTCGTGCAAAATTCTTGAAGCTAGCGCGCTTTTGGTGGTTCCGAGCTCTTTTGCCATTATCTCCACTGCAGCAGAAGCTGTCCTGGCGTCATGCTGTTCATAGATTTCCGTTGCATGGAGGATGTCCGTTGGAGTCAGGGAAATCAATTTGATGACACCTTTTTTTTGAAGAGTATTCAGATATATGCGACTGAAGTCATTTCCCAGATTGCTTACAAGATAGTTGTACGTATGAGGACCCTTTTCCAGGGCGGAAGCTATGATTTTTTCCCGGTCTGTCAGTTGCTTTGCCTTTCCGACAAGCTTGTACCCTTCAATGGAATTGAAGCGGTATACATTGGCGCCTGAGTAGTAGTCCCTTATTTCATCGGCAAGATAGGAGCAATTGATGCCTGCTTCAGAGAAGGGGATTGATTTTTCCGGTCCGATTTTTATGTCTTCAAGACTGTTTATCCGGACGATGCTGTCTCCTCCAACTCCGTAGGTGTTTATTTTTGCGGACTTGACCCGGGTATGCCATCCGCCTACCTTTGCACCTTCCATGTCAATCTTTGGTATGTTGTTTCTGATTAGGGCTATGTCCGTTGTAGTTCCGCCTATGTCCACGATCAGGGCGTCCTTCAGGTCCATGAGCTTTTTTGCACCTATGATGCTTGAGGCAGGGCCTGAAAGTATTGTTTCAATGGGCTTAAGCATGGCGGTTTCCTCGTCCATCAGCGAACCGTCCCCCTTTACAACCATGAGTGGAGCCTTGATGTTTTTTTCGAGGAGTACCTTTCTTACGCTTTTGATAAGCGATTCTATGGTGGGCAGTATCTTTGCATTAAGTGATGCCGTCACGGCCCGTTCATGAAAGCCCAGCTTTGATGTAAGCTCGTGCCCGCAGACGACGGGCTTACCGGTTCTTTTGTATATGAACTCCCTTGCAAGCAGTTCGTGTTCTGGATTTCTTACGCTGAAGTAGCTGGAGACGGAAAATGTTTCAACTTTCCTGTCAAGCTCGTCTACAGCCTTCATAAGCATGTCCGTGTCAAGAGGTTCCTTTTCGTTTCCGTAAATGTCGTGACCGCCTCCGATGACACGGCAATTCTTGTTTGGCAGCGTGTCTATCATCTCATGTCCTATGAGTATGGTTCCGGCTTCGCAGCCCCTGCCTTCAACTATGGCATTAGTTGCCAGGGTAGTTGACAAGGATACTCCTGAGACCCTTAAGTGTTCCGGTATTTCCAGGCTGTCTATGCTGTCCTTGATTCCGTGTACCAGGTTTTCATATGTTGTAAGAGATTTTGCTTTGGCAATTATTTTGTTTTTTTCTTTATCATAGAGTACGGAGTCCGTATAGGTGCCGCCCGTATCTATTCCAAGTATATAAGCCATGATTCACTTTCCGTTCGTTTATTGATATCTATATGATACTACTAAGAATAGTTGCGTATTATAACATATTTATACAGAAATATAACAAATTTTGTATAAAACTTGGCTATGCAACATAATGTCATAATATTTTTACAATTTCATCAAATGCTTTTCTTCTCTTCATGTGACCAAAGCGGTTGTTAAGTCGCGAAGGAAACTTTCCCAAGCTACAAAAAAGCCGGCGTCTGCCGGCTTTTCAATAGTTACTGTGTTCTACATTATGTGTCTGCTAAGAAGGTCGTCCACTATCCTTTTTGACGATTCGGGATTGTAGAATCGTCTAAGGTTTCTTTTCATCTTTTTTAATACCTTTGGACTATTCACTAGTTTCAACACAAGAGATGCAACATCGCTTGTATTCTTTGCAATAAGAGCAGCTCCCTTGCTTTTGAAGTATTCTGCATTTTCCTTTTCCTGCCCAGGTACGGGCTTGTAAAGTATCAGCGGCAGGTTTGCTGCTGCAGCTTCACTGAGTGTTATTCCTCCGGGCTTTGTAACCATAAGATCGGCTATCTTGTAGAGTTCGTGTATTTCATCTATATAGCCAAAGGAATGTATGTTTTTAAGATTCATTGAATCAATCTTTCTTTTGAGCTTGCCGTTGTTGCCGCATACGATTATTGTCTGCAGTTCCTCGTGTCTGTTCAGTTCCCGGCACAGTTTGCCCGGATCCTTCAATAGGCCGTTTGCTCCTGCAGATATGAGAACCGTTTTTTTGTCTGCCTTGATGCCGTATTTGGTATAGACTTCATCCATATCCAGATTCTTCTCAAACTCTGTTCTAATAGGTATCCCCGTAACTTCAAGCTTGCTGGTCGGAATGTTCATCTCCTGAAGCTTTTTCTTGAGGTCGTCCGTAGCCAGATATATCCTGTCAAGATTGTCATTGATCCAAAGCCTGTGGCAGCAGTAGTCCGTAACAACATTGACGACGGGTATCTGATAGCCAATCTTTCTGGAGTATTCCGCTGCAGACATTACAGGAAATGTATTGACTATAATGTCCGGCTTGAATTTTCCGGTGACGACTTTAAGGGTGCTGTAGCCGAACCTTCCATATAAGTGTATGAGCTTTGTCCTGGATATCCTGTCTATTCCATAGTAAAAACGGGAGTATGTGTTTCCAAGATTGAAGATCCTTTCATAGGTCCTGGATATGTTGTTTGTGATAATGGGATGGGACTCTGTGAAAATATCGTAGAGCAGAACATTGCATCCCTGTTGGCTGAATGTTTCCTTGAGGGATTGTGCTGCCATTTTATGTCCGTTTCCAAATGGTGCAGTCAATATTAGTATATTAATTTTTTTCATAAAATCACCTTCGCTATTAATGATTATATCATAAATCATCAAGATTTGGTTAGTGTTAAGGAGAGATTAAGAAATAATTAAGAGAAGTTATTTTTTTTTGATATATGTATACCTATTGGGTGTATAATTAATATATATGAATATTTATCAGAATTAATCCCAAAATACTTCATCTCCAAGCAATGCGAAGGTGGGTAGTTCAATTGGTGATATCCGGAAAAAGGGAGGACGGCATGTTTAACGAATATACAATGGAATATTTGAATAAAAATGACAAAACAGGTAGAAAAAGAGTTGCAGCTTTTTTGGATGAACTGGATATTGTTTTCGATGAACATATAGATATTACCATCAACATGCTGGATGAAGATGGAATCATCGCCACAGCATCAGCTGAAAAAAATCTGGTGAAATGTCTGGCAGTAAAGCCTGAATACAGATCCGAAAATTTATTGAATACCGTATTTTCCGAATTGTTGAACCATCTGCATCATAAAGGGATATTAGAGCTCTCTCTCTTTACCAGTCACAGGAACGAAAAAATCATAGAAAGTCTTGGATTTAGTACCGTATGCAAGACTGACAACATAGTTTTCATGGAAAACAGCAATGACAGATTTTCAAATTATCTCAAAAAAATTTCAAGCTTTAAAGAGGATTGCATAAATACAGCTTCCATAGTGATGAATATGAATCCCATAACAAATGGTCATCTGTATCTTATTGAAAAGGTTTCAGAGGAAAATGACTGTGTGTATATTTTCATAGTATCCGAAGACAAATCGGCGGTCCCATTTGAGACAAGATACAGACTTGCTGTGGAAAGCACAAGGCATCTTGAAAATGTGAAGATAATAACAGGCGGGGAGTATATCATATCATCATCGACATTCCCATCATATTTTTTAAAGGATTATACTGTTTGGCTCGACAGCTATTGTGAAATGGATCTGACGATTTTCGGGAAATATATTGCTAAAGAACTGAATATAACGAAAAGATACGTGGGAAATGAACCGTACTGCAAGGTAACAAACAGATACAATGAGAAAATGAAGGAAATATTGCCGAAATACGGCATTGAAGTAATTGAAATTGAAAGATTTAGCATAGGAAGCAAGGCCGTAAGTGCGTCTCATGTGAGAAAGCTTGCCGGCGAAGGGAAATTTGAAGAATTGAAGAAGCTGGTCCCTGAGGCTACGTATGATTATTTGATATCTGAATACAGTGACTCAAAGAAAAGGGATTAATACGAGAAGAGACTGTCAATATGATGGTCTTTTTCATTTAAACGTTTATTATAATGAATACATATTGTATAATTAAAGTAACAGGAAGGGAGGAATGACAGTGAATATAGATAAGATCAGGGACATATATGAAAACAGGAAATCAAAGCCGCTTGAGATAAACAGGTTTTATTCCGTATTGCTTCCCTTGATAGAGAGAGATGGACAGCTTCAGATACTCTTTGAGGTCAGGTCGATGAATGTGAAACAACCTGGCGAGATATCATTTCCTGGAGGAATGGTGGAGGTTGAGGAGAACTTCATGGAGGCTGCAATCAGGGAAACCCATGAGGAGATCGGAGCAGATACGGACAGCATAGAAATAATCGGAGAGCTTGACTATATTACCAATACAAGCAACTTCATACTTTATCCCTTTGTAGGCGTCTTGAACATGGAGTTTGAATCACTGACAATAAACAGGGGAGAAGTGGAGGAGATTTTCACAGTACCCCTGGATTTTTTCCTCGAAAATGAACCGGAAACCTACAACATATCCTACAGGCCTGACTTCAAGCCCGGATTTCCCTTTGAAAGGATTCCAAATGGAAGAGACTACAAGTGGAGAAAGATGAACTATCCGGTACTGTTTTACCAGTATGAAGATTATGAGATTTGGGGCATGACGGCAAAGATGACATATAATTTCATTAGAAGACTGAAAAAATCAAAATAACCATGTCAAAAGCGGTTTTGGCTGAAACGAGGTAATTATGAAAAATGTTCTGATAAGAGTGGAAAATTTAAGCAAATATTACCAGATGGGAGAAGTTACCGTTAAGGCGGTAAGAGACTTGAGCTTTGAAATATATGAAGGAGAATTTGTTGTTATCCTTGGCCCCAGTGGATCGGGAAAGAGTACTCTTTTGAACATAGTAGGGGGTATGGATACTCCTACGAAAGGAAAGATATTTTTCAAGGACCAGGAGATAACCAATTTTGACGAGAGAAAGCTCACAAGCTACAGAAGGAACGAGGTTGGATTCATATTCCAGTTCTATAATCTCATGGGAAACCTGACAGCAAAGGAAAATGTTGAACTTGCAGTAGAGATATGCAAGGATACCCTTGACATAGACGAGGTGCTGGATGCAGTGAACCTTCTGGACAGGGCGGACCATTTTCCTGCGCAGATGAGTGGCGGGGAACAGCAAAGGGTTGCCATTGCAAGGGCTGTTTCCAAAAAGCCGGAGGTTCTGCTTTGCGACGAGCCTACGGGAGCACTGGATTTTGAAACAGGAATATCAATACTCAAGATACTTAAGAAGATAAATGTTGAATACAAGAAGACAGTTGTGATCATTACCCACAACTCTCCGGTTGCGGCCATGGCGGACAGGGTGCTGAAGATGAGATCGGGAAAGATAATAGACTACTACGAGAATCCTGAACCTGTTGATCCGGAAAGGATTGAGTGGTAATGAAAAAACTCAAGCTGAGACTTATCAGAATGATATGGCATTCCAAAGGCCAGTATATATCAATTCTGATTGTTGTAATTACAGGGCTTTTAATGTACACATCATTGAAGAGTGCAGCGACGAACCTGGAAACATCACTGCTGGAATACTACGAAATATCCAATTTCGGCGACATGTTTGTTGAAGTCATGCAGATTTCTGAAAAGGATGCTGAAGACCTTCGAAGCGTGAACAACATCAAGGACCTGGATGAGAGAATAATATTCGATGCTCCTGTCATAGTGGAGGACAGGGATGAAAGGGTAAGTCTCAGACTGTTGTCCGTGGATGGAAAAGAAAACACCATCAGCAAACTCTTCCTTGAAGATGGGAAAAGAGAGATAGAGGGAAAGGAAATCCTTCTACACACCCAGTTTGCGGAAGCGAGGGGTATAGAAGTTGGAGATGATATAGAACTGAGGATTTCGGGAAGGAAGTATGTATTTACAGTCAAAGGATTCGTATCACACCCCGAATACACTTATGTAATGGAAAATGAGCAGACCATCTATCCGGACCCTGAAACCTTCGGCATAGGCTTTGTCGAAGAGGAGTACCTTGAAAATATTTCAGGAATGAAGGACAGGTACAATGACATTGTCATAACACTGGAGGACTATGATGAATTCGACCAGGTTGAAAAGGAACTTGAGGACAAGCTCGAAAGGTTTGGACTGAAAAGGATAGTAAAGAAGGAGGACCAGCTCAGCAACAGGCTGGTTCACGAGGAGATAAACGGGCTGAAGCAGATTTCCGGCTTCATACCGGTGGTATTTCTTCTTGTTGCAGCAGCCATACTGGCTGCAATGATATCAAGGTATGTAAAAAACGACAAGGTCATAATAGGGATACTAAAGGCACTGGGATATTCAAAGTCGAGGATCCTTGCCCACTATACCACCTATGCAGTGAGCATAGGAATCATCGGAGGTGCCATAGGAACGGTTCTGGGAACCATTTTGTCGGGATTTATGACCCAGATGTATCTCCAGTTTTTCTACATACCTCTTCTGAAGGTGACCTTCTACCCTGAAAACATAGCTGCCGCAGTCGTGCTTTCTGCCTTGTTCTGTACTGTTGCAGGTCTGGTGGGCGCCAGGGACGCAATACTGGTCACACCGGCTGAAGCCATTAGGAACGAAAGATCACAGACAGGCCACAGGATACTCCTTGACAGGGTGAAGTTCATCTGGAACAGGGTATCCTTCACATGGAAGATAGTCTTCAGGAACATATTCAGGGAGAAGAAGAAAGCAATATTCATAAGTCTGGGAGCTGCCTTTACAATAGCGATGAGCCTCATGACATTCTGGATATCCAGCATGATGACCAACGTATTCGAAAACCATTACGGAGTATTCCTTTCAATGGACTACAATATAGACTTCAAGACGACTGTCCATGAAAGCTCCCTTAAGGATCTGAAGAAAATCATAGGAGTTGAGGCTGTTGAAGGCAAGCTGGAAATGCCTTTTGAGCTGAAATATGGAAGGAATGAGAAATTCGTCAGTATTATAGGCCTCCAAGGCGATACCAAGGTTTACAATTTCGAGGACTTCTACGGAAATCGCATCGAGCTTCCTGACGAGGGAATGTTGATATCATCAAATCTTGCAGGAGTCCTTGACGTAGAGCCTGGAGACAGGGTGCTGGTGAAGAATTTCATCCCGGGCATGGATGATGTATATATCGAAATAGTTGACATCATAGACCAGGCCCTTGGAATCAACGGATACATGAACATAGAATATATGGATGAAAAGCTGGCGGGGAAGAGTTTAATAAACGGTGCCTATGTCCAGACTGACAAAAGGATAAATGAAGAACTCAGCGACTTGAAAAACATTGGGGGAACCCAGTCCCTTCAGGACATGAGGGATCTCTTTTACGAATACATAGACCTGGCTGCCGCCAGTATATACGTCATGGTTGTATTTTCGGGCATACTTGGATTTGTAATAATTTACAGTATGACCGTTCTCAGCATCAATGAGAGGAAGCTTGAATTTTCTTCCCTCAGGGTTCTTGGTTTTTCAAAGAGGGAGATATTCGGCATAAT
The DNA here is from genome assembly GCF_900142005.1 of Dethiosulfatibacter aminovorans DSM 17477. Lineage (GTDB taxonomy): Bacteria > Bacillota > Clostridia > Tissierellales > Dethiosulfatibacteraceae > Dethiosulfatibacter > Dethiosulfatibacter aminovorans. The sequence continues at coordinate 72,270 of NZ_FQZL01000014.1, forward strand.
CCTGAAGGAAAACACCGTCATGTCGGCTGTTGGTATTATTTACGGCATTCCGCTGGGAAAGGTGCTCATAGATGCCATGAGGACCATATATGTTACGGACCTTTATGTATTCGATGCACCCATTACCATCAGAAACATCGTATATGCCATAGTATTTACAATAACATGTTTGACCTTTGCACAGTTGATAACATACAGAAAGATTACAAATCTTGATTTTATAGAAGCGCTCAAGAGCAGAACAACATAAATAGGAGGTAATTGATTATGAAAATCGGCAAGAAGAAGATAATAATTGCAGCGGTGGTGGTTGCAGTAGCAGCAGGCGGCGTATATTATGCATCAGTCATGTCTTCCACAGGAGGTGAAGACTTCGTCACTGAACCGGTTCAGGTTGGTGACTTGAGCAAGTACCTTGAGGAAAATGGAGAAATACTTTCTACAAACATCAATACCTTCTATAGTGATGGAATGAAGAAAATAAAGACAATCAACGTTGAAGTAGGGGACATGGTGAAGAAGGGAGATGTGCTGATAGAATTCGACTCCACTCTTGAACTTGAGGAGGAGAGGATAAACAAGGAGATAAAGGCTCTTGAAGCAAGCTACTCTGAAGCTGTAAAGGGAGTTGATTTTGAGACTCTGAATGGAATCAGGCTCCAGATACAGGGACTGAGAAATTCCCTTGCAATTGCAAAAGAGGAATATGAAAAGGCGCAGAGGCTGTATGCTGAAAACGTAATGACCAAGTCGGATGTAAACCTTGCTGAAAATACCGTGCTTCAGCTTCAGAACCAGATAGACGTCCTCAACAACCAGTATAACCAGGCAGCCAAAGGTGTTTCCGGAAACATCAAAGACCAGTACGAGGCACAGATTGAGAGCCTTGCAATATCACTTGATATACTTGAAAGGACCCGGGACTCATACCAGCTTAAATCCAATTTTGACGGAACGGTAACTGAACTGGAAGGATTTGAAGGATCCATACCTGTAATGGGAAGCCTTATTCTCGAGGTGCAGGACGAGAGCAGTCTTGCAGTGTATGCGGACTTTCTTGTGGACGAAGCCGCCCAGCTAAAGGAAGGCATGGGAGTCGACATTGAAAACGAGGATCTGAATCTGGTAATTAAGGACCTGAAGATTTCAAAAATATATCCCAAGGCTGTTTCAAAGGTGTCTGAGCTTGGAATAGAGCAGAAGAGGGTTAAGATAAAGATAGATCTTGACGAGGAAATAGGCAGCCTGACTCTTGGAAGCAATGTGGACGTAATAGTCAACACTGAGAACAGAAAAGGAGTTGTATATGTAAACAAGGATGCAGTCTATGAAAAGGAAGGCAAGGATTATGTCACTGTCATAGAAGGCGGAGTTGAAGTGGAAAAAGAGGTTTTAAAAGGACTTGAAACCGACGACTATTTTGAAATAATATCCGGCTTGTCTGAAGGCGAAGAGGTTTTGACAGACTAGAGTATATAGGGTATATTGGTTAAGGAAAATAAACGGAAGTTTGTGGAAATTAAATTTCCAGGCTGGATATGGAGACATTCAATGAACAAGACTGAAAAATATGCAATAAACAAGCTGACATGTAATTTCAAGGACAAGAAGATAGAAAATGAGTATTTCGACAGTATGATGAAGAAGGATACAAGATATTTCAAGCCCCTTATTCTACTGGTGGCTATCGTCTATATACTCTTCATGATCCCGGAGTACTTATTTTTGAGCAATGAATCAAACTATCTGAACCTTATAGCAATAAGGACTTTGACTCTGGTGATTATACTGTGTCTTTATCATATGGTGAAAAGGAGCAAGGACAGCAATACAATCAGCATGCTGGTTTCAATAATAGAAATTATCCTTGTAGGGTCCTATTTCGTTCTGGTAAGCCAGTATGACACTGTGGAGTTTTTCCTGAAGGTCATGGACATGATCATCCTTATTACCGTAGTGTTCATGTTGCCAAACAAGTTCAACAACAAGGTTGTTGTTTCTTTGATTCTGTATGCAGGGTTCTTCTTTATGGCGTGGGAGAGGTTCCAGTATGTTGAAAACCAGCATTTCGCAGCAGGCATGGTATATTCATTTCTGATGATATTCATAATAACCATAACATATTACAAGGTGAATTATTACAACCGCGTCAACTACACCCATGAACTGGAGCTTAAGATTCTAAGTGAAACAGACCATCTGACCGGTATCTACAACAGGATAAAATTCGACGACGAGCTTGACAGATGGATTCGCCACAAGGCCAGATACAAGGGATCCTTGTCTCTAATAATGATGGACTTCGACGAATTCAAGCTGATCAACGACAGGTACGGACACCTTGCCGGAGACAGGGTTCTCAAGGATGGTGTGGATGTAATAAAGAAGATAGTGAGAAATACTGATGTTTTCGCCAGGTGGGGAGGGGAGGAATTCATACTGCTCCTTCCTGAAACAAGCTGCGACAAAGCCGTGGCTCTTGCCGAAAGAATCAGAAAAGCACTGGAGGAATATGAGTTTCATACGGGAGACAGGGTTACCTGTTCATTCGGTGTAGTGGAAATCGTGGAAGGTGAAACGATGCAAAATGCTGTAAACAGGGTTGACGAGCTTCTGTATAAAGCAAAAGGAAATGGAAGAAACAGAGTGGAGAGACAGGAGAAGCAATGAAGGACTTAGTAATAAAAGACATAATAATAAACTACTACTGGATCATAAATGCAGCAGCATTCATACTGTCCGGTATGGACAAGGTAAAGGCGAAAAAGCGCAAATGGAGATTCAAGGAGAACTTCCTCCATTTGTTTTCATTTCTGGGAGGAGCATTCGGCATGTTTGTCGCCATGGTCCTCTTCAGGCACAAGATAAACAGAAGGTTTTTTACTGTTATGACGGCACTGGCTTTTGCAATACATGGATTCATACTTGCTTTTGTATTGCTTAAGTTGTAGAGATGATTGAAAATTTGAAAGCCTGATTATTTGGGTTTGAAGGTTATAGGTAGGGAAGTGATCTATATGAGATGCGATAAGAAGAAAATTGAAAACATACTGGCTATTTGCGTTGTTTCAATATTTCTCGGACAGATATATATAAGTCCCCTCAACTCAGCTATCAGGTTTTCTTTCAGCGTGGTGGCATTGTCGCTGATGCTGGTTTTCCTGAGGAATGTGCCTGTGATGCTTTCTGCAGTAGCGGTCGCTTGTACAATATTTGTCTTCAGGTGTTTTGTAGGGAAAATAAACAGCCCTGATGTCAGTCTTGTTCGTATAATGGTAACTTACTATGGCGCAGTAGTCTTTTATCTTGTATATGGAGCAATGTTCAAGGTTCTCGATATCAGGGAAAGAATCAAAATTCCATTCAAGAATTTTGTTTATCTGTTTTTTGCTGAGGTTACGGCAAATATTATCGAACTGACTGCAACATCCTGGAGGATCGAATCAACCTTTGAGGATAATCTGAAGGTCATAATAATTGCTGGTCGCATAAGGACCACATTTGCAGTGGGACTCTATTATTTCATCAACTATTATTTTCTGAGATATGAGAAGGAACAGAGGGAGAACAAATTCAGGGAAATGGTATTTCTCGTTTCCAGCCTGAAGACGGAGCTGTTTTTCTTGAAGAAATCCACCAAGGATATCGAAGAGGCAATGAACAAGTCATTCAGGATATATCAGAATGCGAAAGAACCGTCATTAAAAGAGGATGCCCTTTCGGTTTCAAAGGACATACACGAGATAAAGAAGGACTATATGAGGGTCATGACGGGAATTGAAAGAACCCTTGAGGAAAAAAGCGTATTCGACTATATGACTATTGACCATCTTTTCAGGATAATTGAAGACAACACCCGAAAGGTGATTTCATCAAAAGGGAAAAAAATCAACATGTTCTTTAAGTATGAGGAAAATTTCAGGACTTTGGAGCACTATTCCCTGATTTCCATACTGAATAACCTTATTATCAATGCAATTGATGCAATTGACAATGAAGGGGACATAAGGGTCCTCCAATACAGTGAAGATGACAATCTGTGCTTTACAATCGAGGATACGGGCGGAGGCATTGAAGAAGAGGACATGAAGCTGATTTTTGAACCGGGGTACTCAACAAAACTTGACATGGAAACCGGTGAGTTCTCCAGTGGAATAGGACTTACCCATGTAAAGCAGATAGTAGAAAAATATTTTGAAGGTGAAATGACAGTTGAATCCCAAAAGGGTTCCGGTACTGTTTTTAAGCTGGTTATGGGAAGGGACAAAATAATTTTCAATCCGGAAGGTGATGACAATGGATACTAGAATTTATATAGTAGACGATGATGCAGTAATAAGAAAACTGCTTAAAAATATCATAAATGAATTCAACTTGGGTGAAATAATTGGAGAAGCAGACAATGGCAAGGATGCCGTCAGAGACATAAAGATGGCAAGACCGGATATTGTCCTTGTGGATCTGCTTCTTCCCGATATTGATGGGATTTCCATAGTTTCCACCATTAATGAAGCAGGCCTAGGTACATCCTTCATTATGATTTCACAGGTGGATACCTCGGAGATGATAGCCCAGGCATATGACAGCAGGGTGGAGTTTTATATAAAAAAGCCAATCAATGCCAGGGAAGTGTATTCTGTAGTGAACAATGTGAAGGAAAAAAGAAAGATGAAAAAAATCATTGAGGATATTGACAGGGCAGTATCCGGAGTTGGAGCATTGAAGGAATATCTTGGCGGTGCTGAAAAGGACAAGGCTTCAGACAGGGACAAGATAAGGAATATATTTTACCAGCTGGGAATAGCAGGTGACACCGGGGGAAGCGATATTGTAGAAATCATACTTATGATTCGGGAAAGTAGAGAACTGGACAGATTAAAGAAATACAAGATGTACGAGCTTTATGAAGGGGTATCCCAGAAGTACAGCAAAAGGGGAATTGCTGACCTGAGCGCAAGATCCATTGAGCAGAGAGTCAGGAGGACCATAGGCAAGGCACTGAAAAACATTGCAAACCTTGGGATTGAAGATTATGAAAGCGAAATTTTCAACAGGTATTCAAATACGCTCTTTGATTTTGAAGAGGTAAGGAATGAAATGAACTATTTGCAGAAAAGAACCAAATACAATGGAAAGGTCAATATAAAGAAATTCATCGAAGGCATAATAATTGAAATAAACAGATGATTGAAACTGTAAAATGGCGGTTTCAATCTTTTTTTTGCGATTTTTTGTGTAGAAGTTGTAGGTTTTTGTAAGGTGTGGTTTACCATGTGTACAAGCAGATCAATAACAACCTTGTGAAATCGTTTTTCTGAAAACGAATATGATGATTAAAGAACTGATTTGCATAAAATTTATTTGGAGGAATTATTATGACACTCAACCCCTATGATATCCTGATGGATTTCGCACTTATGTCAATGCTGTTATTTGTTGCACAAATAATGCGCGCAAAAATTACTATTATTCAAAAGCTGTTTCTACCTGCGTCACTTATGGCTGGATTTATGGGACTGGCACTTGGATCCCAGTATCTTGACATATTGCCCTTTACAAGCAATATGAGCTCTTATCCATACATGCTGGTTGTATTCCTGTTTGCATCACTGTTCATTGGAAACAACCAGAAGTTTTCTGTAAAGAAAATCGCAGATGAGGTTGGAGACACATTCCTGTTGAATTCAGCTGTATATTTTGGACAGTATGCCATAGCTTTACTTGTGGGAGGATTCATACTTGCGACGTTTTTCCCGAAAGTGCCTGAAGCATTTGCAGTATTGCTGCCAGGCGGTTTCATAGGCGGACACGGAGCGGCTGCCGCATTCGGAGGTTCATTCAAGGAGCTTATAAACTGGAACGAGGCGCTGCCAATTGCTCAAACATTTGCAACCATGGGACTTCTCATAGGAATAATAGGTGGAATAATAAACATAAATATAGCAACAAGAAGAGGCTCTACAAGCTTCATAAAAAATATTGGTGACTTGCCTGAAAGCATGAGAACAGGCATGGTTCCGGAAAAAGAACAAAAATCACTTGGTAATGCAACAGTAAATTCCATGGCTATAGATCCATTGACCTGGCATCTTGCCATAGTGCTCATTGCAACAGGCATGGGATACTACCTTACAAACTATCTCCAGGGACTTATGCCTACATTGAGCGTGCCGATGTTTTCCGTGGCAATGATCTGCGGAGTTGTCCTTCAGGGAGTATTGAAGCTTACAGGCATTTCGTCATACATCGACAAGGAAGTAGTGACAAGAATAGGAAGCTCCGCTACGGACTATCTGGTTGCCTTTGGTATAGCATCAATCAAAATGTCGGTTGTAGTAAAATACATGGTTCCAATATTGATCTTCCTTGCAATCGGAATAATATTTGTAACAGGATATCTATACCTTGTGAGCAGGAACATGTTCAGACAATACTGGTTCGAAAGAGGAATATTCATCTTTGGTTGGTCTACAGGAGTTATTGCAATAGGGGTTACACTGCTTAGAATCGTAGACCCTGAATTCAAAAGCAAGACTCTTGAGGAATTTGGAATGGCATATGTACTGATATCGTTCATTGAAATTGGACTCATAGCGCTTCTGCCAACATTTATTGTCAATGGATACGGATTTGCCGCTGGTGGATTCTGTCTTGTAGTCTTCCTGGCATTGATTGCGACAGCAAACAAGAAATACGGAAACAGAAGAAGTGTTGCCAACAAGGGGAATATCAGTACATTCAGAAAAATAAGCTAGGAATAAATAAAAATCTTTCATAGACAATGTAATCCATTGTAGATTGAAAGAACAATATATAAAAGATTGATATAATGCATAAGTTATAGAAAAGAACTGTTGAAATGGACGGTTCTTTTTTATATAATTAAGCAGTCCAAATATAAATAGAAAGTGATGTGTGAAGATGAAAAAAGGCGATATAATCAATGTTAAAATAACAGGATATGAATTTCCAAACAAGGGAATAGGAATATATGAAGACAAGAAAGTAATTATAAAGAATGTCATGCCCGAGCAGACTGTATCAGTAAAGATTGCCAAGAAAAGAAGAAACAAGATAGATACGAAAATCCAGGAAATAGTGGAAAGAGCTCCTTATGAGACAGAGCCTGTTTGCGACCATTTCGGCATATGCGGAGGATGTCTGATCCAGACCATGCCCTACGACATGCAGCTTGAGTACAAGAAAAATTATGTAAAGGGACTACTCGACCAGGTCATAGAGGAAGACTTTGAATTCCAGAAGATAATCCCAAGCCCCAAGCCTCTGGAGTACAGGAACAAGATGGAATTCTCATTCGGAGACGAATACAAGGATGGTCCCCTTTCCCTTGGGATGCACATGAGAGGCAAGTTCTATGAAATAGTGACAGTGGATACCTGCAAGATTGTAGACAGTGACTTCACTCAAATACTGATAGCTGTTCTTGAATATTTCCGGGGAAATAATGCTACCTTCCACCACAGGGGTAGGCATGAGGGGTACTTGAGACACCTTGTAATAAGAAAGGCTGAGAAGTCAGGGGAAATACTAGTAAACCTTGTAACTTCGTCACAGGGAGAACTTAACCATGACGAGTTCAAGAGCATTATTCTGGACCTTGACATCAAAGGAATCATAAAGGGAATAGTTAACACTATAAACGACTCCCTTGCAGATGTTGTACAGTGCGATGAGATGAGAGTTCTATACGGCGACACCCATATAACTGAAGAACTTCTGGACCTGAAATTCGACATATCCCCCTTCTCATTCTTCCAGACAAACTCACTTGGAGCAGAAAAGCTCTACTCGGTTGTCAGGGACTATATTGGAGAAACCAAGGACAAGACCATCTTCGACCTTTACAGCGGTACCGGTACAATAGCCCAGATCGTGGCTCCAGTTGCAAAGAAGGTCATAGGAATAGAAATAATAGAAGAGGCTGTTGAAAAGGCAAAGGAAAATGCAGAGTTCAACAACCTTTCAAATTGTGAATTCATAGCTGGGGATGTCCTGAAAAAAGTTGATGAGCTTGAAGACAAGCCGGACATCATAGTGTTGGATCCGCCAAGAAGCGGAATCCATCCAAAGGCTATCAAGAAGATAATTGCCTTCAACCCTGATACCTTCATATATGTGTCATGCAACCCCAAGGCGCTGCTCACTGATATACCGGAATTTATTGAAGCCGGATACAAGGTGGAGAAAGCTGTACCGGTTGATATGTTTCCACAAACGGGCCACTGTGAAACGGTGCTTAAAATAGTGAGGGATATCAAGGGTTAGAGAGAATAGTAGTGATAAGTTTATGTGGAAATGTCGGCAATTTTGTCGACGGTACTATTTTAGTTTAACAAAGTATGGTTATAATTTTTTCAGAAGTAAAAGGATTAAATGGCTGCCAAATTTATTGATTTGACAGCCATAAGTATTTCATGATTATAACTATAGAATAGATTTGTTTGAACTTTCGATATCTTCAATTTTCCATACAAATAAACCGGTATAGCCATAAATAACTGCTATAATTGGAACGACCCAGCATAGAACAGCATAGGGTGCATAATCCAATGTCGAAACACCTAAAGTGTTTGCCATGAACACTCCGCAAAGACCCCAGGGAACAAGCGGTGAAACAACTGTTCCAGCATCTTCAAGGGTTCTTGAAAGAACCTTTGGCATCAAGCGTTTTTCCTTAAAGGCAGAGCTGTACATTCGCCCACCTATTACAATTGCAAGGTATTGGCTTGCTGTAGCAAAGTTAATGAATATTGAAGAAACAACAGTAGTAGCAATAAGTGAACCTGTAGTTTTAGTAAAGCGATGGATCTTGTTGAGGAAAGTATCCATAAGATTACTTTTCTCTAGAATTGCACCATAAACCATTACTATCATAATCAATCCTACTGTCCACATCATATTTTGAAGACCACCTCTACTTAGGAGTATGTCAATGGATTCCACACCGGTTTTAGAAGAATAGCCGCTGTTCATGATATTAGCGATTGCTGAAATAGATTCTCCTTGTACCAATACTGCGATGATTGATGCGATAAATGCTGATAATATCAGTGTAGGTAGTGCAGGCAGTTTTTTTATGGCGCATACAATGATGAATGCTGGAGGTAATAAGAGAATAGGGTTTAGTTTGAAAGTTGAACTAACAGCGACTGTTATAGCATCAATAGTATCATTGTTTACAGCTGTCGACGCTGATTTCGTTCCTAGAACTAAGTATACAATAAGTACAATAATCAAACCTGGAACCGTGGTATAAACCATGGATTTTATATGGTCGAATAAATCAGCTCCAGCAGTCATGGCTGGATTTATTTCAAGGGCAGCGCCTACTCCCATAAGCGCAACACCAATTGTAGCTGCTGAAGACCATGAACTGCCTGTTACAATAGAAATTATACCGCATATTATGCAAGCTGAAACAAGAAATATGTTTGGAGAAATAAGTTTAAGACCCCAGTAAATCATCATGGGAACAGTGCCGGATGCTATCCATGAACCGGTGATCATACCGATTATCATCAATATCATGACTGATCCCATAGCCATTTTACCGCCATATTCAATACTTTCATTTATTACTGACCAGGGTAAGCCTTTAATGGTTAACACTATTATAGTAAATAGTACTGATGTTATTAATGTAATATGAATTGGAATATCAAGCCAAATTATGCTCATGGTCATTGTAACAAGTAAAAAACTTATTATCAGCATTGCTGTACTAAAGGTTGGTTTATATTCTTTCTTAATTTTCATTTTAACTCCCTTTTTAATTTAATTCATAAATTATTGACAAACGTTTTCGTGTTCCATATAAGCCTTCCTTATTATCATAGAAAAGCTTAATAGTTTGCTAAGACTTATTAAATCCCATTAGCCTTTTAATTTCATCTTTCTGCTCTACTGATGTAAGTTTTTCAAGAAGTGTGAAAGCTACATCAAATGCTGTCGAAGGATTATATGAAGTAATAATGTTTCTGTCGATTACAATTGGTTCATCTCTAATGACATTAACACCGTAAGTTGCCAGTTCGTCCTGTCTTTTGCCCTCTGAAAGATTGTATATTGTGCCATTTCTTCCTTTTAGTACTCCACTTTTTGCTAATGGAAGTGCAGCAACACAGATTGAAGCGATTATTTTTCCTTTTCTGTCAAATTCCCTAATTACCTCCAGGAATTCTTCTTTGAAGCTGTCTTCGAAAAATCCGGCTTCTTCAAAACCACCTGGAATTGCGAGTGCATCAAAGTCATCTACATTGAGATCCTTTAATAGCATTTCAGGAATTACATTGAAATTCCACGTACATTTGAGATTTCCTTTAGTACCTACAGTTACTAGTTCAGTACTTCCATCACCTTCAACTTGGTTCCAGCCGATTACATCTGTAAAAACACTTGCTTCAACAGCTTCAAATCCATCTGCCAACAGTAAACATACTTTTTTCATTAATTTTCCTCACTTTCAATTAACTATTTACAAATTATTTGTTTTGTAATATTATGATATCATCAATACTATAATCAGTAAAATCGAAAGATGGGAAGCGTTGATTCGATAAAACCGATAATGAAAAGTGGAGTGAAATCTTATGGAAATTCGTCAACTGATTACGTTTAAAAATGTAGCTGAGTTAAACAGCTTTTCCAAAGCTGCCAAAAAATTGAATTATGGTCAATCAACTGTAACGGAACATGTACAGACAATTGAAAGGGAAATTGGTGTGCCACTGTTTGACCGAATGGGCAAAAAAATTGCTTTGACCAGTGTTGGAAAAGAGCTTTATACTCATGTCATAGCCCTAATGGAAGTTTATGATAAAATAGTCAATGTTTCTAATAGTACGGATAGTTTTAAAGGTGAAATAGGCATTGGAATTTCAGAATCGCTTATTAGCTACAGGTTGCAGCCGACATTACTTGAATTCAGAAGAAAATATCCAAATGTTAAGATCAAATTAACAAGTGATAATTGCTCTAAATTGAAAGAAAGACTCTATAATGGAGAGTTTGATTTTCTAATAACTCTTGAACCATATCGTGAATTTACAGATCTTGTAGTGAATAAAATTAATGAAGAACCGCTTACATTTATTAGAGGAAATGATTCCAAACTGGAAAAATTCACCATGATTAAAGATGAAAGGTTTATTAATGAATGTATATTGTTTACGGATAGGGATTGTCAATTAAGGAAACTCTTTGAAAACTACCTATATAACAAGAAAATTACAACAGATAATACACTTGAGTTTTCGAGTGTAGATGCCATTAAGCACAGTGTATCGAGCAATCTTGGAATCAGTCTTCTACCATACATGAGTGTCAAAGATATGATTGAAAAAGGAGTACTAAAAGTTATAGAAAATGATGACAAACTTAATTTGAATATCAATATCATTTATCACAAGAACAAGTGGATTTCTCCAGTGATGAAAGAATTTATTGAGTATTTCGTGAATTCATTGGAAAAACAATAATCATATCTATTAAACTAACAAAAATAAAAAATCAATCATCTAAAACCTTGATACAGCAAGTAAGGCTACGTAATAATAAACAACACCATGGGAAAACCGCTTTACAAATTCCGAAACGGGCCACTGTGAAACGGTACTGAAAATAGTTAGAATATCAAGGTTTAGATAGAATTAAATAGGAAAGTTTATGTGTAAATGTCGGCAATTTGTCGGCATTTCTCTTTTGATTTTCAACAAACTGTGGATAATAAGTCCTAGAATTTTATGTAACTAATAATTATCCTGAGAAGCAATAAATATCTTCACAGCCATTGAAAGTTGTTCATAGTCTTGTGGGATTCTATAATTCAAGCCTATGATATTTGTGATTTTTTGCAACCTGTAACGCAGAGTGTTTTCATGTTGGTCCATTACCGATTTCAGTGTATGGATATTTCCTTCACATTGGACCAGATTTACCAGTGTTTCAAAAAGATTTCCCTTGTTCTCGGCATCGAATTCAATAAGAGGTTCCAGGATTTCGTTGCTGAATGTTTGATAATAGGAATTTTCGACTAAAGGGAGTACAAGCTTGTACAGTCCAAGGGTTGAATATTCTACATATTTATGACTCTTAAGTTTGTAATAGAAGGAATCGAATCCTTTCCATAACAGATTCTCAAACTTATGATATCTGGAAGCAGCCATACTTTCCCTTATAGCTATATGAAGTTCAGACAGATAGTAATGAGGATTGCTGATGCCTATTGAATAATTGTCCTTTTCTAGTATTTCATTGAACAAATCATCATATTCTTCATTAAGTTGTTTTTCATCTAGCATGTCCGAAGAATATAGGAAAATCAATCCATTTCGATATTGGTGAATACTATGGGCAGGTTTCATAAAGCTGCTTTCATTGTATCTCTTCATGAAGATTGAAAATTCCGGCAAATTGGAGCTATCCATAGTACTTACATTGACAGACACGAACTGGTTGCAAATTGAAGGATTAAGCTTCAATGAATTCTCTTTGACTTCTGCCTGACTTAGATTCTGATATAGCAAGGTATCAATTATTTCTTCATCAAAATTAGCCCTTTCCATTGATCTCATATAATCTTTTACATCTATGACAATATTTTCAAAGAACAGAGTAGTATCTTCAAATATGAATATTGGAAAATCTTTTGAATCGGCATATCGTACTATGGATTCGTGAATTGGAAGATTGAAGATGTTCTTAATTGCAATACCGGCAGCCCCTTTGCTTACAAGATATTTCACGGCATCTCCTATAAGAAAGGGATTGTTCTTTGCATACAGAAATGAAGACAGTATGAACTGGTCCTCGTGGAAATTGCTGTATGTGTACTTGTCCTTGAGGCTCTTGTCTAGCTCATAATCCAGTATTCCGCAGTCTGTGATCCTGTTTGAAAGACCGCCCTTTCCTGCTATCAGTTTAAGTTTTCCTGTGTATTTTTGTTTTATTAGATTTTGTATCGAATTGTTCATATAATCACCCTGAATCAATATTATAATAATCAACAAATAATATCAAGCTTTATTGTTAGATTTAACAAATAGATACACTTGTAGATGAAAAATATGAGGAATATAATGAAATTGAACAAAAGCTTTGTACAAAGGCGAAAAATTAGGAGATGTGATATGAGGATAGAAGATTTTAAACTTGAGCAGTGGTTAAATCCTAGAGATGCAAGCTGCGACTATAATCTTGGAGCTAGCTGTGTAAAGGCATTTACATTTAATGAAATGCTAGAATTCGTAGGAGAAAATCCTGAAGAAATATTAAAGGATATTGGTGAGATGAGCCTGCACTATGGTGAATTCGATGGTTCTGACAGAGTCAGGAAAGCGATTGCTGGTATTTATGAAAAGGCAACTCCAGATAAGGTATTGACGGTTCACGGAGGATCAGGTGCCAATAATATGGTAATAACTGAACTAACTGAGGCTGGAGATAATGTTGTTGCAATAACTCCAAACTATCAGCAGCACTACTCAATACCCAAGAATCTTGGAATTGAAGTAAGGGAACATAGGCTTAAGCCAGATAATGGATTCCTTCCAAATATTGAAGAGCTAAGAAAGTTGGTTGATAAAAACACCAAGATAATATCATTAACCAATCCCAACAATCCTTCAGGAGCATATACAAGGGAGGGCTTGCTCAGGGAAATGGTAGAGCTTGCGAGGGAAGTTGATGCCTATATTCTATGTGATGAAATCTACAGAGGACTGGATGAAGAATACATGCCTTCAATAGTTGATGTATATGAAAAGGGGATTAGCACATCGAGCATGTCAAAGGTTTATTCAATGGCAGGCACAAGAATTGGATGGATAGTTACCAGAAATGAAAAAGCTTACGAGCAGCTTTTCAACAGAAGATCATATGACACTGTAAGTTGTGGTGTGATAGATGAGTTACTCACATCTATAGCACTTGAAAACAATGAGAAAATTCTGGAAAGAAGCAGACAGATTGTCAGAAAGAACAAGGCTATATTGGATAAATGGATGGAAACTCAGCCTAAGCTAAAATATTGTGCTGACAGTTATGGGTCAACAGTATTGATGAAATATGATTATGATATACCGACTGAGAAATTTTGTGCCGATGTTCTTGATGAAAAAGGTGTACTTCTATGTCATGGAGAATGTTTTGAGGAACCTAATACATTCAGGCTTGGATATGGATTCGACGGAGAAGAAACGCTAGTAACCGGATTAAAACTTCTTGGTGAATTTCTGGAAAGCCTTGATAAATAAATGGTTGATGTAATGGAGGTTTAACTATGGAAGTTTCAATTTTTGGAAGAAAAGATATGCAGGAAATCCTGGAAATGAAGGAAGTCATAGAAGGCGTTAAGGCTGTATACAAACTGAAGGCTGAAGAGGAAACAGCAGTTTGGCCTCTTGTAAGTTATGACTTTGAAGAGCCTGCCGGAGTAATGGATATCAAATCGGGATACATAAGAGGAAATATCAACCTCCATGGTGCAAAGATGCTTAATACATTTTGGGGGAACGATAATGTGAATACTCCGATTTTTAACGGACTCTTGATGGTATTTGACTCCAATACTGGAGTACCTCTTGGGATGATGGATGCATCCTATGTGACATGTATGAGGACAGGTGCTGCGGGCGCAATAGGGGTAGAGGTTCTAGCAAGAACGGATTCAAGGAAATTGTTCATACTTGGAGCCGGCAAGCAGGCCAGTTTCCAGATAGCAGCCACTCTAATTCTTATGCCGGGGATAGAGAAAGTCTATATAGCAGATGCATTGTCATATGAAAATGCTGTCAATTTTGCAGATAGGATGCCTGAGGTTTTGAGAAAGGACTTTAAGATATTGAACAGGGAATATGTAGACTTCGAAGCTATAGAAGATATGGCTGCAGGGGTTGGCGATAGTGATGTCATCATTACTATTACACCATCAAGAAGCCCTGTTATAAAGAAGGAATGGCTTAAGCCGGGTACACATTTAAGTTGTGTCGGAGCAGATATGAAAGGGAAGGTTGAGATAGACCCTGAAATCTTCACAAATGCTAAAATATATGCGGATGACAAGAAACAGTGTATGGAAGTTGGTGAAATGGAGCTGGCAGTCAAAAAAGGCATAATAACTGAAAAAAAAGTAGTAGGTGAGGTGGGCGCTGTAATTGCCGGCTTGATACCTGGAAGAGAAACAAAAGATGAAATAACAGTATTTGATGCTACTGGAGTTGCCTTGCTTGATCTTGTGACGGCTAAGATAGCCATAGACCTGGCAAAGGAAAAAGGACTTGGAAGAAAGGCGGAAATATAAAATTAAGACTAGGAGGAACAGAAGAAATGCTAAACATATCTAAACCGTGGAATGCCAGGATCGGTGCAATCTACATATCATCAAGCCTGACAATGGAAAGGGAGTGGCATATGGCACTCCCTGATGATGTATCCTTTCATATTGCAAGAATATCCCTGGATGACGACAATTCTACAGAACAAGGACTTATTGATATGCTTGAATCCGGACAGGTGGAAGAAGCTGCAAGGAAGCTAGCTTCTGCAGAAGTGGATGTAATTGCTTTTGGTTGTACTGCTGGAAGTTTCATCAAGGGTATCAAGTGGGACAAGGACCTGGCTAAAAAGATTTCTGACGCAGCTGGAGGCATACCAGCAACTACTACTTCAAGCGGTTTGCTTGATGCTATTAACACCTTGGGATGCAAGACAATTACTGTTGCTTCACCTTATATTGATGAATTGAATGTTAAGGAAAAAGCATTTCTTGAAGGAAATGGAATTGAGGTTGTGAACATAAGAGGAAAGGAATGCTTGAAAGATCAGGATATAGCAAAGGTAACTGCTGAGGAATTTGTTGAACTTCATCTTGAGATGGATACACCTGAATCGGATTGTGCATTTATTACCTGTACCAACTCGAATTCAATAGAGGCAATAAATTATCTAGAAGATAAGTTGAAAAAACCAGTAATGTCAAGTAATCAGGTGACTCTGTGGTCTTGTCTCAAGAAAGCGGGATACAAGAAGAGCATACCTGGATATGGTATGCTGCTGGAAAAATATCTATAAAATGTATTGAAAGAATAATTTAGTTTTATCTCATAACAAGTTTCGTACTAATTCATGCAACATTAGAAATACAATTGAATCGTTTATATTTCTAATAACACATGAATTAACTCAACTAAATCTATAATATAAAACAGAAAAAAGGAAGGTGGATCGAATGAAGCACAAATTCGGACTCTATGGAATTACATATGATACATCTGCAGGAAGGGGCTGGCCTGGTTCTAGATATGCTCCCGACAGCATAAGAAAGGCAATGGCTGGTGTACAGTCGAGGATGGAAGGCAACAAGCTGTTTGATGTAGTCAATAACAAGATAATCGACTACAACCAGATAGACTTCAAGGACTTTGGCAACACTGACCAGATTTCAAGATATGACCACGAGAAAACAATACAGGAAATCAAAGAAGAGATCAACAAGATATTTAGGGAGGGATATACTCCTATCCTGTTGGGTGGAGACCACTCTGTAACATGGCCTGGTATTCTGTCACTCTATGAGAATACAAGCGGCAAGATTGGAATAATTGATCTGGATGCCCATCTTGACATAAAGGATGATTCTCCTGTGCAGGGGAAATATTCAGGAAGCTCTCAAATTAGAAGAGCCATTGAGCTTGAAAGAATAGACGGCAAGAATGTAGTGGAAATCGGTCCAAGAGGATATAACTATCCAGAACACTTTGATTTCATTAGGGACAGCCAGATGACGATAATCCCTCCTGATGAGGTGTTCGAAAAGGGTGCCGATAAGGTTGCTGAAAGAGCTTTGGCTCTGGCCAGTGAAGGTGTTGACCATATATATTTGACTGTTGACATTGATGTCCTTGATACTGCCTTTGCTTGGGGATCAGGAGGTCAAGAGCCTGCAGGAATAACTTCTTACCAGCTTTCAAGGTTTGTAAAGAAGGTGGCGCCATATGTGGACATAATCGACATCGTGGAAGTCAACCCAATGACAGACCACAGGGAACTTACATCTACGGTTGCTGCAAACCTGGTACTTGATTTTATTGCAGCAGTATACAATGCGGGTTGTGAATAATGGAAGATAATATTTATAAGGACTTACCTAGAGAGGGTGGTCTAGTGAAGCTTTTAAACTTAATAGACAAAGCTATTTGCAGGATTGAGAAGGTATTATTGACATACGGAATTATCCTTATGTCAGTAATACTCATAGCGAATGTATTGTCAAGATTGATATTTAAAAACAGTATCGTCTTTGCAGAAGAGGTTGGGCGTTATCTCATAATAATCGTTACATTCATAGGAATGAGTCATGTGGCAAGGATTGACAAGCATGTTAAGGTGGCTGCCTTTTATGACTCCAGAAAAACCAAGAAAAGCAGGAAGATTCTGGCAGTCATGATATCATCCGTTACATCGGCTACATTGTTCTGGCTTGCATATATCACCTTCAGATACATGATGACGGCAGTATTATCAGGAAGGGTCAGTCCGGCTCTTGGTATTCCAGTCTATATTGTGATTGGAGTTGTGACTTTGGGAATACTGTTTACAGCAATCCAATACCTTGTGATTCTAATTAAGAACCTGACCTCTGATGAGGTTTACATAGGTAGATTCCCGGAAAGCGAAGCCATTGAGGAGGTGAAATAAATGGGATTGATGATAATTCTTATTCTGGTATTTTTCCTGCTTCTTGGCTATCCCATGTTCATGCCAATGACTGTAGGTGCCTTGGTGATTATGAAGATGTATGCTCCCAATATTGATTTGGTTGTAATGGCACAACAGTATATAACAGGTGTTTCCACCTATGTTCTTCTTGCCATTCCCATGTTCATATTTGCAGCCGACATCATGAGCAAGGGATATACATCAAACAGGCTGGTTGACCTGGTTAAGGCATATTGTGGCCATTTGTCGGGAGGACTGGCCGTAACCATTGCTGGTGCCTGTACAATATTCGGTGCAATTTCGGGATCGGCCAATGCGACTGTTGTTGCAATAGGAAAGCCTATGAGACAGAAAATGATCGAAAATGGCTACACTGTAGAGAATACGGACGCTTTGATTGTTAGTTCAGCTACAATTGCAGCACTCATTCCCCCAAGTATAAACATGATCATGTACTGTGTATTGACCGGTACTTCGGTTGGAGAACTCTTTATGGCCGGCATTATTCCAGGATTGTTGGTATTCCTGGCATTTGCAGTATACAACTATATCGATGCAAGGAAAAGCAATATTCTCAAAAGTGATAAGCTGACCATTAGAGAAAAACTGCAGGTGACAAGAAAGTCGCTCTTGTCTCTTGGATTTCCTGCAATTATCGTAGGTGGTATCTATTCTGGAATATTCAGTCCGACAGAAGCGGCAGCAGTTGCTGTTCTATATGCTGTTGTTTGCGAGATGATAATATACAAGACTGTCAAGCTTTCAGACTTGAAGGATATAGCTTTATCAACGGGTATTATGACTGCTACTGTATTCATATTGATATCTGCAGGACAAGCATTTACATGGATGATCACATTCATGCAGATACCTCAGATGCTTACTACAGCAATGCTTGGAGTAGATCCATCAGCAATAAAGGTCATATTTGTAGTGACTCTGTTCTTCTTCATGGCTTGCATGTTTGTTGACCAGATAGTGGCAATGCTGATATTGCTGCCCATATTCTTCCCTGTTGCCATGAGTGCGGGAATTGACCCCATATATCTTGGAATCATAGTATCCGTACAAGCTGCGATAGGTTCTGTTACACCGCCTTTTGGTTCCAACATATTCGTTGCATGTGCAGCCTTTGACAGGCCTTATATGGACATAATCAAGGGTTTGCCTGCATATCTGATAATGTTCTTTATAATATCATTGATGATTATTTTTATACCGGAAATTTCAACAGCATACAGATTGTTTATGTAGTAAAAAAATATATAATTTAAGGAGTAGTTTATGAAAAACAAGAAGATTGTAAGTTTAATTTGTTTGGTATTGGTTATGAGCTTGATGTTTGTTGGTTGTGGTGGAAATGGTCAACAGACATCAGGAGAATCCCAAGGGAGTGAAGAAAAGCTGATTTGGAAGTTTGCACACAGTGGTAGAAATGATGACATGCTTGACTCCTATGCAAAAAAATTCAAGGACGTCATTGAAGCTAAGTCGAACGGTAGAGTGGAAATTCAACTATTTCCTGCAGAGCAGCTTGGAGATGACAATGCAAGACTTGAGCATGCACAGAACGGAACTGCAGAATTTGTAATTGTTGCTGCCCCATTTATTGGTAGTGTTGCTCCTGAGATGCAGGTTTTTGGACTTAATTTCGTATTCAGTGAGGATACCAGTGTGAATGCAAAGGTACTGAGAGAAGGAAAGGCAGCCGAGAAGCTTGAGACAATCATGCTTGACAAGAATGTAAAGATTGTGGACTGGATTACAGAAGACTTCAGTTGCTGGACAAGCAACAAGCCAATAAGAAACTTAGCCGACATCAAAGACCAGAAGATTAGAGTAATGGAATCGCCTATGGATATAGAGGGGCTTAAGGTCCTTGGAGCCAACCCGACTCCTATATCATTTACAGAGGTATACAGCGCACTTCAGCTTAACATGGTTGACGGCCAGCAGAATCCGATTGTTATAATAAACAGTAACAAGTTCAATGAGGTTCAGAAGTATCTGATGTTGTCAAACCATACTGTTGTTGTTGATATACTTGCATCAAATCCGAATTTCTATAATGGATTGAGTGAGGCTGACAGGAAGCTTGTGGATGAAGCAGTAGCCGAGGTAAACGGATATATAACAAATATGCAGTCTGAAATGACAGGGGAGGCTTTACAGGCAATAGAGGACGCTGGCACTACTGAAATAATTGAATTCAGTGGTGAAATTAGAAATGAATTCAAGGAAGCCAGTAAGGTTGCCATGGATAAGTACTTTGAACTTGCCGGAGAAAGTGGTAAGGAGATATACAACTTGTTGATTGAAGATGTAAAGAATTTCGACCAATAGATCATATATGTAGAATCAAGGCCTTCACTGTGACGTTTTTAATAATATGGTGGAGGCCTTTGTAATAAGGAGATAAATTATGGTAGACATAGATCTAATCAGGAGTGCTAAAAAGCGTATTGACAGCTATTTGAACAATACAATACTTGAAAAGAGCAGCTATGTATTCCAAGACAATACGGAAATGTATATGAAGCTGGAAAGCCTTAATCCTGTCAACAGGAGCTATAAAATCAGAGGTGTAATAAGTAAGCTCACAACCCTTTCTGATGAAGAAAAGAAAGTTGGAGTGACTGCAATATCATCAGGAAATCATGGAGCAGCACTAGCATACGGAGCATCCCTAATGGGGATTAAGAATGTAGAGGTATATGTACCTACAACCACTCCCCAGTCTAAAGTTGAAAAGATAAGGAGATATGGGGGCAGGGCAAATCTTGTTGCTGATACCTTTGACAAAACATATGAACTGGCCAAGAAGGATATTGCAAGTAAGGGATTGACTCTGGTTGATCCCAGAGATGATGAGATTTGCATAGCAGGACATGGGACCATAGGTCTTGAAATAATTGAGCAGCTTCAGGATGTGGATGCGGTACTTGTTCCTATAGGAAGTGGAGGACTGATTACAGGAATAGGATCATATATTAAACAATCAAAGAATAACGTTAAGGTTTATGGAGTACAGACTGACATGAATCCTTCAATGCTGGATTCATTCAAAGAAAACCATTGGTATGAGAAGTATCCTATTAAAGGCAGCAGTCTATGTGATGCTCTGATAGGGGGTATTTCCAGATTTGCCTATGATAATGCAAGAGAGTGTGTAGATGATATTCTTCTAGTGGATGAAAAAGAGATTATAGATGCTACAGCTTCAATGATTTTCGATGAAAAGTTGGTGGCGGAGCCATCGAGTGCAATAACCTATGCCGCATACAGGAGATATTTTGAGCTTTTTGAGAATCGGAAAACTGTACTTGTTATTACTGGATCTAATATTGATTTTGAGCTTTTGGGGAAATTGACTTCGGAGTGGACTAAGTAGCAAAAGAAATATTTAAAACTGAATGCCAAGTTTGCTATAATAGTTATATGTAATCAATACCTATATGGAGAGCTATATGAAAAACATCCAATCAAAAGATAAGATAAACAAGATACTTGACATGGTAAACATAATGGTTGTAATTGATGCAAATGGTAAGGTTTTGTATTATGAGTCCCTAAACGATTCGCTGTTTATGGGAGGCGATGAAAGCCCTGTTGGCATGAAACTGACGGATATGTATCCATACTTCACTCTGGAACAGACAACCGTCTACAAAGCCATGAAGAAGAGAGAACCGATACTTAATGAATATCAGATTGTACAGATAAACGAAGATGAAGCCTTGAGTGTCATTAACTCCGCATATCCGCTCATTAATGAGACTGGAGTAATAGGCGGAATAGTAATATCAAAGGAGCTTGGTGGAGACAGTGATGACTCAAGGCTCTTTAAGAAATATGACTTCGACGACTTCATTACAGATGACGATTCTCTTTTAGACAGACTTGACCAGCTTAAGAAGATATCCAGAAATGATTCGCTTATACTGATTACGGGAGAAACAGGAACCGGTAAGGAGCTTATAGCACATTCGGTACACAGCAACAGCAGAAGGAAAACCAAACCCTTCATAGTACAGAACTGTGCAGAGATTCCGGAAAATCTCATGGAGAGCATAATGTTCGGTACAACAAAGGGGAGTTTTACAGGAGCTATAGAGAAGGCTGGAATATTTGAAGCGTCAAAGGGAGGGACGGTTTTCCTTGATGAAATAAATTCACTTCCATTAAGTCTTCAAGGCAAACTTCTCAGAACCATAGAATACAAAACCGTGAAAAGAGTAGGCAGCAGCAAGGATATAGAAGTGGATTTTAGAGTAATAGCGGCTACAAATGTTGATCTTAAAAGATTGGTGGATGAAGGGAAATTCAGAGAAGATTTGTATTACAGACTCAATGTTGTGAATTTTGTCATTCCTCCTCTTAGAAACAGAAAGAATGATATTAGAAAGCTTTCAGAACACTTCGTAAGCTATTTCAACAGGATTCTAAATAGAAATGTGAAGGATATCTCAAGTAAAGCCCTTCAGCTTTTCATGGAGCATAACTGGAGTGGTAATGTCAGGGAACTGAGGAATGTGATTGAGTCATCAATGAACTTTGCTGATGGCGAAATAATCATGCTCAAGGATCTTCCTGAATATTTGAAAGATAAGGCAGACTTTGTTGAAACATCAGAGAATGATGATATAGCGCATATTCAGGTAATTGATGAAAAAGATAGCAAGAACAACATAACTCTGAATAAGTCATTGGCAGAAATGGTAGATGAATACGAAAGAGAAATAATTGAAAAGGTAATTAAGAAGAATAAATATAACGTCTTGAAAACTTCAAAGGAATTGGGGATTCCAAGACAGACATTATATTATAAACTAAAAAAATATGATTTGTATTAAAATATATAAAATTTTATGAAAATTGGGCACTTGCTTTCGGAGGAAAGTGCCCAATTTTCGTAAAGTGATTTAAATTGAAATTTCTATTCTCCTCAATATTAGTGTTTGCAATGGGTGTATAGATATTGAATGAATTGGCATGATAATTGCTTTATATATAGTTGAATTTAAGATTTAGGAGGCAATTATGAAATATGATCATTTTGGAGTTTTAGGATTCCCATGGGACGGAGGAGCTTCACTGGGAAGACCGGGAGCAAGATATGCACCGAAGAAAGTAAGGGAAATTTTCGGTTGGTTCAAGAACCGAGAGGAAGACAGGATGGTTTATCTGGTTGATGAAAGAAGAACCGTACCATTCCATACGGACAAGATTGTTGACTATGGTGATGTTGATATAATTGTACCAAGTACTTCCGAAACATTTGAAAATGCAGAAAGACAGGCTAGGGAAATAATCGACAAAGGAGGATTCCCAATGGTTATCGGTGGGGATCATTCCATATCATTCCCTATTATCAAGGCACTCCATGACTCCTGCCAAGGTCAGGTTGGAATCATTCAGTTTGATGCTCATCTGGATCTTGTCGATGAGTCCAAACTTCAGGGTAAATATTCTCAGAGCAGTCAAATGAGAAGGGCCCTTGAACTTGACCGGGTAAATCCTGACAACATAGTTCAGATAGGAGTAAGGGGAGCAAACTATCCCTGGTATGATGACTATCTCAAGTCAACAGGTATCCATCAGTATACTTCCTATGAAATACATGAAGGTAAGCCAAGGGATATTGCCAAAGAAGTTGTTGACTTATATAGAAAGAACGGAGTTGAAAAGATATACCTTACATTCGACATCGATGTGCTTGATCCTGCTTTTGCTCCTGCTACAGGAGCGGATGAGCCATTTGGATTGAATCCCCACCAGTGCAAGGTTATGCTTCAGGAGTTTTATCCAATAGTTGATGCTTTTGATATAGCGGAGGTCAATCCTTTATATGAGGTGAACGACCAAACTATGGCTTTGTCAGCAAGGCTTATGTTTGACTGTTTTGTTTCAAAATTCAAGTAAGGAGATTCGGCGATGAAAAGTTTTGATTGGAAGTACCGGATTGGAGTCATATACATAGCATCAAGCGTAACCCTGGAGTGGGAATGGCAGAATGTATTGCCGGGAGATGTATCCTTCCATGTTGAGAGGATTGAGCTTGAGGATGCACAGGCTGATGAGGAGTTTCTTCTGGCTATGATGGAGTCGCCGCAGATAGAAAAGGCATCAAGGATACTGGGGGCTTTGGATGTTGATGTTATTGTGTTCTGCTGCACCATTGGCAGTCTTATAAAAGGAAAGGGATGGGACAAGGAGCTGCTGACAAGGATTGAGAAGAGCAGCGGAGGAGTACCTGCTACATCCACTTCAACTGGACTGCTTGAAGCTTTGGAGCATTTGGACAGCAAGGGAGTAAATGTGGTAACTCCCTATATTGATGAACTTAATGTGTTGGAGAAGAGATTTCTTGAGGATAATGGATTCAATGTTACTAGTCTTTTCGGATATCAGTGTATTGCGGATTATGACATAGCAAGGGTTACACCGGACCAATTCGTTGATGCTGTGAAGAAGGGAGATTCGGATGATGCAGACTGTGCTTTTATAAGCTGTACGAATTCGAACACTCTGGAAGCCATCAATCGTTTAGAGGAAGAGACTGGGAAACCGGTTCTTTCCAGTAACCAGGTATCCCTGTTGTCATCTCTCAAAAAAATCGGTTATCCTGTGGATAAGGTGCAGGATTATGGGAAAATATTCATTATATAGAATTCTTCACTCAAAATAAATTTGAAAGGAGTGAGAGTATGGAAATTCTAAAGAAAATAGACAAAATTATGTGCAAGATAGAAGAAATTCTGGTAGCGTCGAGTATTCTGGGAATGGCAGTCATCCTCATTGGAAATGTAATCAGCAGGTCCTTCTTCAACAGGAGTTGGGAGTTTGCTGAGGAACTTGGACAGATACTTATTATTATTGTAACATTCATAGGCATGAGTTACGCAGTAAGAAAGGGCAAGCATATCAGGATGTCGGCAGTATTCGATGCAGTTCCCCTGAAACTGAGAAAAATATTTGCCATAGTAATATCCTTCTTTACAGGAGGGTCAATGTTCTTTCTCTTCTATCTGTCAATCAACTATCTGATGGATGTGAATAAAAGCGGCAGGATGACACCTGTACTTAAAATACCCGTAGTATATGTTGTTTTATTTGTTTGTGCAGGATTCCTTCTGTCGTCACTGCATTACGTTAACATATTTATCAATAATATAAGAAAAAAAGAGGTATACATTGGTACCGAGGAGCCAGAATGAGAATGGATATTAGAGAGGAGATGAGAAAATGGTAATTTTATTATGCAGTATAATGGTAGTCTTCCTGATTCTTGGATTCCCAATGTTTGCTTCAATGATAGTAGCACCACTGGCCATGATGCTTGTGTATTTCTCAAGTCTTGACCTGGTTCTTATAATACAGCAGCTCATAGCAGGTATATCACCCTTTGTACTTTTAGCTGTACCTATGTTCATATTTGCAGCTGACATCATGTCCATGGGACATACTTCAAACAGGCTGGTTGACCTGGTGCAGTCCTTTGTAGGACATATATACGGAGGTCTTGCAATAACTACAGTAGGTGCATGTACCCTTTTCGGAGCAATCTCGGGTTCTACCCAGGCTACCGTAATAGCAATTGGTAAACCTATGAGGGATAACCTACTTAGAGTAGGATACAGGGATTCTGATGTTCAGGGACTAATCATAAGTTCGGCAAACATAGCCCTGTTGATACCGCCAAGCATAGTAATGATAATGTATTGCGTAGTTACAGGTGCATCAGTAGGGGAGCTTTTCATAGCAGGTATTGGACCTGGTCTTTTGCTCTTTGCAAGTTTTGCAGCATATAACTATTTCCATGCCAGAAAAATAGACCTTCCAAGAAAGGACAAGGCTACATGGGTTGAAAGAGCTAAGATATTCAGGAAGGCACTTTTGCCCCTTGGATTCCCTACCCTGATAATTGGAGGAATTTACACTGGTATATTCAGTCCAACAGAAGCTGCTGCAGCATCGGTGCTTTATGCATTCATAGTGGAGGTATTAATATACAGATCAGTAAAGATTAGCGATATGTACAAGTTGGCATTGTCAACAGGTGTGGTAACTGCTCTTGTGTTTATACTTATAGCAAGTGGTCAGATATTTTCCTGGGTCATCACTTATGCAAGGATACCGCAACTTATGACGGCGGCGCTTCTGGGGCCAGCACCTTCAGCGATCAAGATTCTTGTTCTTGTAACTATATTCTACTTTATAGGTTGCATGTTTGTTGACCAGGCAGTAGTTATTATAATATTGACACCTATTTTCTACCCAATAGCCATGAAGGCAGGAATAGATCCTATACACTTGGGAATTATTGTAACACTCCAGTCGGCAATTGGATCAGTAACACCGCCATTTGGCTGTAACATATTCACAGCATGTGCAGTTTTCAACAAACCGTATATTGAAGTAATCAAGGGGCTTCCCCCCTACGTAATAATATTTGGAATAATATCTGTACTGATGATATTCTTTCCAGAAGTAGCCTTGTTTTTCAGAAATATAGCGATGTAAATGAATAATAAATAAGAGAGGATGGATTTTATGAAAAGAAAATTTAGTATTGTATTGGTTATAGCACTTGTAATGTCTTTGTTTGTTGGATGTGGAAATGGAACTCCTGCAGATGAGCAAGTTGAAACAGTAGTATGGAAGGTGGCATTCGAGGAGATTGAAGGTGGAACCCAGGACCTTTACGCAAAAAAATTCGAAGAACTTATAGAAGCAAAGTTTGAAGGAAGGGTGGATGTAGAGCTTTACCCGGCAGGACAGTTGGGATTCGGATCGGCGCAGATAGAACTCTTAAAGGCTGGTGGAGTGGAGTTTATGCTCAATTATGCAGCAGCAGTGGCAACGACTATTCCTGAAACACAGGTATTGTCACTTAACTTCATGTTCTCTGAAGATCCTGAAGTCAACATGAAGGTTTTGAACAACGGAGAAGGTGTCAAGAAGCTTGATGAGCTCTTCCTGGCTAATGACATGGTATCACTCCACTGGCACAATCTTGGATTCATGCACTGGACGAGCAACAGACCTCTAGATTCAATGGATAACTTCAAGGGATTCAAGATGAGGACAATGGCTTCCCCGGTAATCATTGAAAACTACAAGGCTCTAGGAGCAAATCCTACACCTGTACCATTCATGGAGGTATATTCCAGTCTTCAGCTCAAGATGATAGACGGACAGGAAAATCCCATTACTGCAATTCAGGAGATGAAGTTTTACGAGGTTCAGGATTATTTGACATTGTCAAAGCATGGAATACTACCTGGCAATCTAGTGGCTAATGTAGGTTTCTGGAATGGACTCAGCGATGAAGACAAGGAATTGGTAAGAAGTGTATTCCCTGAACTTGGCGAGTACATAGTTGGAGCACAGAAGAATTTGACAGAAGAAAGACTTCAGAAAATCAAGGATTCAAGTGAAATACAGGTTGTTGAGCTGGCACCGGAAATCAGAGCAATATATGCTGAGGCCAGCCTTCCTGTTAGAGACAAGTTCATTGAAGAGACAGGCGAAAGAGGAAAGGAAATACTTGACCTGTTCCTTAAAGATTTGGAAATATATAAATAACATCAAGAAGAAAATTCCTTTCCAAAGGAATTTTCTTTTTTTACAGATTGAAATACTGAATGGAGATGAGTGAGTGTAATGGATGCTTCCATAATATTTATAAACGGTAATATTGTAACTATGGACAATGGTATGATAGCTGAAGCTCTTGCAGTGGAAAATGAAAGGATTCTTTATGTGGGAGACAACAGCCAAGCAATGAAATACTTGTCTGTAGATACCTGTGTAGTGAACTTGAAAGGCAAGACTATAACTCCTGTTTACAACAGGACGAATCCATTGGGTTTTATAGATGATATCCTAAGGGAGGCGGCTGAAAGCAACAAGGATAACCGTATTTATGAACTGCTGGAATCTATGACATTGAAGGCAAGCAGAGATAAAAAAACAGGAATGATAAGGGAAGGGTATTTGGCTGATATTGTAGTATTGGATAGCAATCCTCTGGTTTTAAGTTTTGAAATGCTTGAATCCATAAACCTGGAAAGTGTATATATAGATGGAAGCTTGGTATATGAGGCTACCAAGCGTGAAATATAAAAAAGCAAAAAGTGAGAGGTATATATGGAACCGACATTGATATTCATAAATGGAAACATAATAACTATGAAGGAAGGGCTAAAAGCCGAAGCACTAGCTGTTGAAGGTGACAGGATTACAGCTCTTGGCTCTAGAGATGAAATCATGGAATTGGCAAATGTAATGACACGGGTAATAGACCTTGAAGGAAGAACTCTTATGCCAGGACTTATAGATACACATGTCCATGTAGTAGGTTATGGCTTTTCTTTTGAGGCAATTGACCTGCTTGGGATACCTTCTCTTGAAAAACTTGTTGAAAAGTGTGAGAGACATATAAGAGAAAACGAAATACCGGATGGAACATGGATACTGGGAAGAGGATTTGATCATAACAGGTTTGAAGATACAAAAAGATTTCCGAATTCCAGTGATCTGAATAGAATATCTGAAAAACACCCAATCCTACTTCTAAGGACATGCGGACATATAGGTATTGCAAACGACCTTGCTCTTCAGTTTGCAGGTGTGGATGGTAATACTTATGTAAGGGGAGGCAGCTTTGATAAGCATGAGGATGGCAGTCCAAATGGAGTTATCAAGGAAGCTTCGCTTGAGTGGTTCAAGGAAAAAATGTCACAGTCAAGGAATGTTGATGATTTGAAAAGAGCAATAATGATTGGTGGAAGAGACCTGTCAAGGTTTGGAATAACATCAGTCCATACAGAGGATTCTTATGATCTGGGTTACGCAGGAGACCTTGAAGATCTTTATGAAGCTTACAGGCAACTAATCATTGAAGGTAATCTTTATCAAAGGGTATATCAGAAAATATCCTTGCCCAGGATTGAAAATGTTAGAAACTTTCTTAAGAAAGACCTTAAATCAGGCGACGGAAACGATTATTTCAGAATAGGACCGGTCAAGCTGTGGGCCGATGGAACATTGGGTGGAAGAACAGCATGGCTTATTGAGGATTATGATGATGCTTCTGGACAAAAGGGGATTTCAGTCTATGATGACGACGAAATGGTGGAAATAATAGACCTTTGTCAAAAGAACAATCTGCAGATGTGCATACATTCCATAGGTGATGCGGCACTTGAGCAGATATTAGATGCATATGAAAAGACAGGCAGCAGTTTGGAAGCAGATAACAGACACAGAATAGTGCATTGTCAGATAGGCAATCATAAGCAGTATGAAAGAATAGGTAGGTTGGGACTTAATATAAATATACAACCTTTACACACAAGAACAGACTTTCCTCTAATAGAATACAGGCTGGGCAAGGATAGGACATCAAAATGCCATGCCTGGAAATCCTTGAAAGAAGAAGGAGTTGTAATAACTGGAAGCTCTGATGTTCCATGCACTAATGATAGAAATGCAGCAAGTGTTTTTCAAGGTATTAGTGCAATAGTCAACAGAGATTATTGGCTCAAGGAAGAAGAAGTGTCTGTATATGATGCGCTTGAGATGTATACCACAAATGCAGCTTATTCTGCTTTTGAAGAAGATACTAAGGGAACAATAGAGGAAGGGAAATTGGCTGATTTGATTATACTGTCGGATGATCCTCTATCTATTGACAAAACTAGAATTAAGGATATTAATGTGGAGATGACTTTTCTGGGTGGTAGACTGATCTATGGAGGAATGAAATGAATTATAGAGAAATAAAAACTGATGTTCTAGTAATTGGAGGTGGTGTAGCAGGTTCCCTGGCTGCAATAGAAGCATCCAAGACTACAGATGATGTAATGCTTGTAGTGAAAGGGTTGGGAGGCAAAAGTGGCAATACTCCCATGGCAGAAGGAGGAATCCAGGCCAGCTTTCATCAAAGCGATACAATAGATGATCATATAAAGGATACATTGGATGCAGGCAAGTACATTAACAACAGGGAACTTGTGAGAGTAATGGCTGAAAAGGCTCCCGGCTCTTTCAAGAAAATCGAGGAATATGGAGTTTCTTTCATTGAAAATGAAGATGGTACATATTTCCAGTATGCATCAAGCGGAAGTTCACGTCCAAGGTGCCTATGGATAAAAGGTGGTGGTGCAGGACTTTCCAAACCGCTCTTTAAGACTGCCAAGGAAGTGGGAGTCAAATTCAAGGAAGATTTCATGGTGACTAAGCTCCTTGTATCGGACGACAGGGTGGTAGGCGCTATTGGACTAGATTGTCAAAAGGGGATGTTGACTTTTATAAGGGCAAAATCAATTGTCTTGGCAACTGGTGGCAATGAAAGGCTTTACTATTTCTCTGATGCATCAGTAGATTCTACGGGAGACGGTATAGCTCTTGCATATAATGCAGGAGCCCAAGTGATGGACATGGAATTCATGCAGTTCTATCCCCATGCGCTTGTCTATCCCGATGCCTTGAGAGGTGTGATCATACCGGAAGAGGTATACTATGAAAGTCTTGTTAAGGCCAGGATATACAATGGCCAGGGTGAAGAGTTCGCATACAGGTATGATCCTGTGAGAAAAGAAAAGACAACAAGAGATATATTGGCAAGAGCCATATTCACTGAAATTGATCAAGGAAGGGGAACCGAACACGGAGGGATCATAATCGATGGAAGAGGATGTGACAAGAAGGAGATTATGGGTCTTGTAGGTCCGCTTTATAATTTTCTCTTGAGAAATGGTGTCGATATGCTTGAAGTTCCTCTTGAAGTCGCTCCCAGCTCCCATTACCAGTGTGGCGGGATCAAGATTAAAGCCGATGGAAGTACAAATATCAAGGGATTGTATGCTGCAGGTGAATGCACGGGCGGATTTGACGGTGCAAACAGGCTGTCTAGCAATGCTCTTACCGAGGCTGTTGTTTATGGTATGGTAAGCGGCCAGGAAGCTGGTAGGTTTTCTAAGGATAATGACCACTTGATTAGTGATTATAATGATATCGAAACCGCCTGCAATGAAGTATATTCAATCTTACAAGGAGAAGAGAAAGAAGGTGTTGATGTGCTTGGACTGAAAGTGAAGCTGCAGAAACTTATGGTGAAGAAAGCCGGTGTTGTGAGAAACGAGACCCAGCTCAAGGAAGCGTTGGAAGAGGTCCATGAAATGAGGAAGCAATTCAGTAATGTCAGCCTGGTTAACAAGGATCTGGTATGCAACCAGGAACTTGTGGAAGCTCTTGAATTAAAGTCACTTCTTGATAATGCAGAACTTCTTATAAGAGCAGCCCTTTTCAGGAATGAAAGCAGAGGAAATCACTTCAGACAGGATATTCCTGAAGTCAATGATAGGGATTTCAAAGGAAGTTCATGTACGAGCAAAGGCAATGGTTTTGAACTGATATAATTTGTGAGGAGTGATGAAAATGAGATATTCTAAGGTTAAAATAGCCAGGCAATACAAGGATGAAGTAGAAAAAACATATTCGCAATATGAAGTGGAATATGATCCAAACAAGAGCGTTCTTCAGATGTTGAGGGAGATATTTGCAGAGGAAGACAGGAGTCTGTCATTCAGGAGATACTGCTGCAACAGGGGAGTATGTGGCTCATGTACCATGATAATAAATGGAAAGGTGAAGAGAGCATGTGTTACATCCATGTCAGATGAGATGACCATTGAACCTCTTGAAAAATATGGTGTTATAAAAGATTTGGTAGCAAATATTGATTGATTCAACAACCACTTTTCCGATTTGATAAAGGGCTTTCATGGAAACTATAGAATTGTTTCTATGGAAGCTCTTTTACATTAGAATGACAAAATTAAACAACTTGTTGAATAGTGATTGCAGGCATTTCCAACATCTTGCCAACATTGCCTGTAGATTATGCTTAATTACATTACGATACAATAGATAAAACTAGGTAACAAAAGAAAAAACAACCCTCTGAAACCTTGATATAACAGGTCATACACGTAACACTAGATAACACTCTGAAAAATGACTAGCAAACGGGCCACTGTAATAGTAAGGGATATCAATGGTTAGAGAGAATTGAATAGGAAAGTTTATGTGGAAATGTCGACAATTTGATATGCTCCCTTAGTAATAGACAGTTTAAATAATAAAACTGTTATCACTATGATATGCTCCCTTAGTAATAGACAGTTTAAATAATAAAACTGTTATCACTAGGAGGGCATATTTTTTATGGGAAGAAAAGGAAAAGTATCTTTTGAGGAAAAGACTCGTATAGTAGAAATGTATTTGAATGGTATTTGTTCACAAGAGGATTGTGCAAGGATAGCTGGAGTTACAAAAACATCAGTCCAGCAATGGATCAGAAAATACGAAACCTTTGGTATTGAAGGTTTAAATACAAAAATAAAGCATAAGAAATATACTAGGGATTTAAA
>NZ_FQZL01000031.1 GCF_900142005.1 Dethiosulfatibacter aminovorans DSM 17477
TACTCACGCGTTACTCACCCGTCCGCCGCTAAACTGTTAAAGTAAACTTTATCAGTTCCGCTCGACTTGCATGTGTTAGGCACGCCGCCAGCGTTCGTCCTGAGCCAGGATCAAACTCTCGTTTAAAATCTCTATTTAAGGCTTTCGCCTTTAACTCATTTCTTACACTGACTTCTCCTTATTAAAAAAGTCCCAAAATTACTTTTGTTTGTTACATAATTAACTCTAAGAATTACGTTGACTATGTGTTATTCTATTGTCCAGGTTCTTTGCTGTATCCGTTGCTGTTGCTTGTTTTGACAACTTGTTCAGTATACCACTCTTACTTTTCCGTGTCAACTGTTTTTTCAAGTTTTTTTAAATCTTTTTTACAAGTTTTTTACTTGTTCTTTACTATCTTTCCTGCAGCCTTTTTTTAAGGTGCCTTAATAGTATAGCGACTGTGTTTCGTTTTGTCAACTGCTTTTTTAACTTTTTCTGACTTTTTCTGACTTTTTCCACATTCTCTTTCGAGACGCTTTATCAGTATAATGACTTTATCTTCATTTGTCAACCGTTGTTTTTCGGTTTCACAGTTTTTATTTTCAAGCCATCTTTCACAGCACTTTTTTAGAGTGCTTTTCTATTATAGGGATTAATGACATCATTGTCAACAATAAGTTTATATTATCTTATAATTTATTCTCATTACAAACCTGCCATTCTTGAAATCTCATATATTAAATGTTATAATTTTATTGTTGTGAATATACAGGGTAGCTCATTAATATCTTTGTCTACAAGCATGACATGATTATATGTATTACGTGCTATTCCCTTCTATTGTGCTGGGATTTTTTTATTTATTCGGTCGGAATGATTCAACTGATTGAAAATTAGACGAACTCGATATACTGGAGATTTATAATTTAGTCGGAGGAAAAGATGAACAGGGTCAGAATCAAAAAATGTAAATGTTGTGATGAGAAAATCAAATGGAAACCAGTCAATAAAAACAACAAGCACTCTATTCATTCCGAGGTACATTCTTTCGACAGAAACATAAGTTATGCCAAGCTCATAAGCGAGGACGAGTTATCAGTTACATATACCTTCTACTGTAAATCATGTGACAGGGAAAACATAGCAACAATTTCAAAAAAAACATATAAGGAAATAAGACTTACAGTCTGCTGATAAAATATAAATGTAAACAAATGCCATCCGGATCAATCTTAACGGATGGCATTAACTAATTAATATGGAGGCAATTATGATAGTATCCTTTTCATCTTTAGACGAAAGACTTAAGGAAGAAGCGCTAAATTTCATACTCAGTCATTCAACAAGCCTGTATTATGGAGATATTGAAGATAGAAAGAAATATCTTACTGGCGGCACCTTTGAAAAAGGTGAAAATCTTAAATTCTATTATGAAAATTCCAAGTTCATCGGTTCCATAGGAATTGTAACTTCAGAAATAAGCTTAAAAAAAGAAGGCTATATTACAGAAATCAATGTTTCAGACAAGTCCTTGAAAGTTTTCGGATACTTGCTTGAGGATGCAGTTTCTGTTTGCAAAAATGCGGGGGCTGCCATTATAACTCTTGGTTTGAAACCTCATAACTTCTTTCTTGCAGATTCAGTAATGGAATCCAACTTCATACGTTCATATAGTTTTATAAAATTAGTACATAATAGAAGTATCGAGTATGAATACGACAACCTGGTTGCGCTAAACAAGGAAAATGCTCCCGCATTTGCTGAAATAATGACTTCTTCCTTTCTGAATACTCCCAATGGAGGTTCTTTATCTGTAAAGGAAGCATATGAATTATTGGATGATCATGACAACAATAAATACGGATTGCTTGATACCCAATGCGGTTACGTAGGCGTTTACGAACTAAGGATTACCGGCAAGAAGGGATGGATAGATTCAATCGGTATTAAACCGTCATGTCAGCACAAGGGATATGGCAAGATGCTGCTAAACCAGACAATGGGATATCTTTATTCCCTGGGAGTTGAAGCAATCGAAATGATGGTAGCAGATTCCAATACAATTGCATACGAACTTTATCTTAAAACAGGATTTGAGGAGAAGGAAGTCCTATCTACCTGGTACAAGCTCTCTGTAAATAGTTGACTATAATCTGACCAGCCGCTTTTGGAGCCGATAAAGTATCTATTCAAAAAATAATCGGTCATTCTTACTATGCCACTAGGGCAAATATTTACACAATACGCTTATGCTAAAAAAATAAATAAGCCAGGAATTATCCTGGCTCAAATCTTCTATAATCACATTAGCAACTGTCAATAGTTCTCCTTAGCAAACTATTCTTTATAACAATTGTTCTTTTGCTAGCATTAACTGTTTGCTAATATCTTCAGGTTTTAGCGGTTTACTGAAATAATATCCTTGAATGACTTGACATCCCAAAGATTGTAAAATCATAAATTGAGTTTCAGTCTCTACACCCTCTGCAAAAACATTAATATCAAATTCTTTTGCTGAATTAATAACACCTTCTATAAATGAATAAGCAGCATCATTCTCGATATTACTTATAAAAAACTTATCTATCTTTATATTGTGACAAGGATACTTAAATACATTTCTAAGTAAATTATACCCAGTTCCATAATTGTCTAGTGAGATTTCAAATCCATGTTTTATAAACTTATTTAAAAGAACCTCTATGCTTCTAATATTATTATATATACACCTTTCAGTTAACTCAATTCCTAACATACTTGACTCTATATCACTTTTCTCAACACTTTTCACTAAATAATTTAAAAAGTAATCATTTTTAAGGTCTTCAGATGATACTTTAATGAATACTTTTGTTGTAATACCCTTCTTTTTCCATTCAGATAATTGTTTAATGACTTCTTTAGCGACCCATTTTGTTACATAATTAATTAAATCATGCCTTTCAACTATATCAATTATTTCCCCAATATTCATTTTCAGGCTATCCCATCTCAATAATGCTTCTACACCAATAATTACATCATCAATCATATTGTATATTGGTTGATATTCAACTCTTAACTCATTATTATTAAGAGCATGAAATATTTCACACATTATAGAATGTTCCTTTTGAAAAACATCTGCTAGTGAATTGCTGAAAATTGATAAATTATCAATTTCCCTACCTTCTTGCAGCAATGATCTGCTAAGATTATTACAAAATATTTCAGTTTTATCTCCATGTATTGGATATTTTAGAATACTACTTTTTAACTCCAAATTAATTGGAACGTTATTTATCAAAATCGGATTGTTAAATATTTCTAAGAACTGTATGCTTTTTTTGTATGTAGCATCAATATTTGATTCTTCTAAAATTAGAACAAATTCATTGTTGCATAAAGAATATGGTTCACACTTATCAAATATCTCTTTGGCAATATCAATAGTATATTGTATGGATTTTCTGCTTATAGAATAATCATTGAACTTATTTATCCGACTCAAATTTGTAACCTCGAAAACAAAAGCAGTAAACTCATTTATATCTTCATCATTCATCAATATGTCTAAATCTTCATATAATTTGTTAACATTCTTCAAACCGTTATATTCATTTATTGACACTTCATCATTTAACATTGTACTGACCTCCATTAAAATTGAATATTGAACCTCAAATATGCTTCCCGCTAATCAGGAAACTTTCACTCAAATATCCTTCTCGACTATCTACAATGTTAATTATGTCTCTTCGGTAGCTCAACCGTCATAGAAAATTCCTTAGACCTGTAGCTTTGCGTCCTTACCTTTCAGTAAGTTTGCCTTTGTCGGAACATTATTTATAAGTGAAGTTAAAATTTACTATTCATTTATCAAGATTATATAAAAAACAAATTAACATGTCAAATGATTTGTTTGCAAATAGCAATCTTCAGTTTTACAAAAACTAAAAAAAATGCCATAAGCCTCATTTCAGTGAGATAAATATAAACTTACTCTTATCAGTTTTGTATACAAAATACTATCCCTATATAATAAGGAAGAAATTGAAAGTGACTACCAATCATTTTCTAATTAATATTCTAAGCCTCAAATTGAATATCTGGTTATACTTTAAAGACAGATATAAATTCGTCGGGCTGATTACACAATCTATGTTTTCGTTTATAAATAACTAAAACCCTCTATTCTATGAGGTTTGGGATAAGTTTATTACCATTTCATCCTTCTGATTCTGGGATCCATTAGAATCGCATACAGATATGATGGTCCCTGCAACTATTGTAATTGTGTTGTACTTTTCAAAGGCACATATTAAAGTGCTTTTTCAAATTGTGATTTAGAAATCAATCTATTTGTTATACTCGATTTAATTGCTTACTGTTTAATAGAACTCTACTTCTACGGCTAATTCTGGTACATCCAGAAACCGGAAATTGCCTTAGCAAATTTATTGCGGTTGTAAACTTTAGTATTCATAAAGCAACGTATAAAATCATGTATCTCAAAAATCTCAATACCATTTACTACGCTTATCATATTGAAAATCCTCATATTATTCCCCATATTTTCAATAATATCAAAACTAAAGCCACAAAATCCAATATCAGTACACTTAAGATTAGTAACCACTTCTTATTCCAACGCTTACTAATCTCCATATTTTTTTGACCTATGCTTTCAATTCCATTTTTTAGTATGTTTATTTCTTCAACCATACTTTTAACATTGGCATATGTCTTCTCATTGATTTTATAACTGTTATCAAGAAACTCATCAACTTCTTTGAATTTTTTATTGATTTCTTCTTCTGTACGTTTTAATCTACTGGTGATTGCCTTACGTGAATCTTCCGAAAGCTTCTTATTCTTTTCAAATTCACCCTCAAACTTCTTTCCGATTTCCTTAAATAATTCATCTACAAAGATATCTTTATACAAATTTTTAAGAGACTCTCTAGTATTGTCAGATAATGATTCTTCAAGAATTTTGTTTTTGCTACTATCTTGCATTGTACTCTCCCTGTTGATAAGAATAATCCATAATCATAAAGCTAATTTTCTCTAATATATTGATTGATTCTATATCATTTTTTGATTCATTCAAAGAATTGGTTAATTCAATAAGATTATTCTTAAATTCTTTTTCAATTAGTAACGTCCTATTATTAAGGTTTTCTAACTCTTTTTTTGTTCTAAGCTCAAATTCATCTCTGGATTTTTCAATATTACTTCGTTCTCTCATGTTAATATTGATATATTTTTCCTTTTTGTTTATTAAATCATTACAATCCCTCAACTCACTTCTTCTATCGTCAATATTTTTCTTAATACTGAATTTTAATCTATTTATTTCTTCAATAATTTTATTTACTTGCTTTGACAACTCTTCTTCCATAGTTTCTATTTCTGATTCAAACTTTCTAATTAATTTACTTTTTGAATCAAACATTCCATACTTGAATCTACAACTTACATTACCAGTTATAAGTCGTGTTATTTCATTTGAAGCCGCATTCAAAATGTTAATAGTCTTGTTTATATCTAATTTTTCAAAACTTATTTTTAATACAGGCAAATCCGATAAAATCTTATTTATATAATGGACTTTTTCATCATCTGATTTTACTGATTCAAATGATTTCTTTGAAAATTCTCTCCAATTTCTTTTAAATTCTTTTTCATACTCTTCAAAAAGGTTTTTTATATCTTTCTTTTTAATACCCTTATTACCATTAACTTCTGTAAAAGGTTTGAATCTAATAGGACTTTTTATCATTATATTTAATGCCGTTTCATTAACTTTG
This sequence comes from Dethiosulfatibacter aminovorans DSM 17477, assembly GCF_900142005.1. Taxonomy (GTDB): domain Bacteria; phylum Bacillota; class Clostridia; order Tissierellales; family Dethiosulfatibacteraceae; genus Dethiosulfatibacter; species Dethiosulfatibacter aminovorans. The sequence continues at coordinate 5,775 of NZ_FQZL01000031.1, forward strand.
CTTTTTAGTTTCTCAATATCTCTATTTAGATTTTTGGATACAGATTCACATTTTTTCTTATCGTTCTCCACTTCCTTAATAACATTATTTATTTTTTTCAACTCTTTCTGAAACTTCTGCTTTTCTTTCTCTATGTTTTCCCTATATTGACTACTAATTCTAGTGTTCATAGTAAAAAGGTTAAAATCAGAAAGAGAGATGCAAACATCTTCTCTCAACTCGTTTATTAATTCATTTATTATACTTTCTGTTTTCTCAAAAACATTTGGATTATTTTCTCTTAGCTCGTTGAAGGATTTGCCAACTTCAACCGGATAGCATTTGTTCTTCATATCTTTTTTAAAAGTTCCTTCAAGCTCTGCATAAATTAGATTTAAATAAGAATGTTTATTCAATTTATCGACACTCATTATTTTTTTCTTTATAGAATCATTGGAAATACACTTTGTTAATACAATTCTATATTTGTCAGGATAATCTGTCCAAAATAGTGTCTTATTCAATTTATTCAAATACAGTATCTGATTAATTTCTTCTACTATGTATACTTTGCCACACATGGGTAAATATTTTCTATAAAGCTCATTTACTATTTCTTTCTCTGAAGAATCAGAAGACTCTATACCTGGTAAGTCTACAATATTTACACACTCATCACTATTGTCATAGAAAAATCTTTTAGGAATCATAATCTCAATCTCCTTTTCATTCCTAAAAGAATTGTCGGTAATCTTATTTCTTAATTTTGAAAAGAAACCCTCAACTTCTTTATTATCAGTGAAGTTTTTATATTCTTGATCATACTTCACTCTATATTTATTGTCATATGATTTACAGTAAATCATTGTAGTTACTGTGGATGACTCACCAATCTTTCTTCCACCTCTCAATACTTTGGAAACTACATCATAACTGTCATCTCTTATTCCCAACAGTTTTAAAATTAGTGATGTCTTTCCAACCTGTGCCCTACCATATACAACAGTATATGTCTCACCTTTTTCCTGACGTTCTACTATTTCACTTAAATAATCATCTTTCAGTAACCCTACAAATTCTTTATGAGCTTTATTTACCCAGTCTAATCTGTTTTTTATCAAGTCCTCTTTAGTTGAACGGATGATCTTGTCCATTTTCTAATATCCTTCTTCCATAAGATCTTATATCAGATAAGAATAGTTTTATACCGAATACTAAATTATCCTTTTCTTCACAATGATATCGCAATTCAAGCTTTTCTCTTAAATAATCGTTAAATCTATCAAAATAATCTTCATATAATTTAACAGTATTTTCTTTATACTTGCCACCGATAGCTTTTATCATTTCTTTTGAATACTCAATCTCTGCAATTTCTCTTGCATTCAATGTTCTCCTCAAACTAACAAATAAACCAATTGCTCCTATCCCTCCAAATAATGCAGTTGCCATTGTTGACGATATATGCAGTCCAATAGATTCTGCTATTGCTGGTACAACATTAATTGTACCATCCAATGCATCTACTCCCATTAGAACCCCTATTCCCTTTAACACTGCTCCTCTTTTTTCTGAAGCATACTTCAATTCATCAATTAAATTATATTCACCATAAGTTGGTGCTAATCCCATAACTTCATTTGAAACATCAAAGTCTTCATTTTTCAACAATCCAATATCTCTCAAATATTGTATTCTAATAATTTCATTAGAGAGATATGGTATTTTCTTAACCTCCTGTTTTATACTACTTCCTACATTTATCACTTCTTGCGATTCAACATTCATTAAATTAGATAGAATTTCAACAGTTGAATCATCAGAGTCCACAATTCTTTGGTTTTTCTCATTTTCAATTATTGAAGGTGGATAAAACATGGTTCTCTTACTGTTAACTCTCTCAATGCAGTCACTCAACAATTTATTATTATCGTTATTTTCCCAACTCTCATCAATCTTTTCATTCAGTTGATTGATATACTTCCTATTTTTATCAATACTATATATAATCCTATGTAATTTTTTTGTTTTATCAATTTTTGTACAAACCTCTTCTATTGCATTCTTGCTTATATCTCGAATCTCCTTATCTATTTCTTCATATAAATCTTTTTTAACCTTAATTGCTACATCTGCCATCCAATTGAATATTTTATCCACTTCCCCAGCACTAGGATCTTTGATATTATTCATATATATCCTGTCATCGATTTCGTCCAATAATGTAAATAGGTCATCCAGTATCATATCATTTATGTTAGTCAGTTGTCTTTCTCGTCCTGCTCTTTGTAATGATGAATAAGAATTTATTGACCTGATAATTTCTTGTCTCCACTCTTCCATAACTACTGGGTCTGTACCAACTTTAATAATTCTATCTTCATCAATATTGTAATCCTCACTGAAAGATCCTTTGAGCTCATCAGTACCTGAGTTGTCTTGATCTGAAAAAGAAAGCGCAAAGATTGGTTTATCATATTTGAATTCTTCTAAAACTTTACTCATCAATTTCATATTATGCTCTTGTGCTAATTTTGTAGATGAAAAAACAAATACTGTATTTGATGCCTGTTCAAGTACATATTTTGTAAAATCATCTTCTGCTGTCCCATTATCCTCTATTCCAGGAAGCAAAATAAAAGAACATTCTCCATGTGGAAAGTATCTCTTTGGTACAACCAACTCATAATAGATAACATCAGATGCAGGATTAATTAATCCATTATACATTTCTTCTTTTGATAATATATTTGTTGTAAAATTACTCTCGTTTTCTATATCAACCTTAGTTGTGTAGCACTTAATTTCATCAATATCCTTTTCAGTAATCATCACTACAGCTTTTTCTCCTCTTCCTATAACATTCGGAAGATATCCATCAGGGATTTCATATAAATTCATCATCATGGTTGTTTTCCCCACACCCTGCGTCCCTGAAACAGCGATCATATACTTGTTATAGAAAGCTTCTGCTATGAAACTTCTCTTTAATATGTTTTTAAATTTATCAGTAAACTCTTTTTCATCACCGTTGTTTCTAATCAAACCTAAGGCTTTGCATTTACCATAAGTTTTCCATAGTTTACCATTTAATCCTTTCAATAATATCTCAGGTTCTATGTTGTAATTATTATCATTCATGCTATTCTCCTTATATACTAAATTTTTCTTCAATATACTCGTATACTCAATAGTCTCTACCATTCTTCCCTTGAAACACTCTATAATACCCAATCCCCATTCAGCATATTTCAACATTAATTGTATCACTAATAATCATCAGTCACAATAAAAAACCATTGATTGCAGATAAATTACACAACAAGGTTGAATTTACACACCCAACCCATACCACTCTTTATATATACCCAAAAGATAATCATCCAAATAAGTAACAGCTTTTCTTTTCAATTCTACAGGAATCCCATAATAAGCCTCAGCAATTGATCCTGCAATGGCAGCTATTGTATCGCTATCCCCACCTACGGACACTGCTATTCTTATTGCATCCTCAAAAGACTCTGATTCAAGAAATGCAGTAATTGCTTGTGGAACACTGCCCTGGCATGTCACATCAAATTCATAATCATCCCTGATATCATCAATCTTGAAGTCAAGCGGATAATATTCTTCACTTATTCGATTCCTAATCTCTTCCTTGCTGCATCCTTCAATAGCCATATATATTGCCATAGACGTAGCCTCAGCGCCCTTATAGCCTTCTTCATGGTTGTGGCTCACACCGGTTATTGCTTTAGTCAACTTTTTGACTTCATCTTCATCCGAAACACCAAAAGCAACGGGGCTTATCCTCATTGCCGCCCCGTTTCCAAAACTATTATATGGCACTGGATTCTCAGTGAAAATCCAGTGCAAGAACATACCCCCAAATCCATGTAATGGGTACATTCTTCCAAGCTCCTGCATATTCTTTATTGCAAGTTTCTCTACTTCCTTAAAGTATTCATCACCAGTAAAATCAGCTTTATTTTTCCAAATTTGTTCAAGCTCAATCAATGTTTTTGCTACAGCCATGGTCATTACACTATCATCAGTAATAAGACACTCATCCGTAAATAACTCAAATTCCTTTGTCTTGATATTTTCAACTTCAAATCTTGATCCTACTATATCGCCAATTATAGCTCCCAACATATCAAATCCCCCTCACTATTTATTCTTCCTCTTCCTCATATCCTCATCAATCCTTTTCTTCCAGTCCCTGGACACAGACCTGTTCTCACGCATGCAGCTGACAGCTTCTCCAATGACGTCATAATTTAGCTCTGTACCCTTGCTGTCAGAAACAAAGCTTGCTGCCATGTCTCTATTAATGCCAATACTCTCAGCTGTTGCTTCAGCATCAATGTTTGCGCCAAGGAATATGAATTCCCAATTGTATTCTTTCTTCTGCCTGCTGATCATGTCCTTAATATTCTTGTAGGTGTATTCACGACTGGCATTTTCCATGCCGTCTGTAGTTATTACAAACATAACATTTTCAGGTCTGTCTTCTTCCCTTATATGCTTGTGTACATATGATATCCTGTTGATTGTTTTTCCCACTGCATCCAGCAAGGCAGTAGTACCTCTTACAAAATATTCCTTGTGACTTATTGGTTGAATTTCCTTCAAGTCAACCCTGTCGTGGAGCAATTCATACCTGTCGTCAAACAATACAGTAGTTGCCACCGCCTCACCATCTTCCTTTTTCTGCTTGTCAAGCAAGGAATTGTAGCCACCTATGGTATCACTTTCAAGTCCGCTCATTGATCCGCTTCTGTCAAGTATAAAAACCAGTTCCGTTAATCCCTTTTTCATTTTCTTTGTCCTCCTTCAATCATTTCTTATTGTGATTAAAGGATACCATTTCTCCTAAAGGCAGAGGTCGCATGAAAAGAGACAAATCAGCAACCAAGGGTTTTTTGTTCAAAATAGAAGAGGGCCTCGTTGACTTCAAAGATATTGTAGTTTTCATTTTCTATAAAATACTCAATGATTATATCGAATTTGCTGCTGTGGGAAAGGGCATAGCCGGCAGTCATCAAGAGGTCTTTGGTCTCATCAAGATTCAGCTCCAGTGATATGGCAAATGCTACTGCCGTATACTTGCTAGGCTTATAGCCAATGTTATTTCGAATCTTTGAAAAAAGTCTTCTGTCAACATTGGCTCCATTATAGGTTTCTACATCATCCTTACCCTTTTCATCTATAAGTCGCAACAGCATTGTAGAAAAACTTTCTTCCGTCTGATTAACCAGGTCTTCCAGTTTTCGCTTGGATTCAAAAACAGTAACTGTTTCCGAGAATACACCTCTGTACACATTGGCTGAATTCTTTAATAAATTGTCTTCGATATACCTGTCGTCAATATACTGCTTTATTGACTTGAAGACTTTCTCCGACAGCACTACTGCATCCTTGTCAAAAACCACCATGTAAACCATCATGTCGTTATTCATCAGGAATTCACCAATAACAGACATTGCTACATTGAGGGCCTTATCCTTTGGCATGCCAAATGCACCGGCAGAAATTAGAGGAAAGGCAATGCTTTCAAGCTTGTATTCCTTTGCCAGTGCAAGTGAATTCCTGTAGCAGGATGCCAATAATTCAAGCTCCTTACAGTTGCCTCCATGCCATACAGGTCCGACAGTATGGATGACATACTTTGCCAGCAACTTGTATCCTTTGGTGATCTTGGCCTGGCCGGTCTCGCATCCACCAAGGCTACGACACTCGGCCAAGAGGTCCTTGCCTGCAGCCCTGTGTATCGCTCCATCAACTCCTCCACCACCCAGCAGAGACTTATTGGCTGCATTTACTATTGCATCCACTTGTACTTTGGTTATATCATTTCTGATTATTTCAAATGGCATTTAATACCTCCTGGTTTTCGTCTCTAAATCCATTGAAAGTCCAATGTTTACTACCGTCTCAAAACTCATAAAGTTATTTGTCATGCCCAGCTACCAACGTCACTTTTTTGTAAGTTCAATAATAGGAAGCAACACTCTAGTATCATATTCTGCATCCTCTGATTTCCAAAAGACAACATGTCTGACTCTGGCAGTGGAGAAAGCATATCCTTTATTCAAATATGATTGTAATTCATTCTTAAACTTCCTGGAGAATATCAAAACCTGGTTTTTCTCCCTATCATAGCAACCATTCATATCTACAATCAGCTGGTCACCACCAACAAGATTCTCAAGCAGACCACTTACTTTCTTTTCATAGCTATAGCTCAAAAAAACGTCCTTATAGGAAAGGGGCAGGTACAATTTTGACAGATTATCATCTGTCTTGGATGGTGACAAGTGGTGCACACCTTGGCCCATTAGGTCGATAATATTATGAAGTTCATTATCCTTGTAGTGTATCTCCAGGTTGTTTTTTGCCCTGGTCATAGCAACATACAAGGCTCTCTTCTGTTCCTCACTATTAGCATCAAATCTGTCAAGCATTATCAGGACATTGTCAAACTCTCTACCCTTGGCTTTATGAATTGTAGAAACATAACAAGCCTGATCACTTGTGCCAACAAAATCTTCCAACTTGGATTCCCTAAAATGAATCATCAAATCCGATATGTACATTACCTTGCCGGATGTTTCTTCAAAATCACTAATCATTCTTCTTATGGTATCCAAATTATCACTGGCGGCAAATTTACTGAACAAAGATTTCTTTGCATTCAACCACTGTGTCTTATCAATTATATGCAGGTCTTCATCCATGTGTAATTTGCTTAAGAAGTACCTGATCTCATTCAGATTTATGGGCTTAATGTTGTCATAGGATTGAATCAGCCTTGCCTTTACCTTCATCTCAGTCAACAGGCCGGTCACCTGCAAGGCTTCAAAGTTTGTATTGGTTAAAATACAGGTGTTTCCACTCCAGTCCTTCTTGAGAATCGAGTCGGCAACATTTCCTATCATGTGGTCTGAGTGATTATAAAAACAAGATGTAATCTCCCCGTCATCCTTTCTTACGGGAAGAATGGGCATGCTTTTCATTCTGTTTTCGATTGTTGATGCAAAGCCATTTGACAGCTTTATCAAATTAGGCTTACTTCTGTAATTCTCAACCAACTCATACATTTTTGCATCCGATGCATTCAAAATCCTTTTCATGTATTGAGAACTTGATCCCCTAAAGGCATATATGTTCTGATCATCATCGCCAACAGCAATTATTCTCATGTTGTCATTTTGTTTAACCATTGCCCGGATAAACTCAAACTCATTTTTGTCCATATCCTGAGCTTCATCTACCACCATTACGGTTTTTGTTATTCTTGACTTTTCAATCTCTCCCTTCATTATCATTTGTCCTGTCTCGGCAACTATACTTCCAGACCTGTCGATATCACCAACCTTTCCTTGTAAATCAAAACAATATGAATGAAAGGTCTTTATGTCGATGTAATTGGCTGGACCACCGATAAGGTCCTTGAGTCTTTTCTTGAACTCAATGGCAGAAGCCCTTGAAAAGGTCAACATCAACAACTGCTCATGTTTTACATCCTCCAGCAAGAGCAAGGATGCCAGCTTGTGAACCAATATCCTTGTCTTCCCACTGCCGGGACCTGCAGCAACAACGATATATTTGGATTCATTATCTCTTATAATTGATAATTGGGCCACTGACAAGGCGCCGAACAAGTCTTCAAATTTCTTTGGCGTAATATTTTTATCTATCATGTCCCTTTTGTCCCCGCCAAAGTATTTCTTTAAGAAAGATTTGTACTGTAAGTGGAAATAGTCGTCCACAAACTTCAAGGCACCTAAATAATTATTGAGCATCTTCTTGGCATATTCACCCACTATATGAATTTGATGTCCCTTTTGCTTGTAATAAGTATCCAGAGTCACGTAATCATCTATTTTGTATTTTATTCGATTATCAAGTTCCAGTCTTTGAATATTGATCCGGTTGTAAATGACTAAAAATCCACCCTCTATCTTTAATGCACCTATCCTGGATAAATAAAACAGCGCCTCCTCCACATCCTTGAGACTTACTTGTTTACCAAACAACTGATTTGCGTAATTGTATTCCTCTTTCAATTCATTCACAGAGAACTCCACTGCAAAGGCTTTATCATCACTTGAGTTCTTATTGTATAGATAATTCAGAATAAAATCGGAAACACTCATTCTATTTCTATAGATTTTTTCCAAATTATCATGGTCCTTCTTAAAAGCAACCCTGATGTGGTTTTTATCACCTCTTGAAGTCTCCTTCTTAATCCAGCCCTTGATGGCCCAGAAATTAAGCAAGGTTATGACCTTGTCTGTTGTTACCTTCTTAAGGCCTTCCTTGTCCGCTTTTTCATTAAGGGCTTTAATATTATAAACACCGTCTTGACTAATATTATCAATTAAGAATCCCTCAAGTTCTCCAGACCATTTCAAGAGATTGGCTGATTTTTGTTGACTGCTTTCGTCGTTTAAGAAGGCAGATAAGTCTTTAACATCAGCCAGTATCCTTTCTTCTCTCAATGACATAATTATCCTGATGGTTCTTTTAATGTCAATTCCCAGACGGTCACTTATATAGTCAACCCTTGTTTCATTGTCCTCGGTTTTTCTACTTTTACCCTTAATCAACATGGCAACCATAGCAACAGCCAAATCCTTATCTTCTTCAGCTATGTTCTTTGAAGCTCTTATAATGGCTTGGGCATCCATGACACTCTTGGTTAAAATACTGTCTGCATATACTCGAGGTGAATTTTGGCCGCGCTTAATATAACCTGCCTGCTCAAGAGCCGTGACAGCAGTTTTCACCCTGGTCTCCAGGTCATAAATATTGTCGTCCCAACCGGCTCTTCTGGCAATTTCAAGTGCTGATTGTGTGATGTTTTTTCTGGACCTGGTTACATCCTTTATTGCTTTCCAAACTTGACCTATCTCATTGATACTTAGCTTAGTTTGATTCAGCATATTGAAGTGTTCATTAAGATCATTATCATCATATAAAATGAAACACTCGGCATTGATGGTCTGGTCCCTCCCGGCCCTGCCTGCTTCCTGTACATAATTCTCCAGGGAATTTGATATTTGATAATGAATAACCAGACCGACATCGGACTTGTCAACACCCATGCCAAAGGCTGATGTGGCAACCATAATATCTATATTGCCCTCTATGAAGTCCTCTTGATTCTTGTTTTTTATCTGTTTCTCCATCTTGCCATGATAAGCAGCAGCATTATAACCATCACTTTTAAGGCGGTCTGCAATTTCTACTGTCAATTTGGTTTTGGATGCATAAACGATTGTAGGTTTTTGCTTTTCCTCAATCAATAACCTTAAGCGGTCATACTTATCTGCTTTTTTACACTCTATCACCTTATAGGATAGATTCTTCCTTGAAATACTGGCGGAGAAAAACTCCATTTCAGCACCAGTATAATCCTTGAAATAGGCAAATATATCATCTACAACACCCTGCTTTGCAGTTGCAGTAAAACAAGATACCGGTATCATTTCCCTTAGACCCTTGGCTTGGCAGAGTTTATTTATGAATTCACCAATATATAGGTAATCGACCCTAAAATCCTGTCCCCATGCTGAAAAACAGTGGGCTTCATCTATTACGAACCTTTCAATTTTTCTTGATAAGAGAAGTCGTTCCATTGATTTGGACCTAAGGGATTCAGGAGAAATATACAAAAGTTTTGCTTCTCCATTTTCAACCCTTCTAATAACTTCCGACCTTTCAATAGGGTCCAGTAGACCGTTAATAGTGACAGCACAAGTAATACCTTTTGTTTCAAGATTATCCACCTGGTCTTTCATCAATGATTGAAGTGGCGATATGATTACAGTAAGTCCACCTGAAGCCTTGCCGGCCATGAGTGCCGGAACTTGGAAAGTTATTGACTTGCCTCCTCCCGTTGGAAATATTGCCAGCAAAGACTTTCCTTTCATTGCCGCTGAAGCTGCTTCCTTCTGTAATTCTTTTCCATCAAAGGATCTGAAATTCTCATATCCAAAATAATCTCTAAGACCCTGGGTTGGATCTAGTTTTGAACGACAATATGAACATCCCAGACTACATGGCTTGCTCCTCAATATTGTTATGACTCTTTCCACTTGGGGATATGACTTTACAACCCACCTGGGTGTTATTGAAATGTCATCACCTGAACTGATCACTGCTATTGCATATGCTAATTCTATGGGACTGGTCTCAACTAATTCTTTTAAGTCAACATTCTCACAAATCCTGCCCCTTAGCTCTGCCTCCATTAACTTCAAGATGTCTTTTTCTTTCCTGTCGCTTTTCCAAAATGCCAGTCTGGGCTTCTTGAGATTCATATTTGCATACTTGAAGAAACCCTTAAACTCATTTGAATCCTTTAAGAGAAGATTGAAGATGTCTTTCATATTCTGAGACAGGTTATTATATGCATTCAACTCATCAAAAAACAGTTCCTTGGCCTTAATAGAATCATTTACAGGATTATTCAGATCTTCCGTCTGTAATTTATCATCCTTGACCAGCTTGTGGTATGGATTCTTGGGGAATAGCAGTGGTGATAGATGAAGTGTATCAATGGCTTCTTTTTCCTTTAGTCTAGCTTTTGATCTTCCTATGTATTCCAAATCATGCTTTAGAATATTATGTCCACATATGTAATCGGCATCTCCAATAAAAGAAATAAAGTCGTCCTCAATACCTGTATGGACAACTGCACCATATTCATCTACAGCACCATAGTCGGCAACTCTTCCGGTATCCATATTCACTTCCGTATCTATAAACACTATCCTTGCCATATCAACCTCTAATATTCTTACCAATCCAACAATCTGATTATGTATTTAAATCCACACGGTAAGTTGTTTTTGCATTCATAAAGGAATATGAATTAATAATCAAGTCACACTATTCCGGAAGTTTTTCTCCGGTATTAACCTGATAACCAATCATAAACAATGACGCTTCTAATGCTCTGATTGGATTCTTCTCTGAGCTAAATTCAGACTCTTTTGCAATTTCCCCCAACAACCAATTTGCATATATATTATTCTTAATATGCTTCTTGCCGTTATTGGCCAATTGGGTAAACTTATATCTTCTGCTACTGGGATTTCGTTTATTAATAGGTCCGACATCTGACTTTGTAGGTCTTGAATTGCCATAAGAAAAATTCAATTCTTCAGGTATTACACCAATATCCCTATCTTCCAAATAATATCTGACCAATAAGCCAAGTGCAGCTCCAACCCTGCTGTCATAAATCACGAAGTCATCAATTATCAGTGAATACAACTTGGTAAAACCCGAGTTCATAATGATTCCTTCAAAACTATCCCTTGTATTTACACTCTCCGGATCCAGTTTACGTGAAGCCAACTCATAGAATTGAATTATTCGATCACCCATATCCTCAAGTTTATTATAGTTACTGCGTAAAACGCCTCCCCAATCAAGCATACTTCTTGAATACAATAGAAGGTCTTTGGCATTCTTATTCATTATCGCAGATTTCATGCCAAATTCAATATTTTCAAGCAACACTTCACTTTGTCCAAAGCTCTTACCTTTGATTTTCTTGCCATTTGGCAAAATACATGTAAATGGCCATGAATAATTCTCATAGGCATTGTAAATAGAATTACAGGACCAATAAAGCTTTGTCTTGTTGCTGGTATAAGAATGTTTAAATTCTATTTCTCCGGATATTCTTGGCTTTACCCATTCGATGAAATCTATTATAGTTTTGCTGTTAGTGTATTGTTCTTTGTTCATATCCTACCCCTCTCATCGGTTTGGAGTAATGCTACTAAACCGTTTTAAATTGTTCGGTATAAACCGATACATGTAATAAAATTATTGAAATTCCAATATTTATTATCATTGTCATAATAAGTTATAGTTGTATTACAGGTACCTAATTTATTCATTAAACCCGTCGAATTCGTCCTGTTATCATATTTCTTTTCAGGATAACACTTAACAGTTCCTCATCCTCTAAATAGTCTCGAAAATCCGAATGCCTTGTATTCATGTTATGAGCCAAATCAAATCGATTACCAATCACAAATAATCTCATGTCTTCTCCTCTACTCATCCAACAAACTTATCTGGCTTGCCCTGCTGTACAGGTAAGCTTTTTCAAGCTTTTCATCTACTTTCAAGCCGGCAAAATTATTTTCTTCAATATCCAGATATTCCTGTCTCATCATATTCTGGCGAATTTTAATGCTATAAACCAGATTGAAGCTATTGATTACTGCACCTTCTTTGATATCTGACAGGCAAATCAGTTGAGTATCATACTTGTTTGCGATATCAAACATTGGTTTCAGCAAGTGTCCTGATGTTATTGGTCCAAATGGATTATCCATAATCAAAACTTTACTTTCTTCTTTTTTCTTGAATAAGTCAACTGCTTGAGTATTTTTACGGCTATATGAAATCAGTGCAACCAACAAAGAGAAATAGGCGACGAATTTCTCCCCACCTGAATTCTTAACAATCAAATCCTCCCATGACATCATATGCCTGTTCTTTTCATAAATATCCACCTTGTAGGCTTTTACCTTAAAGTTCTCAAGATTACTGATGACATTTAGCAACTCTTTAGTTGACAGAACCTTGTTAATATTTTTTCTTATCCTAATTTCTTCCTCATTTTTCTTGATTTCATTTGTTATGTTTTCCAGGCAGATAAGTATATGGTCCTTGATCTTCTCCTTGGCAATTTCATCACTTTGTATCTTGTCATATTGTATATCAAGTATTTTTCTCTTAACCCCATCAAACTCAATGCTTGAGTTATCGACAACTTTTGGGATCTCATCATAAACGTTCTTTGCTTCCATGTAAGCATGTTCAATCAAGTCATTTTTGCTATGCTTAAGCTGATCAATTTTACTTTGCATAAGCTTAAGGGTACTGTTTAATAATTCATCATAAAAGGATATACGCTCAGTCAAATAATAGTATTTTTCATAGTTACGTGTCAGATTATCAATCTGTGAATATATACCTTTAATTGCTTCCTCCACCGTATTGGAAACAGTATTTGCATAAGCACTTTTTACTGCTTTACAAATTTTATCAAATGCACTAATTGAAACGCCTGAATTCTTTATTGAATCGCCAAATTGCTCAATTAACTCTTTAACTCTACCTTCAGTCTTTTCATTAATCTCGATTTCTACATCCTGCTCATATTGTAATTGGGCTACCGATTCAATTTTCGACTCTATACGTGTGTTTAGAATATTCAAAAGATTTTTTTGATTAGTCAACCTGTTAATTTTATCTCTTAACGACCTAATACTTGTTCTTATTTTTTCCAGTCTATTCTTGAAGTCACCTTTAATCTCACTCCTATCCAAAATATGATTTCCATTGAGACTTTTAACTTTGATTTTCCTTGCTTCATCCAGTCTTATTATCTTATTTTCCGTATTCCTCTCATCCTTATCATGCTTTTCCCTCAATTCATTATATCGATTAATTTCATCCTGCAATTCTTCTTCAATTCTAGCAGAATATACGACAGTTTGTACATCTTCCAAATTCAATCCAAGACGTCTTATATTATCTGTCGATCTGCCTATGTCTTTAATAGTACCTTTTAGCCGCGCCTCTATCACTGTTACATCATCTGAAACATTTTTCTTACAGGCTTCTAGCATACCTTCAAGTTCCTCCAATGTTGCATCAATGATTATTTCATCCGCAGCCTCTTTATAAAGATCATATTTATCTTCAATTCTATTTAACTTTTCTACTTTTAATGACTGATCAAACTTTGAATTCTCAATACTATTACCTAACCTCTCTGCATCATTACTCAGGTTGGTAATTTCTTTATTTAACTTTTCTATTACAGTTACAATTTTCAGCAATTCCTTATTCTTAAGACAGTAGTCATTATCTTTATCTAAGTAGTCCTTGAACAGACCACTATTCTTTAGGCATTTCTTTTTATCCTCTAATAATTCTCGACACTTGTCCTCATAATTCCTAAGTTGCTTATTTAATTGTTCTATTGATTCCAGCAGCTCACTATGCTCAGCAGTCATTTTGCCAAGTCGATTAGAAATCTCATTTCGGTTTTTATAAAAATCTTTTTCATCCTCAAGTGACCACTTAAAATCATTCACCACTTTTAAGGCATTGATGTATTGTTCCGCAACCTCTAAAGCCTCTTTTTTTTCATTATTCAAGACATCTATTTGCTTCTCAATTTTCTGGATATGTGTATCCATTCCATCATTGTCATATTTTAACAGTGATGGATTACTCAATATCTGCCTGTCATTATCTTCTATCGTCATTTCTTTGTCTGCATGACTAAAAAGGGGAACCAATTGACTTAGGTCTATATCTTCGACTAATTCAGCAATTATTTCCCGTTCTTTCTCTGTTGCAATTAAACCGTAAGGGAGCAAGGGGTTTTTTAGTATAATTTTTTCACGATTTGCCCTGGATAATTCCCTCAAGTACTGCTCTCCTGTATATACAGCAAAATTATTATCTTGTAATGTATTGATTAAGGTCGCAGGGAGATAACTTATTCCTTCTTTAATACCATTAATCATCTTAGATAGCTCATTGATTTCCATATCAGTAGTAACAGCCTTACGTGTCCACTCTTCATAAGAATTTCGCAAATAGGCCACTATGACTTCTTTGTCAAAGACAGAAAATTGATTATTGCAATACCTTGAAATAATTTTTATAACTTTGGATTTTTCGTCTTCATATTGGGCAATCGCATTCTTGTTACTAAATTGCTCATTTTCCTCTTCTCTTATTTTCTGGTCCATATCTGACAAACGCTTGTTTTCAGTTTTTATTTGATCATCACACTCAGAAATGTTCTTTTTAACCCTTTCATGTTCTAAATCAAGGTCTTCTAGCTTTGTATCATAGACATTAATTACTTCATTAATATCTTCTTGGTTCAATTCACCCAACAGTGGGTTTCTTGGTAGTGATATACCAAGCTCTTCAAGCAACTTACTCTCATATTTGAGAAAATCTTCTGTTTTAGCCTCCAATCCGCCCTTCCTGGTACTTAGTCTATTCACTTCCTTGTTCTTTATATTTACCTGTTCAGATATTTCAGTTTTTTTTGCCTTGGATTTTTTTAGTTCATCCTCATTTTTATTAATTTCTTCTCTTAAGGATTCAATTTGTTTTGAATACAGGCACTTCAATGAATATTCAATTTGACTCATTTCTTTCAAGAGGTCTTCCTGATTTTTTGTTGCATTGTCCAGTAGCTTTTTCTGTTCGGCTTCCTCTTTCATTTTTTCCTTTATGACTTCATATTCACGAGCTCCCTGCTGTAATTTCAATTCATTTTGCTGCTGTTCAATGGCCGTATTGACCTTACCTAATTCTTCTCTGATTTGTCCAAGTCTCTCTGTCAATTCATCTTTTTCATTATCAATCTTGTGAATTTCATAGGATTTCTCTTCTAGATCAATATGCTGGATTTCGCGTTCCTTGACCTCTACTTCACCTTTCATCTGTTCTTCATCTGCTATCATTTTTTCCATTTTATTTGAAAAGAAATGATAAATTCCAACTAGTTCTTTTTTCTTTTTATCTTCATCATCAAGCAGCCCACAAATTTCTTTAGATGCTTCATCAATTTTTGTAAGATCATATTTGAATTTTTCTATTTCATCATACTCTTGAATAAAACTTTCATTTTCCACTTCTGAACTTGCAACTTGAACCATCATTTCCTCAAGCTTTTGATGGTCTGACATTTTGTCTTCTGTTGATTTGTCCAAGACCTTCTCAATATACTTAATGACCCATTGCTCCATTACTTGTCTTGAACTTTTACACTTTGCAAACACTTCCGAAACGCCATGCTCAGCTTGATTAATGCTGACCATTAATTCTTTCCATTCATTCCTGGATATACTGTACATATTCAGTCTGCGCTCATATGTCACTTGTTCGTCTTTTGTGGAATTGTAATAATTGATATCATAATTCCCCTTGTTTTCTTCAGATTTAAGCAACTTCTTGATATCATTATATCCGGCAACGACAATACCGTTGTTCTTTACTTCTGTTATGGGTATATTTTTAATATCATATTTATTTCCTTCTTCATAATGATGGCTAAATGTGTAAAAACGCAGGTTCAAATTATCCTCTTCTGCATTTGGATTATAGTTCATTGTAGGTGAAATTCCGATTCCGGTTAGTAAATAACCGGCTCCGTCATCAAGAAGCCATTCAATCATGATATAAGCCGGATCTTTCTTTCCAATAAAAAAATCACTTATAGGACGGCCTAAAAGCTTTGTTTTTGGTACGATAGGCTGCAAGATTGTCTGTACCAGAACAGATTTTCCCCCACCATTGGCAAGGCTAAGGAGTGCATTTTCCCCATTATAAAAATCGAAGGTTTCATCTATAATGTGTCTGCGATTATTATTGTATGAAAAATTTGTTATACGGAGTCTATTTATTTTCGGCATATTATAATGCTCCTTTCTCAAAAGCCCTGTTTATACTTGTCAGTCTATCTGCATGCAGGTAATACTGTCTCATTAACGTATCAAGTTTGCTTGTAGTTCTAATCTGTTCCTCAACGATATAGGCAAGCTTTTGATCTTCTAATATTTTACAGACCTTCTTTATGATATTGTATTTTGTTTTTTGCTTCGTTTCATGGTCTGTAAGTAGAGCATTCCATAGCTTAACTGAAGACTGAATATTGATCATATACTCTTCTTCCAAATCATTGGTTTCTTCTTCATCCAATGATTCCAATCGGGTAAACCGTTCATCAAGTTTTGATATCAAATGGTTTATTTGGATAAAGTCCACTTTTTTGGGATCTCTATTGGCTCCACTGTAGAACTCATATAAGATGTACATTATAATGTAATATCCTAAATAAACATCTTTTAGCTTCGCATTGCTCCCGAAGTATTGTCTAAATTCTGCCGGTTTTTGGCCCAAAATGAACCCGTCAAGCTTGGGAACAAGGTATACCGTATCATCAAAATTCAAGAATTTGCATTCAAACTCCTCTTCAAACATGGACAAAACCTCTTGAACATCTATCTCAATAAAAGAACTATATAAATCAAAGTTATCTTTTTTACTCAATTCACCGTTTAATACCAATTCCTTAAAAATTTTTATTGCTGCTTTCATTGATTCCATTAGTCCACCACCTCAAACAATAAATCAGACATACAAATTTCTTCTCGTATTTTCATGCCGTTATCTTCGTATTCAATAACTTCAGTAATTTCATTTTCTATCTTCTCGACTTTTACAGCATTTATCCCCCTTATACCGTCAACCTGCTCTTCAATCTCCAACAAACACCGTTCAAGATTGAAATTCTCACTGGCACCCATAATCACTTTATTGTTACCTGAATAAAAGTCTGCCAACTTAATTGTTTCAATATCAAATAACCTGAATGCTATTCCATATAGCTGCCTGTCCCGGCTTAAGTTTAAAAATTCATCTGGGTCCTTTGCTTTTAAAACATCAATAATCTCACTGAGGGTAATTTTACGGCAGCTGCAGATTTCTTCAAATAGCAGTCTTGTAATTCTCACATGTTTCTTGCTAATCGACAATATACGCTGGTTTTCAATCTCATCCTCATACTCTTCAGTATTAATAAAATGTGGGATATCGGCTTCAGAATCCTTGAAAATCATCTGTTGACTGTATATTTGATCAATGCTCAACAGCTTTTTTATTTGAGGTAGAAACAAGGGTTCCAATAAGGAAATACATTGATCCAATACGTTTTCATAATTTTCTAAAGGCTCAAGTATATTCTCTTCTATATTGAATCGCTTAACAAAGCTATATTCAAAGGAGCGTTTAATGGTATCCATATATAGATCACTCAGGTTATGGCGACTCAAAATAAGATTTCTCTGCTCACTGATGGCAACGCCGAGGTTATAATTTATTTCTCTGATCTCCCTTAGTGCTTTTGTCAGCTTATCCTCCATTTGATGACTATGGTCCAATTCTTCTTTTATCTTATCTCCTGCTTGCTGAGTCATATTTCGAATGTCACTCATGGTTTCATATTCATCATCAAGCATGCTGTAGGTTCCTTTTAATAGTTGCTCATACTTATCAATGTCTACATCATTGATATTCTGTCGTATAGACAAGATGAAGTTCTCCACTTCTTTCTTCTTCTGTCTTACATAGGTAATAAGCTCAACGCTCTGTCTGACGGCATTTGAAAACTTTTTACGCTTAACGTATTCCTTTAACTTTAACTGCTCAATTGTCAGTTGAATTTCTTCATCAACCTCTCTGGTCCTAAAAAGAAAATCATATCCTTGATTTGTCAGCATATAATTCAACTTTCTGCTATCACCTTCGACAACAATCTTGTCAGCGATTAAACGAACAGGTATGTCTTCCCTCATATTCTTAGAATAATTAAAGGCACTATATGTCCTTCTTTCTCCGTTATTTTGAAGGATATCTCTAATAATATAACCACTAAGTTCCTTGAGCTCAGCTCTACTTAATTTCAATTCATAATGTTCCCGGAGCAGTGCATCAATAAATTCTTCAATATGCCCGGAATCACATTCATTGTTTTCCTCCAGAGTTTTTTCCATGACAAATAAAAGCACCGATACAATAATATTGGTAAGGTCATTCCCCTGAAACCTTCCTTCAATTTTTGTATCCCTGCCTCTACGATTGACAATTGAATCTACAACACCAATCCACTCCATTCGTTTCTCAAATTTATCCAAAAACTCCATCATACTAACTTCTCTTTTCTAATTTCTTTTTTAATAACCCGTATGGCAATATTTCCTGCGGTATAAATTTACCTTTATCCAACAGCTCTTTCATACACGTCACCTGTTTCTCAGTAAAATAACTGAAGAATACCTTTCCTTGACTTGGTTGCTGATCTTCACTGCAATCCGGCATTATGGCTTTTACAGATTCATCAATCATATCCAAATACGCTTGTTTTAATAAGTTGATCTTTAACTCAGGGTTTACCCTAACTAAATTTTCAAATATTTCGATCCCCTCCATATCCAGATCACCGAAATAATAAAAGTTTCCAGGAAGACTTTGGTCATAATATGACATGGCAAATTCTGTTAAAGAATCTCTTTTCCTGATTATCTTCTTTCCTTCACCAAAAATCAAGGAATTGAAGCGGATACCATAAATTGAATCATTCCCTTTGTTAAGTAGTTTTCTAAGTGTATACCAAGTATCCTTATTTTCAATAATCAATACATTTATTTGGTTTTCACTGTATTCAGAATCAATGGAATGTTCAAAAAATGGTTCTGGTGTGTGGTACATATTCAAGTAATTCTCAAGACTTCTATTGAAACTAAAGACGGATTTACAAGTCGAATCCAATCTAATCATTTTTTCTTTCCCAAAAATCTGGAATGACCTTTCATTAATTGAAGCAGGATCATCTATAAGAAATCCATTCTTCCTGATGAAATTATCAATTGTAAGAACAGTATCTCTCTCTGATATGTATTTTGAAGTGTTGGCAAGATAACCGTCTATATTAAATACAGGATGTAATCCTTTGATTTCATCTGTGTGGCAATCAATTTTCTTCTCAACTCTTAAAACCTGATATCTTTTATGCAGAGTTGGTTTGAGACCGTTCGGCCCGGATCTCTTGATTGCTTTTATTATTGAATCATCAACTAGATGATTCATAGTATTATAGTATTCGTCATATTCACCTTTAAAGACTGCTCTGAGAGCCTTTTCATCAACTCTTTTGCCTTGAAAATTTTCAAGAATATATTCTTTGAATTTTTTATACTCCATATCTTGCACCCTCTAGATCCATACCAATTCAACACAATTCATTCAACTTATCAAACGGTGTTTTAAAGCCAGCTCATCATTCATAACTAATATATTTATATCATAAATTGATAAATATGCCTTCATTTCCTTGTAAAGTGCGTCTCTTAAAGGAGGTAACCATTCTTTCTTGTGTCCATTAATAACCAAAATGAAATTGATTACCACTTTACCCAAATCATCCCTTGTTATAAATTCTGGTCTTTGAAATTCACTTAAATGATCCCTGCCAACTCTTAACGAAAGAATAATGTTGAAAGTATTAATAAACTTTTCATTAATTTCTTTAATAAATTCCGGAAACCGTTCTTTTGAACCCGGTTTAGGAGAACTGCTCTTTGCCTCGACAACACTATACACCTCATCCTTGTCATTTTCAGCCTTTAAAAAGAATTCAGAAATCTTACATGCATAAAACCGCTTGGTGTACACATCCTCTTTTTCAATATAATAAACATTCTCCTTGCTAAAAGGACCAAACTTCATACCTGATTCTTCAATTACAATCTTATCCATCTTAGTAATCCGCCTCTATCTCTTCCTCATAAATTCTAATTGATTCATTAACTATTTCATTGTCCGGCATTTCAATTTGAAGATCGCTAGTAAAACTATTCCCCTCATTATCTAGTGAAATAATTGGAATAGATATATCTTCACGCTTTGCAATTATATGAAGTTTCTTTAGTACAAAATATGAATGAGTTGCAATGAATACCTGTATCTGATTGTCGGTCAATACTTTAAGAATCTCCATGAACTGTGAAATTGCCTTAGGATGAATTGCCGCTTCAGGTTCGTCTATAAAAATCACTGATTCTTTATCCAAATATCTGTTTCCAAGTAAATGATCTAATATGGATATTTTTTTGATACCTTCAGCAGTTGAGTGAATAGAAAACTTTTGATTTCCTCTTTTGAAATACCAATTATTATCTACCGAATCAAACTCAACTCTACCATCAATAATTTTATCAAGCATTTCTCTAGATTTAGCAAATTCCTTATAATTTTTGCCTTTACTTTTGGGGATTTTGAGTGCTTTTACTAAATCATAATAAGTATCATCAAATCCAAACAATCTGTCATTTTCACGACTTTCCAAAATAACATCATATAGTGACAAAACCTCTTTTGCAGGCAAAAATATGGAATTCTCTTTTCTTATATCAACATTATTTCTTATTCTGGTAATATTTTTGGTTGCTGATTTTCCAAACGAAAATTCAAATTCTCTGTTATTGAATTTCATTTCATATTTTAGCGGATTATCCGCCCCTTTCATAACAAGATCACCGATCTTGTTAACTTGATAAGTCCAATGCAATTTATCCACTAGTAATTCAGAATCTTTTTTCATTTCATTTCCTCTACGATATACTTCAATGGTCTTCAATGAAGCATATAAGGATTTGAGCAAAAAAGTCTTCCCACTTCCATTCTCACCAACAATTACATTTATCTTTCCTAAATTATTCCATTCAAGTTCTTCAATAACACCAAAATTACTCAACTTAATATTTTGAATCATGATAACTCCTTATTAAATTCATATTTTTCCTACATAGCCTTAACAATAACTCATAGTTATATTCTACAACCATTGATTATTACCACAATAGTTCACAAAGTCATTCAAAGGCACTACTAATCATTCCCAGCTGAGTCAGATACCTCTTTTGTTCGATTTTTACTCCTATTCAGCAGTGTCACTCCTCATCTAAATCATATATTAATGATACTCTTAAGAACCATTTAAATATACTATGCATTTTACTCCAGTCTATTTCGATATTATATATATCAAAAAACAAGAGGATATTACCAAGCAATAGATTCCAGTTTCCAATGTATTCAAGTTTTGATATCCTTGCAAACATAGCATTATGTAATATTTCCATATGATTTTGTTGGATTACTTCTTTAGAATAAATCTTGAATAAATCAACCAAAGGAAGACATGTGTGCCAGCCATCAGTATATTTTGCCATTTCAATTGCACTAATTTTGTTTGATTTAATAAACTCAATATCCTCTTCATGAATATTGCCATATTCAAACGGTATGTATTCTTTTTTTTCATCTTTGTATGAGTTAATAAGCTGTATATCATGGTCTTCAATTAATGAAACTAATTCTTTATCAGAAACCTGTCCATAAATAGAGTAGTCATAATAGGCAATTATCTCTAATATATTATCCCTATATTTACTCAGTAAAACATTATGTATTTCATCAAACTCTATAGATTTCCCATAACCATGATATCTTAATATCTCACTTAGCCGATGTCCTATGGTTTTTTCACATACACAATTGATATTCGTAGGCATTAAACTAAAAATGTCAGCAGGAGAATCGCTACAACGAAAATAACCCTCTTGATCTAATTTATTAATGAATAACGTGTCTTTATCATCAAGATACTTATTCATTAAACTTCTTATTCCTTTTTCACTTTGCTCCATTGCTTTTTCAATGATAGACATTGAGGTTCGTTCATCTATCAGGCCATGCTTCTCGAATAATATAAGTGCATCATCTAGAGAATAGATACTATAGTCCTTTCTCATATAATACATAGCCCAAAATCGATTGACTGAATAAATATCTATCTTTTCATTCTTATGATTAGCTAACCGTATATATGACTGTACATAATTGCATGTAGTAAAAGAACCCTTTGGAGCGTGTTCATATATAAGATCCAGTAAACTTATACCATAAAAAATATTATCTTCATTCAGATCTCCCAATTCGTTTATTTCATAAATTACAGATGTAAGTATTCTATGGGCCCACCGTGTTTCAATAGCAAATTTATCAATAAGACGTTCTAGTCTAATAATAGCTGTCTTTTCATCATGGCTAATAAACTCATGAATAATTTGATAATAATCATTTTGGGTCTCTTTAGAAACCCAAATATTTACCATGTACCTTATCAATATATCTTGCTTATCAAATTGATAAATATCGGTACTTTCAAGAGATTCAAATATTTCATCATGTTTAGGTGCACACTGCCTAACTTCAAAAAAATCATGCTCTTTTTTAAAGGCTTCGTACGCTTCATACATCTGGTTTAAACTGAAGTGCTTGCTATTAAGAAACCGCTTATATTCAGACTCCTCGTTCGAATGAAGTAAAATGAAAGTATGCCACATAATACCTGAGCTAAAGATCTCACATTCAATATTATGATATTCATTCATATAAACAAGAATCTGATAAATCAAACCATCATTACCGATCAAATCATTTCGATTAACCATTTGATGAATCATTGCGAACATGTAGTATTGATATATATCTAGATAGCCTTTCCTTTTTTCAAGAAGCCGTTGTAATTGATTATAAAACGATGTTATTGAATTATAGTCCAGAGTGCTATCTAAAAGGTTTTCTAGACATATTGTATTACTGTATTTTATAAGTATGCTTTTGTAAAAATCTTCATCAAAATTAAAAGAAGACAATCTAGCCATAAAATTCACTTCTTCTTTTAAAATACTTTCTTTTACATAATTATTCGTCTTTACCTCAATATCTGAATAACCATTCAACTCCATTCTTAAATATGTATTGAAACTGTCGTGAATAAGTGAAATACGATTCATAACGCATCTGAACAAATATGGATATGCATTAATAAACTCATTTACCACAGTCATATATATGGGTTCCGCCAATATACCTTCAATTTCAGAATACAAAAAGAAACTATTATTAGTAGCAAATATGGTAAGTACAGACTTTGTACTTACACTATCTAGCAAAGTGGCATAATAGTCGTTAATATCGCTTATTTTTGAAGTTATATTAATTGAATTATGTATTTTGTAATGCTTAGCTATGAAATTTGTGATTATAGGATATCCATCTGCAACATCGTATATATTTTTCTCTGTTTGATAATCTGGAATATTATGTGCCATGGTTAAATATATTGCTGTTTGATCAAAGTTCCAATTGGTTAGTTCCATTGATTTCCATTCAACGGTTGCTTTTAACGGTCTAGATAGAACAATAATATATCCATCAGCTAATGAATTTATAAAATCTATATATAAATGTAGTTCGCTTGGGTTATAGTTTTCAATGTGATCGAGCCCATCTATGATGAGTTTAATATTATTTTTAATGATTTTATCTATTAATTTGTCAACAGTAAAGCTTCTTTGAGTTCCAAATACTCCTAAAGCAATATCATTAAGAAAAGAATCAAACTGTAATCGTTGCATTAGACTTTCATCTTGCGAATTTATCCAAAAACGATAAACCAGAGCCTCGTCATGCTTTTTAACAAGTTCATTAACATAATGGCTTTTCCCCGAACCCGGTTTCCCCGTAATCAAAAGTATCCCTTCTTCAATTTCCTTGATGGGCTCCCTGACAAGTATTGTGTTTTCTTCTAAATCCATTGATAACCTAATGTTTTCAGGCAAGTCATTCGCTTTCACAACAAAGTCAGCGCAAGAGGTTAGGTTATAAGCAAACTTAATTATTTGAACCTCTCTAACTTCTGTGCTATACATTTCGTCTAAAACATCTTCAATGTTATCAGGTGTTATTGGAATAATAACAATATCATCAATAATCGTAGCTGGTAGATCCATGAACATAGTGTCGGGTATAATATTGCTTGTATTAACAATAAATACATTATTATCTTCTTTATTATATCTACTTACATTACTGTTTATCTTGACTGTATTGTCTGAGACAACAATGCTATCCTTGGTTATATCCTTATAATTCTTAATCTGTACTTTATATTCTTTTTCTTCAGAAATGATTAAGTCATCAAAATTCCCTATTGTTTCAGCCTCTGACTCAATTCTAGTTATTTTTCTCAATGCATCCATTTTGGCCAAAAATAGTGTGAATACATATTGTTGATATGTATAACCTTTAAGTGCATTTCTTGCTGGTATTGCCATAAGCTCCCTCCATA
This sequence comes from Dethiosulfatibacter aminovorans DSM 17477, assembly GCF_900142005.1. Lineage (GTDB taxonomy): Bacteria > Bacillota > Clostridia > Tissierellales > Dethiosulfatibacteraceae > Dethiosulfatibacter > Dethiosulfatibacter aminovorans. The sequence continues at coordinate 30,583 of NZ_FQZL01000031.1, forward strand.
CTTATTTTAATGATTCACACTTTCTACGCTTTTTATAAATCAATCCACAAATGTACTTAATCTTCTTTGAACAGCTTACAGAAATATTTTTCCCTAATCTAGTTATAATTTTACTCAACCCCAAGTGCCTTAAACACAGCTTCCTGCGGTGTAGAATAAAATATCAAACTAAATGCACCTACCAAATCCGACGGTACGGTGCCCAAATCGGCTGCTGCAGTTATCGGCAGTAGTACTTTCTTTGCACCATTATCAAGACACACCTGCAGCGTACTCGCCAACTCATCAACATTAATAATCGTACCGCTTATACTAATATCTCCAAGTACCGCCATACTTGATAGGGCTGGCTTTCCAAGTGCAGCCGAACAAATTGCAATCAATGATGGTAGCGTCAGCTTGCTTGTCATTCCAATGCCGTTCAAATCTTGATAATTGATAATATAATCCTTAGTGGTTGTACTGACGGAGCTGCTGATTGACTTACCGTTAGCCTTCAGGTAATTAAAGGCAGTATTCGTTGCTTCTTTTGCTTCCCTATCAGACCCTAAACCGGTTCTTTCAAATTTACCCGAACCTGGTAACACTTGGGTCTCCAGACGGTAAACACCTGTCATCCCGGACTTTCCTCTCGATATGGTATAAATATGCCCCGGTTTGGTCAAGCCTTCAGGTATTAACTTTCCACCGCCCTGCTCCATAACCGAAACATAATTCTCTTCAAAGGTTTCATTGTCTACGTATGAGAAATTCACATCATAAAACTCCATACCACCAATCTTCTTAAGCTGCTCTTTAACTCTTCTTCGCATCTCTAATGATATGGTCATGATTTCAGCAATGTCTTCCTTTGAATACTGACCATTAGGATAAAGCAACTTCGTAAATCCGGATATCATCTTTCTTACAGCGATTACATCACGCTGATTTAGGTTTGATCCAAACTTAAAGTATTTATCACTTACATCACCAAACTGTTCTTTACGCATCTCCCTCATAACTTCAGAAAGGTAATCAGTAATAAAGGCATACTCATCAGTAAAGAAATCAGGACGATACTTTGGTATCTCCCAACCTGGTACATAACAGTGCATTCTATCTAAAAACGCTGTATCATAAGCCATTGCTTCCGGGAATGGATCAAACAAGTGTGATGTCTTTAAAAGCACGTCTACGCTTTGATTGATATTACCGACAAAGACCATGGACGCACTGGCAGCCTTCTCTTCTTTTCCACGGGCAAAAGAACCGGATGCCATATAGTCCTTCATGATCTGAATGCCGTCCTTGTCCTTAAACGTAATTCCTGCCACTTCATCAAAAGCAACACAGTCCCACATACCTACAAGACCTACTGTCTTTCTAGCCATGTTATAGAATAAGTTGGCAACGGTAGTTTGACCACCGGATACCAATATACTATTTGGCGAAATTTCTTTGTAAATATGTGACTTACCAGTGCTTCTTGGACCCAGTTCGCATAAGTTAAAGTTATTCTCAACCAATGGAATCATTCTGGCCAACAATAGCCATTTTTCTCTATCCGAAAACTTATCAGATTCCATACCTGTAGATCGTAATAAGACGTCCATCCACTCTTCTGTTGTGAACTCAGCCCTTGCTTCTTTGTATTCATCTAAGTCTACATGTGGCATCTGAATTGGAGTTAGTTTCCTAACCAGAATCGGATTAGACCTCTTATCTTCTTCATCAAACATGTATTCCAATTGGACGATACACCAGATACCACCTACTAACAGTCTGTCATAGTCTGAAACATGTGATGGCGAAAGCAAAATATTGGAAACACCAAGGTTGGAGAACTCTGCTTCATATCTATCCTGCTTGATATTAAGCTTGGCAGTAATCCGATCAATAACCGTATAACTTCCTCTTTCTCTAAGTATTGATAACACTTTCTGCGCTTCATCCGGACGAACAAAGTTGTCAGCTAAGATTCTCTTAACTGTTCCGACACCTTCTTCAATAATTTCAGGATCATCTGAACTACAGTACTGTCCTAGAAGAAATTCCAATACATATATAGGAACATTAGCACCCTCTTTTATTGATTTTGTTAAATCTTTACGGACAATCTTTCCATCAAAAAACTGTCTTAACTTCTTGTTAAGAACAACCGTCGGATTATCCACTTCTTCTAAAACATTATCTTCCCTCATTCTGCTGTCCTCCTGCATTTACTAAAACCCAAAGTCATCAACAAAAGCCAAGTCCATCTGGATTTCATGTCGTATGACTTCAAGTGAATTCTTCTCATCATAAGCAACGAGATAGTATTTTCTATTTCTGTCATATTTCTTGTTCTTAAAAGTAAATTTCAAACGGAATATACGCTTGCTTGCATCTTTATCCTTCTTGTCAGCAACGTATATATTTTCATTTGATATCTTTTCATTATCATCTGAAATAAAGAACACCTTGTATTTGGTTTCTTTGAATATATCTGAAACCGGATCTGACTGAATAAAGTCTAAATTCGTAGTGAGGTTAGTGATTTTATTCACTAGGCTTACTAAGCCAATACTTACGGTTTTGGTTTCAGTATGATATTTATTCGTTCTTACATCTATAACCGGTATAATCATCTCTTGTAATGAAGAGCCACCATGAACAAAGTTCTGACCACCACCGGATACCTTAAAAACATCGCTCCCAATTGGAACTGAAATGACTCTACTATCATCATTCTCAAGAATATCTCCTAGCTTAACACTGGCAATTCCTTCTGCTTGTACAGCTTCATCATCTACTACATATCTACGACCGACAAATGCATTCTTTTTGAATCCACTAATCTTGTCACTTTCGACTAACTTATCACGCTTGTAAACAAATCCATGATCAGCAGTAATGACAAAATGGATATTGTTGGCACTTGTCAAACGCTTAATCATTGTATGGATTTCTTCAACTGCTTCTTCACAGGCTGTAAAAACCTCGTTCTCAGTATTTAGCTTGTCACCTCTGGCATCAATTTGGTTATGATATATGTATACAATTTCCTGACCGGTAAATATTTCTTTAAGCTCTGCAATTTTCATTGTCTTAATATCATCAAACTGAACTGTTCGACTATTAGGTTCGTAAGACTTCAATATCTGCTCTCTGGACTTAAGATCATCGCATACCTTGCCATCCACCTGAACTTTGTAGTCTTCGCTCATTGTCAGCTTTCTATGGGGTAGCAATGCAGACATTCCAAATCTAGTATATGATGGCAGCACACTTTGAATCGGTGTAATCGTTGCAGTACATTTCTCATCTTCTTCCAGTCTTTCATGCAGTGATTTCCCTACTTCATAACGTAAGGCATCCGATACAATGACAACAATACGTTCTTTGGCGCCTTTAATAAATCTATCGTAGAACTTCTGTTGCTTAACAAGCCCTGTAGTAGCATTAGCATCTGTAAATGCCTTATTCCACACAACTGAAATACTGTCCAAGAATCTATTGGTATAAATATTCTCTACAAGATCTCTAAGTTCTTCAAACGAAACATTATTCAGTACTGAATCAAAGTGATAGTAGAAGTATCTATATCTCTGATCAATCAGGTAATCCTTTTCGGTATATTGCTTTATCAATCCATCTACTGACTGCACCGGTTTGTAGTTTGCTGCCATAACGATATGGTAGGCATTCTCAAGGATATGATAATGTGCATTATAGCTCTTTCCAAAGTGCATTTTTCGTCTTAACTGACAAACTTCCGGTATTGAATGTCCGTTTAGCTTCGCATCCGTATCTTCTTCGACTAACCTTCCAATTGCCCACTTCAACACTTGAACATCAATCTTTTCAAACAGTTCACATTCAACCATTTCTTCTGCTGTGATGCTTCCAAAAACATCTTGTCCCTTTAACATCTGGTAGACCATATGTGATAGACGGTCGAAGTCTTGGTGATATATAAGACTGTTCATTAATCCATCTAAAAACGCAATGATGTTACCGGATTTATATGAACAGTAATTCTTCCAGTACTGAGGCAATTCAGAATCGATTACTTTTGATGTATATGTCACAAACATTGTATATATAAGCTTTTCCAAGGTAGGTGAAACATCTGTATATCCAAATGTCGACTCACACATTTCCCAGAATGAATCTATCAATCCATATTTTTCTAAGTCCTGTAAGTATCCATTATTTACAAGGTCATTATAAATGATTATTGTCCTTACAATTTCTTCGAAGGAAACCACTTTCGTCTTACACAGGACACTCATGATTGCTGTTTCAATCACTTGTTTATTAAAGTTCTCTATCTCAAGGTCGTAGAATTTCTGTGTACGGTCTTTCGCAGCAAAGAACTTAATATACTTCTGAAGAACTTCCTTGTACTTCTCATCTACACCTAAATCAATTGCAAGCAACGAAGCTCGATCTGCAAAAAACTCCTTAGAGTACCTGATTGTGTCAGCCAAATGATTATCCCTTAATGCAGGTTTAGAGAACGGTGCATAAATCAGATAACTTGATTCGGTATCTTTGCGTTCAAGTAGATTCTTTACCTGAAACTGGTTGTCTTGTTCTAGCTTCAATATCTTTGCATTAACCAGTTCTAACTCGTCTATATCAGCAACAAACTCTGCATTTGCATCATACCAAAACACCAGTTTTCGAACATCAGAATTGAATTCACTATTTAATTTATCTGTAATTTGGTTAAGATTCAACTCTGACATTTATTTCCACCTGCCATTTCTTTATCCACATCTTCATAAGTTTTTAATAACCTTGCAACATTAATACAAGCTTCTTTTTCTTTAGACTCTTTCACTAAGTTTGGCATAAAAGTATTTTTTAGTTTTATTGCGAAATCCACCAATTCATATGGTTTCCCTTTTTTATGTTTGCTTCCATATTCTTCAACGAGCTTGTAAGTTAGTTCCCAAAACGACTTACTTTTTACCCTTTCAGATAAAAATGTAATTGTTTCACTAAGCTTATTTTTTGTTACATTTCCTTCTTCCATATCATAAAAATTTAATTCCTTATTATACACTTCTGGTTTCGCTAGAACCTCCAGGTATTCGCTTCCTGAAATTTGGTAGTTAGAGAAAAGTTCTAAAAACATTACTTCCATTATTACATTTTCATCACCAGATGAATCTTCATTGATTTTATCCATTGTCATCAAGAGCGGAATATATTTCTCATTTGTTAAATGGCATGCCCAATAAGTTACTGAATATAAATCAAGAACAATCTCATTAGCTATAACCTGTAATTCTTTACCAAGAATAATTCCATTATGAGCTATTTCGTTTCGAAGACATGGAACTTCAAATGCAAAATATGGATATATTGATAATTGAAATACACGATTTTCACCATATACTTTTTCTGCTTTTTCTATCAATGTCCCTGCCTTGTCACCTAGTTCCTTCTTTGCAATGATTGAACAACAATCATAAAACAAACCTTCAAGTTGGAGAACGGCCAAAGAAATAAATGACTGATATCTTTCATCGTTAAATAATTCAACTAGAACATCAAAGATTTCACTTCTTCTTGCAAGAAAATGGTTTGTAGAAACAATATCTCTAACATACTCAATAGATTTATTCTCAATTACCATTCGTAAAATCTCTGCATGGTATTTTTCAATAGAAGCATTCTTTAAACTAATGTACTCTGTTATCACTTCTTCTCTCTTTATAAGCTCTACGCCTGGTATAAATCGGATTTTTGCTTCAGTACTAAAATCATGAGTATATTCAAAATAACGTTTGAAATGAGCATACTCGTATCTTCCATCAAGAAACATCATTGTTAATCTGTCATCTTTTCTTTCCACATACTTCAAGGCTTTGTTATCAACAGCATACTTAAGAAGGTCATTGCTATAAAAATCGGTAATCTCTGCTTGTGCCTTTCTATTGAGTCTTGCAAAGTATCGGTATTTTTTATGTGCATATTCATCATCCGCAGGCGTTATAGAATCAAGTTTTTTCAACTCACTTAGTCTATTCTCTATTTCTTTTAAATCAGCTCTGACACACTCAGAAACATAGATATAGTTACTTAGGATATTTTGTATATCTACATCACTGAAAGACTCATCATTGGTCTGAATTAATTCTAGTAACTGTGCATGTATACTTTTCTCTTCAATGTTTTTTGTATCAGCGAATTCTAATATATTTGACAATGGAGCTTTTGGTATTTTGCTATTTACTTCTTTTTCACTCATCCCTTCATCCTCTTATATCTTTGCTAAAATCTCGAGTTTCTTATCATCTTGTCCTGTTTGGATTTTTTCATAGTTCACCTTTACTCCATCGTCCAAATCAATAGCAATACGGCTTAGTGCAATGTGAGCAATTTTCTCATCATACTCTTTTGTTTCCTTTAATTGCTTTATTAGCTTTTCTTTTCGCTTCTCTGCTTGGGCTACTTCTCTTGCATTTGAGCTGTTATCAATCATATCCTGCATACGTTCTATCTCGCTTGTATATATTTTTTGTATCCTATGAAGGTAGTCAACACGAACCACTCCACTAGTATCAGCTGTATAACGATGCAGGTAAATGAGTGCTTTAAACCCATTCTGTTTTCCACTATCATAAAGCCAGTAAATTGGTCGCTTCTGATAAGTTTTTACATGGTCCTTAAAGAAGTCTTTGATAAAATAGTTTCGTATAACTTCTCTTGAAGTATCTCCCTTGCCACCCAATGCTTTTGTGATAAAATCAAGATTTTCTTCAAGTGTTTCTTTTCCATAAACCGCTTTTACAAACTCCACAAATCGACCAACAATGTCATCTTCAAAATATTCTTCGTCAGTTATTGGAATACAATTATCATTGTCAGGAATAAAGGAACTGTACTCACTCAAGTTCCACTGCCCTCCCGCATACACAAGGCCGTCTTTATCTAGTGAATACCTACCAAACATACACCCCACTGCATATGAAATCAAACTTTTGATCTCCCTCTTTAAATCTGCTCTACGAACAGTAACATCATTTTCCTCAACTTCCGTTGTGAGTTCATCTTGCAAACCATAGATGTCAATGAAAATACGGTTGAGTTCTTTTTCATTAGCTTTTAGCTGATTAAAACGCTCATCACATTCTAACGCCCAGTTTTCAAAGGCAGATTGAAGATTATTACCTTCTCTCACTTCCACTAATGGATGCACTTTAAAATCCCATGAGGTTTCAAAGGAGTCCCAGTCGGTTTTTGAGTGGGAGATGTTTTGTGTTGTTAATATTTCAACCTGTGATTTTTTATTGTTATCTATAACAATAGGGAGTTGATTAATAACCCCAGTACTGCAATTGATTGTAGGATTAATTATAGGTAATATTTTTTTAGATATATTACAATTAAGAAAAGCTAATAAATACAATGTATTTTGCGTTGAAAAACATACAGGTCCCGCATCCCCTAAAACACATCCAGCTGGTAAATATCTAAAACCTGAAGTGCCGCTCGCAATTAAATTCCAAGTAATTGCTTCTCTGAAAAAATGCTGACTATTCTTACAAGTTCTACTATAGCTTCCATAAAGTTTAGACGCTAATTCCTTTACTTCGTAACCGTTATTTTCCCAATTTATTACTTCCAATACATTTCCAAACCACTTTCTAAATCCTCCACCTTTACTATACGGAAACCATTTTTCTTTATAAGATGAGGGATCGTTATTACTTCTATTTTTGACAAAGTTTATAATTTCAATTTCATACCATTTTCTTAAAAATCTACCATTATCATTGGTTGACATTCCTAATTTTGTATCAAATTCAGTACACTTGCCGATTGTCTCGCCAATATCAAACGCCATCAACATTTTCTCACTCACCCAATATGCAATTGGTGAACCGGGGATTTTGGAGAAGTTTTCTTTTTTTGCTATATATAAATCATTTTTAGCTAAAAAAGCTTTTTCTTTTTCCTGTTGGCTATTATAGTCCACTAAGCGTGTAAAGATTGCTTTATAGTTTTTGATATTGCTTTTACGCATTACAAAAGATGTGGTTTGAACCACTTCTCCACCAATTTCTTCAAAAGCTCTTGCACCTAAATGTGCCATATTTATAATATCAGTATAAAGTAATTTTCCACGTAATTTTTCATAGCTTGATAAAAACATAAATGCGTGCTGTGTTATCATAGCTGTATAAGCATTTTCTTTTGCCATTTGCAAACATTTTTCAATAAACACAGCAAATAAGTCCGACTTACTGTCATTATAGTTTTTCTTTACACAGTCAGATAACTTTGCATTCATCCCTCTACCACCCATATATGGTGGGTTAGTTATTACTACATCATATTTTTGAGATAATAATCTACGGAAATTCCATGTGTTTATATCTTTCTCCCAGTTTAAATTAAAAATTGTTAATTCTTTTGGTTCTTGTGGTTTTTGCTCAAGGGTATCCACATTTATAAGTGACCCAAGCTCTTGACCCTTTTTATAACTCTTAGGGGAATAAAGCTGTGGTACAATCTCTCTTGTTAAAAACCTACGATCATATTTTCTAGCTTTCATCATCACTGCAAAATAAGCTAATTGATAAGCTCTATCATCAATATCTAAACCGTATAAATTGTTTTCAATTATTGTTGTAGCCGCATCTCTTTGTGTATATCCCTGGCTTTCATAAATCTGCATAAGAACTTCAAAAGCATAGACTAAAATATGCCCACTTCCCATAGCAGGGTCTATGATTTTAATATCTTTGATATCAAGATTCTTATAATCTTCTCTTATTTTTCCAAGTTCTACTATAACCTCTTCCTTTTGCTCCGTTTCCTCAAGGTAATACTTCCATTCTGATTTTAAGTCTTTGTCAGGGTGCCCTTCCACCCATAATCGGCCAATTGAATTTTCAACCATATACCTTACAATCCAGTCAGGAGTAAACAACTGCGTTGCAGCAGGTATGCGTTCTTTAGTAATTTTCACCTTTTTCTTAAGAAGCGCAAACACTTCATCTTTTGGCTCAGTGTTATAGTACTGATACAACCATCCAATAATCTCAACTGCTTCTGTAAAATCTTCTTCTGCTATATCATTAATCAAATGGTTAACAATACCTTCTTGATCAGTAAACGAGATGCTCAATAATGGTTCTGTATAATCAGAAGTTTTCTCAAATAATCCGGGAAGCACTTCATTTAACTTATTACATTGTTTAATAAAGAGCATGCGGAATAATTCATCCAGTTTATTCTCATCTTTTAACTGTATAATCCTATCTTGTTCATAGGCTGTGAATTCCATATCTGTATCAAATGGTGTAGTAACGATATCTGGTTCTGATTTCCCTTGAGCCTCACTTGAAAGCACTCTAACTCTCGAGGGCAAATAATCATTAACCTCCATAAATCTTACTGCAATAAGTCGGTTAAACCACGTATAAGCCACTTCTTCTACAACATACTGATAGGCAGTTTCATAATCAGATGTGCTTTCCTTCTCTCTAATTCGAGCTACAAGTGCCTTTCTTTGCTTTATTTCTTCATTAGCTATTTCTGTAGGTTTTCCAGTACCGATATCAAAAAACTGGATATTATCTGTAGATATAGGCAATGGTTCAGAAATCCCTTTATCGCTAATACCTAAAAGACCTGCTTTATATGTTATATCGCTAATTAGTTTTCGTCTTGCCCATATGGCAAAATTTTTAATAGCTGTCTTGTTCATCGTATGCCTCCCAAACTACATTGATTTAATAAATTTTGATATTTCACCTAAATAAGGCAGTGCAGCAATTCCAACTTCAATGCCTTTGTCAGCAATATACTTGAGAACACTACCGACTTTACCCATTAACTTTTCTTTGTTTCCACCTATTTTAGCCACTTCAATCGCTGATAATTTTCCTTCTAATTCTTCTTTTTCCTGATCAGATAATACATCAGCTGGCAACTGGTTAATTAATTCTATTGTATTGGAAATTGATATTGTAACAGTTGCACTGGCATTAGCATTACTATTGTTATTAATAAGAACTTGATGATATGGAGTCGATGCTTCTTTGATCACTCCTGGGAACCCTACTGCTTTAAACGAGGTTAATTTATGATAAATTTGGTCCAAATTATGCTTTAATGAGTCATCAGAAACTTCATCATAAAATCCTTGTTCACTGTAATACTGATATAAGCCTGACCCGAGATTCGGAATAATAGGGTGATATTTAGCCGTAATTTCCTTATATAGCTGTTGCTTAGCAATTTCAGGTGTCTCACTATTATTTATATCAGACTTTGCTGATCGTAGATTTTTAAGATCCTGTTCAAACATTTGCTTAAATTCCCACAGAGGGTCGTTCTTCTTTTCTGTTTCAATCAGAGATGTCTTGTAAAATTCAAGTTTTCGTTTGAGCAACGATACATCTCCAATATAATTTACAGTTGTCGAACCATTCATATGACGATAAGAATAAAGATCCAAATTTGAAGTTAATCCGTCAATATCATTTGAAAACACACCTAAAATGTCATTCACTAATTTTTTAGCAGAATCCATCGTATGTTCCTCGGCGCAATTATTTATATAACTTTCTACAATACTAATCTTACTCATTAGATGCACTCTCCATTAGAATTCTACATTCAGAATCAAATCTTCCTTCACACGCTGTTTAAGCTTAGTTTTTAAAGCATCAACATATCTTTCCACGTCGGCTTCTGATTCAATTCTCCATGTCGTTTCTGAATTGATGGATTTGATACTGACTGTTTTCTGCTGTTTTATTTTCACTTTTTGGAATGGCTCTTTTTCTTCCTTTACTATAGTAGATGCTGTTCCCTGATTTGATACTGCAATTTCTTGACTTGGTGGTGCCTGTCGTGAAGCAATGAAGCGTGCTTCTTCAGCATTGATCTCATTTAATAATCGTACTTTCAAGGCATCTGCTTCCACCTTGATATTCTGTAAAGTAGCAACATTATTACAACTCTTTGCCTTTTCTTCTATTTCAAAGAACTTATTCTTCACAATAGCAGAATAGGTTTCCTTACACATTTTGCCTTCCAGCTCTTCTACAACTCTTGAACGTGCTGCACTAATAGCATTTAGAACCGGTTCTTCCAACTGATCAAGCATTTCACTATATAAATCCGAATATTGGTCTAGCAGTTCTGGTAATCTACGAATGTCACTATATGGTGATGCTTTTTTCATGATTGACTTAATGTCAGCAACAACAGACTCAATTTCTTTATTTACAATAAATGTCTTGCTTTCGTTATAGATTTTGATTAATCGCAGCGTACGGTTCCAGATACCTATCTGCTCCCCATTAAAGAAAGCTTTAACGGGTTCATAATCTTCGGCAAAGTCAAGAAATTCATCCCTTTTAGCATCTACCGTCTTGAAAAAATCTGATGAGTGCTTGATGGATGCTATATTAAGCAATAGACTCTTGCCATCCTTTACAACATGTTTTCCAGGATAAGACTTTTCGTTCTTGTAATGAATCTCCAATTTCTCAAGATCATTTTTCAATCTAGCAGCAAACTCCTGAAAGCTCTTAATTATGGAGTCATCTTCATCGTTCATTGATGTAACATTGAACATTTCTTTCATAACTTCTTTTACTGCTTTCTTCTGCTTATCATTTGCTTTTTCACGTTTTTCAATCAAAAGCTTTTCCAAGTACCCTTTTCTGCTTAAGTAACTGTATATTTCATCTTCAGACTTAGTAAGCAATGTCACCACATCATTATTCACAAAGAAACTTATATCACCATCTTTGAACAACTTTGCAACTAACCACTGTACATCATTTTCGATGAAACCATATGGAGCCTTAGTAAAGCGTTCCGTAATGGTTTTCAATGATGTTTTAGCATGACGTTGTGAGTTAAGACTAATAAAATCCAATACATCGTTAAGAGCCAATCTATTAGGTGATTGAGTAGCTCCATCAATTGAAATCTGATTACTTTTCTGACCTTTTAATATTGCTCTGATGTGAGCTTCATTTGTAGCCGTATCAATATATGTCAACTTATGGAAAACTGTATGGACTAGCTTACTAAGGGCATCGTTAATACGTCCGGAAATATCTTTTGGTCCACCCTGGACCTTATCCCCATTTACATAGATTTCTGAATGCTTCAAAGATTCCTCCAAGAAGATTCTTGCATTATAACTACGCTCTCTCATCTCTACGCGTTTAGCTTCTTTTATCTGTTCGTATTTCGTCACAACACTTGAAGTATTTAGCCTCAGGTATTTTTCAATCTTCAGTGAAGATCTGATTTCATCAATGAATGCCTTATCTTCTGGCATGGCGACTATGACATGCTTGTTTTGACCGCTCATCATGCGCAAGGCGGTTTCATCCATCCCCATATCATAATTTGGTGTCAGTACTTTTAAAGTAATATCGTGGTTCTGATTAGCCTTATAAGGTCTGTCATCTACTACCTGATTAAAGGCAAAGGTATATCGACCGTTAAATGCCGGATAACGGTACTTCTTCTCATCATACAATCCGTCAAAAATCAGTTCTGATACTTTACCAATGATCTCTGATATCTCAACATTCTGACTTTCAATTTCTCTGTTTATCTCTTGTTCTTCATCTGTTAGGAATACATAGATATCCCCTGTTTTTTGAATAAGTGTTTGACGCACTAATCGCTTCAATGCTTCTTCGACCTTGTCTTTTAAAGCGATCCTATCATTATCAATATCCGATACCATGAGACTCGTAATATTCTCCACATTAGCAACGATTTCTTTAACGTATTTAATCATAAATAGCGTTTTAAGAACATTTACATCAAAGCAATCATCCTGTTTTTCAGGGTTCAAATACTCATTATCATAGGCTCTAATGATAACTCCCTTATGGCTGTGGTCAAGGAATTGCTCCAGAGCATCATAGAATAGATTAAACGGTACAATAGCACCTTCATTCTGACCCATAATTTTCATTGCAGATTCTTTGAATAAGGCTAACATCGATCTTTCCCCTTCAGCCAAATGCTTACCACTGGCACCATGAGTTCTGATAGATGTAAGAACACTTGCCAAAAGATTAAACTGGTATGGCACAAACGGATACACGGCTGAGAAGTTATCTCGGCCTGAATAAAGTTTCTTTTCTACTCCGTCATTGAATATAATCAGGTTCTTGATAATTGTGTCCTTTTCATCATAAAGCAGACCTAAGGTCTGTCGGCCTGTTTCAGTCTTTTTTAGTATTCTCTTTCTGATAACTTCATCCACATTGGCAGATGACAGTGAAAGCCTTGTGTCAAAACGACCTTGGATTTTGGAGAAGTCATTACCTTTAATCTTCGAAACACTATCAATATCCTGTTGGCTTGTTACGATAACCCACGCTTTACCGCCACATGCGACACCAAGTTCTTCTGTTACTGTTTGCAGGTTAAGCATCAGGCTTGTGTCCTCGCCAATATACTGTCCTATCTCATCCACCAGGAAGACAACGTGATGATTATTGCCTTTTTGATCTATATAATCCTTTACCCTGTTTGCAAAGGTGATAATGTCAATGTTGTACATGCCCGTGGAGCTTTCGCACCAGTTCTTTGCAGCTTCCATACTCATGTAATCAATCTCTACCAATGACTTACATACATGGTCCTGAATGAATCTAAACTGGTGTCTTGAATCAACCCACTCTTTACCTCTAATGCTTGCGAAGGCATCCTTGAAGTCTTCGTACTTACCTTCTTCACTTAAATGTCTTTCCAAGTCTGCCAGGAAGGGGTTTGCACCATAATACCCTAAGTGCTGGTTAAACACTTTAAGAAATACAGAAAGAATTGCTTCCTTGTTATTCTGCGTATCACTCATGCCGCTCTTGGAATCTATGTTAAACAGGATGACATCACTGGATGTATTTCCTGCCAGCTTCATATCTGCGAGAACCATTTCATCTTTAATCTTGCGGTCATCAATAAAATAATCAACAGCAGATTTCCCTTCAACTACACGGTTTTCCAGTAAGTATGATAATATTTTCAAGAAGTGAGACTTACCACTTCCAAAGAAACCTGATATCCAGACTCCCATCTTGTCAGTATGTCCAACGATACCTTTTTTATAACTAGAGAAGAAATCTGTAAAGTGCTTGTTCAGCTCCCTGGTTACAACGTATTCTTCCAGTTCTTGTTTAACATTTTCATCATCGCCTTGTCCTACCTTAATAACGCCTTTTATATCTCTATCAATCGGTTTGTGAAACATCTTTTGTACTAACATATACCCTTTACCTCTCAATCTACTATTTTGAACGCTCTGTAATAATTGTCATCTTTTATCTCGGAAAACAGTACAAGTGACTGTCCATCATATTGCCCCGGAAAAAACATGACTACCGGTACATCATCAATAAACTGATGTAAATTATTGAGTACCTTATGTGATCTAAGCATCGGAAAGCACTTACCCACTCCGGTTAAGAAGACAACCGAGTCTGGTGGTGTGTTCTTCTTAATATGGGCCAGTACTTCGTTATTCTGATTATCTTCCTCCATACGAAGCATCTCATTAACAGCCTTGGTGATTTCAGGAAATCCCTTGGTTTTCTCAAACTCTTGACAAAGCTCTATGAATCCTTCTTGTTCCAGCAAGTCCATAATCAAATCATATAAATCGAATACAACCAAATGGAAGTCATGAATACCTTTCTCATACTTATTCGACAAATACTTAACACGTTCACGCACAAGCAACTCATATTCAGCAGGATAATCAAACACATAATACCCAACCTCATTGCCTAAGCCCTTATTCTTTCTGAAGTTTGGTTGTTTGATTTTATCCTCTAATTTATTTAATCTAGCTTCTAGTTTATTCACATTAACTTACCCCCGTTAGAGCTTTTACCATATTTGTTTCACCACTATCCTTCAGGTAATTCTCAAGTGCTACATCCAATATGGGAGGTGTAATCTTTCGCTGCTTGTCAACAACTGTAAGTAATCCTGCATCTACTAAGAAATTCATATATGTACTTCTCAATCTTTTCAGGGTTACATCTGTCCACTCGGCAATGTCTTCACTTTGCTCTTGCTTCTTCTTGAAGAAAATATTGATATCACTCGGTGTTAGAACTTCAATCCCCAGGATATTCTTCTCTCGGTAGTCCTCATATAGAAATTCAAAAAACAATCTATTGACTTTTGCTGCACCTATCAAAGTTATAATCTTCTGCGTTGTTAAATCACTGCTTAGAAACAAATCTAAAATCCCATTATCCAATGCTTCCACTCTATTCTTCAGGTATCCAAATATTCTTTTGGCTCTATACGGCTTAGATATTCCTAGCAAATTGTCCTCTAGGCATAATTTCTTTATTTCATCCCATGACCTTCCTTCAACCCTCAATTTAATAAATTGTTTGAATTCTACAAACCAAAAAGATTCTGCCACAAGTCCAGAACTATACTTTTCTATCATAGCTTGACCTCGCCTTCTTCCCTTACTATTTCAACAATGTCTTCAAATTGACACTCTAGCACTTTACATAGTTTCAATAGTATATCCATAGAAACCGTCTCGTTTTTCTTCAGTTTCGTAAATGTTGCAGGGCTTATTTCTGCAGTTCTTCTTACTTGCACATTGGTCATGTCTTTATCAATAATAAGTTTCCATAATCTTTTGTAACTTACATCCATTTAGCACCTCTTTAATTTCTCAAATTAAAAGCTAATCATACTGTCTAATTATATCAATTACACATAAAAAAACAACGACAATCGTTCAATTTCTCAAAACAATTTATAGAAACTAAAAACCACATAACAAAAAAATATTTTTCACCAAAAATACAGCTATCCCACGATAACTGCACCTATCTCAATCTATTGTCACATCCGTTTTCTGCATTCATTTTCTTACCCCCGCTGCACTAATGTATCAAACCCCTTCAATTCATTAGCATTATTTTTATTTGCACATATACTATTTTACTCCTCTGTATATTGTATTTCAAGGCTTCTTTTGTAATTTTTATCACAAAATATTTTCTAAGTATACGCCACGTAAACCAATTTTCAAATATTTAACTACCCGGTACTCTATCTTAAATCAAAATAAAAGCAATGAAAGCTACTTTTCGTCACTTCTAATTCGAAAAGTAGCTTTCTATAATTTCACCTAGCAAAAGATGTGCTTTGCGATATTTGAAGGTAGATATTTTATAAGCATTAATATATTCCAGTGCCAAATACACTTGTTTAATGCTTAAGGAGTGCAGAACCATGGCGAAATGGAGAAAAAGCTAAATATAGCAATTTATGGAGCTCTGATCAGAAGGATAATCCATAATTGTTGACGTAATTAACTGAAATATCTACAACTAACTTAATGGCTGAAATTTTCTGCAATTATACAAATAGTAATGAGATAATATATAAAAACGGGATCTTTATCTCGTTTTTTTGATTAGTTCCCATTTAGTTCCCATTTTTGCATTTTTGAGTATTTTTTGGGGTTTTACAAAAAATAAAAAAAGAGCTATAAGCTCTCTGTTTCAAAGGTTGTACTATGGTGCACCCTGCAAGATTCGAACTCGCGACCTTCTGATTCGTAGTCAGACACTCTATCCAACTGAGCTAAGGGTGCGAAAGTACAGTTGGAGGCGCCACCCAGATTTGAACTGGGGGTGAAGGAGTTGCAGTCCTCTGCCTTACCACTTGGCTATGGCGCCACAAATTTGAAAATGGGGTGGATAATGGGATTCGAACCCACGACCCCCGGAACCACAATCCGGTGCTCTAACCAGCTGAGCTATATCCACCATAATTAAATAAAATTTTTCTTGGAGCGGGTGAAGGGAATCGAACCCTCGCGACTGGCTTGGAAGGCCAGGGCTCTACCACTGAGCTACACCCGCGTAACCATCAAGCCTTTGCTTTTCGCTCATATTTCCAAATCAGATACTTAATATATTATAATATAATTTCTTGATTTGTCAATATTTTTTTGGAGCTGGTGAGAGGACTTGAACCCCCAACCTACTGATTACAAGTCAGTTGCTCTACCAATTGAGCTACACCAGCACATTGATGCTTTTAATGGCGACCTGGAAGGGACTCGAACCCTCGACCTCCAGCGTGACAGGCTGGCATTCTAACCAACTGAACTACCAGGCCGCAATATTAGTTTTTTTCAGCTCAGGAAACTATATTTGCATAATCCCTTGAAGC
>NZ_FQZL01000053.1 GCF_900142005.1 Dethiosulfatibacter aminovorans DSM 17477
CCTCCCTATATATTCTTAGTTTTTCTTCCATTTACTCGCTAATTCGCCGTTTTTCATTTTCTTCAAAAAGCATATTACAGATTCCATGTGCATCCAGTGCAGGATAAGTGATGTTTTTGGGTACAGCAAACACAGCGTCCTTGATTTCACTGTATTCTGCGGTACTTCCCACACCTCTTATGGCAACAACCCTCCCATGTCTAACAGGATCATTCCGGTTCCCCGGAGTCCCAAATTCCTTCGTTCTGCCTATCCATAAAGTGGGTGTCTTTTGTGCTCCTCTACCGAGTCATTGCTCTAATGGTAAAATATATGACTACCTGCTTTTTGTATGTTAACTTTGATTTAGCTTTCAATTCTTACTTAGTCCTTCTGGCACTTTCGTGGACGCTTCTCCAGATTGACCTTTCTTCTTATGCTGCCTAAGCAGCCACTAGTTCTGCTGGTCGCTTTATGTCTGTTATCATCTTATTCCCGTCATAATCAAATCCCTTTGTACATATACCGAATATCACTCTTATGAGCTTGCAGCATATTGCTATCAAAGACTGCTTCTTCTTCAAAGGATTCTGTTTCCTAGTGGTGTAATAGCGATGTATTTCCTTGAACTGCTCGTTTTTAGCAACCAGTGGCATTATCACCTGGAACAGGATTGCACGCAGCCTCTTTCGGCCTCTCTTGCTTATTCCTGTCTGTCCCTTGTGTTTTCCTGAGCTGTTCTCCTTTATCGCCAAACCTGCCAGCTTCTGTATCTGTTTCGGTGACTTGAAGCGTCTTATGTCACCTACTTCTGCAAAGAATCCGGCTACACTTACCAAGCCGACTCCTTTGATTTTTAGTATCTTTTCAACTTCTGGTATATCCAGGCACAGTGCCTCGATGATTTCTAGAAGCTCTTCCTGCTGTTCTATCTTTCTATGATAGTCTTCAAGAAGCATTAGTATTTCCATTCTAGCCATTCTGATTCCAGTTTTTCTTCCAACACTTCTTTTAGCAGCCGCATAAAGCTCTTCAGCTCTTTTCATGCCCACTGCACGTATCTTTCTGTCTCTCCAAAGCTGGTTAATTCCTTTGGCTCCCAGTTTCATGATGTCTTCAGGCAGTGGCGCATTACACAACACTACCATACTTCCTATTCCATAAGGACTTCCAAATACTTCTTTGTATTCAGGGAAGTAAATTTTCAACCATCTCTCGATTCTGTTCTTGAGCCCATTCAGGTCCTTTACAAGCCTATCCCTGCTAGCTGTTGCTATTCTTAGCTCTGCATACACGCCTTCAGGTATATACGGCTCAATGTATCTGCCTTCAATTACCAGCTTTGCTATTGTCTTAGGATCTTTCCTGTCACTCTTGCTCGGATGATTATCATCCAGTTCCTTGCTCTTTTTCACATGGTACGGATTTACCAGAACCAGCTTCAGTTCATTCTCTTTTGCATAATCTGCAAGACTGAACCAGTAGTGGCCGGTTGGTTCTGCTCCGAGCAGTACCTTTTCCTTTCCATGCTCAATCATCAGCGTCTGAATCCACATCCTAAGCTTTGTGAATCCTTCAAACTTGTTATCAAAGGATATGACCTTGCCTAACTCTATTCCTCTCCAATCAAAGGCTCGTGCGTAATGCACTTCACTGGCTATATCAATTCCTATGATAATTGTTTCTTCCTGTACTTGCTTTATTCTCTCATTTTGTGTATGATTCATTTGTAAGTCCTCCAGTAGTTTAGATTTGTGTTCCGCCAAGAACATCTTTATTCTACTGTGTGGACTTATTTTTATCAAACCTCATATTTGTTGATTACAGGAATGCTCCTCGTATAATAATATTGTAAGGATATCTGAGTAGCCTTACCCTACTCTTTATTCTTCATACCAAAGACAATGCCCATGATTTATAATAGGTACTATAGAAACCATTAAGGGCTGTTCTGTTTCTCCATGTTTCGCCTATCGGTATATTCTTTTAAAGTCTGTTCCCCAAGCTTGTATGTTTTCCTCTAACCGCTAGCTGTTTTCTCCTAAGTTTGAACACCTCGTAGCAGGGAGGTCCGTGCACGTTCATGTAGGAGCTTATTCGTATATGCGAGGGTGTCGTTGCTGCAAGTACTTGGGCATTGTTTTATTGGTTTCTAAGTCCATTCGAAAAGGAGGTGATCTATATGAACACTCTTTTTGTAGGTATAGACGTAAGTAAGAAATCCAATGCAGTTCGTTTCCTCAATTCTTCCGGTGACACTTTGTTGATTTTCAGTGTTCCCAATGATCAGGATGGTGCACTTGTCATCCTTGACAAACTCAAGATTGCTCTCTCAAGCAATGACTTCACTGAGTTGTCCATCGGAATGGAGTCCACTTCAATCTATGCTGACCATTTAGCTACTTTCTTGCGCAATGATGAATTCCTTAAGAAATTCCACTTAAGCGTTAGGATCCTTAACGCCAGGCAGATTGCCAAGTTCAAGGAATCTTATCCTGAATTGCCGAAAACTGATTACATCGACACATTGATAATTGCCGACTTCCTTCGCTTTGGTCGCATTGCAAATGAAGTTAACCTTGATGAAAAACAAATGGCTCTCAGGACTTTAACCCGTGCCAGGTTCCAGGTAGCTCAAAACATCAGCAGAGAGAAGACTCGTTTCCTTGAAACTGCATTCTACAAGTTTTCATCTCTTGAATCTTCCAATGTTTTTTCAGATACCATGGGTGCCACTTCATTGGCTATTTTAACAGAGTTCTTTTCCACTGATGATATCGTATCCATGTCTTTGGAAGATCTTACTGATTTCATAGTGAAAAAAGGTAAAAATCATTTTAATGATCCAGAGCAAATTGCTCTTGACCTTCAGAAAGCGGCCAGAAGCTCTTATCGTCTTTCAAAGACCGTCAATAATTCTGTTAACCAACTTCTGGCCATTAGGCTTGTTGGCATAAAATCCCTTATGAAACAAATCAAAGAACTTGACGAAGCCATTTCATCTTACATGGAGCTTTTCCCGGATGTTCTGTCTAGCATCCCTGGTATCGGCCCTGTCTACAGTGCCGGTATAATCGCTGAAATTGGCAATATACACCGTTTTAAGAACCATGCGTCTCTTGCAAAGTATGCAGGGATTGCTTGGACCAAACATGAATCTGGTGACTTTAAAAAGGATCATACGCGTTTGATAATGTCAGGCAACAAATATCTAAAATATTACATCTTGGAAGCTGCTAACAAAGTACGTGTGCACGATACTGAGTTTAGACGCTTTTACTTGACCAAGTACAAGGAAGTCCTGAAGCATCAACACAAACGCGCTCTCGCATTAACTGCAAGAAAGTTGGTTCGGCTGGTGTATGCCCTGCTCGACACCAACAAGTTATATATTCCACCTACCAGGTAGGTGCCTTAAAAGCCTTTAAAAATCGCAGTTTTTTTAGAGGCTTGTTCAGGTGTTGTGATTTTTTGCATTTTTTTGCCATTTCTATTGAATAATCAGCTATTCGACTCTTGACATTTTACCGCTAGACTTTACTTGAATTTCGGACTTCTCTTTTCAAGAAAAGCTTCCATTCCTTCTTTCTGGTCTAAGTTCGCAAAACACAATCCAAAAATATTCTGTTCTGTCATTATTCCTGTCTCTATATCAGTTTCCAATCCTCTGTTTATTGCTGATTTTGAATATCCCACTGCAACACTACTGTTTTTTATTATATAATTAGCCATTTCTATTGATTTTAGAATCAATTCATTATGTGGAACTACCATATTAACCAGTCCGATTCTTTCTGCTTCTTGGGATTTTATAATTTTACCAGTAAATATTAGCTCTTTAGCCTTAGAGGTTCCTATTAGTCTTGGCATCCTCTGAGTACCTCCAAAACCTGGAGTAATTCCCAGGCTAACTTCGGGTTGGCCGAAAGTGGCATTTTCAGATGCTATTCTAATGTCACATGTCATTGCTAGCTCACATCCTCCTCCTAGCGCAAAACCGTTGATGGCAGCTATCACTGGTTTTTCCAGCAATTCAATCCTTCTAAAAACTTCATTACCAAGATAAGAAAACTCACGACTTTCTTGTGGATTCATACCTTTCATTTCGGAAATATCTGCTCCCGCAACAAATGCTTTACCTTCTCCTGTAACAACTAAAACCTTGACTTCATCATCTTTTTCAATTTCCTTTACAATCTCTCTAAGCTTAATAAGTGTTTCTTTATTCAATGCGTTTAAATGTGAAGGTCTATTAAAGGTTAATGTAGCTATAAAATTATTTTTATCGAACAATATATTGTTATTTTTCAAAGCATTACTCCTTTCAATTCGATATTGATATAAATCAATGCAATTATCATGCCAATGGATAATTTTCTCAAACAACTAGTATTTGAACAATTTTTTTAGTATTGAATGCACCAGTTGACCTAATAATGCGGTTATTAGGTCAACTGGTGCATCGATTAGGAGTATTTGGCGTATATAAAGTGGGTTTATTAAGGTTTGATTTTTTTGTTTGACAAGGTAGCGTCATTTGTGAAAAAGGTTAAGTGGAAAAAGGAATGGAAAAATATTTAAAAGGCTGATAATGCTTTGTATACATTTCAGCCTGGAATGAGTAAATTTATATTGAATCTTAATTGTAAGATTAGTACTAACTTTTGTACAGAAAAACAGTATCAATCGAGTAGGTGTTTAATAAAAATAAGGCCTTCGGGTGTGAGTTTTGAACCTTGTTTTGTTGTTCCAATTGATATTAGATTTAGTGAATCGAGCCTTTTCAATAAATGCTTTACTTTGTATTCGGTTAATGATATGTCCGTTTCTGAAAGCAAAGTACGAATTTTATTTCTACCTATACACAATCCTTTGTTATTGTAAAGAATACTCAGGACTTCAATAAATTCATCCATATTGCCTTCGGCTTCTAATTTCGATTTTGTTAGATTAAAATAATGGCTATTGACTAATTCTTCATTTGGAACCGTTTCCTTAAGGAAATAACTTGGGAGATCTTTTTTCTCGACAATATTTTTTCCTTTAGTAACGAGATAAATATATGAAGTTACATTTATCAATTCCCGTACATTCCCGGGCCAGTTGTAGTTTAGAAGAATTCTTTTTACTTCTTCGTTTAGGATTTTAGTTTCATTATACTTTCTTTTCAGATGTTCATTGATTATAATGAATAAATCATTGTCTCGCGAATAGAGATTGGGAATATTTATTGGTAAAACATTAAGTCTATAATACAGATCGTTTCGAAAATTTTTTTCTTTTACACTATCTTCCAGATTCTTGTTTGTGGCTGCTATGACGCGTATGTTTACGGGAATTATCTCGGAACCTCCAACACGCATTATCTCCTGTTCCTGAAGAACTCTCAATAAATGTACTTGTATATTTAGAGGTGCATCCCCTATTTCATCCAAAAAAATAGTTCCGCCGTGAGCTAATTCAAAAATTCCTGGTTTTCCCCCCTTTTTAGCTCCTGTGAAAGCACCTTCTTCATATCCGAAGAGTTCGCTTTCTATTAGATTTTCAGGAAGAGCAGCGAAGTTAATTGCAAGGAAAGGACCATTTTTTCTGTTTGAAGCAAGATGTATTGCTTGTGCAAACATTTCCTTGCCTGTACCACTCTCTCCTAAAAGCAGTATTGTAAAATCGTTTTCTGAAAATTCCTTTGCCTTGGATTTTGCTGTGCTTATAGCTAAACTTTCTCCAATAATATCATCAAATGTATATTTGGCAAGATGACCCTTCTTAGAGAGTTCTTGTCTTAATTTTTGTTCTAAAACTTGGATTTTCGAAATTTCCTTGAATATAAATATATAATGACTTTCATTTACTTTAGTTTTGTGGCAAACAATTTTTTTATCGTTGTTAATTTTCAATATATTTGTGTTGTCTTCGTTGGATATATGTTTTTTTTGAACTGTGCAGTTATTAAATATATTTTCGAAATGCGTATTGATAATATCATTTTGTTTAAGTTCTAACATTTTTAGCGCAGTAGGGTTTATTGTTTTTACAATGTTATTTTCCACAGATATGATTCCTTCGTCAATTACATCAAGTATGGTTTCTTGTTCCTGAATAAGACTGTTTGCAATCCTATTTATATTTACAAGTTTTTTGCTTATAATCATGAGTTCTTGGATGTATATATCGATAAAATTATTTATGTATTTAATGTTAAGATTAAGGGCGTCTAAAAGTTCTAGAAAAGTTTCAATTGTCGGAATTCTTCCCCCTAGGTCGATTATATTTTCTATGGAAGATGGACATAGGTGAGTCATGCCTGCAGATATGGCAGTGTCAATATCTGAAAGGTCCAATTCCTGGTCTTTTTTATATGGTATGAGATTGATATGAGTTATTCCGAGATTGTGCAGATTATTAATTATTTCATATATTATCGATTCAGGATGATGCACAACAAGGATTTTTTTTTGTTCGGGAAGAGAGAGTATCTGTTCAATATTTTTGCCGGAGAGAATTTTCTTTGTATCTATTATTTTGCTAATAGGGAAAAGCTCCTTTACTTTATCCTTCACTACATCATGAGTAGGGAGTACTACGGGTGCGCTGATGTTTTCTGGAATCCCCTCCTCTAAAGAAAAAATTTCATAGGATATGTCTTTAGAAAATATTCTTGATAAAAATCTAAAATAAAACTCTTTTGCATAACTTTTTAAAGTAACAACAATCAATTGTAAATTTTCATGATTCTTCAATAAATACACCACCCAACAGTTGGATTTATTAATAATGATAACCTTTTAACGCTAAAAATACAACATAAATCTAACAATAATATTAAAAGTCTGCCAAAACAGACTTAAAATTTATAAATAATGACTGATTATTCCGTGGCTCGATCTGACCCAGATTATTCAATGACTAATCAAAATAGTGATGATTCTACTTTTATTAGGTTAGGTTGCAAGGTCATGGCAAACATATTTTAGAAGTCCTAAATTGCGCTAAAACGCCTAATAAATCCCAAATATATCAAAATTAAGATATATAGGAGTTAATAGGCGGGATGTTTATGGATTCAAGATTTGCAGAATAAGTAATTTGCTAATTTAATCAATCAAACATTAAATTCGAACAATGTGAATAAAAGATAAGTGAAATAGTAGTTTAGTATCTTCCGATAGATCTTACAATGTTGCTAATTAGGGGAAATAATAAGAAAATAAAAAATATGGCATGTTACTTGCAAGTAAATCAATAAAATCAAACTAACCAGGAGGAAAAAATGGAAAAATTAGTAATCACAGCTGCATTGACTGGTTCTTTAGGAATGAAAGAGAAAACGCCACATGTTCCTATAACACCGGATGAAATTGCGGCAGATGCGCTTAAATGCTATAAAGCAGGTGCAGCTATTGTACATGTACATGCTAGAGATCCTATTACTCAGAAGAGTGTTCATACTGCTGAAATATTTGATGAAATCAGTAAAAAAATCAAAAAATTGTGTCCTGAATTGATTGTTCAAATATCGACAGGAGGAAGAGCTGGGCTAAGTCTTGAAAGTAGACTCGAGGCAGTACAAATAAACCCTGAGATGGCCAGTTTTACGACAGGATCAATCAATTTCCCCGACCATATTTATATCAATTCGCCGGAATTGATAGAGAGACTGGCTATAGAAATGCAAAAAAGAGATATAAAGCCTGAAGTCGAAATATTTGATACGGGAATGATTCCAACCGCCATGGAGCTTTGTGAGAGAGGTATATTGAAAGGACCGTTGTATTTTAATTTCATTATGGGGATGAAAAATATTCAACCAACAAACTTTAATCAGTTGACGCTTTTGCTAAACTCAATTCCAAAAGAGAGTCCTTGGAATATTTCCGGTATAGGCAAACACCAGTTGTATACAACTTATTTAGGCATTTGCTTAGGCGGTAATGTTAGAGTAGGCTTAGAAGATAATCTTTATTATTCAAGAGGAGTTTTGGCGAGTAACGAACAATTGGTAGCAAGAGCTGCAAGATTATCCAGAGAGTATGGAAGGGATGTTGCTACACCAGAAGAGGCAAGGAAAATACTGGGAATGTAGTTTATTTGAATCCATATTTAATATAGATAATTAGTAAAAATATAGCTATTGATTACCGATGTAACGGAGGAATAAACGTGAGTGAAAACAATATCATTAAAAGTGAAATGAACAAATGGGAACAGGGTCCATTGGCGAAGACCCTTTCAAAAGTTTCTGAAAGAGAGAATGTGCCGGAAAAGAGAATCTATACTCCGCTGGATGTGGATTTATCAAACGAACATTATGTTGAAAAGATAGGATTCCCGGGACAATATCCTATGACAAGGGGAGGACAGCCCACAATGTATAGGGGCCGTTACTGGACAATGAGAAGCTATTCTGGTTTTGCTACTGCAAAGGAAACAAATGAAAGGTTCAGATATCTACTTGATCAGGGAGTCACAGGACTTTCAGTAGCATTCGATATGCCTACTCAGATAGGATATGACTCTGATAATCCTATTTCAGAAGGTGAAGTCGGAAAGGTTGGAGTGGCAATAGACTCTCTTGAGGATATGGAAGTTCTTTTCAACGGCATACCTCTTGACAAGGTCAGTACGTCTATGACGATAAATGCCCCAGCTTCAGTGATACTGGCAATGTATCAGGCTGTTGGGGAAAAGCAAGGGGTGGCGCCCGAACTCTTGAGAGGAACTACCCAAAACGATGTGTTGAAGGAATATATTGCAAGAGGAACATATATCTATCCGCCAAGACCTTCCATGAGACTGACAGCAAATATCTTTGAATACTGCAAGAACAACATACCGAAATGGAACACTATAAGTCTTGGAGCATATCATATCCGTGAGGCAGGAGCCAATTCAACGCAGGAAATTGCCTTTGCCTTTGCAAACGCAATAGATTATATTCAGGCTGCAGTCGACGTAGGATTGGATATCGACGATTTCGCAGGAAGGATTTCCTGGATATTTACTGCAGACATGAACGTCCTAGAAGAGGTTGCAAAATTCCGAGCAGCAAGAAGGTTGTGGGCGAAAATATTGAAGGAAAGATTTGGAGCTAAAAATCCCAAGTCGATGATGCTGAGGGTACATACACATACCTCGGGAAGCGTCCTTACGGCACAGCAGCCGGTTAACAATGTTGTAAGGGTGGCACTCC
>NZ_FQZL01000035.1 GCF_900142005.1 Dethiosulfatibacter aminovorans DSM 17477
GCAGTGATAGGACCTGAAGGCGAGGTGCTGTACAACTCTGCAAATGTTACGGGAGGAGCAATAACCGTAACTGACGATAACCAGTGGGGACTGACAGCTCTAGGAGCGCTGGACTCATCAGGAGTTGAATATGAATATGAATACTGGGAGAAATGGGGTTACTTTCCAAGTTCGATTGCAGGAATAGATAACGATTATGAAAATGGCAAAGGGTGGAACTTTACATTTAATGGTGAATCTGCAATGGCGCTGGCGGGTAATCAGGAAATCCAGGAAGGCAATGCAATAATATACTACTATATGGAGACTGGCGAAGAGGTTGTGCCGACATGGGATGAACTAAACTCTGTCGAGGAAGTAACGGTAAACATGGCAGTGATAGGGCATGACGGAGAGATGCTGTACAACTCTGCAAACGTGACCGGAGCGGCTATAACGGTAGCTGACGATAACCAGTGGGGACTGACGGCTCTTGGAGCGCTGGACGCATCAGGCATTGAATTTACAATTGAAAATTGTCCTGTTTGGGGTGACTATCCATCATCGATTGCAGGCATTGAAAATGATGGAACATCATGGAAGTTCTCTGTAAACGATGGTGAATGGAATGATGCGATTGAAGCAGGTTCAACAAACATAACCAGCGGAGATGAAATTCTATGGCAATACACATCGGATGAATCAGTTGAGTCATTGGAACTGGGGGAAATCGCAGTTGAAATTCTTTACCAGAAATACCAGGAAAAAGGAATAACAGACCAGTTTGACGGTGTCTATGTGTTATATATTTTAGACAAAGCAGGTGTTGATTTTAGTTCATGGGAATACAGTGGTGAAAAATATACTGATTCCGTAATAGCAGCTGTTGAGACGGATATTATAAATGAATCGACCAAACCTGTTTCAATTGAAGAACTTGTACATGACCTTGCTGCGATGAAAGCTCTTGAGCAGAGTGATTTGTACAATCAACTTGTAGAATTGATTGAGTCCAGGGACGCAGAAGGATATAATGACAGCGGAGATTCCCAATATGAGGTATTCGAAGCATATGATCTGCTGGGACATCTTGGAATGCTGGACATAGTTGATGGAGCACAGGCAAGAGAATACATCATGTCAAGAATGAACACTGAGGATGTGCCATATACATGGGGATTTGTTTTTGGGGGATATTACGTAGACTATACTTCAACGGTTAAGTGTTTGAGGGTGCTGAACTATCTGGATCCCAACGGAGAGGATGTTGAAATTCAGGAAGTTATATCAACAGTGCTGGAGTGGATTGAGAATTCACAATTGCCTGATGGAAGTTTCATACCCGAAGGTGGAGTTTCAGGTATGGACTGCCCGGTAGCATATACTGCATATACTATTGATGTTATGGATGCATTTGATATTGAATATGATTCATGGACCAGTGAAGAAGGCAAGACAGCTGTGGACTATCTCGTAAACAACAGTATAAACGGTAACGGTAGTATTGGAAAAGGATATATGTCTGATGTATTGGGATTCATCAATGCATACTACATGATGGACAATATCTTCTACATAGACCCTGCAGCTGAAACTATAAAAGTTGGAGACAGTTTTGAAATCAATGCGATGCTGAAGGGGATAGACGGGATTGAGGAAATCACCGACGGTGTTGTATGGACTGTAGCGGATGAAAGTATAGCTGAAGTTAACGACGGTGTTGTAACCGGACTCATGGAAGGTGAGACGATGGTTCAGGCTACATACAACGGATCTGTTGCCTCAGCAATCATAACGGTAGAACCCGAAAGCACAGGTGGCGGTTCTTGGGAAGCCCCTTCGGAAGTAAAGGTCAGCATGGCTGTAGTCGGACCGGAGGGAAAAGTGGTAGTAGAGCCTATGACATTCGAGGTGAAGGATACTGAAGAATGGGGACTCGCAGCCCTGGCAGCACTCATTGCATCCGGTGAGAAATACCATCTTACTCAGTGGAAATGGGGCTGGTATCCCGACATGATTGCAGGAGTGTACGGCAACGGCGGAGGCTGGAGCTATGCAATAAACGATGTAAACGGCTCAGAATTGGATGCTTGTTCGGATGCAGCTCCGATTGAAGAGGATGACAAGATTGTATTCTATTATGCTTATACAATGCAAGACACAAATCCTCTGTGGAGCGACATTAAAAAGGCAATGAGCGGTTCTTTTGGAGGTTCCGCAGCGGTATCAGGAGAGGCTGATACTGTCTCAGACAAAGACTTGAGAAATGCCCTTGAAGATGCAGAATCAGCAGGCCAGGTGTCACTTGAAGCAGAAAATTCTAAAATAGCTTTGACTACTGGAAGCGACCAGATGGATCAGGTTGTTGATTCAGAAAAATGCCTTGAGGTAACAGTTCAGGGAGCAAGGTTCTTGTTGTCTCCGGAGTGTCTGGGACTTATGGGAACAGATTCATCGGATTATGAAAATATCCAGTTCATGGCTGAAAAGCTAAGCGACTGGGAAATAGAGAACAATATTGCACCATTCAACGGAAAATTGAGACTTGCAGGAGATATCTATGAGCTTGATATAATGTCTGAAGACAGTGACGGTGAACTGCAAAAGGTTTGCGATTTGACTGACTGTACAATAGTAATCGACATTCCTGAAGGATTCAGACAGGCAGCCGAAGCAGGAACTCTCATGGCTTACTGGTATGATGAAGAAAATGAAAAATGGCAGTATACTGGCGGTGTATGCGATGCTGAAAACATGACAATGAGTTTCAAGGTTAAGCACTTCAGCAAATACGCCCTTCTATCATCCACAGCCTCCTTTGACGACGTGTTTGGTCACTGGGCTCAAAAGGAAATAGAATTCATGGCAGCCAACGATTATGTAAACGGTGTTGGAGAGAATGCATTCGATGCCCAGTCAAGCATTACGAGAGCACAGTTCGTTGCAATCCTTGCAAGGATGTCAGGATTGGAAGTGGATTATGACAATATGAAGACATTCAGCGATGTTGGCGGGGATGCATGGTATTCAAGAGAAGTAAACATAGCCGTGTCAAACGGCATAGTGAATGGAGTGGATGCCGAGAGATTCGATCCCGACGGGCTTGTGACCAGGGAGCAGATAGTTACGATGATTAAAAGGTACCTGGACATAGTTGGAGATAGTCAATCTGATGAAACGGTAGGAAACGCCATACTTTCAAGATTCGCCGACGGCGGAGAAATCTCTACATGGGCTGAGGAGGCTGTTGCCTTTGCAGTAAATGAGGAACTGGTTAAGGGAAGAGGAGCTGATAAATTCGTTCCCGGTGGAAATGCAACAAGAGCTGAAGCTGCTGTAATGCTGTTCAGAATGCTACAGTGGATGTTTAGTTAATTTAATTATATGGGGTTATCGGGAGGTCGAAAAAACCTCCCTTAATCTCTTTTTAGAAAGCTTTTATTTAATAAATCGCTAATGGAGGAATACTTTGATTAAAAGAAATAAACTGATTGCCTTCCTTGTTATGGCTGTACTTGTCCTGTCTGTTGTACCGCTGGAAGTTGAAGCTTCGGTATCTGAAATCGACACGGAAGGAAGCAATATTAAACTTGATTCATGTGACAACTTTTCAATCACTAAAGTGTATCTGAACGATAAACCGATGAATTTGAACAACTGCAAAACATACCTATGCGACAACGAATTGATGATTCCCCTTCGTTTGGTTTCAGAAGCCCTTGGAGCCGTTGTGGGATGGGATTCCGAAGTATGCAGGGTCAGCTTATCCAGGGGTGAGAACGTTACCTACTTGAACAACGGAAATGTGGATATCCTCGTAAATGGAGAATGCCGCACCCTTAGGGTAGCGCCTCATATAGAGAACGGAACAACATACGTACCATGTGACTTCATACAAAAGGTTTTTGGTTTCAATACAGTCTACAACCAGGCTGCATCGGAATTGAGAATCAAAATGGATGAATTCCCCCTATATTATGCGGAAGGATTCAAGATAAAATATCTGGAAGACGGATGCAAGCTTGTGACTGACGGGGAGGACTTCAGGCTGCTTCTTGTTCCGAAAGGTCAGAATGCGCCTGCAGGGGTAATTGCAGACAAGGTTATACCAATACCTCTTGACAATACGATGACTCTTTCGTCAACCTTTGTAGGCTCTTTGGATAAACTGGATGTTCTTGACAGTGTGGTTGCAGTATCGACATCAGAGGACTACTGGTTCATTCCGGAGATAAAGGATGCATTGTCCGAAGGAAGCGTGACATACGTCGGAGGTGACAACATGGAGCCGCCGGATTATGAAATTGTAAAATCCGTAGGACCGGAACTGGCCTTTGTTTATACGGGTGATGTAGGACAAAGGAACGTAATGAGGAAGTTCGACTCCATAGGCGTCCCATATGCCGTAAACAACGAGTACCTTGAAAAAAATCCTCTGGGAAGAATGGAATGGATAAAGTTCATGGCGGCTTTTTATGACAAGGAGATGGAGGCGGAAGCACTCTTCAACCGTGCAGTGGAAAGTGTCATGGAAACAAAGGCAAAGGTGGCCGATGAAGAAAAGCCCAAGGTTGCCTGGGGTCTTTCGTGGGTGTCTAAGGTATATGTAGCCGATCCTGACTGTTATGTAGGCAGATGGATAGACGATTGTGCCGGAGATTATGTATTCGGCGGAATAAACATGGGTGAAGATACACAGGTAAGCATGGAGGATTTCTATGCTTATGCAAAGGATGCCGACGTGTTCATATATTCATCTACAACCAACTACATGAACAACCCCACTATAGAGGGTATTGTGGATGAGAATCCCCTCTTTGCAAACATCAAGGCTGTGAAGGAAGGCAATGTCTGGGCATATGCGCCTAACTGGTGGCAGACAATATATGAATCGGACATCATAGAGAAAGACATTGCTGCAGCTTTCCATCCTGACAAATTCCCGAATCATCAGTTTACAAAGCTTGTTAAGCTTCCTGTTGAGTAGGGTGTAGAGACGAGGTAGTCAATGGTTCAATTAAAGGATAGTAAAAAGTTATCAAATAAAGTATCGCCGGGAAGGAAGACCGCCGTCTTTTCCTTGCTTATTGTGGTCCTGCTGCTGGTATTCCTGACCAATATCGCTCTTGGATCCATAAAGATCAGTTTTTCGGAGGTAGTCGATATAATTGTAAACAGGATCCAGGATGATTCCGTCAATTCTACTATAATATGGCAGATAAGGCTCCCAAGGTCCCTGGCGGCATTGATAGGGGGAGCAGCCCTGGCGGTGTCGGGTCTTCTTCTCCAGGTGTTTTTCAGGAATCCCATTGTGGATTCTTATGTACTGGGAGTATCATCGGGTTCGACGCTTATTATGGCTCTCATAATAATGGGGGGATTCACCCTGGGTTTATCCGTAGTATCACCCTTCTACATGTTTTTTGGAGCCTTTCTGGGAGCAGTCTTTGTGACGGCAATAGTGCTGCTGTTCGCTTACAAGGTTAGAAGTTCCGTAACTCTGCTGGTGATAGGTCTTATGATAGGGTATCTGTGTTCTGCAGCTACCGGTGTCATAACCACCTTTGCAGACAACGAAAAGGTAAAGGGCTTCATGATATGGAGCATGGGCAGCTTTTCAGGATTTACCTGGGACCAGGTAAGGGTGCTGATTGCATTGGGAATTCCGTTTTTGCTGATGGCAATGCTGATATCAAAGCCCTTGAATGCGTTCATGATGGGTGAGGACTATGCGAAAAGCATGGGAGTCAATGTCAAGTTTTTCCGCATATTCATCATCATGGTTTCCAGCCTTCTGACGGCTCTGGTCACTGCTTTTGCAGGACCGGTGGCTTTTATCGGAATGTCCGTTCCCCACATAGCCAGGCTGTCCCTTGGTTCCTCGGACAACAGGATTCTGGTTCCGGCAACCATCCTTATGGGAGGGATCATAACTGCTTCATGTGACCTTGCCGCCAGGGTGCTTCTTGCACCG
Source organism: Dethiosulfatibacter aminovorans DSM 17477 (assembly GCF_900142005.1). Taxonomy (GTDB): domain Bacteria; phylum Bacillota; class Clostridia; order Tissierellales; family Dethiosulfatibacteraceae; genus Dethiosulfatibacter; species Dethiosulfatibacter aminovorans. Next base: position 5,954 of record NZ_FQZL01000035.1, read on the forward strand.
GCGGAGCTGACCATAAGCAGCGTCACTTCATTCTTCGGAGTTCCCATAGTCATATGGCTGGTGATGAAAAGAAGGACTGCATTATGATTTTAGCAACAAATGAAAGATGAAAGGATTGTAATATGAAGATAGCATTGCTACATATGGATTTAAGCGATGGACCAGAGGAAAGGAATGTTAAGCTTTTGGGTGAAGCCATCGACATAGTTGTAAAAAAAGGGGCTGATTGGATAATTACTCCCGAGACGGCTCTCCAGGGATATTATTTCGCTATGGATAGGGAGTATGACGTGCAGGTCCAGCCCGGTTCTTCCGTCAAGGCTTTATGTGACAAGGCGAGAAACCATGGAGTGACAATTTTTTTGGGATGTGCGGAACGCAGCGCCGATGACGGGAAATGCTACAACAGCTGTCTCGTCATCGGTCCCGACGGAGAGATAATAGGAAGGCATTGGAAAATGCACTCCCACGGAGGAGCTTCCGAGGCATGGGCGTCTTTGGGGGACAGTGTGGATTATGTGGAATGCGGAGAGATGAAGGCCGGTATCCTGATTTGCGCGGATTCCTGGTTCATGGAGCATTCCAGAGAGCTTAAGGAAAAGAAGGCGGATGTAATAATGATTCCCGCCCTTTGGCCGCCGGCGGGGGAATGCGGCCCCGGGGACTGTTGGGAAAGGTGCTCAAGGGAATCCGGACTGCCTGTATGGGTCTGCAACCAGACGGGAAATGGAATCCTTGACTTGTCGAAGGCTGAAAGCGCTGTGATTGTTGACGGGGAAAGGAAGTTTTCATACAGCGGAATAGAGCAGGCTGCTCTGGTATTTGATTGGGATACTGTAAACAGGAAGACTGAATCAACGGATTTTGACGTGATACCGGTTTAAGGAGAGTGCTGTATATGAAGAAAATGCATTTTAGAAGAAAAACCATTGTATTCTTCTCTATAATTCTAGCTTTTACGGTCTCCTTGGGCTTTGCTCCAGAAGGAGTCAATGGAATATTTGTCACAAGTGTTCAGGCAGCAGAGAATATGTCATTGACTGTAGAAGGGGTGCAGCCGGGAGACATGACATACACATTCGAAAAAAGGCCGGCAATAGAGGCAAGTTTCCGGATGGGAAATGAAGACATGGATATGTCTTCCATCAGGATAATTGTCGATGGAAATGAAGTTACGGAATTTTCGGAAATTGAATTTGAAAAACCGGCAAAAGAGGCAAGAGTTCATTACATGCCCCGTGAAGACCTGTCCTATGGTGAGCATGACGTTGAAATTTATATAAGTGATAATGATGGCAATGTGTTTGATTATTCATGGTTTTTCGTAGTCGACAAGGATCTTGAATCAGCCTTTGACTTCTATTTTGGAAATCCCCACTGCCACACTTCCTTTTCCGACGGCCAGGGAATACCGTCAGAGGCATATGGATTCGCATATGAACAGGGACTGGATTTTCTGGTTGTGACGGACCATTCGGACATGTTTGAAGGTGACGAATACGATCCGGAAGAAAAGGAGTATAAGGCAAGTCCTGATTCCGAATGGACAAGGACCGGTGAGATGATTGACGACTTCAATAGCAGCCATGATGATTTCCTTGCCATGAGAGGATTTGAGATGACTTTTCCCCACCTTGGGCACCTCAATGCATTCAATACTGAAAATTATGTTGAAGCATACACCATGACCACTCTTTCCGAATTCTACGAATGGAGTGAAAATCAACCGGGAGCAATAGTGCAGTTCTGCCATCCCAAATGGCCGGACACTTCATTTGACAGCCTGAAATACGACAAGGATGCGGACAGGGTCATCAACATGATAGAGGTTGCAAATGGAAGAAGGCCCTATGGCTATTCGAGGATGGAGGAGTACTATTTCAAGGCTTTGGACAAGGGATGGCATGTAGGTGCTGCAAATGTTCAGGACAATCACGGAAGGAACTGGGGTGAAACCGACAATCTGACCGTATACATAGGTGAAAGCCTCAGCGAAGAGGATTTTTGCGATGCATACAGGCTGAGAAGGGTTTATGCTACCGAAACAAAAACCCTTAAGATGACATTCAAGGGAAACGGACACTGGATGGGCAGCGTTCTTCAGCTGGAACCCGACGAGTCCCTTGAAATGGATATAGCAGTAGAGGATGAGGAAAATCCCATATCCAGCATCAGCCTCATATCAAACGGCGGCAAGGTGATTGCATCAAGGGAGATAAACGACACGGCAGGAGAATGGCATCCGGCTGTAATGGCAGATGAATGCGACAGATGGTATGTGGTCAAGGTTGTCCATTCAGACGGAAGCATTGGATTTTCAAGTCCAATATTTACAACAGGCATAGACAGTACAGGAGGAAACAGCAGATTTGAGGACCTGGAAAACCACTGGGCCAAATGGGAAATAGAATATATGGCTTCAAGGGGATTTGTGAACGGAGTAGGAGAAGGCTGCTTCATGGCAAACGACAGGATATCAAGAGCACAGTTCATAGCCATACTCGTACGTATGGCAGGACTGACTGCAGATGAGGGCAATGAAATTGACTTTGTAGATGTGCCTGAAAATGCCTGGTACGGGGAGGCTGTAAAAACAGCCGTTTCATTGGGAATTGCAAATGGAATCGATGAGAGCAGATTTGCTCCCGACAGTTTCATAACAAGGGAACAGATGGCCAAGATGATTGAAAGGCTGATGATTATTATGGACATGGGGACGGATATCAACGGTAATGAAGTTGAGGAAATGCTTGATGACATAGTTGACAGCAGCGAAATCTCATATTGGGCCATGAAGCCTGTGGCATCAATGATACAGGCGGATATTATGAAAGGACGCAGTGACGGAAGATTCGATCCAATGGGAAATGCCACGCGAGGGGAATCAGTAGTAGTTCTTTACAGGGTTCTTCAAAAGCAGATGCTGAGGAGTGTATCAAAATGAAAATAATAAAAACGGAAAATCTGAGCGTAGGATATGAGAACAAGGCTGTAGTCGACGGCATCGAAATAAGCGGACTCAAGGGACAGGTCGTATGTCTTCTGGGACCCAACGGAGCGGGAAAGACTACCATATTGAGGACTTTGTCCGGACTTTTGAAGCCCGTGGGAGGCACGGTATACATAAACGATAAGGCCGTAGATGAAATCAAGAAAAAGGATCTTGCAAAACAGCTGTCCGTAGTACTTACAGAAAGATTCTCAGGCGGACTCATGACAGTCTTCGAAGTTGTTTCAATGGGAAGATATCCCCATACGGGATATCTTGGAAGATTGAATGAAACTGACTTGGAGAAGGTATGGGAGGCCTTGGAAAGCGTCAACGCGGAAAAGCTGTCGGGAAGGTATTTTGAGGAGCTCAGCGACGGTGAAAGGCAGAAGGTGCTGGTGGCAAGGGCCCTTGTTCAGGAGCCCGAGATCATAGTACTTGACGAACCTACAACCCATCTGGATATTAGGCACAGGCTTGAGCTTATAGAGATATTGAAAAAGCTGAGCAAGGAAAAGAACATAACAGTGATCCTGTCCCTTCATGAGATTGACATGGCGCTTAAAAGCTGCGACAAGGTGGTTCTTGTAAAGGACAGCAAGATAATAGGCTACGGCATACCTGAGGACGTTGTGGATGAAACCATTATAAAAACCCTTTTCAGCATAAGGGATGCAAATTTCAACAATCTTCTTGGATCCATAGAGATATCCAACCTTATGGAACCCAAGGTCTTCGTGCTGGGGGGCAATGGATACGGTTCTCCTGTCTACAGACTGCTTGCCAAGTACGGCATCGGGGCATTTACGGGTGTAATCCACAGAAATGACGTGGACTACGAGATAGCCAGAACAATGGGAATGGGAATAGAAAGTGAAGAGCCGTTTGTTGATATAAGTGAAAGTACCTATGAAAAAGCAAAAATGAATATGGGAAAGATGGATATTCTGGTAGATACCGGATTCCCGGTTGGGACAACAAACAGAAGGAATATCGAAATGGTTCTTCATGCCCTGGAAAAAGGCAAAACGGTTATAAGCATGAGAAGCAAGGATGAATGCAGGAGATATTTCGGTTCTGATTCCGAAAGGATAATCAACTGTCGGCTTGCATCAAACATTGTCGAAATAATTGGGAAACTGGAAAAAAATGAATATTTGAGCAAGGAAGTAAAGGAGAAAAGATATTGCTGATAATTAATGATTTGACCAAGAAATACGGCAGCCTGACTGCTGTAGACAAATTGAACATGGAAATAAAAAAAGGTGAATTTTTTGGCCTTCTGGGACCCAACGGAGCTGGGAAGACCACAACTGTCAAAATGATAAGCACCCTTACACCCAAGACTGATGGGGACATAATCATTGACAACAATAAAATGGACAGAAACCTCACTGCAATGAAGAAGAGAATAGGAATCGTTCCGCAGCAGAACAACCTGGAAAATGAAATGACGGCATGGGAGAATCTTGAGCTCCACGGATGTCTCTACGGAATGGAAAAGGGAAGTAGAAGAAAGAGAATAGAAGAGCTTCTGGATTTCATCAAGCTCTCCGACAGGTCAAATGACCTTGTAAGGACATTTTCCGGAGGAATGAAGAGAAAGCTTATGATTTCAAGGGCTCTGATGCATCAACCGGACCTGCTTCTTTTGGATGAACCTACGGTGGGACTGGACGCTGCTGCAAGAAGAAGCATGTGGAACCTCTTGAAGAAGCTGAAGAATGAAGGTTTGACGGTATTGCTGACGACCCACTACATAGAGGAGGCCGAGACATTGTGCGACAGGGTTGGTCTGATCAACGGAGGAAGCCTGGTGGAAATGGATACTCCAGAGAAACTGATCGAGAAGGTGGGCAATTTTGTAGTCGAGTACTTTGACAATGGAGAAATAAGGGAAGACTTTTTTGACACGAGACGGGATGCTGCAATGTTTGCAGCCGATCTGAAAGGGGATACAAAAATAAGGCCTTCGAATTTGGAGGATGTCTTTATTAAACTTACAAATGAAAGGGTTGGTGGATGATGGGCGCATTAAAGGTTATTCTATGGCAGGAGCTTGTTCTTTTCAAGAGAAAATTCTGGGGTATCACTACGGGAGCGATGATTTCACCAATGCTTTATCTGATAGTTTTCGGATGGGGCCTTGGCGACGGAATGCAGGTCGAGGGTCAGGACTACCTTACCTTTGTAATACCCGGAATTGTGGCTATGACAACCATGGTTGTGAGCTACAACAATCTGGCAAACAATATAAATATATCGAGGATATATGAGAAGACATTCGAGTCATTCATGGTGGCTCCAATCAAGATGCATGTGTATGCACTGGCGAAGATTCTCGGAGGAGCATTGAGAGGCATGTATTCTGGTGCTCTGATAATACTCATAGTATCTGTATTCGGAACGAAACTGGCGGTCACTCCCTATTTCATTTTCGTCATGTTTCTCAACTGTATGGTATTTTCGTCCATAGGATTCACAGTTGGTCTTATAATCAATTCGCATATGGAAATGTCAAAGTTCTCGAACTTTGTCATAACGCCCATGTCGTTCCTGTGCGGAACGTTCTTTTCACTGGGCAAGATGCCGATGATTGTAAAGGGACTCATAATGGTGCTTCCCCTGACACATACCAGTATAGCATTGAGGAGTACGGGAGAGAATTTAATGTCGGACATGATACATCCGGCAATACTGATAGCATACTTCATTGTAATGTTCTCGGTAGGAGTGAGAAAGTGCCTGAAGGCAGAATAAAAACATTAAAAGGAATAGGATATAAATATGAAGAACAATAAAACGGTTTATCCATTTACGGCAATCGTAGGGCAGGATAACATGAAAAAGGCTTTGATCTTGAACATAATAGACCCGTCTCTCGGCGGAGTACTCATAAGAGGAGAGAAAGGAACAGCCAAGTCCACAGCTGTCCGCGCCCTGGCACAGCTCCTTCCTGAAAAGGAACAGATTGAAGGCTGTGAATTTGGATGCAGTCCAAAAGACCTGGGCAGCATGTGCAGCGAATGCCGCAAAAAAGTGGAGGTTAAAGAGAATATAAATGTAAGCAACAGGAAGATGAGGGTAATAGAATTGCCCGTCAGCGCAACTGAAGACAGGGTGGTAGGTACTCTTGACATCGAGCATGCCATCAAGAAGGGAGAAAAGAGATTCGAACCCGGAATCCTGGCACTGGCAAACAGAAACATACTATATGTAGACGAAGTAAACCTTTTGGACGACCATGTGGTCGATGTACTTCTCGATTCTGCTGCCATGGGCGTAAACACAGTCGAGAGGGAAGGAGTTTCATTTTCACACCCGGCAAATTTCGTACTTGTTGGAACGATGAATCCTGAAGAAGGGGATTTGAGACCCCAGCTGCTGGACAGGTTTGGCATGGTTGTCGATGTAGTTGGAGAAAGGGATACAAACAAGAGAGTGGAAGTCATTAAAAGAAGACTGGATTATGAGAAGGACGATGCGGACTTTATGGCTCGATACAAAAACAGTCAGGAAGACCTTGCCGAAAGAATTGAGAAGGCAAAAAAACTTCTTGAACAAGTTGAATTTGACGACAGGGTTCTGGAAATGGCTGCAGAGGTATCCATAAACATGGATGTTGACGGACACAGGGCGGACATAAGCATGATAAAGACAGCTGTGGCAATTGCTGCATTCAACGACAGGGACAAGGTGACCGGTGACGACTTGATCGAGGCTGCCGGATTTGTACTGCCTCACAGAATGAGAAGAAAGCCTTTTGAAGACAGGACAATGGACTTTTCCGATGTGGAAAAAATAATAAGGAACATCGAATCAAAATAGCATCGGAATTCGGTTGACCAATCTAGGAGGACTTTATGTTGAAACTTGCTATTATTATGACTGTTACGGAACCCTTCCTCGTATTCAAGGAGGCGCAGCTGGCGCTGGAGGAACAGTATCCGGGCGAATTCTCAATCAGCATGTACAATACGACAGAGCTTGACAACAACAAAGAAACATATGATGCATGTCTTGAGGCGACGAAGGATGCGGACTTTGTGTTCATGAACATCCACGGCTCACTTTCGTTTTTCAAGAGCTTCAAGGATTATTACGGAATAATAAAAGGAAATAAGAAATTCTTTATAAATACAACAATTGAAGAGGAAGTAGCCGAGCTTTTTCCTGAATCGGGAATAATGCCGGAGGATTTCGAAATCATTTACAAGTACTATAAGTCGGGAGGGTCAAAAAACCTCGGCAATCTTGTGAAATGGCTGGGAAACCAGTTCGGGAGGGGTAAGTATGCCATTGACGACCCCGCATGCCCGAAATGGAGCGGAATATACGACCCTGACTTCGATACGGAGTACGAGGAAGCTTATCTTGAAAAGGTAAGGGAGAGCAAGGATCCCGTGGTGGGAATAATAGTCAACGTACTCTTGCTTCAGAAGAAAAACCTTGCCCATGTGGATGCCCTCATAAGAAGCGTGAGAAACCAGGGAGCAGTTCCCCTCTGCGTATATTCGGACATGCTGCCCGACAGTAATCTGGGATGTGAAGGCATAAGGGCAACCCTTGAAAGATGCATGATGTACGAGGGAAGGACGGTTGTCGATTCCATAATAAACACTACGGCCTTCAGCCTTACAATACTGGCAGACCCCGGAGACGGCTCGAAGCCTAAAGAAACAAGCGTATTCGACCTTTTTGACGTTCCAGTCATGCAGGCAATGACGACCCTTCAGTCCTATGAGGAATGGAATGATTCCGTCAGGGGACTTGACGGGCTGTCACTAAGCTGGAGCGTTTTCCAGCCGGAGTTCGACGGACAGATCATAGCCTATCCCTATGCGACCTCTGAAAAGGTGGATACGGATCTTGGACCGAAAAAGGTATCCATGCCCATCGAGGACCGTGTTGAAAGCATTGTCTCCCTGGCGATCAACTGGGCAAAACTGAGACACATAAAAAACGACAAGAAGAAGGTTGCAATAATCCTCCACAACAATCCGCCGAGGAATGACAATATAGGAGGAGCAGCAGGACTTGATACTCCCGTTTCAGTCTTCGATATGGTCAGCAGACTTGAAGAAACAGGAGTTCAGACGGATTATCGCTTCAGCGACGGCAAGGACATCATAGACAGGATAATAAACGGCCTGACCAATGACGGAAGGTGGTCGTCGCCTGAGAGCATGCTTGAGAAAAGCATCGATACGGTTAACGAGGACAAGTACAGGGAATGGTATGAAAGGTTCATACCGAGGATAAAGGAAAATCTGGTCAAATATTGGGGAGAGCCGCCGGGAGACTTCATGGCTGTTGACGACAAGATACTGATTCCGGGCATACTGAACGGAAACATATTCATTGGACTTCAGCCACCCAGGGCCTTTGAGGAAAAGGCCGAGGAAATGTACCACAGTACGGACATACCCTGTCCCCACCAGTACATAGGATTCTACAACTGGGTTGAAAAGGTATTTGAAGCCGACGTTATAGTCCACGTGGGAACCCACGGAACCGTAGAGTGGCTTCCGGGCAAGGAGGTTGGACTGTCCAAGGACTGTTACAGCGACATCTGCATAGGTACCGTGCCCCATCTGTACTCATATATAATCAATGCACCGGGAGAGGGGTCGGCTGCAAAAAGAAGGACATATGCGGCTCTTGTTGACTATATGGTGGCTTCAATGGTGGAAAGCGGAGTATATGACGAACTTGCCGAGATGGACGAGCTGATGAAGCAGTACTACCATGTGAAGGCGGCGGATCCAAAGAAGATTCCCCTGGTTGAGAAGCAGATAGTGGATCTGGCTGTCAGAATGAATCTTAATGACGACCTTGCAATAAGCCTTGAGGAAATGGAGGCAGATGCCGAGGAGTGCATCAAGAAGCTCCACTCATGGGTTAGCAATATCCAGGCCTGCGACATAAACGACGGATTCCATATATTCGGAATGGTACCGAAAGGAGACCGTTTCAGGAACATGCTGAAGATGCTCGTGAGGAACAGGAACGGAGATGTCCCCTCCTTCCGCAAGAGCGTATGCGATATGCTGGGCCTTGACTTTGAAGAGCTGCTGGCTTCTCCGGAAACGGCTACGAAAGATGGAAAGTCCTATGGAATACTGCTGGCGGAAGCTGATGAAACAGGCAGAGACATTTTCCTTGAGCTTGAAAAGAACAATTTCGATGAAAAATCCATAGGCCAAATAATAGACCTGTTCAAGGTTGATGATGCCAATGACGTCGAGAGTCTGAAGACTTGTCTCGGCTATGTGTGCAACTTCGTCAAGCCGAGGGTCATGAGAATAACAGACGAGATGGATAATTTCATCGGAGGAGTGAACGGAAGGTTTGTTCCGCCGGGACCATCGGGAGCTCCTACAAGGGGAAATGCAGCGATACTGCCTACGGGAAGAAACTTCTATTCTGTAGACCCGGGAGCAATGCCTTCACGCTCTTCATGGGAGATAGGAAAGACTCTGGGTGACCAGCTCCTTGAAAGATATCTCAATGATGAAGGTGAATACCCGGAAAGCGTATCAATGCTGGTGTATGCAACGGAATCAATGAGGACATATGGTGATGACATAGCAGAGACCTTCTATCTGTTGGGCGCACGGCCCGTATGGCTTGGAACAACCGACAGGGTCATTGGAATAGAAGCTATACCCATGGAGGAGCTTGGCCGTCCAAGAATAGATGTAACACTGAGGATTACCGGTCTTTTCAGGGACGCATTTCCAAACCTCATCGAGCGTGTTGAGGATGCGGTGAATCTTGTGGCATCACTTGATGAAGACGATGAAGTCAACTATGTGAAGAAGCATGTTGACGAGGAAGTTGCAGAACTTGTCAAGCAGGGCGTTGACTTGGAGCTTGCACAGGAACACTCCCTCATCAGGGTATTCGGGGATGCCCCCGGAGCATATGGCGCAGGGGTGTGCAATGTGGTGGAAAGCAAGAAGTGGAATGACGTGACGGATTTGGGAAAAGTATATACCACTTGGGGATGCCATGCATACGGCAAGAAGCTTCATGGGGATAAAATGCCTGAATTGTTTGCCCTCAGGATGAAGAAGGTCAATGTAGCGGTCAAGAACGAATCCACAAGGGAAGTCGACATGCTTGACAGCGATGACTTCTACAATTATTTCGGCGGCATGGTGGCTGCCATCACTACCCACAGCGGAAGCCAGAAGCCGGCATACATTCCCAGCACATCCGATACGGACCACGTAGAGACCTTGACTCTTCACGAAGAGGCCTCCAGGGTTATGAGGGCAAGGGTCAACAATCCTAAATGGGTAGAGGGCCTCAAAAAGCACGGTTACAGAGGAGCCAAACAGGTTTCGGCAATGATGGATTTTACATTCGGATGGGATGCTACCACTGATGTTATAGACGACTGGATGTATGACTGCATAGCTGAAAGGTATGTGTTCAACAAGGAGAATTCGGACTGGATGAGGGATGTGAATCCTTGGGCCCTCCACAGCGTTACAGAAAGGCTTCTTGAGGCAAATCAGAGAAATATGTGGAATGCATCTGAAGAGAGTGTTGAAAAACTGACCAAGGTTTACATGGAGATGGAAGGAAATATCGAAGAGCTTGGATAATATGGGAGTGATATACGTTGTTTGATGAAAAAATTATATTTCCTTTTACAGCTGTAATTGGACAGGATGATATGAAAAAAGTCCTGATATGGAATATGGTTAATCCGGCCATAGGAGGCGTTTTGATAAGCGGTGAGAAGGGAACGGCAAAGTCGACTCTTGTAAGGGGTCTGTGTAATGTGATGCCGGATATAGATTTGGTGGAGCTGCCCCTTAACGTCACTGAGGACAGCTTGAGTGGAAATATCGACTTTGAGCATGCGGTCAAGCACGGTGAAAAGCGTTTCGAAGGAGGAATACTTCAGAAAGCCCACAACAATGTGCTGTATATAGACGAAGTGAATCTTTTAAGCGACCACATAGTCAAGGCGTTGCTGGAATCTTCGGCTTCAGGAGTCAATATTGTTGAAAGAGAGGGGATTTCATTCCAGCATGAAGCCAGGTTCATACTTGTTGGAAGCATGAATCCCGAAGAAGGAGCATTGAGGCCCCAGTTTCTTGACAGGTTCGGACTGTATGTTGAAGTAAAGGGCGAAAGCGATGTGAGGAAAAGGACAGAGATTGTAAGGCGGCGCATAAGGTATGAAAGAAATCCTGCCCGATACCTGGAGGAATGGAGAAGCCACAACGTGAAGCTCATGCAGAAGATTAAAAGGGCTAAAGAGGATCTGGACAAGGTGAGCGTGACACATAACGCCATGCAGCTTGCAGCTTCAATAGCAAAGGAAGCGAATTGCGCGGGCCACAGGGGCGAGCTTGTCATAATAGAAGCAGCGAAGGCTATTGCTGCTCTGGATTCAAGAATAGTGCTGAATATTGACGATATAAAGGAAGCTGCAAAATTCGCTCTGCCTCACAGAGTAAGGGAAAATGATGAGACTAATGAGCCTGAACCCCAGGATATGCCTGATGATTCGGAAAACCAGGAAAATGAAGATATGGATAATGACCAGCAGGACAATGATCAAAACGATTTTGAAAGGGAAGAACCCGACCAGCAAGAGGAACAGTCCGATCATGAGCCTGACAGCAGCCAGAATACACAGGATGGTTCAAGCGATGAAGATACGCCGCCTGAAATGGAAATGCCGGGAGAAGATTCTGAAAATGTAGATGATCCGGGGGAAGTCTTTGCAGTGTCAAAATGGTTGTCTGAGAACAAAAGAAGCATTGTGGAAAAGGGAAGCGGAAAGAGAAGCCTGGTCAAGACTTCTTCGAAGCAAGGAAGGTATGTTAGATACAGATGTCCTGTGAAAGGAAAGATCAATGACATAGCCATAGACGCAACATTGCGTGCATCGGCTCCCTATCAGTTGAAGAGGGATAGGAAGGGAATGGCTGTGGCCATAGATAAATCCGACATCAGGGTGAAGGTAAGGGAGAAAAGAACGGGAAACACCATCATCTTCGTTGTAGATGCAAGCGGTTCAATGGGAGCAAACAAAAGAATGAAGGCGGTCAAGGGAGCCATAATGTCACTTCTGAACGATGCATATCAGAAAAGGGACAAGGTGGGAATGGTTGCATTCAAGAAAAGTTCATCCGACTTGCTTTTGGGAATAACAAGAAGTGTGGAGCTGGCTGAAAAAAAACTGGCATCACTGCCCACTGGTGGGAGGACTCCTCTGGCGTCCGGTCTGGATATGGCATATGAAATAGTAAAGGCTGAAAAGGCAAAAGACAAGGATATGCTGCCGGTCATTGTACTGGTGACTGATGGAAGGGCTACCTATGGATCAGGTAAAATGGATGCCTTTGACGAGGCTTTGATTTCCGCATCAAGAATTGGTGCAGAGGGAATCAAGTCCGTCGTTATCGATACGGATAATAATTTCATCAAATTGAATCTTGCCGACAAGATTTCAAGTGCCATGAATGCAGACTGCTTCAAGATAGAGGATATCCGGACACAGGACATTGTTGCTGCTGTAAAGCTGTCTGTATGATAGGAATAAAATGATTTTGAAGGAAATATTATGGCTAATGAAAGAGTATTGATTGTATTGTGGACAACTGGCAGATGCAACCTAGACTGCAGATATTGCTATGCTTCGGACTCTAGAAACCATTTCGATATGGATTTCGATACTGCAGTCAGAGCACTTGACCATTTCAGTGACAGACCGATGAAAATTCAGTTTGCCGGGGGGGAACCCCTGCTGAATTTTGACCTTATAGTCAAGGTTTGCGAGTATGTCAAGGAAAAGGGCTATAATGCCTCCTTCCAGATGCAGACCAACGGAACGCTGATTGACAGGGAGAAGGCAAAGGCCATCAAGGAGATGGGAATCGCCATGGGTGTCAGCATTGACGGTCCTCCCGAAGTCAACGAGTGGTTGAGAGGCAGCATGAAGCAGGCTGTAAACGGCATACGCACCTTGGGTGAGGAAGGCATAATTGTCAATGTGAACAGCGTGGTGACCGACTACAATGTTGAAAGGATTCATGAGCTTGCGGACTTTGCATTTTATTTAGGCAATATTGCAGGCATTGGCCTTGATTTGCTGAGAGAAGCAGGAAGGGCAAAGGAAGACGGAAGAAAAATCGAAAAACCGACTGGAGAGCAATTGAAGCTGGCATTGAATCGTTTGTTTGAAAGAAGCGAGTATCTGAGAAAGCATTCAGGAAGGAAGATAGGAGTCAGGGAAGTGGAGGAAGCAAAAAAACGCCTTACACTTAAAGGATGCAGCATGGATTACTGCTATGCATCCTGCGGACGGTCCTATGTGATACTGCCGACAGGTGATATATATCCCTGCGGTTCACTGATCGACAGAAAAGAGTACTATATGGGCAATATTAATGATGGTTGCGTAAACAGCATTTCTGTAACTGGCAGGAATGCTGGAGAATGCAAGGACTGCGAATACCTCTCCGTTTGTCCGGGTGGATGTCCCTCCAGGATGATAGTGAATGAGGACGAGTCACTGGAATCTCTTGACTGCATTCTCAAAAAGACGGCCTTTGATATTGCAAAAAAAGTTTGCAAAAGATAATAGATTAAGGGGATATGATGAAATGCAAAAAAATTTAAAAGGAGAACAATTGTGAAAAAAGGAATATTAGTTGTAAGCTTTGGCACAAGCTATGAGGATACGAGGGTTAAATGTATAGACTCGGTGGAGAAGGACATCCAGGAAGCCTATCCGGATCATGTGGTAAGGCGTGCATTTACATCCAGAATGATAATAAAAAAGCTCAAGGAAAGGGATGGAATCCATATCGATTTTCCGAAAGAGGCACTGGAAAAGATGGTCGATGAAGGTTTTGAAAAGATTGTCGTACAGCCTTTGCACATAATTCCCGGATTCGAATATGAAAAAGTGAGAAATGAAATCTCGATGTTGAAACACAAGACGGAAATAGACATCGAACTGGGAATGCCCCTTTTGTACGAAGAGGAACATTACGATGAAGTCACAGACGCCCTGTTGAACTACCTTCCGGAAGAAAGGGAAAATCAGGGAGTAGTGCTAATGGGCCATGGAACTGAGCATTACGCAAATGCCTGCTACAGCATGCTTCAGAACAAGATAAGAGAACAAAGGTCCGATGTGTACATAGCCAACGTGGAAGGATACCCCGAGTTGGAGAATATTTCAGATGAAATACTGGGCAGATTTTCAAGTATGACCCTGGCGCCTCTCATGCTGGTGGCTGGAGACCATGCCATAAACGACATGGCTGGAGAAGAGGATTCATACAGGAGCTTCCTGGAGGAAAATGATATTTCCGTACATTGCATACTGAAGGGGCTCGGCGAAAACGAAGCCATAAGAAAGATATTTGTTTCAAGAGTAGGCGACATGGTCTAACCAGCAAGGACATATACGGTTATCCGTGTATGTCTTTTCTTAGTGTTGGAGTGATACGGGACAAGTGTTGTGAGAGGTAGGTAGCTGAAACAATCAGCTACCTACTACTTGATTATTTATGCGATTTTACATATTTTGGATATAAATATATTGATAGTGCTAAATTGTTAGATCAGGTATTATAATCCTAGTTTTATACCTATATTGTTTTTTAAAGCTCTGTTGAAGACTTCACGACCTACAACAACATCACATACTGCCATACCTATGTTGCTGCATACGATTAAATCATCTTTGCTTTCTCTGCCTTTTTTGTTTCCTGCCAGTATTTCTCCGGTTTCGCATGCTATGTCAGGCAAACCGTCAGGGAAGTAACCCATGCCGTTGAATAATTCATGCTCTTCGATGCTGTCAACGATGTATTTGTCTGCTCTCTTTGAAGTTATTGGATCCCAGAATGTATTCAAGTCGCAAGGCAGTATTGTTTGACCTTTAGAAACCCATTCATCTTTGACTGCTATTATTGGCTCCTTTAATATAATTGTTGCAGAACTCAATACTTCACAGCTTTTTGCCACCATTTCAGGACTAGTGCCTTTGACTATTTCAACATCAATTAAAGGCTGAACTTCTTCGATGAGATTGTCCATTGATTCTTCTCTTGTATCATACACATATATTTTTTTGAGTTTCTTTAGAGTGTGTACTATATATTTTACATGCTCTTTACCTTGTACTCCACATCCGAACATACCGAATGTTTCAGCATCCGGATGAAGCGCTTCAGCCGCCAATGCAGTTACAGCAGGCGTTCTCATGGCAGTAATCCAGGTAGAATCCATCAGTGCAATTGGACAGCCCGATGACACATCGTTTAACGAAAGGATACCTGTAGTTTGAGGCAAGTTGAATTTTTTAGGATTAAAAGGGTAGCACTCGATCCATTTCATTCCGATAGCTTGTTTGGACGGTACATAAGCTGGCATCGCATGGAAGAAAACTTCTTCGTATGGGTGAACACCAATTTTAGCAGGCATTTCAAACTCCTTTGTACCATGCGCCAGCAGAGCATCTCTGGTCAAAGACAGAATGTCTTTTTCATTGATGTTTGTAGAAATCACTTCATCCTTGGTCAAATACAACATCTCATTTCCAATGTTCAATTTTTCTTGAATCCATTTGCGATCTTCACTAGTATTCATTTCAATCTCCTTGTTTTATTGTATTTGTTAATCATGAAAACTAATATTGCAATATCCGTACCAACTATTCAATAAATCATAGAATATATATATAATCGCTGTATGTATTGACTGTGAACACATACAAAGAGAACAGGCATGATTTGTTACGTTGAATTCTCCTGATTCTCTGTATATTGCGAGCATAAGAATTGGACAATTTGTACAAATGATACAAATTGTAAAAATTTGGATATTTCGTACATTGGATTACAATGAATGGACGATTATGTATAAAAGACTTTTGTTGAAATTTAATATTTTATGATGTAAACTTGTCATAGAAAGAATTCCGCAAATGTGTGAAAATCGGTGATGCAACATTGTGGAAATTCAAGCTGCAATACCATGGAAAAATAACTTGCAACTTTTTGAAAAAAGACTTGCACAAAACATGCTTCAAAAATATCAGATAAAAAGAGTACTTTTTAAGAATGTCCAGGGGGTATTTTGATGCCAAATAAAAACAAAGATTTTTACAAAACAGTCAAATCTATTTTTTCATTGTCAGACGATGGTTTTGCACTTGTCGACAAAAATGGAGATATATTATACAGCAATATAATCTTTAATCAGTTGTTATCGCCATTAAATGAATCTGAAAAGATTGATATCCACAATTGTATAAAAAATTTCACATTAGAAAAAACTGGAGATGTCTATAATGCAAACAACACAGAATTGGACATCAAGATGGATACAATTAAAATTTCAGATTCAACTTACTATATAGCATGTGTGAAGGAAAAGCGGGAAAGCAATGTCTTGGAGAATATGTATGAAGCAATAATACAGTCATTGACAGATGGGATACATGCTGCAGACTTGAGCGGAAGGATACGAATATATAATCAAGCTCAAGGAGAAATTGAAGGATATGAAAAGGAAGAGGTCTTAGATAAAAAAGTAGAATCATTGTATAAGTTTGACACGGAGTCAAGTTTGTTGCTAAAAGTGCAAAGGGAAAAGAAATCCATAAAAAACATCAGGCAAACGTACTACACCAGGGATGGTAGGAACATAGATGTTGTAACAAGTGTATTCCCTTTGATTTATAATGATCAACTTTTGGGTTCGGCAGCCATTGTAAGGGATTATTCCAAAATATATGAGTTAATAGAAAAAAATATAGAAATTCAAAAAAATATAACTGAAAATAAAACGCAACCAAGCAAGTCCAATAGAAATAAAAAAAAGGATAGAAGCATACATTATAACTTCAGCGATATTATTACGGAAGACAAAAAATTATTGGAAGATATAAGTTGGGCAAAGCTTTATGCAAAAAACGACTCTAATGTACTTATTTATGGAGAAACAGGAACAGGAAAAGAATTGTTTGCCCAAAGCATACATTCTTTTAGTGAAAGGAAAAACAATCCCTTTTTAGCATTAAATTGTGCCGCAATTCCGGAAACACTTCTTGAAAGTTTATTGTTTGGAACGACTAAAGGAGCATTTACTGGAGCTATTGACAAGGCCGGTTTGTTTGAACAAGCAGAAGGAGGTACAATATTTCTGGATGAAATAAACTCCATGCCTACTATGCTTCAGGCAAAACTGTTAAGGGTATTGGAAGAGAAAATGGTTATGAGATTGGGAGACAATAAATATATTCCGATAGATGCCAGGATAATATCAAGTTGCAATGAGGATCCAAGGGATTTGATTAAAATTAATAGATTCAGGGATGATTTGTTTTTCAGACTATCAGTCATGTATTTGAAGATACCGCCTTTGAAGGAAAGGAAAAATGACATAGGTCTATTATGCACATATTTTATTGATATGTATAATGAAAAATATAATAAAAACATCAGAGACGTAGATGAAGAAGTAAGAAAATTATTTTATGAATATGATTGGCCCGGCAATGTTAGAGAGTTGAGATACAGCATTGAGGCAGCAATGAATTTAGCCACAGAAAATTGCAGGTATATAGAACTATCGGACATACCTGGGCATGTGATAAATAATATTGAAGCAAATAAACGGTCCAGGGTAAAAGTCGAAACAAACAAAGCAGAATATATTTTCGATAAAGAGATATTGTTAAAAGATAATGATATACTTAAAAAAATAGAAATGAATGAATATAATAAAATAATAGATTGTCTTGTCGAGGCAAATGGCAACGTAGCTGAAGCAGCTAGAATTATGGGTATCAGCAGACAAAAAATGCATTATAGATTGAAAAAATATAATATTAAATAATGTTACAAGAGTCCGGTCTTCCTTTATTCAGCTACAAAAGATGCTACTGTCAAATGGACATCGAGTTACAGAAATTGGGACCAAAGAAAAAGCGAGCTGTCCATTTTAAAGGATAACTCGCCTAGCTAAACTAAATATTATTTACTTTCATGGTGATCTGATTATGCACTGATTATGTTACAGTCTCCTTAAATAGGTATCACTTTTCTCGCTTCCTTAACTCCGGTTTTCAGGTATTCCTTTATTTCTTCGACAGACATTTCATTAATACCTAAATCTTCAGTCGTTCTCCCTTTTTCCCACCAGTTGGTTTCATGGGCGACTGAATAGATGTTCACTATCGCATCGATTGTCGGAGTATCTATTCCTGCCAGTTTTGCTATTGAACTCCATGTTACAAGTCCAAAAGGAGCATCTTCCGTAAGATATCTGTTGAATATGTCATTGGGTCCTACAATGGGAGTCAACGCTATTTCACCGTGAATAGCCCTGTACATATCTTTCCAACCCCAACCCTCTTTCATACCGGCAAAATTTTCCATTGCATCTATCTTGTACCCAAACTGTTTGCCAATTGATTTTCTTTCATTATCGAGTTCTTTATTGACTCTTGCGGCTGAAGGAGTAAAGCCATGTTAATAAAGATAGAAATCTCCCCTTGCCCAATATTCGATAGGGCCAAGATTCAAGAGGCATGGTCCGGAGTGAAGTGCGGGATTTATACTGCTTAATCCGCATTCCAAAACATCCTCATAAATTTTTTTGAATTCATACATTTGCGACAATTCACCTATAACTTCACCGCATCTCAAAGAAGGTAAAAAAGCAATATTCAGCACATTTGTACCAAAAACATTGATGTGGCAGGGTCCTTTGAGCCTGGCGTCATAAGGAAGTGTGTCAGTCTCAGCAATAATAGGACAATTGTCGTTTTCGAATACATTTTTAAATTGCATCGATCCAAAAGTTCCGGGATAAAGAATTAGTGTCTGATTTTTGGAGAGTTTGCCGTTTAACAATTCGGCATATGAGGTGTGTGCAAACGCCGGCACAACCAAGGCAATTACTTTAGCGTCCTTCACTGCTTCATCAATATCAGATGTCACATTGGCAATTCTGGCTACACCATTAATGACCCCGGTTATTTTGATCTCTTTAGTTTTAAAAAGTTGTTCCAGATTACCCTTATATTCAGGCATTTCAAACATTGTCACCTCATAGCCTCTTAAGGTAAGATCCGCAGCCATAGCATGCGCACCATGCCCGCCACCTAATACGGTAATAGTTTTTTTGTTGTTCATAGCTGGTCTCCTTATTAATCATTAATTTGATTTTTCATTCACTTCCATAGATGCACTATCAAATTTATGCACAGTCAATTTTGTAGCTATTACAGCTGAAATCAGAGAAAATATAAATCCCGTAGCCATAGCAGGTACTATCTGTTCTAAAGGGGAAATGTACCATAGGACAGATGAAACAAAACCGACAACCATTGCTGTCATAGCACCGTAGGCATTGAAATCTTTCCAGAATAAAGTCAAAAGAGACAATGTTGAAAATGATGCTCCCAAACCTCCCCAGGCAAAGCCAACTACATTATATACCAAATCCTGGGGTATGATATACACAAGCCCAAGGGCAAAAAGACCTAAAGCAACTGTGATCAGTCTGGAAATTTTGAGGTTTTGTTCTCTGGTCATTTCTCCTTTTACAAAATACGGTTTGAATATACTTTCAGAAATTTCCGATGAAGCAAGAACAAGCATGGAATCCGCTGTGGAAATTAATCCAGCCATGGCGCTTGTTACCAATATAGCCCCAAGTACTGTCGGGAATATTGTCATAATGACTTCCGGCATAACTGTTTCGGGATCGGCGAAAGCATTAGGCCCAAATATTGCAATACCGATAAAACCTAGTGTAATGGCACCAAAATATGCCAAGGATGCCCAACCAATTGCTATAGTCTTAGCAGTTTTCATCGAAGCTTTATCTTTAATAGACATATAACGAATACTTGAAGGAGGAAAACCACCGAAATATGTAATAGCCCATGCTAGAGAGTTCCCTATAAAAACTCCGGCTGCCAATCCTTTTAGCCCTCCTGTTGAGCTCATGAGACTGGCTGATCTTAAAGCTGCACCCAAACTGGTAAATTGAACATCAGCCGGATTGTTTTTAATATAGAAAATACCAATGATAGGTGTAACGATTAGAGTGAATATCATAAGCAATGCTTGTATGACATCAGTATAAACAACACTCTGGAAGCCTCCATAAACAGCATAAGGCATAATAATTAAAAACGTTATAAGCAAACCGGTAGACATTTTAATTCCAAACATACTGCCGAGTGTTTTACCTCCACCGAGAATCTGACCTTCAATGTAAAATAAAAATGTGAACACTAATATAAATGCACCAATCAGTCTAAGGGATTTGCCAAATTTCGTGTGGCGTTTGGATATCCAGTCCATATAGGTATTGACTTCATGTTTTTCAGATTCTGCCTGCATTCTATGTGAAATTGCCACCCATGCCAGAATATTTCCCAAACCGAATCCTATGGCCATCCAAATACTTGCCATTCCCGTAACATAAGCCGCTCCCGGAATACCTACCATACAGAACGCAGACTCGGCCGTTGCACGTTCCGATAAGGCCGCTACCCATCCGGGGACTGATCGCCCACCTATATTATAATCGTCATCACTTTTTACTTTTTTACCCTGGAAAAAACCAACAGACAGCATAAAGCCCAAATACAAAACCAAAACGATAGCTCTAATTGTTACTAAATTCATAATATACCTCTCCTCTTTATTTTTTAAAAACCTGAACTATTCGTATAAACATAAAAAGCTGGAAAATTTCACATTCAACATGCATTTCAAACAAAACTTGAAGCAAGCTGTTATAGGATTTCAAGGAATGTTCATTTGAGGAATGAGCATTCCTTGAAATCGCAGGCTTATACACAAGTTGTTCAATGATTGATGCATTTGTTTTGATGAAGATTTATTTCACCGAAAGGGTGAAGGATACAGTTTTATGTACACGTTGGATTAATAATGTTTCTCAGGTTCTATGAAGTTTTCATGAATAATCCAGGTTCATTTATATTGTCGCAAACCATGCTCTGCAAATAAGTATTCTCTCATGCTTCTCCAGTGCAGCTTTATTTTTCACATCTTTAGTTCATTTCTAGTACTTCTTCAAAAGCTCCTTGATTATGTCGTCACATTCTTTTGAAACATCCTTATCTATGCCGTTTGGTTGATATTCATCCAGTATCTTTTTAAGCTTTCTATTTGCCAGGTCAGCCAATGTTGGTGAACCATCAGCTACCCAGTTTGGATTTACCTGTCTGTTGAATAGCTCAGGCAGGAACCATTCTTTCTTGAAGTTATCAAATGTATGTCGTTCTCCTATATAATTTCCTCCTGGTCCTACACTTTTAATTACGTCTAAAGCTAATGTCTCATCCGATACTTCTATTCCTTTTATTATTCTCTTTGTTTGGCCAATGACTTCATTTGCTATAACCAGTTGAGTCATGGAATTAGCCATTCCGCCTTCCATGTACCCTACGTCATGTATCAGGTTCCCACCACCCAAGGCAGTCATCAAGATGCTTGTTGCCATATCTATACCTGCCTGTTGATCCACACATTTGGAATCTGAACATCCACCTGTGGTAAATACGGGCAAACCATAATACTTGGCCATTGAACTCGTGCCCAAGTTCAGCAAATCAAATTCAGGTGAGGCATAGGTCATTGCCATAGTTCCCATGTCAACAACTGTTGGAACTCCACCCATAATATATGGTGTACCTTCTCTGATTGATTGACATACAACTAATCCTGTTAGAGATTCTGCAAGCTGGACAACCAAGTTTCCAGCAAGTGTCGCCGGAGATGTCAGTCCGCCTTGCGCTGCTGATGTATAAACTACCGGCAAGCCATATTCCGCCATCGTCATGGCTACATCCAAACCTTCGTTTTCATGAACAAGAGGCGTTATAGGTTCTGCATATATTGCAAAGAATGGATTTCTTTGTAATTCTTCCAGGCTTCCCTTTGCTTTCACACCCATATCTATGATCGCTTTCACATTATCTTTGTTGTAGCTCCAGTGGACAATAGGTTTAGACGAATTGTCCAATAAAGCCTTAAAAGATCTTACATCGATTATGTCAACTTCTACTCCGTCTATAGTGGCAAAATCCATTACAAAGTCAAAGTTTTCCAGTGAATCCACTACCTTTGCCGCCTGACATATGTCTTCATACTGGGGTACTCTTCTTTCTCCTGTAAATGGATCCAACATATATATGACTGTAGGACCTGGCCCGTAATAGAATCTATGCCCTCCAAGCAACATTTTCGATTCAGCGTCTCTGCTGTAAATCTTAACGGTTGAAGGTGCTGATCTTATCGCTTTTTCTACTAATCCTGATGGAATTCTCGCCCTAGTGCCGTCTATATAAGCTCCAGCCTTCTTTAAAATCTCCAAGGCTTTCTCATTATGAACTTCTACTCCAACATCTTCTATTACTTCCAACACCGCTTGGTGAACAGCACTACACTGACTGTCATCAAATATGTTGATCCCCAATTGCTTTCTATTTGTACAATTACTGATATTTTTCATTTTATCACTCCTGATTTATATTTTAATAAACTCATGCTTGATTTCTGAATGCTGCAATGTCCATGCGCTGAATCTTTTTATTCAACTAATTCTTTAGCCTTGTTTGCCGCTGAAGATGCATCAGCAGTATATACCGCACCAATTTTATTAGCGTATTCCGGAGTTATAGGGGCGCCACCGATCATATATTGTGTCTCTATCCCTGCTTCTTTACAGGCTTCAATTATGTCATCCATGTATGTCATTGTAGTAGTCAGCATCGCAGACATACCTACTATATCTGCATTGTTTTCTTTTGCCGCAGAAACAAACTTGTCTTTTGGTACGTCACAACCTAAATTTATTACCTTGAATACTGCAGTTTCCATCATCATGGTAACCAAGTTTTTGCCTATATCATGAAGATCGCCTTTTACTGTTCCGATTACCGCAGTTCCTATATTTGGGATATCTTTTTCATCTATATGCGGTTTTATCAAATCCATGCCTGCATTCATAGCTCTTGCCGACATAAGTACCTCCGGCACAAACATTTCCCCAATGCTAAATTTGTCACCTACTATGCCCATTCCAACTACTAAACCTTTTTGTATTATGTCTAATGGGTTTACGTCTCTGTTTAGCATTGTCTCGATTTGAGATACCACTCTGCCTTCATCTCCTCTTACTACGTGCTCTTTCAATTCTCTATACTCACTCATACCAAATTCCTCCTTATAAATTATTGTTTTGTTAGCACATTTATAAAATAGTGCAAAAAACATGCCAAATTCATTTTTTGTGTTTTTCACTAAATAAACATCCATATAGGCTGTTTTATTGTATATATACAGTTCAAGACACATGCCAATCGATCAGACTTTATGGACTTTTCGGACTTTATGGACTTTTCGGACTTTTGGAGACTTGTAAAACTATAGAAAATCAAACTGATGTTGACGGCTGTGGAGTTGATATGTAGAATTTAAGTAGGGGGGAGAAAGTTGCATTTCTTGCTCATGGAACGTGCTGACATTATTCAAATTTGAATTACTCCACTATCATAGGAGGAATGGTAATGGTTATTGGTATAAATATTGTTTTAACAGTATTGATAATAATTGCTCTAATTTTCACTCTGACCAACGGACTTCATGATGCAAGTTCGGTTGTTGCAACCTTTATTTCATGTCGAGCAGCCAAACCCAGACAAGCAGTGCTTCTTGCATCGGTGTTCGGACTAATCGGCGTTTTATTAAGCGGTAATCAGGTTGCTGACACTGTATCTGCCATTATCTCAATTGCGCCAAATGAAAAGCTTTTATATATTTTGATTGCATCTATATTAGGAGCCGTGACCTGGAATATAATTACATGGAGCAAAGGGCTTCCGTCAAGTTCGTCTCATGCATTAATAGGAGGACTGGTCGGAGCAACTTGGGTATCAAATGGTTCCGATAGCATTTTATGGGGTGGTGCAGAGCTTTTATCAAGCAGCCATCAACTTGTTGGCATCATAAAAGTAGTTGCAGCGCTTATTTTTTCTCCATTGTTTGGTTATGCTGCTGCTTACATAATTCAGAAAATAGCATTTTTGTTATTAAGAAATAGTAAATCAAGTATTAATACAAGCATCAATAGGCTTCAGTGGATTGGAGCAGCAGTTCTTGCTTTTAGTCACGGTGCCAATGATTCACAGAAAATTACCGGTTTGATTTCACTGGCATTTATTTCTTCAGGAGTTGCAAATATTACATCTATACCATTTCCCCTTAAGTTTGCAGTGGGTTCGGTTATGTTTTTAGGTACAGCATTTGGTGGATGGAGAATTATGAAAACACTGGGAAGAGAAATATATGATTTAAAGCCAATCCATAGCTTGAATTCGATGATATCCTCAGGAACATCCATATTACTTGCAACTTTTGCAGGTGCTCCGGTTTCTACTACTCATGTTGTTGTCGGCAGTATTATGGGAGTTGGAGCAGCAGATGAATACAAGATGGTGAATTGGAATATTGGCAAAGAAATTGTTATTTCCTGGTTTATTACAATTCCCAGCGCAGCAGTGTGCTCGGCTACAATATATGCTTTAATTGAATGGAGGTTTTTATTATGAAAGACAGTAGTTTTTTGGATAGGATGTTTCCAAAGAAGTATGATTTTTATTCATTGCTGATCCAGCAAAGCAAAACCACCTACGATGGGATATCTAATTTGGAAAGTTGGATAAAAAACAAGAATGATTCTGACTATAATGATGTTTTCGCTAATAAAGCCAAAGCCGATAAAATAAGATTTCAGCTCGAAAAAGATCTTATTGAGGCCTTTATAACGCCGTTTGATAGACAGGATTTATATACAATATCTATAGAAATAAATAAGATCATGAGTTGTACCATATCGATATTAAAAACGATAAAAACTTTAAATATCCATATTGATTCGGTAATTCTGAGCATGTCGAATTTATTAAGTCTTGGGGCCTTGGAACTGAGTGACGCTATTTCAATTCTTGAAAAAAACCCATCAGAAGCTCAAAGCAAGATAGAAAGAATCAGGAAATCGGAGAATTCAATGGAGGACATATATATTTTAGGGTTATTTGAGCTATATTCAAAAAATGATACAATAATGATTTTAAAATACAGAGAAATATATAATTATTTTAAAGATGCTGCAATGTATTTAGATTCAGCAGTTGACATATACCATAGAATAATTGTCAGGCTTTCGTAAGCTGTCCTGACTAGACCGACCGACTTATTACGGACGATTAAATATCGAACGGAATCGATCGGTCGAATTTGTTGTTAAAATGTAGTCCGTGGGTACTTGGATTTGTAACTTAACAATAAGTTATATACCACGGATGACGTAATATTCTTTAATGCTCAAGTTCTCTCAAAATCTCTTCGTATTCATAGCCCATTATAAATTCATTGAATTCATTTAAATCAATGTTTCTGAACCCTGCCTCCGCCATATCCAGTACTTTGTTGACAACTTCATCAGAGTAATTCATTTCAAGCAAAAAATGTCTAATGGCTGTTGAAGTTGCATTGACATTGTACTCGTTTTCTTTCCTAAGTCTTCTGCTTATAACATCATCGTAAATGAGAACGGCGAAATTAATGCTTCTTCTTAATGCAGCTGAATCATATTCTGTATTGTTGATTTTTAGTTTTTTTTCGATTAATTCGTAGTATAGATCACAATTATGTCTATAGGTACCGTTTGTTGCATCAGTATCCAAAGTCATCATTTTGAAATACTCTATTGTGTCAATGAAATGTTCATTGGATTTCAGCAGGATTGCAAAATAGACATAAGCGTTTTGATTTATGTCATTGATGATGTCTTTTGTGAATATTTCTATTTTATTAAAAAAGACATTCAATAAAGTTCTAAGGATATCATCTTTTTTCTTGAAATAATATGTAACATTTCCTCTACCTACATTTGCCTTTTGAGCAATCATTCTTATTGTGGTATTTGTATAGCCATGCTCTTCAAACAGTAATACCGCTGTTTTTAATAATTTTGCCTTTGTTAGTATACTCTTATCCATAACTACCTCTTTAACAATGAATTGAACCCGCATTCATTGAACTTTTTCTAAACACTATCATATATAATATATTAATTTATCAGTGGTGTAAAGAAAGATAGAATCCATTGGTTAAACGAATAATAACATTTTAATATGAATATTGTTGACAGAGATATGAATGTGATGTATCATGAATTAAAATAGCGCATGCGCTAAAATGATAGATTTTGAAAATATCCATATATGGGATGAAAAAATATTTGTAACGGGAGATTATTATGAAAATATTGCATGAGGTTTTAAATGATGAAATCAGAAAGAGAATAGAAGATGAAATTATTAATATCAGAAGAGATATACACGAATACCCGGAGCTTGGGTTCAATGAAGTAAGAACGGCTTCTATAGTAGTCGAAAAGCTTAAGGAGCTCGGGATTGAAGTACATAGCAATATAGCAAAAACCGGAGTTGTAGGATTGTTAAAAGGCAAGCATCAAGGGAAAACGATATTACTGAGAGCTGATATGGATGCATTGGCGATGGAAGAATTGAATGATATACCATATAAATCCAAAAATGAGGGAATAATGCATGGGTGCGGTCATGATGCCCATACGGCATGGCTTCTGGGTGCCGCTATGGTTTTGGCGAAATTCAAAGATGAACTCTATGGGAATGTAAAATTTCTGTTTCAGCCGGCAGAGGAGACCGA
>NZ_FQZL01000079.1 GCF_900142005.1 Dethiosulfatibacter aminovorans DSM 17477
GCTCTTCCGTCTTCCTGGATTACTTCCACCGGCGATACCAGGAAGTCGAAGATTACTCCTTCTTCCTTTGCTTCGTGGATT
This sequence comes from Dethiosulfatibacter aminovorans DSM 17477, assembly GCF_900142005.1. GTDB lineage: Bacteria > Bacillota > Clostridia > Tissierellales > Dethiosulfatibacteraceae > Dethiosulfatibacter > Dethiosulfatibacter aminovorans. Next base: position 82 of record NZ_FQZL01000079.1, read on the forward strand.
TCTATCTTTTCCGCAGGCATTTCTTCTTCTGTTCTTCTGTAGAGTACCCTCACTTCTTCGGCTCCCAGTCTCACTGCTGTCCTTGCTACGTCCATTGCAGTGTTTCCTCCGCCTACTACGAAGATTTTCTTGCCTATCTTGAGCTCTTCGTTGTTTGTCACTTTTCTAAGGAAGTCTATTCCGCCTATTACTCCTTCTGCTTCTTCTCCCTTGCATCTCATTCCCGAGCTTTTCCATGCACCTATTCCCATGAATACTGCATCGTACTGGCTTCTCAGGTATTCGAGGGTTATGTCGTCTCCCAGCTTCGTGTTGTAGTTGATCTTTGCTCCCATGTTTTCTATGATCGCTACTTCAGAGTCCACTACGTCCTTTGGAAGTCTGTATTGGGGTATTCCGTATCTGAGCATTCCTCCGGGCTTGTCCATCATCTCGAAGATTTCAGCTCCGTGTCCCATTGTTCTCAGGAAGTATGCTGCTGTAAGTCCTGCAGGTCCTGCTCCTATGATGGCTACCTTCTTTCCTGTTTCAGGTGCAAGCTCCGGCATGTAGGGTCCTTCTTCCCTTTCGAAGAGGTCCTTGTCGGCTACGAAGGTCTTTATTGCGGCTACTGATATGGGGTCTTCTATTATGTCTCTTCTGCATGCACTTTCACATGGATGGGGGCATACCCTTCCTATGGATGCGGGTATTGGAAGGTCCTGCTTTATGAGCTGGAGGGCTTCCTGGAACTGGCCGTTTGCCGTAAGTCCCACGTATCCCTGGATGTCCGTGTGGGCAGGGCATTCCATCATGCAGGGTGCACGGCAGTCCCCCCTGTGGTCGGATACCAGCATTGACAGGGCTGTCTTTCTCGCCGCCACTGTCCTGTCGGTGTTTGTTGTTATCACCATGCCGTCTGTTACCTTTGTCGCACATGATCTTACAAGCTTGGGCATTCCTTCTATTTCAACGACGCACATTCCGCATCCGCCGTATGCTTCCATTCTTTCGTCGAAGCACAGGTGGGGTATTTCTATTCCGTTGTCAAGGGCCGCCTGGAGTATTGTCTGGTCTTCTGTTGTTGCTATCTGTTTTCCATTTATATTAAGTCTTA
>NZ_FQZL01000007.1 GCF_900142005.1 Dethiosulfatibacter aminovorans DSM 17477
TTCCGCGTTTTTTTACTTGTAGTCACTTGTTTTATGTGTATGTCTAGATTTATGTCGTTTTTTCTAGTTTTTGGTGATAGTTTTGCAATTACCTAATAGATCAATTTTTCATTTCAGTTTAATTTGATATTTTTTCACCCAGCAAGCCATTAGGCTTGATGAGTATGATTACAATCAAAACAATAAATGCAATTGCATCCTTTGGGAAAAATGATCCAATGTAAACCGCTGCATATGTTTCAGACAGTCCTATTATCAATCCTGCAACTACAGTTCCCAGTGGATTTCCAAGCCCACCCAAAACTATTATGGCAAGCATCTTATATGCCGGTACGTCACCCATGGTAGGAAATATTGAATGATACAGGATAGCAACCATGATTCCCGCCGCTGCTGCAAATCCATAGCCTAGAAGAAAATTGGAAGCGACTACCTTTTTCGAATTGATTCCCATTGCTGTAGCTATGTCCTGGTCCAGTGCCGTGGCTTTCCACGCCAGTCCGGCTCGACTTTTGTTCAGCAGCATCCATAGAAAAAGCAGGAACACAAATGTAAGAATAAGTATGAGAATCCATACTCCGCTGACTACAAGCTTTTCCGTATTGATACCGCTGAATGCAACGGGAATATTGTATTCCTTGATTTGGGGTCCGGCTATAAGCCTGATGAACTCCTGAATAAATATGAATAATCCTATACTGGCAATAAGCGGTACCAATGGCTGTTCTTTCATCAACGGCATGTATAGAAGCTTTTGAACTAGAACGCCAAACAAACCTGTCAAAAGCACTGCAACTAAAAATGACAGTATGGCATTGCCGGTCAAGGTATACATAAGAAAAGCCGAATAGGCTCCAATAGTGTATGCCCCTGCATTTGAAATATCAAGTATTCCAAGTATCCCATAAACCAAAGTGGCTCCCATGGATGTCAATGCATAAATACTGCCCAATACTACTCCATTTATCAATTGTTGAAAAAACATAACTCCCTCCTTAAATATCTGTATAAACCTTGCTGAATCGATTATCCGATCCAGCAAGGAAGTGTCTTTATTCTGTAGGAGGCTTGATTATGTTCTCATCGGAAATCTCACCGTAATAATGGAACTGGCCATCACGGATTATTTGAACCTGAACTGTTTTCTCAACCTCTCCCAAGCTATTGTATCCTTTGATGATTCCAGTTACAGCTTCAATGTCTTTGATTTCATGAAGACCGTCCTTAATGGCTTCAGAATCAACTCCTGTCTGTTTCATGACATTGAACAGAACGGTAAATGCATCATATGTAGATGCAGCAACCATATTTGGTCTGTATCCATATTTTTCAGTAAAGGTACTGATAAACTCCTGTACGATTTCCCTGTCGGAATCCCTGTTGAGGTTTGTGGTTATTATCACGTTCTCAGCTGCTTCTCCGGCAACACCAATAAATTGCACAGTTGCGTCTATACCCTCGGTTCCCATAATCTGCAGTCCAAGACCCAAATCACGAGCCTGCCTTACAATCTGGGATCCTTCTCCCGGATAAGCCGGCAAATACAACAGATCTGCATCAAGCTGCTTGATTTTAGTCAGAATAGGTGTAAACTCCTTTTCACCAAATGAAAACTTGTCAGTTGAAATGATTTCAGCTCCCAAAGATTCAGCCATCTCTGTGAAACTTTCAGAAAGAGTCGTACCGAAATCATTGTCAACATATAGTATGCTTATTTTCTTTGCGCCAAGCATGTCAACTGCAACTTTTCCACCTGCCCTTCCCTGGACGCTGCCTACAAATGACTGCCTGAATATGTAGTCACCTGTTTTTGTAATATCCGGATGGATTGCATATGAAGCTATCATAGGAATTCCAGCATCCTGATATACTGGAGCTGCAGCCCTTGTTGTACCGCTGTATGATCCGCTTACTACAGCTATCACATTATCTTTTGTAGTCAATTTTTGAGCTACTGATACGGATTGTTTGGTATCAAATGCATCATCATAATCTACAAGGACAACTTCTCTTCCGTCAATGCCGCCTGAAGCATTAATGTTTTCAACTGCCAGTTTTGCTGCATTTAGTGAATTCTCTCCATCAGCAGCAACAGGTCCTGTTGTTGGAGCAAAAAAACCGACTTTTATTGGCTCTTTGCTTTCTTCGGTATCAGTATTCTCTTCTGCACCCTGACTGTTGTCTGCACAACCTGCCATGCTGAAAACCATCAAAACAACCAAAACAACTGCTAAAAATCTCTTGCTTAACTTCATAAAATCCTCCCATTAATGTTTTTACTTTAGTTTTGCAATTATTATGCCACTCACATTCTTGGAAATAACCCTGCAAAATAGCTGTTTTATAAACATCGTATTCATTTTAAAAAAACAAGTGTACAATTCTTATACTTTTGTTGTCTGCAAGCCTTCCTGTTCCTCGTCCATTATTTTTTGCCGTTGTATAAATTTTATACAAAACAACAAAACCGACACCTTGCAAAATGCAAAAGTATCGGTTTCGTTGTCGTCAGTTATTCAATCAGGAATTTTTCCGTCATTGCCTAATGTTACCCGTTAATATACACTAATTCAGCACATTTATGGGGTTGTTCTCAATAAAGCTTCTTATATTTTCAATGCATAAATCCATTTTTGATATCAGCGCCTCGCTTGTGTTAAATCCTATGTGCGGCGTAATCACTACGTTATCCATTTTCATCAATTCCTTTCCGCTTGGCGTATTCAATATGATATCATCAAGTCCTGCACCACCTATGCTTTTGTTTGCCAGGACTTCACACAAATCGTCCTGGTTTACTATTCCTGCTCTTGCAGCATTGATAACAACCGAGTTTGGTTTCATTTGATCCAATTTCGATTTATCCAATATATTCTTAGTGGATTTCAATAGAGGCAAATGCAAAGTCACTATATCACTTTTACATAACAGCTCATCATACCCTACATACTCAAGGCCTGTTTTACTGCTGAATTCATGATCAGGATAGGGATCATATCCCAGAATATTCATGTTGAATCCCGTTGCAATTTCTGCAACTCTTTTCCCTATGACTCCCGTTCCCACAATGCCCAATGTCTTTCCTGTCAATTCACTGCCGCTGAATCTGTCCCAGTTGAGTGCCTTGCTGGTTTTAACATCATTGCAGGCGACAGTTATCTTGCGTAAAACAGACAGCATCAATCCTATTGTCAGTTCTGCCACGGCATTCCTGGCATATCCTCTTACATTGGTCACTGCGATATCATTTCTTCTGGCAGCTTCCAGATTCAATTGATTATATCCGGTTGACCATAAGGCTATCATTCTGGTTTTTTTCAGGCTGCATAATATCTCATCGCTTATATTGGTAAATCCAACAATTAAAATATCTGCATTTACAGCTCTTTCCAAGATCTCCTGGTCATTTCCGGGATTATCGGCATATCTAATTACATTTCCCATTTTTCTTAATTCTTCAAGTTGCCTCTCACTTAAAGTCATTTCATCCAAAACAACAATATTCATATTTCCCCCAATTATACTTGATTACTCTGTAGTGATCACCATGCAAAAAATATGATTAAGGCCCGCCAATCATGCAAATGAAAGGCAAGCCCAATCTAACCAAGGTTGTTCCCAAACTATAGAATCGGAAGGCATATGCCTCCTAAGGACAGAATCCCCACTTTACTGTCAGGATTTTCTGACAAAGCGGCATCAACGGCATTTTGTAATGTATCTACCTTCTTATAATTCAGTATATCGCAGTCCTCATCCGAAAGCCCGTCGGTAACGACTGAAATTCTGGCTTTTTCTCTAATTCTGGAATTGCATATGGCTAAATCGGCTGAAATCAGATCCGCCTTCTCATCGTCAGGAGACAAGGTTTTTGCAAGATCGCGTGCTTCATCATAGGATAGCTTTAGCCAGTCCCTGAATTTGGGATGATTGTGCGCCAATCCTTCTGTACATGGGGTTGCAAAAATTATGTGTCCACCTCTATTGACTGCAAAGTATGCTGATATCAATCCTTTCAGCGCCTGCCAATAATCTATGTCACATGGGAATGAGTTTACTACGACTATATCGGCCAGTTCAGGAATTTCTACACCATAAGATTTTTTTGAAATCATGGCTCCTTCCCTGTGTGCTTTTATGAAATCACCGACTACAATATCAATGACTTCATTTTCATAGTTCTTGACCGTATTGATGATAAAACTCAATCCCACCTTTTTAGCAACTTTTTCCATGCCGGCTCTACAGGGGCTTTCGACATCACCCAGCGGGATCTCATCAAGCAGTGCTGCTGCTATGTGTGTAGCGGCAGTGGTTGAGTATCCACATATTCCCGGCTGGACTATCTTCGCTCCACCGGAAAATCCGGCATCTGAATGAGGTACTATGTTTCCTATACCTATAATAAAATCAAACTCCTGGACTTTCTTGTTTACATTTACGGGAATTCTTCTTTCTCCAACTTCAACAAATCCCAAATCCACCAAATCTTCTTTTTTATCAAATTCGTGCTGGCTTATTTTAATTTTTCCATAGATTTCATTTCCAACTTTTTCAATGATTTCATCTTCCGTCATTATTCTATGGGTTCCCGGAGCTGTCAATATTTCTATGTTTTCAAGCTTTACATCAACATTGGTCAGGTACCCGATCAAAACGGGTAAAATCTTGTATACGGGCGTATCCCTAGTATTGTCTTCGATCAGTATCAAAATCTTATGGTCGGGACTGACCATCTCCTTCAGTCTTTTACATCCAGTTGGATTATCAAGTTTTTCAATCAACGTTTTTTCAAAATCGCTTATGGGAGAGATGTATTTCATGTCACCTTCAAATATTATATTTTTTTCAGGAATGTCAGCAGTGATTTCTTCATTGCCGTATTTGAGAGATATTTTTTTTGTCATTATGAAGACCTCCTTGAGTCGATTTAAAATTATTTAAAAGTAATGAGCTCCTTATCCGCATTAAGCTCAATATGTTCACTGGATTTTATCATCTCATAGAACTCACTGTCGACACTATCGACCATTGGGATTTCCATTACGATCGCTCCCGATACAAGAACAGGATCGGGATATTCGACAATTATTCCCAGTGGCGCATTATCGTGCTTGGCCAATTTGAACAAGCCGTCTGCCTGAACCACCGAACTTCCTTTTCCCGACGGCATAACAAGAATTTTACCGGCTATGCTTTTGCCTTCAAGGGAATGATTCTTTTCGACTACAACTCCTGTTTCAGGTTCAACAAGATAGAAGCAAACTGCATCTTCTGATACTATTACATTTCCTTCAGATACTCCTTCTGAAATCATTCGGCATTTGATATCTTTTTTCATTATTTCAGCACCTCCCCTTTGATTGCTGCGTCTACACATTCTTCCAATGGTCTGATGATAAACTTTATATTTCTTATTTCATTGTAATATGCACATTTCGGCGAGTCCGTTATTCCTGTCTTTCCGTAATATGGCTGCCAGCAAGGAGGTACATCTATGCATGTACTGTCAATCATGTTTCCTCCCGCTCTTTGAATAATGTTCAAATAGCCCATTTTCTGTGCCAATTGCTTCGTCAGGGTACTTGTTAAAATCCAAAAATCAACGGCAAGCCTTTTGCCTTCCAGTTTTTTAGCTATGGTTGCAACCTGGGAAATTGTCAAATGGGGACATCCAAACATTGCGAAATCTATTTTTCCAGGTTCACCGCACAATGATTTTCTTACCCTTTCAATGTCTTCATTTGTTATGGTTATTTTTTTCTTTATCTTGTTGTTTCCGAATGCCTCTTCCAAAGTCCTGGCTTCAGGTGTAATTCCAACAACGTGATACATGGATACCGCACCGGAGGTATTCAGCTGTGCTCCAAAGTTCATGAATCCTTCCGGAGTCGGTCTTTTGTCAATTCCGGTAAATACCGGTATTTCCAATCCCTTGTACTTTTGCGGATAGCACCATCCAAGAAGCTGATAGTCAAAATCATCTTTGATATCCGCCTCCACTTCAACCAGTATCTCACCTTTTCTGTTTTCATCAAGAAGAAGATCATATTCCGGTACTCTTCCTGTTATGGCTGCACAAAGGGCACTCCATGAAGATTCTCTGTTGCTTCTTGCTCCCAAGACTGAATTTACATAAGGAGTGGCGCTTGATTCTGAAAATGATATCACTTCTCCAAAGCCAGGCACGTTCTGCTGCAGGTACGGAGTACAATTGAATGTCAATGTAGCACCGATTTTTTTGTATGCTTCATTTGTAGCTGATACAATATCAACTCCTGCATCGGGTACTTCAAATAGATGTTCCTTCAGATATCCTATGTTTATACTTGGATTGACGGTCGGTGATATCTTGCATCTCGCTCCCTTATTAAGCAGTTTTTCAACAAACCATAAGTCTGCATCCTGTGCGCTTAAAGCTACGTGTGTTCTGGTTATTTCTACCATTCTTTTTGCGTTGAACGCCTTTCCCAATCCCACTTGGATTTTCATCGCCAGTGCAACACCTTCACCGTGCTTGCCATCCAGCATGTCTTGTTCGTATTTTGTCAGTTCCACAATTTACCTCCATTAAGTTGATTTTTTACTATGCCTCCTCTGCATCAACAAAGGAGGCATAGTATTAATTAAGATTTTGATGCATTAGATTCTATATTTTCTTCAAGACCTTTTGCTTTTCTCAAAAATGCATCGGCCTTTTCATACTCGGGTTCAGTAAGCAAACTGACTCCAAAATACAGTATAACTGCAATTGCCAGCCCGTAGAGCAATCTGTAGGGCCATCCCGGCCATGGTGTAGGCAAATTCATACCAAGATCCGCTAAAGTATTGTAAAGTACAAATGCAGACCCTCCAAACATACTTGCCAATGCTCCTTTTGTATTTCCTCGCCTCCAGACAAATCCCATAATGAGGGGAGTGAAAACTCCGCACATGATAATATCGCTGGACATCCACAGTACCCATAATATATTCCTCAATTTGAATGCTATGAGAAGTCCACATACAGTTATGATGACAGTACCTATCATACCTACCCTGACAACTTTCTTGTTATCTGCATCAGGATTTATTAACTTACGATAAATGTCTTCCGTAATCGTCAACGATCCAGTGTTAATGGCGGTATCCATAGTGGACATAAGAGCTGCACCTACACCCAAGAAAATCAGTGCTCCCATAGCCGGGCTCATCATTGTTGTCGCAAGGGTTGCAACGACTCCACCTTCCGGCATTGTATCAAACAATACTGCGCCTGTAAGTCCTGTAATTAACGTAACGGCTCCTAATGGAACAAATGCTACTGCCGCTATAACCAACATGTCCCTTGCATCACTGGGATTTCTAGCCGCATTGATTCTTTGCCATACATCAGCTGAGATAACCCATCCAAGACCAAAGGATATGACATACATAATATTTGTTCCAAAATTCTCAAACAGATTAAAATATTGAATTCCGTTAACAGCTGATTTTGCATGCAATGCTGACACCATGTTGCCGAATCCTCCAACCTTTACAAGACCGGTAACCATCAATATCAGCATTCCTGCCAGGAGAAACCAAAACTGTACCATGTCGGTGATTACTACCCCTTTAAATCCACTCAACAATGCGTAAATCAAAACAATAATAACTCCAAATAATATCGCACCAACATATGTAAATCCTAAATATGTTGAAAAGAACATACCCATGGAAACCATTTGTGCAGCCGCCCAGGTAACCATATACCAAATAACAATTATTGATACAAAACTACCTGAAAGTTTGTTGTATCTCATGTCCATTATCTTAACCTGTGATATGACTCCAAGTTTTCTAATCATTACAGCAAAGAAAATCAATATTACAGGAGCCAGTGCATTTGGACCGCTTGTAACCCAAAATGCTCCTATTCCCGAATTATAAGTTTCATTGGCAGTAACCAAACATGATGATCCTCCGTACCAGGAAGCAATGAAGGTCAATGCCAGTGCCCATTTAGAAAAGGATCTCCCAGCTAAAAAATAGTCCTCGGAATCCTCCACATTCCTGTCCTTCAAGGAAATAAACAACAAAACAACAAAGTAAATAAGCAAAAAGATAATTGATAAGTTTCTCATAAATTCCTCCTAAAATTAACAATATGTATATAATGAATATCTTTCATTTAATCTTATCCCCTCTAATAATAACTATTGTTTATATCAATCAATTATTAAATGAATTAGATATTCTTATTGTTTAGTGCCATAATTCAGATTAATTATTTTATTAAAGAAAATTAAGCTTATGAAATGATGGATTTTCTGTCATGTTCATCACTGAAGTATTTATTTGTTGCGTTCTTGTAATATATAGTATAATATAGTATTTAACATAAGTAAAATTCATGTTTTTAATGTTTGCATTAAAATTTCTCATGCGAGGTTGTTTAGATGAGTTTAGAAAAATTTGAAATATTCGTGAAAGTTGTCGAATTGAAATCCTTTACAAAGGCTGCAGAGTTTCTAGGATATACTCAATCAGGTGTCAGCCATGCAATTAATAGTCTGGAAAAAGATTTTGGATTCCAATTGTTCATACGTAATCGTACAGGCCTGAAACTGACTCATAACGGCGAGACCGTTCTAATTTATATTAGAGATTTGATAAAATCCAATGAGCAGTTACTGGCAACAGTCTCTTCGATCAATAAGGTGAATAAAGGCAAGATAAAAATAGGAACCTTTCCCAGCGTATCTACTAACTGGTTACCAAGCATAATTCAAAATTTTCGTTCTGATTACCCCAATATCGACATTGATTTATTGGACGGTGAATATGATGAAATCAGGGAATGGATAAAAGACTATACTGTTGACTGCGGATTTGTATTATGTGATACTCCGGATGATAGACTGGATGTAACCCACTTATTGAAGGATCCTCAACTTATAGTACTGCCCCCTGGTCATGAATTATGTCAATATGACAGGATTCCAGTTGATAAACTTAATGGTACAAATATCATCCTGCCAAAAGAAGGAACAGATTACCACATAGGTAAATTAATTGAAAAATACAACCTTGATATTAACGTCTCTTGCTTTTCAACCAACAATTTCACAACTATAGCCATGGTTAAATCAGATTTAGGTTACAGCATCTTGCCCGAACTTTTTATAAAAAACCTGAAAGGCGAGCTTGTATTGAAACAACTGGATGTTCCTTTTTATAGATATTTAGGATTTGGAGTACTGAATAACAGAAAATTGTCTCCGGCCTTAAATGTTTTTAAAAACTATGTTGTTGATTATGTAAATACAACAAAATAAAAGCATGAACCCTTTGGCTTTGGTATAATTTAATCACCGCAAAAAACTAATACCACCAGAGGCTCATGCTATGAAAAGTATGAAACGATACTGTCAGATTGATAAGATGATGAATGATTCAATAAAATTATTTGCTCAAATGCTTCTTATATGATTTTTCAGATAAATCATGTACATAAATATACCAATAAACAAAAGGTACGATTATTGCTCCACCGATTATGTTTCCTATTGTTACGGGGATGATGTTGTTTACCCACATCTGTGCCCACGTAAGATTTGCACCCAGGAATTTCCCCAGTGGAATGAAGAACATGTTTGCGATGCTGTGCTCGAATCCGGAAAGGACAAATGCCATTACAGGAAACCAGAGTGTGCACACCTTTCCTGTTATGTCCTTTGCTCCCGACTGCATCCATACTGCAAGTACAACCATTATGTTGCACATTATACCTCTTATGATTGCCGGCGACATTGCCAGGTTGGCTTTCCCTTCGGCTATGGCTATGGCCTTGGCTGTTGCCGCTTCCCCATAGAGTCCTGATTTTGCCAGTAGGAATGCAAGGGCTATGGAACCTATGAAGTTTCCGATGTATACGAATGTCCAGTTCTTGAGCATGTTCTTCATCTTCTCTTCACCGGTCAAGACAGATACGGCTATAAGGCAGTTGCCCGTGAAAAGCTCGGCTCCGGCAACCACTACAAGTATTATTCCTACCGGAAACATTGCCGCTCCCATGAACTTTGCAAACCCAACATCTACCGTCTTTCCGAGTGTCTGCATAACTATTATGTCCGCATGGGCTCCAAATCCGACGAACACTCCTGCGAATATGCCCAGCAATATCATCTTCATTATTGGCAGATTCGCCTTTTTCTTTCCTATCCCTATCCAGGAATTGGCTATTTCACCAGGTGCAAGAAACATTTTATCCATTTTTAACTACTCCTCAAATTTTTTTCAAATCTTTTAAATTCATGCAATATGCAATACATCATTGTATGAAAAAGCTGTACGTGCCATTGCACTCTTGATTGAGTCCGTAGTGAGTTTTCCTTTTCCCTCCAATATATTGCTTTATTTCTCACTACACGTTATATAAAAGCAATTTCCGTGCCAGAAATTATCAAACAATATATCGCCATTTTTCAACACCTGAAAGCTTCAGATTCTTTAAAGATACAAAGAGCTGTACAATATTTATACGCCAATCTCTTTAGCACATTCATAAAGCTTATGTGTTATTTTTTTCACAAAGTATAATTTTTATGCAATTATTCATTGCTGCATAAAGAAATCCCCTGGAAAAATTCCAAATAATATTATTTCTTCTAAATCCATAAGTCACTTTCCTTGGTAATATCAAGCTTTTTCATTCTATATATCAAGCTCTGCCTTATTATTCCAAGGTGTTTGGCAGACTTTGTAATGTTCCAGTTAAATTTATTCAAAGATTCTACTATCAGCTTTCTTTCAATTTCATTAAGCGTTTGAGGCAGCGAATTTACAGTTTTATTATCAATGTCCTTATCCTTCAATATTTTATTTCTTAAAAACCTGGGTAAATTGTCTGAATCCAAGACGGTTTGCTCGCTGCTTGCTGATATTACAAGGTTTTCAACAACATGCTCCAGTTCTCTTACATTGCCAGGCCATTGATATTCAAATAACAATTCTTTAAGTTCATTGGTCATGCCCACAATATTCTTGTCCAAAATATCAGAATGCTTACTGATAAAATAATTTAGAAGATAAACAATGTCTTCCTTTCTCTCCCGAAGTGGAGGAATTACCAGACACAGTCTTGAAATCCTGTAAAACAAATCTTCCCTTAATTTATTTTCTCTAACCAACTTCTCAGGTTCTTCGTTGATTGCACAAATAATTCTGCATTTCAAATTTTTAGTATGAGTAGCCCCAACCTTCCTGAACTTCTTTTCCTGCAATACTCTCAGCAACTTTGTCTGCATGTATACCGGCATTGAATTTAATTCATCAAGAAATAATGTACCTTCCCCAACGGCTTCAAAATATCCCTCCTGGTCAACTGAGCCTGTAAATGATCCCTTTGTTGTACCGAACAGGGTACTTTCCAAAAGATTTTCCGGAAGAGCAGCACAGTTGATTGCAAAAAACTTCTCATTTCTATTGCTTATATTGTGTATGCTTTGTGCAAACATCTCTTTTCCAACACCAGTCTCTCCTATGAGCAATAAATTACCCTTGAGCAGAGCAAGTTGTTCTGCTTCTCTTACAGTTTTATTTATTATAATACTTATGCCTTTTATATCATCAAAATTATAAACTGTTCCATTATCGCTATATTCAATCTCCTTATTCCTTTTTAGTTTCCTCTTAAGTTCAATTGTCTCTGATAGAAGATTGAGCATTTCAGATTCATTCCCCGATATTGAAAAAACTGCTATAGTTTCACCTTCACGTACAATTGGATATGTTGAATAAGCCACATATTTCTCAACATTTTTGCCTCGAATGTGAGATTTATACTCATTAACAATAGGCACGCCCGTCTTAAATACTTGTCTATGCTCAGAATTCTCAGGAGAATGATAATTATACACTTCCCAAATGAATTTACCTTCGTTTTCCGATCTGGTCAAACCCTCAAGGGTTTCCTGGGCTTTATTGTAAAGAAGAATTCTGCCGTCTTCATCACTAATGATTATACCGTCATTCAACTTATTGAAAATTTCCTCATAGCAGTAGATTTTCTTATCCATTTCATAGACAAATGAAATATCAAATAATAAAATGAATTTTTCCCTGTAATCATCTTTTTCCAGATTAAAAACAGAAACAAAATACTTTTTCTTTCTTATATCAATCACTTCATTTGTACCTAAAAAATTTTCAAAATCGATATCAATAAAATCTTCAAATCTTTCATTGATAAATGATTTTTTACCGATAATTCTATCAAATCCTTTAGATGCCCTTTTAATTATATTTTCTTCATTCAGTACTACCAATATCGGTTTGCTCTTTTTGATTTTTTTTGAAAATGCCATAGCTACCTCCTCATTACATAAAGGATATTTATTAAAACAACAAAACAAAAATAAGGGTATAAACAGCAGTAAAACGTTTGCATGGAATGACTATGCCTATTCCCTTATTAAAAGTTTATTTGATTCTAGCATTAAAAATTATGTATGTCAATTCAAACGCTTTTAAATACTCACTGAGCAAAACTGATATATGCATTCAAAACAGAATTCAGTTTTCTATTCGTCCCTTAATCTATATACCTCCTCTGCATCCGGCAACGACGGTATCCCACCATAACCTCCTATGCACAAGGCTGCTGCTGCATTGCCAGTCTTGACGCACTCTTCGATCTCATCCATGGAAAGTTCAGATACATCTTTTTCTTGTTTCAGCAAGCTTTGTACAACCGCTCCAAAAAAACTGTCTCCTGCACCCGTTGTATCAACTACCTTGGATTTGAATCCGCCCACTTTCCGATGGCCATCCTTGGTGAAGAATACAGCACCCTCCTTTCCTAATGTTATGCATACAAGTGCTGGACCATGGTTTAAAAGCATGCCGCCTGCATCAATAATATTGTCCTCACCTGTCAAAAGAACGGCTTCCTCATCCGATACCTTGACGATATCAGCAAATTCAAGTCCAAATAGCATCCAGGAAATAGCTTCTGATTCATCCTCCCACAGCAAGGGTCTATAATTGGGATCGTATGTTATCAGTTTCTTCTTTTCCTTTGCATATTTAAGCACGGCTGTTACCGTCTCTTTTGACGGACTGTCCGTAAAGGATAATGATCCAAAATGTATCGTTCTTGATTCATCAATCATTTCATAGTCAATATCGCATTCCTCAAGCATGATATCTGCACAGGCATTTCTGTAGAAACTGAAGCTGCGCTCCCCATCCTCCGACAAATGAACGAAAGCCAAAGTTGTGGGATAAGCCTGGGAAAGTATTAGTCCGCCTGTATCAATTCCGATTCCGTCCAATGTAGCCTTCAGCATATGCCCAAATTTGTCGTCTCCGACTTTGCCTATAAATGCAGTCTTTGCACCGAGCTTCTGAGCCATAGCCAGCATATTGCAAGGCGCACCGCCCGGATTGGCTTTAAACTGCATTCCGTCGCTTTTAGATATGGGTGTGAAATCTATCAGCAGCTCTCCAATAGCTAGAATATCAATCATAACTACACTCCCAAAACTTTATTGTACTCATTACACAAAGGATGTATGATTTCTTCATCTTCTTCGACCTTGGAAAAACGGCTGACATCTTCTGCATTATAATTGTCCGTATTATCATCATTGATTGATGACACTTCACCGCAAATCAGGTCGCCGGCACCTTCCTTCGCCCAAAAGAGGTGGTACATATGCGGACGAAGTGTAATGCTGTTGCCGGGTTCAATATAGACAGTTTCCCCCGCTGCAAAGGTGTGCCTGATTCCATCCATGTCCACAGTCACATCCGATTTAAGGTCCACGGTACCGTCCGGCATGGAATTATAAAGCTTTATAGCCAGGATACCTCCGCCCTTGTTTATGATATCTTCCGTTTTGCTGGCATGATAGTGGTTCGGAAGACGCTGACCATCCTTCAGTATAATCAACTTCTCGGCGTATGGCGTCCCGACGGAGGAATCCTCCAACGAGCCGTTTCTAAGTGTGAACAGCACTGCGCCCAACTCTTCAAATTTATCCATCCCATAGTCCGTGATGTCCCATCCCAACATGACCTCCTTAATGGTTCCTATTTCAGGCTGTCTGTTCTTCCAGTCTTCCATTGTCCAATAACCAAACGGCGGAAGCTTGATGTTGTTCTCTTCCAGGAGTTCCTTTGCCCATTTAATTGCAGCATTTATTTCTGATCTTTTCATAACCTTTCGCAGGTATGCCCCGCGCCTCCTTTCTTCACTTCTCGATTTTGAGGATATATTCATTGAGCGCTATTCGATTTTCATTACTTACCTATTCCTCTTCTTTCATCGCGGAAATAAATCGTTCAGCGATTTCTTTCGGTCTTGTTATGGCACCGCCCACTACAACGGCATAAGCTCCAATTTCAAGCATCCGTTTGGCTTGTTCCGGATAATGGATGCGTCCCTCCGCAATTACCGGAATGCTCAATCGCTTCACCAAGGCATCAACCAAGTCATAGTCCGGTCCTTCCTTGCAAGTGCTATAAGCCGTATAACCGCTAAGGGTGCTGCCGATAAGATCCACACCAGCTTCAGCAGCATTTACTCCCTCTTCAAAGGTGGAGACATCCGCCATCAAGAGCTGGTCAGGATATTTTTGTTTTATAGCTTGAATGAATTCATTGATTGTCCGTCCATCGGGTCTTGGGCGTTTGGTCGCATCAATCGCAATTATATCCGTTCCGACAGCTACCAACTCATCAACTTCATCCATGGTTACTGTGATATGTTGTTCAAAGCCGTCATACTGCTTCTTGACTATACCGATAACCGGCAATGCAACCATTTCCTTTATCTCTTTGATGTCTCTAGGTCCGTTTGCCCTGATGCCTACGGCATTTGCCTCCTTGGCGGCTTTTGCCATAAGAGACATCACGCCTCCTTCCTCACTGTATAAAGGTTCATTTTCCAAAGCTTGACATGATACAATCAAGCCATGTCTTAAAGCTTCAATATTAAAACTCATATGCAACTCCTCTAAAATAATCTAACATGGCCATTATTTGCTCAGTTAAATGGCATCCAAGAATTTGACATCCTTAATTTGAAGACTATCCCTTAAATCAATAAAACCTGCTTTCAGTTCCTCTTCTTCTTTTCCTTGAATGTTCATAAATGGTCTTCTCACATAACCTGCATCAACACCCATCCATCTCAAGGCTACTTTCATCACTGAATAATAATCCTTCTTCAGGGCATACATGATGATGCTTACGGCCTCTTTCTGAATAGCCATTGCTTCTGTTAACCTTTCTTCCTTGACCAATTGGCTGATCTTGAGAAACATTTCCGGCATCAGGTTGTAGAACGAACCAATGATTCCATCAGCGCCGTGAAGCAATCCTGAAACCGCCATTTCGTCGGCACCTGAATAAACCATGAACTCGTTTCCAATTTCATTTTTAATCATGCTGATTTCGTGATGGGATGTTGCTGTAAATTTAATTCCCTTAACCCCATCAATGGAAGCTAGTCGCTTAATCAAGTCCAATCCCATAATCCCCGCCAATGGAACATTGTATACTATCATCGGCAATGATACGGCATCCGATATATCCTTGTAATAATTGAAAATATGCTCGGGTGTAAATCTCCAATAAAACGGAGGAACCGAAGATATGGCATCTGCGCCTGCAGCTTCCGCATGCCTGGCAAGCTCAATGGATATTTTTGTGCTGATGGCTCCTACATGTACGATTACAGGTACTCGTCCGCCAACTTCATCCAAGACTATTTCGACAACTTGCTTTCTTTCAGATTCGTTCATCAGAAAGCCTTCGCCAGTGCTCCCAGTCAAGTAAAACCCTTCCACACCTTCTTTTAGAAGATAGCTAACCAATTCCCTCATGCCTTTTTCATAAACATTTTCATTCTCATCAAATACAGTCATCAGGGCCGGGATGACACCCTTGATCTCTTTAACATCAAACATTATCACTGTTCCTCCTTATTGGTATACTGCATATCCACTTTATGACATGCAATATAATGTTCATTATCATTCACAATATATTTTTTTAGTGTCGGAGCCGACTCCTTGCATATGTCCATGCATTCTCGACATCTTGGATGAAATGCACAACCGCTTGGTGGATTGACAGGACTGGGCACGTCTCCCTCCAAAATAATCCGCTCCTTCTTTTTATCCAAATCAGCAACGGGAATTGCTGAAAGCAAAGCTTTTGTATAGGGGTGCAAAGTATGGGTGTAGAGATCCTCGGATTTAGACAACTCTACGATTTTTCCCAAATACATAACTGCTATTCGATCACTTATGTATTCCACAACCGACAAATCATGAGTGATAAAGATATATGTCAAATTTCTTTCATCCTTCAATTTTTTCATAAGTTGCAGAACCTGTGCTTGAATCGATACATCAAGAGCACTTACAGCTTCATCACATACGATAAGTTCCGGTTGGACACTTAGTGCTCTGGCAATACCTATTCTCTGACGCTGTCCTCCGCTAAATTCATGGGGATAGCGATCCATGTATTCTCTTCTAAGATTAACCGCTTCCAGCAGGTCGCCAATTATTTGTCTTCTCTCGGCTTTGGATTTGACACCAAATTTTTTAAGGGGATCCTGCAGTGAATCAAAAATGGAAAAAGCCGGATTCAGCGAAGAGTGGGGATCTTGAAAGACGATTTGAAGTTTCTGCCTTGCCTCGTCAATCTCATGTCGTGACAATGTCCTCAGATCCTTTTTACCATCTTCAAATGTGTATACCATTTCGCCATCAGTTACTTTGATCAACTGAAGAATCGATTTGCCAAGCGTTGTTTTGCCGCAACCGCTTTCTCCAACAAGCCCCAAAGTTTCACCACGATAAATATCAATGCTTACACCATCAACAGCCTTGACATAGCCGGCTACTTTCTTCAAAACACCTTTTTTTACAGGAAAATATGTTTTGACATCCTTCAGTTTCAATAGAACTTCTTGCTTATTCATTATTTAACACCTTCCTATAATGCCAGCATTTTGTATAATGGACACCATCAATATGTGTATCCGCCGGCATATTCAAGCACTCTTCTGTAAAATAGTCGCACCTCGGTCCAAACTGACATCCCTTTGGTCTGTTGTAAGGATCCGGTGTCGAACCTCTAATAGGTTCTATAACCTGGTCTTTTCCCCTTCCCAGAATTGGAATTGCATCCAGCAACGCTTTTGTATAGGGGTGTGCAGGTGACTTCAAAATTTCTTCCGCAGTTCCACTTTCCACTATATTCCCCATATACATGACCTGGACTTCATCGGCCATTTCTGTAACAACGCCCATATCATGGGTAATCATCATAATCGCTGTATTGTATTCTTTCTTGAGTTTATCCATCAATTCAAATATTTGCGCCTGAATGGTAACATCCAAGGCAGTTGTCGGCTCATCGGCAATCAAGACTTTAGGATTGCATGACATGGCCATGGCAATCATAGCCCTCTGTCTCATCCCACCTGAATATTGATGCGGATATTGTCCGAACCGCTTTTCCGGCATTGGAATACCCATGTCTTTCAACAGCTCAATGGCTCTGTCTTTAGCTTCTTTCTTACCTATCTTCAGGTGATTGGTCAGATTCTCGGTAATCTGATACCCTACTGTGTATACAGGGTTTAAAGCTGTCATTGGATCCTGAAATATCATGGCAATTTCAGAACCTCTAAGTCTTCTCATTTCCTGACTGTTCTTTGGAAGTTTGTCTATTCTAACAGGGCCTTTATCGCTATAATACGTAATTTCTCCCTCTTCTATTCTTGATAACTTTGGAAGCAGCTGCATTATAGAAGTCGCTGTTACACTTTTCCCACAGCCGCTCTCTCCAACAATGCAAATTGTTTTTCCCATTTTTATATCGAACGACACGCCGTTTACAGCTTTATTGCACCTCTGATTAGTATAGAAGAACGTCTTCAAATCTTTTACGGATATAATTATATCTGACATATTTTCCTCCTATCCTTGCTGTGTTGGGTCTGTCGAATCTCTTAATCCGTCCCCAATAAAGTTCACACTTAAAACAAATGTTGAAATAACCATTCCCACAGGAAGCCATATCCACCAGTTTTCTCTTAGAACGGTTATGTCCTGCGCCACATTCAAGATATTGCCCCATGTAGAAATATTCAGAGGCACGCCTAGTCCCAAGAAACTCAATGCAGTTTCCTGAAGAATGAACATCGCAGTACTTAATGTGATATTGACCAAAATAGGTCCCAGTGCATTTGGCAGCATATGCTTGTAGCAAATAAGATAATCATTGAGCCCGAATGCTCTTAGTGCCTGCACGTATTCTTCTTCCCTTATTGACAGCATTTTAGCACGAGTCATCCTGTAAACCGAGCCCCATCCTGTTATTATGAATATGATTATCAAGTTCCATACACTTTGACCGGTGATGGACACCAAAAGCAATACCAGAACGATTTGAGGAAAAGCCATGAAAATTTCTGAAATCCTCATAAATATTCTGTCAATCCATCCGCCTGTATAGCCCGCATAAGTTCCTATCAGAACGCCTATAATTCCAGCACCTACAGCACTTCCAAGACCTACCAGTATTGAAATCCTTCCACCGTAGAGAATTCTTGTAAAAACATCACGTCCCAGTTTATCAGTACCTAACAGATGGTCGGACGAAGGTTTTGACAACATGTTCATAACATCAATTTTGCCGGGATCATAATCTGTGAATAAAGGTGCAAATACCGTTGCTATTGCGATAATTGTAAACAGGATTAATCCCAGAACCGCCAATCTGTTGTTCTTGAATTTTCTTAATTTTCTATTTACTTTTTTCTTGCCTGATAATCCAGCTTCTTCTTTTGCTTTTATTTTGTCAAATTTTTTATATAATCTATTATTATTCACACTATCACCCTAATCCAGCTTGACTCTCGGATCCAGCAATGCCGTCAACAAGTCCACAAGAAAACTTGCTAAAAGAACTGCCGCTACTGAGAATAAAGCAATCATCATTACTAACGGTACGTTTTGACCTTGAACTGCATTAATGAATTCCTTTCCGATGCCCGGCCATTGAAATATTTTCTCGATGATGACAGATCCACCGATCAGCATGGGCAATCTGAAGCCAATCAATACTACAACCGGTGTCAGCGCGACTCTAAAACCATGCACAAGATTAACTTTCCACTCCGGCAAACCCTTACTGCGAGCTGTCTTGATATATTCTTTATTCATGACATCCAGCATGCTGGCACGAGCATATCTCATAACACCTGCCGTCATCGTAATAGCCAATACCAATGATGGTAAAATCAAATGCGGCAATCGGTCCATGAAGGTTTCATAACCGGGTAATATTCTACCACCCTCAGGCAACCAATCCAGCTTCAAGGCAAATATCAATATGGCCACCAGGCCAAAGAAAAATTGTGGAATAGAGACCCCTATCATTCCTAGAACAGTCAGCGCATTGTCAGCGAGACTCCCTTTTCTCAATGCACTGATCAATCCCAGCATGCTGCCGAAGACACTCGATAAAACCAAAGCTGTGATTGACAGTTCAAGTGTGGCCGGCAATCGGTCAAAGACAATATCCTTGATCGGCACTCCGCTTGACAGACTATAGCCAAAATCACCTTTTAGTACACCGCTCAACCATTTGAAATATCTAAAGACAAAAGGCTGATCCAGTCCCAGGCTTTCCCTCAGCTTTGCCAGACTTTCAGGAGACATGTTTGCAAGAGCGTCAGGACTGACCATATAAGATACTGCATCGCCCGGCGTCAATTCAATGCCCCAAAAAATCAGAAAGCTGATAATAAGAATCATCGGAATAAGTATCAACAATCTTCTTATAATATATGCAATCATTTTTTTACTTCCCTTCTATTAAAGGGGCTTAAAGCCCCTTTTTTATTGTTTTTCGAATTTGTTGACATAGAACAATCTTGTATACCTGATGTCAACGGGGTGAACTTCCATGAATTCAATCTTCTCAACTGCATTTGCGTCTGCAACACTCTTGTTGTATGCGTAATCCAGTCTGTTCGACTCAGCATTGATTACTATGTTTGGATCACTTTCACCACTTGGATATAGATGAATCTTCTCAATGTTACCAGTACCTTCATCCCAATACCCTTCATACGGTACAAAAGTCGCATAGTCATTCATGTTGACTTCTTCAATCCTGAAGGGACCTGTTCCGACCGGAGCTTGCCAGAATGATGCCTGCTGTGCCTGAATTGGATCCGTATTTTCAAGCAGGTGCTTTGGAAGCGGAGGCCATTGAGAGAATGTCATCAAGGCGTTTGGATCCAGTGATGCGAAGTTGAATGTCACTTTGTTTCCATCTATCACGATACCGCTGATATGATCGGCAGAACCGTCCATATAGGCTTCATATCCTTCCAGACTCATGTATGTTGTCTGGGCAATAGCGTTCAACTGTGGCACTTTTGAGGAATACTCCACTGTGAACTGAACATCTTCAGCCGTGAAAGGTGTTCCGTCATGCCATGTAACTCCATCTCTCAAAACAAATTCGATTGACAATCCATCATCAGAAACAGTATATGACTCAGCCAGTTGGCCCTCGGTTGGTGTCAGGGCTCCGTCTGCAGTGATCAAACGGTCGAAAAGGAACTTCTGCGGCATTTTAAAACCTGGATTCACGAAAGGTGTTTCAAAGAATTCGATTGGGCCTGTATTGGAATACAATATCCTGTCGCCATTTGCATCAGCTTCTATATCCCAATCGATAATTCTCCAGTCATAAGCAAATTGCTCGTTGCCGTAAGGCATGCCTTTTCTATCGATTCTATCACTTGAGTATACGAATACTTGCTGGTAATACAGTGGTATGCTGAAAAGATTTTCATTCTCATACTTTTGAAGTTCCTTGAATGCTGCTATTTGTTCCTCGATATTGGCTGTAATATTTGTTGCTTGGATCAATTCGTCCAATTCAGTATCACCAGGTGTATGAGAGTTGCTTGTAGCTCCCGTTTGATGCCTGTTGTAGTATTCATGCATCGTCAATGCCGCAATACCTGCATAAGCCAAGTCCCAGTCAACTTCCGACGGACCGTTTACAGGATCTGCAGGAGTCGTCCACAGCAATGCAGTCAAGTCACCTTCAAGTTTTCTAAAACTCATTTTCATGCCTACATCCGCCAAATATGCTTGAATGGCTGTCATCAAGTCAACAGTCAACTGATCGCCGTAATAATATACTACATCAAGTTCATAGTCGGCATCCCAATTGGCTGCTTCCAGCAATTCTCTTGCCTTGTCAGGGTTATATTCATAATTATTCAACCCATCTACTTTCCAAGGGCCATTCGGAGTCAAGCTGTTTGCCGGAAGAGCTTTCCCTTCAAGCAGACTTGCAGCAAGCGCATCCATGTCGATAGCATAGGCAATTGCCTGTCTGACTCTTACATCGCTGAGCGGATTATCGTTCAAAGCTCCTACAACTTCTGTATCTCCACCGGTTTCAGGCGGTGCACTTTCCTCTACTTCTTTTGTTCCGCATCCTGCGAAGGATACCAATAGTACAATGATCATTATTAAACTAAATATTCTTCTCATATTTTCTCCCTTCATTTTATTTAGATCCTCATCAAATCAATAATTAAATATTTTCTTCACTACCTCCCCTTATTTTGATTGATGAAAATATCTATTAACTGATTGTTGCAATTCATTTGAATCTTGTCGATGAACCGGTCCTGGTTATTGTTCATCTCCATTTATATCCAATCTCGCCTTTCTCATCCTTGAACATTATCAAGGCCTTATCGTAATCTTCGCTTTGTTCCGGGTAATCCTTCCGATAATGCGATCCGCGGCTTTCCTTGCGAAGGAGCATGCTTTTTAGCAGTATCTTCGCCATTAAAATGCTGTGCGTCACCATGAGACCTTGCTTTAAATCACATTCCTCACCTTCCCGAATTTGTTTTTCCATGGCATCTATCGCTTCAAGGGCGCATTCCAGACCTTTCTCCGTTCTAATGATGCTGCCGTAACGATACATCAATTTTCGTATCTCATCCACCGCATCATGCCCTTCGACAATGTGTATGGAATCAATGTTTATACTCTGCTCTTCTGCTGCAACCGGGTCCATTTTTTTTGCGTATTTTGATGCTTCACGTCCTGCAATTTTGCCGAATACCAGTCCGTTTGCTGTGGACAGTCCGCCAATTCTATCTGCACCGTGCATGCCGCCTGTCACTTCACCAGCTGCAAATATGCCTGGAACTGTCGTCGCTGCCTTTTCATCTATTTTTATGCCGCCATTGGCTGCATGCATGAAAGGAAGTATAAAAATGTCCTCACTTGCATCAACCTTTTTTTTTTCTTTCAGCCACTTGAAATAGTCACGAATCATGAGCCCTTCTTGACTCATATTGCTGACCTTGTATTGCATCTTGACGCACTTGTCTTCACCTGTTCTCAAATACTCTTCAAATATTTCAATATCAAATTTTTGGGATGGCAGCCTGGTCGTAAAGGGACCATGCCCTGATCGTTCATCCAGCACTTCAAGGTCATCAATAATTATCCGTCCGTCTTTTGAAAGTATCTGAGCCAGTTTCAAGGCCCGTTCATTGATGATGGTTTTGTATGAAGGTTCAATGAATCCCGGTATAAACTGCATAAATTCAACATTTACGAGCTCACATCCCAAATCAAAGGCCATAGCTTGACCTGCACCTGTAATATCATCCGTATTCAATCGATGTTCATATAATCCGCCTATGCCGCCAGTCGCAATTACTACACTTTTTGCTGCAATTCCAATGACTTCGCCATTCCAAAACGCCAATGCCAGATAATGGTTTTTAAAGGGTATGATCTTGAATATCTCTGTGTGCTCCAATACCTTTATGGCGCTTGACTCGATCCTGTCCTTGAATGCCGGTTTAGCTGTTTCAAACAGGTAGCCGTACCACTTTCGGTACTTCCTGTCAAAGCAAGGGATCAATGTTTCATCATAGGCTGAAGTCTCCGGTTTCTTGAAGGTTACGCCCATCTCTTCCAATGCTTCAATATCCTCACCGATATGATCAATGAGCACTTCACTCAACCTGATATCGTTCATGCCGCATCCGACTTCTGTTATCACCTCTACAAAGTTTTTCTTGTCTTCTTCGTCCTGAGGCGCAACCATGCCCAAGCCCCATGTGCCGGGATAAAAACTCGATCCGGAACAAAGGGTTGAAGACACTGCAATGATCACTTCCGACCCTGCCTTATCAGCTTCCAGTGCAGCAGACATTCCCGCCAATCCGGCACCTATAACCAGCACCTCTGTGTTTTCCTGTCTGCTCATCCGTATTTCCAATCTCAATCACTCTCCTGTTTTTACAATTCGTCCCTGCTGGATCATAATAAGTTCAAACTGATTTCATTCAGGACATTCTTTAAAGCCACGATGGTCAATCCCTTATGCTTCCTGAGAATAGACGCCGGACATTCGTCGGTGACAGGTCCTTCAAGGACACACCTTAAAGCATTCTTTTTGTTCTCGGTTCCCGCCATGAGGATAATGGACTTGGCAGCCATGATATCTGCAATTCCCATTGTGATAGCCTGTTTAGGCACATCATCCAGACTCTCAAAATATCGTGAATTGTCTTCTATTGTCTGTTCATCCAGTTCCACCAGATGCACCGAACTTTCAAACGAAACCCCTGGCTCATTAAATCCAATATGGCCGTTGGTACCGATTCCCAGCACCTGTATGTCAATTTGATGATCTTTCAGCAATTCCTTATAGGTCCTAATTGCTTCATCGGCATCCATTGTTCCACTGGGCAAATAGGTATTCTCCGGTAAAATATCAATGTATTTAAACAAATTTTCCTTCATATAATAATGGTAACTGTTTGGATTATCCTGTTCGAGACCCCTATATTCATCCAAATTAAACGACTTCACTTCCTTGTAGCTGACCGTTTTCTGCTCATACGCCCTGATTAAACGGATATACAGCGACAACGGCGTGCTGCCGGTTGCCAATCCCAGGACACAGTCAGGCTTGGAAATAATTTTCTCAATAATGAGATCAGCAGCAGCTTCTCCCATGTCTTCAATATTATCAACAGCTATTATTCTCATGATTAGTTGAATACACCACCTTTCCTCTACATATAGTCATTTGAACCTTAAGTTCCTTGTCCAATACAACTAAATCCGCATCCTTTCCCACTGATATGGATCCCTTCCGGTCGTAAACCTGTTGAAGTTCAGCCGGGTTTTTAGTCATCATAAGCAAAACTTCCTCCAATCGTCTTCCAGTGACATCCATATAGTTCTTAAGCGCCCTGTCCATCGTCAGAACACTGCCTGCCAAGGCTCCTTCTTTTGTCCTGACTTCAATTCCGTTTGAATATACCTGCTGTCCTCCCAGGTCATACGTTCCACTGCATAAGCCCTTGGCTCTCATGGCATCAGTGATTAAAATCTTATCCTGGCTGCTTTTCATTTTATCAAACACACATATGGCAGGATCCGATACGTGAATTCGATCAACAATGAGCTCTGCCTTGAACCCTTTCGTCAAAAGGGCTGCCCCCACCACACCCGCATCCCGGTGATGAAGTCCTTTCATAGCATTGTAGCAGTGGGTTGCACATTGACAACCAGCTTCAATAGCCTCAAGGGTTTGATCATAACTGGCGTTACTATGTCCGATACTGACGACTACGCCATGTTGCCTTAAATATTTTGTGAGTTCGAATCCCTCATCTTCCTCCACAGCCAGAGTAATCATAGAAATCTTGCCTCCAGCTTCATTTTGATACGTCCGAAACGACTCCACCGTAGGTTTGGCAAGCAATTCTTTCCTGTGGGCACCCGGCGCCTCAGGTGACAGATACGGTCCTTCAAGGTGAATTCCCAAAATCTCAACGCCATGAGCATTGTCAAAATCCTTTATTGCATCAAGGGCGTTCACAATATCATCATTTGTTCCCGTCGTTGTTGCCGCCAGTATGCTGGTGACACCCTCTCGTGCCAAAGCCTCCAAAATCGAAGTTATTGCTTCTTCCGAGCCATCCATAAAATCATACCCCACAGCGCCGTGGACATGTTGATCAATAAAGCCCGGTGAAACAATCATCCCGCCCATATCCACTGAGTCCTCCTCTATTTCTGCATCCTTTTCTACCGCCTCAGCACGAATAATTTTATCATTTTCAAACTCAATCAAGATATTTTCCGTGAGCTTTCCGTCTATCAATGCTGTACAGTTTTTTAATATCATTAATAATCACACTCGCTTTTCAGGAACCAATATAGAGCTCCGTACAGGTTTGCATCATTCCCCATGGTCATTAATTTCACTTTCAATGGCTTGCTGAATGATTTCATTATTTTTTTTCTCAAACTGTCATTTATTGCATCTTCAAGCAAGGCCCCCTGGGCTGTAATTCCTCCGCCAATCATGACAAGCGGCGGATTTAAAATGTGGACAAGACTCTTGAGCCCTTCAGTCAAAAAATCTATCCATTGACTAAAGACTGCCAAGGCTTTTGTGTCGCCACTTCTAACCTTATTAAAAAATTGCTTGGTAGACATATCTCCCAAAGCTGCAATAATTTGTTTTTCCAAGGCCTGTGCCGAAGCATAACGCTCATAGCAACCTGAGTCACCACAGTTACAGGGCAAACCATCCTTAATCAATGTCATATGTCCTATCTCGCCTGCCGAACCACTTGCACCGTGAAAAATCCGTCCATCAAGTACTATGGCACCACCGATACCTGTTCCTATGGTCAAGGCTATAAATGTATCCTCATCCATATTCCCTTTCCAAAGGTTGCCCAAGGCAGAACAATTCACATCATTTTCAACAGAAACAGGACATTTAAAACGTCCCTTAAGACGATCCTTCAATGCAAATCCAGTATATCCGGGGATGCCATCGGTAGCATAGACTATATTGCCGGTCTTGACATCCACCTGGCCTGCAGTGCTTATGGCAATGCCCGATATATGAGCTTTCTCCGACATTGAATCAATTATGCCGCACACGTTGACATAGACTGCGTCAGCGCCTTTAAAGGCCTCTGTAGGCTGTTTCCCTTGAAGTATAAAAGTACCCTCTTCATCTGAAAGTGCATATTTTATATTTGTACCACCAATGTCAATTAATGCAATATTCATAAAAGTCTCCTTTAACTTGTCAAATCGAAAGCATTTTCGTCAGTTCACTTATTTCCTTATCAAACTTCTTTTCAATCAGAAGCGCTTCATGTATATCCATATCAATCAATTGATTTGCCCTTATCCCTACTACTCTGCCTGATGCTCCATCCATTAACAACTCTACTGCCCTTGCACCCATTCTGCTTGCAAGTATCCTGTCGAAGGCTGTAGGATTTCCACCTCTCTGGATATGACCCAGAACCGTTACCTTTGTTTCAATATTTGTCACTTCTTCTATTTTTTTACCTATTTCAAATGCATTCCCTAATCCTTCTGCAAGCATTATTATACTGTGAAGCTTGCCCCTGTTTTTTCCTTGAATCAATTTTTTGCATATCTCATCAATATTATACTCTTCTTCAGGCAGGATAACGCTTTCCGCACCACCAGCAAGTCCCGCATACAGGGCAATGTCCCCGCAATGTCTTCCCATTACTTCTACAATGTTTGCCCTGTCATGGGATGCCGAGGTATCTCTTATTTTACCTATTGCATCCAAGACTGTGTTTACCGCTGTATAAAAACCAATTGTATAGTCCGTATATGCCAAATCATTGTCTATGGTTCCAGGAATCCCTATTGTTTTGATGCCTGCTTCACTTAACTTCTGCGCTCCTGCAAAAGAACCGTCTCCACCTATTACCACGAGTCCCTCTATCCCAAAAACCTTTAACACGTTTATGGCTTTTTTTCTTCCTTCTTCTGTTTTAAATTCTTCGCATCTTGCAGTTTTTAAAACAGTTCCTCCTCTATGGATAATATCCGCAACAGAGGATAATTCCATTTCCTTTATGTGGCCATTTATCAAGCCATTGTATCCCCGCTCGATTCCCATTACCTTCATGCCATTGTATATCCCTGCCCGCACTACAGCCCTTATTGCAGCATTCATTCCCGGAGCATCTCCTCCACTTGTTAAAACACCTATAGTCCTCAAGCGTACCTTCTCCTTTTTTTATATAATCCGATACTTTTTATTCTTCTTATCAAATTATCTCAAATCTTGATTTTGGTTATTATTTTCCTAACATGTGACGACTTGTTGTCAATTGCACATTTTGGCATATGGACATCGTCGGGATAAAAAATTGCAAATCTGCCTTTTTTCAGATTCACCACTCCATCGGCTTTCCCCTTATAAAGAGTGAAATCATCCTTTTCGTCATAGTCGGTCACTCTCTCCATTGATGATCTATCGGAGAAATAAATCGCCTCTTCCCCTTCAATGATAAATTGCACATCTATATATTTATCATGGGATTCATATTCTTTTCGGTCAACCAAAGTATCGTAACTGCAAATCAAGGCATAAAACGAGTCATCAAATGCATAATAACCATCCTCTTTATTCTCCTTTAAACTCTCCTCGACAAATTCTATTGCCTTTCTCAGACCTTCATGCATGGACTGATAAAGTTTAAAATTGTTTATTGAATCTGTAATCACGGTACATACCTCCTAAATCGAATGATTATCTTGTTCGGAAACGTTTTGTCATCACATTCACTGACTCATACTGAATATCCACTAGTATTGCTTGTCGGAAACAGCTTTGGCTGTTCTGTCTTTCATGTTTTCGGTATAATCATATGCTTCAATACTGTAACCTGTACAAATCAGGTCGACGATATACAATTGCGATACCTTTGCAACCAGCGAGCCTCCATCCAAAGAATTTTCTTTACCCGCTGTAAGCAATACCAGATCCGATTGCTTTGTTAAAGGTGATTTGACGTAATCGGTAATCGCTATTACTTTTGCACCATATTTTTTTGCCTGGGTGACTGCATCAATTATATCCTTTGTGCTTCCCGAACGGCTGATTGTAATGATTACCGAATTTTCATCCACCGAACTGGCTCGCATGATTTGAAAATGCGGATCTGTGATGACTTCAATTTTTTTGCCAATTCTCAGGAATCGGCTTTGGAGGTCATTTGCAGTGAGACCTGAATGACCCACGCCAAATATGATAACGTCTTTGCTTTCAGAAATCCATTTAATGCCTTGTTTAAGAGCTTGCTCATCTATAAGTTCATATGTATCATTGAGAACATTAATCATATTAATTCTTATTTTCTCGATAAAGGTTTCATCACCGGTCATTCTGGTCATTAATGTCAATTCCTGAGCCACTGCAATCTTGAAATCCTGATAGCCCTTGAACCCAATCTTCCTGCAAAACCGTAATATTGTAGCTTCTCCAACATCGCTGATGTCAGATAGTTCAGTCAAAGAAAAATACATTACCTTATCCAGGTTTTCAATAATATATTCATATAGTTTTTGTTCAGTTTTTGTATAGAGATTTCGATTCTGTTCAAGTAAAATCGATAACTTCTTTTGATTCATTCCAGTTTTTTCTTTCTTATTAATCATCGCAAAATTGTTATCCTTTCATTTTAGTTGTTTTTTCAAAATACTTTGCATCGTCTAAAATGGTGCTGCTAGTCTTCTTATTATTCCATACACCCCTCTTTGGGGGAAAACTCCAAAATTTATATATTTCCGGTGTTTAATTTCATTATAGATAAAAAAACCACCTTTGTCAACAGTTTTTGGAGATTTTATTTGTTCCTTGCATTTTTTTGGAGTATTGCTCCAAGGTGCGTATATCGGCTTACTTTCACCCGGATATTAGAGTTGACCAATACCGGGGTTTTAATTGAAAAGTATCCAATTAGAACATAAACTTCTTAATAACTAGACATAGGTGGCGACTGGTGATGGAATTGAATCAAAAAAGAAAAATGTTTCTGATGTGCCAAAATAGATGCAGCAAGGCAAAATAGCCAGGGCGGTAAATTTATCAAGAAAAACGGTTAGAAAATATAATTATTGAACTCTAATTAAATTTTAACACCAAGAAATTTGAATGTCAATTCAACCACTTTCTATGGGGATATTTTTGCATAACTATGATTTCCATTTACCGGTTTGACAATTTTATCTGTATCATTAATGTTTTTACCGGGAGAGCCGATTGATATAGTGGAGGTATTATCCATGAATAGATTTAATGTTCTACTTGTAGAAAACAACAACTACGATATAGCAATCATATCGGAAAAACTCAGAAAAACATGCAGATGCAATATATATACATGTTCAAACGGCAACGAGGCCCTTGATCTTATGAGCCAGAAAGATCTGAATATCATCCTTGTTAATCTTGACTTGCCTGACTTCAAGGGATACGACTTCATAGAATCAATGAAAAGCATTTACAGGACAAGCACCATACCTGTCATTGCCATCTCAAACAAGCCCTTGACCCCCGAGGAAAAGAAAAAAGGCTACAGGCTCGATATCCTTGATTTTCTAATTAAGCCCTTTGATGCCGAAGAGCTGCTGGACGACATTTACAGATTCATCAATTCTTCAAGAATTGTCAGCAAACTTACGGAGGAACTTACATCCATAAACGATGAGCTGAGAATGCAGAACATAGTACTGACAAACGCATACAAAAAAATCGAACACCTTACCTTCCACGACAGTTTAACCAGCTGCTACAACAGGTCGTATTTCGACAACCTGATTGACATCGGAGCTCTCATGGACAGTCTGCCTGTCAGCATAATCATGGCCGACATGAACAATTTGAAACTCATAAATGATGCATTCGGGCACCATAAGGGAGACCAGCTCATAAAGGACGCTGCCGAATATCTCATCAGGAATTTCAGGGATGAAGACATAGTCATCAGATGGGGAGGAGACGAGTTTTTGATCCTCATGCCCAATACCAGCTACAGGATTGCCCAGAAGATAATCTCAAGGGTTGGAGACAAGTATTTCAAGGTGAGCACAGACTTTTTAAAACCTCATATGGCTGTAGGTCTTTCAACCTTTGAGAATGAGGTCGACAGCATTTCAGACGCAATAAAGACTGCGGAAAACAGGATGTATCGAAACAAGATGATGGACAACAAGAGCTACAGAAGCTCAATTGTGGATTCTCTTACAAACTCACTCCTGGAAAAGGACTATGAGTCCATGAAGCATACCCAGAGGGTAGCCGAAATAGTGATGAAGATAGCCAACAAGATGGACATGACCATAGCTGAAAAGGATGAGCTTCTACTTCTTGCAAAGCTCCATGATATAGGGAAGCTTGCCGTGCCGGAAAAGATACTTCTAAAAGGCGAAAGGCTCACTGACGAGGAGTGGGCTGCAGTGAAGAAGCATCCATTGAATGGATACAATATATGCAAGACCATACCGGAACTTCTGCCCATAGCGGAAAGCATTCTTGCCCACCACGAATGGTGGAACGGTGAAGGTTACCCCCAGGGACTCAGATACAAGGAAATACCACTGCTGGCAAGGATAATCTCCATAGCGGATGCCTATGATGTAATGACCAACTCCAGTTCATACAGAAAGGCCATATCCCACGATGAAGCCATAGAAGAGCTAAAGAGATTCGCCGGAACACAATTCGACCCCAATCTGTTGAAAATTTTTGTAAATTGCTGTGCAAACGATGTGAAGGACTTGAACCGGATAACAGGATAGTACAACAAAAATGACATTTTTCATACATTCATGAAAGCTGTCCTTTTTTCTTGAAATATTCATTATTTCATGTATTTGACTTTTTTGCCTTGAGTTAATATAATGTACAAAATATACTTGTACACGCAGGTATACTTACAATCAAATTCAATGGATGGAAATATATGATAAACACTGAAATCTGCACCAAAATAAGCAAGGCTGCCGTGAAGGCCCTCCTTTACGAGGTCAACGTGTCGCCTAAGCCGGGACTTGTGGACAGGTTCAACACGGGAGCTCACAAGGACATGGACATATTCACCTTCATAGAAAGCGCCTTGGCACTTGAAGGATACTTCTACGACTGCTGTCGAATAACCTTGGAAAACCATGAACTGGACTTCCCTGACCTTTTCAGACTGCTGAAAAAAAGAGGCATTGCAGCCGATGGAGAAATGTTCCGGGCAACTTCCGGAGTCAACACCCACAAGGGTGCAATATTCTCCCTGGGTCTGATGTCTTCCGCCGCTGCAATGGCCCATGTGAATGACAGTGATTTCTCATATGTGAATATCTGTAAATATGCAGGACTCTTGTCTGAATCCCTGGTGAAAAGGGATCTTGATGAAAAGAAGGCTGCAGAAATGACCCACGGGCGCGAGATATACAACAGGTACCATATAAGCGGAATAAGGGGAGAGGCCGAAGCAGGCTTTCCCACCATCAGGGATCATTCATATCCATTCCTTCTCAATCTTTTAAAGGACGGCATGACACTCAACGACGCTTCGGTTAACGTACTGATGAAGATAATAATGAATACCGATGACACCAACCTCATTTCAAGAGGCGGCCTTGACGGACTGGAATTCGCAAAGTTTTCCGCCGGCAATGTACTTCGTGCAGGAGGCATGTCAACCGAGGAAGGAATAAAGGAAGTTCAGGAAATGGACAGGACCTTCATTAAGAGGAATCTAAGCCCCGGCGGGTCGGCAGACCTGCTGGCCGTGACGCTGATGATACACTTCATTAACAATGGTTGAGCGATAGTGAAATAATGGTAGAACGATAGCTAAAACATCAACATTCAAGGTATTTTGTAAAACTGATTAAGAAAAGGATTGAAATCTTCAACAGACTTCAATCCTTCTTTAATTTAATGATTTAATTGTTTACAGACTTCCAGTAAGTCCACTACGTAAATCATATAAGTGTTCCCTGCTCCGTCGCTAATGTCTTTCTTGATTCATAATGTTGAAAGACCTTATACAAAACACCTTGAAACGTTGGTGTTTAGCCACCGGTACAACAATTCCTATATTTCAAAAGGTGATTGTTACTACCTATTAGTCACGACCTCACACTTATATGATTTTCTCCGTTATGAAGTCCTATCACTATTGTTACCTCGGCATATCCGTAAACTTGGTGAACCTGTCAACCCAGGTCAGTTCCACGGTACCTATTGATCCGTTCCTGTGCTTGGCCAGGATGACTTCGGCCACTCCTCTCTTGTCGTAGTTCTCGTCGTCTCCGCCTTCCCTGTCGAAGTAGTATTCGTCCCTGTAGAGGAATATTACTATGTCGGCATCCTGCTCTATGGCTCCCGATTCTCTTAGGTCCGAAAGCAGGGGCCTGTGGTTCGGTCTCTGTTCCGGTGCCCTGGACAGCTGTGACAGGGATATTACCGGACAGTCCATCTCTCTGGCAAGACCCTTAAGCCCCCTTGAGATATTGGATATCTGCTGCTGCCTGTTGTCTCCGTCACCTTCCATAAGCTGGAGGTAGTCGATTATTACAAGGTCAAGTCCGTGCTGCGTCTTGAGCCTTCTGCATTTGGATATCAACTCGAACAAGGTGATTCCCGGAGTATCGTCAATATATATGTCTGCTTCGGACATTATGCCGCTGGCATAGGCTATCTTGTCCCAGTCCTCGTCTTCAAGCTCCCCGGTCTTAAGCTTGTTGCTTTCCACAAGGGACTCCATGCTTATTATCCTCTGAACCAGCTGTGCCTTGGACATCTCCAGTGAGAACATGGCTACCTTTGCCTTTCCCTTTACTGCAGAGTTTACTGCAAAGTTAAGCGCAAGGGCCGTCTTTCCCATTGACGGTCTGGCTGCCAGCAGAATGAAGTCGGATTTCTGGAATCCCGATGTCATCATGTCAAGTTCCTTGAAGCCTGTAGTGACTCCCGTCATGGATCCGTCGTGCTGGGCCCTTTCCTCAAGGAGGTTGAATACGTCAAGTACTATGTCCCTCATATGGGAAAAGTCCCTCGACTGCCTTTCCTGGGATATGGCGAATATCCTTGATTCCGCCAGCTCCACAAGAGTCTTTGCTTCGCTTGTGTTTTCAAGTCCCTTGTTCTTGATTTCCTCGGCTGCTCCAATAAGCTCCCTTACTATCGCCTTCTCCTCGATTATATTGCAGTAGGCTTCAGTGTTCCTCGTTGTTGCAATATTCTCTGAAAGGCTTGCCACATAGGCTATTCCACCTACCATGTCAATGGTCTTTCTTGTTTTGAGTTCCTCGGTCAGGGTTATGAGATCCACGGGCTTGTTCTTGATTGTGAGAGCCTTGGCAGTCTCAAATATTTCCCTGTTCGCATCGAAATAGAAGTATTCAATTTTAAGCTTGTTGATGGCAGTCTCAAGGGCGTTCTTATCGAGCATGATTGCTCCGAGAACAGTCTGCTCCGCCTCAAGACTGTGGGGAAGAACCCTTCCCACCTGTTGTTCAAACATATTACACTCCTAGATTCCGGATACTGTTACCTTCGCCTTTGCAGTCACCTGCGGGTGAAGCTTTACATTTACTTCAAATGTTCCTACAGTCTTAATAGGGTCCTTAAGATCTATTTTCTTCTTGTCTATCTCTATATTGTGCTGCTTCTTGTATTCAGTGGCTATGTCCTTGGTTGCAACAGACCCGAAGAGCTTTCCATTGTCTCCCGCCTTGATTTTTATCTCTATTGCAGCCTTTTCAATTTTTTCAGCTGTCGCCTTGGCTTCCTCTACAAGCTGTGCTTCCATTTCAGCCTCGTGCTTCTTATCTCTTTCAAGCTTCTTGATGTTTGCAGGAGTCGCCTCTACTGCAACGCCCTTTGGTATGAGGAAGTTTCTTGCATAGCCGTCCTTGGCATTTACTATTTCCCCTTTTTTTCCTACTTTTTTGTCGTCTTTCAATAATATTACTTTCATATCTTTTTACTGTCCTTTCTATATTTTTCTATTTCTTTAAGCAATAACTCCCTGGCATAGTTCATGTCCTGGGTCTTTATCTGGGCACCTGCTATTTCAAGGTGTCCCCCGCCGCCAAGCTGTTCCATGATCATCTGGACGTTTACATCTCCCACGGACCTGGCGCTTACATGTATATGCTGGTCCCTTCTCACCAGGACGAAGCTCACAACTACTCCCTTGACGGATAGAAGGTCCGAGGCGCTTTGGGATGCTATTATCATGCCGTTTGGCAGGATTTCGTCTATTATGGAAATGGCAATTACATCGTCTATAATCTCGGCTCTTTCAATGACTTCGGACTTCTTCTTCCATGTGTCTATGTCGTCGCTTAGAAGCCTCTTGGCTTCTATGGTGTCTGCACCTGCACTTCTCAGGTATGAAGCCGCCTCGAATGTCCTTACGCCTGTCTTGAAGGTGAAGGCGTTGGTGTCCATTATTATTCCCGAAAGCATGGCGTCCGCTTCCAGCTTGGTGAGATGGACCTTGTCGTCCATATACTGGAACATCTCCGCTATGAGCTCGCAGGTGGACGATGCATAAGGCTCCACATAGTCCAGGATTGGATCGTCTATATATTCCTCTCCCCTTCTGTGGTGGTCTATTACCATAACTCTTTCAAAGCTGTCAAGGATGTTCCCCGCTTCGCAATAGCTCGGCTTGTGGGTGTCCACAACTACCGCCACGGTATCCTCATCTATAAGCTTCAGTGCTTCATCGCTGGTTATTATCCTGTCTATGTACTCATCCCCTTCAAGCTTCATCTTTTCATAGACATTCACAAGGGCTGCATTGAGTTCGTTCAGGACAATGTATGATTCCTTGCCCATTGCCTTTGCTATGGCATGTATACCAAGGGCGGCTCCAATGGCATCCATGTCGCCGGTCTTGTGGCCCGTTATTATAACATTTGACGACTGGGAGAATATCTGCCTGATGGCATTGGCTATCATCCTTGCCTTTACCTTGGATCTCTTTTCTACGGCCTTGCTTCTTCCTCCGTAGTAATGTACATATTCAGGACTCTTTACAACTGCCTGGTCACCGCCTCTACCAAGGGCTATGCTTAGGGCCCCCTTTGCAAAGTCCAGCTGCTGGACAAGGGACTTCCCGCCTGTTCCCACACCGAAGGACAGAGTGAAGAAATCATCATCCTCGTTGCGTATTTCCTTTACCTCTTCAAGTATGTCGAATTTCTTCGTTTCCAGATTATCCAGGAATCTGTTTTCAAAGAGTATTGCAAATCTGTCGTCAAGATATTTCACGGCAAATCCGTTCATTCTTTGGGCAAAAAGGTTTATATGCTTTTCTACATCCGCCATGAGGGATGTTCTTTTTATTCTGTCCATCTTCTTGTACATTTCGTCATAGTTGTCGATCTCCACAAGGGCCACTATCGTCTTTTCATCCGTATAGGTTTCCCTGAGGGATGTGAATCTTGTGCTGTCCAGAAGGTAAAGCAGGTATACTGTGCTTTCGTCTCCGCTTCCTTCCACCTTGTTGTACTTCACGCTGAAATATCTGTTGTCGGACTGTACGTCAAAGGATGTGGATTCACCTTCTTCTGCAAGCTCCGACAAGGGAAATGAAGGAAAATATTCCTTTATGTTCTCCTTGTGCCCCTTCTTGCTGCTCATTATTTCCTTGAACTTGGAATTGTACCAGTATACAACTCCCGTGTCGCTTATTATCACCAACGGGATCGGGAAGTTGAGAAGGGCCTGTCTGGACATGCCGTCTATTGTATTTGTGAATTCAATGAGGTATTGGTTAAGCTGCTTCTTCTTATCCTCATATCTTGATGTGCTGAGTCTCAGTGCTACTAGAATGAGCACTGCAGCTATGGCGGCCATAATGAATTCGCCCCTGATTACAAGTCCTACCAGTATTATCAGTGAAACGTAGAAAAAGGTGCTGCTTTCTTCCATGAGGAAGTTTGGCCCTCTGAATATTTTCATCTTTTACCACCTGTTAGTATTTTTAAGTTTTCTGAAGTCGAATATCTGGTCAAACATCCCCATGAAGGTGGTTGCCATCATGAGGTATGAATTGAAGATAATACCTATGATAATTACAACCCTGAGGAATTTTTTGATCTTGTATCTGTCCATCATGAATCTGACAACTGCAAGCCCCTGTATGAAGAACATTATCTGGAACATGAATACCAGATTTGCCATGAGGGTGTCGCTGTTGACTATGTTCGTCTGGCTGATCAGATAGGATCCTGCTGCAAACACGAGTATTCCTATGGCTATGTTGTTGGGAAGTCTGAATCTACTGAATCTTCCTATTGGAACCAGCTTCACCCTTAGTCTCCTGCCCATTTTGTAGGCAGCCATGTAGTTTACAGCCGACATGGACAAAGCCGATATTATTATGATACCCGGCATGAGAACCACAAAGGCGTTAAGCATTGCATCGTACATGGACCTGGTGGCTTCCAGCTGTTCCTCCATTCCTTCGAAATGGGACAGAAGACTTTCCTGGATATTAAGGCTCTCAACGAAGGTTTCCCTTATCTGATCCACGAAATTTATTCCCATGAATGCCTGCATAAGCATGATCATCACTACGAAGGACAAGAGGTATGCTACTCCTCCGAACACTATGGACTTCCATGGCCTTTCATCCTTTGAAATGAAATAGCACATGACCGATGCCATGGGAGTATAGAGGACAAAGTAATACAAACTTGTCTGTACCATCCCGGTAAGTACGAAGATGATGATCGAAGCCGCCACAAGAGCCATGGTGGATATCTTCCAGTCCTGTCTCTTGGCCAGCAGTATGGCCGGCAGGGGGTATATGAAATCTATGTATGGAATCAAAAAGCTTCCAATCATGGCGAAAATGGTCAGTATGCTGGTGGCGAGTGCTGCGTCAGTCAGTCTTTTTGTCTTTAGATTTCTGTTCAAGTTTTGCTCCTTGTATTGTAGATTAAATAAAATAAGCATAATCCAGATGAACCCATTACTGTGCTGTCTTTCACATTGGTATTATGCAACATCTTATTTTACAATATTTTCCCTGCAATGTAAACAGCTTATGGTGGTATCGATATCCCGCCGACAGTGTAAAGACATCAAAATTAAAGTTGTTGAAAAATTTCAATTCGACAAGAAGCAAAAATAGTTGAAATTTCAGTGAAAAAGTGGTATATTGGTCTCAATGTTATGTCAGGTGTCTTTACACCTAAAGGAGATTGAAATGAACGTGATAAAAGAAATTGAAAGATTGAAGAAGGAAAGAAATGCAATAATACTTGCCCACTACTATCAGCCAGGGGAAATCCAGGAAATTGCAGATTATGTGGGGGATTCATATTATTTAAGCAAAACCGCCCAGCAGTCGGAGGCGGATTACATAGTATTCTGCGGTGTTGAGTTCATGGCGGAAAGCGCCAAGATACTCTCCCCTGAAAAGAGGGTTTTCATAGGCAACGTGAACTCAAACTGCAACATGGTGGATGAATTCCTCAACGAAGAGCTTGAGGACCTGATGAAAAAAAATCCCGATGCTGCAGTAGTGTCTTACATCAACTCATCAACAGAAATAAAAACCATGTCCCATGCCTGCTGCACTTCCTCAAGCGCTTTGGATATTGTCAACAATATAGAAAGCGACAAGATAATTTTCGTGCCGGACAAGAATCTGGGTGGATATATCGCAGCCCAGTGCCCCGACAAGGAAGTTATACTGGGCAGCGGAAAATGCTGCGTCCACGACAATGTAAGAGCCAAAGAAGTCAAAACCCTCATGGAGAAATATCCCCATGCAAAGGTCCTTGTCCATCCGGAGTCACAGAAGGACGTTAGAGACCTTGCAGACTTCATAGGAAGCACAGGACAGATCCTCAACCATGCTACGGTTTCCGAAGACGATGAATTCATAATAGTGACGGAGGTTGGCATAAGGTTCGCACTGGATGAGAAAACGGAAAACAAGAGCTTTTACTTCCCCGACATGGTCTGCGGCGGAATGAAAAGAACATCAATAGATGATGTCTACAGATGTCTGAGATTTGAAGAAAACGAAATACAGCTTGACGTTGAAATGTCAAACAAGGCTGCAGAGGCACTTGAAAACATGATCAAGCTGGCGGAAAAGAGATGATGATATATGAAAATATTAAATACTGACGTTCTGATAATAGGAACAGGTGTGGCAGGTCTTTACTGCGCGTTGAACCTTGACAGGAACCTTAATGTAGTGATGCTGTCGAAACAATCACCTGAGGAATGCAACACCAATCTTGCCCAGGGAGGAATAGCCGTAAGGTACGATGAAAACGACTATGAAGATTTTTTCAACGATACCATGAAGGCAGGGATGTATCTCAACAATGAGGACTCCGTAAAAATTCTGGTGGATGAATCCAGGGACAGCATCCTTGACCTTGACAGGCTCGGGGTGCCCTTCAACAAGAACGACGGCGAATTCGAATACACAAGGGAAGGCGCCCATGCAAGGAACAGGATCGTCCACTGCAACGACAAGAGCGGAAAGATGGTCTTCGAAACTCTTTACGACCATGTGAGAAAACTGGAAAATGTGCAGATACTGGAAAACACTGCCATGTTCGACATCGAAGAAAAAGACGGCAAATGTCTTGGTGCATACTGCCTTTCAGAGAAAAGAAATCCTGTATTCGACAAGACTCACGAGACCATTTATATAGGATCAAAGATGACCGTCCTTGCAACGGGCGGAATCGGCGGGATTTTCAAGAATTCCACAAACCAGAGCTGTCTCACGGGAGACGGAATGGCCATAGCTGAAAACCACGGAGTCGAACTTGCCACACCGGACTATATACAGTTCCACCCTACTGCCCTTTATCTTGAGGAAAGAGCCGACAAGAGAAGATTCCTCATTTCCGAATCACTCAGAGGCGAGGGTGCACTTTTGTACAACTGCAATGGAGAAAGATTCGTTGACGAGCTTCTTCCAAGAAACACGGTAACAAAAGCTATACTGGAGGAGCTTGAAAAGACGGATTCCCAATGCGTCTATCTTGATATCTCACATTTGGACGGAAGCTTCCTCAAGGGACGCTTCCCCAAAATATATACGGAATGTCTCAAGTACGGAATAGACATAACTTCGGACAGGATTCCCGTCACTCCATCCCAGCACTACCACATGGGTGGAATCGGAGTCGACCTCAATTCGCGGACGTCAATGGGCTGTCTCTATGCAACGGGAGAATGTGCCTGCACGGGAGTCCACGGAGGAAACCGGCTTGCAAGCAATTCCCTTCTGGAGGGCCTGGTATTTTCTAAAAGGGCTGCAGACGACATAAACCGCTGCCTGGAGACGAAGAAGTACAAGAAGATCATTGAAGGATTCCATGATGAAATAGCCATGAGCATGGAAGAGCTTCCGGGAAAGGTCAACTGGAATATACATGCTCTTGATTTGAACAGAAGAAGATTTCTTGAGCCACGTTTTTGCTTCTCAACTGATGAAGGGAAAGCGCTTGTAAAAGGCAACAGAAAAAAAGCAATGGAAATAATCGGTAATCTGAGAAAGGACTTAATAAATGAACTGGTTGATAGTAGATGAAATAATACGAAATGCACTTATAGAGGATATGCCCCACGGGGATATCACTACGGAATACATACTGCCACTGGATACATCATGCACAATAGACATAATCCAGAAGGAAGACGGCGTAATCTGCGGAGTTGAAGTGTTTAAGAGGGTTTACAAGGTAATGGGAGACGAGGCTACTGTTGAGTTTCTTGTTTCAGACGGTGAATACTCCAAAGCGGGAAGGAAAATCGGTTCCATAAGCGGGTGCTCAAAGGCTATTCTTTCAGGAGAAAGGGTTGCACTCAATCTTCTCCAGAGGATGTCGGGAATCGCAACACTTACGAGAAAATATGTTGAAGCTGCCAAGGGTTACGATGCCAGGATCCTTGACACAAGAAAGACCACTCCGGGTCTGAGGATCCTCGAGAAGCATGCGACAAAAATGGGAGGAGCAACAAACCACCGCTTCAACCTTTCAGACGGAGTCATGATAAAGGACAACCACATAAAAGCTGCAGGCTCCATCACAAATGCCGTAGAGACCATAAGGGAAAACATGCCCTTTGTAAGAAAAATCGAAGTGGAAACGGAATCCCTGGATGATGTAAGGGAGGCACTGGAATCAGGGGCCGACATCATCATGCTCGACAATATGGGCAGGGAAAAAATCATGGAAGCGGTAGACATAATTCAAAAAAATGCCTTGATAGAAGTCTCCGGAAATGTTAAATTAGAGAATATACAGGAGCTTGCCTCCACTGGAGTTGACTATATCTCCGTAGGAAAGCTCACTCATTCATACAAGTCTCTTGACATAAGTATGAAAAATCTAATGTATACACGGTGATGAAATGTTTAAGGATAAAACCATAGTAATAGGAGTAACGGGAGGAATTGCAGTATACAAGGTATGCGATCTTGTAAGCAGGCTGAAGAAGCTTGATGCCAACGTGAAGGTCATAATGACCAAATCCGCCGCCAAGTTTGTAAGCCCTCTGACTTTCCAGACTCTCAGCGCAGGAAAGGTATATACTGAAATGTTCGAATACCTGGACCACTGGGACGTGGAGCATATCTCCATAGCAAAGTCGGCTGATGTGTTCCTTGTTGCTCCTGCAACTGCAAATGTAATAGGAAAGATAAGACACGGAATAGCAGACGACATGCTTACCACTACGATAATGGCTTCAACTGCACCGAAGGTAATAGCTCCTGCAATGAACACCAACATGTATATGAATCCCATCGTTCAGGACAACATGAAGGCGCTGAAGGAAATGGGGTACATGTTCGT
Source organism: Dethiosulfatibacter aminovorans DSM 17477 (assembly GCF_900142005.1). Taxonomy (GTDB): domain Bacteria; phylum Bacillota; class Clostridia; order Tissierellales; family Dethiosulfatibacteraceae; genus Dethiosulfatibacter; species Dethiosulfatibacter aminovorans. The sequence goes on from NZ_FQZL01000007.1 coordinate 40,776, forward strand.
TGAGCCCGACTCGGGATATCTTGCCTGCGGAGACGTGGGAGCAGGAAGGCTTACGGAAAATGAAAACATAATCGCAAAGCTCGAAGAGGTGCTTAACCCCCATAAGCCTCTTGCAGGGAAAACCGTCCTCGTAACGGCAGGCCCCACCCAGGAATCCCTTGACCCTGTAAGGTATCTTACAAACCATTCAACTGGAAAGATGGGCTATGCAATCGCCAAGAAGGCTGTTGACCTGGGCGCCAGGGTGACACTTGTATCAGGCCCCGTGAACATAGAAAAGCCCGCCGGTCTTGAAAAATTCATCGGCATAAAGTCTGCCGTTGAAATGTTCGAAGCTGTAAAGGGAGAACTTGACAACAATGAAATAGTCATAAAATCCGCTGCAGTGGCAGACTACAGGCCAATATCCGTAGCAGACAACAAGATAAAGAAAAAGGAAGGGAATCTCAACATAGAGCTTGAAAGGAATCCCGACATCCTCAAATACATTGGAGAGCACAAGGGCGACAAAATACTCGTAGGTTTTGCAGCTGAAACAGAGAATATACTCTACAACGGAAAAAGAAAGCTTGAATCAAAAAACCTTGATTTCATAGTCATTAACAATGTGAAGGAAGCTGATGCAGGTTTTGGCTTTGATACAAATATTGTTGTCTTCCTTGATAAGAATGATGTACAAAAGGAATTTGGCAAGATGCTGAAGGAAGAGGTTGCAGGCGAAATACTTAAAAAGATTGTGGAGCTGACGGCTGAAAAGCAATAGGAAACTTTAATTAAAGCTGTTAGCAGAGTCCACTTCGAAAAACATATGAGTGTTCCCTACTCCAGTTTACGAAAGTAATGATATCAAAATTAATTGAAACATTTAATTTTGTAAACAAGGTAAACTTTCGACACGTACAACATCAGCTCTGCTGATGACGCAACGTAGTTGCTTTGTATAGTCGGCACGAAAATTCTTGATTTATATGGAAACTTTTCGAGCCTCCAAGTCGAGACCTCACACTCATATATTTTTCTACGTTCTGCAATCCAATAGACAGCCCAAATTCAACATTTGCAAAGAAAACTGTTGAATTTCAACGGGAAATATAGTATTATATATACATGCGATTGGTACGACCACGATGATATCTTAGGATTAAGAATCATACATTAGGTCTGTCCAGGAAAGCATACTAGAAAAAATCCCAATTTAAATGAATAAAAGATATCTGCTTTGATCTGGTTGCAGACAGAGACAGTACAAAAGTTTAATAAACAGGTATATGATACCTTTCTATTGTATTGTCATGCAATCGAAAGGTATTTTTTATTGCATCGAGTTTAATTAAAATGTCGGTCAGGGTATTAAACGTGAATGTTCCCTGCTCCGTCGATTATGTCTTTCTTGATTTATTAAGGTTGAAAGACATATCTCCAAGTCACGACCTCACAATCACATTTAATACCCTTATGTGTCTTGATAAATGATATTCGATGCAATGAGTATGAAAGGAATTGATTATGAAAATTGGATTCATCGGTGCCGGGAAGGTTGGCACTGCTTTCGGAATGTATCTCAAGAGGGAACATTACCGGATTGCAGGGTACAACAGCAGAACACGTTCTTCTGCAGACAGGGCGGCACAACTCACCAACACTCCTGTCTATGACAGAAAAATTGACCTGGTTAAAATATCAGACATGATTTTTCTCACTGTAAACGACGACAATATCGAGAATGTCGCCAAGGAAATCTGCAGAATGGATGTAGATGTAAAAGATAAGGTGTTTATACACATGAGCGGTGTACTGAACTGCGAAGTTATGAACTGCCTTAATGAAAAAGGGGCAACAATCTGTTCCCTCCATCCTTTGTACCCCTTCTCCGATATTGAGAAGTCGGCCGCCGAGATACACAAGGCCAATTTCACCTTGGAAGGAAAAGGCAAGGGTCTGAAAATGGTGAAGGACATATTGATCGTCAACAACCTTAGCCATTCAGTCATAAAAAGCAGCCAGAAGACCATCTACCATGCATCTGCCTGCGTAGCTTCAAACTACCTGGTCGCAGTGCTGAACACCAGCGTTGAGATGCTCATGGAAATCGGCTTTGAAAATGATATGGCACTTGACACCATCAAGGAACTTGTACTCCAGTCTGCCAACAACGTCTTTGACTACGGACCTACAAAGGCTCTCACCGGACCTATTGCAAGGAACGACGAGAAAACGGTTGCCATGCATTTGACAGACATAAAGAAGTACGACAACAACTGGCTTGAAATATACAAGACAATGGGCAGGGCTTCAATGGAAATAGCGGCGAGAAAGAACAGTGAACAATCAGAGACTTTAAAAAGTCTACTATATTGATACCGGGAGATTGATATGAAAAAAGTGACTACACATACCATAAGAAAAATGAAGGAAAAGGGCGAAAAGATAACCATGCTCACTGCCTATGACTATCCAACAGCCAAGATAATGGATGAAAAAAATGTGGACATGCTGCTTGTCGGAGATTCACTGGGAATGGTCATACTCGGGTACGAGGACACCACAAAGGTGACGGTGGACGATATTGTACACCACACAAGGGCTGTCTCAAGAGGAGCCAAGAGGGCAATGGTTGTAGCAGACATGCCTTTTCTATCGTATCACCTTGGAGTTGAAACTTCCGTAAAGAATGCTGGAAGACTTTTGCAGGAAGGTAATGCAGGAGCGGTAAAGCTTGAAGGAGGATCAGAGGTTGTGGATTCCGTAAGGGCAATAGTCAATGCAGGAATACCCGTTGTGGGACATCTTGGACTTACACCTCAGTCAATCAACACCATGGGCGGATACTTCATACAGGGCAAGAAGGTCGACGAAGCTGAAAGGATGCTTGAAGATGCAAAACTCCTACAGGAAGCTGGAGCCTTTTCACTGGTTCTCGAGTGCGTGCCTACGGAACTTGCTGAGTATGTTTCAAAAAATATAGATATACCAGTCATTGGAATAGGGTCCGGAAACAAGTGTGACGGACAGGTTCTTGTATTCCACGACTTTACAGGATACAATACAGGCTTCATTCCGAAATTCGTAAAGAAATACGGCAACGTAGGCGATGAGATAGGAAGATGCGTCAGCGAGTACATAGAGGAAGTCAAGGACGGGTCGTTCCCATCGGCAGAGTACAGTTTCTTTTCTGAAGACCTTTCGGAACTGAACAAGTTATATTAAGCGTCACCGCAATTTTGTTTGTCAGTTACATGCTGTCAGCTTAATGTAACGAGAAAAAAGAAAAATTTTAACTCCCTACTCCCTTAGCACGAAAATCTGTAATTGATAAGGTGGAAAGGCGTTGACACAAAACACCTTGAAACATTGGTGTTTTTAGCTACCGGTACAACAATTTCTATATCTATAAATGTTATTGTTGATACCTATTGGTCGAGACCTCGTTAATAATTTTTATTTTTTCTAAGTGGAATTAATAACTATGGCAAATACCTCGCTACAAAATTGTTGCATAAATATATATCTTAAACTATTGTTCAAAATACAGGAGATTAAAATGATTGTTACTAAAAGCATAGAAGAAGTGAGAAGCTTCGTCAATGAGAAGAAGAAGGAAGGGCTTTCCGTTGGATTTGTTCCTACAATGGGGTATCTCCACGAGGGACACGCGTCTCTTCTTAAGGAATCAAAGAAGGAAAACGACATAACTATACTGAGCATTTATGTGAATCCTACACAGTTCGGTCCAAACGAGGACCTTTCAAGCTATCCAAGGGATATGGAAAGGGACTGTAAAATTGCCGAGGAGGAAGGTGTGGACCTTGTCTTCACTCCTACGGATGATGTGCTCTATCCGGGCAACTACAAGACTTATGTATACGTTGAAGGACTTACAAATACCCTTTGCGGAAGAAGCAGGCCTACCCACTTTAGAGGTGTAACTACAATTGTTACGAAGCTCTTCAACATTGTCGCTCCCCACAATGCATATTTCGGCCAGAAGGATGCCCAGCAGTACTTCGTACTTAACAGGATGGCAACTGACCTGAACATGGACATATGTCTCAAGAGCTGCCCAATAATAAGGGAGGAGGACGGCCTGGCAAAAAGTTCCAGAAACGTCTACCTCAACGAAAAGGAAAGACAGCAGGCAACCATCCTCAACAAGTCTCTCAATGAGGCTGTAAACAAAGTAAAAGAGGGCGAAAGAAGCTCCCTTGAAATAGTAGAAGGAATAAGAAGCACCATAAACAGCATGGATCTTGCAAACATCGACTATGTAGAAATTGTCGATACGGAAACGATGCAGCAGATCGATGAAATAAAAAACAAGGTGCTCATAGCAATAGCCGTTAAGTTCGGCAATACGAGATTAATTGATAACAGGATTTTGGAGGTATAATAAAAGTGATTAGAGAAATGATGATAGCAAAGTTGCACAGGGCTACGGTGACAGGAGCCGACCTTGAGTATGTGGGATCCATAACAATAGACAAGGACCTTTTGGATGCAGTGGGAATAGTTGCAAACCAGAAGGTTGAGATAGTCAACAACAACAACGGAGCAAGACTTGCAACTTATGTAATTGAAGGCGAAAGGGGCAAGGGAGACGTATGCCTGAACGGTGCTGCTGCAAGACTCGTTCAAAAGGGCGACGTAGTAATAATAATTGCCTACGGAATGCTGGACGACGAGGAAATGAAGACTTATGAGCCAAAGGTTGCCCTCATCGATGAAAACAACAAAGTCGTAAAAATGGTTCATTCGGAAAAGCCGAATTCAAAGGAACTTTAATAATAAGGCACTGTTTTAGTAATAGTTGAAAACAACAGCAACAATAGTTAACACCTAACCATTGTTGCTGTTTTCGTATTCCTCAAGCTTGGACTTGTATTCTTCCGATACTTCCATCTTAACTTCAATATAGTGGTCTCTGAGTTCCCTGACTATGTCTACATCATACTTGTATTCCTCAAGATCATTCTGCATGTCGTAAAGTGTCTTATAGACCTGGTTGTCGGACCTGCTTTCAACGCGTCCCAGTTCATCAAGTATTTCCTCTATTTTTTCATCTCTTAATGTTTCGTCCTCGAGATCCATGGCTGCCGTAAGCATGCTATAATACCCTTCACAAGTTTCTATATAATCTTTTTCAAGGTCTTCCAGATACGATACATAACTTTCCACCAAGAGTTCCTCATGTGATTTCTCAACTACCACAGGGTTGTCCGTTTCAGCCGGTTCATCAACCGTCTCTTCAACAGGCTCTTCACCAGGCTCTTCAACCGACACGTCAACTGGTTCTTCGACTGCTTCATCGACTGCTTCATCAACTGCTTCATCAACCGATTCTTCAGGACTGATTGCTTCTACCGGTTCACCCATTATTTCCATACTATTTATCTCGTCATAATAGTCTATGTCTACATGGTCAACCTGGTTTATCTCATGTTCCAGACTACTTTCTTCAGTAGCCATCTCTATATCTGTTGCCGGCATTCCACCTATAAGCTTTGTAATGGCTGCTATGCCTATTCCAGCAACTGCAACAAGTGCAGCAAGTGCAATTCTCACTTTTGAAAACCTTCCGGACAATAGATTCCCTTCTGTCCGTAATGATTTAGGCAGTTCCTCTCCCTTGATTATCCGTTTGGGATTTTCGATGAAAATTCTTTCTGCAGTATCCATACCGTATTTTCTTTTTACTTTTTCATATGTTTTCATGAGTCCCGGCGGCCTTTTATCCATATCATGACAGTCGCTTGCCACTATATCCACCAGGTTTCTCTTAAGGAGCTCCCCGGCATATCTTGATTTCCCCCGCTTTTTCCAAAGGTTGCCGCTATTGCACTGAATTACAGCTCCGTCATCCTTCAACTGCCTTATTTCGTTGTATTTTTCCCTTATATAGCGATAATGCTCTATATGAGCTATAACAGGTATATATCCCAATACTTTCAACTCGTGGGCAGCCATGTCCATCTCGCTGAAGCTTATGTCTCTTGCAAATTCCACCAAGATATATCTGGTGTCATTTATGGTTCTAATATTGACCTTGCCAATTTCAGAGAGCGCATTTCTTGAAATATAAACCTCTGCTCCTTTATATATATTGAGATCAGGATACTTTTCGTCAATGAGTTTTTTGAAATCACAAAAAATCCCGTCATAGTCACCCCCTCCTGGTAAATAAAGGGGATGATTAAGATGAGATGTCATGGCAATATGCCTTATTCCATTATCATATGAAGCCTTTACCATTTCCAGCGCTTCTTCTAAACTTGCCGGTCCGTCGTCAATATTTGGAAGCATGTGACAGTGAATATCATACACTCTAGGTTTCACTCTCCTCATAGTAGTAATAATAGGAATTGTATCCCTTTGAGTGATTGGTCGGTATTATGTTGAGAACAGAACCTATTAATTTTACTCCGCTGAATTCCAGGGATTTCTTTGCTTTTTTTACCATATCCACCCCTACATTGCCAGACGCTACTACCAGAATAGCCCCTTCTATATATCTAGTCATTACTACTGCATCAGTTACAGGTACAACAGGTGGAGAATCAAAAAGTACATAGTCATATTTCTTCTCCAAAAACTCAACCATTTTTTTCATGACATTTGACTGCAAAAGCTCAGAAGGATTGCCTGGAAGTTTCCCCGAAGTCATTACATCTATATCCAAATTGTACATCCGGTTTATATAATCATCTATATTTCTGCCATCCATAAGATATTCTGCAATTCCCGACGTATTTGAAATATTAAGAATCTTGTGTATTCTTGGCTTTCTCATGTCACAGTCTACTACAATGACTTTCTTGTCATTCTGTGCCATGGCCACTGCAAGATTCATAACAGTCTGAGTCTTGCCTTCTCCCGGTGTAGCACTGGTTATAAGTATTGTTTTCATATTGTTGTCGAGATTGGCAAAATTTATATTTGTCCGGAGGCTTCTATAAGCTTCAGATATAGGTGATTTAGGATTTTCATGGACTATAATTCCTTCACTTTCACTGTTGAATTCGAATATGCTTCCAATCACGGGAAGTCCAATATGCTTTTCAATATCATCAGAAGTCTTTATTGTTCCGTCGAGCATTTCAAGCATCAATATTATGGATAATCCTGTCATTATGCCTACAATGAATCCAATTGCTCCATTAAACTTAAGGTTGATGTTAACAGGATGATCAATAGGTATTGCCTCATCGATTATCTCAACATTGTCAACTTTCAATATCCTCATTACTTCCTTGATGAATACGTCCGCTATAGTATTGGCTATTTCTGAAGCCATTGCAGGATCAGTGTTTTTTACGGATATTTTAAGAATTTCCGTCGATCCCACCGGACTTGAAGTGATGTCCTCTAAAAGTTCGTTGTATGTCATATCCAGCTCAATCTTGTCGATTACAGCTTCAAGGACTATCCTTGACTTGACAATTTCACTGTATGTGACTACCAGTTTTTGGCTCAGATTGATGCTTCCAATGTCAAAACCGGACGCTATGTCTCCCAGGCTGCTGGTCTTTGAGCTGTTTACCATCAATGTAGTATTTGACTCGTAAACTGGCGTTATTGCAACCATTGTAACCAGTATTGCAAGAATAGCAGCAAATATTGTCGTTGCCACAACTATCCATTTTCTTTTTAAAACAATTTGTACCAATTCAAGTAAATTCCACTCTTCTCCCATAGCTTCCTCCAAATCACATTATATTGCAAATTCCCGGAATATTATTTAGAAAAGAATTCCTCCAAGGTATTTAAGTGTTCAGCAGGTACTGATGCCTTTATTGCAATTTCGATGTCTGACTGGATATCTTCTTCAAGACTATTGTATTCAGTCTTTACCTTATTCACTTCAGTTTCATAGTCATATCCATAATCATCAAGATAATTCTCCATGCTTTCTTTTATATCCGACACTATCTTCAGAGAATTTTCATCCAGCTTTCTTGCAAATTCTGTGTCCCCTTCCAGCACCTTTTCCAGTCCCAGAACAGTCATATTAAGAGAATAAACTGTTTCATCAGAAGGGATGTCATATTCAGGGGGATCGTCGTCATCATCATTCCCTGAAGACCCTCCAGATGATGATCCTCCTGAAGACGAGCCTCCCGAAGACGAGCCTCCCGAAGACGAGCTTCCAGATGATGAGCCTCCTGATGATGATTCTCCATCATCCGTATCTTCGGCTTCCGTATCTTCGGCTTCCAGATCTTCCTCCTCTTTTATATGAAGAGTCTTCAGAAGAGAAACAACAACCGATTCCCTCACAGCCGATTCATCTCCCAGGAATTTGCCTTCATGAAGCATCATAATGTCCCTTTGCAAGAGGGCATTGACGGAATCAATTGCCCACGAGGCTATTTCATCCTCCGTATCTGTAAATTCGTCTGCCGGATATAAAAGAATGCCGTTGAGTATGACAGCTACCTCCTGTCTGCTGATTGGCTTTTCAGGTCTGAAGGTTCCATCCGGATAGCCCTCTATGAAGCCTTTTTTTATTGCAACCTTGAGTTGACCTGAAAACCATTCCTCTCCTGTAACATCCGAAAACGGCAAACTCTCCGCTTCTTCCTTGTAGCCAAAGGTTCTGTTGATAAATGTAACGAATTCAGCCCTTGTTATTGTACCTTGAGGTCTGAATGTTCCGTCAGGATAACCCTTTGTCAATCCCCTTTCATAAAATTCCATTATCATTGAAGTATTGGGGTTGTTTTCGTCCAAATCCGTGAATGAAAATGCCGTCTGGCTTGAAAACATAATAAGCAGCAAAATTATGATGAATGTTTTTATAGAATATTTTATCTTCATCGTTTAAACTCCTTCATTTTAACAACTTCCAGTCCTAAGACCCCCTCAATTCTTTGGGCAATCTTTTCAGCACTCAAGCCATAGGCTTCCCTCAAGTATTTATGATTTCCAACGACACTGGAATATTCATCGTTCAAGCCAATTTTCATCAATTTGGCTCTTACTCCGCCCATTTCAGCCAATACCTCCGATACGGCACCACCGAATCCTCCAATTATATTATGCTCTTCCAAAGTTACTATCCAGTCACAATTACAGGCACAGGCTTCTATAGTCTCCCTGTCAATGGGTTTTACCGTTGGGAATGTATAGAGGGAAGGATTGACTCCATGATACTCAAGTATCCTGCAGGCTTCAAGAGCTTCATCAAATATGGCTCCTGTTGAAAAAATGGCTGTCTTTTCACCATCCTTGATTTTGATTGCTTTTCCAATCTTGAAATCATCAATGCTGTCATGCAGTTGTTTGTCATGACCTCTTCCTATTCTCATGTAACATGTTCCCTCATGCCCGTAAATGGCCCTGGTTACATATTCCACTTCCGTCAGATCTCCTGGCGCCATTACCGTAACATGAGGCAATGCTCTCATAATTGCCAGGTCCTCCGTAGCATGGTGACTCACTCCAAGTGACCCATAAGCAAGGCCTCCGCCTACAGACACTATTTTTACATTTGCCTTGTGATAGGCACAATCATTTCGTATTTGTTCCAGGCATCTCATGGTAGGGAAATTTCCTATTGAATAGGTAAATACAATCTTGCCTTCCAAAGCCATGCCTGCAGCAAGACTTGTCAAATTTTGTTCAGCTATTCCTGCATTTATCAACCGGTCGGGAAATTGTTCCCAAAAGGGTCTCAATACACCAAAACCGACCTCTCCCGTGACCAGGTATACATTCTTGTCTCTCTTTGCAATTTCAACCAGTGTTTTGATAAACCTGTCTCTCATAATATTTCCCCCTCCATGACATTGACATCGTACATGTCTTCTGTGCCATCAGGCATCTGGGCATGCAGTTCGGCAACGGCCGTATCATATTCCTCCCCTTCCTTTGGGAACCTGTAATGCCAGGATATCTCATTTTCCATATAGGATATTCCCTTGCCCTTGGTCGTATTCGCTATGATGACTGAAGGCTTTCCAAGGGAGGCTACCGCAGACTTGTATGCATTTCTCAGGGCATCATGGTCATGTCCGTCAATGTCCATTACATTCCATCCGAAGGCTTCCCATTTTTCTCTGAAGGGGCATATCTGCATAGAATCCTTGCAGAATCCGATACCCGATATCTTGTTGTGGTCTATGACGGCAATCAGGTTGTCAAGCTTGTAATGATTTGAAAACATTGCCGCTTCCCATACTGCACCTTCATTGCATTCTCCATCTCCAAGGATAACGAATATTCTGTGTTTTTTATTGTCCTTTTTGGCAGCCAGGGCCATTCCTACGGCTACAGGCAATCCGTGACCCAATGAACCCGTTGAAAACTCCACTCCCGGAATTCCAATATGGGAAACATGACCGGACAGCATACTGCCGTTGGCATAATGTGTTATCAGTTTTTTTGTGTCAAAAAATCCTTTTTCCGCCAGTGCAGCATATATTGCGGCTCCGGCATGGCCTTTGCTTAGAATAATTCTATCCCTGTCCTCCATATGAGGATTGTTGGGATCAACTTTTGCAATATCGTTATACAGTACTCCAATGATGTCTGCAACAGACAATATCGAACCTATATGGGCGCCACCTGATACATGGGTCATTTCTATTCCATGACGTCTTATTTTCCATGCTAACTGTAGACTATTCAATACTTTTTCCTCCTTTTCCATATATTCCTTAAGGTTTCCCTATACACGTCCTTCAAAATCAAATTTTCTTTTTGCTTCAACAACCATCTTTATTAAGTGGGGTGATAACTTGGCAACCATGCTGGCAGCTTTAATTCTCTTGTCAGTCAATTCATGGAATTTATATCTGTAGAGTTCTTTTACAAGCATATTATGTATCTCTTTATTCCCATCTTTGTCATTGCTCAGGTTTTGTATCAACAAGCTTATTACCAGTTGCATATAGCTTGTTTTAAACCTGTTAACATCAATGTCTTTGTTTTCTTCGACATCGTCAATGATTTTTTCAAAAGCCTTCAATGATGTCAGTTTCTTCTTGTTATATCCTGCTGATGTTTGCTTGTCGTGTATAATATGATGATAGTATTGCCCTTTGTCATAAACTACACAATCAGAATTAATAAAGCAGTCATAACAAAACAATAAATCTTCATATATATAAATATCTTCACAAAAACTTATGCACGTGTTACCTTTAATCACTTTCTTTGAAAACAACTTGTTCCAAATATATCCATGGAATTCATACCTGTCCAACATGTTGTTGATTGCCTCTACTCCGCTGTATCGAATAATATCCTCGGCAAGAACTTTATTCCTGAACCTGCCATCTGCTCTCTCAATGAAGAATCCACACATTGAAACATCCGCATTGTTATTGACCGCATTTAGAGTCAGTCTTTCAATCATGTCGGGTTCAATATAGTCATCAGCATCCATAAAGCCGATATAGTCTCCATCGGCCAATGCAAGACCTTCATTTCTTGCTGAAGACACCCCTCCGTTTTCTTTATTGATCAAAACTATCCGCTTGTCTTTTTTCGCATAATTTTGACACAGGTCAAGGGTATTATCTGTAGATCCATCATTGACAATAATAAATTGAATATTGCCATAGGTTTGGTTTATTATACTGTCTACACATTTTCCAAGATATTCCTCGCCATTGTAAACAGGCATTATCAGACTAATTTTGGGATTCAAATTTCATCACCAACCCTTATTCATCAGTTACCTCTTTCATCGATTGTTTTCTCCCATTTTCTTGTCCTTTCTACGATATATCCTTCTTGCGCCTTCAAGCAATCTGTTGAACAGAAAATCCTCGCCGCTGCCCCTATGAAGCTGCATCCTGATGAATGCTTTTTCAAAGAGAAGGCTTTGTTTCCCAAATAAGTCATGGCCACTGAATCCTCCAATTCGATACACATAAAATGGATCATCATTCAAATCGTTGTATGCCTTGCTGCAGTCTGTTGCAGAATAGTAACCTGCATCTTTGGCAATGTTTTGAGCTAATTGAACAGCTGGCGTACCACCTGTAGTCCATGCCAGAAACCTAACCTCCTTGTTGAGTTTTTTCTCTATTACTTCCTTGGACAGATGAATTTCATTGTAGAGCCTATCTGAATATTCATCATCTGTTTCATAGCGCCCAAGGTTTCCACGATATTTACTGTCAATTTCCCTGTTTAAGTCATTTACATATTGAAGCCTCTTCTTCTTGTTGTCTAAAAAAGTTATGCCTTTGCACTCTTTTTTAACAAACTCAACAATATCATCATTAACAAAAAAACGTTTTGCAGATATTGAATCGCCGTATTTAAATACGGGAGTTCCAATTTCAATGTCAGTGTCACAATAGTCTGACAGCCAAAGTGGCTTTCTGTCAACAAACTCATTCCACCAAAGCCAGTGATATCCATCGCCGGAATGATGGATATCTACAATTACAGGTTCCACAACATACCATGTATGTGTCATCCCATGACATTGAACATCAAAGATGCCGGAGTCATCAATCTCTTTTAATTCATTCCAGCTCATATAACCCCAGGATGCATCCGTTTCAACATCCTCACCATTGACTATTCTGTCATATATCTGTTCTCGAACAACCGGGCGTTGATCGACAAATTCAGGATTGACAAATACAGTTGCCTTGAATCCGTATTTTTTCAGCATAGGGTAGGCAATTGTATAGTTGTCCAAAAAACCATCGTCAAAAGTAATGATAAAGAGTTTTGAATCATCCGATATTTTTTTGGTTCTCAAATCATACAATTCCTGCAGGGAAATACTCTTGTATCCATTTTTCTTCAAGTACTTTAGTGTATTTTCAAATACTTTTATATTTGCAGACAAGAAAGACCAGGTTCTTTTTTTATTGTGAGTCATTATTGTATGAAAATTCAAAACAGGTATATTTTTCAGAATAATCAACTCCTTATTCAAACAATCACATACTCTTCAGGAACTTACATCAACTCCCGCTCATATATCTTCTTCATTTCTTTTTTCACATTTTCAATATCGAATCTTTTGATTGTTTCCAGGTTGCTGTCTCCCATCTTTCTCCTCAGTTCCTTGTCTTCTGCAAGGAGGTTGATTGCCCCTGCAAACCCTTCAATGTCATCCGGCTTGTACAAATATCCACCCTTGCCGTTTTCAATCAAATCTACATTGCCACGAACTTCTGAGCTTATGCACGGCAAACCTGCACTCATTGCCTCCATCATTGAACGGGGCAGTCCTTCCTGGTAGGATGAAAACAGAAATATATCGGCAATAGTCAACAATTCCCTGATGTCCGTCCTGAAACCCAGGAAGTGAATTTGATTTTCCACATTCATTTCTCTTGCAAGTCCCTTTAAAGAATCCAAATCGGGTCCATTTCCGCAAATCAAGAATTGCAGATTTCTATTTCCTGCTTTTGCAATTGCCTTGATTGATGCCCTGTAGTTTTTCCTGGCAATTAAATCACCCATGGCAATAAGAATAATGTCTTTTCCCGTCAGGCCCAGTGAATTTTTCAAGCCTGCACCATCCGCCGAAGCGATTCTATACTGTTTTGTATCCACTCCAACACCCGGTACAAAATATATGTTGCCATTATTGCGAAGCTTAAATTTTTGAGCAGCAGTATAATCCTCATTATTCATGGTTATTAGTGCATCCGTATAATGTGCCATCCTCATCTCTGCCCACTTGAACAAGGTTCTGTTTACCAATGGTGCTCCCTTGTAAAAATGAAACCCATGGGCCGTATAAATTATTTTGGAAACTTTTGCTTTTTTCCCGCAAAGCCGTCCCAAGACTCCTCCTATAGGCGTATTGCAATGGATGACATCAAAGCCTTCATCCTCAATCAATGTCAACATTTGCTTATATGCTTCAATATTACCCGGATTGAAAGGATTGCGAAAAAGATCAATATGGTGAATCGTTATATTGTATTTTGCTGCATCATCAACAGCCCCGGTACAATTTGCCGCAAAATGAAATTCATATCCTAATCCTTGGCTTGCCTCTATTGACGGTATAACGAAATTGGTTATTCTCTTAGAAATGTTACTGATAAACAATATTTTCTTCATGGCAATACTCCCAATACGATACTATTTATTTTTTTCTCCACCGGTTCTATCGTTCATATACAAGCCTTTTCTACCGACTACTGTCTCTATGGTCTTGAGAATTATTTCAATATCCAGTTTCATTGAAATATTGTCTAAATAATACAAATCGCTGGTTTCCCGTTCCTTTATAGATATGCTGTTTCTATAATAAGCCTGCGCATATCCCGTAATTCCCGGCCTTATAGAGAATTTTCTGAAATAATCGTCGGAATATGATTCTCTTTTGTCGTCAATACTGGGTCTTGGTCCTATCATGCTCATATCTCCCTTTAGTATATTGATTATTTGAGGGATTTCATCAATGCTCAGCGACCGCAGGATTCTCCCTGTACTGGTTACTCTGCTGTCGAATCTTGAACTGAATGCACCTCCGTCTTCATTGCGTATATCCGGTGCATCGACTATCATTGACCTGAATTTATACATATTGAATTTTTCAAAGTCCTTTCCAAGTCTTTCCCCGCAGTAGAAAACCGGTCCTCCATCCTCCAGCTTTATTGCAATTGCTACCGGTATACAGATGATCGCAAAAACCGGCAAAAGCAACAAGCTTACAAAAATATCCAATAATCGTTTTATATAATCCTTGTACATTTTGCATCTCCTCTTATAGGCCCTCACCTAAAGGAATATTCCCTACCAGCTTGCTGTTTCTGCAGACCAGGCACATTTTGGGATTTTATGTAATACCCTACTTTGTCATACTTGCCGTTGACAGGTCGAATTTCATCTCCTGACTCATAGTAAAAGTAGTATTCCAATCCATCCTTTGGAACAACAAACCTGTCCCTGTCCATGATTGTATTTGGTTTCTGGCAGAAAAATTCCAGCTCGTGACCAAAACAGATTTCTTTCCTCTTATCCAACTCACCCGTGTCACCATTGAGTAAATGTTCAAAAGTCAGTTTCAATATATTTATCCCCGTATGGTATGTTAAAAGCTTCCACATGTGGCAACCGTCCAACCGTGGGGTGACTTCAATGATATAAGGCCTTCCGTTTTCCATTTTCACCTGGAAATATGCAGGTCCATTCATGATACCAATGCGGTGACAAGCCTCCAATACCATTTTTTCCAATACTTTCAACTTTTCCCTATCCATTGTTTTTGAAGGAACTACGTGCTTGTTGACAAGCCCAAGATATTGAGGCCATGTTTCCCTGTCAGAGACAAACATGAAGCTCAATTTGCCATCAATCATGTAAAGATTCACAGATATTTCCGGTCCTTCAACATATTTCTCCACTATTACCTTGCCCGAGCGTGAGTGTTCTTTTACGGTTTGAAAATTTTCACGATACTCTTCAATGGAATTTACGAGATATATTCCCCTCTGACCCTGTGAATCAGTAGGTTTCATTATAAATGGCATTTTCAAATCAGGCCGGATCTTTTCATCCTCAAAAACCTGAAAGGGAATATTCCCTTCAAAACTCCTTCCCAGCGCTTGTCTCATCCTCTCTTTGTTGTTGCATATTGTTGCCGTTTTTGAAGATACGAAATAGGGCAGCAACAGTTTCTCGCTTATCTTGCTGGCTATTGGCATAGCCAAATCCGAACCCACTGAATAGACTGCATCTATATCGTATTTGCCAATATGTTCCATCACCTTTTCAATATCAAGTATATCTATGATATGAAAATGATCGGCTGCATCCGCTCCCGGTCCATCCTTGGCCATGGCACAGGCAAATGTTTCAAAACCCAGCTCCTTCAATACAAGTATGGCATCCATTTGAACCGGTGCGACTCCCAATATTAAAACTTTTTTCATATTTTTCATCCCTTTCCGATAATTTACAGATTAATTAATGCCTGTCAGCCTTTCCAGAATCTTCTTCAAACACTGAATCACATATACCGCATCATCGTCACTAAGGTGTGTATGTAGAGGAAGTGATATCTCATTCTTGTACATGTTGAATGCATTGGGGTAATCCCTTATGTCAAATCCCAGGTTTCTGTAGGCCGTGAACATGGGTAGGGGCTTGTAGTGGACATTGCATATTATGTCGTCTTCAGCCATTTCTTTAATGATTTCATTTCTTTCCCCTTCACCGATTCCGGGTATCCTCAAGAGATAAAGATGTCCGGTCGAAGCATAGTCATCTCCGAAATGCTTAAAACTTTGCACTATAAGAGGTTTAAGCATTTCATCATATATTCCAATGATTTGTCTGCGCCTTTCCAGGAATCCATCATACCTGCGTAACTGCACAAGACCCAGGCTGGCAAGGATATCAGTCATATTGCACTTATATCCGATGTTGATAATGTCATATTCCCATGTACCTTTTTGGTTCTTGGCAAGTGCATCCTTGGACTGGCCATGGAGGCTGTAGAGCATAAACTTCCTGTAAAGCTCTTCATCATCAAGCCCCAGATCATTTCTCCAAACAACAGCCCCACCTTCTGCAGTTGTAAGGTTCTTGACTGCATGAAAAGAGAAGCAGGTAAAGTCGGCAATCTGGCCACTTACCAGTCCCTTTCTCCTTGCTCCAAATCCGTGAGCTGAGTCGGTCAATACAATGACCCTATTGAATAATCCTTGTATTTCATTATTAGGCTTGAACAAATCCTTCTTACTTTCTACAACTTGGTAAATTGCATCATGATCACATATTCTCCCCGCCAAATCCACGGCTATTACAGCCTTGGTTTTTTCTGTAATTGAATCGGCCAACTGTGAATAATCCATTTCAAAGGAATCAGGCGCGGTATCCACCAAAACGATTTTTGCCCCCACGTGGTCTATTACCGCTGCAGAAGCCGTATATGTATATGCAGAAGTTATGACCTCATCTCCTGGGCCTATGCCTAATATCCGTAGTGTCAGCTCCATGGCGGCCGTGGCGGAATTAAGACATACGGCTTTGCTTACTCCAATGTATTCGGCTATTTTCCTTTCGAATTCCTTTGTTTTCGGTCCTGTAGTTATCCACCCTGATTTAAGAACATTTTCAACTTCATCAATTTCCTCCCGGGATATATCCGGAGGAGAAAAAGATATGTGTTTCCTACCTAAAACAATCACAAATTTCATCTCCAATTTGAACTCTGGTTCATCTCTTTTTCAATATGTCCCTGCTCCCATTTTTGAATTCCACTACTTTTCTTTCTACTCCCATACTCTCAGGATTATATTCGGGAACCAGTACTTGCAGTACTTTTTTGAGACTCTCAACATTTTGGCTATCTATACTGTCCTTCAGTTTGTCGAGCTGGTGGGTGAGGTAGTTCATTTCCACCAAGCATGGTTTCCCTATGTATATCTTATCGTGCAATGTCTGATTTATTCCTTCTTCATTCAAGAGGAGTTCCTCGAAAATCTTTTCACCAGGTCTAAGTCCTGTTATTTCAATATTTATGTCTTCGTAGGGTATGAATCCTGAAAGCTTTATAAGATCCTCTGCAAGGGTAAGTATCTTTACAGGTTCACCCATATCCAGAATGAATATCTCTCCTCCTTTCGCCATCGCTCCCGCCTGGAGCACCAGCAGGGATGCTTCCGGTATTGTCATGAAGTACCTGATTATCTCGGAATGAGTCACCGTTACAGGCCCGCCTTTCTCAATCTGCTTCTTGAACAGGGGTATTACACTTCCGTTGCTTCCAAGTACGTTGCCGAAACGCACTGCGGCAAATTCCGTATCACTCCCGGCATCGTATGTCCTGATGATCAGCTCGCATATCCTCTTGGTCGCACCCATGATATTTGTCGGGTTCACAGCCTTGTCAGTTGAAATCTGAACGAATTTTTCTACCTTGTATTTGTCTGCTATCCTGACAAGGTTAAGTGTCCCGAATATATTATTCTTGATAGCCTCATGGGGATTATCTTCCATCATGGGTACATGTTTATGGGCAGCCGCATGGAAAACGATTTCAGGTCTATAGGCCTTGAAAAGGTAATTCAGTCTGTCCTCATCCCTGATTGAACCCATCTTGGCAACAAAATCCAGTGTAGTTTTTTCCTTGTTGTACTGCCAGTCAAGTTCATGTTGCACATCATAAAGTCCATTTTCATTTATGTCAACAAGGATAAGCTTGGCCGGTTTGTTTTTCGCTATCTGTTTTGCAAGCTCAAATCCTATGGAACCGCATCCTCCAGTAATCATAACTCTTTTGTTTCTGATGAATTCTTTTATATCTTCGGTATTGAGACTTATCTCTTCTCTTCCCAACAAATCCTCAATCTGTACCTCCCTGATATTTGAAATATTAACCTTTCCATTTATTATTTCATATACCCCCGGTAGTATCAAAAGCTTGCATTTCGTCTTTTTGCATTCCTCTATTATATTCTTTATTTCCCTCCTTGAAACAGAAGGCATGGCTATGATTATCTCGTCTATCTCCTTGCATTCCGCTATGCGTTCAATGTCGTATCTGTTTCCCGCAACCGGTATGTTGTTTACAGTTTTTCCCTTCTTCATGGGGTCATCATCAATAATTACTACGGGCTCTCCCAGTTCATAGCTTCTGCTCCTTAGCTCTCTGATGGTCATAGTACCCGCAACTCCTCCTCCTATTATCATTATCCGCTTTTTCTTTTTCTTTCTGCGGGTATGTCCATAGGTCTTGTATCTACTATAAATCCTATAAGACAACCTTGTACCACCCAAGAAAGCCATATCAAATACAGTAATGAGCAGGAATACACTCCTTGGAATGTTTATCCCAATGAAAAAGGCAAGAACCAGGAAGGCGGCGTTTGCAAAAACTACCCCCTTCACTATATTTATAAGCTCATCAATGGATGCATATGCCCAAAGGCACTTGTAGAGTTTGAAAAAGTATAGAATTATGAGTTTTATGAATATTATGCCGACTATCAGATTTCTCAGGATCTCCACGTATAAAGCGGGGACCTCTCCTCCGAATCTCAGCATGAAGGACGCATATATGGAAATCATCATAAGGACTATATCCTCCACGATGAGAGAAACTGTTGCCAATCCTCTTTTCATACCATTCTCCTTATATGGTAATTTATACAATCGCTGGTGAAATAGTTTGAATGGACAATATACTCGTAGGTATTTTCTGTACTACAATTAGGGTATTATAGCAAGTTTTTTGAATGGTTTTATTGAGCAGGGGTTTTTACCGTAGGTTTAATTAAGTAGGTTTTATAAGTGGGTTTTCATATGTTTAGTCTAAAAAACTTTTTAAAAATGAAGGTATATATAAATTATATACCCACATTTTTATATTGTAAAGAGAACGTTAGTTTGACTAATCAGGCTTGAAAACAAACTAGTATTCGCAAGTTGAATCATCGTTTATCCATACAATCAAACTCTATTCTTCTTCCTCTTAAACATACAGCATTTTCAATAGTTGCACCAGATTCAAAAGTTTTCCCTGATATCCTCATGGATTAACTAAACAAGAAGAATCTAATTTGATATAATAAGGTAAGAAAAAATATTTCAAAAATAAAATCATGACTAACCTATACCGACACATTAATATGAGGATAAATCATGAAAAGAAAAAAAGTCAAAAAAACAAGAAATACAGCTTTGTGGACCACTGTCATCTTGTGGATGATGTTGATATATTTTTTATCATCACAGGTTGCATTGGATTCATATGAATTAAGCAATAGAATTAATAACATAATATTCAGGTTGATTGAAAAAATTGCCCTCCCAAGTGATTTTGATATTATATACTTCAGTAACTTCATCAGAAAAACCGGACATTTCCTTATGTATTTCATACTTGGAATCCTCGTATTATCATTGCTGAGGGGTAAACTGTCCCGTTCAAAAAGACTTGGGGCAGCAATGTTGATCTGCATTATATTCGCTTTGACAGATGAATTTCACCAAATGTTTGTCCCCGGAAGAACTCCTTTGGTCAGTGATATCTTAATTGACATTCTGGGATCCTTCTTCGGCATACTGGTAAAGCTTGTCCTGGAAACATCAGTTTTCAAGAAATTCAATGATAATTGAATTTGAAAGCCGAATTTAAAGGAACTCTAATGTTAGAAAACACAGTATAAATACTCCCTACTCCGTCGATACGATAATTCATTATTTATAAGGAAAATTATCGCATCTCCAAGTCGAGACCTCGCATTCATACAGTGTTTTCTTAGAAATGCCAAAAATCAAAAAAAGATATCAGCTCTCTTTTTGAGGTTCGCTGATATCTTTTTTCATATCTTCTTACACTTCAAGCCTTATTTTTCTTATGTCATCCTTGAGTCTCTGGATATCGGCTATGAATGCTTCAATATCCTCTTCGTGCTCAAGCTCGTCATTGAGTATCTGTGTTGCCATCTGATGTGTAGCATGGTCCCTGCCGTTGGTTATTTCTGCAATTTCATTGTATCTGGCTATGGCACATCTTTCCCCTTCCAGGTTTTGATTGAGTATTACTTCTACGTATGGGTCCAAGGGTTCCTCGTAACTGCATCCTGCCTTCTCCATCCATTTCTGGGGATGCGTGATTGGAGTTCCTCCAAGCTGGATTATCCTGTCGGCAACCAGCACTGCATGGCCAAGCTCCTCGTTTGCATGAATTAGAAGTTCAGCTTCCACCTCGTTGCGCATGGGACCTTCCATTAGTCTTGCCCCAATCCAGTACTGATAGTAGGCAAGCCACTCCTCTGCAAGAGCCATGTTAAGCTTCTCAATAAGCATTTCAACATCAAGATCGATAATTTCTATCGCCTTTCTACCCATAAAAACACTCCTTTCAAAATTTATCAAACTTTTGAACCAGTCGTTTCCATGCCGTCATTGCAGTAATATAGTCCTATTTCCATTATACACCTGTTGTTATATCAATTCAATCGGAACAGCGCCGACCCTAAGTATGCAATAAATTGTAATTTTTTTTGCAATAATGAAATGAAACTTTGCTTATTCCACTTCCGTCTAATATAATATTGTACGGAGATATTTTTTTGATTAGAACAAAATGGCACGGAATATCCCCAAATATAAATATAAAAGGCGGTATATATGAAAAACAAACTGATAGCTTTAGTACTTATATTTTCCATGATGTTTTCAACTTTGGCTTTTGCAACGGAATCCATAGATGGAGTTGAAATGACGGAAGAAGAACTTTTCAGCGATGATGTTGAATTCATGAAGTTGGTTGCTGAATTCGTAAAGGAAAACTATCTTTACGACGTATCCTACGAAGATATCCTTGAAGGACTCTACAAGGGCATGTTTGAAAATCTGGATGATTACAGCGTATTCTTCACTGCAGAAGAATACAAGGAGTTCACAACAGACATGTCTGGAGAATTCACCGGTGTGGGTATACAGATAATTAACGAAAACGACTTCATAAGAGTTGTGACCCCCCTCCATGAGTCTCCGGCAGAAAAAGCCGGCCTAATGGCCAAGGATATAATCAGATATGTTGACGGTGTGGACATAAAGGGATACACCACAGACGAAGCAGCCAGCATGATCAGAGGCCCTGTAGGCACAACTGTAATCCTGGGAATAGACAGGAACGGAGAAATAATCAACATACCCGTAGTCAGGGACAACATAGTAATAAGCTCAGTATTTTCCGAGATAATGGAAGACAATATTGGATACCTGAAAATCACGCAATTCAACTCCAACACCTTGGAACTCATAGCCGAACACATGGAATCTTTCATGGATGCAGGTGTTGAAAAGCTTGTAATAGACCTTAGGAACAATCCGGGTGGAAGCTTGAGCGAAGTACTGAACACTCTTGACCTTTTCGTTCCTGCAGGTCCCCTTGCATATGTAATAAAGGCAAACGGGGAAGAAACGGAGTACACCAGCAGCCTTCAGGTGCAAAATTTCGAGCTCGCCGTACTGGTAAATGAAGGAAGTGCAAGTGCATCTGAAATATTTGCAGGAGCAGTCCAGGACAGGGATGCAGGAACAATAATCGGAACTACAACCTTCGGAAAGGGAGTTGTACAGTCACTTTATCCTCTTAAGGACGGCAGTGCAATGAAGCTTACCACTGCAGAATACCTGACAGCCGGAAGAAACCATGTTCACGGAGTAGGAATAACCCCTGACATAATCATTGAAAACAAAAAACCTCTTTCTGAAATGGATACATCGGATATCCCCGAGTTCGACAAGAAAAGAAAGCCCGATGTCGGAATTGTAGGACTTGACGTACTGGCTTCCGAAAAGATTTTAAAAATTCTCGGCTATCCAGTCAGCGGTCCAGACGGCATCTTCGATGAGAACCTGAAGAAGCAGATAGCACAGTTCCAGTCCGACAAGGGACTCTATCCTTACGGAATACTGGACTTCACTACACAGGATACGCTTAAGACAACACTGGACAATTACTCGGTGGATACGAGTGTTGACCTGCAGCTTGAGAAGGCGCTGGAGGTTCTTGGACAGTAAAAAAAAGCTCCCGAGCGGCTGTACATCGCAAAGGGGCTTTTTTCTAGCTTAAGAAAGTTGTGATAAGCATAACACCCCAAAACATTGGTGTTTTGCATGTAAGGATACTTTCTACGCAGTTTGCGCGGCAGAGCCGCTAAGTAGTTGGTTGTATTTTTGTATTTTATGGATTATTTTGATTATCTTAGGTTCGTATTCTTATACTTCTGAAAGTTTCTTCGCTACTATAGTTGTTCCTGTCTTTCCATGAAGTGCATTCTCAGCTTGTGCAAGTGAAGTGATTACGGCCTTTCTTCCCGGTTTTGAGTCTGCAAACATTACAGCAGCCTTTACCTTTGGAAGCATGCTTCCAGGAGCGAAGTGTCCTTCTTCCATGTACTTTCTTGCTTCGTCGCAGGTAAGCTGGTCAAGGTTCTTCTGGTCGGGCTTGTTGAAGTTGATTGCAACCTGCTCAACCTCTGTAAGGATAAGCAATACATCAGCATCGATTGACTCTGCAAGCTTTTCAGCAGCAAGGTCCTTGTCGATAACTGCAGCCACGCCCTCGTATCCGCCCTGGCCGTCTTCCACTACAGGGATTCCGCCGCCGCCGCACATGATAACAATAGTAGAGTTCCACAGTCTTCCAAGAGTATCAACCTCAACGATTTTCTGTGGCATTGGTGAAGGTACAACTCTTCTCCATCCTCTTCCTGCGTCTTCTTTCATTGTATAGCCTTTTTCTTCAGCTATTGCTTTTGCTTCTTCTTCAGTGTAGAAAGGACCTATTGGCTTTCTAGGATTCTGGAATGCCTCATCGTCCTTGTCAACAGCAACCTGCGTAAGGATAGTTGTAACGGGAAGGTCCCTGTCTCTCATTCTAAGAGCCTTCTTCAAGCTTTGCTGGATGTGGTATCCGATGTATCCCTGGCTCATCGCTCCGCAAACGTCAAAAGGCATTGGAGGAGTTACATCCTTTGCCGCCTCAGATGCAAGAAGTATTCTTCCAACCTGTGGTCCGTTTCCGTGTACGATTGCCATTTCATATCCGTGTGAGCTTATGTCAGCCAGCACTTCACAAGTCTGAGCAACAACTTTTAATTGTTCTTCCGAGGTTGCCGGTCTTCCTTTTTCTTGTAGTGCGTTTCCGCCAAGGGCGATAACCACCTTAGGTATCTTATTCATAATTTGCCTCCTAAATTTACTTTTCGTTAATGAAATCGTTTTCCTCTTGTTAGGCTGTGTGTTTTGCCATCACACAGCACTTCTGATATAGTTATGGTTTTGCAATGGGCCTTCCAGCTCAGGAAAACCCATCTTGTAAAGCACCTTGGAACGTGGTGCGTTGCTTATGCCATAGTTGCGACCATAACGGCCTTTATTGTATGCATTCTGTTTTCTGCTTCATCGAATACTTTCGAGTACTTGCTTCTGAATACTTCATCAGATACTTCCATTTCCTTAAGTCCGAACTTCTCTTCGATTTCCGCTCCAACAGTAGTCTTGTTGTCGTGGAATGCAGGTAGACAGTGAAGGAATATCATATCAGGATTTCCAGTTGCCTTAACCATGTCCATGTCTACTCTGTATGGCTCAAGAAGCTTGATTCTCTCTTCGAACTGATCCTCTTCACCCATTGACACCCAAACATCAGTGTAGATTACATCAGCGTCCTTGACACCTTCTGCAATATTGTCAGTAAGCTCGATTACGGCTCCAGTCTCTTTAGCAACTTCTCTCATTTCAGCAACAAGTTCTTCTGAAGGGAAAAGCTCTTTTGGTGCAACTCCTACGAAATGCATACCCATCTTGGCAGCACCTATCATCAAAGAGTTACCCATGTTGTTTCTAGCATCTCCAACGTATACGAACTTAACCTTGTTAAGAGGCTTTGCGATGTGCTCTTCAACAGTCAGGAAATCTGCAAGGATCTGAGTCGGGTGGTAAAGGTCTGTAAGACCGTTCCATACAGGTACTCCAGCGTGTGCAGCAAGATCATCAACAGTTTCCTGCTTGAATCCCCTGAACTCGATTCCATCGTAGAATCTTCCGAGAACCTTTGCAGTATCTTCGATAGTCTCTTTCTTGCCCATTTGAGACTGAGTCAGGAATGTAACATTTGCTCCCTCGTCGAAAGCAGCCACTTCGAAAGCACATCTGGTTCTTGTAGAAGTCTTTTCGAAAAGAAGTACTACGTTCTTTCCTTTAAGAAGGTCGTTCTTGATTCCTGCTCTTTTCTTTCTCTTAAGATCCATTGACAGGTCAAGCATGAATCTGATTTCTTCCGGTGTGAAGTCCTTAAGTGTGATAAAGTTTCTTCCTTTTAAATTTACTGGCATTTTTTCCTCCATTATTTAGCCACTCAGTGGCATCATTAATTTATTTAATTCAATAACAGTTCACTAAAGCAAAGAAACACTATCCACTTCGTGTCTACCGCAATTTCATTGCTGTGTCCTCTGTCCCGGGAAAGTCTTGTTCAAAATCCCTTGATGCGTTGGTATTTTGATTTATTTCAAAGGTTACTTTCCCTATGGACACTATCCACTTCGTGTCTACCGCAATTTCATTGCTGTGTCCTGTTAAAGGTCGTCTCTCACCAGAGGCATGCTCATGCATCTTGGACCACCGCGGCCTCTAGACAATTCCGAACTTGGAATTACATGAGTCTTTACTCCTCTTTCTTCCAATATCTTATTTGTTACATAGTTTCTTGAATAGACCACAACTTCGCCAGGTTTTATGGCCAATGTGTTTGATCCGTCGTTCCACTGCTCCCTGGCGGCATCTATGGGGCTGTTGCCGCCGCACTTGATAAGCTCTACGTTGTTCAGATTCAAATGCTTGCAGAGAATGTTTTCAAGGGTGTCATTTTCCTCGTCGATTCTTATCTTTCCTTCATCAAGGGTAAGTGCGTAAACTGTAATGCCACCCTGGATGTTCGGATGTATTGTGAACTTGTCCCTGTCAACCATTGTGAACACCGTGTCAAGGTGCATGAATGACCTTGTCTTTGGTATGTCGAAGGCAAGAACTGTATCGAAGTCGTTTTCCGCCCTAAGAATCCTGTCAGCACATATCTCTATTGCCGAAGGATCTGTTCTCTGAGATATTCCTATTGCTATTGTGTTTTTATCAAGTATCAGGATGTCTCCGCCTTCAAGGGCGAATCTGTCATCCCGGTCGTACCACAACGGTATATTGTAGTCTGCAAAATCAGGATGATGCTTGATGATATATTTCGTAAAAAGTGTTTCCCTGTTTCTTGTTGATGTCCTCATCTTGTGAAGAGATATTCCGTCTGCTATTGAGGCAAAGGGGTCCCTTGTGAAATAAAGGTTGGGCATTGGGTCTATTATGAACGGATAGTCGTTGTCCAAATAGTCCTTCAATCCTCTTTTTGTGAAATTTGTAAGTTCAGTCTTTCTGAGTCCTGCCATCATCTTGTCTATAAGGACTCTCTTGTCAAACTGCAGGAAGTAGTCCATTAGAACCTCAAGTCTTTTTTCGTTCCATACTCCTGCCTCATGGAGGTATTCCCTGATGAGCATCTTCTTCACATCACAGTCTCCAATTGATTCAGCTGCAAGATCCTCCAGATAAACAACCTCTACTCCGTTATCCTTCAATATCCTGGCAAATGCATCGTGCTCTTCCTGTGCTATCTTCAAATATGGGATATCGTCAAAAAGAAGTCTTTCAAGATATTCAGGCATAAGGTTCTCAAGTTCCTGTCCTGGTCTGTGCAACAATACTTTCTTCAAGTTTCCTATTTCATTTGTAACGTTTATTGGTTTCATAAATACACCTCTTTCATCTTTATACTTATATATTATGAAACAGCATTTCAAATGTCAAGAACTTTTTATATTTATACAGCTATTGTATATTTATTCAGTTATTCCCAGGTCCTTTACTTCCTCTTCAATTCGCTTCACGGTATAAAACAATCTTTCTTTTATCATGTCCAGTCCTCTGTATTGAAGTCTGCTTTTAGGTCCTGTGACGCTTATTACCGCTAATATTTCACCATTGATGCCGAAAACCGGCCTTCCCATACAGTATAATCCGTAATCATATTCCTCGTCATCGACGGAGTATCCGTCTTCCAGAATCGATTTTCTTTGCTGCATAAAATCTTCAAATTTACATACAGACTTGATCGTTCTCTTCTTCGCTTTCCCCTTGCTGAAATACTCCTTGATCTCGTCTTCCGACTTGTGTGAAAGAAATACCTTTCCCGATGAAGAGCAGTTGTATGGTGCAACGGGTATCAACTTGGATACCAGGGATGTCTGTTCCCCCCTGACTCTTTCAATTATAAGAGCTGCATTTTCATAGTCGATTGCAATATTCACGGTTTCTTCAAGCTCGTTTGCCAGCTCTTCCATATATGGTTTAGCCACGGAATGTATGTTGATGTCTTCTTTTACTCTCTCGCTGTATTTGATGAACTTGCCTCCAAGAGTATATTTCTCGGTGCCGTGCATCTTTGTTACAAGCCCTCCCTTTGCCAGGGTGATGAGAATCCTGTAAACTGTAGCCTTTGGAAGATCCAACTCCTGAGATATTTCCGAAACACCCAGTGCCTTGTGCGATTCGAATATTGCCTCCATAACACTTACTGCTCTTTCTATCATGGTTATATAATTATATTCTTCCTTCAATTCGTCACCTCCAGTCTGTACCCTCATTATATCATTCTTGAAACAGTGTTTCAAGTTATTTATATATTTTTTTGAAACACCTTTTCCAAGAAACCAAAGAGTCAACAAAAGGGTCGTTTCCTTTTGTTTTTCCCTGCTCTTTTAATAAAAACAGGACCCTGGAAAGGGTCCTGTTTTTATTGTAAAATTAAGTTGTTTCGTTTTTTACAGCAGTCTGAGTCCCGTTACTTCCAGGGACTGTATACCCAGAAATTTTTTAGCCGTTATGACAAGTCCCTTCTTCTTCACGTCTGCTCCCTTGAAGAGGTATACAGTATATCCGTCAATTTCAAACCTGTCGAATTTATCCACGCTTTCCAGGGGTTCTCCTGCCGTCACGGTAGGTTCTCCTATTTCAATACAACATCCTGCAACAAACAAGTCTACAGTAACTGTTACCATATTCTTTTTTTCAAGATATTTTTTCGCCTTGTCCGTAAGTGTTATATTCATATTCAAACTTCCTTTCAGTAAGACTTAAACAAAATTCCAAAGTTTCAAGGGATTTTATTTAGATCTTACCTGTTTCAAATTAATTGCTTATGTTAGTTGGCTTTGCTGCCTGTTCTGTCAACGGGTGACTTTGATGTAAGCACAGACCATGATTGCTTGGCCAGTACTATGGCAAGTACAAACAGTATGGCGCCTATAACTACCAGGATGTAATTTCCACTTGCAATATTGCTCTTAACCAGCAGTATCAGAGCAAAGAATGTTACTACAAACATGAACACCATTGGTATTGAAAACATCTTGTAGTCTTTTCCCTGATTCTTCAACCAGGTTGCAACAGTCATCAATGCTATTGCTGCAAGAAGCTGGTTTGCAGAACCGAATATCGGCCATACCTTTGTATATCCAGCAACTCCCAGTAGTCCTCCCAGGGCTACGGTTACAAGAGTTGCAAAGAATTTGTTTGTAAGAAGGGCATTGCTTTCCTTTCCTGTTGCTGAATCAGAGTTGTCAAAGAATTCCTGGAATATGAATCTTCCGATTCTTGTTCCCGTATCAAGTGATGTAAGTGCAAATGCTGAAATTGCAAGAGCGACGAATGATTTACCAACATCCTTTGCCAATCCGAAACCAGTCATGAATTGTCCAACTCCATCTGCAAATACGTTTGTTGCTCCACCTGCCGATGCAAGTTCCGCCAGCTTGTCTGCTCCGATGTATCCAGCTGTAATAAGTGCGATTACTGCCAATACACCTTCTATAAGCATTGATCCGTAACCTATGAGCTTTGTATCCCCTTCCCTGTCGACCTGTTTGGAAGTCGTACCTGAAGATACCAGCGAGTGGAATCCTGAAATCGCTCCACATGCAACTGTTACGAAAAGTATGGGGAACATAAGGCTTCCGTTTACATTGAATCCTGTTACTGCAGGAAGCTCAAGACCTGGTCTGTACACAATAAGTCCAAGAACCGCTCCACCTATCATTGCATAAAGCAGGTAGGAATTCAGGTAATCCCTTGGCTGTAGAAGAATCCAAACCGGTGCCACTGATGCTATGAAAATGTAGACAAGTGTAATTACATACCATGCGTTGAAGGAAAGTACTATGGGGTTGTTGAGTCCAAACCATATGCATCCTATCAATAGAACTACGCCAACAACCGTTGCCATACCCAAAGGTACATTCATTCTATTTACAGAAAATCCAAATGCTATTGCAAGGATTATGAAAAGAAGCGATGTAGTCGCAACTGCAGGTACAGCTACGAAGGTTTTAACAATTACATTGGCAAAGGCTGCTATTACCAGAAGAAGTGTAAGCCATGCAAATATTGAGAAAAGCTTCTTTCCTGATTCTCCAACATTCTTTTCTATTATGTGTCCAACTGATTTTCCTTCATGTCTTACGGATGCGAAAAGCGAACCGTAGTCATGTACACCACCGAAAAATATTGATCCTACGATAATCCATAGGAATACCGGAAGCCATCCGAACATGGCAGCCGCTATAGGTCCTACAATTGGGCCCGCACCTGCTATAGATGCAAAGTGATGGCCAAGGAGCACAGGCGCCTTTGCCGGTACATAGTCGACACCGTCAGCCAGTTCATGTGCCGGTGTGGTTTTTGACAGATCAACTCCCCATTTCTTGGAAAGCCATGCTCCGTATGTAACGTAAGCAATTAAAAATATAACTATTGCGATTAAAACTAGAAATAAAGACATATTTGCCTCCTATTAAAATTTTTATGTTCAAAGGCCTTTCGGCACTTGAATCATCATTTGGTATATGACAGAAGCTTGACTAATGGCATTTTTCCGATGGCCTTCAAAACAGTCGATTTTCCATCTCTTTTCTTGCCTTCATGCGGTTCATAAAATCTTGCCACCTTTTTTGCCTCGCGGCTTGTGGTCACCTTGCCCGACTCAAGCTCTACTATAATGAGCCTTATGGAAATCCAGCCGTGTAGTCCGAACTTGAAGGATTTTTGATACTTAAGCTTTTTTACTTTCTCCAAGGTTTCCTCATCCACCGGCTTTTGCGTCACTATGATTCCTGTAAATGTTGTTGTCATGTGCTCTTCACTAGGCTCTACAAAATCTTCAGCCGACTTCCTGATGGTACTGAATACCCTGTCCACTTCC
The DNA here is from genome assembly GCF_900142005.1 of Dethiosulfatibacter aminovorans DSM 17477. Lineage (GTDB taxonomy): Bacteria > Bacillota > Clostridia > Tissierellales > Dethiosulfatibacteraceae > Dethiosulfatibacter > Dethiosulfatibacter aminovorans. Next base: position 70,528 of record NZ_FQZL01000007.1, read on the forward strand.
TTGAAGCTTACATCTTCCACCGTCTTGAAGAAGCAGTATTCGTTGTTTTCATATGCATAAAGCACAGTCTGCTTTGTAGCAATATATTTTTCATTTCTTATATGTGATTTGGCTGCAAGCTCAAATTCAATATTTCCTAATTTCATATTGTCCATTAAATCGAAATTTGCACTGAGCTTCTCAGAAACGTTTTCAAGATAAGTTTTATACTCCATAAAGACCTCCTTCATGACTGCATTTTAGCACTATCTTGTCGTTTGTTGTGGATTTCTGCACGAGATGCACACATCTCTGCATGAAATGCATACATAGGCCTATTCCGCTGCATGAGATGCATAAAAAAAGAAGATGCGTGTCTGCATCTTCTCATATCTTCATTAACTTCTTGAATTCCTTCACATAGCTTCTGCTTACGGGAATTTTTTCGTCCATCCCCTCTATGGTAAGCATATAGGTGTTGTTGAACCACATCTCAATCTCTTTTATCTTTTCCACATTTACGATATATGACCTGTGGCTCTTGAAGAAAATTTCATCGTCAAGCTTGTCCTCAAGTTCCGAGATCTTGTAGTTTGCGGTGAAGGACTCGCCGTCTCCGTAGGACACTTCAACCTTTCTTTCATTGGCCTTAATACATGAAATCTCATCAAAGTTTAGAACAAGTATCTTCTCTCCATTTGTGAAGGACAGCTTCCTGGTTTTGCCGCCATCGTCGCTTGCCTTCACCTCTTCCGGTTTCCTTGCTGATTTGACTTCCCCTGCAGACCTTGCCTTTCCGACTCTTTCTTCAAGTTTGTTAAGTAGGCCCGTAATCCTCTCCCTGGAGTAGGGTTTGAGAAGATAATCGAAAGCTTCAACCTGAAATGCATCCAGGGCATAGTCCCTGTATGCTGTAACGAAGACAAGCTCCGGCCTCACCTCAAACCTGTGGATTATCCTAGCAAGCTCCATTCCGTCAAGATTGGGCATGTTGATGTCCAGGAATATGACATCAATATCCCTGCTGTCCTGCAGGAACTTAAGCGCCTGAATGGAGTTCTCAAATTCTCCTGCAATCTCTATGGAGGAATGGTTTTCTATGAAATATCTGAGTTCCTCCCTTGAAGGCTTTTCATCATCTATTATTAAACAGTTCATACTTTTCCCCCGTTCTAATGAATTCTTCGTTTTTATCATGGTATATCCTGAATGATATCCTGGTTCCCTTTTCCAGCCTTTCAATTACCAGACCCGAACCGTATATTAGTTTAAGCCTGTTGTGTACGTTCAGAAGGCCTATTTTCTTTTCATTCATTGTATCGCTCTCAAGCTTGCTGATTATTTCCCGGGAAATACCTATGCCGTCATCCTCGACGGAAACAACTGCAGAATTGAAATTATCCTTGTATGCAGATACCTTTATGGTGATTTTTCTATTTTCCTCGGCAGTTGTATTGGCCCTCATCCCATGCTTGATTGAGTTTTCTACCAGGGGCTGAATTATGAACATGGGTATCTTTATGTCAACATTTTCATCCACATAATACTCAATGTTGACCCGATCGCCGAACCTAGCCTGCTCTATTCCTACATATGATTTCACATGACCTATTTCCTCGCTTATGTCTATAAGTTTCAGGGAGCTTTCTATATTGTATCTTAGAAAATCCGAGAGGTTTATTATCAAGTCCCTTGCCTTGTCAGGATCCAATCTCACCATGGATACGACTGTATTTAGAGCATTGAAGAGAAAATGGGGATTGATCTGGGTTTGAAGCGCCTTTATTTCAGACCTTGAAGCCTCCCTTTTAAGCTTTTCAATCTTGATCAGCTCAAACTGGGTGGAAAGAAGATTTGACAGTCTTTCAACAAGAACCTCCTCCTTGTATCCCATGACCTGGTTTCCCTTGTACATTATGACAAGCTCTCCAAGAATCTTGCCCTCTTCATAGAAGGGAGAAGCAACAAGAGTCTTGTATTTTGTTGCGCCGTATGTCTTGTCAAGCCTGTTTATCTGCGCAACTTTTTCAGATTCAAAGTCTTTTCCTATGTCCTCTATTATTCTCTGATACAATTCATACTGATTATCCCCGAATTCCCTGGAAGAAGCCAGGACCCTGTCCTTTCCGGTCATAAGAACACAGTCGGCCTCAGTGGACTCTTCAATTATCTTGCATATTTCCGAATATGACTGATTGTCGGGATTAAGAAAATAGGGCAGTGTTTTGTCTGCAATATCAAGGGCCATTGCCGACTGCTTTGCTGCCATGAGGTCCTTTTCCTTGAATATGTTCTCGGTTATCAGCAGAAGTATGGCTATTCCAAGTGTATTGAAAAACTCCATGGGAACCAATATGGTCTTGACTATGTCGAATGCAAGTTCAAAAGGCTTTGACATCAGGAGAACCAGACCCATGTTCAATGTAACAACGACTATTCCAGCCATGATACCGTATTTCCATCGTTCGTAATATTCTGTCCTTATGTAAATATATCCTGCAAAAAAACCTCCAAATACTGTTGTGATGGCACAGGGAAGGGACGAGATTCCATGGGGGTCGAATAGGTATCTGTGTATTCCCGCTATCAATCCTGCTCCAATTCCCACAAAGGGTCCGCCCAGCAATCCACCGAATATCACCGACAGTTCCCTTGTGTTTGCAATTGCCCCCTTTATGTTGACTCCCGTATAGGTTGCAAATATGCCCAGCCCTCCAAAGAGGACTGCCATGAACACCCTTTCTCTAAGGTTTGTCTCTTCCTTCAGCAGCATCTGCTTGAAGATTTTCTGATTTGAAAGAAGTATTACAGTTATCAGTATTATTGCAAAATTGCCTGAAAGTTCAGTTAAAAGATTAAACATATTGTCTCTCCATTAATTGATTTTATCTCTGATAATAATTATATATGATTTCATGGTAAATTACAGGTTAATTTTCATCATGTCAGGTGTCATATTTGGGGAAAATGTGATATACTTTCTTCTAAGAGTCAATACATAATCCCAACTTGAAAGGCATATGTATTTTTAACTTTCCCAAGCTACAACAGAGGTGATATAAATGATAGATTTACACGTCCATTCCAACTTGTCGGATGGTACAGATACAATAGACGAGCTTCTTGATATTGCAGAAAGCAGAAATGTTTCCGAATTTGCCCTAACGGACCACGACACTGTTCTGGGTGTGGAAGACATAATAAAAAAGGGTATGAAAAGAAATATTAAGGTAATACCCGGTATAGAACTCAGTACTTTTTCCAATGGATTGTCCATACATATTCTTGGCTATATGATAGACTGGAAGAACAGCCAGCTTCTTGACTTTATAAATATTACGAACAAGCATTTGAGGGAATTCTCCCTTGGGATGATGACACGGCTGAAAAAGGACGGCGTCATAGACTTCAGTCCCGACAGGGTGGAGGAACTCAAGACCTACAAGGATGCCATTTACCTCTCGGACCTTATGAAATCAATGATACACGACGGTTACCAATTTAAGCTTGAGGACTGGCCGAAGTTCTTTGCCGACACCTTCGGCAAATACAAGATGCCCATGACCAATGCCTTCCCCTGGGCTCCTGAGGATGCCGTTGAAATCATAACTGCTGCAGGAGGAGTATCATCCTTCGCTCATCCGGCAAGGATAGGAAATGCTGACATTAAAGAAATGGAACGACTTCTGCCTCACGGCCTCAACGGAGTTGAAGTCTTCTACCCCTACCACGATGAAACACTAATGAGAAAATACATAGACTTCTGCAGAGCCAACGACCTGCTGAAGACAGGTGGAACCGACTGGCACGGCAAATTCACCTACTGGGATTCAAAACTCGGACAGTACGGTGTCAGGGATTCCAAGCTTCTTTACGAATACAATATAGCCAACTGATTCAAAATAATAACTTTACCATAAATTAAAAGATAAAGAATTTCTCGCAATTGTGTGAAATCCTTTTGTGTAATAATGCTAAATCTCCGTTTTCAGCTATTTAGCAGCTTCATGACCTTGTTCAGGGATATCTTGCCGTATCTGGCTATTTCCCTGTAGCTCATGGATGTCATTTCCTTAAGTGACTTTACGGACTTTTCATTCACACCCTCGAAATTGGTGAAAATCCTTTCTGCAATCTTTTCCTTCCTGTTATCTACGGATTCCTCTATGTCTAGATAAATATTCTCGTCGTCCCCCCTGTGGAGGGCTATGAAGTTCTTCCTGAAATTATCCCTGTCATAGCATATATTGTTCTTCACAAAATTGGAATCCACCAAGAGGGGCGTCTCGTAGAAATACTCCTTATAGCTGCACCACTTGTACTGGTAGGGATCCTGTACAATTCCGGCCTCCACCGGATTGAGATGGATATACCTCAAAAGCCCTAGAAAATACACATTGTCCTCAACAGGCTGGCTCTTGTATCTATCCTGGAATACGTGTCCGATTATATGCCTGTTTTTGTTGTAGTATGCGGCATACCTCTGGTTGATAACCTTGATGAAATCATTCAGTTGATGCTCTTCCTCCTTTACCATGAGATGGTAGTGGTTGTTCATTATGCAGTAGGCATACATCTTGAATGGATGCTCCTCCTTCACTTCCTTTATTATGGAGTACAGCTTTCCCTTGTCCTGTTCATCCTTGAAGATCCATTTCTGGTTGTTCCCCCTTGCCATGACATGGTATATTCCAGTGGAGCTTTCTCTTCTCTTCCTTCTGGGCATTTCGCACCTCCTTTTAAAAGTCGGTTCCTTTTGTTTTTTATAGCTTCATTATACCATATACGGGTACCATAAACAAACATCTGTCCTTGCAAGTTTCAAAATAGCTTGAACATATGTTGAATTTTCAATATTTTAAAATGAACTGCATTGAATTTCTTTTTCCCGGTCCAACTTTTTTAGAAAATCCCCTTGGGATTTTTTGAAATACAATTCAAAGCAATAAAATAGTAACAAACAGATATTTAAAGACATAACCATTGATATTACTGGATTATATTCGAATAATCTTAAAATGCAAAATTTCCCAAAAAACAAAAAGAACCGTCCCTTTTGTTTTTTGGGAAGAATCTGGAGAAAAGCTGTTGCATACCATACCCCCCTATGGTATCATATAGCCATAAAAGAAATCCAAAAACAAACCTTTAGGAGGTACACCATGAAAGATATAAAAGTTTATTCAAGCAGCACATGCCCATATTGCACAATGATGAAGGATTACCTGACATCAAAGAATGTTGACTTTACTGAAAAGAATGTATCCACCGATATGGATGCGAGAAGAGAGCTCATGGCCATGGGTCATATGGGAGTTCCCGTTACGGTAATAGACGGAACCGAGATCGTAGGCTATGACACCAACAAGGTAGATGCCCTACTGGACTAAACTCCAGCTCATATAATAACACCCTCCAAATAATATATTTTAGAAAAACCCCTGATCCCCAGGGGTTTTTCGCTGTAAATATTTAATTCAATTCGCTATGCCAGTTTTCTTTCAACTATCTGGTTCACTATGAAGGTTGCCACATGGTTTGCGAATGATCCCGGGCCGAATCCCGCATCGTAGCCAAGCTCCTGCGCCAGTTCATGGCTGAGTCTCGGTCCTCCGCAGATAAGGACCACCTTGTCCCTTATTCCTTCCGCCTCCATAAGCTCAACAAGCTGTGTAAGGTTTGGAATGTGAACATCCTTCTGGGTTACAACCTGTGAAACGAGTATCGCATCAGCATTCATCTCAATTGCCTTTGCCACAAGCTCTTCATTTGGCACCTGGCTTCCCATGTTCAGTGTCTCGATGCCCTTGTATCTTTCAAGACCGTAGTGTCCGTCAAAGCCCTTCATATTCATGATGGCGTCTATTCCCACCGTATGGGCGTCCGATCCCGTACATGCTCCGATGATAACCACGTCTCTCTTTATGTTTTCCTTGATATAGTCTTCAACACCATACTTGTCCATGAATTCCACATCAACCTTGGGAACTTCAATCGCAGTATAGTCCACAGTGTGGTTTATGTTTCCATACATTGTAAAGAAAGTATAGCCTACCCCAAGGTCGTAGGAATAAACAACGCTTGGCTCCGAAAAGCCCATCTTCTTTGCCAGCTGCCTGGCAGCCTCGTCTGCCTCGTCTCCGTATGGAACAGGCAATGTGAAGCTGAACTGTATCTTTCCGTCGTTTAGTGTGTCGCCGTATGGCTTCACCTTTGTAAGGTCTATATTGCCGTTTTTCATTTCAATTACTTCTGCAGACATTCTTTTTCACCTCCAAGCATTAGAGCTACGAACGGATTTATGTATCCATCGGATTTTTCAACAACTCCGTCCAGACCCTTTCCGCCGTCAAAGGGCCTCTTGACTCCGCCGAACTTGCCCTGCATTATTGTCGAGAAGATTCCTTCCTTTTCTATGTCCTTGAGCATGCTTTCCGCATCTGCAAGTACCGACTGGGCCCTTTTCTGTATCAATCCGTCTTCCTTGAATTCTATCTCAGACCCAAGGTCCCTAGCATTGTTGAATATATACTGTGCATTCTCTATTGACAGCATCCTGTCCTGGAGGAATGGAGTATGGATGGCTTCCGTAAGCATTCCAAGAAGCTGTATACCCTGGCCAGTCCAGATTGAAATCAGATTGAACAGCGCATCCTGAACGTGTCCCTTGAATATATTTCCTGTCTTGAACTTAGTTGGAGGCATGTACTTCAGTGGAGCCTTGGGGAATATTTCCCTTGCCATCTGAGCCTGTGCAAGTTCCATGAGGAATCCGTTCTCTATCTTGGGATTCATCTCGAATGCATGTCCAAGTCCCATCTGCTCCTCGGGAATTCCTGCAAGAAGTGCATACTGCTCGTTTATGAACTGTGATGCAAGTACCGTATGTGCTTCCTCCACAGCATCTGCAGTAGTGAGGTAGTTGTCCTCTCCAGTGTTTATGATGATGCCGGCATATCCGTTTATGATTCTTGAGAAATACTGGTCCACTATTGTTCTCTGCATGTTGATGTCCCTGAAGAGTATGCCGTAAAGTGCATCGTTGAGCATTACGTCAAGCCTTTCAAGGGCTCCCATTGCTGCTATCTCAGGCATGCAAAGTCCCGAACAGTAGTTGCAGAGCCTTATGTATCTTCCTACTTCCTCTCCTACTTCGTCAAGGGCCTTTCTCATGAGCCTGAAGTTTTCCTGTGTGGCGTATGTTCCGCCGAACCCTTCAGTTGTTGGCCCGTATGGCACGTAGTCAAGAAGACTCTGGGCCGTTGTCCTTATTACTGCAACAACGTCCGCTCCCTGTCTTGCGGCAGCCTGGGCCTGAACGATGTCCTCGTATATATTTCCCGTTGCGACTATTACATACAGATATGGCTTTGGTCCTTCTCCTATGGTGTCGAGGTATTCCTGTCTCTTGTCCCTGTTAGCCTTTATTCTTTCAGTTGTTTCCTTTGCTATCTCGTTTACCTTTTCGAAGATTTCCTCACTGTCGGCAATGGGAAGCTTTGTTATGTCTATTTCTCCCGCATTGATTCCTTCAGCAATCTCCTGGGGGCTGAGACCGGTGTTGACCATTGCATTTCCTATCCAGAATGCAGCACCCTGGGCAAGCCCTCCGCCTTCCTTTATATTGTCAACCAATACATTTGGCAAAGGCTTCTCTATTTCATCAACTCCGTCGATTCCCAGAAGTCTGGCAACGGTCCTTTCCACTGTTACTGTGGTATGTTTGTCTATGAATTCCTGTGTTTCATGAGCTATGTTTTTTGCAGCATTTCTTGCGCTGTCTATGATTTCAGGATTTAGGTTAAGTTTACTTTTCAACAATATCACTTCCTTTCAAAATTTCATTGGCGGAATCAATTATTTCCTCCTGGAGTCCCATGAGCTCTGCAATGTTTATTGCATCCCTTGGAACCTGGCTTATGCTATCTGCAGCTATGAGCCGATAATCCATGTTTTCGCCTATTATGTCCATCCCCTTTTCAGGATTTTCCGTCAGATTTCTTCTTATTCCTTCCATGTCCGCATCCTTAAGCCCTGCAACCTGAAGCTTCTGTACGCCCTCACCTGCAGCGCCGTCAAAATGGGTGGTTACTACGGATATTGAGTTCCGGTCTGCCAGGTAGCCTATTATGCTCTTTGTTATGGCATATCCTTCAACAGGATTGGTGCCTCCCGCCAGCTCGTCTATAAGGATGAGACATCTTTCATCGGCTTTTTCCAAAGCTCTTTTTATATTCAGTATCTCCGCTCCAAAGGTGGAAAGCCCCTTCTCAACGGACTGTTCATCACCTATGGATATGAAGATGTTTTCGGAAAGACCCATGGTGCAACACCTGCAGGGTACATGAAGTCCCAGGGCCCCAGCCGCAGCCACAAGCCCGATCATCTTCAGGCTGACAGTCTTTCCACCCATGTTTGCTCCCGTAATGCAGGTTGCCGGCCTGTCCAGTTTCACTGAAACGGGTACATAGGATTTGTTTTTTTTGTTGAGTGCCTCTTCTGTCTTGCGGTGACGCCCTTCATCTATTGTTATTTTATGCTCTTTAATTATTTCAGGTCGTATGGAGCTTGTCACCTTTGCTTCTCTTAATTTTGCCAGGACCAGATCTATCTTCCCTATTGCCTTGAAGCCAATGTAGAATCTATCACTGCACTCTCCGATTTTTTCCGACAGTTTTGCCATTATTCTGTACTCTTCCTCTTCTTCCAAAACCTTCAGGCTGTTCATATCCACTATCATTCCATCGATCTTCGCCGTGTTTTTTATGGAGTATGTAATTCCCGTTCCTGATTCGGAGGATGGATAAATCCTCGAGTCCTTGTCCATTTTATCTATCAATTCAGCCTCTGTCTTATTGAGGGATATGTCTCCCTTCAGATTGATTCTTACATCATAATCCTTTTTCAGGCTGTTCTTGATCTCTGTTTTTATTTCCTTAATCTTTCTGTTAAGGTTGTTTTTTTCTTTTTTTATTGATTCCAGTTTTTTCGAGTAGCTGTCATAAATGTAAAAAGTGTTCAGGCCTTCCTCATCGGGATCAAGAAGTCTTACTATGTCCTTAAGGCTCTCAGCCCTTATTTCATCAAAGGGACAGTTTTCCTCAATTATGCTTCTCGTCTTTTCAACAAGCATTGAAAAGTTTTTCACCTCGAAAAGTTCAACTGTTGTCAGAACCTCTCCCTTCTCAGCCCTGTAAATGGATTCGGAAATATCCTTGGCATGGGTCAGAACCGAAAAGAGCTTCTTGCTTGTATAATGCACTTCAAGATAGTCCATGAGGTCGTATTCCCTTTCAAGGGCTTCTTCGTCTCCAGGTCTGTATGACCTCATCTCCCTTTTTTCCTTCATACCATAAGGTGAAAGGGGATTGATCTTGTCCAGGAGAACCTCCATATTCAGAATTTCATAAACCTTTTTGTCAGCAAGCAAGTTCATTCATTCGCCCCCTTTTTTCATAAAGCCAATACATCAAATACCTTGATCTCCTTAAGGCATCCACTTATTCTTTCAGTAAGTTCGCTGCTGTCGAAGCTGTATCCGTAGGGAGAAAGAGGATTGACTGTTACAGCTTCTATGTTTATGCTGTTTAGAACCTTGACCCTCAGGCCCTTCCTCCTCAATTCGTTCCAGCTGAATCGGTCGGAGAACACCTTGGTTCCGTCTTCTATGATTATTTCATAATTCCTATTCCCGTTTGTCAGGTCCCTTAGCATGGAACTTGTTGCCGCTCCCGCTATATAAATGTATCTTGTATCGTCATCCACATAGGTTGTCAGCGTCTTTCCTCTACCCAGTCCAGTCTTGATCTCAGGATAGACTATCTTGTAGTCCCTGTCTATAATGCATGTCCTGTCCAAACTTTCCCTGAGTTCCTCGAGTCTTTCATCTTCAACCTTGGGGAGGGAATAGATTTCCACGAAATATGCTGTTTCCAGAACAACCTTTTTGATGTCCCTGCTTATTACAGCTCCCGTGGACACTATGCATGAATCCGTAATGAGCGGCGACGAGACAGCCTTTCTGTCTATTGCTCCGTCTATGAGTACAAGTTGGGCGCCGTAATCCAGCATCCTGTCCTTCACCTTCATCATGTCCCTTGAATTCACCGGACCTGCTATCTGGACGCATCCTTCTTCCTTCACCCTGCAGATTATGATATTGCCCATGGGACTTGTGAATTCCGTGCTTTCAAGAATTTCAAGTCCTGCATCGCCCATTTCAAGGGTTGATTTTGCAGTGGCGATGATGGTGCCTTCCGAGACGAAGATCTCAGGCTTGTCAGTGTCCGTAACAAGGTCAGTCCGTTCTCCGTCTCTTCCGGTGGAGGTAAGTCCCAGTAAAATGTCCGCTTCATAGGCTTCCTCTATGAGATAGTTCATGGTAACCGTCTTACCTGCATTCTTTGCAAGTCCGATGATGGAAACCGAGGTGTATTTTTCATTCAGATTGTGTATCAGTCTCATAGTCAGCCTCCTACTTGAATTTTAGTGCTTGGCAAGTTCCTTCTCTTCGGACTTCTTATGGAGTTTCTCCGTCCTGTTCCTTCTCTCAAGATTTGTTGGTTCGAGGTTAAGCATTTCACCTGCAAGCAGTGATGCTACTCCTGTAAGGTGGCTGGTTTTCCTGCCCTGGCATACATCGCACTGGCATTCAAGTTCTTCCATCTCTGCAGGCTCTGTATATGTTGTTATAACGCCTTCATAGTTTCTTAGCACCAGCTTGTGGGTTGTTCTCGACATCACGTAGTCAGGCATTACAGGAATCTTTCCGCCGCCGCCCGGTGCGTCAACAACGAATGTAGGCACTGCAAATCCTGAAGTATGTCCTCTCAGTCCCTCGATTATCTCTATACCCTTTCCAACTGTAGTCCTGAAGTGCGATATTCCAAGGGAAAGGTCACACTGGTAGATATAGTATGGTCTTACTCTGATTTTAACAAGCTCGTGAACCAGGTCCTTCATTACGAATACGCAGTCGTTTACTCCCCTTAGAAGTACCGACTGGTTTCCTAGAGGTATTCCCGCATCGGCAAGCTTTCTGATTGCTTCCTTTGATTCAGGAGTTATTTCCTTTGGATGGTTGTAGTGGGTGTTCAGCCAGATCGGATGATACTTCTTAAGCATGTTGCAAAGGTCATCTGTGATTCTTTGAGGCATAACAACCGGAGTTCTTGTTCCAAGCCTTATGATTTCAACATGTGGTATTTCCCTGAGCTTCTTGATGATGTACTCGAGCTTCTCGTCGGATATAAGCAGTGCATCTCCGCCTGAAAGAACTATGTCCCTTACCTGTGGTGTTTCCCTGATATAGTCTATTGCCTTTTCAATTCTTTCCATTGGCATTGCATGGTCTGCCTGGCCTGCAAATCTTCTTCTTGTACAGTGCCTGCAGTACATTGAACACTGGTCTGTCAAGAGAAGGAGCACTCTGTCCGGATATCTGTGTGTAAGTCCCGGAACCGGAGAATCACCGTCTTCGTGCAAAGGGTCAACCATGTCGGACTTGCTGATGAATGTTTCAGCTATTGTAGGAACGGCCTGCATCCTGATTGGACATCTGTGGTCGTCCTTGTCCATGTGTGCAGCATAGTATGGAGTTATTCCCATTCTGAACTTCTCCAATACCGCATTGATGTCGTCCTCTTCCTGTGAGGTGATGTTTATTACCTTCTTCAAGGTTTCAACATCTGTAATCCTGTTTTTCACCTGCCATTTCCAATCGTCCCATTCTGCCTGTGTTACATCTTTCCATAAATCTATCTTATTAAAATATGCCATTTTTTTCTCCTTTATATTTTAAGTATCCTGCGCTGCGACTTCTCTAAATTAAACATTCCGAGAACCGGAGAATCTCCAGCTCTCAGATATGATTTTTATTCCATGTCGCCTGATTATGCGTAGATTTTCTTGTAAAGTTCTCTAAGGCCTTCGCTTTCTCTCATTATCTCAAGAGAAACTGCAGCGTGATTCTTGGTGTATCCGTTTCCTATTATCATGTTTACGTCTTTTCCCACACCTTCTGCACCGAGAGCCGCCTTTGTGAATGAGGTAGCCATTGAGAAGAAGTAAACTGTTCCGTCGTCCTTGCATGAAAGGATGCTTGACATCTCGCAGTTCGGTCTGCTTACGCAGTTGATTACAACATCGCAAAGTTCTCCGTCTGTAAGCTCAACTATTTCGTTGTATACGCCAACTGCATCAGTTGCATCTCCTACGATGTACTCGTCTGCAAGTCCAAGCTTCTTAACCTTTTCAAGAGAGTCGCTTCTGTGAGCCATGCAGATAACCTTTCCTGCAACTCCTGCTCTCTTCTTTGCTTCGTAGAGGCAAAGCATTCCTGATTTTCCTGCTCCTCCAACTACAAGCACGGTATCTCCAGGCTTTACAAGCTTTGCAGTCTGTGCAGGTGCACCGGCAACGTCAAGTACTGAAAGTGCAAGGTTCTCAGGAAGGTCTGTAGGTATTTTTGCGTAGATTCCGCTTTCAAACAATATTGCCTGTCCCTTGATGTCTACCTGGTCTATGTTGTCCCTTACTTCAAGTATCTCTTCGATTACAAGGGGAGTGAGTGAAAGCGATACAAGGGTAGCTATCTTGTCCCCAACCTGAAGGTCTGTCTTTCCTTCCATTGCAGGTCCGATTTCCTTTACTGTTCCTATAAGCATTCCGCCTGATCCTGTAACAGGGTTTTGATGCTTTCCTCTTTCAGCAACGATTCCCATCATTATTTCCTTGATCTTTTCAACGTCGCCTTCCGCCTGGTCCTTGATCTGTGTGAAGCTTGCAGAGTCAACGTTAAGAGTCTGTACATCTATTAGTATTTCATTGTCGTAAATTTCCATGGTGTTGTCGATCTTGAGTGCCGGTTGCGGCAATACTCCCTTAGGTTCGATTACTCTGTGTGTTCCGTATGGGTTTCCTTTTTTCAATGTTACTGCCTTCATAATTTTACGCCTCCAAATTTTTTATATTTTATTTATTTCTCCAGTTTTATTTTTACTGGATATTTAGCCAGGGTTGTTTCCATCGCTTCCCTTATGGACTTAAGGGATGACTTAAGGTCCTCGTCAGTATGTCTGTGTGCTATGTACCAGTGGTGGTAGGGCTGAATGAAGAGCCCTCTTCTTATTGTTTCCGTGTAGAACATGGTCCTTCTTTCCTTGTAGTGGTCGTCCACCTTGTCAAATGTCACATAGGGCATTGGCGGTATTCCCGACACCGTCACCGGTGCTCCAAGCTCATCCATGATCTTGTGGAGCTCTTCCAGGTACCATGTTCCCCTTTCCCACATTACATCTGTAACCTTTTCTCTTTCGAGGATCTCCAGACACTTGAGGGCCGCTGCCATTTCAAGGCTGTTGGGGAAGAATGTGGATGATATGAATACATCCTTTTCCATTGTCTTCATGATTTCCGCTTTTCCTACACATGCGCTTATTGGATATCCGTTTGCAAGGGCCTTGCCGAATACTGACATGTCGGGAATCACTCCGTATCTTTCCTGAGCTCCGCCCATCGCCACTCTGAATCCGGTCCTTATTTCATCGAATATAAGTATTACGTTATATTTGTCTGCAAGGTCCCTTACCCCCTGTAGATATCCGTCCGGCGGCGGGATTATCGGTGCCGCTCCGGGATGTCCAACAGGAGTGATTATAATACAGGCGGTGTTGTCCTTGTTTTCCTCCAATAGCTTCTCAAGTTCTTCAAGGTCTCCGTAGTGGAATTCCTTTGTCAGTTCCTTCACTGCCTTTGGCACTCCGCCGGGATTTTCAACACACCAGTCGTGCCATCCGTGGTAGCCGCATCTAAGTATTATGTCCTTTCCCGAATGTCCCCTTGCTATCCTGGTTGCTATTCCAGTAACGTCGGAGCCCGTCTTGGCAAGAACCACCATTTCGGCACTTGGTATAAGCTCTATAAGCTTCTTCTGAAGCTCATTCTGAATTTCCTGTACAAGACTGAAGCAAAAGCCTTTTTCCATCTGCTTGATGGCTGCCTCGTTTATTTCCTTCTCATCATAGCCGAGTATTATTGGTCCGTAGGCACAAAGCATGTCTATGTAGTCGTTTCCGTCAACATCAACTATGTGTCCGCCGTATCCTCTTTCTATATATATGGGATACTCCCCTTCAACGAAATTGTACGGTCTTCTGATTCCCATGACTCCGCCCGGCGATAATTTCTTACCTTCTTCGAAAAGTTTCAATGACTTTTCAAGATTCAGCTTCTTGCTCATAACTTCCTCCTTTAGTTTCCCTTTAAAATATACCAACTCTTCTGGTTGTTTCGTATGGCTATTAACCAATTTTATATGTGAGTTTAGTACTCATCTCTTTATTCATAAGTAATGCAATTAGCGTGCCAGTTTTTCACAAAAACAAAAACGTTGAAAAATGGACGTTTTTGCATTTATCGGCAAACCTTTTCATGGTTTGATTGCAAGTTTTCGCCGAATTACAGGCACAAGCCGCCCATTTTTAGGCATTTATTTCATATTTAATGTTGAAATATGGTAAATATATGATATAATTCAAGATAGTAGCTACGCTGCGTAAAATGCTTAAGCATTTTTCAAGAGGTCTTAGAAAGTATCCTTAACCGCGTAATACCAATGCTTCAGGGGATTACGCATTTTTGATTTTCTTAGACTGGAACAAATATTTCAAAAGGAAATGATAATGAATAAAGTAAAAATGAAAATAAGCGGAGCCCAAAGCACCGGAAACAGCAAGCCACATGTTACGGAACTTACGACGGACGGTGTTTTCGAATTCACCGGAGATGAATACTACTACACTTACAACGAATCGGCGATTTCCGGTATGGAAGGCTGCACAACTACCCTCATAACAGACGGCAAGAAGAAAATCGTACTCAGAAGGTCTGGAGATGCAAATTCCGCCTCCATGGATTTTGTGGAAGGAAAAAGTAATAGAAGCCAATATATGACTGAATACGGCAGTTTTGAGCTGTTGCTGAGAACTTCAATAGTGAACTGCAATATCAAGGAAGACGGTACCGGGGAGATACATCTGGAGTACAGCATGACCTTCGGAGGCGAAGAGGAATCAAGGAACAAGCTGAATATACGCATAACAAATTAACACGATTCGGCAAGAATAGATACGAAAACAGGGCAGTAAAATCTACTGCTCAATTTTCAACATCATGCGCCGAATTTTGGGCGATCATTGGGACGCAAGATTCAACTCAACTATAGTTGCGATATAACACAAAACTACAATAAAAAGAATATTAATGAAGCGTTATTTCTCAACTAAAGTTGAGATGCAAGAACGCATTAAGGAAGCGTTATATCTCAACAAGTTTCGTACTGAATCATGTACCATTTGATATACAGTTAAATCGTCTGTATTTCAAATAACACCTGATTCAACTCAACTATAGTTGCGATATAACACTAGGAGAGAAAATGGAAAATAAATATTACGAGTCCGTTATAGAGATTCTGGACTATATAGACGAAGGGATACAGGTCATAGACGAGCACGGAAAAATAGTATACTACAACAAGGCAGCAAGGGTCGTGGACGGTATCGAGGGTCAGACAGCCATAGGAAGGCATTTTCTAGAAATCTATCCATCCCTGTCCAACGAGACAAGCACGCTCATCAAGTCCATGGAAACTATGAAGGCAATCTACAATGAACAGCAGGATTTTATAAACTACAAGGGAGACAAGATTACAACAATGAACTCCTCATTTCCCATAAAACATAACAATAGGATTATCGGTGCAATAGAGGTGTCAAAGAATATAACCCAGATGAAGGAGATGTCCGAGAAGATTGCAGACCTCCAAAGCGAGCTGTACAAGCCCAGGAAGGAAAAGAGGAACATTCGACACAGCGAAAAATATACACTGGTGGACATCATAGGCCAGTCAAAGGAGATGCTTAAGCTTAAGAACCTGGCATTCAAGGCATCACAGTCCGATTCCCCTGTACTCATAGGAGGAAAGACCGGAACAGGAAAGGAACTTTTCGTCCAGGCCATACACTATGCCAGCAGGAGAAAGAAAAAGCCTTTCATAGCACAAAACTGCGCCGCCCTTCCTGCAAACCTTCTGGAAAGCATGCTTTTCGGATCTGTAAGGGGAAGCTTCACGGGAGCGGAAAACAGGCCTGGACTTTTTGAAATGGCAGACGGCGGCACCCTGTTCCTGGATGAGATAAACTCCATGCCCCTGGAACTTCAGGCCAAACTCCTCAGAGCCATTCAAAACAACAATATCAGAAGGGTGGGAGCGACAAGCACCATAGATGTGAACGTCAGGATAATTGCAGCCTTCAACGAAGACATAGAGGACATTCTCAACTCGGGAAAGATGAGAAAGGACCTGTTCTACAGGCTAAACGTAATCACCCTCATCGTACCGGAGCTTAAGGACAGGAGCAGCGATATACCCCTTCTGGTCGAATATTTCATAGACAAGTACAACAAGGAGATGAACAAGTATATAACAGGACTTTCCGACGAAGTGATGGAAATCTTCATGCACTACGACTGGCCCGGAAACGTTAGGGAGCTTGAGCATGCAATAGAGGGAATTGCAAGCATCTATGACATAGACCTAATAAGGGAGGAGCACCTTCCCTACCAGTTCAGGCACATAAAAGACTCCGAAGATTATATCAGAATAGAGGAGATAGGCTCACTCAAGAAGACCCTTGAGGATACGGAAAAGAAGATGATCGAACTTGCCCTCAAAAAGACGGACAACAATATAACAAGGTCCGCCGAGATACTTGACGTACCCAGGCAGACCCTCCAGTACCGGATAAAAAAACTGAAAATAATAAATACTTAATTCGAATTGAATAGTTTACAGTATTAGCCACACCAATGAAGCAATTATGTATAACAGCGAGGTCTCGACCAATAGGTATCAACAATAACATTAAATCATAATCAAATTGTTGTACCGGTAGCTAAAACACCAAGGTTTCAAGGTGTTTGCGTTGGACTTCTTCCTCCCTATAGAGTCTAGAAAGATATAGACGACGGAGTAGGGAGCTGTTAAACATAATTGTGGAATGGTGAATCAGGAAAGTTTTTTTACTTTCTTAGTATCCCATCTCCCTGAGAATACCCGCCAGCCTCGCAAGCCTCTCGCTGAGCATCTCGTCATCCTTTGCAAGTACGTCATTGACAAGCTTGATGTCCTCGTCTATCATCTCATTGTCTGTGCATATTTCCACGTTCATTGCCCCGCCCTGTATGGGAATCCTGTCGAGCATTGTGTTTTCTTCATCATAAAGCTTCTCATATTTGTATGCATCCTTGAAGTGCTGCTTTGTCCTGCATATGAGTATGGCAAGGTCTATGATTCTGTGAAGGGGCATCTCTTCTGACTGGCGAGACCACTTCTCCCCCGTGTATCTCCAGATCTTGGCGGATACATCCACCTTTCCCCTGTCATTCCACTGTGCCAAACCTATTGACAACCCCTTGGCATCGGATTTTTCTATTCTTCCATCTATTTTGTCATATTCCGGTGAAACTATTACAGGCTTGTGCTTCAGTTTAGTTGGTATTTTCATTTTTCTTCCTCCATTTTTAGTCTAGAAAGTTTTAGTAATTTACTAATTTAGTAAATTATACCATAAGTAAACCAGTGAAGCAATTATGAATATCAGCGAGGTCTCGACCAATAGGTATCAACAATAACATTAAATCATAATCAAATTGTTGTACCGGTAGCTAAAACTCCAAGGTTTCAAGGTATTTGCGTTGTACTTCTTCATTTCTCTAGCGTCTAGAAGATATAGCAACGGGGTAGGGAGCTGTTATACATAATTGTGGAACGGTGCAAAACACTTAGGTTTCACTTGTTAATCGATCCATCCCCATACATTGAACAAGGAACGCCTATCTGCTATACTTAAAGTAACAGATGCAGGAATCATACTCACAAATATATCACTATGGAGGCAGTCATGAGAATAAATGAACATCCCATTTTGAAATTTGAAAGAGGTAAGAAACTGAAATTCACATTCGACGGCAGGGAAATGGAAGGTTATGAAGGTGAAACTGTAGCGGCGGCCCTTCATGCAGCAGGCGTAAAGGTTCTGGGAGAAAGCCTGTTCAAGCAAAGGCCCAGAGGATTTTACTGTGCCATAGGCAACTGTTCCTCCTGTCTGATGGTAGTAAACGGAAAGTCCAATGTTAAGACCTGCGTAACTCTGCTGGAAGAGGGAATGACAGTAGAGACGCAGAAGGGCAAAGGAGGACTGGAATGAAAACTACTGATATTGCAATTGTAGGAGGAGGCCCTGCCGGACTATGTGCGGCTATCAGCGCTGCTTCAGCGGGAGCAAAGGTAACAGTAATTGAGCGGAACGACAACCTGGGCGGACAGCTTGTAAAACAGACCCACATGTTTTTTGGATCGGAAAAGCAGTATGCCTCCACCAGGGGCATAGACATTCCCGAAATATTGTTCGGGAATATGGAAAAATTCAGGAATAATATTGAAATTATTAGAAACACAAATGTAGTTGGTCTATATGAAGACGGAATGATAACACTCCTGGAGGACGAATCAAGATACTACAAGATAAAGCCTAAAGCTGTAATAGTGGCCACAGGGGCATCGGAAAAATTCCTTGCCTTCGAGAAAAACGACCTTCCCGGGATATACGGTGCAGGTGCGGTCCAGACTCTTATGAACGTCTACGGAGTAAGACCCGGCAGCAAAGTTCTTATGGTAGGTGCGGGAAACATAGGCCTCATAGTGAGCTACCAGCTCATGCAGGCAGGTGTAAAGGTTGAAGCCATAATAGATGCAGCTCCCAAAATCGGAGGATATCATGTACACGCCTCGAAAATACGGAGAATGGGCATACCCATCATGACAAGACATACGGTAATCAAGGCTATTGGAGACACCTTCCTTGAAAAGGCTGTTATCTGCCAGCTTGACGACAAATGGAATCCCATAGACGGAACTGAAATGGAGCTTGATGTTGATGTTATGTGCATATCCGTCGGACTTTCACCTCTTAATGAGCTTCTTTCCATGGCTGGTTGCGAGATGAAGTACATTCCCAACCTCAGCGGATTTGTTCCAGTAAGATACGACAACTATGAAACCACGGTGGAAAATATATTTACTGCAGGAGACAGCAGCGGAATAGAGGAGGCCAGCTCCGCCATGGTTGAAGGATACCTGGCTGGACTGCATGCAGCCAATAAACTTGGATATATCCACAAAAACAATGATGAACTTTTAAGGGACTACAAAGGCCAGCTTGACAGCCTGAGGTCCGGCCCTGTCGGCAAGCATATAAGGGACGGAGTGGAGCAAATCGAAAGGAGGCGCGACAATGCTTGAAACCAACGGAGTTGCAACCGAAGAGCAAATCATGAAGGCCTTTCCTTCAATGGAGACCATAAACAAGGGACCTGTTGCAGTCATTGAATGCTTCCAGGAGATTCCCTGCAACCCCTGCGTGACGTCATGCCGCTTCCATGCCATAGACATGGGTGATAACATCAACAATCTGCCTGAAGTGTCACCGGAAAAATGCATCGGGTGCGGAGTATGCCTTGGAAAATGCCCGGGACTTGCCATTATGCTGGTTGACGGATCCAAATCCGAGGAATACATTCATATGAGCATCCCCTATGAAATGCTGCCTGTTCCCCAAAAGGATCAGATGGTGAGAGGACTTGACAGGGAAGGTAACTATCTTTGCGATGTAAGGGTGGTGAAGGTACTTGAATCCAAGTCTCTTGACAGGACACTGGTTGTGACCCTTGAAGTGCCGAGGGACCTTTTGTACAAATTCAGAAACATTGAAGTGGAGGTTAAGGGATGAATAATGAAGATGTAATTGTTTGCAGATGTTCAGATGTAACCTTGAAGGAACTTAGAGATTTGATAGATGAAGGATACCATACCTTCGAAGAAAT
The DNA here is from genome assembly GCF_900142005.1 of Dethiosulfatibacter aminovorans DSM 17477. GTDB lineage: Bacteria > Bacillota > Clostridia > Tissierellales > Dethiosulfatibacteraceae > Dethiosulfatibacter > Dethiosulfatibacter aminovorans. The sequence continues at coordinate 90,451 of NZ_FQZL01000007.1, forward strand.
AAAGAGAATAACCAGAATAGGCATGGGCCCCTGTCAGGGAAAAACCTGCGGACAGATAGTGTTGAGAGAACTGTCAAGGGCCACTGGAAAACCCATTACCGAGCTTCAGTTCCAGACAAACAGGCCGCCAATCGTTGGAGTGAAGCTTGACCTCATTGCAGAGGAGGCGAAAAGGGATGATTAGAACAGCCGATGTCGTAATAATAGGAGCAGGGATTTCAGGCTGCTCCATAGCCTACAACCTTGCGAAAAAAGGTGTTAAAAACATAGTGGTCATAGACAAGTCCTACATATCAAGCGGTTCCACAGGAAGATGCGGAGCAGGTGTAAGAATGCAGTGGGGTACCGAAATGAACTGCAAGCTTGCCAAGCAAAGCATAGATTTTTATGAACACGCCAACGATATACTGGAATACAACAGGGATGTAACCTTCTATCAGGGAGGCTACCTCCTTCTTGCAACTACTGAAAAGGAAATGGACCAGTTCCAGAAGAATGTGAAACTGCAAAACTCCTTGGACATACCTTCAAGGATGGTTTCAGTAAAGGAGGCAAAGGAAATAGTGCCTCACCTAAACACGGATGAACTGCTGGGAGCAGCCTTCTGTCAAAAGGACGGCTTTCTGGATCCATTCCTCACTACTGACGCATACTACAAGGCGGCAAAAAGGCTTGGCGTCGAGTTCATGACCTATACGGAAGTCACCGGAATCAAAAGGGAAGGAAACAAGGTAACCGAAGTCATTACGGACAAGGGATCAATAAGTGCCGGATCCCTTGTGAATGCTGCAGGAGGATATTCCCAGGTGGTATGCGATATGGTGGGAGTCTCCACCCCCATATACTCGGAAAGGCATCAGATACTTGTAACGGAACCAATAGAACATGTTCAGGAACCAATGGTGATGTCATTCTCTAAAAACATATACTGCCAGCAAAATCCAATAGGCCCCTTCATCATGGGAAGAGGCGATCCAAGTGAACCGAAGGATTTGAGGATAACTTCAAGCTGGCAGTTCCTCGAGGAAATGGCAAAGATTGTCACGTCAATACTTCCTCCAGTTGGAAACCTGCGGGTAATAAGACAATGGGCAGGACTTTACAACCTGACCCCTGACAAGCAGCCGGTTTACGGCACTGCCGAAGGCCTTGACAATTTCTACATGGCTATCGGATTCAGCGGCCACGGTTTCATGTTCGGACCTCTGACAGGCATAGTCATAGCAGAGATGATCACCAAGTCGGAACCTACCATAGATGTAAGTCTCCTTGGCATTGACAGGTTTGCAAAGGGCAATCTCATACTTGAGCCTTCAGTGGTTTAGATTATTGGTACAAATAAAATTCTCCAAAAAACAAACAGTGTAGAAACTCTGATTTCTACACTGTTTTTTATGCTGTCTTCATTAAGGTCTTGTTGATGGTCCGGTTTATCTCTTGTTTGGACATTCCGGCCAGAGGTGCGGAATAGTTTGTAAACCAAACCTTCAGCTGGTTGGTATAAATTTCCTCAGACAAGAACATGACTTCATCTTCCACGAAGTTAACCTTTTCCGTCAACTTGTTGAGTGCCTTCATAATCCAACTATCACTATTTCCAAACATAAACCCGCTGCACTCCACTTCATTCAGCTGTCTTACTCCGCTGTTGACGCAAACCTTGAATATATGGTCGGGTTTGTGGGATAGTGCATATTTATATATTTTTTTGTATGATTTAGTTTTTGTGTTTTCCGGTATAATAATTATCTTAGCCATAATGTCTCCTCTAATAGACATTATAACCTATTAAACGAAATTTTTCAACGCCGAAACTTAATTAAATTATGTTTTCGTCCAATATTTTTAATTTATTTGGCAAAGGAGTGGATTCATGTCCCAAACCCTTATTTTAATAAGGCATTCACCCTTTTTTCTTTTTAATCTAAAAATTAACAAAGTCCTTGTATTTTTAAATAATTATACAATTTTCGGTTTTTGTGCGGAAAACGTAAACAATCCCATCATACCTTTTTAAATCCAATAAACATTTTATTACCTGTACGTATATATAAGATATCCCAGAAGACCTATCAAGACAAAAGTCAATATCACTCCCGCAATCTTCAATGGTGATTTCGGATATTCTCCGCTCACATTGCCAGTCTGGCCGTTTACAAGAAACTTGTAAGTCTTTTCCTTGAACTTGTAGGCTGACATCCACATGGGCAGGAGCACATGCTTGTACTTTATTTCACCGTAATCCGTACTCTTGTTGAGAAGCCTGAATTCATCTCCGCCGACTTGCCTTCTTATTCCCTGGTCTATGCTTTGGTCAATGTCCATCTTTGCCTTGTACCATCCGTCGTTGAGGGATATGCTGTACTTCTCCGCTATGAATCCGGACATGTATTCAGCCTTGTAGGGAAGGAGCCTCCTCAGGTTGTATCCTCCCATCCTTTTTACTAGATCGTCGTCAATATGCCTCGACACGTTTACAAGTACATCGTCAAAGTAGTTTGAATATATGCCTCTTACCGTTGTCCATCTTGTATGCCTTACCCTTTCAGTGACCGTCTTTCCATCCACAACCCTGGTATGCGTTGTATAATAGTGGGTTCCCCTTTTTGCAGTATAGGCGGTGTTTGAAGATGAGTCATATGTGAAGAAGGGAATGTATACTCCCTGTAGTCTTTCAAGTGTCTGGTCCTTCTTCAATTCTCCAGGCGCAAAGAACTTTCCATTTATCCAACTCCTGAATTTCTTTTTCCCCTTTTCCCTGTTGACCTTGAAGGGAATCATTGTTTCAGGCTTTATTCCTACACTTTCGTCAGTTTTCACAACATGGGACGATCCGCAGAAAGAACAGAACCTTGCCTTTGTGGATGAATCAACAACCGTTGCTCCTCCGCAGTTGGAACATTTGATTACAACCTTGTCTCCCCCCCAGTTGTGGGACGCCTTTTCCTCTGCATCCCTCAGATTGTATTCCCTTACATCGGTCTCCTCGTTCTCTATTTCGACGACAGTCTTGCAGTAGGGACATTGAAGCTTCTGCTCGTCGGGTGAAAACTCCATGTTTCCGCCGCAGGAGGGACAGGGAAACTTGTCCGTGCCCACCTCATGGATTTCACCGTCGTCTTCATCCTCCAGAATGTCACTGGTCTCTTCAAGGTCTTCCTTATCCCAGCTTTCAGTCTTTTCATCGTATTTTCCATGTTTTTTATCTTTTATTCCAAATGCCATATTATGTATTACTCCTGCTTGGTTCCGCATTCCGGACAGAATTTTGTTCCTTGCCTGAGCTCCGCTCCGCAGTTTGAACATTTTATCTTTTCAATTTGGCTTGCTCCGCACTGGGGACAGAATTTTGTTCCTTCATCTATCATTGTTCCACATTCTATGCAGGCCGTCTTATTAATCTTCATCCTGTTTCCACAGGAAGGGCAGAAATTCGCATTTTCATCCACAGCTGCTCCGCAGTTTGCACACTTCACCTTTGCTGCCTGTGGCTGTCCGCTGCTTTGCTGACTGTTCATTGAACTCATCATGCTGTGTGCCATGGCTGCTCCTGCACCCATTCCTGCACCGGCTCCTGCAAGGCCTCCTCCTTCGTTGTTGGCTGCCTCCCTTATGGCCTCTGCAGTCTGGTATTTGGTGAAGTCATTAAGGTCCCCCACTACTCCCATAGATGTCCTCTTGTCCATTGCCTTCTCCACATCCTCAGGCAATGAAATGTTTTCTATTGTGAAGGAAACAAGCTTGAAGCCGTAACTGTTGAACTTCGACTGAAGCTTCTGTCTTCCCTCCATGGAAAGCTCGTCATAGTGCATGGAAAAATCAAGGGCGGGTATCCGTGATTCTGCCAGAAGGTCCGACAGCGACGATACCGCCATCCTCGTCAACTGCTCCTTTATATCCGAAGTCTTGAAGGAACCGCTTGTTCCGAAAAGCTCCCTGAGGAAGGTCTCCGCATCATTGACCCTGTATGAGAATATACCGTAGGCCCTGAGTCTCAGAAGACCGAAGTCCTGGTCCCTCATCATTACAGGTCTAGTGGTTCCCCATTTCTGTCCTGTGAACTGTCTGGTGCTTACAAAGTAGACCTCAGCCTTGAAAGGTGAGTTGAATCCGTATTTCCATGCCTTAAGCTTTGTAAGTATAGGCATGTTCTCAGTCGTCAGGGCATACCTGCCGGGCTGGAAAACATCCGCTATCTGTCCCTCGTTTACAAACACGGCAACCTGCGACGCCCTTACTGTAAGCTGGGCTCCCATCTTTATTTCCTTCCCCTTTACTGGAAATCTGTAAACAAGCTCGTTCTGATCCATGTCAGTCCATTCTATTACCTCTATAAACTGTGATTTAATGAAATCAAAAATTCCCATATCAGCCTCCCATAATATTCTTTCGTCCATTCATCATTCAAGTACTGTTCCTTTGGAGACAAGCACCGATGGACCATAAGTTCTCATATCTATATTATAATATATTGATAGTTATTTATGTATGAAATTTGGAGTAACTTCGAAAATCATTTCTGATGATATCAAAGGCATTTTATGATATCATTGTATGGATGACAACAGAACCGAATCATAATTTTCAAGATACAAGGAGGAACCAATGGACTACACTATTAACAGGGAATATGTACTTGAAAAGCTGCAGACCCTTTTGAACACGGACAGTCCCAGCGGATACACCAAGAATGTGATGGAACTCATAAAATCGTGGTCCGATGAAATGGCTTACGACTTCCAATACAACAAAAAGGGTGGAGGAATAATATCAATCCCAGGCAAAAACAAAAATTATACAATAGGACTTTCAGCCCACGTGGATACATTGGGAGCAATGGTAAGGTCTGTAACCAAGAAGGGACATCTGAAATTCACTTCAATCGGAGGAAATCTTCTTCCAACACTTGACGGAGAATACTGCAGGATAATAACTAGAAAGGGAAAGATATATACGGGAACAATCCTTTCAAACTCCCCTGCCGCCCACGTATTCGACGACGCTAAAACAAAGGAACGGATAGAAAAGAATATGGAAATACGACTTGATGAGAAGGTAGAAAGCAAGGAAGATGTTCTTGCCCTTGGAATAGGTGCCGGAGACTTCATAGCGGTGGACACCAAGACCGTAGTCACTGAGAAAGGCTTCATCAAGTCCAGATACATAGATGACAAGGGAGGCACCTCCTGCATACTGGGCCTCATAGAAATCATTTACCGGGAAAAGATCACTCCGGAATGCAACCTGAAGATTGTAATATCAAACTTCGAGGAGGTTGGTCACGGAGCTTCATATCTTCCCGAAGACATCGACGAACTACTTGCCGTTGACATGGGATGCATAGGCGACGACCTTACCTGTACGGAACATGACGTTTCCATCTGCGTCAAGGATTCAAGCGGTCCCTATGACTTCGACATGACCAATAAGCTCATAGGCCTTGCAGAAAAGAAGGGTATCAGCCATGCAGTGGACATCTATCCATACTACGGCTCGGACGTATCTGCAGCCCTTCGCTCGGGAAACAATATAAGGGGAGCGCTGATCGGTCCCGGAGTACATGCATCCCACGGAATGGAAAGGACACACTGGGAAGGACTCGAAAACACAATCAAGCTCCTTTATGAATATGTAACCCATTAGATATTACTCGATGCCTGGATATTCCAGGCATTTTTCTTCGAAGGTTTTGGGCATAAACCCCTTGACACACCCGCCTATTTCAATTAACCTATTTGCAGAGAAATAAAATCACAAGGGGACCAATATGAAAATCACAACAATAATTGAAAATTCAAAACCTGTAGATTCAAATCTTGAATGCGAACACGGACTGTCATTCTTTGTGGAATATGACGGCAAAAAGATAATATTCGATACAGGAAAGGACGGTAACAACTTTCTTGAAAATGCTGAGAAGCTTGGTCTGGACATAAAGAATGCAGACTATATGGTGCTGAGCCACGGCCACTACGACCACACGGGAGGAGTCATTCCCTATGTAGACACCTTCGGCAACGACTTCAAGCTCATAATAAACCCGTCCGTATTCTATCCAAGATACAAATACAACGGCGTAAAGAAGGTTGATATCGGCATGCCCTTTGGCAGGGAAGATCTAGAAAAAAGGAATGTAAACACGATTTTCTCGGAAGATATTGAAACCATATCCGAAAATATTGATGTAATAAGTGGATTCTCCCTTCATCCCGAATACAGGATGGAGGACAGCGGACTTTTCTGTCAAGAAAACGGAGTCGAGAAGAAAGACTTCATGCCCGGAGAGTCTGTTCTTGTGATGAAGTACGAAAAGGGTCTTGTACTGCTTATCGGATGCTCCCACTCGGGAGTGGTATCTATAATAGAAAAGGTCAAGAAACTCTACGACGAAAAGATTTATGCAGTATTTGGCGGCACCCATCTGGGAGTGGCATCATCTGCCTTCATAGACAAGACTGTCCAATATTTCAAGAATTCCGATATAGAGAAAATCGGAGTCTGCCACTGCAACGGAGAAAAGGCCGGATACAAGTTCAAGGAAGAGATTCCGGACAGGTATTTCCAGATAACGACGGGGAAGGTTATTGAGATATAGGGCAGCAATAGTCGCATTCGAGACCTCGCCATTATTTGTTCAATTTTCTTAGTAATCTGACAGGGTTTCAACCAGTTACACTCCGAAAAACAGATGAGTATTCCCTGCTCCGTCGATTATATCTTTCTTGATGATTTAAGGTCGAAAGACCTTGACACAAAAACACCCTGAAGAATTGGAGTTTTAGCTACCGGTACAACAATTTGATTAAACTCAAATGATATTGTTGATACCTATTGGTCACGACCTCACACTCATCTGTTTTTCTCCGTTTTGTAATTTTTATTGTTATAATCGTCGATCACGCTTCCTCTTATTGTATTGCCTTAGGGCCATCATAACCAATATAATAAAGAGTACCAGGGCAGTTACAGGTGCAAAAAGGAAATACACGAGATACAGGATTCCGTAGCCCGGACGGAAGAGGAACAGCTCAGGAAGGATCAACAAGAGAACCAGGTTGCCCTTCCATTTTTTCCTCTTTCTGACATATATTCCCGCCAGGACAGTAGCTGTGATTATGCCCCACGTTATAACATTATGAATGCTCCTTCTGTTTGTTCCATAAAAAAGTCCTGTAGTATCCACATAGCTGAAAGTCCATTCTTCGTCGGGAAGACCTTCAAGTCTGGCACTGTAGATGGTATCCGACACCTGGTCAAGGTCTATGCTTGAATGAACCTCATATCCTCCATTGGGAAACTCTATCTCAAGATTCACCACAGGGTCACCATTCCAAAATTCGGCAGGCGTCAAGTAATATAGGTGGGTATATACATCATTGACGACGTCATCGAAAGAATAATATCCTTCTTCAGCCTTGTAGGAAATTTCCAATGTCTTCCTTTGGCCTTTCTCAATGTCTATTGAGAATTGTATTCCTTCGACCTTCCCACCCTTGCTGGCAGGTCCACCGTCACTGAGTCTTCTTTCAAGCATCCTGTCATCCACTGGATCCATTATCTCCATGGTATATCTTGCATTCCAGTTTACAGGAATATCATCTTCTTCCTTAATTTCAAATTCAGTGATTTCATTCCCGTCCACTACAGCCTCGAATCTATCTACATATACCTCCCCGGTATCATAGTCGAAATAGGGAGCAATAAACATTATATCGAGATGGTGATCATCCCTGTCTTCGTTCTCAATGTCATATATAACATCCACCCGGGAATTCCAATTGTTCTCGTCTATGGTGAATTTCACCCATTCCTCCCGGAGAACTATGCCCGTATCATCGTCAAACAATACAACATTACTGTCCGGCCGCTCGTAGGGAGACGCCGCATTCCCAAAGGCAGGGATGGAAATCAGGCATATTATCAATATGGTCAATGCTATTATCCAATTTTTTCTCATCACAACACCCCCTATATCCCAAATTCTTAGTAAAGTTCATATTTTAATCAGAACCAGTGAAATAATTATGAATAACTATTTATAAACAAAACAGGCTCCCGATATTGCACCAGAAGCCCTTTAATCACTATTGAATTATCAATTCCCTTATGCGTTTTCCTCCACTCTCAATGTACCCGGATCAAAAGATTCCCGGGGAGCCCTGAGGAAGAACACGGCCGTAGCAAGGGTTATCATTATTGTACAGAACATGAACAGCTGATAGTATTCGACCATGTCAAGGGCCACCCCTGCTGCAAACACTCCAATAGGCGAAATGACCTGCATGCTGAAGCTGTATGCCGCAAGAACCCTGGCTCTCAGTCCATTTGGTATCATAAGCTGTATGTTGGTGAATATACTTGTCCTCAAGAAGGCATTGGATATGCCGAAGAGCACAAGGAAAAATATGAAAAGTCCCATAAGCCTAAGCCCCGGTCCGCCGAGAGTTTCAAACACCCTCGGATAGAAGAATATTCCCATTACGAAGAATATCAAAGCTTCGGCCGAAAGTCCCAGTATTACTATCTTGTCCTTGGAACACTTGTGTGCAATAATTGACAGTATCATGTTTCCAGTGAATATTCCAACCATAATGGATGCCTGAAGAATTCCAAACTGGTTGTCCGTAAAGCCTATTCCCTCAACAAAGATATATGGCAGTATTACAGCCAGACTTGCTATTCCGAAGAAATTCGCAACGGAAACATACATTATCAGCGATACGATTCCCTTTGACTTTTTGAGGAAATCAAAGCCTTCCTTTATGTCCCTTACTGATTTTGCAACAGTAAGATTTTCATGGGTTATCTTTTCAGGTTTGTATGAAATCAGAGTTTCACTTGCTGCCGACAGAAGGAATGACACTCCGTTTATAATAAATATTACCTTCAATCCAAAAATACCAAAAAGCGCCGCTCCTATTACGGGACCTGCTATGTTTGTCATGCTGTCTATGCTTCCAATTATGGAATTTCCCTTCAGAAGCTCGTCTTCTCCAACCAGCTCCGGCAACATTGCAGCCGTAGTGGTGTCGAAAACAGCCATGACACTTGAAAGTAGAATCTGGCAGCCGAAGAGCAACGGAAGGGCTATATTTCCTTCTCGCATAGTCAAAAAAAGCATTACAGCTATAATTCCACTTAAAACATCCGACAATACCATTATTCTTTTTCTGTTGTAATTGTCTCCCAGTACGCCTCCCACAGGCATCAGGAACAACTGAGGCAATAGCTCTACAAAGGCAAATATTCCCATTGCCATGCCTGAACCGGTAGTCCTCAATATGTAAAGCGGAATGGCGACATTCTGGATACCGCTTCCCAGAAGAGAAACAAGTCTGCCCAGAGAATACAGGGCAAAGTTTCTGTTTATGAGCTTCTTCATAATTACCCCTTCTTGAATATGCGTTAATTGCATCGCAAATGCGCTGCAGAATTCAAAAAACTCGTAAGTTAACGATGATACCTAAAATTCTATTAAAATGTAACAAAAATGTCAATTAACTTATTGACATATTATGGAAACTTAACATTTGAATGCATATTTGGGACACAATAAGAACAATTTGCCATTGTAAGCATCATATTTCAATGTAATTTCTCAAAAAGGGTGAGCCATGCAAACTGCATGGCTCACCCTTTTCCATTAGGAGGAATCTATTACCACCTGAGTACAGGTTTTCTTGCTGCTTTTACTTCGTCTAGTCTTCTCACCTCGGTATTGTATGGTGCATTGTGAAGGATCTCAGGATCCTTTTCTCCCTCTTCCTTCACCTTTATCATTATTTCAACGAAATGGTCAAGGGTTTCAAGGCTTTCAGTCTCCGTAGGCTCTATCATTATGGCTTCATCTATTATGAGGGGGAAATACACGGTAGGAGGATGAACTCCGTAGTCCAGGAGCCTCTTTGCTATGTCCAGTGTCCTTATCTCCGACAGACCGTCCCTTCCAGTCAGCACAAATTCGTGCTTGCATATGGTATCTATGGGAAGCTTGTAGTGTTCCTTGAGACAGCTTTGGAGATAGTTGGCGTTCAGCACCGCAGTTTCACTGGCCAGCTTCAGTCCTTCGGCACCCATGGTAAGTATGTAGGTATAGGCTCTTGCCAGTACACCGAACTGTCCGTAGAATCCCATTATCTTTCCTATGGAATTCGGCCTTTCATAGTCCAGGATATAGCTTTCTTCTTTCTTTTCAACTACGGGGTATGGAAGATATTCAAGAAGGTCTTCCCTTACACCTACAGGCCCTGCTCCGGGGCCTCCTCCACCGTGAGGAGTTGAAAATGTCTTGTGGAGATTGAGATGGATTATGTCAAACCCCATGTCTCCAGGCCTTGCCCTCCCCATGATTGCATTCATATTGGCTCCGTCGTAGTAAACAAGACCTCCCGCCTCATGGACAAGCCTGGATATTTCCAGTATGTTCTTTTCAAAAAGTCCAAGTGTTGAAGGGTTTGTAAGCATCAGGCCCGCCACTTCATCATCCAATGCCTCCTTCAGTGCTTCAAGGTCAACGCCTCCCATCTTGTCGGACTTTATTTCCACTATGTCGTATCCCACAGATGTTGCACTTGCAGGGTTGGTACCGTGGGCCGAATCGGGGACAATAACCTTTTTCCTCTTTGTATCCCCTCTCATCTCATGGTATTTCTTAATTATCATGAGACCTGTAAGCTCGCCATGTGCTCCTGCAGCAGGCTGAAGGGTATATCCGGCCATGCCGGTGATTTCAGAAAGCTTTTCTCCCAGGTCATGCATGAGCCCAAGAGCTCCCTGGACCTGGTTTTCATTCTGATAGGGATGAAGTGCTACAAAACCTTCCATTGAAGCCATGTCCTCATTGATCTTGGGATTGTATTTCATTGTACATGAACCCAGCGGATAAAATCCTGTATCCACTCCGAAATTCTTGTTTGAAAGGTTGGTATAGTGCCTTATAACGTCCACTTCATAGACTTCCGGAAGCCTAGGCTCAATTTTTCTTTTCAGGTTTTCAGGAAGCATCTCTTCAGTGATGTCTATTTCCACGTCATTTTCAGGTAGTGAGTATGCTTTTCTTCCCTTTTTGGAAAGGTCTATTATCTGTTTGATGTATTTCCCCATCATTCCACCTCCCCGATTATTTCAACCAGTCTGTCTATTTCCTCTTTTGTCCTCTTTTCGGTCACTGCAAATAGAACATGGTTATCATGGTTATCCATTAGCCTGCTCATATTTAGAGGCCCTATCATTCCATTTTCAAAGAGTATATCGTTGAGCTTTTCAGGTTCTATTTTCGATTCCAGCATAAATTCCTTGAAGAACGGTCCTTCATAAACCTTGTTGAATTTTCCGGTTTCAAGAAGCTTCCTTTTTGCATATTCTGCCTTTGTCATGGACTGTTCTGCAACTTCTTTTATTCCTTCCTTGCCCATTGTGGACAGATACGCCACCGCCATAAGGGCACAAAGGCTCTGGTTGGAGCAGATGTTGGAGGTTGCCTTTTCCCTTCTTATATGCTGTTCCCTTGCCTGAAGGGTAAGTACGTATCCGGGCTTTCCGTCCACATCTTCCGTCATTCCGCAGATTCTTCCTGGAAGCTTCCTCATGAGCTTGGTGGTCGTTCCTATGAATCCAAGGTAGGGGCCTCCGAAACTCTGGGTCATTCCAAGACTCTGTCCCTCTCCTACGACTATGTCCGCTCCCCATTCTCCTGGTGTCTTGAGAAGTCCAAGGCTTATGGGATCCACACTCATTATTAAAAGACCCTTGTTTTCATGAACCCTCTTTTCAACTTCGGATACGTCTTCAATTATTCCATAGAAATTTGGATTCTGCACTATTACAGCAGAAGTGTCTCCATCTATGCAGTCGAGGCTGTCGCTGCATGTTCTTCCCTTGTTTTCCGGAATCTTTACAAGCTCTATTTCCCTGAAATGGCAATACGTTTCAAGAACCCTCATAGTCTCTGGATGAATGGTGGCGGATACCGCTATCCTGTTTTTCTTCTTTATCCTTACAGCCATTATCGCCGCTTCTGCAGCTGCAGTGGCTCCGTCATACATGGATGCATTAATAACATCCATTCCCGTAAGCTCCGCCATCATGCTCTGGTACTCGAATATATACTGGAGAGTTCCCTGGCTTATTTCAGGCTGATAGGGAGTATATGAGGTATAAAACTCTGACCTTGAGTATATGTGTTTGACAGTCGAAGGGATATAATGGTCGTAGGACCCTGCTCCCAGAAAGCTCACATAGTCATTGAGGTTTTTGTTCCTTGTGCTCAGTTCCCTCATGATCTTTCTTACTTCCATTTCACTCATGGAGTCGTTGATATTCATTCTACCCTTGAGCTGCAATTCCTCGGGTATGTCACCGAACAGATCATCCACACTCTCCACTCCGATCCTGTCGAGCATGACCTTCCTGTCTTCACGGGTTAGAGGTATGTATTTATTCATCCTCTTCCGCCTCCTCAAGTCCTTCGATATATTCTTCATACTGTTCCGGATTCATCAATTCTTCAACTTCAGTTGCATCGTTTACCTTAATCTTAGCTATCCAGTTTTCATAGGCGTCCTCGTTGATGAGCTCTGGCTGCTCCTCAAGCTCTTCATTGACTTCAATCACCTCACCGCTTAGGGGCAGATATATGTCGCTGGCAGCCTTTACGGATTCTATTGCACCAAAGCTGTCTGCCGCACCAAACTCTTCACCGATTTCCGGAAGCTCGACATAAACTATGTCTCCAAGAGCATGCTGCGCATAATCACTGAGACCAACATAAGCCTCTTCCTCTTCAACCCTCACCCACTCGTGAGTCTGTGTGTAGTACAAACCTTCTTTAACTGTCATATCAAATCCTCCTAGTTTTTTATTTAGTTTTAAGCCAAAGCCATAGTTGAGTTTATTCATGAGATAAAATGTATCGCAATGCTTCAATGCGATACTGTTTCTCGAATGAATAAGTACGAAACTCACTTTTGATTAAAACCTCATTTAATTTAATAGATTCTATTCAAATTTACCTTGCATAATTTTTTGTCAGGAATTTTCTCGATATCACCTTTGCCCCGACTCTTTTCTTTCTTATTTGTATATAAAATCCACTGCCAATTGACAGATGCCCTGCATCAACAAGTGCAAGACCTATTGACTTTCCAACTGTAGGGGACTTGTATCCCGTTGTGACATGACCTATGATTTCTCCTTCTTCATCGAGAACCTCATAACCGGCTCTTGCTATTCCCCTGTCAACAAGCTCGAATCCAACAACCTTTCTCTTGAGTCCCAGGTCCCTCTGAAGCTTCAATGATTCCATGCCAATGAACTCCTCCTTGTCAAGCCTCACGCAGAATCCGTACCCCGCTTCCAGAGGAGAAATTTCCTCTGTCAATTCATGACCGTAAAGGGGCAGGTTGGCCTCGAACCTGAGGGTATCCCTTGCTCCAAGCCCGCATGGATGTATATTGTATTCCCTTCCTTTATCAAGAAGACCATTCCATACTTTTTCAATTTCACCGGAGGAAGCATAAATTTCAAATCCGTCCTCTCCCGTGTATCCCGACCTTGACACCAGACACGATACGCCGAAAATATTTATATCTTCCGCAAAGTTGAAAAACTTGAGAGCTGAAAGGTCAAAGTCAACGCACTTCTGAAGAAGTTCTTCCGCCTTAGGTCCCTGAAGTGCAATCTCACCTGTATCATGGGAAATATGGCTGAATTCCACTTCGAATTCCATTTCCGAAATAGCCCTTTCCATCCATTCCACATCCTTGTCTATATTGCCTGCATTTATAATGATGAGATAGCTGTCCTCATCCCTTTTGTAGACAAGTGTGTCATCAACCACCCCGCCGTTTTCATAACACATGACGGCGTACTGTATCTCATTTTTGCCGATTCTGTCCACGTCATTTGTGATTATATGTTGCACAAACCTCTTCGCATCCTTGCCACGTACTTCCACCTCTCCCATATGGGAAACATCAAAAATTCCAACACCGTTCCTCACGGCATTGTGCTCTTCAACAAGACCTGAATACTGGACAGGCATCTCCCATCCGCCGAATTCCACCATCCTGCCCTTGAGCTTCAGATGACTCTCATAAAGGGGTGTTCTCTTCAGTTTATCCACTACATCCATCTCCTCTTATTGTGTCTTGTCGGTCCAGGGTACAAAAAAAGGTCGCAAGACAATTATCTGCCTCACAACCTCTGTTCCTTTACCTGAGAGTTTTATATTCCCCTTCGGTGCTGCTCCAGCAGTCTCTTCAGAGTTCCATCAGATTGCGATCCTGTTGCCTGAGAGTTTCTACGGCCAATGGGCTAAACTGTCCGCATTTCTCCTTCGGCTACCACCTAAGGTATCTCTCGCAACCGTCCTCTGGATATTTCTATACAAGAATTATAACATAATATTCATTTACTTTTAAAGGTTAATTTATTAATTATTATATATTCGAACATTTCAATCTATGCCTTTGCCCGAATCCGCAACATCAAGAATATCCAGGGGATAGGGATTGAAAATGGTCTGTCTCTTCAAGTAAGGCTCGTCAAACCTTACAACCCATGAACGAATTACCGCTATTGGCAGGCTGAAGGGTATTTTTTTCATGCTGTATTGCTGGAGTATATCAAGAAAGTATGCCTTCTCCTCTTTTGAAAGGTCCTTTTTGAAATATCCCAGAAGATGCATCAGCATGTTTATATTGGTGCCCCGTCTAAAAGGCTTTTTAAGCGCCTCATTGAGCATCACTCCATATTCCCATATGACTTCATCCACATCAAGGTTGTCATGGTTGGCGACTATTCTGCCCAGTTTTTTTTGATTCATCTGGTGATAAGCCATGAGCAGGTATTTGTTTCTGCTGTGAAAATCGACCAGTACACTCATCTTGTTGCTTTCAATGACTTCATCAAAATACAGGTTCGCATAAAGCCTGGTGAGGAAATGCTCCCTGATATTGTAATTGGTAAGCCTGCCCTCGTCTTCCGTGGGAATGCACGGGAAGTTTTCCTTGACTGCTCTTCCAAAAAAACCATCGGTCTTTTCAGGGATTGTATTTGCCTTTCCCAAATCACTATATATCTTTACATCCTTTATTCCGCAGGACGGAGAACGGCTTTTCATTACTATTCCATGGATTCCTTTTTCCTTTATGCCTTCTATGAAATCTTTGGAAAAGTCCTTCATTGAATCTGTAATATCTGTACCGGACATTGAATATACAAGCCTTTCTCCACCACCTTTTCTTATGATTCGTATGGCCTCCCTGGGGATTGAAAGCCCTATTTCCACTTCAGGACATATGTCTATAAACTCAACATGGTTTTTAAGCTTGTCTATGAAAGGACTGCTTATGCGACTGCCATCATATCTGCAGTTGTCATGTTCTATGCATCTGCTTATGAGCACAACGGGTTTTTCAGTCATCAGATCACCCCTACAATAATATTTGGACTATTAGCATCTCTATATTGTGCATACATTCTTCCCTTTGATTATACCACACGATAACCATGATTCATGATATAATTATTTTAACGGAGAAGTGATGAATATGAAGAAAAAAATAGTCATAGAAGATAAAATGCAAAGAGGATACTATTACCTCACCAAGGAAACAGGCAAGGATTTTGACGAAGAATTCAAGCCGGAACTGACTCCAAAGGAAATGCTTGAACTGGGCGTTTTTGGAGGCAAGTACATGACCGACTGCATAAATGAATTCCCGGAGGAATGGTTTGAGAATGCCAAGCTTTCCTTCTTTAAAAAAGATATATCATTGAATTACTTTGGCGTGGATGCTTCCCTGCCTCTTGAAACCTGGAGGGCCAAGGGGTGGATAAACCATGCGGATCCAAGGGGCTGGTTTCAGTGGTACTGCCGTTACTATTACGGCAGAAGAATTCCCCTTGAGGATTCCCGACAGATCAAGCGGTGGAAGGCAATGCGCAGGCACATAGGAGCCATCAGGAAAAACTGTACTCCCCTGGACTTGAACTGCAGAAAAAAACAACGTCAGGCTCTTCTTCACTGGGCCTATGACAGCAGAAAAATTTAACTTCTTAAAAATTAGTAAAAAAAGAACAAGCTTCCCGCCGGTTTTTAAACCGATGCAGTGCTTGTTCTTTTATTGTTTGATCTTATAAATAATTGTCTATTCGGGTGAATCTTCAAGGTCAAATGGGCCGATTTCATTGATGTCAAAAGGTGTTTCCTGATATACGCAGTAGTTCAGCCAGTTTGAGAAAAACATATGGGCAGGTCCCTTCCACTTCATTATGACTTCCTTTTCAGGATCGTCGTCCTCGAAGTAGTTTGCAGGAACTGCAGTGTCCATTCCCTTTTCCACGTCCCTGTCGTATTCCTTCTTCAGGGTGTATTTCTCATACTCCCCGTGTCCCTGAACAAATATCTGTCTTCTGTTCTTGAGGGCTGAAATATGCACTCCCGCCTCTTCCGACTCAGCCAGTATCTCTATGGTTGGAACCTTGTCGAATTCCTTTCTTTCTATCTGGGTGTGCCTGGAATGGGGTGCATAGAACTTGTCGTCAAATCCCCTCATAAGCCTTGACTTTGGATCAACCACATCATGGAGAAACACTCCGAAAAGCTTCTCGTCAAGCATCGTCCTCTGAACACCGTAGTGATAGTAAAGAGCAGCCTGGGCTCCCCAGCAAAGATGAATGGTGCTGAATACATTGGACTTCGAATACTCCATGATTTCAACCAGCTCCTCCCAGTAGTTGACCTCTTCATAGGGAAGTGTTTCAACCGGTGCTCCTGTTATTATCATTCCATCGAATTTCTTGTGCTTGATATCGTCAAAGGTTTCATAAAAGGTTGTAAGATGCTCCTGCTTGGTATTCTTCGATTCGTGACTGCTCATGTTCACAAGATGAAGATTGACCTGGAGAGGCGTATTGGCAAGCATCCTTATTAGCTGGGTTTCAGTCTCGACCTTTGTTGGCATCAGATTCACTATCACGATTTCAAGAGGCCTTATGTCCTGGCTGTAGGCTCTTGAATCATACATTACAAATACGTTCTCTTCCTTTAATACATAATATGCCGGCAATTTTTTTGGTATTACAATGGGCATGAAAGTAACCTCCTTACTTCGCTACGGCTTTAATGGCCTTGTCGAAATCTGCGATTATGTCGTCTATGTTTTCGATTCCTATGGACACCCTGATAAGATCGGGAAGCACTCCTGCTGCTATCTGCTGTTCTTCCGTAAGTTGTCTGTGGGTTGTGCTTGCAGGGTGGAGTATGCTTGTTCTAAGGTCTCCAATGTGTACAACAAGTGCTGTGAGGTCCATGTGCTTGATAAGTTCCTTGCCTGCCTGGTTTCCTCCTTTTATTCCGAATGTCAGTATTCCGCTTGCTCCCTTTGGAAGGTATTTCTTTGCAAGATCATATGAATCGCAATCTTCAAGAAGTGGATAGTTGACCCAGCTCACTCCTTCGTGTCCCTTGAGGAACCTGGCAAGCTTAAGTGCATTTTCACAGTGTCTTTCCATTCTTACATGGAGTGTTTCCAGACCCAGGTGGAAAAGGAAGGCATTGAAAGGACTCATTGTCATTCCATAGTCCCTGAGCATCTGAACCCTTGCCTTTGTGATATAGGCTGCAGGTCCAAAATCCTTCACATACTGTATTCCGTGATAGCTAGGATCGGGCTCGACCAGCTCCGGGAACTTGCCGTTGTCCCAGTTGAATGTTCCTCCGTCTATTACAACTCCTCCGACACTGGTAGCATGTCCGTCGGTGTATTTTGTTGTCGAATGTATGACTATGTCCGCTCCGTGTTCCAAAGGTCTGCACAGTACCGGCGTAGCAAGGGTATTATCCACTATGAAAGGTACATCCATAATCTTTGCCGCCTTGCTGAATTTTTCGAAGTCGAGGATGTTCAAGCCTGGATTTGCTATCGTCTCGGCAAAAAGAGCCTTTGTATTTTCCTTTGCAGCTGCCACTATTTCATCACAGCTGGAGTCGGGATTTATGAATGTCGCCTCTATGCCCATCTTCTTGAGGGTTACAGCAAAAAGGTTGAATGTTCCTCCATATATGGTTGAAGATGCAACTATGTGGTCTCCTGCCTGGCAGATGTTCAGGAAAGCAAGGGTTGAAGCTGCCTGTCCCGACGAAGCTGCAACCGCACCTACTCCTCCTTCAAGAAGGGCCATCTTGTTTTCAAGCTCTGCAACTGTAGGATTGGATATTCTTGAATACATGTGTGTGGCAGACTTAAGGTCAAACAGGTCTGCCACATCGTCTGAATCGTAGTACCGATAAGTTGTGCTCTGAGCTATTGGAAGCACTCTTGGGTCTCCAGACTCAGGCTTGTAGGTACCCTGTACACATTGAGTTTCAATTTTGTAGTTTTTCATTTCATCCTCCTGTACTGTAGCTTACTTCACTAAGATGCAAAAAGCCGCTCCTAAATAAGAAGCGGCTCAAATTCCATAATCTTCTTATCTTCCAGTTTTCACTGTTGGAATTGGCACCTTGCGCATATGCGTAGGTTGCCGAGGTTTCTAAGGGCCATTCCCTCCACCTCTCGTGATAAGTTACAGTTTTATATTTTCATACTATCTTAAATCTTATTGACGCGATTGTCAACTGTTTTTTTGATTTCTGCTACTTCAACGCTGCAATTACAGTCATTTCCACAAGAAGTGACTCCCTTGCCATTTTCGCCTCAACGCATGCCCTTGCAGGTTCATTGCCTTCATTCACCCATGCGTCCCATACTTCGTTCATTTCCTGAAACATTGACATGTCCTTCAAGTAGATTGTAGTTGACAATATGTGGTTCTTGTCCGATCCATATTCATTAAGAAGATTCTCAATCTTCTCAAGTACAACCTTTGTCTGCCCCTTTATGTCTTCAACATCTCCACAGGTCTGTCCGCAAAGGTATATTGTATTCCCATGTACAACGGCACGGCTCATTCTTCCAGTTCCTTCATATCTCTTAATTTCCATAATATCCTCCAAATATAACCATAGCTTATAATTTTCAATTAAACAAAAAACAGCCCCGCCATCCGAAATAAATCGGTACCGGCGGAGCCTGACATGTGAATTGATTTCTCCGTCTAATTCCATTGTCTATTCTTCTGCTTCCTCTTCCTTCTTCTTCAAATCAACCTTTTCCATGATTTCGGGAACCATCTCGATAAGCTTGTCGATACTTGACGATTTCTTGATAGGCATCATTTCAACATGGTCTCCCTTGATTACCAGAACCGATGAAACGGAAATCTTGCCTCCGCTTCCAAGTCCTCCACCTTCTCCTTTGGCTTCCTTGTCGGTGCCGCCACCTCCGCCTGTTCCCAGTCCGAAGTTGATCTCGATGAATGGAACGATTGTAACCTCGCCAATCTGAACCGGTTCGCCTACAACGGTATCCGTCTTCATGAAACTTTGAAGCTTCTCGAAAACATTGTTTACATTGTCCTTGATATTGAATTCTGCCATTGTTTATGCCTCCTTCTTTATTTATTCGTTCAATATTCAGTGTTCAGACTAAGCATCCGAACACTCCATATTGCATGAATTTATTCAACCATATGTCATTTCTTCGAAAAGAGTATCTTCCTCACGGGTTTTGTAAACACCAAGCCCAACGCCACTGCCAGAATGTATGCAAGCCATATTCTCCCTTCAATGGATCCTTCCCCCTCCAATATGCCTTCGTCAAAGACCGGCTCCAGTCTTATGTCGTATTTTTCCGGCAGCATATAGTCCTGGCTGTACAAGGCGCACAGGTACCCTGTATACATTGGATTGTCAAAGCCTGCCTTTATCCTCATCGTGACCATATTGGGCCAAAGATGTTTCAACAGCTTTTTCACTGCCGACAAAACCTTTTTTATCAATTCCTTCTTGAAATATTCTAATCTGACTGATTTTTTCTTCTTGGTCTCCTTTTCTTTCTTTTTCAATTCTTTGTCATCTTTTTTCTTATCCTTGTCATCACCATTCTTAGTGTCCATGCTTTTTTCCAATCCCAAAAACCTTATCCTGACATTAATCTCCTCATCCTGTTCCTTCAATATGAATACCTTAAGTCCTCCAAAGAGCCAGGAAACAATCCCCCTTGCCTTTACCCCTTCATACCTTTCAGCCTCTGCATAATAGGTGTAGGGTATGAGGATGACAAATGCTATTAGAACTAAGATAAGGAGAAGAATATATCCAATTATAGACAGTATGATCATTTCAGCCTCCCTGTAATCCAATAACTGGTAAACTGCAAAAAAACCAGCCCTTTAGGCCGGTTTTATGTCAGTATTTTCAGATAGCGGCTTCTCTGAGCCGACCTGTGATTATATTCTAATTATACCATCAAAATAGCATTTTTTATACAGTTCTGATAATTAATCTTCATTATATCGAGATCAATATTTTCAAGATCCTGTAGTTAAAGTATCAGTGTTGCATTTTCTAGATTACATCATAATATTTTCATTATTCCTTGAACTTAATATGCATTTCTTCGTCTAAATTAATATACCCCATCCAGACGCTCCTTATTTCAAGAATCAACTCAACTTTAAGCTTTTGTTTTCATAAAGGTGGTTTTATGCAAAATCTAGTTTCGTCCTGATTCTTTCAATATTCCGCGTCCAGTTGAACCGTCCAGACGCTCCTTATTTCAAGAATCAACTCAACTTTAAGCTTTTGCATAAAACTATGATATAATATATATGAATGTTTTATTTCTTTACAAGTTTCATTGTTATTTATCCAAATAGAGTATCCAGTTGAAGAATTCCGGATATTCTATTTGAGGAAATAAACTCAACTATGTTTTGCTATAAAAAATATGGATGTTTTAATCAAAAGCGAGTTTCGTTCTTATTCACTCCATATTCAGTGTACAGTTGAATCGTCTATACACTTTCTATTTCGTGAATAAACTCAACTTCACTTTTGCTTAAAACCAGGAGGAGAAATCAATGAAAAGGCTTGTTTTATCTGTATTGGTACTATTGCTGATGAGCACCATGATTGTTCCTGCTCTGGGAGAAGAGGCAGATCCTCTGATTGTACCGGGCACCATTGCGCTTCATCTGGGCAGTCCTCTCATACTGGACGGCGAGGATATGAAATCACTTGATCCGGACAATCCGAATGTGGTCCCCGTAATCCACAAGGACAGGACGCTGATTCCACTGCGGGCTCTGGCGGAACATTTCGGGGGCGAGGTATCCTACAATGCCGTGGACCGGGAGGCTATAATCTCCTATGACGGAAAGAACTATATTTTCCCCATAGACAAAAACCACTACAGGATAGAAGTCGACGGTAAAAGTCTTGGCACCGTGGTCTTCGACACTGAATCGCTCATAATGAACGACAGGACAATGGTTCCCCTTCGGGTAATCTGCGAAAAGGTTCTCGGAAAAACCGTTGGATACAGCGATAGGGTAATTACAGTAGGTAACGAAGAAATTGACCTCGATGAAAAGACAGTCGAAGGAATAAAGGCCAAGATCGGCCAGGCTCTCCAGGTCACCTCACTTGATGAACTCAAGTCTATTTTGGGTACCATGGAGGAATACTATTACAGGGACGACATGATTATGGAGGAAGGCGTTTCCGATATGCCGACACAGGCTACGGATTCTGAAAAATCAACCAATGAAGCTGCAGAAGCACCATCTGCTGAATCTTCCGCCGAGGGTGATTATTCATCCACCAACGAACAGGTTGAGGGTGTAAACGAATCAGATATTGTAAAAACCGACGGTAAATTCATATATGTGGCGACTTCAAAGTCCGTTAAGATCTATGATGCAAGAAAGGGCATCCCCGTACTCGTCGACGAAATAGAATCAACAGTGGACTCAAATACGGGAGAATATACAAGCTTCTCGGACCTTTATGTAAGCGAGGGAAGGCTTGTTGTACTGGGAACCAGGAACCGATTCAACAACTGGATACAACCCATTCCCGATGTCGGAATACCTGAAACGGATGGCATGATTTCAATAGAGGTTATGCCCTACAGACAGGACACCACCTACGTCTATTGCGGAGTGTATTCAATATCGAACAGTGGAGAGGCTGAACTCATGAAGGAAGTGGATCTCGAAGGGTCCCTGCTTTCGAGCAGGAAAAAGGACGACACCCTCTATCTCATCGTAAACAAGTATGTATATTACGGATACGATGACATCATCCTTCCTATGTACAAGGACAGTGCGGTAGATGAGGAGTTCCGACAGATTTCCTATGACAAGGTGATGTACTGTCCAAGGAGAAGCGAAAACAACTACCTAATAGTGGCAGCCATAGACATTGAAGACGAGGAAACTCCTGCTTCAATCAATTCATTCCTTGGAAGTGGAAGAACAGTATACATGAGCAATGACAACCTCTATATTGCAAACACCGACTACAGCAGGAACTGGGGACAGATTACGAATATTGCAAGATTTTCAGTAGATGGAATGAAGGTGGGATTTGCAGGAGGAGGGCTTATTGAAGGAACAATCCTCAACCAGTTCTCAATGGATGAATACAAGAATAACCTCAGGGTGGCGACATCGGGATGGAACAACGGCAGCACAAACTCACTCTTTATCCTTGACAGGAACATGAATGAAATAGGATCCATCGAAGACATAGCCCCCGGCGAAAGACTTTATTCAGCAAGATTCATGGGAGACAAGGGATATATAGTTACATTCAGGCAGATTGACCCCTTGTTTGTAATTGACCTGTCGAACCCTAAAGATCCTGAAATCACCGGTGAGCTTAAGGTTCCCGGATTCTCGAACTACCTGCATCCTATCGGAGAAAACACACTTCTCGGAATAGGAAGGGATGTTGACGAAGATACCGGAAGACAGCGAGGAATCAAGCTTTCAATATTCGATGTGTCGTATAAGGGAAGGCCAGAGGAAATAAACAGCCTCATCCTTGGAGACAGCGGAAGCTATGCAGAGGTATTGAACAACCACAAGGCACTCATGCTGAATCCAGGAAAAGACATGCTTGCATTCGATGCACGCCTAAGCACCTATACGGACAAGTATGAATATTCATATTTCAACGGTGCAGTGGTGGTGGAAGCCAACGAAAACGGCAAGCTTGTAGTTCTTGAAAAAATCTCCAGCGAAGGTGTCTACGCATCGGACGTGAAGAGACTGCTGTACATAGACGACTATCTCTACTATATCCTTGACGACGATATAAGGACCTTTAATATAGACACATTTGAGGAAATGAAGTAATTGTCTTAAAGCGGATATTCCATTTCGGAGATATCCGCTTTATTTTTATTGTAAAATTCTAAAGATATGTTTTGCATCTGTATAAAATATGTTATGATATCTAATAAACCAATCTATGAAAGAGGCTAAAATGCAATGTCTGAAAACAATGTAGAATTATGCGCCAAATATATATCTCTAATTTATCGTAAATCAGGTGAACCTATTAAGAAACTTCTAAAATCAATAGGTCTCACCTCCACTCAGTCAATCCTCATTATTGGAATACATCGAAACAGCGGCATAAACCAAAAAGATTTATCCAATACACTGTATATTGATACAGGAGCCATATCAAAAAATCTGAGGATTCTGGAAGACAGAAATTTGATTTATAGGATAGTGGATGAATCAAACAGAAGAAACTTTAAACTTTATCTTACTGAAGATGGAAAGGAACTCTTGGAGAAAAATGAAGGACTTCAAATGGAATTCTGGGAAAAATCTCTAGAAATTTTTGATCAGAATGAATTAGAGCAGTTCAAATCATTCCTGGAACGTTTGGAAGATAATATAGGATAGCATGCAGAAGAATCCAGTAAAGCAATTATTTTACTGGATTCTTAGTTTATACTGTATCTCGGAGCTCAGCCCTAATTATTTGCTGCGCTAGCATTCCTGATTACTGAATCATTTTGCCTATAGACATTCCTGCAGTTGGTTTCCTTTATAAAAAGCATTGCAGCAAATCCAATTAAAGTAGCAATTAAGCAGTATTTAAATGCCATATGGTAGACCATTACTGATGGTAAGGTACTGCTATACACATCAAACACCTTCCCAAGCATTGGCGGTAGGATAGATGGCCCGATAAATCCTCCTATGTTTACACAGGAAGTGGAAACTCCTGCTGTTTCAGGTGGATTGAGTTCCTTTGAAGATGCAATTCCAAGTACGAATATGGAGCATGAAAATCCAAGCAGGAACAGCAACGGCACCATGATGTCAATCGGTGGTTTGCCACCGTTGACAAACACAATGATACCCCAGCAAACAATATTTACTAATCCAAAAATTATCATAGGTAGTTTTCTCTTTTTTTATGGTATCTGATAATTTCCCTATTGCTACACTTCCCAATGCAAGTCCCAGTACTACTATCATTATATAGTTTGAAGCATCTACTTTAGATATGCCATATACGTCAACCATATATGAACGCCCCCATACTGCTGAGAAAGAACTCAATGCTGCCGTAAATCCTGAAAACGTGATGATAGCTGCCCATGTATTTGGATTTCTCAAAACTACTGCCAGGCCTTTCATTAAAAACGATTTTCCAACATTTGAATCATTTGAAGTGTTTCCCTCGAGCGCCTCAAATGAAGGCAACCCCATGTCAGAAGGTTTGTTTCTGACAAATACGTGACATAACAATGCGATAATCAACCCTGTAATACCCATGACTCCAAAAGAAAACCTCCATGAAAACATCGATACCATCACGGTCAAGGGAGTTTGAGCCAATACTCCTCCCAAACCTCCTATGAAAAGAGTCAGCCCGGCCATAGTTCCGAATTCACTTGCGCTGAACCATTGGGACTGAGTTTTCAAAATACATACAAATATAACAGATACTCCCAGTCCAACCAATAATCTTCCCATAAACAGAACAACCACGTTCGGTGCAAATCCCATGGTAAATGAGCCTATTCCTGCAACTATGGAGCCAATGGTAACGGTCTTCTTTGCACCCAGGGAGTCTGCGAGCAAACCTGTAGGTATCTGCATGATCATATACGAATAGGAATATGTTGCAGCCAAAGATGCAAACAGGGTACTCGAAAGTCCAAATTCAATCATCAGGTCTTCTCTTAACACCCCTATGGCATTTCTATGAAATTGTGAAATGACATATGCTGAAACGAGAATTCCCCATATAAGCCATCTATAGTACTTGAATTTTTTATTAATATTCATTTCCTTATCTCCATTTTCTTAATTTTATTATCATCAGGCAAGCTGAAAAGCTCAACACTCCGATCAAGGCACAAATACCCCAAGCCATGCTCCATAACCCCTTAGCGCCAAATAATACTCCTACAATAACCGGTGCACTAACCATTCCTATATCACCACACCCTCCAATGAAGCCAGTTGCCACCGGCAGGGTTTCCTCATTAAATATCTCCGGTAATATAGAGTAGAAGGATCCCAATCCCCAGGCTGCGCCAAATGAGAATAGAAGTACTGCAAAGTAAAAAACAAGGAAGTTATTGAGATTAGATATTAAAATCACTGCAACAGAAATAATCACTATCAAACACCCTATTGAAAAGACGGCTGTTCTTGAATCAAGTTTGCTTACGCTTTTCCGTGAAGCAATATCCGATATATTGCCTGAAACCGCACAGGCAAAAAAAATTCCCATGGTTGCTGCAGACATTATTTTTCCGGTCTCCATTTCATCAAAACCCAAATATGAAGCAAACAAGGGCATATCCACGGAAATCACCTGTACCGACCATGTCGTACTCAAAAAACCTAAAGCCAACAACCATACAACAGGCTTAGCCATGAGCTTTGTCAAAGGAACATGGTGATTCCTCACATGATTTGCTGGCATCTTCCCATCCCTTTCCCTAACTGTCAAAAGCCATATTGATGACACTGCAACCTGAACCAGTGCCAAAGTGAAATATGATTCAACCCAGCCGAATCTGCTGATGACGAATCCCGCAAAGGTTGCTCCTATTCCAGCTCCTCCGTAAAAAATACCGTTGAAAACTGCAGTTGACAGACCAATCCTATTTTCAGGAATCCAATCCATGATTATTATGAGAAATACAGGGTATATGATGGACGAAAATCCTTGTATGAACTTCAACATGAACAGAAATGGTATATATCTGACGTATGGAATGACGACCAGGGGAACTACGGCAGACAACATGCTGAACAGGAACGTCTTGACTGACCCGTATTTTCTATAAGCAAATCCTGATAAAAACATTGCCATGACAATGCCTGCTGTTTTCACCGTATCAGCTGTCAATAATAGTTCCTGAGAAACATTCATCCTATCAGATAAAAACGGAATCGTCATAGATGACTGGGGAAATCCAGCTGAAAGAGTACATCCAATTAATGCATTCAGAAACACAACATACCACCCGTAATATTTGTAATTTTTGTTACTTTTAGCTAATTCCATAAAATATCTTTTTCCTTTCCTGAACTGCCATTCCACCCTTGCATTAATCCCATATCCATATTGATTCAAGCACTAACGCTTTGATAAAGCAGTCAAGCTCCTTCAATAAATTTTTACTTTAAAAATAAAAGTGAGCGCCAGCCTGCTCACTCACTTTCATCAACAAGACATTGCATCCAAACGCCCTATGCATCAGAATCTTAAATGCCTCAATACTTTCAATTACCATAGCCAAAACATCACATTTCCAAAGCATTCAAGCCTTCTTAATTTGCCTTGACACATTTTCCCTTTGAATTTTTGTCCTTTACCTCTACCCAACCTTTTTTATACATCACGTATGCACAGAAAACTGTAAAAGGCATAATCACAAGCATCACAAATCCTACATATCTTGACAAGCTCATGATAAAAGTATGAACCAACAGAACAACCATCATTGGGAGTATTGCAATCTTTATCTTTCCTTTAACAGTATAGTTTCCGGCGTTCTTGCTTAAAAAAGCGGTCAAGGCCATGCTGCCAAACAGGGCAGGCATCACATAGTTTGTGGCTGTAGTTACGAAAGGTGTCGTCAAAACAGGTGCCAACGGAACAAGCATAACTACTCCAACAGCTACAACAACCATCGTAACCATACCAGATATGCACATTGCGCACATAGAGATAACATCGCCTTTTTCAGTACTTGGTGTGGCTTCCGTCGCTTCCATGGCACTCAGTGCACATGGGAATTTAATATTCATTACATTGCCTGTAATTGATGCTATGTATCCGGCAGTACCTGTGATTGGAGTGAAGCTTACTACTTCAGCCGCAACCGAGGGCACATACATTGCCAGCAGTGGACCAGCCACGGCAAATACCTGTGCAAAGGTAGGCCATATATCGTAGATTGAGCATATGATTGCCGGTATTCCAAGCATTAGCATCATTGAAATCAGTGTAGCGATTACACCATAAAAATACGTTCCTTCTAAATATGTTCTTCTTTTCATGATCACATTCCTCTCTTTCATTATATGAGCAAGCTGCTCCACAGCACTCCTGACACCATTCCAATTACAAGGGCAAACGACATGATAAAATCAGGCAGCCATTTAATATTGTATTTCCTTGCCGCATAGCTGAGGACATATGTTACTATTGCACTGGTTCCTGCCGTCAATGCATGAGCTGGACTAATTACCAGTTGCATTGGCAGCATTACTGCCATCATGGCAATCACGAGACAACTCAACGCTAAAGCTGTAAAAGGATTCTGTTTTGATCCGATCCTGGTTGCATTTGAATGAATCTTCTTAAGAAACAATACATTGCACACCATACCTGTCATAATGCAGATACTCATAACGAACATTATTGCACCCAGTGATTCCATATCATTGCTGGAACTGAAGGCCGACAATGATTCAAAACCTGCTCCTTTTGCTGCCAAGTCACCCGACATCAATTCATATCCGAGAGATCCCACAACAGACAGTCTAAACCAAGGCCATGGTACTCCTAAAAGGGGGGACAAAGAAATCAATCCAATTATTATTGCAATTGACGGCACAATTGAAAAAATAGCAGCTCCCTTCATAGACGACTTAAAGACCTCAGGTGAAACTCCAAGTTCAAAGGCTCTTCTTCTCCCCCGGATATAGAAAAACACACAAATACCAAAAATGATTAATAGTGAAACAGCAACTAAGATATACAAGAGGCTGCTATTAAGTATAGTCATTAAATCCATAAATTTTTCTCCCTCAATTAATATATTTTAAATTCAGTTGTTCAAATAATTCATTGCCATGTTTACATGAAACACCACTCCGCTTTTAAGGGCTCCCAGGTCAATCCTGAATCGAGGATTGTGCGCCACTACGGGTTCTATGCTCGATTCTTTCACTCCCAGCCAGCCCAGGGCTCCCGGGATTTCCTGAAAATAGTATCCTACGTCTTCAGATCCCATAAGCGGCACATCGGAAATGTATACGTTTTCTTCACCAAAACAGCTGCCGGCAACATCCACCATTCTCTCCGCTATTTCCACATCATTAATCGTTGGACTGTACCCTTTGATTCTGCTAAATTCAGCCTTGCACCTGTGAGCCTTGCAGATTCCTTCGGCAATTTCCGGAAGGCGTTGGAAGACCACTTCCCTCAACTCATTATCAAAGGTTCTTACACCACCAGTAACCTTGATCTTATCAGGAATGATATTCCATGAGGAATCTGTATTTATTGTACCCACCGACAATACACAGGTATTAAGTGCCGAGAGCTCTCTTGACGGAAATTGATTAAAGGCTGCCAGTATTGCACTCAATGCTCCCACAGGATCAATCGCCGAGTCAGGTGCCGATCCATGGCCACCTTTCCCTAGAATATCAAGCTCAAACACATCGCTTGATGCCATTGCACGGCCTCTGTTGATTCCAAACACTCCCTTTTCCATATTGGACATGACGTGAAGGGCAAAACATGCATCAACTCCTTCGAGGGCGCCATGTTTGATCATCGATGCCGCGCCTCCAAGCTCGCTGGCTCCATTCTCTATGGCCACCTTAAAGGCATCTGGTCTGGCTCCTTCTTCTGCCGGCTGGAAAATCAGTCTCACATTCCCGCAAAACTTATCCCCGTTCCTTGCCAGATATTTTGCCGCTCCAAGGAGCATAGCCACATGTGCATCGTGGCCACAAGCGTGCATCAATCCATCCTTTTGTGACTTGTAATCCACCTTTGCTTCTTCAGTCAATGCCAATGCATCCATATCCGCTCTGATAGCCACTGTTTTCCCCGGCTTATCACCTTCAATTGTAGCCACAACACCTGTATGAGCAATCTGCCTTCCTTCAATTCCGTATTCCGATAATTTCTTCAGAATAAATTTTGAAGTTTCATATTCCTCAAAGCCGAGCTCAGGGTTTTTATGAAGAATTTTGTAGTTTTCAATCATCTCTTCTTCAATTGCAGCAATTTCCTTTGAATCAATCATTGTTTTCCTCCTTTTTTTCTTGCTTCATCAACAAGGGTTCTAAATATACTTCTGTGCTCTGATACTGTTGTATATATACCTTCCGGATGCCATTGTACCGCCAATGTGAATGCGTTTCTTTTGTCAAATTCAATGGCTTCAATGATTCCGTTGGAATCCTGTGCAACAACACTGAATCCGCCACCTAGTTCATTTACACTTTGATGATGATATGAGTTCACTTTTATTTCCTCTCCAGCTATTTCACGTATTCTGGATCCCTTGACTGTTGTAACTAGGTGAACAGGCATGCACATGTTCTGATTACCAAAAAAATGTTTCCCATACTTGTCTTCATCTATGTGCTGAATAAGGTTTCCACCCCTTGCAATATTCATCAACTGCATTCCCCTGCAGATGCCAAGAATTGGAATATCAGTTTCATCCATCAAATATCTTGCAAGCTCAATTTCCTGCAAATCTCTGTAGTAGCAAAGCTCTCCAATTTTCTTATGTGAATCTTCTCCACACAGTACCGGTGAAACATCACAACCACCCGAGAAGACCAATCCGTCAATATTTTTCAAAAGAAGATCAACATTTTGAATACCCTGCAAGACAGGCAATATTATTGGTATCCCCCCGGCATCCTCAACTGCTTTTACATAATCATCCGCCAACATATGCCACTTTTGATTGTTTCCACCTACACCAACACTTGTACCAGGTTTATCATTCAATACATAATTGGCAGTTATACCTATTATTGGTTTGATTTCAAACACTCCTTTCCATAAAGCTATCATTGTTCTTTTAAAGCATTAACTTACAATCAATCTATTTGTTTAGAGATCATTATTTTCACATAAACAGGCATGCGCATTGAATATTTCAATTGTTGTATGTTCCAACTGTTGTATATTACAATCTTAACTCATGATTGTGACTCTGTCAAGTTTTTTATATTTAATTACATAAATAGTGCATTCTCGTAATAACCAAATACACATCATCTATAAAATCATTTTGATAATATATCAGCTGAACACCAGTAATTGCAGCAACATTAGATGTCAGGCAGCAGCATCAAGACCATCGATATAGACACCTTCAAAGAAATGAAGTAAAATATAATTCGAAGGGCTGCGGCTCCTCGAATTTTAATATTTACATTCATTACAGCTAAAAAACACAAAAGTAACCATCCCTTTTGTATTTTTTGAACAAACATCATGTTCAACAGAATAAGAGCGACAGTTATAGTAGAAGCTATAATGATGCAGAGAAAGAAAAAAGCAGCATTCGTTCTCCCTAAAATATTTTAAGGCTGTCCGGATTTTCCGAACAGCCCTGTTTTTAATAATATTTAATTATAATTATTTCTTAACAATCCAGCAAATCTCCAAGAAATCTCTTAATAGTATCTTCATATCTATCCTGCATTGACAGGCAGGTATCCCTCAAATATCCCTTCTCACTCTCATATTCGGACAAACCCCTGTAATAGAAAAGCTTTAACTCGTCTTCAATGATGAATGGGACGATATCATACTTCAAGCATTCCCTGAACATTATCAAACGACCTATGCGTCCGTTACCGTCCTGGAAAGGATGAATGCTCTCAAACCTGTAGTGGAATTCTAGAATATCATCAAAATATACCTCTGGAAGTCCATTGTACCAGTCAAGTAGTCTCTTCATCTCTTTGGGCACTCCCTTTGGCTTTACGGTTTCCTTTCCGCCCACTTCATTTGGCAACTTCTTGTATTCACCTATATTGAACCATTCCTTCCTTGCATCGGCAGTGCCGTTCTTTAGAATTCCATGATATCTCTTAATCAAATCCTCGGTAAGCGGCTTCTTGACTTCCTCAAGCATCAAATCAAACAGATAGAAGTGATTTGACGTCTCAATTATATCGTCTATATTCTCAACCATTCTCCCTTCACTAAGCAGTGTATTTGTTTCAAATATAAACCTGGTCTCTTCCTCAGAGAGCCTGCTTCCCTCAATATGGTTTGTGTTGTAAGTAAACTTTATCTGGGTGAAGTGATATATGTTGCCCTTCAGCTTCGATCTCTTCTGGTCCAGTAATACAGTCAAAAGACTGGTCTCATCAGATTGCAACAGATCATATAGTTCATCCATGCCGATTTCCAAAAAATCTGCTATCTTCTTAAGATTGGCTGTCTTTATGGAATCGGGATTGTCGAATCCCCCGTGTATTGTGGCATAAGGTATATTGCAGGACTTGCTTATATCTGATATTTTAATGTTCCTGTTTTTCAGGTATTCATTTATGTTCACTATGCTCCCCTCCCAGTTTTATTTCGTGACTTTAGTTGAGTTTATTTTTCAAATGAAGTATCCGGAATGCCTCAACTGGATACATTTTTGAATAAATAATGACGAAATTTGTTTCAAGATAAAATATCCTTATGTAATTATATCGATATATCGATAAATTTTCAATATTTATCGATATATCGATATAACAGATTGGTGCAACCCTTCATCTTCAACTCAAAAAACAAAAAGAACCGTCCCTTTTGTTTTTTGGAACAGTTCCCAATTCACAGAAATATCAAAAAACGGTTCCATATATTCAATACAGAAACCGTCTCTCTCATTAATATTAACCTAGCCCATTTTCTTATATCAGAAAATCAATCTACCTATCAAGGTCAACAATCCGAATATGGCCAGTGCGAATATTCCAACAACCACGAATACAGGCAGTACAACCATAGGCAGTGCAACCAGCAGAAGCAAAAATCCTATGAACACGAAGAAAACCTTGAACAGGAAAAAACTTATTTTTATAGCCATTCCGAAGAACATAAACATCAATAGTACGGCAAATATGGTAGCCATAACGATACCTCCAATAATATATTTCATCAGTGAGATCCAAAAGCCAAAACTTATGAATCATCTTTATAACTATAACCTATCAAAACTGTCTTTGCAAACCATTAATAAAATATTAAAATTTGATTAAATACAAAAAACAAAATCCGCCTTTAAGCGGATGTCATCGTCGTTGCTATTCATTTCTCAGATTTTTTCGTATTGATGTGTTGCAAGCCGGACTAGGAAATCGCCTGACTTGTCATTGCCATTGCCTGGATGACCTCATATGCTTCTTCCCAGGTGTGAACCCTCACTATCAAAGAATGAAGCTCTTCCTCCGGACATTGATTGTATCCTGCATCCATCAGTATCACCTTGTAGCCTGCTCTAGCCAGTTGAACCGCATTGTCCATGCTGTCCTCCAGAAATACATCACAG
This sequence comes from Dethiosulfatibacter aminovorans DSM 17477, assembly GCF_900142005.1. Classification (GTDB taxonomy): domain Bacteria; phylum Bacillota; class Clostridia; order Tissierellales; family Dethiosulfatibacteraceae; genus Dethiosulfatibacter; species Dethiosulfatibacter aminovorans. Next base: position 123,147 of record NZ_FQZL01000007.1, read on the forward strand.
TTCAAATCATGTGCATTCTGTATCTTGTTTGCATTTCCTGTAACATACAGGCTGTTGAAAGGAATATTGTGCCTACAAAGATAAGAAAATGTAATCATCTCAAGGTCCTTGTCCCTTGCCGTCACAAAATGTATCCTGTGCCATTCAGAAAGCTTGCCTATATATTCTCCCGCCTGCTCCCTCAACCTTGCATTATTGTGAATATCGTACTTGTAGACTTCATAGTAATACAGGTAGTCGTCAAGTTCAATGCCCATTGTCTTGTGTATTTCATAACACCTTACTTCCTCTTCCCTTACACATTTTGAAAAATGCTCATTGGCCATTGCCAGCCAGTAGTAGGGTTCAGTCAACGTTCCATCGATGTCAATGCAAATATTCAATCTCTTCATTATATTCACCTCTCTTTGAGTCCATTGTATTATCCCAATACAAATTTTACGTCATCCCAAGGTTAAACTTCTGTAAAACTTGTGAAAGCCCGCTCATGTCAATTATTAAGAAAACATTATATTTTTATTAGCGAGTTGACAAACACTGTTGCCATGTATATACTTTGATTATCAAAGCATTTCAAGGTGAGATATATGAATACTAAGCGTGATTCAATAAACAAGGTACTTGTAAAGCTCTTCAACGATGTAATGAAGATAGAGGAGAAATGCCTCTGCACAGGCGAATTTGAAGACCTTACAATGACCGAATTCCATACAATTGAAATAATAGGAAGCAACCGTGAAAGGACAATGTCCGAAACAGCCAAGTCCCTGAACATAACCCAGGGAACCCTCACTACCGGAGTTGACAACCTTGTAAAGAAGGGATATGTCAAAAGGGGAAAGTCTGCAAATGACAAGCGAAAGGTCGTAATAAGCCTTACGGAAAAGGGTGAAAAGGCACTTGCCACCCACGACGAGTTCCATCACGACTTGGTTACCACTACACTTTCAAACCTGGAACCTGAGCAGGAAAGGGTATTGATAAAGGCTCTTTTCAATGTCGACAGCTATTTCAGGAAGAAATATAAACTATAAAACGGAGGACAATCAATGGCCATTAGAATAGTCACAGACAGTACCAGTGATATGCCCAAAGAAATTGCAAAGAAATACAATATTAAGATAGCACCCTTAAGGGTGAATTTCGGTGAAGAATCCTTTCTTGACGGAGTGGAGCTTACAAACGAGGAATTCTACAAAAAGCTTGCTACAGCCAAGGAACTTCCAACAACTTCTCAGGTGAATCCGGGAGAGTTTGTTGACATTTTCAATGAGATTCTCGATGAGGGAGACGAGGTCATTGGAATATTCATTTCATCGGATCTAAGCGGCACCTACTCATCTGCAAAAATAGCCCAGGACATGATAAAATCCGACAAGATCCATATCCTGGATTCAAGAGGAGTAACCGCCATGACGACCCTCATGTCCATAGAAGCTGCAAAAATGGCTGAAAAAGGCAAAAGTGCCGCCGAAATAATGGAACTGCTTAAAAAGATGGTCGAAAACATGAAAACCATGTTTATAATAGATACCCTCGAGTATCTCGTAAAGGGAGGAAGACTTTCAGCTGTTCAGGGAGCAATAGGAGGGCTTTTGAACGTGAAGCCCATAATACAGGTCAACGGAGTGGTGGAAACCGTAACAAAGGTGCGTGGAAGGGCAAAGGGCATCAAGTATATAATGGACTGGCTATACAGTTCACAATTCGACCTTTCAAACAAGACAGTCTTCATAGTAAACTCAAACGACCAGGCCTTCGGTGACAAGATAAAGACAGTACTCCTTGAAAACTTCAAGGTGGGAGAAATCCTCGAGGCACCAATCGGTGCCGTAGTGGGAACACATGCCGGCCCCGGATGTGCAGGTTTGCTGTTCTGCGATATGGATATACAGTAAACTTGTAAAACCATCCAGATTTTTATTTCTCTGGATGGCTTTTTTATTTTTCAAGCCTTGCTGGCGGTAAAAAAAATACACAGAAAAACCTACAGGTTTTTCCTGTAGGCTTCGAGATTCTTTTTTCTTTTTTTTATGTCGTCCAGTAGAACCCTGATTCTTTTTGAATGTTCCTTGAAGGCTTTTATGTTTCTGTCATCGAGACGTTTCATCTTCTCTATCTTAAGGGCTATTGACTTCAGGTCTTCATCGGTGAGGTATTGCTTTACCACTTCGATTCTTTTAAGTATCTTGCCCCTTTCTTCGATGAGTCTCTCCAGTTCCTCCATGTCAAAATCCTCTTCAGACTTGTTTGCCTGTCTGTACTGCAGTTCTGTCACCCTAATGTATTTGTCAAGAAGCTCTAATATTTCAGATTGCACTCAATACTCCTTCTGTAGCAACTTTTTTCATGGCCTGATGCCATGTATCTCTAAATTCTACTACCAAATCCTATGCTTCGTCAATAGTTTAAACACTTTGATATTACATTAAAGAGGAACTGAAAACCTTTATTTGCCATCTTATGAATCACAATCAAGCTTTAACGATTCATGCATAAATATTTCTGCTTGATCTTTGTTCGGAAATCATCTCAACGAAAACACCTATAAGTTTGGGGTCGAACTGTGATCCTCCACACCTGACAAGTTCCTTTATTGCATCCTCAACTTCAATCCCTGTCCTGTAGGGTCTGTCGTTTATCATTACATCGAAGGCGTCAACAATTGATATGATTCGAGATTCAAAAGGAATTTCCTCGCCTTTGAGCCCCTGAGGATAGCCGCTACCATCCCATCTTTCATGATGACAAAGTATGAAATTCGATATATGGGCTACTTCCTGGCAGGAACTGGTTATCCTGAATCCCACCTCTGCATGTTTTTTTATCTGGTCCATTTCCTCATCAGTGAGCCTGACTTTCTTTGTCAGGATTTCATTTGCTATGGCGATTTTGCCTATGTCGTGAAGGGCCGCTAGGAGGACAAGTTCGTCTATCTTTTGACCAGGCAGAGACATCTTCCTTCCCATCTTCCTGCAAAGGTCCTGCATCCTGCCACAATGCTCCTGGGTTTCTATGCTCTTTTCATGAAGCGTATTGATAAAAGTGTTTAGAATGCTGTTTCTAACACTATCGCCAGATATCAGTTTATTCCTGTACATCATCTCTTCGGCACTCGTGAAAAGTGTACCGAAGTCTACAAAACTGTTATTCATCGTTGCATAACCCATGGAAATACTAATGTCAAGTGGCAGTCCAGAAACCCTACCGGCATTCTTATTTATTTTCTCTATTTTCCGTTGTGCTTCCTCTTCTCCCGTACCCATCATCAATAGAGCGAACTCATCACCGCCAAGCCTTGCAACTATATCATCCTTACCGCAGGATTCCTTGAGCAAGGCGGCAGCCTTCCTCAAAACTTCGTCACCTGTGGTGTGACCGAATCCGTCGTTGGCAATCTTAAGTCCGTTTAGGTCTGCAATTATCAGGGTTGATGGAAGTACCGGGTTCTTCTCAAGCTGATTCCACTTGTCCTCGAAGTATGTCCTGTTGTATACACCGGTCAGATTATCGTAATAACTCAGGTATCTTATCTTTTCTTCTGCCTTTATCCTTTCTGTCACGTCCCTTAATATATACAGAGTACACTCCTGTCCCATATATTTAATTGAGTTTGTCTTTATTTCAACATATATGCCTTTACCGTCCACGCACTTCATTAGAATGGAAGACCCGTTTTTTATCCCATGAATGCAGTCATTTTTCTCACAGGAAAAAATATCACTAAGAAGCAGACTTTCAATTTCATCCTGGTCATAGCCGCTCATGCTGAAAAATGTAGGATTTCCATATATCAGCCTGTATTCACTCGCAATAAGTATACCGTCGCTTGCCCCTTCCACAACAGCCCTGTATTTCTCTTCACTTTCCTTGAGGGCGTTTTCGGCTATCATCCTGTTTTTTCGTTCGTTTCTGACACTTGCGGCCCGGTCTATGGAAATGGCAAGCTCCTCATACTCCATGGGCTTATTAATATAGTCAAACGCACCAATACGCATGGCATCGATGGCTGATTCAACTGCTCCATGGCCAGTTGTCATTATCACTTCCAGTTCCGGATTGAATGACTTTATCTCTCTCAATACCTCTATTCCATCCATCCTCGGCATCTTTATATCAAGGACTATTACATCAAGACTTTCTCCCCACTCCGACTTTACTATTTCAAGTCCGTCCAGTCCGTCGAATCCGGTCCTTACCTCAAAGCCGTCTAGTTCCAGCATGCTTTTCAGCGTGTCCCTTATGATTGACTCATCATCTATCACCAATACTTTAGTCATTTAATCCTCCATGTAAGGCTTGAGCTTAATGGATATGCATGTCCCCTTGTCCTCAGAGCTGTCTACGTCAATCCTTCCACTATGGCCCTTCATTATGCCATAGCTGATTGACATTCCAAGGCCTGTAGCCTTTCCTACTTCCTTGGTTGTATAAAATGGTTCGAAAAATTTCTCTTTGGTCTTCTCATCCATCCCAATCCCATTATCCCTTATGTCTATTTTGATCCATCCGTTCTCGCAAGCCGTTTCTATTCCTATCTTCTTGCCGTATCCCTTTATTTTTCCTGATAGAATTGATTCCTTTTCGTTAACTGCATCCTTGGCATTTGCTATAACATTTATCAATACCTGTTCTATCTGGTAGGGCTCCCCCATGACCTGGGGAAGATTTTCAGTTTTTTTGACCGACATCTCTATGTCATTCAACCTGATCTGTTCCGCCATCAAACTCATTGCATTGTCAAGGCTTTCGTTTACATCCATTACTACGAATTTCTGGACATCCTGTCTGGCAAAGGTCCTTATATGGACGATTATTTTCGACATCCTCTTGACCAAACCTTCTATAGTCGAAAGGGATTCAAGCAAGGCATTTTCTTCAAGCAATCCCCTTTTCGCCAGCATTTTCATATTGCCTGTAGTCAGGGATATGCCCGTAAGGGGCTGGTTGAGCTCATGGGCTAGTCCAGCTGCCATCTCTCCCAGGGTAGCAAGCTTGGATGTCTGGAAAAGCTGACTCTGAATCATTGTAATCTCGCTTGTTCTCTCCTCTATCCGCCTCTCAAGCTCAAGGTTTATCTTTGACACTATCTCTGCATTTATTTTTAGCTCCCTGCTCCTGTAAAGCCTGTTTCTGTACAACATTATCCGCTCCGCAGCCTTTTCTATTGATATTAGGAGCTCCTCAAGGTCTATGGGCTTTCTCAGATAATTTATGGCTCCCTTCCTGAGAGCTTCTATGGCAAGGCTTTCATCTCCGAATCCCGTCATCATTATGACTTCCGTATCACCGAAGTTTCTCTTCACCTTTTCCATAAGTTCCATTCCACTCATGACAGGCATCTCCATGTCGCATATCATAACATCCACCTTTTTGGAGTTGATTATGTCGTATCCCGTTTTTCCGTCATTTGCAGTCAGGACCTCATAGCCTTCCTTTGAAAGGATCCTTGATAGATTTTCAGTGAGATGGACATCGTCGTCGGCAAGTAGTATTGTATGCTTGAAGTCCATCTCCTTTTCCCTTTTTATCTTGTCCATGGCCCTTCCCAAAGCCGTATTAAGGATCTTCATGTCCAGAGGTTTTTCAAGATAATCAATTGCACCTTTTCTCAGTGCTTCAACTGCAAGGTCCTGGGTACTGAATCCTGTCATTATTATAACTTCACAGCTGCTGTATTTTCCCTTGACCTCACTGACAAAACCTATGCTGTTTTCGCCATTCAGGTACACATCAAGGATCACTATGTCTATATCTTCACTTTTCAGTATTTTTCTTGCATCATCTATACTCAAGGCTGAATGAGTCTTCATGTGACTCCTTGAAATATCAGTCTCAAGCTCCCTGCATATGTGGATATCATCATCCACAATCAATACCCTCATGCCCATTTATATATCCACTCTATATGATCCAAGGGCAACTGCACTGCTGCTGCCTTTGGCATAGAGGTATACTTTGTAGAAATTCATGGCCTGGTTTTCCCCTATAGGGTATTCCATAGTCAGTCTTTCACCATCACATAGAAAACCTGTAAGACTTGACTCAAGCTTGTCAGTATTACTCATTGAAGTACCGAAATCAGATACCATAAGAGATTTGAGAATCTGCGGCTTAAAATGATTTCTGTCCAGGAAGTTACTGCTGACATATCCAACCTTCATGTCCTTGTCTACTGTGAAATATCTCTTGTTTAGTGATGAAAGGTCGTCGAGTGTAGACATGAAAAAATCCCTTTCAACCCTTATTGGAAACCTTAATTCTATGTCCCTGTCAAGGGATATCTTATCTATTATCTGACGGGAGATATCTATCTCCCTTTCTGCATAGTAGTAGGCTCTTTGGAGATTTAGCTTCTCGTAGGCCTTCTGTACCGACACAAGAAGCTGCTCCAGGTCTATTGGCTTCCTGATGAAGTTCATGGCACCGTTTCTCATGGCTTCAACCGCCATAACCTCATCCCCGTAGCCGCTCATTACTATGGTCTCGAAATACCTTGAAGTTCCACTGATCTCTTTTAATACATCAAGGCCGTCCTTGCCGGGAAGCTTTATATCAAGAAGGACGACATCTATTTTTCTTTCAAAAAAAATCCTGACAGCCTCAATGCCGTCTGCTGCCTGGTAAACCTCGTATCCTTCCTTGGCAAATACTCTGACGAGTGTTTCCCTGGACTTGTCGTTATCCTCTACCACGAGTATGCTTTTTTTAATCATCCTGTTTCTCTTTTTCAGTACGAATTCAGTTGCCCTTCCAAGACTCAAGAGCATTTCATCCACATTTATGGGCTTTTTGATATAGTCCGTTGCCCCTCCCCTTAGTGCCTCAATCACCATGTCCATGCTGCCGTGGCCTGTTATTAGAACTATTCCCGTTTCAGGAGAAAGGCTCTTTATCCTCCTAGTGACTTCCATTCCGTCCATTTTAGGCATCTTTACGTCTGTTACCACCAAGTCGGGCTTTTCAGACCTGAAAACTTCAAGTCCCTCCACCCCGTTTGAAGCGGTGCACACCTTGTATCCTTCCTTCTTGATTATGTTTTTCAATCTCTCTCTTGCGATGTCATCGTCCTCTATAAGCAGTACCTTAATATCTATCATATTTCCTCCCGCATAAAGACCAACTATAAAATCAAAAGTGCAAACTTGACACTACAACAAATTTTAGGCACAAAAAAAAGTCCCGCTTGTTGATGTATCGAAAATAAAAGCAGCCGGCTGCCGTACGAGATGCTTAGGCCCATTGGCTTTGCGTCCTGTCTTTTCAGACAGTTTGCCTTTTTAAATTAACAAGTCGATCAAAAATAAAGACTAATTACTTATTTAATGGTGTTATTGTAACACTAACAAAAGATAAAATCAATAAATAGTAATAAATTGATGCTAATCTCTTAAAATCCTTTAAGATTTTATACCCAATCAAATACATTAAAAACGACCATAATAATAAATTATCGGGCACCTGTCTTTCAGGTCAGATAGAGCTTCACAACTATTTATAGCAAGGTCGTTTTTAATACTATTTATCTTTAAATACTGAATACTGTTATCAAATAGCAGCAGGCAATAATACTGTGAATCTGGTCCAGTCATCCTCTGATTCAAGGATTATCCTGCCACCATGTTCCTTTACGATCCTTGATGATATGCTAAGACCAAGTCCTGTACCCTCGCCGGGATCCTTAGTAGTGAAAAAGGGTTCAAATATTTTTTCCCTTATTTCATCGGGAATCTTGCCACCATTGTTCTCTATTGATATTCCAACTTCTTGGCCTTCCATGAAGGTCTTTACCTTGATTGACCTGTCATGGGATCTGTAATTCTCAACGGCACTCCTGGCATTGATTAATATGTTTGTAAAAACCTGCTCGAGAGCCACTGAGTTTGCAAAAACACAAGGCAAACCCTTTGCTAAATCCTTTAAAACATCAATATCATGGACCTTGAGCTGTTGGCCTATGAGAAGAAAAATATTGTTGAAGGGAACTTCTATCTGAATCTTTTCCATGGGCATTTCACTGTCAATCTTCCTGGTGAAAATCCTCATATGGTCTATTATTTCAGCCATCCTGCCTATCTGCTCCACAATTATTCCCATACTGGAAGGCAGTGTTTCCAGATCCAGCCTTTCCTTCTTAATATCCCTCAATATGTCCTGACTCACAAGCTTCATATTGTTGAGGGGTTGGTTGAGTTCGTGGGCTATGCTTGAAGTAAGTTCCCCAAGGGCCGTCATTCTTTCCGTATGTACAAGCTGGGAAGTTGCATCCTTTAGCTCTTCTCTGAGTCTAGCTATAGCGGTTTCCATTTCTCCCCTGGTGTCGGCCTTTGCAGCATCCTTCAAGAGGCTGTCTATGAAGATATTATCAATTTCATCATTAAATCCATCAGGAAGTCCAACCTTTTCCAAAGAAAGGAATGTATAAAATGAATTTTCAGCATCCAGCTTTATAGCCTTGACATCGGCATTGAACTCCATATTCATAGGGTCCATGCATGGTACGTCCTTTCTTTCAAACATACCAGACTTGAGTGAAAGCTCTATATTCCCAACCAATGATTCAGGATCCTTGAAAAGGTCCATATAGTGCCTGTTAAGAAGTTTACTCTTGTCAAATCCCCAGAATATCTCTGCTCCATGGTTTACTGAATCTATGAAACCTTCACAATTAACTCTTATATATGTCTTTCTTCTAAACATGGAAATACTCCTCATATTTTATTTTTTCAAAAATCATGCCTTGAATGTATTCCTATATATTTTATTTCCTTTCTGTCATTTTTTCAATAAAAATCGGTTTATTCCAGTAGAATGCATCGACCTATGATTCGAATCTGATCCGGTAAGGTTCGATTTCACCCCCTGCAATACCTGCCAATGTCAAAATCCTTGCAGTAGTCAACAAAATCTTCCGGCAGCAAGGGCCTGCTGAAATAAAATCCCTGGTAAAGGTCGCAATCCATCCTTCTTAGAATGTGCAACTGCTCCCTTCTTTCCACCCCTTCGGCAACAACCTTGCCCCCCAATTCGTGGGCGGTATGGATTATATGCTTTACTATTGTCATTATCTCTGGCTCTTCCAAACGGTCTATGAAGTATTTGTCTATCTTTATGATGTCAAAGGGGATCTCTCCGATAGTCAAAAGGGAATTGTATCCTGTACCGAAGTCGTCTATTGCAACCCTGTATCCCATTTCCCTTAGGCCGGTCAGGACATCCTTAAGTCTTTTATTGTTTCCGGACAACATTCTTTCTGTTAATTCTATGGTATAGTCATTCCTGTCATAGCCTTTTTCATCTATGATGTCCTTGACCCAGGCCCTGAAGTCATCATCCAGGATTTCTGTTGAGGTCAGGTTGACTGCCGACCTTATTTTCAATCCCTTGTCCCTCCAAATGCTCGTTTGATCAAAATTACTTTCAATGACCCACTTTGATATTTCCTTGACAAGACCAATCCTTTCGGCAATATCCACAAAGATTCCGGGGCCTACATTTTCCCGCTTGCCCCTGTCCCACCTGAGTAGTACTTCGGCCCCTGATATTTCATTTTGATTAATGTCGATTACAGGCTGGTATACCAGGAAAAATTCGTTTCTTTTTATTGCATCCGAAAGGTCAGCGGATACTTCATGAAAAAGCCTGCCTTTTTTTTCAGATACTGAATCATAGTAAAATATTCCTGATTCGTGCAGGTCTCCGTTATCTGTTGCTATCCTCGCCTTGTTAAGTATTTCCATGCCGCTGGATTTTCCACCCTGGTAATGAAAAATCCCTGTCTTCATCTGAATCCTGAAGGAGTAATCTTCAATTTTTACAGGTAAGGACATTTCTTCAACCCATTTTTTCACTCTGTCGCTCGTATTTCCTCTGCTGCTTTCCCTGTAATGGAATATAAATTCATCGAAGTTTATGGAATAAAGTTCTATTTCAGAAAATTCCCGCTTAAAGCTTTTGATGATTTGTTCAACTATCTTTTTCACTACCTTGTTGTCTATGTACTTGCTTATAGCCTCAAGATTATTGCACTTTATGACATTTATATAAAACTCTTCTCCCCTCTCTACCATTCTGTCAAGGTCAGGCAAGAGTTTGCTTGCATTGTAAAGACCCGTAAAGGGGCTTGAAATCCTATCCTTTTCAATTTTTTTCCTTAGCATTTTTATTGTTCTGTCCATTGTGAATACACCAACAAAAACAATTAAAAGGACAGCAATGGCAAAAAGGCCAATCCTCATGTTTCTCGACCTGACATATTCGTCGGAATGGCTGTAGAAGTAGCTCATGTATAATTCCTCAAATATACCGCTTTTTACTAATCCATCAATCCTCATGTTGATAAAGTCTAAAAGCTCACTGTTCTCAATGCTTACAGCATATGCCATTTCTGTTGGATAGAGGTTGGTCCGTACTGCCCGTATTTGTCCTTTCTTCCCTTCCATGATAAGATAATTATCTATCAGCTGCTGGTTCTCGAAAATAACATCTATCCTTCCAGATTCAAGATCCGATATCATTGCACCTAGATCCTTGTATCCGTGGTATTGCTCAGTTCCCATAATGTTGTCGAGTATCTCCCTGGTATAGTAGCTGGTCATAACGCCAACCTTCAAGTCCTTTAAGTTATCAATTCTATATTTTTCCGAATCATGCCTGGCATATATGGAGATACTGGTGGTGAACAGGGGCTTTGAAAAAAACACCTCTTTTTTACTCTCATCACTTACACTAACAAGTCCCGCCATGTCAATACTTCCGTTGACAAGACCCTTGTATATGGTGTCCCAGTCGTCAATGATATGTTCAACATCATATCCACCACGGTTAAAAATAATTTCGGTAAGATATGGGCTGAATCCGCTAACTTTTCCATCTCTATAATATGAAAATGGGGGATATTGGCCCGTAGTTCCATATCTTATTGTATCTTTCCCTTGATCCTCTTGCTTAGAATCAACTCCACTGCATGAAATTGCTGCAATCATTTCTAAAACTGCAACCGCTGCCACTAAAAAAACAAACTTCCTTTTCATAGACCCCTCCTTTTAAGCATGTAGATGAGTATTCGAATCATTGAAAATATTTTCCGTTCATTATTTACCCAAATCCATTCATTATTAGAATACCATAATGTAGATTGTCATTCAAAACTTTATTAATCTAACACTTTCGCTTGACTTGGATGATAATAAGCTCCGAGGACATATTCAATAAATCCATCTGCCGGAAGGGGTTTGCTGTAGTAGTATCCCTGTATATATGAACATCCAATCTCTTCCAGAAAACAAACCTGTTACTTCGTCTCTGCTCCCTCGGCCACCGTCTTAAGACCTAGCCCGCCGGCCATTATGGATATGTACTTTGCAATACTTCCGTCATCGGTCTCCGGAAAGTCCTTTATGAAACTCCTGTCTATTTTCAGCTCATCAGTTTCCAGATTTTTGAGATATGACAGGGAGGAAAATCCCGTTCCGAAATCATCTATCGATACCTTCTTTCCTAAGTTTCAATAATATGCCGTTGATATCTTCAACGTTTTTCATGAGGATGGTTTCAGTTATTTCAATTGTAAGCATATCGGGATATATCTTCCCCTTCCAAACTTTCTCCATGGCGTCCCGATTTGAATTCAGCAGGGTTCTTGCCTTTTACATCTTCAAAATCAAAGCCTGTAATATCCTTGTAGGCGTCATTTACAAAAATTATCCTGTTTCTCCTGTCTGTTATAATGACTCCATCATTGGTTGTATCTGCAATTATCTTGTTTATTGACAGGTTTTCCCCATTTTCCATCATGAAGTAAAAGAAGATTATTGCAACCAGAAGCAAAAAACAAATCATCTCGCTGTTTTTCTTTGCTTGTAAAAAATAATCCCTCTTTGATTTGTCCTGCAATTGATTTTCAGCAACAACAAAAGGATCTAATCCCTTCTCCACATTAACCCTGATTTGTTCCATACCTTCAAGGCTTAAAAACCTTATCTGGTCAATATCATCAATGTTTTTTCCCATTCTGTAAAAAAGCTGTTCCAGTTCATGCCTGTTTTCAACATTGTAATTATCAATATATCTTTGCATTTCACCAGAATTTGCTATAACCTTAAAGCTCCTGTAGGCTTCTCCGTAATCTCATTTATGCTGTTTGCAATTATTTCATTAGAAAGCCTCTGTTCAGATGAAAACAGTTTTTTCTGTATGTATGATATTGATTATGGTATATGAGTCTTGAATGCTACCGGCAACTTAATCCACTGATTTTAAAAATAAAGCTCAAGGATACATAAAATGGCTAAGTATTTTAAACTTTCCACGTCTATAAAAAACCGCAGATTTCGAATCTACGGTTAGCTGATAATTCTTAAATTAAAGATATTGAATTCACGATTGTTATTATTGGTATTAAACTGCATCCTTACTGTCCTTTTTCAGGACCTTTTCAATGAATATTGCAGCCAGTACCGGATCAAACTGTGTTCCACTGCATCTTCTGATTTCCTCAGCGGCCTCATCACCGGTCATAGGCCTCCTGTGTCTTTCATAATCGGTCATCTTGTCATAGGCATCCGCCAGTGCTATTATCCTCGCAATGTATGGAATTTCTTCGCCCTTGAGACCCTTGGGATATCCCCTTCCGTCCCATCTCTCGTGATGGGCAAGTACATTCTCTGCAATTATTGACAAGTTGTTTACGGAGCTCAGTATGTTGTAGCCAATGTCAGGATGACGCATCATCTGAGCATCATCTGCTTTAGTAATCCTTACCTTCCTGTTAAGGATGGCATCATCAAGGGCCACCTTCCCAATGTCATGAAGGAGTGCTGTTGACTTAAGCTCATTTATCTCGTCACGGCTAAGGTCCAAGGCAATACCCATTTGACCACAAAGCCGGCTGACCCTTTCGGAATGGTTCTTTTCCCTGGGACTCTTTTCATATAGTGCATTTACTATGGTGTCTATCATATTGCCCTTCATCTTCTTGCTTTCAAAGAGCTTGTTCTTGTACATGTTGTCTTCAGCTTCCTTGTATACGGTCTCCATAACCTGATCCTTTTCTGTTTTCGTTGATAAGCCGAAAGAAATGGATATGTTGAAATCGTCAAATTTCGATTTTTCCGCAATTTCCCTGATTCTTTCGATTATTCTATAAGCCTGCTTCCGTCCCGTGTTGGGAAGCAGAATTACCATCTCGTCCCCGCCTACTCTTGATATTATGTCATCTTCCCTGCAAACGGATTTTATGATTTCTGCCGAAGATACAAGCAACTTGTCCCCCATGGCATGTCCAAAGGCATCGTTGACAAGCTTAAGACCGTTTAAGTCTGCCATTATCAGGGAAAGTGGAAGGTTCCTTTTTACATCAAGCCTGTTAAGTTCTTCCTCGAAATACCGTCTGTTATAGAGTCCCGTAAGCTGGTCATGGAAGCTCAGGTATTCTATTTCCTTTTGCCTTCTTACCTTTTCCGTTACATCGTGAATAATGGAGTATATGAGCTTTTCCCCTCCAATTTCAATCGGACCGGAATATACTTCAACATCCCTTGCTTCTCCATTGGACAGCTTGTGGATGAAATTGCAGTGCTTTCTGCCTTCAATGACAGCAAGTGACTTTTCATGATCTATCTCCTTCTCCGACAGTATATTGATGTCTGAAATTTTCATGTTCCTGAGCTCTTCGAGGGTATGCATGTAAAAGCTGCAGGCTGAAGGATTTGCATCAACGATCTTGTCTGACCGGGAATCCACCAGTAGCATAACTGCAAGGTTGTTGTTGAAAAGACTCCTGTATCTGTTTTCACTTTCAAGTATGGATTTTTCAAGTTCCTTTCTCTTGGTTATATCATTTATAAGCATTGCAAACTGGTCTTCCCTTGTCTTGTAGGAATGGAATTCAAAATACTTTCCGAATGATTCCATAAAATATTCTTCCGTATAGGAGTCCTTTTCCAATACCTGCTCTGCAAGCTTCACAAAAAAACCTTTATCTTTTGCTCCCATAATATGTGGAAGACCTTCTCCCTCTACTGCCCTGCTGGTCGTTCCGGTCATTCTATAAAAATTACTGTTGGCATCCAAAGCCCTGAGATTTTCTATGGCACCATCTCCATTCCTCACAACCTCTACGAGGAGAAGGCTCTGATTCATCTCGTCCACCAGTGTTCTGTACTTGTTTTCATTGTATTGTATCTCGTCCTGGGTCTTTTTATTGCCGAATTGGCACTTCAGTATAATCCCTATCATAAGGGACCCTATGGGATAAATTATTATTACAGGAAGGAATATAGCCCTAAGAACAAAAGTAGAAATTGCACCTAAAGTAAGCATCTCAAGAAGCATTGCTATATGAGTAACCATTCCCATAAGGTAAAACTCAATCACAGGTAACCGCTTGTCGGAGTTTGTCAGTTTTTCAAACCTGAATTTTCTCCACAAAAGGCCTATGGCTGCAGATGTTACGATGACCAGCACTCCCGTTGGAGCACCTATTCCTCCGAGGTGAAGTCTGTATGCACTTGTAATCAACGTAGCAATAAAAGTAGGTCCGAATCCGAAGAACAGACCTGTGGAGCTTATCAATATTGATCTGGTATCAAAGAAAATCCCATCGACAAGAGGAATGGGATGAGTCATTATTCCAATGCCTACGATTCCTATTACCACTCCCGATAAGAAGCATATCCTCCTGTCATTTTCCTTTAACCTCAATGTGAGGGATGAATAAAGCATGCTTAGGACGAGAAGCAGTGAAGTGTTATAGATGAGTCCAAAAAAAAGTTCCTTAACCATATTATCTCCAATATTTGTATAGTCAACAATTGTTCAATAGACTTATTATACTGTCGCCTCTTTTGAATTTCAATCTTTTTCGGTCATATGATTCAATTCCCTTTTCAAAAAATCATATCCCCGGCGCCTTTCAGGAAGTTTTTTTCTACGTCTTCAGGTTCAAGCGGCTTGCTGAAATAGTATCCCTGGATCGCATGGCATCCGGCATCCCTCAGCAGCTCGAATTGTTCACGCGTTTCAACGCCCTCTGCCAGAGTCTTGATATTGAATTCCCCGGCAAGGAGGTTCAGCTTTTGTATAACGCTGCACTTGTCGATGTTTGCATATTGATCTACCAGTGACTTGTCATATTTTATCTTGTCAACGGGAAACCTGGTAAGATAGCTGATGGAGGAAAATCCGCTTCCAAAGTCATCAAGGGCAAGGCTCACTCCTATATCCTTGATTTTGTTTAGAAATACAACAGCTCTCTTTGTGTCTTCAAAGAGAAGATTCTCCGTAATCTCAATTTCAATATATTCCGGTTCAACACCATATCCCTCCAGTGTTTTCTCCATGAATTCTACAAAGCCATTGTCGTCAATCTGCCTTACCGACATATTGACAGCTACCGGCTTCACCGCAAATCCTTTCCTCTTCCACTCTGAAATCTGTCTTGCAGCTTCCTCAAACACCCATCTTCCTATGATGTTGATCATTCCTCTTCCCTCTGCTACGCTTATGAAATCAGGTGGGCTTATGTTGACGTCCATGAGCCTCAAGAGAGCTTCAAAGCCGTCTGCACTGCCTGTGGCAGAATTGATTTGAGGCTGGTACAAAAGCCTTAATCCGTCATTTTCAATGGAATGATTCAACAGTTCGCTGATTTTATTTATTTCGATGATATCACCGAGCATATGCTGTCTAAAATACCTGTAGTTGGTAATGTTCCTGCTGCTTTGTTTTGCACTTTTCATGGCGAGGTCGGCTTCATTCAGAATCCTTTCATCATTATGAGAATCCGCTCCGAATGATGTTACTCCGATGCTCAGATTCAATTTCACAGGTTCGCCTCCGATCAAAATATTCCTTCCAAACTTCTCCTTTATGCATTGCAGAAACCCATTTACCTTTTCACCGTCATTTGCCATGAGGACTGCAAACTCGTCTTCACCAAGTCTCGACACAAACGACCCTTTTCCACTGCAGAATTCTATCAGGTTGCCGACAACCCTCAAAACCTCATCTCCAAAACACATTCCTCTTACATTATTCATTTCATAGAACGAGTCTATGTCAATCATGACTACAGTTCCCGAATGGTTTTTCAGCAATTTCTCCTTGAACTTTTCATTGAAGTATCTTCTGTTGTGCAGGGATGTTATATCGTCTTTGTATGCAAGGTCGTAGATATGCTTTTCCTGCTCCTTCAACCCTGAAATGTCAATGCAGATGCCGCTGTAGAGCCCTTTTTCCTCTTCCACGTTCTTCATAATGGCAAGGTAAATCCAGGCTTCCTTTCCATCTTTCATTCCCAGTCTCTCCACGAATTGGGTTTTACTGCCGGACTCGCTGATTCTTCTTGAAATCCTTTCATATACCGAGTCAACCATGCCGTCCTTCAATATCTCGGAAATTGCAATTTCATCGCATCCCCCATTCACATGGCTGCTTTTCAGCACGTCTCCGTATGGAAACGCAAGTTTCTTTTTCATCGAATCATATTCCCAGTATACCGTCCCCGATTCCCTCAATGCCAAAAAAAACTTTTTGTCTAGCTTTTTAACTTTTTCGTTGTATTCGTAAATTTTGTGCAGCATGTTGTTTATAGTCCCATAGATGCCGACAAACACGCTTTTTTTATCTTCAGGCATCATGATGGCTGCATGTTCACCAACATTTATAAGCTTAAGATTCCTGTCAAGCTCGTTGAGGGATGATATCAGCTTTTTCCCTACCATCCGGTAAAATATCAATATCCATCCGCAGCATAGTGCAACCACATTCAGACAAACCATATACATGCTTGTTCTGGCATATTCAAGGCTTACTCCCAGGATTATATTGCCGACAATCTTTCCTCCATGTCTCAGGGGCACCGTAACCTCAAGGGCGTCCATGTGGGAGAAATCACCGGATACCGCATGTTCTCCTATGTCGAGGTTCCCGGGAAAGCTTCCTGGTTCCACATTCAATACATATCCATAAAGTACATGTTCGTCCCTGGTGAAATCGTCAAGAGCAGCCTGGTATGTGTATTTTTCCACAAGGCTGCGTATGTGTTCTGCATTTATCACTATCTGCACAAATTCCCCATTGTCACCTCTGACAAAAATCGATTTTATATATTCATCTCCGTCCAGGGACTTCCGTATATCCTCCACCAATACCGGTTCCTCAGACCTTGAAAACATATCAATGGGGTCTCCCTTTTCGGATTTCCATCCCGTCAGGCTATCATCGGATGAATAGACGGTCCTTCCTTCACTATCATACAGATAAAGGCCTGTAAGGTTATGGTTTTTACATGCCTCCTTCAGGTATTGGCTGTCTATGTTATCCCTGTTCCTAAAAACTTCCCTGCCTATACCTATCATTTTTTCATCCACTATTCCAATAATCCTGTCCAGGCTTTCGCTGTTGTCGCTTATTTTTCGGGAAAGCATTGTTGCAAGGTTTTCAGCATAATCTTCAAGCTGGTTCATGTATATGTTTTTGCTTATGTGATATGTGGTGATATTTATTAATAACACCGTAAAAAGAGTTAAAAGTAGAGGTATGTATATTAATCTTTTCTTGTCCATATTTTTATCTCCAGAGCAATTTCCTATTTTTTGATTTTATACGCTGACTTTAAAAGTATATACTAAATCATCATATAAATAAACCTGGAATATTATTTTTTCAACGTGTCAAGCTATTGAAGCTTCAGCCTGTTTTCAATGGAATTGAGAATATAAAACCCTTTGCTGTTGAGACTGTCACGCCTGTTGTAGGTCATCTCAGAATCATCCATCTGCCTCAACATTCCTCCCGCTTCTTCCACTATGCACTGCATTGCAGCAGTATCCCACTCCATGGTCGGGCCGTACCTGTAATAGATATCCCCTTCACCCTTTGCTATAAGGCACCCCTTCAATGAAGACCCTGCACATTTGATGCTCTTTATCTTGTCGCTGTTCCTCTCTACAAGGTCGTCTATTATGCTCGTCTTGTGGGACCTGCTGTGAAGCATTATGAGGTTGTCCACCCTGTCTGAAACATGGATCTTCTCTCCTGTCAATTCCATATCTTCATAATGCGGGCCACAACCCTCATAAAATTCCCTGCACCCGTATCTGTAGAAGGCTCCTCCACCCCTGTATCCCCAGTACATCTCGTCCCATACGGGAACATAGACAACACCAAGAACGGACTTTCCCTTGCAGGAAAGGGCAATATTCACGGTGAATTCGCCGTTTCTCTTCACAAATTCCTTTGTTCCGTCTAAAGGATCCACTATCCAGCACCAGTCGTTTAAGAGCCTTTCGGAATTATCGGCCGATTCCTCTGCTAGTATGGCCATATCCGGGAATTCCTTCTCAAGTACTTCGACAATATATTCATTAGCCTTCTTGTCGGCCATAGTGAGAGGAGAATTGTCATTCTTGTATTCCACAACGAAGTCCCCTTCATATATTTCAAGTATTATCCTTCCTGCTGAATATGCAGTTTCCTTTATTTTTCCAATGATGCCAGGCAATAATTTCCTTAAATATTCAATATCTTTTTCAGTTATCTCATCCATCCGATAATCTCCATTACAATAAATCGTGTGAAACCAACGATTCTGGGGGTTATAAAAGCCAGGCATAGCCTGGCTTTCAATTATTTATCAACGACAATAACAGTTATTGTCTAATTTCCTTAAATTGGTACATAGCTCTTCACCAATGTCATTTCGCCTTCCAACTCATATCGGCCAAGGGCTGCCGGTATAAGGTAGGAATCGCCTGTGGCAATTTTTTCCCTTCCCTTGAGATGGACAATCTCACCTTCTCCCTTGACACAGGTGAATATGTGGAACCTGTTCCTGTCAGAAGTCTGGTGCATCGATTCCTGGACATTGTAGACTTCTATGTTGAAGTTGGCAGGAAGATTGTATTCCTTGATGTTGTTCCCCTTATAGGTTATAAGCCTGTAGTCGCTTGCTATGTCTTCGGTTTCAAAATCAAGGACATCAAGAGCCTCTTTCAGGTCAAGATCCCTCCCCCTGTTGTAGTCGAAAATCCTGAATTCCTTTTCGAAATTTTCATGGACTTCCAGAAGGGTTATCCCTCCTCCTATGCAGTGAAGAAGTCCGCTTTTCACATAAAACATGTCTCCGGCCTTCACTTCAACCTTGTTGATGCATTTCTCATAGGTATCATCGTCCAGTGCCTTTCTGAACTCTTCCCTTGTGCAGTTCCTGATGCCAAGGTATAGATATGCCCCTGGATCCGCATCAATTACATACCATGCCTCCGTTCTTCCACCAAGGAAGTTCATCTTCTTCACATAGTCTTCTGAAGGATGGACCTGAATTGACAGTTTCTCGTCTGCAGTTATTATCTTTACGCTCAAGGGAAACTGCTCCGAATCTATCTTTGCTCCCAGAAGTTCATTTCTATGTTCACTGATGAGCTGGCTTATTGTCTTTCCTGCATATTCTCCGTTTTCAACAACACTGTCGCCATAGTCGTGACAAGCCAGGTCCCAGCTTTCCCCTATATTCTTGTTTGGAGGAAGGTCGTCCCTGTAAGCTTCAAGCCTTCTTCCACCCCAAATCTTTTCCTTGTAAATACTTTTGAATTTCAATGGATACATGATTTCACCCCACTAATAGTATTTTGTCTCTATTAAAAATATTATACTCACTTTTTCATCTAAAGGCAAATGTGTCGCAGAAAATTTAAACAGTATTATTACATGTGCAGATAAAGCCATGAAACCTATAGTGTAAATATCCTGGTTTGTGAGGTCTCGAATTGAAGCGTAACAATCATCCTTATAAAATTCAGATTGTCATGCTGAATTGAGTAGGGAACAAATCAGGATATTTGCACGAAACTGCCATATGTAATCATACTATTTTGGTTGTCCAATCCTCCACATTCCAGATGTCTGTAACCCAGTCTTCATAGAACAACGGGTCGTGACTTACAAGAAGAATCGTTCCCTTGAATTCCTTGAGGGCCTGTTTCAATGAATCCTTGGCTGCAACGTCAAGGTGGTTGGTAGGCTCGTCAAGAACCAGCCAGTTCACTTCCCTTAGCATGAGCTTGCAAAGCCTTACCTTGGCATTTTCCCCTCCGCTGAGAACCATCATCTTGCTTTCTATATGTTCATTTGTCAAGCCGCATTTTGCTAGAGCGGCCCTTACCTCTCCGTTTGTCATGGACGGGAAAAGGTCCCAGATTGCCTGAAGGGCAGTCTTCTGGTTGTCTTCCGATGATTCCTGCTCGAAATATCCGGGGAATATATAGTCTCCCTTCTCGACATTTCCAGAATAGGGTTTAAGTGCTCCCAGTATTGTCTTTAAAAGGGTGGACTTTCCAAGTCCGTTGACTCCCTTGATTGCAACCTTCTGTCCTCTTTCAAGTTCAATTTTAAGCTTACCCGTCAGCGGCTCGTCGTAACCGATTACAAGATCCTCAGTCTTGAAGAGATACCTGCTTGAAGCCCTGGCTTCCTTGAAATGGAATTCAGGCTTTATCTTTTCCCTTGCAAGCTCAATCTTGTCCATCTTGTCTAGTTTCTTCTGTCTGGATTTCGCCATATTTGTCGTTGCGACCCTCGCCTTGTTTTTGGCTATGAAGGTTTCAAGCTTTTCAATTTCCTTCTGCTGCTTTTCATATGCCTGCTCAATCTGTCTTTTCTTAAGTTCGTTCATCCTCATGAAATTGTCATAGTCGCCCTTGTACCTGTTGAGTTCCGAATTTTCGAGATGAAGTACTACATTTATTACGCTGTTTAGAAACTCAACATCGTGCGATACCAGTATGAAGCTGTTCTCATAGTCGTTAAGGTATCTCTTGAGCCATTCTATATGCTCGTGGTCAAGATAGTTGGTAGGCTCGTCAAGGATCAGTATCATTGGACTTTCAAGCAACAGCTTGACCAGTAGAACCTTCGTCCTCTGCCCTCCGCTGAGGTCGGCCACGTCCTTGTCAAGTCCTATATCCCCAAGACCTAGACCCTTGGCAACAGTTTCAATTTTTGCATCTATGGTATAGAACCCGTTGTGTTCAAGCTCGTGCTGGATCTCAGCAACGTCTTCCATCATCTTGTTAAGCTCTTCTTCCGAGGCATCTCCCATCCTGTCATAGATTTCCATTACTTCAGCCTCCAGCTCGAACATGTGGTTGAAGGCCGTTCTGAGGACTTCCCTGATAGTCATTCCCTTTTGAAGTACGGTATGCTGGTCCAGGTATCCCGTTGTTATCCTGTTGCACCATTCAACCTTTCCCGAGTCGGGCATAAGCTCTCCCGTGATTATGTTGAGAAGTGTGGATTTCCCTTCCCCGTTTGCTCCAACAAGGCCTACGTGCTCTCCCTTAAGAAGCCTGAAGGTAACCTCTTCCAGTATTTTTCTTCCGCCAAAATCGTGATTTACATTTTCTACATTTAATATACTCATCGTTTCTCCTGTACATATAACTTTCCTAAGCTGGTACAAAGCATCTTAGGAGCTTTAACTACATCATCTGATTCATATAGACGATATCAGTAATCTGCCATAAAATCAAGGGAAATAATCATTCTTCAGCATCTTTAGCTGCCTTTTTTCTTTTTCCCATTTTCCTTTGCAATATGAACAAAAGGATCATGACTGCAAAGATAATGAATGACACATAGCATAAAGGTACATCAACTATCTGAGGACAATCTTCTATTGAAAACAACTGTCTTGCAGAAAAATTCACAGCCAGTATTACCCCTAGAAGTGCCCCGGGATAAAAGAGTATGCTCTTTCCCTTCTTCATGAGTGTCGACAGAAACACAAGCACATATGCAAGAAGCACCAGCCAGCAGGCCGGAGTACCAAAAAAATCGGGACAATATCCCTTATCCAAAAGCTCCCTCACTACGAGATAAATCGAAAAGACTATTCCAATTACTGATAAATACTTGATTATACTGTTTATCTTAGACATTTTATCCTCCTTCTGTATGCTATTCTTTACAACAATTATACTTTTTTTAATCCAATACTACAACCGCTGCTTCCTGTACTTTGCACAGCATATGAATATTTATTCCTTATTTTTTCTTTGACATGGTTAAATTATCTGATAAAATATGGTATTATAGTATCATCAATGTACTGGAGGTAATGATAGTGACAAAATTCAATCTTGATAAATGAGTATTCTATGTAGCCGACAATAACATGAAAGTTATTTCGGAAGCCTTCGGTCGAAGGTTAAAGGGTACGGATGTAACAAGGATCCAATGGATAGCAATGTACTATATCAATAAATACAAGGAAATGAAGCAGGTTCAGCTTGCTACAATGATGAATCTCAAGCCGTCTACAGTGACAAGACTGCCGGACAGGATGGAGAACAACGGACTTTCTGAAAGATATATCAATCCTGAAAGCAAAAGGGAGATAATCATAAAACTTACTGAAAAGGGAAACAAGACAATAGAGAAACTACTTCCCTACGGTGACAAGTTCAACGATGACCTGGTAAGGGACATATCACCGGAGGAACTTGAAATATTCCAAAAGGTTATGGACAAGATGCTTGACAATATTATTGGTGCTACTCCCATAAAATAGAATATAACTCATAACAATACAGTAACTGCCCTAGGGCAGTTCTTTTTTTGATAGTCTAAGAAAGTCGAAAATGCGTAATCCCTTGCAATAATGAACGCACCAAAGGCAAAAAGGGCATATGTTTATTTGTGAATTTATTGACAATTTATTCATCAATTGGTATACTGTACAAAATGCATGCTATGCTAATTATTGCATGCGCAATTTTATATTTTTTGGAGGTAGCCTATGGCTGATGTAAGAAAGAAATTGAATGATTTTGTTAATGGATTGGAAGCAGTCGGACATACTAACGGGGAAGAAGTTGGCGCTTTTATGAATTTACTTGGTGCATGTTATGAACCAAAAACTATTGACCTTAAGACCAAAGAGCTTATGAGTGTTGCAATCGGCATATACAACAGATGTGAATACTGTATTGTATACCATTCATACAAAGCTTTGGAGGCAGGGGCTTCAAAAGAAGAAATTATGGAAGCTGCCATGGTTTCCGTTGCATTCGGCGGCGGACCTGCAATGGCATACAGTGTTACTCTGTTGAAGGAATGTGTGGACGAATTTGCACCTGACTTTGCGTAATTGACTTTACAAGACTTACAAAAGAGGCGGATAATCTGCCTCTTTGACTATTTAAAGAGGTGAAAAATGGATATATTATTAACAAAAATTAAGGGTCATGACAGAAAGGGTGTCATTGGATGCATAGAAGTTAAAAAAGGTGATAGTGTTAAATCGGGAGATACACTTCTGACTATAGAAACTTCAAAGTCTGCAGTTGACATAACATCTGAATACGATGGTACCATTACAGAAATTTTGGTTGAAGCGGGACAGGAAGTTTCCATCGGAGACAAGCTCTTCACTGTCGACGGAAAGAAAGCTGAAGCCAAGAAAGCTGCCTACAGCTTCGGTCTTGCAAAAGCCAAGGTTGAAACTCTTGACGTTGATCTTGTAGTCATAGGAGCTGGTCCGGGAGGTTACGAAGCTGCCATATCTGCAGCAAAGGAAGGTCTTGATACAGTAATAATCGAAAGGGAGAAACTGGGCGGCACCTGCCTGAACTGGGGATGCATTCCTACTAAGGCATTTGTAAAGTCTGCGTCACTCTTCAGCGAAATGAAGAAATCCGAAGAATTCGGAATCTTTTCATCAAACCTTTCAGTCGATATGAAAAAAGTACTGGAAAGAAAAAACAGTATAGTCGAAACCCTTGGAGGGGGAATCGAGTATCTTCTGTCTTCAAACAAGGTAAGGACCGTAATGGGTGAAGCCAAAATTGAATCAGCGAACTGCATTAAGGTGAAGAACAAGAAAGAGGACCTCACAATAAACACCAAAAACCTCATACTTGCCATGGGATCCCAGGCAATGAAAATCAATATACCAGGTTCAAATCTTGATGGCGTACTCACAAACAAGGAGCTTCTCGACATAGAAGAGATTCCTGAATCCCTTACCATAATAGGCGGCGGAGTTATTGGAATGGAATTCGCCTTCGTATTCTCTTCATTTGGAACAAAGGTTACAATTGTTGAGTTCCTTGATGAAATAATCAACATAATAGATGATGATGTAAGAGAGGTAATCTACAATGAAGCTATAGAAAAAGGCATTACAATATATACAAGTTCAAGAGCAGATGAAATTATAAAAACGGAAGATGATAAACTCATAACCAAATTTGTCAAAAATGACGAATCCAGGTTTGTTGTATCAGAAAAGGTACTCATGTGTGTAGGAAGGGTTGCAAATCTTGAAGGTGTCGACTGGGAAAAACTTGGAATTGACCTTAACGAAAGAAAAAATGCTGTGAAGGTCAACGACAAGATGGAGACCTCGGCAGAAAATGTCTACGCTATTGGAGACCTCAATGGAAGGATGCAGCTGGCCCACGTAGCCTCCCACCAGGGCTTCACTGCAGTCAAGAATATCCTGGGTGAATCACATGAGATGAAGTACAACAATGTGCCTTCGGCAATATTCACAATACCTGAGATAGCAGTTACAGGATACAGTGAAAAGGAAGCAAAAAACCTTGGTGTCGAAATCGCCATCGGTAAATTCAACTTTGCCGGAAACGGAAAAGCCCTCACCGCCGGGGAGCCTGAAGGTTTTGTAAAGATAATTTACGACAAGACAAGCGACAAGGCTATCGGCGGAAGCATCATAGGTCCACATGCATCGGACCTGATTTCAATCATCACCAACATGATAGAAAACGGAACATCCCAAAAGGATGCATCGGAAGTAATCTATGCCCATCCGACCACTGCAGAAGCTGTACACGAAGGAATACTTGACATATACGGTAAGGCCATACACAAATAGCAACCGGTAGAACCGTTCAAAAAACAAAAGGGACGGTTCTTTTTGTTTTTTGATATAAGAAATTTTTTCATTAAAAAATCAGACAGTAGGAACAATCTCTACTGTCTGATTTTCGGAAAATTCTTTTTGCAAACTTATTTGACCAGCATCAGGTCTACCGGTACGAACTCATCAAGTGCTTCTCCATTTATTACGCTCTGTGCAGCTTCCACTCCTAGTGATCCTATCATTGAAGGCTGCTGGGCAACTGTTGCCGCCATCTTGCCTTCCCCAACTGCCTTGACTGCATCGTCTGTGGCGTCGAAGCCAACTATTAGAATGTCTCTACCTGAAGCTTCTACTGCCTTCTGGGCTCCAAGTGCCATTTCATCGTTGTGTGCAAACACGGCATCGATCTCAGGCTGTGCCTGAAGGATGTTTTCCATAACTGAAAGTCCCTTGGTCCTGTCGAAGTCTGCAACCTGTTTTGCCACTACTTCCACATCGGTTCCTTCAAGGGCGGCGTTGAATCCCTGGCCCCTGTCTCTTGCCGCAGATGTTCCAGCTATACCTTCAAGTTCAACCACCTTGCCTTTTCCGCCAAGCTGCTCGACTATGAACTCACCTGCCATCTTTCCTCCTGATACGTTGTCTGAAGCTATGTGTGTTACAACCTCGCCAGCATTCGCTCCCCTGTCCAGGGTTATTACAGGTATTCCCGCATCGTTGGCAGCCTTGATTGCATTTCCGACAGCATCGGAGTCTGTAGGATTGATGAGTATAACATCAACTCCCTTGGTAATAAGGTCTTCCATTCTTGCAAGTTCCTTTGCCGAGTCGTTCTCAGAATCAAGAACCGTAAGTTCAAGACCCAGCTCTGCCGCTTTTGCTTCTGCTCCATCCTTAAGAGTTACAAAGAAAGGATTGTTGAGAGTCGATACGATCAAGCCTACTTTTGCTCCTCCCTCTGCAGGTTCCTCCTGCTTGGGCTGGCATCCGGCAAATACAGCCAGTACCAGTACGAGCACCAATACCAATGATAATACTTTTCTCATGTTCTCCTCCTTAAATTCTTGCAGCCCCTGCTGCAACTATTTTATTTGATCGGCCGGAATGTTTCTGATGACCGATTATTCAAAGGACAAAAGTCCTGAGAATTTCACTTTAACCGATTTTCTTGGCCAGTTTTTTCGCGAGTGCCATGATGGTTTCCATAGGGGGCAAGCCCGGTGATTTTGGAAACACGCTTGCATCACATACGAAGAGGTTGCTGATTTTCGTTTCAAAATTATAATCCACAATTTCGCCCATGGCTGCCGTACCTCCGGGATGTGCTCCTGCAGGATTGGTTTTCACAAGGGTTCTGGGTTTGACCCCCGTCTTCAAGAGTATCTCCACAGCCAGGTCGGTTCCCTTTATTATCTTACCCCTGTCCCTTCTCGTTACCGTCTTGAGTATCCTGCCGTTGGGATAGATCCTGCCCAAGTTTTCATCCCTTATCTTTGTCATTATGCCCAGGGTTCTGCTGTCGTCCATCATGAATCCCACGGTTCCCGCTTCAATATACTTGAGCAGTCTTGGATGGGAGACATGGGGGGACAGTATGAATCCGTCGCTGTTGTAGAACCTGGTGCATACCATGGACATCTGAGGTTCGCGGGCAAGGCTTAACTCATTGTGCATCCCGTAAACCATTACAAAGGTATCAACAAAGAGGCTGCTGCCTGCATTCCATATTCCAGACCTTTGCAGAATGAGTGGGGTTCCTATTCCTCCGGCGGAAATAATGACCTTGCCGGCCCTTACAAGGATCTCCTTCCTTCCCTTGTGGACAACGACTCCCTTTGCAGTGCCCTTTTCTTCAAAGACCTTTTCCGCCGATGCATTGTACATTATCTCAACACCGCGTTCCAAAGCCTCCTCAAGGTAGACCAAAGGCGTCCATTTGGCTCCGGTTGTGCAGCCCAGGGTACAGTTGCCGCATTTTATGCATTTCCCGGGACTAATGGCCTTGGGCATTAGCTTCATATTATAGCCAAGATCATTTGCAGCCTCGGCTATGGCCCAGCCTCCATCCGAAATCAGGTCCTCGTGGATTGGAGCCACCTTCAGCTCCTTTTCCGTTTCCACAAACTCCTCGGTCAGATCAATGCCCAGATCCTTGAACTCAACCTCCATGCTTCTGACAAAATTCCCGGCAGATACGAATCCACTTCCTCCTGCCATTATGGTTCTGTATATTATCAGCCCTTCCTTCGACTTGATGGGCCTATGCGTTATTTTATGAAGATCGAAATACCTCAGGGAGTCGGCAAAGCTTCCGTATTTCTCCTCGCGAGTTCCTTTTTCAATAATGAGAATACTGTGGTTTTTCCCGCCTAGTTCTCTTGCAAGGGTGGCTCCTGCCGTTCCGCTTCCCACTATTACATAATCGTATTTCTTCTCATGAATCTTCATGACAAATGCCTTCTTTACCTATTTTTCTTTCCTGTCAAGGAGCACAGCTATGAGAATGACAAGCCCCTTTGCCAGCTGCTGGTAGTATGAGCTTACATCCAGCAGATTCAAGGCATTGTTGAGAATACCTATTATCAGTGCACCTATTACGGTACCGAAAATCGATCCTATACCTCCTGCCAGGGATGTACCTCCAAGTACAACTGCAGCGATGGCATCAAGCTCATATCCTGCTCCTGCCGTAGGCTGTGCCGATGACAGTCTTGCAGTCACTATTATTCCTGCAAGTGCGGCAAGAAGCCCGCTTGTTCCATATACGAATATCTTTATCTTGTCGACATTTATACCTGAAAGCTTTGTCGCCTCCTCGTTTCCACCTACCGAGTACACATATCGTCCTATGGTTGTATTCCTCAGTATGAAAAACGCTATGGCAAATATCAGGATCATTATTATTATCGGTGTGGGAATTCCAAACAAACTTCCTGTACCTATACTCGAAAAAAGTTCTGCATTTTTTTCATAACCTGTGCTGATTGGCCTTCCCTGGGTAAACACAAGGGTAGCTCCCCTGAATATTGTCATCATGGCCAGGGTGACTATAAAAGGCTGAAGTTTTGCCTTGGATATGATTATGCCCGTTGACATTCCTATTGCAAGTCCAACAGCCAATGTTATTACAACAGCAAGAGGCGTATTCATCCCGCTTCCAAGTAAATATGCTCCTACTGCACTGGAAAATGCCAGTGTGGATCCTACAGAAAGGTCGATTCCTCCCGTCAGGATTACAAAGGTCATACCTGTTGCAATTACAGCATTTATGGACGTCTGCCTGAAGACATTGAAGATATTTCCAACAGTAAGGAACCTTCTTTCAAGAAGTGAAATAATCAGAGAAAAGAGAACAAGACCCACTACGGACTGGTATTTTCTCAAGTAATACTTGTAGTCCCTATCGTTTTCAATGATCCTTTTTTTTGATTTGCTGTCCATTATCTATCATCCTCCCTTATTCCTACGGCAAGCCTCATGATTTTTTCCTGGTCGGCATCCTTTCTGTCAATAAAACCAGATACCTCTCCCTCATGCATTACCATGACCCTGTCGCATATGCCCAGAATTTCAGGGATTTCAGAAGATATCAGCATTATGCCCATTCCCTGACTCTTGAATTCGTTGATAAGCTCGTAAATTTCCTTCTTGGCTCCAACGTCAACGCCCCTTGTGGGCTCGTCAAGTATCAAAACCTTTGGTTTCGTGAGGAGAGTCTTTGCAATGCTGACCTTCTGCTGGTTACCTCCGCTTAAGTTCTTCACCCTCTGTCTCAGTGAAGGTGTCTTTATTGACATCTTCTCAACATAAAATTCAGCTTCCTTCTTTTCCATTGATTTGTTGATGACATGGTATTTCGATATCTCCTTCAGCGCCGAAAGACTTATGTTTTCCCTTACGCTCAAGCCAAGAACAAGACCATCCTTCTTCCTGTCCTCCGAAACATAGGCTATGCCTGAATTTAGGGCATCGTGTTCCGACTTTATCTTCAACGCATGGTGCTCAAGGTATACGGTTCCCTTGTCTATCTTGATGGTTCCGTAGATGGACTTTGCAAGCTCCGTCCTTCCCGCTCCCATAAGTCCTGCAACACCGAGTATTTCTCCTGCCCTGACTTCGAATGATACGTCATTTACATAGTCGTTGCTGATTTTTTTTACCTTGAGCAAGGCATCACCGAATTCCCTTTCCAGATATGGATACTGTTCCTCAAGCTTTCTTCCTACCATCATTTCTATTAACTTGTCTTCGTCGATTTCTTTAACTGGATTTTCGGATATGAATTGTCCGTCTCTAAGAACTGTCACATAGTCACACATTTGAAATATTTCTTTAAGCCTGTGGGAAATATATACTATGCTTTTATCTTTTTCGATGAGTGTTTCGATTATCTTGAAAAGACTTTCTGTTTCAGTATCTGTCAAAGCATCTGTCGGTTCGTCCATGATGATCACTTCCGCATCCAGTGACAAGGCCTTTGCTATTTCAACCATCTGTTTCTTGCCTATGCTCAGATTCTTGATTTTTCTTCGTGGGTTTTCCGTTATGTTGAGTTGTTTAAGCAATGCTTCCGCATCTTCGTAAAGCTTGTTCCAGTCTATTATATTGCCGTATTTCCGGGGCTCCCTGCCCAGAAATATGTTTTCTCCTATGGAAAGCTCGGAAACCAGATTGAGCTCCTGATGAATTATTGCTATTCCGCTTTTTTGCGCTTCCCTGGGATTCTTGAATTCCACCTCTTCTCCCTTGTAGAGAATCTTTCCTTCCGTCCTCTGATACACTCCTGAAAGAATTTTCATGAGTGTGGACTTGCCTGCACCGTTTTCTCCAAGAAGAGCCATCACCTTTTTTTTGTAAACGTTCAAATGCACGTCATCCAGGGCTTTGACTCCCGGAAATTCCTTGTGCACGCCAATCATTTCCAGGATTTTTTCAGGCATTACATCACCTTCCTATAACAATTTCATTATAAAAGCAAACCTATTGATAAAATGAACACTTATTACTAAATCTCTCAACTCACACACAAGAAAGAACTGAAATCATCTCACTAGAATATTACTCCTGACTTAAGTATAATATTGGCATACGGAGTGCATTCTCCGGTCCTTATGAAGGCCTTGGAAGACTCCGTTCTCCTTTTGAAATCCTCATGTTCAATCAATTCTATTTCTGCATTTTCAAACATTTTCATTACAGCTTCATAAATATCGTGGTTGTTCTTGATGATTTCAGCTGCAAGTACCACTTTTTCAATCTCCATCTCTTCCCGTACAAGTTCAAGCACTTCAAGGAATGACGGCAATCCTTCCCGCAAGGCCAGGTCTATTTTCTTGACACCCTCAGGTGTTGGAAGCCCTGCATCTCCTATCGTAATTTCATCCGTATGTCCCATGTCGCAAATAACCTTTGTGATTTCTGAATTCAGGAATTTTCCTTTTTTCAATTTCATCCTCCTCTTTGTTAACGATAGCCAAGCGATAGCTGAACGGTAGTTAAACGATTGTCAAAAAAATTATAAACAAAATGACACAACATGTTCCCCTCCCCGATTAAACAAAACGACCTGATCGCATTAAATGAAAAATCCCGAGCCAAACACATTGTGTCAAACAAAAAATAATCTAAATTATGAAATTATCCAATAGATGAATCTATACCTATATTATAAAGCAATTCATTTTTTTCTGCAAACAAATGACAATATTGTCATTTAATTTTTTCAATATATATTCCCTGCCAACTCCTCCAGCTTTGACCTGTCAAGCACCTTTATTCTTCTGCCCTTTCTGCACACGACACCCTCCCTCTCCAGGGAATTGAGCTCCCTGCTCAAATGCCTGTAGGTTGTTCCCAGGTATTCCGCAACGTCCACAAGCTTGTCCGGCATCACCAACTCACTGTCCTCCAGCTGTACATAGATAAAACTTGCAAGCCTGTTTCTCAGGGGATACAAAAGGTTGTGTGCGCTGTGTTTGGACAGGTCGTGAAGCTTTTTCCCCAGGTTTTCAACCGAGTACCTCAGGAAAGGCGGATGGTTGTATACAAGCGCCTTGAGCCTTGCAGCCGGGATCCTTATGAGAATCGATTCCTTTACGGCTACCACCGTGCTGCTTATTTTCATTCCGCTTATAAGTTCGATATCGCCGAGGGTATCGAATCCGCTGTAGAACTTCAACAGCAGATACCTTCCGTTTTCCTGGATGGAGTAAACCTTCAATCTTCCCTCCACGAATATATAATAACTTTCCAGAGTTTCATCCGTACTCAATATTTCCTCACCGGGACTGAACCTTACCATTTCGGCCATGTCCCTGGCCTTGGGAGTAAGGAGCTCGTCAAGGCCGTATTCATCAAAATATTTTCCCAAAAGTTTTTTATCATTAATGTATTCCATATCTCCTCCAGAACCATTATACTTAACCATGTATATTTTTATTATAACATGACATATGTCATGTTATATGAATGAAAAAATATATATCATATAAACATCAAAATAATTATTGTTGCCAATACTACAGGTGGAGCAATTATGGATAACAGTGAGGTCTCGACTTGGAGGACCTTGAATCAACAACATCAATTATAGATTCATGGGACGACGGAGTAGGGAATTGTTATCCATAATTGCGGAACGTAACATAATAGAAGAAAGGAATTAATATGCAATGAACAAACTAATGATTTTCATAAACGGATTTTTCATAGTCATAATGAACACCTTCAACGGAATGCTCACCGGCAGCACTTCCGTATACTGGACATCTGCAGTCCACCACGTTCTTTCCCTGGTCTTCATGTTTTTCATCTATGTTGCCTTGGACAAAAACAAGTTCAGAATGGGACGCCTGGAAGCAAAGTACTACCTGCCCGGTGTCATGAGTGCAGGGACAGTCATGATCGCCTCCGCCTGCATAGCAAACATAGGAGCAACCTTCCTCATCGTGTTCAACCTGGTTGGCCAAGTCCTCATATCCCTTGCAATAGATGAATTCGGCCTCTTCGGAATGGAGAAGGTGCCCTTCAGGAAGAAGAACCTAATAGGATACTCCTTCATCCTGGCAGGAATATTCATCATGTTCAGCTAAGAAAGGAGTAAATATGTATTATATTTTAGCAGTAATAATGGGAGTAATGATTGTGGTGAGCCCCGTCCTCAACGGCCAGTTGACCCTCAAGGTTGGAACCTACAAGACTTCCCTTTTGAATTTCGGAATAGGAACGGTTGTAGCACTTGCTGTCCTTATGGTCTTCGGATCCGAATCGGTATCCCCGGTCATTGTCCATGTGCCTCCCTACAAATATCTTGGATTCTTCTTCGGGCTTTTTGTCATACTAATATACAACCACATAAGCTCGCGGCTTCCCGCTATCTATCTGGTACTGCTGCCTTTCATGGGACAGACCATAATGAGCACTATAGTTGACTACTTCATCTTTGACTCATTCAACTTCAGAAAGCTCATTGGGGTGCTTCTGGTATTCACCGGGGTATGGTTCAACGAGAGGAAGTAGAAAAAGGCAAAGCTCTTTCTTCCGAATGCTTTGCCTTTTGCTTAGTTCCGAAATCAAATCCTATGCTTTGAATACAGTAACTCCTTCTTTTATTGTTTCCAAAACTTCAATGTTAATTATATCCATCTGTTCCACTTCAAGTGGATTCTTGTTAAGAATTACTAAATCTGCCATCTTCCCTTTTTCGATTGTTCCCTTAATGTTTTCCTCTCTATACTGATATGCCGCATTTATTGTGACCGCTTTCAATGCATCCAGTGCTGATATCCTGTATTCACTTCCTATATCTATGCCTTCAATTGATTTTCTATTGACTGCACCATGCATTATTGGCATAATATGTGGTGGGTACATAGGGGCATCCATATGTAGACTAAACCTCATTCCTTTTTCCACAAATTGACTTGAAGGACACATTCTACTAAATCGTTCTTCTCCATACCTATCTATGTCCTTCTGGCGTGCAAAGTACACTCTGGGAGAAAGAAGCGATGGGAACATTTTCAATCTTCCTACTCTATCCGCCTGTTCAAGTCTCGGGAATGTATAATGCAGCAATATATCTCTTCTTTTATTCAAATCTACATTCAGCTTTGCTGATTGCTCTTCATATGAATCCAAAACCATATCTATACAAGCATCTCCACTTGCATGTATCATAGTTGCTATATCATTCTCAAAACCGTATTTTAAAAATTCATCCATGTTTTCTCTAGTCTCGTACATCAGCCCTGTATAATCTGCAGGTTTTCCATCTTCAACTACATTGTACGGCTTGCTTAATTTTACTGTTCCAGCAAACCCACCATCTGCCACCATCTTTATTCCGCCTATCTTAACCCGGTTTTTGTATTCATTCACAGGTATTCCACTGTTTTCAACAATATTCTCCCTATCTATCATAGGGTAACAGACAATATCAGCCCTAAATACATCTCTTTCCATGGCATATTTGAAGAGTGCAACATCATCGGGTCTTGTTCCTCCGTCCTGGATAGTTGTCACACCGTATTTGAAGTACAAATCTTCTGCTTTCTTAAGATTCTCAATCTTCTTTTCCATAGTCAGCTGAGGAAGGCTGGCAACCACCTTATATCTAGCAGTTCCAATACAAACACCGGTTAATTCACCTGCTTCATCCCTGCAGAATTCCCCTCCGTAGGGATTTTCAGTATTATTGTCAAGTCCCATCATTTCAAGCGCTTTTGAATTGCATGCACAGAAATGAAGGCTGGCGTGCCAAATGACGATGGGATGATTCTTAGATATCATATCCAAGTCATATCTATTCGGATGCCTTTTCTCTTTCAATTCGTCATTATAGTAACCGAATCCTACTACCCAATCACCTGGTTCGATTCTTTTGACCTCAATTTCTTTTTTTAATTTGGCTATAATCGAGTCAATGTCAGAACACTCTCCATATGGAGGTGCTTGTATATCAATCCAGCCTGCAACCAATACTTCTATTCCGAAATGTCCATGGGCATCAATGAATGCCGGTGCAAGAACACCCTCTTTAATCTCCACTATCTCTGTATATTCACCTTTTGACGAAAAAACCTCTTCCAGTGTACCTGCTTCCAGAATTTTTCCATCCTTTATCGATACCGCTTCTGGATACATGTTGTTTTCATCAAGTGTTAAAATTTTACCAATGTATATTTTATCTGCAACAGTTGGCATTATCTTCCTCCTGAAATTAATTAATATGTCGAATAAACTATTTAATCACTAATTCTTGCTCATTTTTCTGCTTTCTGTCCCCGAATATTGAAAATGTTGGTTTATTGTATAATTTGAAAATCGGTATTAATGCAAAGAACATAAGAGCAAGCCCTGACATTACAATCAATGTAAAGCCGTGGGTCCATCCAAACATCGCTGGTCCCAATCCTACAAATACCAAAGGAACTCCCCCTAGAATCGTGTCGTTAATAAGTATATGAAGTGCAAGTTCTTTTGAAGCATCTGTTTTATAGTCAGGGTCAACCATTCTCAACAGAAGTAATCCTGTATTCATTGTACCTGTAGCAACACCGAATATCCCAAGTGTTCTTTCAAAATCTATATCTCCACCTATTCTTCTACCGAAGTGATACATTATAATCCCCGTTACAGGTAACGCTATAATAAATACTATTATAATCGGAATTAAGTATTCACCCAAAGTTTCAACCTGTACCGCCATGATTGTAGTTAAAACCATAAAATCAATTGCCCATCCTGCTATCCTCTTCATCAAATCAGGATTTACCAAATGATCTGTATTGGTTGTTTTGATTACTTTTTTACAAATTGTTGCAGACACCAGTCCGAAAATAAACATTGTACCTACCAGTGCTGCTCCCACTTGAGCCGGCACAAACATTACAATTCCCTGAACCATGTAATACGCCATCAAATAGCATATCATTATTATTCCAAAATGAATGCTAAATGTTTCAACATTTGCAGAATGGAATGTTATTTCTCCGGCAGACTCTTTTTCAGATTCCCTCTTTATAATTCCAGATAAAAATTCATCAGACAAATGGCCTGCACCTTTAGCCAAACCTTTTCTTATACCGTAGTTCGCTACCGGTATGCCTACTAGAAAGCATCCAAGAAATCCTACTGCAGCGAAGGCAAGACCGACTGCCACACCTTTTTCAAGACCTGCTGCTGCAAATATCGATCCTGCAACCGAAGCCTGTCCCGGACCCAATGCCATTCCTGTAGGCGTCAGCAATCCGTAAACGGGCAATGCAGAAGTCAATCCTGCAATGTTAAGTCCCTTGATAACACCATATCCAAGTACTGACTGAACACAGAATATGCCTTGGAACATACAAGCCATCGCAAAGGCTCCTTTAAACATTGGATTCTTAGTCAGTTTAACCTTTTCCTGACCTTCATTGTTGGCATGTCCATCCATTAATCCAATCGCTATGAATGATATAACAAACAGATGAAATACTATTTGAGATAGTAGCCTGAAATCAACTTTTATCAACCCCAAATTAACTAGAATCAACCCTGCAACGCCTCCAATAATCGAAGTAGGTACCAACGATTTTTGTAACAGTTTAACCTTTGCTCTTAATATACTTCCCACGACCATCATCAATGACAACCATCCAAAAGTTGTAATTAGTTCAAATTGCATTTTTTAACACTCCTATTATTTTATTTATATTGCTACTAGTTATACTGCAATATTTATGCCAATTTACAAACAATGGTGTTTCAACAATTCAATCAGTCGATAGTGAAAAGCCACCGAAAATCAGTTGCACCTTGCAACTCTCAAGTTGCAAGGTGCAAGCCCTCATCCAATTATTCACATTCAAATATCTACCTTTTAAAATTGAAAAACACCCTTTTAAAGGTGTTCTTCAATTTCAATTATCTTAATACAATACTATAGCCAATCCAACACTTATAATAGTAACGACAATAGGAATCAATACAGTAATTACTCCAAAATCCTTGTATGCTTCCTTGTGTGTAACTCCCATCACCATAAAAGCAATTACAACACTTGAACAATGAGGAAGCGAATCCAATCCACCGCATGCAAGAGTTCCGATTCTATGAAGAACTTCAGGGTTTACACCCATTTCAAGATAGTGGGGACCCATGGTTTCCATGAATATCTGTATGCCTCCTGTAGCTGATCCGACGATTCCTGCAATAATGTTTATTCCTATTGCAACAGACATGTATGGGTGAAGATTGATATTAAGCACAAAATCCAGAAATTTCTCAAATCCCGGTACACTTCTAACAACTGCAGCAAATCCAATCACCGACGCAGCCGTCATCAAAGCCATGATACAGTTATTTGCCCCAGTATTCAAGCTTTTCATAAAATCATCATATCTTTTTATGTTCAATAGATAAGTACTTGTGACACCCAGCAGCAATGCAATATCAAGACTGTAAATTGGAGTTATTCTTCCTTTCAAAGCTATCAGTGTTCCAATAACAATCAAAATCGGAAGAATTGCAAGACCCCAATTAGGCAAATCGCTTTTTTTCAGATCCAGATCTTCACTCTTTTCTGAGTCGTCGGTAATGACTACATCATCACTAGTAATTTTAGCCAATTCTTTTCTCGCTTGTCTCTCAAGATATATATAACCAAAAGCAAACAATAGGATGCCTGCAATTACTCCAAGCAAAGGAGCCGCAGCCACATCTGTTCCTAACACCTTTGTTGGTATTATGTTTTGTAGCGAAGGGGAATACGGTAATGCACCCAGGGTATATGTTCCTGCTCCCAATCCAATGGCGGCTGCGATAAGTTTCTTTGGAAGTTTAGCTTGTTCAAACATGATCTTTGCAATTGGGAACATTGTAAATATAATAATAAATGTAGCTATCCCACCAAAAGACAGTATCGATGTTGCCAAAACAGTTGCTAGCAAAGCTTTTTTCTTTCCTACACTTCCAATTATCTTAAATGCAATTGATTCTGCAGAACCACTATCCTTCATTAATTGCCCAAATATGGAACCAAAGATAAATATCAGAAAATACGTACCAATAAATGAAGTAAATCCCTGAGCGTAATTAACACTCAATCCATCCCATAATCCAATCCTATTGGTCAAGAGTATAACCGCTGATGCAACAAGTGATACCGGAAACAACCCCCATCCAATATAAACCATATAAATTAATAATACAATACCTGCTAAAATCCCTACTGTTCCTAACATGAATTCCTCCTATTTGTAATTGATTAATTCAAATCTAAAGATTATACGGTTGTTTCATTTTTAGCCATCTTAGGACAACCATACTTCCTCGCTATAAATGCTGTAAAGAAAGGCGAAACTATTGCCGTAAAAATTACTGCAGCTGCAATCTGAGCTGTTGCAACAGGTACAATATCCGCAAATGCCGGCACTACAACCGCTATAGTCGCAGGTGTTGCAACAGAATTCGCAGCAGCTGTCGATACAGCCGCACCCGCATAACCTGGCCGTTTGTTGATAAATCTGTCAGCCAGAATGGCAATCCCTCCACTGACTACAAGAGTTAAAGCACCAAGTAGCAAACCAGTAGGACCTGCAACGATAATTTGTGTGTAGTTGATTGACGAACCCAATGCAAAAGAGAACATTGGAACCATTATCATAATACCCGGCTTAAAAAAATCAGATATATCGTGATCTAGATTACCTAATATAACTCCTATAAGCATTGGCAATATCGTTGCAAAAATACTCATTAAAGGAATATGTGCAGCACCTGAAGCTCCAATTGCAATCATTGTAAGGAATGGTCCATCATTTAAGGCCAAAAGGCTTACCGCTCCTATATCCTTTTCATCCCCGTATTCTGCTGCCAGAGCCACATACATTCCAGCATTGCTGTTTGTTACTGCACTGAATATTGCAAGAGTTGATATGCCAAAGAGTCCTGCCTCTCCGAAAACCTTTTCCACCAAAAGTCCCAAAAGAAATCCCGCAAGGAACTTGGCAATTAAGAGAACTCCACCCCTTTTAATGATTTCAGGAGCTTCTTTTATTTTTAGTTGTGTTCCTGTAAAGAACAGTGCCGCACCTATTAATGTTCCTATCCCGGCTGGCGAAAATAAAGCTGAAGTCATTGAACCTATTTTCAATGCATTCGGAAAAAAAGTATTTATTCCAGCTGCCAGAAACAAAGGAACTACCATGAGGCCACCAGGAATTTTATTAATTCTTTTTAATATATTCATTATTCCTCCTAATATTATTTAATCTGCTTGAATCCCGAACATTGAAATAAGTATCTAATACTAGCCAAGTTCGAAATTCAAGCTGTATTATTTTATTATAAATTATGCAAAATACAATTCAGTCTATCATTCTCTTCCAATTACTGCTCCATTCATAACATAAGCTCCATCATGAATCTGAACATATTCCTTCCAGAATTTTTCATCTCTCGCTTTATCGATTTCAGGCTTCAACATTGATATTTCTCTAAGGTATTCTTCCTGCTTCTCAGTGTTAATCTGGCCATTCAACTGGTTTAATGCATATTTGTTAATATCCTTGATAAAATATCCAAATATCTGGTTTATTAGTTCTTCATCCACATTTCTGAGCTTTGCACCTTCAAGTGCCAATTGTGCATAGACTATCATCGTAAATATTTCACCAATGTTAAGCATGTAGTCCATGTTTTTAAGAAGTGATTGGTCTACCGGGGCTTCTGCCATCATATTTTTGAACAACTCTACTTGTTCAGCAAATTTCTTTACGTTTGTGATTTCGACACCTTCATAAGCTTTCCTGTAATCATCAAATTTAACTTTTGACAGTCCTCCCATTCTTTGCTTAAAAACATTCGAATCATCACTCGCATCATTTCTAACAGGTATGTCTTCGTATTTCTCGTTTCCAAAAAAATAATTCTTCACAAATTTGAGTACAAGAGCCATGTTTACGTGAGCCGTTCCTTCAAGCCTGAAGATATAATCCATAGTAACATAGGCATCTGAAAGGAAGTTCTCATTTTCATACCCTTTGGCACATACAACGTCCATTAGAAGTCTGACTACATCAGATCCCTGTGTTGTTACCTTCATTTTCTGTATAGGGTTGAACAGCAGATATCTCCTGTCATCATCCGACATCGATCTGAAATAATCAAGACTCCTCAAAGCATAAAGCTTCATTGCATTCAACCTTACAAAAGATTCTGACAAGAATGCTTTTATATGAGGGAAATCAGTGACTTTCATGCCATATAGTTCACGCCTGTTGGCATGGGTTATGGCTTCCCAGAATGCATGAGTCCCTATTCCAGTTGACGAAAATCCCAATTGGAACTTCCCGATATTGACTGTGGACAGTCCATCTGCAAACGCTTCATCTCCAACCTTCAATATGTCCCTGTCGGTTATTGGATATTCTATCATTTCATATTCTCCAACTCTTGCCTGGTTAAGAGCTGGTGTTTCAATGTCCTTGACATAATTATAATGTCTGTGTCCACTGTCTACGACCCAATAAGTCCATTCACCTGTTTCGCTGTTTTTACCCAAGGTAGCTACCTTT
Organism: Dethiosulfatibacter aminovorans DSM 17477; assembly: GCF_900142005.1. Taxonomy (GTDB): domain Bacteria; phylum Bacillota; class Clostridia; order Tissierellales; family Dethiosulfatibacteraceae; genus Dethiosulfatibacter; species Dethiosulfatibacter aminovorans. The sequence goes on from NZ_FQZL01000007.1 coordinate 162,591, forward strand.
TTTGCTATGTGTGCATTTCCAATATAGTACTTATTTCCGTTTGCCACATATTTTCCGTTTTCAGTCGGTCTAATTGTCGCTTCGTTTGCATAAAGATCAGCCCCATGTGTTTTTTCAGACATACCGAAAGCAAACAAGTGCCCTTCTCTAAGTTGTTCAGCCAGCTCATTCTTCTGTTCTTCATTGTCACCCATCCATACAGGTCCAACTCCAAGAAGAGATACTTGATAAGGATACTGGTATCCTGCACCATAAAATGACAGTATTTCACTCATCTCACATATTCTTGATAAATCAAATCGTGAATCTTCATCACCATATCCCTTAGCGGTGAGCATTGTAGAATAAATACCGTTCTTCTTCTGGAATTTGATCCAGTCCTCCTGCCAAATATAAAGTTTGTTGTCTTCTCTTATTGACTGCAGTCCCTTGTCTTCAAAAAATTCCATGGTCTTGATCATGATGTCATGCGTCTTCTCATCAGCATGTTTTACATCATATTCACTCGGATTCAATAACAAATTTTTAACCTTTTCCACACTTTCATCTCCTCATATTATTTTAATAATCTAGCGATATAATTACTGAATCATTTCAAACACGCCTGCAGCACCCATTCCGCCGCCTATGCACATGCTCACAAGACCATATCTGCTATTTCTTCTCTTCATCTCGGAAAGCAGCTTTGCAGTAAGGAATGATCCCGTACATCCCAGGGGATGACCAAGTGATATGGCTCCTCCGTTTACGTTGACTATGTCCTTGTCAAGACCGAGCTCGTTGATGCATGCCAGTGACTGTGATGCAAATGCTTCGTTCAATTCTATCAGGTCTATATCTTCCACCTTCAGACCAGCTATTTTCAAAGCCTTTGGAATAGCTTTCACCGGTCCTATTCCCATGAGTTCAGGGGCAACTCCTGCCACAGCAAAGGATCTGAACACGGCTATCGGCTTGATTCCAAGCTCTTCCGCCTTTTCCCTTGACATGAGAAGTACTGCTGCAGCTCCGTCGCTCATCTGTGAAGAATTTCCTGCAGTTACGCTTCCCTTGTTTTTGAATACCGGCCTCAATCTTCCCAATGTCTCCATCGTAGTTGCTTTTCTTATTCCTTCATCTTTATCGAACATGAAGGTTTCAGTACCTGCAACTTCACCCTTTTCATTTGAAACTGGTCTTAAGGCTTTTACCGGTATTATCTCATCTACGAATTTACCTTCTTCCTGGGCTATTGAAGATTTCCTGTGACTTTCAACAGAAAATTCATCCTGCATTTCCCTTGTGATACCATATATGTCCGCAACATTTTCAGCCGTGTGTCCCATACTGACGTATGATTCGGGATAATTTTCCATCAAATAGGGATTGGGGGCAATTACATTCCCTCCCATTGGTACCGTGCTCATAAACTCGACTCCGCCTGCTAGCATAACCTCTGCCTGACCGGCCATTATGGCGTTTGCAGCTGTGGCTATGGCCTGAAGTCCAGATGAACAGAACCTGTTTACAGTCTGTCCCGGCACATCTATTGGTAACCCGACTCTCTGGGCTATTATTTTTGCTATATTCATTCCCTGCTCTGCTTCCGGGAATGCACATCCCATTATTACATCATCTATGCTTGAAGGATCAAACTCCGGCACCTTTGCAAGTACACCCTGCACTACCTGCGCCGCTACATCCTCCGGTCTTGTATATTTCAGTTTCCCCTTTGGAGCCCTGCCGACTGCAGAACGTCCATAAGCTACTATAACTGCTTCTTTCATTTTATCCGCCTCCGTTAGTTCCTAAGTGGTTTGCCCTTTTTCAGCATGTATTCAATTCTCTGCTGAGTCTTTTCTTCTCCGCAAAGGCTTACAAAGGCTTCCTTCTCAATCTCAAGCATATATTCTTCCGATACATATGATCCTGCAGGAACATTTCCACCTGTCAATATGTGAGCTATCTTGTCTGCAATGTATGCATCGTATTCAGATATGAATCCGCCTTCCTTCATGAATTCAATTACATACTGGATTGCCGCTTTCCCGTTGGTTCCAACAACCTTCAAAGGTTTCCTCTGCAGGGGTCTGAATCCGCCTTCATGAAGATAGAGAACACTGTCCTTTGCTTCGTCTATGAGATAGTCCCTGCTCATTACAACCCTGTCCGACTTTCTCACAAGTCCATTCCTTACAGCTTCATGGGCGCTACCTGATACCTTTGCCATAGCTATGGTCTCCCAGGTCTTCTTTACATGTCCTGTCAGTTCTCCAAGATTGACTTTACCAAGATTTTCCGTATTTCTGATAAGAAGCTCCTTGTTTCCTCCTCCACCAGGTACAAGTCCAACCCCTACTTCAACAAGACCCATATAAGTTTCTGCATGGGCTGCTATTGCATGAGTGTGCATTGCTATCTCGGCTCCTCCACCTAGAGTCATTCCATATGGTGCTGCAACAACAGGCTTTCTGCAATATTTAAGTGCCATGTTTGCTTTCTGGAATCTATAAACCAAATCTTCCAATTCTTTCCACTTGTTACCGGCAATCATCTGACCTATAGATGCCAAGTTTGCTCCTGCAGAAAAGTTGCCTCCCTGGTTTCCAACAACCATTCCATTATAGTCTTTTTCAACAATTTCAATGGAACGGTGTATCGTGTCTATAACTCTATCAGTGACTGTATTTCCCTTTGACTTGAACTCAAGGCAAAGCACTCCGTCACCAATGTCCACAAGTGATGCATCTCCGTTGTCGAGAACAGTTTTGTTTTTCGGCGATGCTATTCTGATATAAGGTGTTTCGATGCTTTCTTCACTGTAGAAGCTCTTTTCTCCTGCTGAAATCCTTTCCTCTATCCACGAAGGTATCGTTTCCCCTTCTTTTTTCATCCTTTCAACAGACTCTTCAAATCCTATTGAATCCCAGATCTGGAAGGGACCCTTTTTCCAGTTGAATCCCCATTTCATGGCATTGTCAATTTCCTTGTAGTCGTCTGCTATTTCAGGTACCCTGCCTGCACTGTAAAGAAGCACGTTCTTGATAGCTTCCCAGGCAAACTGGTTTTCGTCCTTTTCTCCGCTTATCAATGCCTTCAAGCTGTTTTTCTCTTTTTTTGCAGCTTCCACAACTTCACTCTTCTCAGGAACGAAAGCTACATATTCTTTTTTTGCGATGTCCCATACCAGCGTCTGCTTTCCTTTTTCAGTCTTCACCTTTTGGTAGAATCCTTTTCTTGTCTTGTCTCCAAGGTGGCCCATGGTTACAAGTTCCTTGAAGAATTCCGGCACTTCAAATCTTTTTCTTTCAGCTTCATCATCTACATTGTCCACTACGTTTTGAGCAACGTGCTGCAGTATGTCAAGTCCTACCATGTCTACAGTTCTGAATGTGGCAGTTTTCGGTCTTCCCATTATCGGTCCTGTCAGCTGGTCAATCTTTGGAATGTCGTATCCGTATTTTTCCATCAGGCTTATTACGTTGACAACCGAATAGGTTCCGATCCTGTTTCCTATGAAGTTCGGCGTGTCCTTTGCAACGACAACGCCCTTGCCAAGTCTTCTTGTTCCGAATTCACTCATGAATTCGAAAAGTGACGGCAATGTATCTTCTCCGGGGATCAGCTCAAACAGGTTCATGTATCTTGGAGGATTGAAGAAATGCGTTCCAAGAAAATGCTGCCTGAACTCAAGAGGCATGTCTTCTGATATCCTGTTTACGGAAACTCCCGAAGTGTTTGTAGTTACTATGGATCCCGGTTTTCTGTGTTCTCCTATCTGCTTCATGAGATTCTTCTTGATGTCGAGGTTTTCAACTATTACTTCTATGATCCAGTCGCAATCGCCCAGCATGTCCATATTGTCCCTTAGGTTTCCAACCTCTATCATGTCTCCGAAATCCTTGTCGTATATGGCCCTTGCCTTGGGATTCAGGACCTTGTCCTTTCCTGCCTGTGCAATGCGGTTTCTTACAACCGGGCTTTCAAGGGTGAGTCCTTTTGCTTCTTCCTTCTCATTTAGCTTGTTAGGAACTATGTCAAGCAGACATACAGGTATACCTGCTCCTGCAACGTGGGCTGCAATTCCGGCGCCCATGACGCCTGAACCCAAAACTGCTACTTTTTTTATATCATAACTCATCTAAAGTAATCCTTTCTATTATCTTATTTGTTATAACTACGCTGGCTCACAATAACGTTTATGAGCCAACCATATTACTACATTTTTAACAGAGAAACCAATTACGATGTGAATTCAATACCTTTTCTGATTGCAATTCTGTTATATTCCAGCAATTCCGGTCTCTTTCCCAACTTGACCTTGACGGTATCCATCATTTGTTCTTCTGTAAGGGAACCCGATTTGTTCAAGTATGCACCCAGCATTACAATATTTGCAACCTTTTGCGATCCTATTTCATTTGCAATATCAACTGCAGGTATATAGTATCCTTCAACATCGTCCCTGTCTATTTTTTCATCGCACATTGATTCATTTACTAGCACTACTCCACCCTGCTTTACTTTTGGTAGAAACTTTTTAAGAGAAGGTGCATTCATTGCAATAAGAACATCTATACTGTCAGTATAGGGCGCTCCAATCTCTTCGTCAGAGATTACAACTGTACAGTTTGCCGTACCACCTCTCTGTTCCGGACCATATGTAGGAAGGAATGTAGCCTGCTTGCCTGCACTACAAGCAGCATAGCCCAGGAGTTGACCTATTACCATTACTCCCTGTCCTCCGAATCCTGCTATCAACAGTTTGTTCTCCATATTATTCACACTCCTCAGGCACTTTAAATTCTCCCAATGGGAATTCCTTCATCGTATTGTCTCTCATCCACTGGATGGAATCCTCTGCCGTCATTCCCCAGTTTGTAGGACAATTCGACAAAAGTTCAATAAATGTGTATCCTTTTCCTTCCATTTGAAGCTCAAATGCTTTCTTCATTCCTTTTTTAGCCTTCAATATGTTTGCAGGTGAATCAAGCGAAAATCTTGCTACATACACCGGTGCGTCGAGCTGAGAAATGATTTCACACATTTTCATAGGGAATCCCGCATCTTCAGGATTTCTTCCTGTTAGACATGTAGTAGCCTTCTGTCCGACCAGTGTAGTTGGAGCCATTTGTCCTCCGGTCATTCCGTATATGCTGTTGTTCACAAAAATAGTAGTTACATTTTCACCTCTATTTGCACAGTGCATTATTTCCGCCATACCAATGGAAGCCAGGTCCCCATCTCCCTGATATGTGAAAACTACCTTGTCGGGTGCACATCTTTTAAAACCTGTAGCTATTGCTGGAGCTCTTCCGTGAGCTGCACTTATAGCTTCCAGGTTGAAGTGAAACAATCCCAAAGTCGAACAACCCACAGGCAATACCCCAACAGTATCGTCACTAATTTCAAGTTCATCCACTATTTCAGCAATCAACTTTGTCACTACTCCATGCAAACAGCCAGGACAATAGGAAGTAGGCCTTTCAGTCATTGATTTAGGTCTGCTGTATACTTTTTCCATTATTTTCCACCTTCCTTGCCTATAATATTCATTACGCCATCGATGATATTATCATCCGTGATTATATTTCCTCCAGTTCTACCATAAGAACTCACCGGAATTCTTCCTTCAACAGCAATCTTGACATCATCTATCATTTGAGCAGGTATTGCCATTTCAACATCTATAATTCTTTTCACCTTTGAACTGTCCAATTTGGCATATGCTTCGTAAGGGAAAGGACTTAATGTAATCGGTCTAACAAGACCTATTTTTATACCTTCTTTTCTCAATGTCTTTATCGCCGTTTTAGAAACTCTGGCGCTGATTCCATATGAAGCTATTATATACTCTGCATCTTCAGTCATATACTCTTCAAAAAGTGCATCATTTTTATTCCAGTCTTCATACATATCAGCAAGTTTCTTGTTGAACACTTCCTGTGCTGCTTCAAAGTTCTCACTTGAAGAAACTGACTTATAGTTAGGGTTGAACTTGGCCCTTCCTGCAAAATTATAGGCAGGGGGCTCTTTGAATTCCGGCAATACGACAGGTTCCATCATAGCTCCTATACATCCGTCAGATGCAATCATGACAGGGTTTTTATCTCGCTCTGCATAGTCAAAAGCCTTGTATGTCAGATCTACAGCCTCCTGAATTGTTGAAGGTGCCAAAACAATCATCTTGAACCCTCCATGTCCAGCTGCTTTTGTTGCCTGAAGATAATCAGTCTGTGCTGGTGTTATCTGTCCCAGACCCGGTCCACCACGCATTACATTAACTATTACTGCAGGAAGCTCTGCTCCTGCCAGATATGATATACCTTCGGATTTCAAGCTTATTCCCGGACTGGATGATGATGTCATAGCTCTTGTTCCAGTTGCCGCTGCTCCAAAAATCATATTTATAGATGCCACTTCACTTTCACCCTGTACAAAGGTTCCATCTACCTCCGGAAGTCTTCTAGACATATATTCCGGAATTTCATTTTGTGGCGTTATAGGGTAACCGGCAAAGAATCTGCAGCCAGCTCTCACAGCTGCTTCTGCAATAGCTTCATTGCCCTTCATAAAACGCATTTCCATATTTTTCCTCCTAATGGTTACTGTTTTTTAGCTCTGATTTCATTTTATTCGCTTCTTCACTTTCTTACTTGAACACTTCAATTGCAGCTTCCGGACAGGTAACTGCACACATTTTGCATCCTATACATTGCTTGCTTTCATCTACTTCAATATACTGATATCCCATGCTATTGCTTTTGCTTCCAATTCTCAACACATCTTTAGGACATGCAATAACACAAAGTTTACAAGCTTTGCAATAGTTTGAATTAATGTCTACCTTTGCCATTCTTTCACCTCCTTTGTAATTAAATCCATGCATATTCAATAAATTGCTTGATTTTTAAAACTTTTTTCCCTGGAGCTATCTTCTCGGCTTCCTTGTAAAGCCACTCCGGGACAGCCAGATAGTCCATTTCACAACCCATTTCATACAGCATTGAATCTGTTTTTTCATAACCTTCCTTAAAAAATTCAAAGATGGTGGACTTTCCAACATTCGGATTGCATATCAATTCTACCTTTCTTATTTTTGATGCATTCTTTATCTGGTCAATTGTGGCAATAATGCTGTTCTTGTCTCTGGAAAATGGTCTGAAATAGTTGATTACAAAAAATGTTTTAACATTATCCATGTTCAATATATGTGAAAACTGGCCAAGGCTTATTGCTCCCGTACTATTTCCACCAACATCCAAAACAACTATATTGTCCTTGTTCATTATCATTTCGTTGACAGCATGTGGCACAATTGGAGTTTCTTGAAACTGCTCCATGCAATGAAACTTAATGCCCTTTTCCATCATCAGTTCTTTAACTTCCCTTGACCTGAATAAAGGCTTGGTCTGGTCCATGTCAAAAAAATGAACTTCTTTCCCGGTTAATTCAACAAAACTCATGGCTGCATTAATAGCCAGTTCTGACTTTCCACTTCCCGATTCCCCTATATATACAAATACTCTTTTCCCATCCATCATCTCGCTATAATGCGAGATGTCATTAAATTTCTTCTTTAACATAATATGTTTTCCACCATCCTTGACCTTGAAAAAGAATTCTCTGACACCACATTCCATTAATCGTTATTCTCTTTGTAATATTGAATTGTACCGTCTGCAATAACCGAAACCTTTGTTCCTTTTCCATTGTCTCCAATTATGTCCATTACTTCCTGCCAAGTTGTTGCCCATGTGATTCTTTCAGGATCACCGAACCACATTGCACTGGAATAGTCGGGATACGGTGTATAATATATAATTCTGTTAATATGGGGAAGTTCTACCGGAAGTCTGCTCCACATCCTTCCACCTGTAGTCTTTCCGAATGCACCAAATAAATAATGCGTTATCTGACCTGTTGGAGTGTGGTTGACCAATACAAGGTCCCCGCCTTTACCGGACACACCCATGGCTCCGAAAAACAATGCTATGGCAGCTTCGTTTGCCTTTGCGTTAGCATTGACAACAACCACATCTTTTTCCTTGGGTCTGCTTGTTCCATACAATTTCTTGGCACTGTCAATGCTTGCATAGTATTCCTCTACAGCATCCCCTGCATATAGGTCTACAATTTCCAATTTCGAATTGTAGATAACATCAATCTTGAAGAATTCACCGACCATTTTAGTCATTTCTTCAATTTCTTCACGCATTCCCCTGTTGTTAATGTTGCCCATGCCCGTTATAGGATTTATACCTGATTTTTCCAGGCTGTCCACTGCAGTTGCATGATTCTGCTGAATCGTATCAATTGAGGCGATTCCAGGAAACAACATCTTTCCTCCACCACCAAATCCATTGAAAGGGTGCGGTGTTACAGCCCCTATGCCTATTTTTAAATCACATTTCATGAACTCTTCATTGATAAGTACCGGGAAATCTCTTTTTGTCCTTCCTATTTCAACACAATTTTCATATGAATTGTGATTGAAAACAGGATATTTTCTCACAATGTCACTCCCCAGCTTTTTCTCAAAATCTATTCTTGTATGAGCACCATGGGTTCCAAGGGCGCATATGAATCTCACATTTTTTTCAGAAATACCTGCTGCATGAAGCTCTTCAAGAACTATTTCTGCAATTTTTTTTACAGGTGTCCCCCTGCTTATGTCATCAAATACTATTGCAACTTCTTTCCTGTCACGAGCCAGCTCAGCCAGACTTTTCATTCCATAGGGACTATTAATTTTCTCCCTGATCTGTTCATCGCTCAACTCACTGCAGGCATCCCCTTCAAGTCCATGGTATTCAACTTCCCAATCCTCCGGAAAGTCGATTTGCACTTTTTCATCACCGTACCAGCAGTTTTGGTTCAAATTAATCTTCATATAAAATCCTCCTTATCATAAGCAATTAACTAAGTACAGCACCCTTTGTCGTAGGACCAACCAGCTTTGCATATCTTGCCAAATAACCCGAAGTAATTTTAGGCTGTGGACAAACCCAATTTTTCTTTCTTTCAGCAAGAACATCTTCAGATACGAGTAGATTAATGAATCTGTTGGGAATGTCGTATTCAATTATGTCACCTTCCTCTACCAGAGCCAAGGGTCCTCCAACAGCCGCTTCAGGAGATACATGTCCTATGGAAGCACCGGCACTGGCTCCTGAAAAACGCCCATCCGTAACGAGTGCAACATCTTTTCCTAACCCTGATCCGCCAAGCATTGCAGTTATCATTACCATTTCCTGCATTCCGGGTCCGCCTTTGGGGCCTTCGTATCTAATAACAATAAAATCTCCTTTTTCAATCAATCCCTTTTGTACCGCAATGGATGCATCAGTTTCGGAATTAAATACTCTGGCTTTTCCCTTGAATTCATAGATTTCAGGAGCTACAGCCGCAGTTTTAACAACCGCTCCTTCAGGCGCAAGGTTTCCCCATAGGACCGCAAGTCCCCCGTCTTTAACAAATGGATTGTCCAACGGCCTGATCACATCTTCATTTAAAACTCTACACCCTTTTACATTCTCTTTAACGGTTTTACCGGTAACTGATTTTGTAATTCCTTCAACATATCTACTCTCTATGGCCAGATTTATCAAGGCAGACATGCCTCCAGCTTCATCAAAATCCTGTATATAATGATTTCCAGAAGGTGACAAATGACAAATATTCGGAATTTCCTTGCTCGCCTTGTCAAACTCGTCTATGGAAATCTCGATCCCAAGCTCATGGGCAATTGCCGGAAGGTGAAGCGCGGTATTAGTCGAACATCCAACGAGCATATCAACCGCAATTGCATCAATGAATGTCTGTTTTGTCAAAATATCCGATGGTTTTAAATCTTCATGGAACATCTCTACTATTCTCTTGCCCGATTCTTTGGCAAGTCTTAGCCTTTTTGCATGAACAGCCGGTACAGTACCATTGCCAGGTAAAGCCATACCAAGTACTTCAGTCATGCATCCCATGGAATTTGCTGTAAACATCCCTGCGCAGCTTCCGCATCCCGGACAGGCTTCGTTTTCTATTTCCTCCAAATCGTCCGGACTGCATCTACCTGTCAGTGCCATTCCAATATAATCTCCAATTGCAACAGCATCCACATCTTTACCCCTAAATCTGCCGGCCATCATAGGCCCGCCGTTCACTATTATGGCCGGTATATCCAGCCTTGCCGCAGCCATAAGCATACCAGGAGTAATCTTGTCACATCCGGTAACCATAACAACAGCATCAAGCTGGTGAGCTGTAACCATGATTTCTATCGAATCCGCTATAACTTCTCTGCTTGGCAACGACCATTTCATACCTTCATTTCCATTGGCCATTCCGTCGCATACAGCAATTGCATTAAATTCCATAGGCGTTCCTCCCGCCATTAAAATCCCTTGAGAAACAGCTTCTCCAATTTGCTTGAGATGCATATGTCCCGGTACTATGTTGGTAACCGAATTTGCGATACCAATAAGCGGCTTACTTATTTGTTCATCAGTAAGACCTGTTGCCTTCATAAGCGCCCTTGCCGCAGCCCGTATTGTACCTTCCTTCATTTTCTTACTATTCACTGAATCAACCTCCATTATGTGTATAGATTATTTTTCCAACTGCATATATCTAGTGCAAATCTCATGCCAAGATTTTCATATATTAAATCCTTGAAATTCCAACGTTCTAAAAAACGCTTTCCAAACAAAGGGCTTGCATGTTGCAATTTATGATTGCAACATGCAAGCCCTTTGTCATCTTTATTACATAGTAGTCTCTGCTAATCTATTTATTATTTTGGATTCCCCAGTATTTTATTTGCAAGAAATTCTGCACAGTTACATCCTCTTGTTTTCTACTGCCAGTCTTTTGAGTTTTTCCTTAATGTCTTTCGGTGGAATATGAAGTTCTGATCGTTGAAACATAACCATGGCATCCGTAGGACAGAAGTGCGCACATACTCCGCATCCTATGCAGAGATCCTCATTAACCACAGGTATCTCAACATCTTCCACCAAAGTCATCTTGATAGCGTCAACCGGACATTTAGTAACACAAAGACCACAATTCACACATTTTTCCCTTTCCAGGTCCGCAATGAAATTACTGGGGTGGAATGCCATGATGTTTTTCTCATTTACACCTCTAAGCAAATGACAGCAGCAACTGCAGCAACTGCATATATATGTTGGGTTGTCCATTACATTGTCGCAAAGATGAACAAGTCCGAGTTTTTGTGTCTCTTCAAGGACCTCCAGCAATTCACCAACCGTTGCAGGTCTTGCTAGGTTCTTGCTAATAAGCCACTTCGCAGCTCTCCCCAAGGATATACACACCTCCTGCGGTGCATCGCATGCAGTACCTAAATGTGATGCCTGGTGCCGGCATGAACATGTTGATATTGAGCCTCCTCCTGACTGACGAATTATTTCCATTGCCCTTTCATAATCAAGTACTTCCGTCTCCACTGCTAGAGGCATAACATTTTCATACACCAAGGTACGCATAATCTTTGTATCTTTACCGGCAATTGTTTCATATAAGCCTTCACTGTTAAAATACTTCTCAAATAACTCTGCAAGTTCCTTCATTTCAACTGCTTCACCGGTTCTCATAAATGTATATTCAAAAAAACCAATTACAAATGGAGTAAGCATATAGTAAACTTCTCCTCTACGCGGAATATCTATTACAAGACCTCTGTATGACATATCTTTCAACATATCTTCAAGTTTGTCCTCTTCCATGTCAGTCAATGCTGCAATTTTGTCAAGTGTCATCGGAACCATCGGGAACTTACTGGCAACCTTTGCCTCTCCATCCAAATACAAGTTATGGAGCAGCGCCATAAACTCCCCGTTGATCTTTGCACCCTCAGGCGCCTTGCTTAGCCTCTCAGCCAGTGCGTGATAAATCATTTCTTTTGCATTTACTGAATGTCCCATTCTTTTTCACTCCTATTCTATCCTGTATTCTTTTGCAAATACACAAAACCTTTTCTTCTCAAAGGCAATATCCTTCCTCTTTTCTATAAAAGCAGTTACACCTTCCTTGAAATCTTCAGACTGACCGCACTTAACCTGTTGCTTGACTTCTTCTTCTATAAAAGTTTCGAAATCCTTGTAGTAACCAACCGCTTCAAGCATATCCCTGGAAACAGCTCTTCCTTTTCTTGTATGAATATTATTCAATTGATCTCTTCCCATGGAATGTGCTATGAGCAATTTCCCGTTACAGCTCATCTTCTCCGTCAGTTTTGATGCCGTGCCGACATCAAGGACCTTGCTTGATTGCTCTATGGATGCATAATCAAAAATACGGTTCATTATACTGTCATCCGGCTCGGATATTTTGTCCCAAGTTTCTGCTATATTGTTGAAAAATTCCTTCCGGTCCCTGTCAAGACCACACAATCCACATCTTCACTTTTCAGGTTGTTTTCCTTAAGCAAATCCTGCAACAATGCAGAAGATATGTCAATTTTGTGTGTCTTTAAAATTTCCATGCTGTTTTCAGCTATATATATATTTTATTTTCCAATTATTCATAGGCTTATATATTTGAAAACACAAAATACCCCTACAAGTACTCACATATTCCAGAAATAAAAAACTTCCCAAAATTCATCAAAACACCGAAATTTAGGAAGTTGCTACTTTCAATCAGGTCTTTCATATATTGAAATTATATCCTTTAGAAACCTTTCTGTGAATTGTAGATGGTGCAATCCCGAGCTGCTTAGCAGCTTCAGCTATAGTACCAAATTGATCTATGGCACTGCTTATCATTATTTCATCAACCATTCTATAAGCTTTATTCAACTCAATTAAACCATTAATGCTTATTATTCCATTTTTTCTACTATCATCATAAGTATCCAGTTGTATCAAGTTGTCTAAATCATCTATGCTTACTACATCCCTGCTGGATAGAATTACCATCCTTTCAATTACATTTTTCAATTCTCTGACATTACCAGGCCAGCTATATATATGGAATTTCTCCATGACATCACTTGTGATTTTCACATCTCTATCATATTTTGCATTATTTAATTTTAAAAAATGATAGGCAAGAGGGAAAATATCGGATTTCCTGTCCCGCAAAGGAGGTATTCTCAAGGGTACTACGCTTAAACGGTAATACAAGTCCTGTCTGAATTTTTCCTTGCTTGCCAAGTCTTCTCTGGCAATATTTGTTGCACTGATGTACCTTACATCTACCGGAATTATCTTGTTTCCCCCTATTCTCATAAATCCATTTTCCTGAATAACCCTCAGCAATTTACTCTGCATTGACAAAGGCAACTCTCCAATTTCATCAAGGAAAATTGTCCCTCCGTTCGCCTCCTCGAATAAACCCTTTTTACCACCCTTCTTTGCTCCCGTAAAGGCTCCCTCTTCATAGCCAAAAAACTCTGACTCCAGTAATTCCGATGGGATTGCAGCACAATTAATTGCTATAAAAGCCTTGTCTTTTCTATCACTATTCTTATGTATGTGCTTTGCAATTACTTCTTTACCAACACCCGATTCTCCAGTAATAAATACTGATGAATCCGTATTCGCCGCTCTTTTTGCTATATTCAACAGCTTTTCCATACTAAGACTTGAATGAATAACTTCCTCTTCTCTTTTCTTGTGTCTCCGTTGTTCCTTCAATTCCTGCAATTCAGTATAATATTCAATTTCCATGTCTTGAGCCTGCTTGAGTTCACCTTTAAGCCTAACCAAGTCTGATACATCCCTTCCCGTAACAACCATCCTCGTAAGCTCTCCTGAGTCATTAAATATTGGTATTCCCGTATATGTTATTGACCTTCCATTTAAATACTCGACATTTTTCTGTATCTTTTTTTCTTTCTTTAGCACTTCCCCTACAATAGGGACACTTTGAAGCTCTCTTTTCTCAAATTCTTCAAAATCCCTACCCACATAATCTTTTTCGCATATGCCGAGAATTTTTTCAGCCATGATGTTACACTTTTCATATATGCCTTCTTTATTAACAATTCCAACAACATCATCAACACAATCCAGAATTGTTCCAATAATAGCAGATGTAGAGGGAGTTTCTTCAAAAATGTAGAGTATTCCATTAAAAATATCTCTTTTTCTGATTATGCTAACACTAATACTCAGATTTCTAAAAAAAAGACTTTTCCGTATGTTGTTATCTTCATAATCCATTTCTGCAAAATCAGGATCAATTTCCGAAATATGACCAATATCGGATTTGCCTACGCTTTTCAGTAATCTCTTAGCAGAACTGTTTACATGCATAGCATAACCTTCATGATCGACCATGATTACAGCATTTGTAAGAATATCTAATATCTGAAAAAACTCCATTAAATCTACAACTCCTATTAATAAACTTTAACTTCTTCTTCTTTTCTTAAAACCCTCAATGCTCCCTGTGTCAATGCCAGAAGCTCATCCTCGCCAGGATACACTATTATAGGCGCAATAAAATTGATTCTTTCCTTGATAGTTTCAACAAACCTTTCGTCATAGGCCAATCCACCAGTAATAATAATTGCGTCTACATTTCCCTTTAATACAGCTGCATTCGATGCTATTGATTTTGCTATCTGATAAGCCATTGCTTCGTATATCAATTTGGCTTTTTCATCTCCTGCGTCAATCATTTCTGATACCTTTCTGCCATCATTGGTTCCCAGATATGATACATAGCCACCTTTACCAACAAGCATTTTTACTATATCATTTTTTGAATACTTTCCAGAAAGACATAGTTTCATGACTACATTGGTCGGAAGACCTCCTGCTCTTTCAGGTGAAAATGGACCATCTCCGGTAAATGCATCATTCACGTCTATAATTTTACCTTTTTCATGTGCTCCAACTGATATACCACCACCCAAGTGAGCAACTATCAAGTTTAAGCTATCATAATCTTTCTCAATTTCCTTGGAAAACCTTTTAGCAACAGCTTTCTGATTCAAAGCATGAAACTTGCTTTCTCGTTCAAATCCGTCAACACCTGTAATTCTTGCCAGATCACACATTTCATCAACCGCAGGAGGATCTACTATGAATGACGGTATACCATATATACCAGCAATATCTTTAGCTATGTGAGCTCCAAGATTTGATGCATGTTCACCTCTTCGTGCAACTCGAGTATCAGTCAACATTCTTTCGTTGACTTCATAGGTTCCTCCAAGAACAGGCTCCATCGCACCACCTCGACCTACTACTGCATCAAGTTCACTTAATTCAATTTTCGCTTCTGATAAGCAATTTAATATCGAATTTTTCCTGAAATCAAGTTGGTCTATTATCTTCTCAAAATTTTTAAGTTCCTCAACGTCATGTCGAAGCGTCTTTTCAAATACAAGTTCCTCATTACTATAAACTCCAAACTTTGTTGATGTTGATCCTGGATTTATCGCTAAAATTTTAAGTCCCATTTCTATACTCCTTTATATGATTTAAATTTTTGACCTGCCATGGCAGCCAAAGCTATTGAATTCAGCTTTGATTCTTTACTATCAGCTCTTGAAGTTATAATTACCGGAACTTTAGCTCCAAGTAGGACACCCGCCATTTTGACTTCACTCAGATACGCAAGAGACTTATACAAAGAATTTCCACATACAAGATCTGGCACTAGAATAATGTCAACATCCCCTGCAACATCACTTTCTATTCCCTTGTGAATTGCAGCTTCTTTACTTATAACATTGTCAAATGCCAAAGGTCCGTCTATTATGCAATTCTGTATTTCCCCACTCCTGTTCATAGCCACCAATTCCCTTGCATCAATTGTTTCAGGCATTTTCTCGTCAACATTTTCTTTTGCACACAATACCGCCACTTTTGGATTTTCAATGCCTATATTTTCAGAAAACTCAACGGCATTCTCTATTATCTGTTTCTTTTGCAACAAGTCTGGTTTGATATTTATTGCAGGATCAGTGATCATAAAAAGCTTATGATAATATGGAGATTCGAATATACCAGTTATACTCATAGTCCTCCCTGTTCTTAATCCATATTCCTTCTTAAGAAGAGCCTTGAGAAGAATAGACGTATCCAGCAATCCCTTCATTAAAACTTGAGCTTCTCCAACACTGACAAGCTCTACTGCCTTTTCAGCCTGCTCCTGCAGACCTCCTTCAACATTAATAATTTCAAAATTATCCTTGTCAATTCCCAGCTCTGCTAGTGCATCCTTTATCTTGTCTTCATCACCAACCAGAATGAAATCCGCTATATTTCTGCAGTACGCTTCATATACTGCTTTTAATACTGTCTTGTCTTGTGCTGCAGCAACAGATATTCTTGTCTTATCAGTATCTTTAAGAGCATTTAAAATATCTTCAATCGTTCTTATCATTTATTCAAACTCCTTTAATATATTTATTTATTAAACAAGCAATATCTATGCCAATTTTCCACCGTCAAAAAAACGCTATAAATCAATATTTTTAGAACACTAATAAAAAAAACGGCCTTGCAGGTTGCAACTTAAAGTTGCAACCTGCAAGGCCGTTGGTGTGTAATTATTTCAAATTATAACCTTTTTTTATTTTTCTGTGTATCGTAGATGGAGCGATTCCAAGTAATCTTGCTGCTTCAGTTACTGTTCCACACTCCTTGAGAGCTTTACTGATCATCAGTTCATCAATCATCTTGTGAGCTTCGCCTAAATCCATCAACTTATCTATTCTGATATTTCCTTCATCAATAGACTTTAAATCTTTATCAAATTGTATTAAATAATCGATATCTTCAATATTTACAATATCTTTATCTGACAGAATTACAAGTCTTTCAACAATATTTTTCAGTTCCCTGACATTTCCCGGCCAACTATATCCATATAGTTTTTTAACGACTTCCTTGGAAATTTTTACATTCCTGTCAAACTTTGCATTGCTAAGCTTTAGAAAATAATTGACAAGAGGCACTATATCTTCTTTTCTCTCTTTAAGAGAAGGAACTCTTAGCGGTATTACACTAAGTCTGTAAAACAAATCCTGTCTGAATTTTCCTTTATCCGCCAGCTCCTCTTTTGATAGATTTGTTGCACAAATATATCTAACATCTACACTAATTAATTGATTACCTCCGATACGCATAAAACCTTTTTCCTGCAATACCCTTAGCATTTTACTCTGCATTGGAACAGGCAATTCTCCAATTTCATCAAGAAAGACTGTCCCTCCGTTCGCCTCTTCAAAAAGACCTCTTTTTCCACCTTTTTTTGCTCCTGTAAAAGCTCCTTCTTCATACCCGAACAACTCAGATTCAAGCAGCTCAGAAGGTATTGCTGCACAATTAATTGCTATGAATGGTTTATCCGATCTAGTACTGCTCTCATGTATGAATTTTGCAATTTCCTCCTTGCCTGATCCCGACTCACCTGTAATAAAAACAGATGAATCAGTTTTTGATGCACGCCTCGCCACATCAAGCAGTTTCTCAATAATGTCACTTGTATATACAATCCTTGATACATTCTTGTTTTCACTTAATTCCTGAAGCTGTGCACGATATTGGTTTTTAAGTATCTGCGTTTCTTTCAAATCTTCCTTCAATTTTACCAGTTCGGACACGTCTCTTCCTGTTAAAACCGTTCTCTTTAATTCTCCAGATTCATTAAATATTGGTATGCCGGTAAAAGTTATTACTCTACCATTCAAATATTCTAGATTTCTCTTAACTGTTTTTTTGGAGTTTAAAACTTCTTCTACAATGGGTTTGCTTATCATTCTATCATTTGCAAAATCACCCACACTTTTACCTATATAATCATCCACATCAATATCGAGGATTTTTTCAGTAGTTCTATTACCCATTTCATATATTCCATCTTTGCTTATAACACCTACTACATCATCAATACAGTTTATTATTGTATCAGCAATAACAGATGTTAATGGATGCTCTTCAAAGACATAGATTATTTCCGTTTCAACATCATTAATTTGATTTGAAATTATATCGGCATCAGCTTTAATATTGCTAAAATTTATTGTTCTCTTTATTAGATTATTAGCAACTATCACATCCGAATCAAATATCGGATCAATATCATATATCGATTCCAAACTCGATTTATCAATGAATTTCAATAGTTTTTCGGCTGACTTGTTAATATAAAGCACATTTCCATCAGTATCCGTTAAAATAATTGCATTTGATATTTTACTCAGAATCTTATAATAGTTCCTTCTCATGGTTGAACCTCTCTCAATTTCATTGTATAAATAATCAAAATTCCAACATTAATACAATACATTATACTATTTACTATCTATTTAATCAAATATCCTAAATATTCTATGTACTGGCAAAGATTAATAATCTCATTTTGTTTGCGAATCAGGCACATCTGTCAATATCCCAGCGATTTGTATTTTATAGATCCACGCCTCCTTTTTCCATTAATTGTATGTGTTTCATGCATAGACATGCGTTTGTGTTTGCCCAACAAAAATTATCCGCTACATAATAATTTTTTTCTTTACATTCAAAAATTATCCCTTATAATGATATATTAACAAAACGGCATAGCAGCACGTAGTATTATATTATGGCACGTACGCGCATCTTGGACACTTATCCGATATTTTTTATTAACTTGAGAGGTATATATATGAAGAATCTATTTATGGCAGATAGAATGGACAAACTGGAAGGGGAAGCGGCCTTTGCAGTACTGGCAAAGGCGAGGGAGCTCGAGGCGAAGGGAATGGATATAAAACACTTTGAAGTGGGAGAACCGGACTTCCCAACTCCTATGAAAATAAGGGAGGCTGGAAAGAAGGCTATAGACGACGGACTCACTTTCTATTCACCTGCCCAGGGCTACATGCCCTTCAGGGAAGCAATAGCAGACTACGCAAAGCAGTACAAGAACATCGATACCGATACCAGCGAAATCGTAGTGACTCCCGGTGGAAAGTCCATGATTTTCTTCACCCTCATGTGTCTTGTCAATCCGGGAGATGAGGTCATATATCCAGACCCGGGATACCCTGCCTACAGGTCCATGATCAAATACACGGGAGGAATACCCGTTCCTGTAAATATTATTGAAGAGAAGGGGTACAGCTTCGACCTTGACGAGCTGGAATCCAAGATATCCGACAGGACAAAGCTCATAATAATAAATTCACCGGGAAATCCCACAGGTGGCGTTTTGCCTCCAGAGGACATTGACAGGATTGCAGAGCTAATAGAGAATAAAAACATATACGTTTTTTCAGACGAGATATACGACAGGCTTATATATGAAGGAACTACAAAGTCCATAGCATCCATAGCATCGGTCAAGGACAGGGTAATAGTGGCGGACAGCTTCTCCAAGTCCTATGCAATGACTGGATGGAGGCTCGGTTACGGCATCATGAATCCGGTACTTGCAGAAGAGATGACAAAACTGCAGATTAACTGCAATTCATGCACGTCGACATTTGTACAGGTGGCAGGAATTGAAGCCCTCAAGGGACCTCAGGACGAGGTTGACAGGATGAGGGGCGAATTCATGAAGAGAAGGGACCTGGTTGTTGAAGGTCTCAATTCCATAAAGGGATTCAGCTGCATGAAGACTGCAGGTGCGTTCTACGCATTTGCCAACATTAAATCTACAGGGCTTGAAAGCAGCGAGCTGGCTTCCACCATACTTGAAGAATCGGGAGTCGCCCTCCTTGACGGAGCATCCTTCGGAGACAATGGAAAGGGATATCTGAGGCTCTCCTACGCAAATTCCGAAGAGAATATCATGGAGGCTCTCAACAGGATAGACCTTCTCATGGGAAGGATTATGAAAAACAGAAGAGCTGTGTAATCCTATTTCCAGGACTATTCAAAAGAAAAACAACAATAAAAGCACCGGCCGTCCATTTCAATAAGGGCTCGCCGGTGCTTCTCATCATATGATTCCAAAAAACAAAAAGAACCGTCTAGTTTAGGAAAGTATCATTAAATTCATATTACCTTGTAACGTTGGTAATATGAATTTAATGATACTTTCCTGCACTGTTTGAATATCCGTGATGGTCACATGAATCGTGACCTGGATAACGCAGCAAAACCGCTTTCTGACCCTTTTGTTTTTTCTACTTCTTCTTAACAAGCATAGTAGACAGATAAGGAATCTTGTTCTCAATCTCCTCAATCTTGGTGTAGACCTTCTGCTCTTCGGTCCCGGCCTTGTAGATCAGGCTGAACTTGTCTTCAAGGTTGTGCTTCTTGAGGTTCTTCACTATGTTGTCGGGATTGTGGGAAGGTTTCATCACAACAATATTCTGGAACTTCTCGAATATTTCGTCAAGATCAAAGTCCGAATCTCTTGAGGCGGGAACTATTGCAAGTCCTTCCTCCCACTTTGCCAGTGGAAGTCCAAGAAGGGATGCAACCTTCGAGTATGAAGTGATTCCCGGCACAAGTTCAACTTCAACTCCTTCGGCCTTGATGGCATCGTCTATGTACATATAGGTGCTGTACATTGTTACGTCTCCAATTACTATAAAGGCTCCCGTTTCCGTCTCTTCCAGCTTCTCCCTTACTATCACTGCATTTTCCTTCCAGTTCCTGTTGAGCTCTTCCATATCGTAGTTCATCGGGAAGCACAGCTCCACGATTTCAGCTTCCTCGTTTATATACTCCCTTGCTATTTCATAGGCAAAGCTCTTTTCTCCAGGCTTCTTTACCGGAACGAAAACCACTGGGCTTTCCCCAAGTATCCTTGCCGCTCTTACGGTTACATCCTCTTTGTTTCCAGGCCCTACTCCAATACTGTACAGTTTCATAAAATCTCCTTTAATTGTTAAAATAAGTCTTTTCTTCTTCTCAATGGATAGTTGAGTTTTTTTGAGTTCCTTCTTTTTACCAGACCATCAAAATCCAATTCCACAAAGTGAATCTTGTTCCCCTCATAGTTTTCGTATATGAATTCACCTTTTGAGCTTACCACTGCAGCACCACCTTCAAGTTTTGCTCCCTTCTCCGTATACCCATAGGAATTGAGAGCCATGACTATCATTGCATTGTCATTTCCTCTTGCAGGAAGTGTCTTGTGCCACATCGACCTTCTGCTTCCGCATGCTCCCGGAGAGGCACTCAGGATGAAGGCTATATAGGCCCCTTCCAAAGCCTGGTGAAGAAAGAGCTCGGGAATATGCAACTCAAGGCACAGGTTTATGCCTACCTTGATATTGTCTATCCTCACATTTCCTATTTCATTCCCTTCTTCGAAGATCAGAGATTCTCTCAAGCCGAGATGGGTCTTTCTATATTTGTCTGTTTTGTCTTCATAACTGTCGTAGACAAGGGTGGAGATGTATCTGTGCTTCCTGTCCACTTCGTTGAAGCCGAAAATTATGCTGATTTCACTTTTTCTGCATTCATTTATTATTTCCCTTATTATGTCCGAATCCTCGGATATGGTGCATATGTTTTCAGGATTTGATGAATATCCTGTCAGAAAGGACTCGGGAAAAACCACTATGTCAGCATGATTTCTGCATGCTTCCTTTATTGCATCCTTCATTGTACGAAAATTCATGTTTATATCATTAAACACGGATTCTCTGTCGCAAAGCGCTATTTTCATTATATCCTTCCTTCATCGTAGCATATCCTTATGGACATGATAGTGAGCACCAGTATGTAGACCAGAAGAACGACAACCGAGAACCAGTAGGTATTCCTTCCGAAAGCCGCAGCCCTCATAAGCCTTACGGAATGGGTAAGGGGCATAATCTCAATTATGTTTCTCATGACTGCAGGCAGTCCGTCCACGTCAAAGAATGTTCCGCAAAGGAAGGACATGGGTGTAATTACGTAGGTAGAAAACCTGTTGAGATCGTAGTGGGTGTCTATTGATGCAGCCGTGAAAAATCCAAGTGCTGAAAACACCAGTGTGTTCATAGCCATGGAAAGGAAGAATATTCCCGGATTCAGTATCCTGCTTCCTGCAATGAATGCAACAGCCATTAGAAGCATGGCTGCATACATTCCCCTAAGGGATCCTGCAACTATATATCCAAGTGCGATGTTTTTGGTTTTTATTGGTGAAATTATATAATTCTCAAAGCTTTTCTCCTGGAGCCTTGACATGCTAACCCTTACGGATACTCCTGAGTAAGCAGACCTCATGGATGTCATAGCTGCTATTCCGGGGGCCAGATAATGAAAGTATGAATATTCTCCAAGATCGATGACCTTTCCAAAACCTAGTCCGAATGTCACAAGGTACAGCAGTGGTGATATGAGCTGTGAACTTGTAATCTTTGTGAACCGACTCTTGAAGAACATCCATTCACGCCATAGTATAGCTGTCATTTCCATCAAATCACCTTCTTCTTTGTAAAATTGTAGAAAACATCCTCAAGAGTTGTGTTCCTGATTGTAAAGTTGTCTTGAAGGTTTTGGCCCTCTTCCCTGGCGGATTCAAGATCCCTGTGGTAGCTGTACTTCTCCTCATAGTCCGAGTTTCTCCACTGGAGGGTTACCTTCCCTAGATTGTCTATCAGCTGGGACGGCTTGGACTGGGAGTAGAGTTTTGCATTATCTATGAGAATCACCTCGTCGCTAAGATTTTCAGCCTCGTCAATATAATGGGTTGTAAGAAGGATTGTTGTCCCTTCCTTCTTAAGCCTTATGAGCTCCGTCCAAATTTCCTTCCTGGAAACAAGATCTATCCCCACGGTAGGCTCGTCCAAAAACAAGACCTTTGGCTCGTGGATTATTGCTTTTGCTATCATGAGCTTTCTCTTCATTCCCCCTGACAGCTGGCCTACCTTTTTCTTCCTGTGGTCCTGGAGGCCGAACTTTTCAAAAAGGTATTCTATTCTTTCCTTCATATACGCCTTGTCAAGCTTGTAAAGCCTGCCTGCGAAAACCATATTCTGATAAATGGTAAGCTCCTTGTCAAGGTTGAGATGCTGTGATACAAGTCCCAGCTTGCTCTTTATTTCAGTGCTGTCCTTTGTATATTGTTCCCCTTCGATATAGACCCTTCCCGAGTCTGGAGTCAAAAGACCCATTATGGTTCTTATAATCGTCGTTTTCCCCGCTCCGTTTGGACCAAGGAGGGAAACAAACTTCCCCCTGTCTATCTGCAGGTCAAAGTCTTCCAGTTTGAATTTTCCGCCGTATGATTTGTTTATCTTTTCAAGCCTAATCATTTATTCCACCAATTTTTTCAAATATTTCCACTGCCTGGCAACAGGTTACTTCCCCATCCGGGTTGAAGTTATTGCCCTCTGTTTCAAACACTCCTGCCTCCACAAGTCTTTCAACAATCCTCGGGCTTTGACACTGTCCAAGGTCCTCTATCTCAACTTCTCTTACTTTCTCAAAATCACTTTTCATCATCCATATTGCTTCAGCAAAATCTTCCCTTGTAACTGCTTCATCGGGATTGAAGAACATTCCCCTGGATGTGAAATCATAATCAAGTATTCCTCTTCCGACGGCAGTCTCTACATATTCAAAGTATTCATGGTCGGGCTTCACATCTTCAAAATCACCGTAATACCTGCTTCTTTCCTCGGAAAAATAACTGTAGTCGGGATAGAATATCTGCATGCCTGCATATGTAACAATCATTTCAGCAAGAACTTCCCTTGTCAAGGTGCTCTCATCCGACAGGTAGTCTATTGATCTGTATTCTTCGGGATCCAACAGTCTTTTCATTTCCCTGACTCCCTTTGGCATCATCATTGTCGGAGAGGAAATAGACTTGCTTATTTCGTATACCTTCCCTTTTCTGACAGCCTTTATATCTTCTGAGTCCTTCCTTTCATATACAGCCCTGAGACTTCCTCCAAGGTCCTTGAATCCCGTCTGGGTGAAGTATATGTCTGCATTCAAAGTGTCTTCTTCATAGATGCCTCCGGCATAATTCATCATGGATGCTTCAACGGAAGAATCCTCGAGCAGGAGCATCTCCATATCGCTTGATTCGAAGGATGCGGACTTGCCGACTTCTGCACCGACCTTCTCCCTTTCAAGGGAATCCATTATTTCGTCAAACAGCAGTTCAGATTTTTTCTCAAGCCCCACAGTCATTCCGAGTTTTTTCAAATATCCACCAAGATCCTCAAGCCTTTCCGGATAGAGGGATACCACATTTATTCCGCTTCTCAACAGGATGTCTGTCTGGTCCCTGTAAAGCCTTCTTATTTCGGGAGTGATAAGTACAAGATCCGGATTTGCAGATATAATCCCTTCCGCATCCTTTTCCAGGTTGAATTTTTCCAGCCCCCCTATTTCAAGTGGGTATACTTCCTGATATCCGACGCCCACCAGAAGGTGCCCCGCTCCCAGGCTGTAAAGATTTTGTGTATGGCTCGTTTCAAGGGATATTATCCTCCTTGCAGCATCATCCATGAGTATGACCCTTCCGTCACTGTCTTCAAATTCGATTTCAGCAATCTTGGGCAACACCTTCTTTATTCCATTGACGCCTGCTTCAATAGGAACCCTCATGAGGAAAACCATCGCAACCATAAGCACCATTGCTGCATATATTTTTTTCAATCCTATTTTTTCCATTATCTATCCTCTTTCTTAACAATCGCTAAACGGTAGTTTTTCAAACCAAAGTTGGCAACCACGACCCTTGCCAAGGTAATTTCAAGTTACAGTAAGGTCGTGACCAATAGGTATCAACAATCACGCTTACCTATATTTAAATTGTTGTGCCGCTAGCTGCAGCAGCAAAAAAAGGACACCCAAAGGTGTCCTATTATTCACGCAAATAGCCAACCTTCCCTCCGAAGAATGTTTAATCTTTCGTTTCAAGGCAGGTCTTCTGACTTAAGGCTCTCATCTTTTCCCTTCCCGTTCCGAGGAACAGTGGTTCTGAAAAGCATAACCTATTCACAGCAGCGGGGGCTGTAGAGGATTCACACCTCTTTCCCTATTTACCAATATGGTACCGTAAAACTTGTTAATTTTGCTTTATTATACATTATCTGCATCCCGGGTACAAGTTGTTTTTGCTAGAATCTCTGCTCTATGAGACCCTTTCTGTAGGCATCAAGGAGCTCGTTGAGTATCTGGATGGTGGCTTTCATGTCTCTTCCCTTGTCAGTATCCTCGACAAGAAGCCTCTTATGCTCCTTCTTTACATAGACCTCCTGGGGAACCATGTCCTCGTTCTTCTTTATTGTCACCTTATGGTCCTCAAAGGGTTCGTGGGAGACAAGTATCATGGCCTGGGAATTGAATATGAGGGTATATCCCGCAATTCCAGTAGTCTTCTGGTAGGCCTTTGAAAACCCGCCGTCGATTACAAACATCTTTCCCTTTGCCTTTACAGGGTTTTCACCCTTCATTGTCTTTACC
This sequence comes from Dethiosulfatibacter aminovorans DSM 17477, assembly GCF_900142005.1. Lineage (GTDB taxonomy): Bacteria > Bacillota > Clostridia > Tissierellales > Dethiosulfatibacteraceae > Dethiosulfatibacter > Dethiosulfatibacter aminovorans. Next base: position 187,901 of record NZ_FQZL01000007.1, read on the forward strand.
GGAACATGTCCGTTTATTATCCTTCCTCTTTCAGCATTCAACCCGAATTCTTCAAGGATCATATTGCATTTTTCAACATCATCCCTGAACAGATAGTAGGCATTCTGCTCTTCCTTGTGGGTCTCCTTTTCATCTATAAAATACCTTTCGAAAGTAGCCATCTTGCTTTTTCCGAAAAGAGGAGAGTTTTCACCGCACCATGCATACCAGACCATGTTTCTGTTGAAGAAATTGCTGTCCAGTCCCTGATTGAAGAATGCATCCCTTATTCTTTCATCAAAATAGTCACAAAGGGCTTTTCCCGAATACACCCTGCCGTTCATTTCAAAGGTGTCAAACTGTCCTTCCCTGGTAAATGGAATACATCCGTGGTAAAGGAGATTGTCGTTGCATGCAAGGTATATGCTTCCCTTTGAATACAGGAATTCAGCATGCTTCTGAAGCTTGTCGGAATGCTTGAAGTTTATGAGAAGCTGTTCCATAACCTCGTTCTCTTCATCTGTCAGCTCATAGGGCTCGTCATAGTATACAGTAGGGAAGAAGGAATCCTTCATTTCATATTCCCGTCCGTCTATTGTAACCGTCTTCCTGTCCTTGGACATCTTGTCGAGAAGCAGCCTGTCCTCCATCTTGAAGCTTGGCTGTCTCTTTATTATTTGTCCTTCAAGCTTGAACTGGATTATTGCAATAGCCTTTTGCATCTTGCCCATAAGCTCCAGGTCCCTTTCCTTGAAGGCGTGACCTGTCTTGACTCTCGGTTGGAAGCATTCAACAGGATCGTTCCTGTAGGTATCCGCCGCAAACTGTGCAAGGGGCAAAAGGTTTATACCATAGCCGTCCTGTAAAGTCTCCAGGTTTCCATACCTAAGACATATCCTAAGAACATTGGCTATGCATGCTCTTGAACCTGCAGCCGCACCCATCCATATAATATCATGGTTTCCCCATTGGATATCCACATTGTGATGCTTCAACAAGTCGTCCATTATGAGGTGGGCTCCAGGTCCTCTGTCGTAAATGTCTCCCACCAGATGAAGCCTGTCAACCACAAGCCTCCTTATTGAATCTGCAAGGGCGACAATAAAGTCATTGGCCTTTTCAGTCCTTATGATTGTCTTGATGATTTCCTTGTAATAGTTCTTCTTTGATTCAAGTACTTCCTTCTCCTGTACAAGTTCCTCGATTATATAGGCGAAGTTCTCCGGCAGAGATTTTCTCACCTTGGACCTGGTATACTTGTAGCCTGCATTTCTCAATAGAAGTATGAGATGATAGATTGTCGTCCTGTACCACTTCTCATCGACAATGCCATTCTTCATGAGAAAAACGAGCTTCTCCTTTGGATAGTAAACCAGTGATGCAAGTATTTCCTGGTCCTCGACAGGTATTGAATCCCCGAATGTTTCCTCTATCTTTCTCTTAACAGTTCCCGAAGCATTTCTCACCACATGTGAAAAAGCTTCATATTCACCGTGTATATCCGTAAGGAAATGCTCCGTTCCCTTGGGCAGGCTAAGTATTGCGCTCAGATTGATGATTTCCCTGCTCACTTCGTCTATGTTTCGGTACTGCTTGGACAGCAGCTTGTAGTAATTCAATTTTTCCATCTCTACCCCCAGACTGTTTATTTGAAATCCGTCTCGCAGATTTTTATATGCTCCACTATCTCAACATTCAAATTCTTGAAGAATGCATCAAGTATGATTTCACTCCCCTTGAACTGGTTTTCGTATTCACATGCTCCGGCTACGGACAGGATGATTCCCCGACCCTTTTCTTCGGAATCCGACCAGGGCTTTCTGTAATTATACTTGCATTCGAACAACATCTGGCACCTGTCTATGAATATCTTTGCCAGTGAACTTACTGTGTTGAAATACACAGGGGAAGCAAATATGAAATTCCTGTATTTTCTCAGCTTTTCATAAAGGACCTGCATGTCGTCTTCAACGCAGCATTTACCGTAGTTTCTGCCGCAGTATCCGCAGGCTTTGCATATTCCTATGTCATAGTCTCGAAGGCTTATCTTCTCAACCTCGTTACCGTCTTCCACAAGCTCTTCAATATACTTGTCCAGATATTTTTCAGTGAATTTGTTTTTCCTGTGGCTTGCCATTATGGCAATATATTTATCACCCATTTACTTGCACACGTCAACCCATGAACCATTTGTCACCTGGGCCAGGTAGTCCACATCAATCTTCACTGCAGTATTGGGTCCTCCTCCTGCCGGGTACACATAGTCGAACACCTTAAGTGATTCGTCCAGATAAACCTCAAGGTCCTTTTCCAGTCCGAAGGGACATACTCCTCCGACGGGGTGTCCAGTCGCTTCCTGGACATCTTCAAATCCAACAAATTTCGCCTTCTGCTTGAACTGGTCCTTGAATTTCCTGTTGTCAAGCTTAAGGTCGCCCTTTGCCAAAAGTAGAATATCCTTTTCCTTGAGCCTTATTGCCATGGTCTTTGCAATCCTTGCCGGCTCCACGCCAAGAGCCTGTGCAGCAAGCTCCACCGTTGCCGTTGACGTATCCATCTCTATAACTTCAAGAGGAAGATTTTCCTCTTCAAACTGTTTCTTTACACTTTCTATACTCATTTCTACCTCCTAATAAGCAGCATCGCTGCGTTATCCACGTAAGCTTCCAAAAAATCATACCTTAATATTAATACAAACACCTGTATTTTTCAACCAAAGATTGTGTTAATATCTTCTCATTTGACAATCATTATCATTTAATGTATAATATAAGCAAGAAAGCATTTATTAAGTTTCGAAAGAAAAACTTTAGGAAGTGAATATTGTGAAAAACAATAAGAATATAAATATCAGCTGCAACCCTCCCGATGCACTGCAGAGCATGTGCAGGATGGAAGCGGATACAAACATTTGCATACCAAATCTTGACTCAGTAATTGATGCAAAATGCTGGGTCGATGAAAACGAAAAATAATTCATATTATACCCTCCATATATAAAATATAAAAAATTCCCATATATGACAAACTGGCTGTCATATATGGGAGATTTTTTTGTCCATATTTTCTCTATTCATCACTAGTCGAACTCGTCCTCAATCTCTCCCATTATCTCCTCGATCAGGTCTTCAATGGTTATGATGCCAGTTATGGTCCCTTCATGGTTTGCAATTACGGCCATATGGTTGCCTGTCCTCTGCATCCTCATGAAGAGCCTGTTTACGGGAAGGGTATCCTCTACAATGAAGGGCTTGTGGATGATATCCCTTATTTTTGGATCGTCGGTCTCTTCATCCATGATGTTTATCAATACGTCCTTAAGGAGCAGTATTCCTATGATATTGTCCCTGTGATTTTCATAGACCGGTATCCTTGAATATGTCTCCGGAGGCATCATCTTCATTATATCCTTGATCTCCATTTCAACATCCACCATGAAGACATCCACCTTTGAAGTCATGGCTTCTCCTGCCGTTGTATCGTTGAACTGGAAGACATTGTCTATCATCTTCTTTTCCATATACTTGATGTTTCCCTGGAGCAGTCCCTTCTTGAGAAGAAGCCTGATTTCGTCTTCTGAAATGTTCTCATCTTCCTCTCCTTCCCCTGCACCGAAGATTCCGGAAACCAGATTCGTCGACTTTGTGAGTATGAAAACGAAAGGTTTTGCTATCTTCGACAGCATTTCAACATATCTTGACGAGAAGAGTGCTATCTCCTCCGTCCTGTGAAGTGCAAGTCTCTTTGGCACAAGTTCCCCGAATACAAGCATGAAATACGACAGCAGCACCGTCACGATTATGATTGACAGCTGGGAGCTGTATGGAATGTTTAATCTGTTCATTGCAGGAGCAAGCTTAACTGATATGCCCGTTGCCGCAAAGGCGCTTGAAAAGAAACCTGCCAGTGTTATTCCCACCTGAATGGTGGCGAGAAATCCGCTGGGGCTTTCTAGCATTTCGACAAGGCGTTTTGCCTTCCTGTTACCCTTCTGTTCCCATTCCAGCTGCATCTTGTTTTTGTTCACGGAAACTATTGCCATCTCTGCGGATGCAAAGAATGCATTGACAAGAGTAAGCAAAGCTATGAGTATCAGTCTTCCTGCAATATTCGTATCCATAAGTCTTCTCCTCAGCCATATCATTCGCTATCTTTATTCTCAAACCCTGTTTTCCGTATTCAAACATCTTTGTCATTCCCGTCTATTATCTCACACTGGTAGAGGACCCTCTTAGTCCTGGCATAGTTCCTTCCTATCCATTCCGACAAGGGATTTATGAATCTCTTGAGGCCTTTTTCCCTGTTGTCAAGATAGTTCCTTATGAGAAAGATCTCCCTGTCGTAGTCGGGCATCCTCTCCCTTGCAGATAGTCTGTTGTTCTTGGGGCAGACATTCCTGCAGACGTCGCAACCCAGAAGCCTCTTCCCCATCTTTTTTCCGATTTCCTCCGGTACTTGGGTTCCTTCAAGCATATAGTTTCTTATGCATTTCCCACGGTTCAGCAGTCCGCTTTCATCAAGAGCCCCCGTTGGGCATGCTTCAATGCACCTCCTGCAGCTTCCGCAGTCCGAAAATACATTGTTTATTCCATTCCATTCAATGCTCTCATTCTCTTCAACATTTATTCCCACACCGTAAAGAAACATTGAGCTGCCGAATTCACCATTGTGAATTATGCTGTTCTTTCCATAATATCCAAGTCCCGATATATTCGCCAGCACCTTGAGGGGAGAATTCCTCAGTATCCTTATTTCACCTCTGTCCTCCGCAGGCCTAAGATCATTGCTTAGCTTCATATAGTACCTGTTTGAGAAATAGTAGTAGGGGGAAATGGACATGCATCCCTCGGGAAGTTCCGGCTCCTGGGGATTGTATTCAAGGGCCGCAATGAGAACTCCCTCAAAACCTTCCAACTCGGAAAAATCAAGAACACCTATATGTTCATTTTCAGAATTCTCCTCCTGCCATTTGAGTATGTCAGCGGTCCTCAGGATTCTGTACATGTATGGACTTGTCTTTTCAAATATATTTTCAATATCTTTTATAGTCATTTTTTCCTCATAATAAATCAAAACACCAATGGTTCAAGGGGTTTTGAACAACACTTTCCCGTTTTATACAGTGACAAGGTAACGATAGACAAGATACAGCAGCCATATCGCAATAGCCTTGCAACAGATAGTGTCCTGAATTTATGATATCATATTTACAAGATGAAGACTAGAACAAACAGCTGCACCGTATCATCCAGTATACAGTAATTGCATAGCCATAGACGCGATGCACATCAAGTAAGGCCGGACACATAATAGCGTCCGGCCTGATTTCATAATGGTCTTCAGACAAAGGAGCCTGTCCCCATTGCCTTGTCTATTTGTACATCTGGTCTATCTTCTTTTGAAGCCCTTCATCTTCAAGATAATCGTCAAAAGAATTAAGCGTATCGTATACCCCTGATGGAGTAAGCTCTATTATCCTTGTTGCTATGGTGTTTATGAACCTGTGGTCGTGGGACGTGAAAAGCATTGTTCCCTTGAATGCCACAAGACCGTCGTTCACAGCCTGGATCGACTCAAGGTCAAGGTGGTTTGTAGGCTCGTCAAGTATTATCACATTGGCTCCGGAAACCATTAGCTTGGAGAACATGCATCTTACCTTTTCTCCTCCTGAAAGCACATTGGCTTCCTTCATGGGCTCCTGCTCCGAGAAAAGCATCTTTCCAAGGAATCCCCTGATGAATGCTTCCGATTTCTCTTCGGAATACTGCCTCAGCCAGTCAATCAGGTTCATTGTAACTCCTTCAAAGTACTCGCTGTTGTCCTTTGGCAGGTAGTCCCTTTTTGTTGTCACTCCCCACTTGAAGGTACCTGCATCAGGCTCCATTTCACCCATGAGTATCTTGAAAAGTGCCGTTCTTGCAGCCTCGTTCTTGCTCAGGATGATTATCTTTTCTCCCTTGTTCACAGTGAAGGAAATATTGTCAAGAACCTTCTCTCCGTCAATAGTCTTTGAAAGTCCTTCAACAGCAAGGATGTCCTTGCCTGCCTCCCTATCAGGTGTAAATCCAACAAACGGATATCTCCTGGATGAGGGCTGTATGTCGTCAAGAGTGATTTTCTCAAGAAGTTTCTTTCTCGAAGTCGCCTGCTTGGCCTTTGATGCATTGGAACTGAACCTTGCGATGAAATTTTGAAGCTCCTTCATCTTCTCTTCCTTCTTCTTGTTCTGGTCCTTGAGAAGCTTTGCCGCAAGCTGGCTTGACTGGTACCAGAAGTCGTAGTTTCCTACATACATCTTCGCCTTCTTGAAGTCTATGTCAACCATGTGGGTACATATCTTGTTGAGGAAGTGCCTGTCGTGGGATACAACTATTACAGTCTTCTCGTATTCCAGGAGGAAGTTCTCAAGCCAGTTTATTGCTCTGAAGTCCAGGTGGTTGGTAGGCTCGTCCATAAGAAGAATGTCGGGGTTTCCGAAGAGCGACTGTGCCAGAAGAACCTTCACCTTGTCTGCAGCTGCTATATCTTCCATGTTCTTGCCGTAGTTTTCCTTTTCCACACCAAGACCCATAAGAAGCTTCTCCGCATCGGTTTCAGCTTCCCATCCGTTAAGCTCCGCAAACTCACCTTCAAGCTCAGCAGCCTTCACTCCGTCTTCATCGGAAAAGTCTTCCTTCATGTAGATGGCATCTTTTTCCTTCATAATGTCATACAGTCTCTTGTGACCCATTATTACAGTTTCGATTACATTGAATTCGTCATATTCATAATGGTCCTGCTTGAGGACTGCCAGTCTTTCTCCTGGAGTTATACTTACTTCTCCCGTTCCAGGACTTATGACTCCTGAAAGAATCTTCAGGAATGTTGATTTACCTGCTCCGTTTGCTCCTATTACACCGTAGCAGTTGCCCGGCGTAAACTTAAGGTCTACATCCTTGAAGAGCTGCTGCCCTCCAAAGCTCAATCCTACATTAGTTACTGTTATCACTTTTTTACTCCTTGTTTCATGTCTGAAATACGTCTTCAAACATATCGTATTGGTTTTTTCAGCTGCATTTCATTCAGCTTAAGAAAATCTTAACGTGCATAAATCCTTCAAGCGTTGGATTTATGCGTTTAATGTAGACTTTCTACGCGTTTGACAATGGTTTACACCATTGACGCGACTTTGTCGCTTCCTTATCTGTCATTTATATTTAAACCTCTCTGGACAAAAAATCCCGAGGTATTCTCTCCAAATAGATATTATAACCTTTTTGTTGAAAATAATAAAGAAAAACTTTGATTTCATGGTATAATAAATATATATTAAGTGATTCGAATAAATTAAAGTTTAGTTTAATGCATTTCTAATAATCGGCTAATCACCGCTTTATCTCCGGGGTGTATCATATGGGAAAAGATACGTCAACTGCGTATATTTAATTCAAAGAAAGATATAAACGGGGTGTACTCATGAAAGAAAGAAAACTTTATTTGCTCCTGGCTATCATTCTCATAATTTCTCTCATCTCAACAGGATGCATCTGGTCAATCAATCCTATCAACAAAATCATCTACAAAACTTACAATCTGGACGAAAGCAATTCCTTCAGCTACAGTTCAATAGAATCCATAGAAATTGAAGCTTCAGTGAAGGAAGTGAACATTGCACCTACACAGGCAGACGAGTTTATGGTCACTCTGACCGGGACACTGACTGCAAACTACGAGCCAAAGCTCATTGTGGAAAATTCCGGCGACTCAGTCACAATCAAGACACAGGAAACAATGCACAATATGAAGATCGACAAGAATGAACTGATCCTGGGAATAGAAGTGCCTGAAAAATATATAAACGACATCAAATGCACTACAATTTCAGGACTCATTTCGACAGAAAGCCTGACGCTTGAAGAACTAAACCTGTCTGCGGTATCCGGAAGCATTTTCATGAACAACATAACATCTGACAGCCTGGAACTTTCATCTGTAAGCGGAGATCTGAATCTTAACAGCGTAAATGCAAATAATGCAAACCTGAACACGACTTCGGGAAAGACAGATATTTACAATTTCTCAGGAACGGAAGTCGATTCCACCTCCGTATCGGGGTCAATAAATTTTTCAGGGCAGGCTGATGAAATTGATTTAAGCTCGACTTCAGGGGACCTGGACCTCAATCTTGACAATTTGCGAGGAAACATAGACATGTCTACAGTTTCAGGCGATGTAGCAATAAGGATAGGCGGAGATCCCGACTACAGGCTTTCATTCAAGACAGTAAGCGGAGATTTCAATTCCAATGCCGACTTAAGCATTGAAAAGATTACCAACAGGAATGTCACTGCAGAAAGAGGTAACGGGACCTACCAGATAACGGTTTCGACCACTTCAGGCAGTCTTAACATCAATTAACTGAATACCACTTATCTATTTAGATTTTTTCATCATAATCCTCCAGTTGAGCCTCCATGTTTCCCCATGGAGGTTTCTACTGTATATAATCATGAAAGGCGGAAAATGAACCACCGGAACAAAACTTACATGTTTATCGTCTATTTTTATATGGATTGTATTTATTTTGACTTTATCAAGACGCGAAGAAAATTTCTTTATCAGCATAACTCCAATGTTTCAAAGGGTTATGCATATTTAACTTTCCTGTAATGTTAAACAATATTTAGAAGAGGTGATTGTTTTGAAAATTAAAGTTATTGCAATACTGCTGTGTCTGGCAATGGTCATAACATCCTGCGGCCCGAAAGGTCAGGCCCCGGGAGAAACAGGCACCATAGGCGACCTGGGAGAATGGGATTTTGCAGTTTACGCTTCCGACTCCGATTCCACAGGAATTGCCACAAATACGGAATTCATAGTGAAATCAAAAAATACTGTGACTGTAGATTTTCTAAAGAATTCCATAAATATTTCCCCGGAAATAAACTTTGAAATAGAAAAGACATCGGACAAGGAATTTGCAATAAAGCCCGACAAGGAACTGAAAAAGGATGCCATATACAGGGTATCCCTTACAGATGAAGAAAACAGCTACGACTTGTCCTGGGCCTTTCAGACAAAGAAGGAACTCAAGGTTATCGGATCAATTCCAGGGAACAAGTCCACCTATATCCCTGTAAATTCAGGAATAGAGATCATGTTCTCACACAAGAATATCGAAAACTTTGAAGAATCCTTTGAAATACAGCCTGAAGCTGAGGGAACCTTCACACAGAACGGCTATTCCATGATTTTCGTTCCCGAGGTCAACCTCTCCATGGATACCACCTATACGGTAACCGTAAAGGCCGGTGCAAGGGTCAAGGACAGCCGGCTTGAGCTGCAGGAGGACTATGTTTTCTCCTTCACGACCGTATCCACCGAAAGAAACACACTCCTCAGCATAAGCAGTGTAGTGAACTATTTTACCACCAGACAGAACCATTTTATTGAAGCAAATGTCTACAGGGATGCAGTTGGATACGGCTACAATGTGGATATCTACGCCTTCAAGACCAGTGAAGACTTCATGAGGGACCTTAGGAAATACGATGAAACATTCTCATTTGACAATGTCTACGAGGGCTTCGACAAGCAGGTTCCGGACTATCTGGAGTCTGTGGCATCCTTCACATCAAAACCCCAGCAAACGGAGATAGGCTGGTACACCATGCATTCCTTCGACATACCCGAAGACCTTGACCAGGGCTACTATCTGGCAAGGATCAGCTACAAGGAACACAGCTACTTCACCTATATCCATGTAAACGGCCTCCTTGTCTACAACGGCAAGTTCGAAGAGGATCATTTCTTCTGGACCCTTGACTGCAACACCAATGAAGCAGTTGCAGATGCAGAAATAACTGTAAATGATGAGTTCTCGGGGAAAACTGGAAGGGACGGAACTACATCCTTCGGATATGAGGACGATGATGATGCATACATCGACTATGCAACCATAGATGCAGCTGGATACCCGACCTTTGTAATGAGGTCCGTGAGGTCATTCTATCCATACTATATGGAATATGACGGAATACGTGAGCCTGGACCTGTATATTCGCAGGCTTCAAACGACTACTGGAAATATCTTTTCACCGACAGGTCCACCTATCTTCCTACTGACCAGCTTAACCTCTACGGCTATATAAAGCCAAAGGTGTCAGGCAGCGGCAAATACAAGGTAAGCATGTATTCAAACGTAAACGGCAGCTACCTCCTGGACAGCAAGAATGTAAGTATCACAAATACGGGAACATTCACTGAAAGCTTCTCATGGGAGGATCTTACTCCCGGATGGTACAACCTGCTGGTGGAGGACGGGGACACCCTGGTTCTGAGGAAGGAGTTCTACATAAACGAATACACCAAGCCCATATACAAGGTCGATGGTAAATTCGACAAGGACTACATCCCTGCAGGAGAAAAGATAACCTTCAACGTTGATGCAGGCTTCTTCGACGGCACACCGGTTCCCGGGATGGAATTCACCTACAACATGAACCTTGACAGCTATACTTCAGGTAGGCTTGTAACCGACGAAAACGGAAATGCATCGATAACCTTGACTCCGACCATGAGCACCACATCATGGAGACCTGCCTACGGAAGAATGGAAATATACAACACAAATGCTGAAGACTACCGCATTACCGACTACGACTACTTCACCTTCCTGCCGAAGGACAAGATGCTTGAGCTCGAGTACGACGACGAAAGGGATCTGCCCCAGCTCACTCTTCTGCTTCACGAGCTTGACTCGGACAAGTACAGCACGGACTACGGCTTCAACTACGAAGACATGAGGGGAAAACCCTTGAGCGGCCAGGTGAAGGTTGTTGTCACTGAAACGTGGTATGAAAGAGTCGAAACGGGAAAATACTACGACTATATCAACAAGGTGACAAGACGTAAATACGAATACATCAAACACGACAAGATAGTCGAGGACAGGTATGTGGACATAGTCGACGGCAAATACATCCTCGAAATGCCATACACAATAGATTCGGAAAATTCCTTCAAGGTGGAAGCCACCTACGAGGACAACAGCGGAAAGATAGTTGAAAAAACAAGTTTCAGCTATTTCAGAAGGCTGCAGACTGTTGACTTCAATCCATTCTATGCACTTAAGGTTGATGATGACGACTACAGATATGCCCTTGGAGATGTCGTAAAATACTACCTGGACAATGACGGAATGGTGGAAGACGGAAAGAACGACAAGATGATGGTCATGTATCTCAAGGACGGCCTGCTGGATTATGAAATCATTGACAAGACCAGCGGAGAATTCATTTTCGAAGAGGTATTCCTCCCAAACATCATGATCCAGGCAATCTATTCCAATGAGGGATTGATGCGCAAGACTTCATATCCAATAAACATCAGTTACGATTATTCTGAAAGGGAGCTGGGCATAGAGGTTGTCTCTGACAAAAAGGACTACGGTCCCGGCGACAATGTGAAACTTTCAGTGAAGACGACAGATGCAGAGGGCAACCCATATCCTGCCGATGTCAACCTCAGCATAGTGGATGAAGCTTATTTCGACCTTTATTCACAGACTGCAGACATGCTGGCCGATATCTACGCAAGCGTATACGGCACGGGAATAGTAAGGGAATTCGTGTCATCCGAAAATCCAATGAACGACATGAGGATGGCAATGGGTGCTGAAATGGGAGGAGACGAGGCTGCCTACTACGTAAGAAGCGAGTTCAAGGATACGGCAACCTTCATGACGCTCTCAACGGATGATAATGGTGTAGGAACCATAGACTTTAACCTACCCGACAACCTCACGTCATGGAGGATAACCTACCAGGGAGTGAACGACAAGATGGAAGCATCTACGGGATGGCTGAACGTCAACTCGAGACTTCCCTTCCACGTATCTACCATACTGAGCAAGGTGTTCATAACGGGAGACAAGCCCTCCATAAGTCTCAGAATATTCGGTGATGAAACGAAGAAGGGTGAAGAGGTGTCATTCAAGGTGGTCCTGCAGAAGGACGGAGAGGAAAGCACCAGGGAAATACAAAAGGACGGCCTGGTGGGAGACTATACCAACATATCCCTTGGAGAGCTTGAAAAGGGTAGCTATACAATAACATCCTACGCCAAAGGAATAAGCTATACTGACGCCATGGAGGAACATTTCGAAGTGGTGGACACCACTGTCTATTTCGACAACCAGGAATACTTCGACCTCACCGAGGACACAATCTTCGATGAGGTATACTCAAACGCCAAAGTAACCTTCTTCAACGAAAACGAGTCGAACTACTACAAGTGCCTGCTGGACCTCAGATACAGTTCGGGGAAACGAATAGACCAGATACTTGCGGGAATGGAGGCAAGAAAATTCATCAAGGAGAATTTCGAGAAGGACATCGACCTCTGGGAGGTTGCAACGGGAAGATACCAGAACTATGACGGAGGCATAAGGCTTCTTCCATATTCCGACAGCGACTCATTCATGAGTGCGAGGATAGCCTTAATGAAGAGCAGCTACTTCAACGTGGAGCCTTTGAAGGGATATTTCAACGGCATTCTAAGGGACAGCGAGTCGGATATCCACAGCGTAGTCGATTCTCTGGCCGGACTGTCCACAATGAACGAGCCTGTGTTGATAAGCATCTACGACCTTCTGGACAACGAAGACCTGTCTAGCCTTGACAGAATAGTGCTGGCCCTTGGTCTGGAATCACTGGGAGACATTACAAGAGCAAAGGAAGTCTATGACTCAGTAGTGGCAGAAACCGTATCGACAGACGGACAACTGGAAATTTCAATAGATGAAGACATGGGACTCAACTATACGGGTACAGGACTTCTGGCAACACTTTCAGCAAAGCTGGGAGACTATGATACCGGAGACCTTCTCTTCAACCACATATATGAAAATCCTTCAAAATATGAAATTGCATATCTTGAGGAAATCACCTACATCGAGAACAGGGACATAATGGATACGGAGGAAATAAAGGGACTTACGGGAAAAGCCACCGTAAAATACGGAGACAAGAAGGAAACTGTTGAAATCTTCGGCTTCGAGACGGCAACCCTTACAATAACTGCAGAAGATCTGGAAAACATGGAAGTGATTGAAGTGATTGGAAACATGGGAGTCAACGTATATGCCCTTGGCGGCGTTGAAGACCTTGAGGAAAACAGGACAGGGGACTTCGAGATAGAAAGGACCTATACCTTGGACGGCATAGAAAGCTCAGAATTCAGCCAGTCGGACCTTATAAAGGTTACAATACGTCCAACAGCTTATATAATGGAAGACAGTGCCTACGAAATCACCGACTTCATACCTGCAGGCTTCAGGTTCATCAAGTCCGAAGGCGGATGGCACGAACTTCAGGAACAGAAAATAGTCATGTACTACTACAGTCATAATGGTGCCAAGCCCCTTGTCTACTATGTCCAGGCTGTAATGCCGGGAACATACACCTCGGACCACGCAGTCATAACAAGACTGGGACACGAAGGAGTGAACTTCACAGAACAGGTGACACTGACTATCCAGTAAACAGCTTTGCTGCGTTAAATACGAAGAAAATAAAGGCTTTCCTGAACTGCCAAGTAGAAGCATACATGCAATTGGATGCCAAATATGGTAAAATAGTACTGGGGACAGGACATTGTGCGGTTAATCGCATGGTGCCATGTCACAGAAGGCGGGGATCTCGATTCCCGTCTTTTTTTATAGCTTCCTGGACAATCTTCTTCTCTACTGTCTCCATACAGTCGCTGTGTACTGGATGACGCAGAGTAGCTGCTTTGTCCTATTTAGTTATAGTTTTAAGTTTCATGGGTATATATGAATTGTGACTTTTTTGTAATATATTGATTGAGTTGTTCAAGAGGGGTGATCGATCTTATGAAAAGAAAAATCGTTTTAATAATTTCCGCAGTCATTATTTCTGCAGCCGTTCTATTTCCTGACTACGACACTAGAGGTCACGGAGAAACAGACATGCCTGAAATCACCTATGAATCTCAGGAATACAACAATTGCATCCCCTTCGACCTGGATCTCTTTTATATGGGTCTGGAAAACAGCAAAGACATTTCCGAAGAAGAAATTTTCACAAATGCAAGAGGAATGTTATCCACACATCATCTTCTTGCATCGGATATTATCCACAATCTGTTCAAGTCTGTTTCCTCCAATCAATATGAAAACATAGTGATAATAGGTCCAGACCACAGTTCAAGAAACGGCAATACAATTTTCATTTCAGACAATACATGGCTTACACCATTCGGTGAGGTTCAAGTAAATGAAGACTATAATGAAACTCTGAAAAAGCATCCCCTTGTCAAGGTCGACAATACCTTCATGGAGACGGAACATTCAAACTCGGCACTGATTCCGTTTATAAAGTATTATTTCCCAGATGCAAAAATCAACACAATAGCCCTGCCCACAACCCTCACAATAAAAGAATCCACTGATTTCGGCAATCTTCTTGCAGAAACACTGGATTCTGAAAACACTCTGTTGCTGGCCTCCATAGACTTCAGCCACTATCTGTCATACAGGGAGGCATGCCTCCGGGACGTTGAAACCTTCAGTTCAATTTGCGACAGGGATTTCGAAAAGATATCAAGATACTCAAACGACAACCTCGATTCTCCCGAGACCCTCATGGCATTTCTCACCTATGTGGATTCTTTGGGATGCCGCAAACACCTTCTGGAGAACAAAAATTCGGCTGAATATGTTTACCCGGGAAAGGAAGGGACGACGAGCTATTTCACAATGGTATATACGGATTGATTCAAGTCGTACCAAAGAATTATGGATTTTAGTTCCCTACTCCGTCGGCACAAAAATTCGCGATTTAATAATGATAATTTTCGAGCCTCCAAGTCGAGACCTCACTAAAATCCATAATTCTTTTCAGCGTTTTGTATTACTTGACTATATTTAATTATTTTTGTACTATTTTCAAAAATCAACCTTGGTGAAATCAAGGCGATAAACCATGTCCTTCCTCTCCACTACTATGTCGGTCTTGTCCCTTGTTTCCTCGTTGGACCTCAGCTTTGAAAGGAGCTCCTTGGTGGGGTTTACAGCCGTGGGATGTCCTACTATTGAAAGCATGGAGTAGTCCCCTGCCGTATCTCCGTAGGCGTAGGATTTTGACAGGTCAATGTCATATTTTTCAATGAAATCCTCAATGGCATGTATCTTGTTTTTGCTGTCCCACATTGGCATTATCTTGCCAGTAAAGCAGTCGTTTTCGTCCTTTTCGTATTTTGTTCCTATATAGTCGTGGAAGCCGTGCATCTCTGCCATTTCCTTCACTAGCTCCTCGGGGGAACCCGATATTGTAATGACCTTGTGACCCATGTCCTTGTGCCAGCGTATCCTGTCCCTCGTATATTTGTATACCCTGTCTCCATTCTGCTCAACGACCTTCTTGGCTATGAATTCAATCTGTGATCTGTGGAGTCCTATGGTTGCATCCATGTATATCTCGGCTATCTTGAGAAGATAGTCGTCATAGTTTCCCCTTCTCTTGTCCCACTTGTCGTATTTCTCCTTTACCTCGTTGAACCACCTGTGCTGGTCAATGAGTTCCGACTTCACAAGCTTCTTGAAGGTAGCGGTTATTAGCCCCTCCCTGTAAAGGGTTCCATCTATATCAAAAAAAGCAGCTGTTATTCCCATAGTCTCCTCCTGATGTTTTTCTGTTTATTATACCATATTTGTATTTGCAAATCGACTTCATTGATGTTCCCAGGGTTTGTTTTAGTTTCTACATAGAAGTCCACAAATAAAAAAACCGGACGGAGCATGCTAAAATCATGCCCAACCCGGTTTCCATTTCATTATTTTTGATTAATCTCAGCTACACCAGATAATTCCTAAGTCCAACTTCCTCTCCATTCCTCGTATAAACCCTTGGAAGCCTTCTGTCAAGCATTGTGACTATCTCGTAGTTTATTGTGCCGAGAAGCTCTGCCACCTGGTCTATGTTGAGGCCGTTTGCCCTGTTGTCGTCGTAGATGATCACCTCGTCGCCTATCCTGGCATCCGGCACGTCCGTAAGGTCAACGACGCACTGGTCCATGCAGATTCGTCCCAGAATCCTGCACCTCACACCATTGACGGAAACTTCCATCTTTCCAGAAAGAAGTCTTGAAAAGCCGTCAGCGTATCCGAGAGGTAATGTTCCCACCTTCATTTCCTTGTGGGTGACAAACGTGTGACCGTAGCTGATTCCTTCACCCATTTCTATCGTCTTCACAAGAGCTATCTTTGCCCTTAGAGTGATTGTCTGTTTAAGCTTCACATCAGACCTATCCACCTCATCTGAAGGATAGAGTCCAGTAAGCATTATGCCCGGCCTTACCATTTCATAGTTGAAATCCGGAAGATCTATAATTGAAGCACTGTTTGAAATATGCCTCGTCGGTATTTCAAGACCCTTGTCAACAAGCATGTCATAGAAATCATTAAATCTCTTCTGCTGGCTTTTTGCTATAGTCTTGTCAAATTCATCGGCCCTTGCCATATGGGTGTATATGCCTTCAATTCCAAGCCTTTGAAGCTTCTTAAGCTCCAGTATCTCGTCCCTGCTCTTTTCTGTAGGAAGGAATCCCAACCTGTTCATTCCGGTCTCAACCTTGATATGAAGAGCTGCATATCTATCCAATTCTTCACATTTTTCATTAATTTTCACACCCTGTTCATATGTATAAATGGTCAGGATGATATCGTTTTCAATTGCAAGCCCGTAAGCTTCCTCGGGAGTATATCCAAGAACCAGAACCGGAATATCCTTAAGTTCCTTCCTGATTTCCAGTGCTTCATCAAGAACTGCCACTGCAAGCATATCAACGCCTTCGTCAATATATGTCTTCGCTATCTCCATTACTCCCTGCTTGTAGGCATCAGCCTTTATTACGGGACATATCTTTGTACCTTCTTTTACAACTCTTTTCACTTCGTTGAGATTGTGGACTACATTGTCCAGATTCACCTCAACCCATGCCGGTCTCTTTATCATTTTCTTATACCTCTTGAATTTTATTGAAAATTTGATTTTTTACAGCTGCTCTACTGGCAACCTTATCTACATTTTACTGCATCACAGCCAAATGTCAACATAAGTTTGGCTTTTTTAGAAACATTGTTTCAAGAGTTTAAAGACAAAAAGCTGCGGAAAACACGTTTCCATGTTTTCCGCAGCCTGATTATCAGTCGGCACAATTTTTATATGAATCATGATGGGGGATTATCTTTGCCGACTGCAGATTTAAATTTTTTTGACGGTCATTGATTTTTTGTAGAATTCATCTATGGTTGCCTGAACCAGTACACTTGTTGCATCCACTGCCTGGTCGGACATTCCCGCCGATTCGAAGATCAGAGGCAGTTCCGTGCATCCAAGGACTATTCCCTTGAGTTCCAGTCTCCTTGCTTCTTCAATTATATGTACAAGCTCTTCCTTTTCGAATCTGTCCCTGCCCTTTTTAAGGTCATAGATCATTTTCATCAAATCATTCTGTATCGATTCATTTGGCACCACAACTTCGATTTCATGGTTTTTAAGAGCCTTCTGATACAGATTGGTGGAATATGTACCCTGGGTTGCCAATAGAAGCACCCTGTCAATATTGTTTCTCTTAAGGTATCTTCCGGTTTCATCAATCATGTGAATAAAGGTTATGCTTTCGTTGTCAATAGCCTCCACTATCCCCGTATAGAAATAATGGGCAGTATTGCAGGGCATTGCAAGTATGGTCGCTCCGCCATCTATCAAAACCTTGGCGGATTTTACAAGCTCAGGCAGAGGATTCTGTCCTCCATTAAGAATATATGTCGTTCGATCGGGAACCTTTGTATTGCTGTCAATGAGTACGCGAGGGTGCCCCTGGTCAGTAGTGGCTCCAAAATTTTTCAGGAGCTTTCCGTAAAAATCCAGTGTTGCCTTTGGCCCCATTCCTCCTATGATGCCTATGATGGGTTCCATGATTATTCAGCCAGTGCAACCTTTTCGGATGCCAAATCAAAGTCTATTTCGTTTTCAGTTGCAGCTACAACCACTGCACAAGAAGCATCTCCTATTACATTCAGTGATGCTCTAGCCATATCCAGTATTCTGTCGATTCCGCCAATCAATACAAGACCTTCAAGTGGAAGTCCTACCGACTGAAGTACAAGTGTAAGCATGATGAATCCTGCTCCCGGTACCCCTGCAGTACCGATTGATCCCAGTGTTGCAGTCAATACGATAGTCATCATCTGGCCAAGTGTCAAATCGATTCCATATACCTGTGCAAGGAAAAGTGCGCATACACCCTGATAAAGAGCTGTTCCGTCCATGTTGATTGTCGCTCCAAGAGGAAGTACAAATGATGATATCCTTTCAGATACACCCAGGTTTTCTCTTGTCGAACTTATTGTAACAGGTAGTGTTCCCGAAGAACTCGTAGTACTGAAGGCTGTTACTGCAGCAGGTGCGATTCCCTTGAAGAACTTGGAAACACCGATTTTAGCAAACAGCTTGACAGCAGTTGAATAAGTGATTAATGCATGAAGGATGCATCCAATGTATACAACTACAATTACCTTGGCAAGGGGAAGCAATACATCAAGTCCGTAAGTGGCAACAACAGGCACTATAAGTGCAAATACGCCGAAAGGTGCAAGCATCATTATGAATGCAGTTATCTTGTACATGATTTCAGCAACACTGTCGAAGAAAGCTATGAAAGGCTTTGACTTATCATCAGGAAGGGCAGTACATCCGATTCCCATGAACAGTGCAAATGCAATTACCTGAAGGATGTTTCCGCTTACTATTCCCTGAAGAGGGTTCTTTGGTATGATATTGATCAATGTATCAACAAGTGCCGGTGCTTCAACCGCTTCAGCAGTTGCATCTACAGGTATTGTTAGTCCCGCGCCAGGAGTGAACACCTTTGATAGAACAAGGCCTATTGTTACGGCTATTGCCGTTGTAACCATATAGTAGCCAAGTGTTTTTCCTCCAATTCGTCCCAGCGATTTCGGGTCGCCTATGCTGGCTGCTCCTACTATTAGAGACGAGAATACCAAGGGAACGATGATCATCTTGATCAGATTCAGGAATAGAGTTCCGAATGGCTTTATAAATTTCACTGCTATGTCGGGATTACCCTGAAGCAGCATTCCAACGATGACACCAAGTATAAGTCCGATAAAAATTTTAGTTGTTAGTTGCAATTTCTTCATTAAAAAATTCCTCCTCAAAATATCGTTAGCTTATTTTAGGAGGAACAAGACAGATTGAGACACAAAGAGACAAATAAAGACAAATATTCATTATATCGCCGATTATTGCATCTCCTGAATCAATACTATGCTGCTTTCAATGAACTGTTTGATGTTTATCTTTCCCTGGTCTTTTCCAAGACCCTGCTGGTACTGCATTTCCTTCCTCAGCTCGCCGTAGTCGAAAAGCTGAAGGGCATATTCGTCATATACAGGATTCAAGTTGTCTTCTATGCCAAGAGCCGCCATGGACTTAAAGGCCTTGGTTACTATCCGTCTTATCCTTTTCTTAAGGGCATAGAGGTTCTGGTCCTCTTCATCTTCCAAGAGAGCCATGTATAGCTCCATCAAGGTATAGTCATCATTCTGGTTCTTCGCCCAGATGACCGCCTGGATCAAGTCGTCGTATCCGCTGGTCCCCGAAAGGCCAAGCTTGCTGTATAAAGACTTAAGCTTTTGAACATCGTTCTTTCCTCTAGATTTGACAACCTCCGGCTTCTTTATTCCCTTGATTACCGATTCGAACTGGCTGAAGGCTACTCTTAGATTGTAGTGCTCCATAACCTTTTTTAGAACCGAAACAACCTCTATTACATTTATAGGCTTTGTAATGAAGAAAGATATCTTTTCATCATAGGCCTTGCCAATCATCTGCTTGTCCGAGACTTCCGATATCATGATTACTAAAGGCCTGCTTTCAGGCTTTATATTCCTCAAGACCTGAAGACCGTCATAATCAGGCATTAGATAGTCAAGCAAAAGTATGTCGGGTCTATGTTCATTGATGGTCTCAATTGCTTCAGCACCTGATTGTGCCGTATATATAGTAACATCATCAAAATGATCTGTGATTATATCCTTTAGAATATTAACGATGCTGGAATCATCATCCACTATGCAAATGCTGTTCATCTAGCCACCTTCTTTCATTATTTTATCCTTCGGGAATTTCAGAATAAAACAGGTACCCTTTCCCTTTTCAGATTCCACTTCCACTGTGCCTCCGTAATATTCATCCATAAGGCTCTTAATATGGGAAAGTCCCAATCCAGTCGACATTTCCCCCGTTTCCTTGTTGTATTTCGTGGTGTAGCCCGTATCGAATATGAGCTCCAGCTTCTCCTGTTTGATTCCTTCTCCCGTGTCCCTAACTTCCATTGTTATGCAGCCCTCATCCATCCGACACTTAATGTCTATGGCACCGAATGAAGATATGGCATCAAGACTGTTGACGGTAAGGTTGTTGAGCATTGAAATCAGCGTGTAGTACTCCGATGTCAGAAATATTTTATCGTAATTCGTGCTGACAACAATTTTCTTGTTCCTTTCAGCGCTGAGCTTTTCAAGGTTGTCTTTCACAATTGACAATATGTCCTTTATACTCATATACCTTTCCTTGGAATCCATGGTGAATATGCTGTTCATTCCTGCAATTACCCTGAGATAGTCCTTTTTTATCTCATGGAGATCCTTTGCCACCTTAAGGAGGGGACCCTTGACTTCCTCGTCCTCAATGGAATCGTAATGATTGTGTACATATGATACCGCATCTTCTATATCCTGCCTTGACTTCTTCAACAGGAAAAGCTCAGTTTTCAGCTTTGAAATGAATATGATGATTTCCCTGTAGTATTTTTCCCTCTCATTCCTTTGAAGTCTGGAAATGTACCTATTCCCCACATTGTATACCACTACTATAATAAAGGTACGCACAAGACCTACAAGTACTATGGTTATTATGAGCTCGTTGAAGGAAACGCTCTGCCAGGATTTCCTTAACGACGCTTCTATGATATTGGGTATGGCATCACATATCCACAGATTGAGAAAAAGGCTTACAGGGTTGCCTGCAATCTTTCTTATGGCAAGTACCTTGAAGAGCACACCGAAGAAAAGGTAATATGAAATAACCGGAAGGTACAGCATCAGAACTGCCCGGCAAGGTGCATCATGACCCAGAAAATATATTACAGACCTGAAAAGGAAGGTCGAAACACCTATTGACAGAGTAATGGCCATTATGCTGTAGTCCCTGAAATACAAAAGGAACAGCGACATGAAAAGGACTGCAAGGGTCAGCCTGAAGCCTGTGCTCGACGGCCCTATGTAGAACTGTCCCATGAATACTGCTATGATGTTTATCATGAAGATATTTCTAATTTTTCTGCTGTTTCCCATAATTGCACACCTTTCATATGTTAAGGATTTATGTTTTACAACTAGATATATTCATTTTACCATAATTGAAAGATATAATCACTTCTTGATGTATTGTTTCACTGCATCCTATATAATATAATTCAAATTATTATATTTTCAATTATACTATATTTTCGATTGCGTTCGCTCGCGGTCGAATAGGTCGTATTTATTTCGTCGTCCGACTCCTTTTTGTGCAATAAAAAAGTATCCTGATCATTGAGATTAGGATACTGATTTCTTGGTGCGGATGAAGGGAGTCCTCCGCCGTTTCGCTGCGCTTCACTCTCAGGGCCGGTCTCATCGCTTTTTCCTCCCTATTCGGTCGGCGCTCTTCGTCGTTCGACTCCATTTATTGTAAATAAATAAGCATCTCCTACTATTTGTAGAAGATGCTCATTCTTTGGTGCGGATGAAGGGAGTCGAACATTCCATATTAAGAGATTGTCAAACATTCAAATTTGTTGATATTTCAACATATATAAAGCGAATACTATTTGTCCTAATTGCTTCTATATAAAACCCAATGGTTAAAAAGTGGTTAAATGCATCTTCGTATTTAGCCACTTCCTTCGTTATAATAATTGTATCGCGAATCACTATCTACTATCTATTATGGAATGTAAATACATCCTCTTAGTAAATTGATACTATAATAAATTACTATACATGTATTCATCAAAGTAAACTTCTGCAAAAGACTTGAGCGTGTCTTTTGAATACCCTCCACCTTTTGCATATGTAATATTCATAATGTCTTCAACAATTATTTCTATAATCCCATTAAGTTGATCTAATCCTCGATTCTTTATCTCGCTGCGAACAATTTCTTTACAGTTTTTAATATCATCTTTGTTAGAATAAAGCATTATTCTCTCCATAATTTTCTAATAGCAATAATTTAAATATTATTACAATCCGTAGCCTCGCATCAATAATTAAAATTTATATCATTTAATATCCTCAAGTATTAACTCTAATACCTGCATCTGTTCTCTCTTCGGATATTTAGATACAATTTGCTTTAAAAGCTTATTTTCATCTAAATTTCAATTTGTCGTGGAGGTAGTAAACATCACCAGTATACTATCTACTATTAGTACACGGTATCATTTGATAATAGCGATGTATACATTAACTAATGTTGCAATTGTCATAACAAAAGTCATTATAGTTATCTGTTTAGTACACTTAATCATGACTTTATCCTTCTTGTCATTACTACGCCTTTCTAATTCAGCTGTAAAATAATTCAACCCAACACTTGTATGTAGAGCAGTTTCATCATACAATTTGATAATCTCATCATCTGATTTATTAACTAGATCCTTATACTTTAAACTCATAATTCTACCTCATCCTTATTTAAATTATAATAACGATTATAAACTAACTTGTTCGTTTAAATCTAATAAACAATTTCCATGAAGCTTTTCAATTAATGGTATGACAAAACAACTCAAAAAGTCATTGAACAGGCACCAGGGCTTTAAAACTTTTGTTTAAAAATAGATTCCCAAAGTATCACTAATTTACTCCAATCCTGTTTTTCAGGATTAGGATTATTTAGTTTTTCATACATTTTTTTAATTACTTCATCTTTATTTGAAATACTTCCTTGATATCTTTTTAATTTATGTACGTAATTAGACCATAAAATCGGAGAATATTTTGTATCAGTTTTTATGATATCATCTCCAAAAAATAATTCTATGCTCACCGCTAAATTATTAATATCAATATCTGCATTTCCAGTTGGTCCAATAGTTGGGTATAGTTTACAAAAATCAAGTATTGGTAATTTCATTATCAAAATATTACTCGGAAGTCGAATATCTTTTAGGTGTTGAACTTCTACTTCAGCGGCTGTGTCATTATCAAAAATTGCAATAATTCTATTATTATATATCTTTGCTGCGGAAAATGCTTTTATTATTCTTGTTAAGTTGGATGCACTTCCTTCAGATTTTGAATTTTCAAAATCAAAAAATGAATACAGGTGTTTATATTCTGGATATAATATTTCAAGACTTTTTGAAATTACTTTAATATCTGTTTTTCCTTCCGCCATTATTATTGTAGTATTATCAAAATTTTTATAATAATTAGTTATATCTGATTCTTCAATCCAACCTCCGTTTATTATACTTGTCAAATCAAATTCTACAATATATTGTTCTTTTGAATTAAATAAACAAATATATAAATCTAGCATGGGATTTATTATATGTTCTTCATTTTCATAAATACCATTCCAAAAAAAGGGATTAAGATAGTGGCCACTTTTTAATTTATTAATTATATGTTTCGTTAATATGTTAGTCTCTAATTCTATAAATTTATTGAAAATTCCAGTTTCATAATAGTCCAAATTTTCATAACTTAATACTTTTTTTATAGCATCATTATAATTATCAAAGGTTAATTGTTTATAGTAATTAAATTCTTCTAATTCTATTGGATCTAATTTATTTAAATCAATTTTAGAGGAGTCATATTCATATTTCATATAATCAACGCCTTTAACAAAATACTCTTTTAATTTCTTTTCACTGCAACCTAATATTTCAAAACGTCTTTTTGCTTTTTTTACGGTTGTTCTTAATAAATGAATGTCTATAAATTCACCATCTATTTCTATTCTCTCAGTTACTATTTCATTAGGTGAAAACATATTCAAAATTACTTCATCGAAATAATTTTTATTTGCATAAAGTTCAATTCCATTGATTGATAATTCGCAATATGATCCCATTTTACCTTCCATTTCAATTTATTTATTAATTCTGTTAATAGTTTTTTTAAAAAACACAATACAGCTTTCAATTTATATGGGTAATTCCATCCTCCAAATGTTCGATTACAAATAACTCATACTATCATTTTAATGGGTACCGATGCCTCTCATTATTTATAGAAGCTTACTGAAAGATATTTAGTTGTCAGTTAGTCTTTTTTTCACCATTTCCATCTTTATTTTTTGTTTATATTGTCCCCTAAAAAAGTGATCTAATAAGGATTGTGCTTCTCCATATATCTCTACATTATTTCTAAGAAAGAAATTCCTAACAGCATACTTTATTATAGATTTTTCAAGTTTTTTATCTAATTCTTTATCAAGTTTTTGAGCTCTTCTAGAGAACAAATTTACATTATCAGATGATGATTGCATAATTAAATTCATTAATTGATAATTTGAATTTTCTTTATAATCAAAGGCATTTAATGCACTAATACTCTGTTCTGAAACGCTTATGCCTGCAATAAATTGATATAGTGTAACTACTAGCCCTGATGAAATCTGTTCTACCATCTGCTTAACGCTTTCAATATTAACTTTAGCTATATTCTTTTCACGTCTTAATTCAGATACATCATCATAAAGCATTTGCGTAAATTCATCAAAATTCTCACCGATATCTTTTAACAACATGAATAAAAATTGATTTGGGCATTTGTAAATTAATTCTACAAGTCTATCTTGTTGATTCACCTTCATATTTTGGCAAAATGCAGGCAATGCTTTAGATAAAATTTCCAAATATTTAAAAGATATCATAACTTGATTCTCAATTTTAAGCAAATCATCTTCTGTATAATCATATTCATTTACTAATTCTATTAAATCTGAAAGACGAACCTCCTCCTCTTGTTTTGTAATTAAAGCTTCTCTCTCTATCCTTTCTTCTTCTGTAGGTAATGTTTTTTTGACTGGAATATTAGTATTCAAAAGAAATTTAACATTCTCCTTATCAAAACTTAATTCTTCTTGCTCGTTAAAATGATTTTTTGCACCTTCAATTATTACATTAATAAATTTGGGATTGTTAGTAATAAGTGCTAAAAATAAAACTATGTCGCTATTTATACTAAAGCATAAATTTTTTAATAGCGAATCCAAATTGTCATCTATATGCTCTCCATGATTATATTTTTGATTTAACGCTTGAGCAACAAAATATGCCACTAAAGCATGATCTTTAAATCTAAACTCATTAACTGTTTCAACCAGTATCTTTGAATTCAATGCAGCGTCAACAAATAATCGAACACTGATATTTTGCCTATATGCTTCATTGTATTCTTTAATAACATTTAAAATTTCTTCATACTTCACAAACTGAATTTTATTAAAATGCATATAATATGCAAGTTCACGTAATACATTCAGCACCAGTGTTGGGTTAATACTTTTCGAATTGTTAATAATTTTGTTTTTTATTGAACTTTCATAAACAATATTAAAAACATTCATTCCTGATGAAAACTGAAATCGATAATCTTTTTCGTATTGACGAACAAAGTGAATTATGAATTCTGGACTTAAATTGAAATACTTAACTTGCACATTAATCAACTCATTAATTTTTCTTACTTCTTTATCAATATTTTCAATACCACTAGAGCCGTTATGTAAAACATTACTAATTAATTCCTTTCTCTTAAGATACAAGAACGGTTTTATTGACATTTGTATAGTTTTTTCATCCACTAGAGCATCTACTACTTGATTTCGGATGTCAAAATTTATCTTTTCTTCGCAAAAAACAATAATTGTACTAAAGTTATTTTCAAGATACTGCATCAATCTGTTGAAAGTTTTTTTGTTAATCAAATCAGCCTCATCTAACAATACTACTTTTTTCCCCTTTGGTAATTGTAAAAATCTTTCATATGCATTCTTTTCTGATAAATATTGTTCATTGAAAGCATTCAATACTGCCTTACTCATTTTCAGTTTTGTTATTTCACTAGCGGTTAACAATAATGGAGTTTTTCCTAAATAAAATAGTTTCTGAAATATTTTCCTTGCCAATATTGTCTTCCCTGACTTTTGTTCACCTCTAATAACTATTCTATTATTTGTTTCAATAAGTTCTATTAATTCCTCTTCTCTTTCAATATCGTGCTTTTCAATCTCTTCTGCTTCAGTATATATGTTATATGTTAAGCTCGGGAATACGAAATACTCATCAATTCTATTTTTATTATTATCATATTCTAATTCAGTTAAAAATTCAGGTGAAATCTGAATATCTCCATGAAATGTTTTCTTTATATTGCTGTTTAATATTGTCTTAGAAATGTATAAATCCTCTTCCCATATGAATGATTGTGCCTTCATTGTGTTTTCAGCTAAATCCATAGTTACTTCACAAAATCCATTACCTTCTTTACTATATCCACGTAATGCATTTCCCTGAACACATTGAATACTTCCATTTACATTAATCATTCTACTTTCTCCAACTGGCTCATGCTCATGACCTGTCAGCAAAAGAGCATATTTTCTTGAAATTATACTTCTCAATCTTTCTTTACAGGAACTTGTAAACCATTCTATACTGTGATGCATTACAAGAATGTTAATCTCTGCTTCTGTAGCATCTTCTATCTCTTTTAATTGATCTTCTGTCAAATAATGTATACCCATATCTTGAGCATTTCCACCCAATAATGAGAGTGGAGCACTATTAACCATAATGAATCCCACTCTATGTTTATCATATTCAAATACCTGTTTTGATACACTTTTATTATCTACAAAACATTTTCTATCTTTAGAGAATTTCCAAAAAGCATCCATTGCGTCAATGTCTTTATTGATTATAGCGCTTAAACTATCACTTTCTGTAGCTTCCGTAATTTCTTTATATCCTCTAGTCAATTGATTAAAATTCATGTCATGATTTCCTGGAGTACACACAAATTCAAAATGTTTTCCATAAAACTTACCTCTTCCAAATCTTTTGAATATTGCCCCCAACAAACTTCCCACACATTTATATTCATAATTTTTTCCGTTGGCTGCCAAATCACCACTCATTAAAACTATGAATTCATCTGCATTTTCTGTGGAATTCAATGCATTCTCTATTTTATCCACCTTAATTTCATGTGCAGCATTTAATCCATCAATATGTAAATCACTCAAATGCAAAATTTGTAACTTCACGCACTTACCTCCCATTTGTATTATTTATTATTGATAAAATGATTTATCATTACATTACTTTTCCAATTCATCACTATACTTTACTACGTATAATGAAGCGGAAATTACTATTATGTCATAAGTTGAAATTCCACTCATTAATCTATTTTTATATCAAAAACAAAACCCCGCTCATTTCTGAACAGGGCGACTATACCACTAAAGAATATTAATACTACTTCAACCCCGTTTTCAACATATCCCAATAACTATTGTACCACTAATCATATACATCCACAATAACAAATCAGAAATTGCATATGACTACATTGCATCAGGACAAGCTCCCCGATAAATCTAAATTTATCTAGGTGATTAACCCTTCTTTTCCACATAAAAAATCAGCATGCCTAAAATTAATAATCATACTGAATTCATTCTCAATTAGGATTTATTTAGAGAGGTGGTAGAAGCCAAATAATCATCATTCAAAACATGCCATAAATGTTTTTTACACATTTTTCAACGGTTTCATAAAATGCCAATTGTAAAACTCTAACAAGTCAGTAATTAAAACAAAAGCCAGCTTTTAGAATGGCTAGCTCTTATTTTTGAATATTATATCATTAGGAGTTATCAATCGTATATTGACATGTACTTCCAATTGTCTTCAATCTAATAATTAGATGAAGATTTACTTCACCCACTATTGGACGTTACCTTTTTAGTTAAATGTTGAATTAATAACGTTTCTTCGGTTCTATGAAATTTATATGAATACATTTCTGTATCTTAACAGACATCTTCAATATACTTTACAAGCATATATTTATATTCAACTGGACTAATAGGTTTACTTATGTAGTAACCCTGAATTAGGTTACAACCAAGTCCATTAAGTAAATTGTACTCTGTCTCTTTCTCAACTCCTTCAGCAATGACTTCGATACCCATTTTGTTTGATATGTTTATAGTTTCTTTTACCAAGGCAAGGTTCTCGACACTGTAAAGATCTTCAATTATAGATTTATCGATTTTGATGTTGTGATAAGGCAAAGTAAAAAAGTTTTTAAAGGAATTATATCCTGTACCGAAATCATCTATAGAAATATCAAATCCATATTCCTTCATTTTACCTAACAATTCAATTATAGACTTCTGATTCTCCAATACACACCTTTCTGTTATTTCAATCTCAAGCATATTTGCTTCAACTGTTGAATTCTCAATACATTCTACTAAAAAATCGAAATACTCATCATTTTCAAGATCCTTAGGTGATACATTAATCGATACTTTTGTATAAAGACCTGCTGTAATCCATTCCTCCATCTGCTCAATCACTTTTTTTGTAACCCATCTGGTAAGCTGAGTTATAAGGTTGCTACGCTCTATGATGTCAATAACTTCAGCTATATTCATGTCAATATTATCCCATCTCAATAGAGCCTCAGCACCTACTATCTTCTGTGTTCTAATACAATACTTGGGCAAGTATACCAATCTTAACTCATTTTTCTTTATTGCACTATACAATTTCAACTTTGTAATATAGTCACTCTTTACTTTTTTAGTAATATTTTCATTGTATATGGATATTTCTCCATTGTTTTGAGTGCATTGTGATAATGTCCTTCCAATATTTTGATATAAGACATCAGAAGTTGTACCATCAGATGGATAATTCACAATGCCACAGTTTATCTTTACATCTAATGGTATTTCTTTAATAAAGACGGGAATTTTTGAATATCCAATGAGTTTCTTTGCTTTTTTGTAGGCTTCCTCTAGACTAATGCCGTCAAGAATTATAAAAACTTCACTTGTATATACCGAGAACAACTCACATCCTTTGAATATTTCCTTTGCTCTTTCTATAACATACTGCATTGATTTTTCGCCATATGAATAACCAAGGTATCTTTTTATTTCATTAAAGTTAGCAATTTCAATTGCTAACAGGTAAAATTCATCTGTGTTGCTATCATTTATTTTTCTATCCAAACTACTAAGTAATAGTTCGGAATTCTTTAATTCTGAAATTCCATTCCTTATTATATGTTCATTATAAACCATCGTTAACTCCTTTCAATTCTAACGTTAATATTTAATAATACACCTGAATATGCTAAAACATATCAGGTGTAGCAATATTCATTACTTCGCAAATTTCTTCAACTGTTAGCTTATCTACAAAATATGGTGATACTATTTGTAGTTCTAACAAGTGAGTTGTCTAATTATTTCTGTAAGCAAATGTATAACTTCATCATTCGTCATAATTAAATAAGCATTATGAATTTTATTTTCCAATTGCATTTCCATATCAAAAATACATTCAACACAAATTTCATCTTCTATTTCATCAAATTTAATTGTATCATTATTCAATTGAATCCTCATAATGCATGCGTAAAAAAACAGATTATTTAACCTAGAACAATTCATAAGAATTTCATAGAACGTAAGAAACGTTGTGATTCAACATGTTACTCAATATGAAATTTTCTAGTTTTTATGTTTCTATTAATAATTCGGGCATAATAATGAAAATAAGATAAGAGATAGGCACTGATTTTTTAGCGCCTATCCCTTTTGATAATTCTTGAAATTTGTTGAAGTTGAGTAATTTATACCTCCTTAGAGGAGCAAGTTCTACTTGACTATGATAGGATGTCTGAAGAAAGTTTCTTCTCGGTTTGTATTCTCTACCTTCTTTGCTAATATATAATTCATATAACTCGTAATACAAAGAGTAATATTAATATTTTAAAAAATAGTCACGTAAGATACATGATTTAAATGATTTTGTACTATGATATTTCACTAATTTCAGTTTCTGCCTTAACTTTTTGACCCGTCTCTTTCAAAGCAAATGCGATCGAAAGAGCAATAAAAAGAATAACGGACAAGATTTTAAATGCGGATGTCATGCTTCCAGTAACTACTGAAAGCTTAGTGAAAATAGATGGTATGAATAGAGATATAATCATACCTACACCATTTGTTAGTGCAAAAGCACCGCCAAGAATCGAGTAATCAGGTTGAGTCTCGATTACCATACTCGTAAGAGGCGGGTAAAACATCATAGCAGACATACCGAAGATTGATGCGGCAACAATAAGTAGAACTGTGTTATTTGCAATGAGCATCCCAAACAAACTCACCCACATAATCGAAATACTTGCAATCATAATTGGCTTTCGTCGACCAGTCTGCGTGGCTATGAAACCACCAAGCATTGAACCGAACATGCCAACAAAGCATACGATACTTGTTACGGTTACTGCCATCTCAGGCAAAAAGCCTCTTTCTATAGTAAGGATTGTGGGCATATAGGTACCGTTTACAACATTAATAAACATCATAAAAACACAGATAATTGTTATTGCCCAGTATTGTTTTACGCGAATTGCCTTGAAGAGCGAACTCTGTCCGTGCGCTTTCTGCTTCCCTGGCTCTGCCATCTTACGCTCAGGAAAGCCAGGAGCATGCAATAATTTACCTGCAATGAACCAAAGCACTGTAACAATCGCTGCAAAAACTGCAATTACATAGTAAACGCTCTCCCAACTGCCAAAAGCTGTTTTAATCCAGCCAGGAAGCAAATATGCAAGTGAAAGACCAATACTGGTTACAATAAGGTTTATAGTAATCATGTACGTCTGTGCTTTTCCCTTGAACCAGTAGGTTATGTTTGGAATAGCGGAGGTTTGACTGAAGCCATAACCAATGCCTAGTACCGCGCGTCCAACCATTAGGACAAGTATAGTTGTCGATGTAGCAGTCAGCAAATTACCTGCAGCTATTAAGATCAGGGAAATAAAAATCGTATTCCATGTTCCAATGTGGTCTTGAACGAAGCTACCTATAAACATACATACACCACACATTGCTACAACAATTGTAATTGTAAAACCAGCAACTGTATAATCAATATTTAGTGATTCAATAATATCACCCATCAAAATTGCCGGTGATAAATATGCAATCATGTTGCATAATTGTAAAAAGATCATTAGTATTGCTACCACCCTGAAACCTTTAAGAGATTTTTCATTAGTATTCATTTATTTACCTCCATATAATATTTTATTAATTTTGTTTATTTGAATTACTTATTTTCACGCAATAATACTTGAAATATTCAATAATTTTCAAGCAGCGATAATTTGGTTAGAACAATTGATTCGTTTTAGCAAGGATATAGTCCTTGACTTAATCACTCAACTATCATCAAATATTAATTAAAGTCTTGACACCGTTAAAATATTCAACCATTCGAATAATCAATTTTTAAGAAATTTATTTTGGTTTTTATTGAATGTTTGGGTCATCCCATTTAGTAAAAGGATTTAATATTTTTTTCCCTTCTCCATATTCATAGCCGCCAGAAACAAACAATTCAGCACCGGTAATAAAGCTAGCTTGATCACTAGCAAGAAATAATACAGCATAAGCAACTTCTTCAGGTTTTCCAGCTCTTCCCATCCATTGGATTTCATTATTCCATTTAATGTAACTTTTAGGATCAGATTGTTGTTCTACAAATGTATCAAGCATTTCAGTTGAAATTAAGCCTGGCTTAACATTGTTTACTCGAACACCATTTAATGCTTCATCAATTGCCATTGTTCGTGTTATGGAATCAATAGCACCTTTTGTTGCATCATATCCTACAGCGCCCTGTACAGAGGTCGTTCCATGAACGCTACCAATATTAACAATACTACCCTTTGATGCACGGAGATAAGGCATCGCATATTTACTTGCAAGTAGATAGGATTTTAGATTTACGTTGATTATATTGTCTAAATCATCTTCTGACCATTCATCAATCCTTGCTTGAAGAGGATTAATCCCTGCACAATTAACAAGGACATCTATTCTCCCAAATATTTTTACCGTTTCATCAACAACTTCTTGTAAACGATTAACGTCACATACATCACATTCTAAAAACTTACAAATTCCTTTACCTTTTGAGTTGATATCCTCCTCAAGTTTTTTGCCTAGTAAATTCCTACGTCCAATGGTAACTACATTCATGCCAACTTCACAAAACATTTCTACACAGGTCTTTCCAATACCACTGGTTCCACCGGTAACAAATGCAATTTTTCCATTCATATTTTCTTCTATCGAAAAATAGTTCACAATAATATCCTCCCAGAGATTTATTCTACCTTTAGAATTGGTTTTATCCATGCAGCGTATCGATCAATAGCAATATCAGCATCCTTACAGCTTCCAGCTAATTGTGTAAAGCTGTGTTGCATATGTCCAACTATATCCAATTTTATATCTAACCCAGCCTTATAAGCAGTATCAGCAACAATAACCGATTCATCTACAAAATTTTCATAACCTCCAACCTGAATATAGATAGGTGGAAAACCTTTCATTTGTTCTGCCGTAAGATGAATTGGTGCTAAATGTGGATCTTCAACATCTAAACCATCATCTTTGAGACTCATACCAAAAGATATAACACTTTCCTTTGTGTTCATAACATCCTTATCATTATGGTTATAAATTGGAGTAGTTGCCATAGTATCACACCAAGGACAAATCGGCATTGATGCTGCTAACATAGGCAAATTTTGTTCCTTAAGATAAAGCGGTATAGTAAGTGCCATTGCGCCACCACATGAATCTCCAGTTATGGCTATATTTTCCGGTTTATAATTATTTGCCAACAGCCACTTATAAACTTTGATAACATCTTCTACTGGAGCTGGCCAAGCATTTTCAGGAGTGTTTCTATAGTCTACAATGAGTCCTTTGCACCCTGATTTCTTCGCTAAGTGAGCATAAGATTTTCTGTGCGAAAATCTATTTCCATAAATATAACCTCCACCATGTATGCAAATAATGACTTTATCATCAGCACACTTATGTGGAACGGCCCACAAACATTTGACACCATCTATTGATGTATCGATGTAGTCTACTTGCCCGGGTTCTTTGCTACAGTCACCCCATTTTTCAAAAAGTCTTCGGTATTCTGCCATATCCAAAGTAGGATCTGAGAAAGCTTTTCCGATATCCCGATAAAACTGGATATATTCTTTCGCAGCTCTTCCTTCAGAATCGATGTCAGGAATCTTGCTAATGTACTTTGAGTTATAATTGATCATCATAATGTCCTCCAATCGGTTGCTTTTTTTAGCAGCATTAATAGATTTAATATTTTATAATGCAAGTATCATGCCATACACTTTCATGCGTAATTATCAGAATAATTGATGCTATTTATGGAAAAAGGTGATTTATAGTCTAAAATTTTAGAAAGTCTATTGAAAATATTAGAATATGATGATAATATTAAAATCGAGGTGAATATATTATGTCGAATACTCAAAAAAATGATTTATATCGAAAGGCTTTAGAACATTACTCTGGAACTGTCGTCATCATAGACAAAAATGCTGATGTCTTATATGCTAATGATTTTGCAGCAGAAACATTAGGAATAGCAAAGGAAAAATTATTACAATCCAATTATTATCATTTAATAGAACAGGGCGTAATGACAGAGAGTGCTGGTTTGCATGCGCTCGAAACTGGGGAGCAAGTAAACTTATATTGTCAGAATTACAAGCAAGAAGGTATGTATATCTATTCCGTACCAGAGTTAAATCCGGATGGTACAGTAGAGTATGTTTATTCTTTTGGACAGAATAATGATAAGATGGATGCTTTTTTAGAGTGGGTAAATGATGAACGAAAAACTATGCTTACTATCATTAAAGAATATATTTCTTCCGATTTATCTATAATTGCAGAAAGTGAAGAGATGAAAAATCTCCTAAGTATAGCGAAAAGAATCGCACCGACAAACGGCACTATTCTTATATACGGAGAATCCGGGTGTGGAAAAGAGGTTCTTGCAAATTACATCCATAAATGTAGTAATCAGAGTGATGACGCTTTTCTTGCAATCAATTGTGCTGCTATACCAGAAGAAATTGCCGAATCAGAATTCTTCGGATATGAACCTGGTTCCTTCACAGGAGCAAATAACAAAGGTAAAATTGGATATTTTGAAGCAGCAGATGGCGGTACATTGTTTTTAGATGAAATTGGAGAACTATCTTTGAAAATTCAGGCAAAAATTCTTCGCGTTCTAGAGAATAAACAGATTACAAGAGTCGGTGGAAGTAAAACAATTAACGTAAATCCGAGAATTCTATGTGCTACAAATAGGGATTTGAAACAAATGGTAAAAGAAGGAAAATTCCGAGAGGACTTATATTATCGATTAAATGTATTACCACTGTTTATTCCTCCACTTCGTCATCGAAAAGCTGATATTGAACCACTTGCATCGAAATTTCTAAAAGAATATAACAAAAAATATGGAACTGATAAAATGTTTTCAACTAGTTTACGTAAGAAAATGAAGGAGTATTCTTGGCCTGGAAATATCAGAGAATTGAGAAATCTCATTGAACGCACTGTGCTTATATCTCAAAATAGCCTACTTTCTACTGATATCATGTTTCAAGAATATTTCATTGATAACCAAGAAAGAGAAATACTTCCTTTAAAAAGTGCAATTAAAGATATGGAACGAGCATATTTAGAAAAAGTCTTTAATATGATCAATTGGGATATAAAAAAGGCTGCTCAGTTATTGGAAGTCCATCAATCGGGATTATATCAAAAGCTAAAAGATTATAACTTAACAAAAACAGAAGATATAGATAAATAAGAGATAAATATTTTAAAAAGATATCGATAATTAACTATTATAGCGAATTGGTTTTTACCATCTCGCTATTTTTTTGCACCAAAATACAATCTTATATTCAACTTGGCTCGTCCACCCTCAATTAAATTCTATTTTTTTATAGTGTTTTTCTAAAAAAATAGAAAAAACATTAATAAGATTTCTAAAAGAGTTGAAAATCAGGGTGTAAGATTTGGCATAATATTTGCAACCAAACAATGTATATAGCGCAGAATAAAGGAGTGATAAACATATTGTGAGTACCTTAAATGTATTTGAAATATCAAAATTTGCGACTAAAAATGGACCAGGATTACGCACAATGGTGCATTTAAAAGGATGCCCATTGAGTTGCATTTGGTGTTCAACACCCGAATCTCAATTAGAAAATCCTCAAATAATGTTTGACCCAGTAAAATGTATTCAATGCGGGAAGTGTATAGAAAAATGCGAGCAGGGTGCGATTACTATACAAAATGGGGTGACAACTCTTTGCTGGGAAAAGTGTAAAAATACTTTAGACTGTGTGACTGCATGTCAAGCTAATGCATTGACTATCATAGGAAAGCATTACACTTCAGAAGAATTAGCAAAAATCATACTAAGAGATAAAGTGTTTTTTAAAAACTCAGATGGTGGTGTTACTTTTTCAGGTGGAGAACCATTATATCGTGTCAATGATTCGATGATAGGTCTATTTAAAATATTAAAATCAAATGGTATATCTATTGGGATTGATACTACAGGATACGTACCTTGGAAGAATCTTTTGAAAGTTCTCCCATTTGTTGACTTCTTTTTATGGGATTTAAAACAAATCAATTCACAAAAACATAAGGAATATACAGGTGTAGATAATTCAATAATTTTTACGAACTTAAAAAAAGTTGACAATTACGGAATTGATCTTTATTTGCGTTGCCCCATTATTCCTGGATGTAATGATGATGCTGAACACATAAATGGAATATGTAAAGTCGCAAAACAATTAGGCTCTTTGAAAGAAATTCACATAATACCATTACATCATTATGGTACAAACCGTTATGCAAAATTAGGCCTGGAATATCCTTTGAATTCAGACCTGAAATTGGAAATAAAAACATTAAATTTTATAAAGGAGGTTATGGATAGCTATAAATTACCATATAAGATTATTTAGAAGTTAGGATTATTAAGAAGAAAGGAATATTAAATGAAAGGAAGGTACATTGAATGAGTGCAATAAATGTCGGCACATGGGAAGAAAAGTTGAAAAAATCGTATTCCAAGAGGGTTAAGGATGCAATAGACCTGACATTATCTACAATTCCGAGAATCGACTTGGAACATGCTTATGTAGAAATGGATATTATCAACGAAAACAAGGAAGAAGCTCAAGTGATTAAGCGAGCTAGAACTTTTGCGAATTATTTAAAGAAAAAGACTATTTACATTAATCCAGATGAATTATTAGTAGGGAATATCTCAAAGGGAGTTCGTTATGCACCTTTTGTGGGAGAACTATATGTTGATTTTGTGGATCAAGAATTAGATGATCCTGTGATGGACTACGCTATAAGAGAGTTTGATAAGCTCATTATTCCAGATGAAACTCGAAAAGAATTGAGGAATGTCATTATCCCGTTTTTCAAGAAGCATTCTTATCAGAATCTAGTTTTGAATGAACTTATGGAAGATTATGTGAGAGAAAAAACTTGTCCAATGGTTTCTAAAACCCCAACAATACCAAATTGTACAAACTTGATGATTCAGACAGATAGTGGACATCAGGTTCATAACTATAATAAAGTACTTCAGATTGGTTTGAAAGGAATCAGAGAAGAGGTTTTATGGCATAAAGAAAAAATTGAAAAAGATTACGTTCTGAATAATAAACAAAAACGTTTAGATTTTTATGAAGCTGCTTTGATTTCAATAGATGCAGCCATTGATTATTCAAAACGATATTCTAAATTGGCAAAGGAACAGGCAGAAGTTGAAAAAGACGAAAAACGCAAACAAGAATTGTTAGAAATTTCAAGAATTTGTGCCAAGGTTCCAGCAGAACCTGCTGAAACATGGCATGAAGCTTTGCAGTCTGTTTTTATGATATACGTAATTATGTTCTGCGATGTGCGAAATGTATCAAATGGTTGGGGGCGTTTTGATCAGTATATGATGCCTTTCTATCAAAAAACCATTTTAGAAGATAAAACAATGTCTAGAGAATCTGCTTTGGAATTGATGGAATTATTTTTAGTTAAGGCAAATCAACACGTCGAATTATATAATTTTGCAAATACAAGCACTCAGATGGGTTTTGCTCTTGCAACTCAGATTAATATCGGTGGACAGACAAGAACAGGAGAAGATGCTGTTAACGAAGTTAGTTACCTAGTTTTAGATGCAGAAGAACAGGTGGGATTACAACATCCAGATATTGGTATCCGAATTTACGAAGGCACAGATGATAAATTTATAAGAAGAGCAACTGAAGTTGTTCGTTTAGGTAGAGGAAAGCCAAAATTTTTCTTTGACAAAAAAGAAATGGAATGCCTAAAAGTTGCATATCCAGAGGCTCCAATTGAAGAGTTGCGAGACTATGTTGCGACAGGGTGTACAGAATCTTTCTTGCCACATATTACAATGTGTCATTCATATTGCTCCATTATAAATGTACCGAAAGTGCTAGAATTAACTATTCATAATGGAAAATGTGCACTCACTGGTGAACAGTTAGGACCGCAAACAGGAGAGCCTCAATCCTTCAAATCGATGGAACAATTCAAAAACGCTTTCGAGGAGCAAATGTTCTGGTGGATGGAGCTCGTGGC
The DNA here is from genome assembly GCF_900142005.1 of Dethiosulfatibacter aminovorans DSM 17477. Lineage (GTDB taxonomy): Bacteria > Bacillota > Clostridia > Tissierellales > Dethiosulfatibacteraceae > Dethiosulfatibacter > Dethiosulfatibacter aminovorans. The sequence goes on from NZ_FQZL01000007.1 coordinate 225,829, forward strand.
AAAAAGTGTTACGGTCCAGATGAATGCTCAAGCAGATCATATGCATGCACCATTCAGTTCTATTTTGTTGGATGGTCCAATTGATAAAGGCAAGGACCTTATTGAAGGTGGATGTTGGGAAAATAGTTTTGGAATTTGGTATGCTGGTTTAGCACACGCAGCCGATTCACTTTCCGCTGTCGATACTTTGGTATATAAAGAAAAGAATATTGAGTGGGACCAGTTATTAGATGCTCTTAAGAATAACTGGGAAGGCTATGAAGAACTTCGTCAAATGTGTATGAATGATGTAGAAAAATACGGTAATGATGATGACTATGCCGATAGCTTTGCTGCTTATGTGATGGATGTATGGTGTGATAGCATAGAGTATATCAATGGTAAAAAAGATTTGCTTCCAAGATATGGTGGTAAATATGTTTGTTCATCTATTGTTTCTTCTAGTCCAACAGCATTGGGCGGAATAACAGGAGCTCTTCCGAATGGTAGAAAAGATGGAGAGCCATTGTCTGATACAAGTTCTCCATCCATGGGAGCAGACCGTTTAGGACCATCTGCTGTAATTCTTTCAAATGTAAAATTGCCAATTCATAGAAATGCTTTAGGTAATTGCTTAAATCAAAGAATCTCCCCACAATTAGTAGAGACTGATGAGGATATCAATCGATTTGTGTCATTTATCAAATCATGCAGAGATTTGGATATGTTTGAAATACAGTTTAACATTATTTCTACAGATATTTTAAGAGATGCAATGGTACATCCGGAAAAGCATAAAGGACTTCTTGTTCGAGTTGCAAGTTATAATGCAAACTTTACTGATCTAAATGAAGCTTGTCAGATAGATATTATTAGAAGAAATGAACAGACATCTTGGTAAGGTGAATTTTATTTATGAGAAAAATATGAAATCAATACTCCCAGAAAGAATGTTTATGGTATTCGAAAATTAGGAATTTTATTATAAAAATTGTGGTTTCAATTTTTGTAACATTTTATATAAATAGTGTAGTAATTTCAGCATTGAGGGCATAAAAATATATACCCTCAACGCTGTACCTTTTACATTATTACATTTTTATTGCACCTGATCTTGGTAATTTTTCTTAATCAGTATAATACTTTGGGCAGTTAGAAACAAAAAATAAAATAATTAGAAAAGAGGTATCTAATATGAAAAGAAAACTTTTTAATGAAAACTGGGTATTTGGAATCGGTACTGGAACTTCAATGGACCATTTATTTGGAATCGGGTCAGATATCGAACCGAAATCGGTGACTCTTCCGCATGATGCAATGATTTTGACTGAAAGAAAAAATTCTAAAGAGGGAGCTTCTTTGGGATTTTATAAAGGGCAGAACTACAACTATACTAAAGAATTTGAATTATCTGAAGAAGATTCAGATAAAGTGATTTGGATGGAGTTTGAAGGTGTTTATCAAGATGCATTTGTCTATGTCAATGAATCTTTTGTTGGAAGATGCAACTATGGATATGGTAATTATTATTTAAATTTGACAGATTTTGTCTTTTTTGGAAAAACTAATAAGATTATTGTAGTGGTAAAAAATGAAGGCCGGAGTGGACGTTGGTACACTGGTGGCGGGATTTATAGAGATATCAATATCATGATGGGAAATCAGCTTTACATTGCTTGTGAAGGAACAAAAATCACGCCTACAGATGTAGAGCAGGATTTAGCAGTAATTAACATAGAAACACCGTTAAATCATATAGGTGCCAAATTGGTTTCTTGTACTGTCTTACATACTATTTATGATGCAGATGGAAATATGATTACATCAGACAAAGCTCCAATTACAATACTTGGTAATGAAAACACAACATTAAAGCAAAGATTGTACGTTCGAAAACCTAAAATGTGGAATACTGATACGCCGTACTTATATAGTTGCAAAACAATTGTAACTATAGGTGAAGAAATAATAGATGAGTATGAGACGCGTTTTGGCATTCGAAAAATTCAGTTAGACATTGATCATGGCTTAAGAATAAATGGTGAAACAATAAAGTTACGTGGAGGCTGCGTTCATCATGATAATGGTGTGGTTGGTACTGCTACATTTGATCGTGCAGAGTACCGACGAGTTCGAAAATTGAAAGAAGCAGGATTTAATGCACTACGTTCGGGTGCACATCCAATGAGTAGAGCGATGCTCGAGGCTTGTGATGAATTAGGTCTTTTAGTAATAGACGAATTTACGGATGTCTTTAACAATGTCAAAGTAGATTTTGATTATGGAAGTAGATTTGATTTATTTTGGGAGATAGATCTAATGAATATGGTTAAACGAGATTACAATCATCCTAGTGTAATCATGTATTCTCTTGGATGTGAAAATCCCCAGATTGCAAACCGTATTGATAAAAGACTTATTAAAAAGATGAAAGATACTGTTCAAAGCTTTGATACAACCCGATATATAACCAATGATGTTAACATGATGTTGATTGTTATTGAAAACATGGCTGAATTAATGGCAAATAATCCTCTAGATTCAAAAGCTGAAGTAAATTCTACAATGAACAATTTTGGTGAAATGTTAAATATGCTTTCCTTGGATCCGCGTATTGATGAAAGACTCGAAGAGGGTGTAAATGAGTTAGATGTTTTTGGATACAATTATGCGTTAAATCGTTACGAACATGATACTGAAAAATACCCAAATCGCATCTTAATGGCTACAGAATGCACAATGTTGGATTTAGAAAAAACATGGGAGTATACCAATAAGTACAATCATGTCTTAGGTGATTTTTGTTGGAGTGCTTGGGATTATCTTGGCGAAGCAGGTGTTGGAAGAACAGACTATGAAGAATTTGGCGAACTTGATTTCTATGCTAAATGGCCGTGGAGACTTGCCTGCAGTGGCGCGATAGACATTATCGGTGATAGAAAAACAATTTCTTATTGGAGAGAAATGATCTGGGGAAGACGCATGAAACCATATATTGCAGTAAGAGATCCTAAGCATTATAGGGAGAAAATTTACAAAACCAATTGGGCTTGGATTTCAGATGCACATGCGAATTGGACATGGAAAGATTGTGAGAATAAACCTGTCACTATTGAAGTTTTATCACCTGCTGAAGAAGTGGAATTGTTTCTGAACGGGAAATCAGTTGGTAAGAAAAAGACAGGTGAAGAGCTTACGGCATGTGCAATTTTCGAAACGCTTTACGAGCCAGGTGAATTGAAAGTTGTAGATAGTAATGGTGAAGAGTTTGTATTAAGAAGTGCAGTAGATGATACACATATTGCAGTTCATGTGGAAGGGGAAAAACTAAAATCTGGCGGATGTGATGTTGCATTTCTTGAAATTGGTATCGTAGACCACAAAGGAAGATTAAATGCTGGTGCAGAGAAATTAGTCTCTATAAAAGTAGAAGGCGAGGGTACATTACAGGGATTTGGAAGTGCTCATCCTAAATCTTTGGAAAATTATTATGATGTTGAATTTACGACTTATCGCGGACGTCTCTTAGCAGTTGTACGTTCTGGAATGAACCCAGGCGAAATTTTGGTGACTATCAGTGCAGAAAATTGTGATACTCAACATGTCAAAATTGAGGTAATATAGTTATTTTCTAAATAAAAACCCAATTATGAGGGGGAATTTTTTCCCTCTCTCTCTAAAAAATTATGCGTTTTTCTAAACGCAACAACTCGTAAAATGAAGAACTTTTGTACAATGGCAAAACTTAATACCTCACCTTATTATGGATTATTAAAATCATCTGATATAAAATCCCAAAAAAATTTATATTACAGGTATGATAACACAAACTCAGCTTCCTTCGGCAGATATTTATTCCGATTACTTTCCGGAACAAACTTCCGCTCCCACTGGAAACCTCGTAATTACAAGATTAAGTGGACTATTATTCTACAAAGCATCTTTCCATTTCTGAAGACTCACTCTTATTTGATTCCTTACCTTTTCCAAGTAACTTAGAGAGTTTTGTTATTTTCTAAAAGTTTCAGATACTTCTAAATTCACCCGCTTCAAACAAGTTTTCTTACCTGTACTAAAGTCCATGTTCGCTATTATTCCTAATAGATTAGGAATTAACAGAAATATATCGTTCTTTAACAGCGATTTCCTTGATCATGCTGCTTTCGACAGTGGCTTTATATAAAATCCGAAATTTTTAAAATTGAATGTACAAAAGCCCGCTTCTGGATTGCGGGCTTTTGTCTCTGATATTGTATATAATAACTTGTTAGGAGTTATCAACATTAAAACATATCTTCAAACTGTTTCTGCAACTCATCCCTGAAGTCCGGATGCGCAATTTCAATGAGTGCTTTTGCCCTGTTTTTAAGCGTCTTACCCTTTAGGTTGGCAATTCCATACTCTGTAACTACATAATGGACATCATTTCTTGAAGTTGTTAAAGCACTGCCTTCAGTAATCAAAGGTACTATTCTTGAAAACTTTCCCCCTGAAGCCGTTGAGGGCATTGCTATGATGGACTTTCCTCCATTTGCCATGGCTGCACCCCGAACGTAATCAACCTGTCCGCCGACACCACTGAACTGCTTAAAACCTGTGCTTTCCGATACGGCCTGTCCCATGAAGTCCACCTGTATGCATGAATTGATTGATATCATGTTGTCATTTTGCATTATGACTTTTGGATCATTAACATAGTCAACAGGATAAAATTCAACATCCTCATTGTTATCCACAAAATCATAAAGCTTTTTAGACCCCATCAAAAATGTCACAACTATCTTGTTCTTGTGTAGTGTCTTCTTCTTGTTGTTTACAGCTCCTGATTCTACAAGATCCACAACTCCGTCGGAGATCATTTCGGAATGGATTCCTAGGTCCTTCTTGTCTTTTAAAAACATTAGGACTGCATCGTGTATGGATCCTATTCCAAGCTGAAGGGTATCTCCGTCCTCTATAAGCTTGGCGCAGTTCTCACCGATTGACTTTTCGATTTCATCAATTTTTGGTAACTGCAGTTCCACAAGATCGTATGAAGTTTCAACTATAAGGTCTATGTCTGACACATGAATGAAGGAGTCTCCAAGGGTTCTTGGCATCTTGTCGTTCACTTCAGCTATTACAATCCTTGCAACTTCAGCTGCAGGCTTAGTGTAATCCACAGAGACACCATAGCTGCAATATCCATTTTCACCGGGTCTGCTCAAATGCAACAAGGCAACATCCACATCCATATAGCCTTCCCTGAAAAGCTTAGGTACCTCCGAAAAAAAACATGGAGTATAATCTGCACATCCCAGATTTACCACTTCATTGGTGCTGCCTCCAACAAAGAGGGTGTTATCTCTGAAATGACCATCCATCTCAGGCTTTGTGTACTCTCCCTTCCCCAAAGTCACCATATGTACTATTTCCACATTCTCAAAATTTTTCTTGTTTTTAACCATTGCCTCCACCAGCTTAAAAGGTTCTGCAACTGCATGCCCCAAAACCACTCTGCAATTTGAGGGAATGTACTTAACAGCCTCATCCGCAGTAACCAGTTTTGACATGTAGTTCTTTTCCCAATTCATATTTTCACCTCTTTTATTCAATAAATATATCTTTGCTAAATCCAACAAATCGTCACTTATGATAGTGGTCTTGTCACTTCGATTTATGAAATCACATGAAAATTTGATTCATCTTTATTTATTTCATCAGCTCATAATTGACGATTATGTTCAATTGCAATTCTTTATCAAAATATAAATGCATTCACGTATGCCACTATGCAAAAGATAAAAGAAATAAGAATGGTAAATACAGTAGAACCATATGATGATAAGTTTGCTAACAGATATAATAATACAACACGCCTAAATCACCTGTCATCACTGCTTCAAGAATATTTACATAATCACTGTATATTAACCAAAATCTTTTCACAAATATATCGCCGACTTTCATCTGCTCAATTAAATATACTGTCATGGTTGCGATAATAATAAATGGTTCCAGAATTTTTAAGAAAGGGTTATGGTTCTTATTTCTAAAATATTCTGGAACCGTTGTAATTTTAAAAACCATTAATAGTTCTGCTACAATACCAGCTAATCATTATATACTATTAAAAGGTTTCTGTTAGTGTCGTCACACCCTTATATATAGGTGATAAAACAATAATGTCGACATAACTAAGCAAATTGCAGAAAATATTGTTGATCTATTTGGTGGTTTGAAGATACCTTTCTTTCACATAGATAAACATATTTCTCTTATAAAATTTTAGAATGTCATAAATCCGCCATCAACTAAAACTTCTGTACCTGTTGTGAAGCTACTATAATCACTAGCCAAATAAAGCAATGCAGTTTGAAGCTCTTCCGGCTCTCCAATTCTTCCCATAGCAGTCCCCGCGCTCAATTCATCAGCCTTATCGGCTACATCTTGAATGATCTCCGTTTTCATATAACCTGGCGAAATTGCGTTTACTCTTACATTGTATGGAGCCCACTCTTTTGCTAAGCTCTTTGTCAACATGATAACACCTGCCTTCGCTGCAGGATAAACGCAACCTGTATGGGGATGACTTGCTGTATGCGCACGAATGGAGCCGAGATTAATGATTGTTCCAGCATTCTGTTCAATCATTATTCTTCCGACAGCTTGATTTGTAAAGAATACACCTGTTAAGTTTACATCAATAATGCGTCTCCATTCGTCAGGATCAATATCTTTTCCAGCTGCACGAGTTGCTATTCCTGCATTAGCAACGCAAATGTCTATTCTTCCAAACTTTTCGACTACTTGTTTTGCCATAGCGTTTATTTGCTCATAATTGGAAGCATCCGCTTGAACCGCCATAGTTTTAACACCATACTTTGCAGCAATTTCTTCCGCAGCAGCAGTTCCTGTTTCAATTCTTGTATTTACAATGCAAATATTTGCTCCAGCCTCAGCTAATGCCATGGCAAAAGACTTTCCTAAACCACGGGATGCACCGGTTACTACTGCCACTTTTCCTGTGAAATCAAATTTGTTAGTTTTCATTTTTCCCCTCCTAAATCATGAAATATTTTTATACTAAACAATAAAACTTTTATATTGCCTATAAAACAAGTCCAATTTGTTTTGCTTGGGCTCTTAATTCCTCCTTAAAATCGGGATGCGCAATACTAATAATCGCTTCCGCACGATCTCTAGTGCTTAGTCCCCAAAGGTTTACAGCGCCAAATTCGGTTACAACATACTGTACATCATATCTGGATGTTGTAACCGGAGTTCCTGCCGGTAATGCTGGAATGATACGAGACGCTTGACCTTTTTTAGCTGTGGATGGAAGGGTTATGAAAGATCTTCCATTTTTAGACATTGTTGCACCACGGACGAAATCCACTTGCCCGCCGATTCCGCTATATGGTTTTCCATTTAGGGTATCAGCTACTATTTGTCCAAACAGGTCAAGTTGGAGAGCAGCATTAATAGAAACCATATTGTCATTTTGTGAGATAATATAAGGATTGTTTGTATATTCTACTGACTTAAGCATTACATCAGGATTATTATCAACAAAATCTATTACTTTACGAGTACCATATACACAGTTGGCTACAATTTTACCTACATCGAGCTGTTTGTACTTGCCATTGATAATACCTCTTTCATAAAGATCAACAATTCCATCACCAAATACTTCTGAATGTACACCTAAATCCTTTTTATCATATAAGCTTGCTAAAACAGCATCCGGAACACCTCCGATGCCCACTTGAATACAGTCTCTATCATGGATGTATGGTGCAATATAGCTTCCGATAGCTTCTTCTACCTCTGTCATTTTTCCAGGTGGAAGTTCAGGCAACGGCTCTGCGTGTTCAACAAGCCAAGTAATCTTATCCAAAGAAATTTCACTCCCAACTGTCTTTGGTGCATATGGATTGATTTGGCCAATAATAACATCACATAACTCAATACATTTTTCCGTATAGTCAACGTTCAGTGACATTGAAGTCATTCCATTTTCGTCAGGTTGTGACAATGTTACTATTAAGACATTTGGTTTAAATACTTGCTCCAGGTATTTATTTAACTGTGAGTAATGGCATGGAACTAAAGATGCTCTTCCCTCCGGATACGCGATTCTGGAGTTTACATCCAGAAAAATACACCTATATTTAAAGCTATCCTTGTACTCAGGTTTCAAATAATCTGCTCTGCCAACTGTTGTAGAACCAAAGAATTCAACATCTTTCAGTTCATGTGCCCTTGCTGCAACTGCATCCAGGATTCCCTGAGAAATCAGGTGTGTCTGTTGTACGACTATTTTGTCACCGTTATTAATTATTTTAGCGGCTTCTTCAGTAGTAATAATCTTATCTTTATAGACGTCTCGCCAATTCTTTCTGTTTAAGATTAGTCCCTTTTTTTTCATTTTCCTTCTCCTTTCAAATCTTTCTATTATTTAAAGTTTGGAGGTCTTTTTTCCAAGAATGCTCTCATGCCTTCCTTCTGGTCTTCTGTCGCAAAGCACATCGCAAATAGATTCTTTTCCTGATTAACTGCAACATCCTCTGGTAAGTCAGCACCGTAATTGTAGGCTTCCTTAACAAGCCTTACTGCACTTTTACTGTTTTTAACGATTTCCTGTGCCAGCTTATCGGTTTCTTCTTTTAGATTTTCTGGTTCAGTTATAACATTTAATAAACCTATTCTGTAAGCTTCCTCTGCACTAATTCTCCTACCTGTATAACTAAGTTCCTTTGCTTTACCAATACCAATAAGACGAGATAATTTAACTGTTCCGCAACCGCCTGGAAAAATCCCAAGGCCGACTTCAGGATATCCAAATGTAGCCTTGGTTGAGGCTACTCTCAAATCGCAAATACAAGCGACCACAAGACCTCCCCCAAATGTATATCCGTTAATAGATGCAATAAAAATCTTATCTACATTTTCCATCTTGCGATACATTTCAGTTGTGTTATATGCATATAAGGCGGCTTCCTTTGGATTCATTGTGCTCATTAACTCCACATCGGCGCCTGCAATAAATACCTTGCCCTGCCCTGTTATAGTTACAACTAGAATTTCATCATCCAAAGCAATAAAATCAACCATATCGCTGAACTCTTTTAAGAAAACTGCTGTTAAGGCATTGAGCTTCTCAGGATTAGTTAATTTAACCGTTAAGATTGCTCCTTGCTTTTCGCACTCAAATGTTGAGTACTCTAGGCAATAGTTATTTCCATCCTTCATTGTCTTTTTTCCATTCATTTCAAACTATCCTTTCATTTCTTCATGTAAATTTTAAATTATAGGTATCATTGTTTTGTCTTTGGGGGCATTACCGTTGCTTCACCATCTAAAACAGTCTTTCCATCTTGATTAACTGCATATGTGTGAAGAATGACACGATTCCTTTCAGATATAATTTCTTTTACTTCTGCCGTCACGGTAATTGTGTCACCAAAGTATACCGGCGATAAGAATTTGATTTCCTGTCCTGTATAAATTGTGCCTTCCCCCGGCAATCCTGTCCCCAATATTGTCGATATCATACTTGCGGATAACATACCATGTACAATCCTTTCTTGAAATGCAGTATTTTTCGCATACTCTGCATTCAAGTGTGCTGGATTGAAATCTCCCGTGATTCCTGCGAAAAGATATACATCCGACTCTGTAATAGTTTTTGAGAAGCTGCTAGATTGCCCGACGTATAGTTCATTGATTGTATAACTCATTTTCTTCTCCATTTCGTTGTTTTACTTAGATTTTGCATTCTTTTTTTCAAAGAAAGCTGACATTCTCACTTTTTGATCTTCTGTTGCAAAACATAATCCAAATAAATTTTTTTCAAGGTTTATAGCTGAAACAATGTCCATCTGCATACCCTTATTAAGGGATTCCTTAGCCAGGCTCACCCCGCTTTTGCTATTTTTCAAAATAACAAATGCGAGATTTTCTGCCTCATGCATAAGTTCATCATGTTCAATAACTTCGTTTACGAGCCCTATTTCGTAAGCTTTGCTGGCTGAAATGGTTTTTCCTGTATAAACCAGCTCTTTTGCTCTTGCCATTCCTATTAGTCTAGGCAATCTTTGCGTTCCTCCACCTCCAGGGAAAATACCCAATCCTGTTTCCGGAAGTCCAAATTTTGCCTTCATTGATGCAATTCTTAAATCACACGCTAAAGCTAACTCACATCCCCCTCCTAATGCATATCCATTGATTGCTGCAATAAATATTTTCTTGCTTTCCTCCATTCTCCTATATATCTCAGTTGTATCTGAAGCATATTTTATTGCTTCTGCCGGTGTCATAGTTTTCATTGCTGAAATATCTGCTCCAGCAATAAAAGCCTTGCCCTCGCCAGTAAGAATTATCACTTGCAGGTTTTCATCCGCTTCAATTTCGTCCAGCAAACAATTCATTTCTTTGATGAATTCTGCGGTTAATGCATTTAATTTCTCTGGGTTATTAAAGACAACTTTCATAACTGAATTATCTTTTTTAAAATATATTTTTGAATAATCCATTTTTCTTTTCCTCTTTCTTAAAACACATGCTATTTTGCAATACCTGATTTCTTATTGTCTGTCCAAACATAGAAACCTTCCCCTACTTTTCTTCCAAGTTGCCCTGCATTTACTTTTTTTCCTAGAAGATTTCCTGGTCTAAAGCGTTCTCCATAGTTTTCAAAAAGCTCTGTCTGAACTTGCAGATTTAAGTCTAATGCAGTGTTGTCATATAGCTCAAAAGGCCCTGTTGGATGACCCATGCCAAATTTACATGCTCTATCAATATCCTCTACATTTGCAACCCCTTCTTCCAGCAACTTCAGGGATTCAATCATAATTGCATGATAGATTCTATTGACCACAAATCCTGTTACATCGTTTACTCTAACGGCTTCTTTTCCCATCTCTGTCATTAAAGCAATCACATCTTCTACGATTTCGTCTTCACAAAGATGTCCTGGAATTACTTCTACAAGCTTCATAACTGATGCCGGTGAGAAATAATGTGTTCCAAGGAATCTTGCTTTTCGTTCTCTTTTTACGGCCAGAGACAGCTTTGTCACTGAGAAGGTTGATGTATTTGTAAGGAATATGGTCTCTGGCTTACAGATTTCGTCCAATTCTTTAAATAATCCTTCTTTAAATTCATAAATTTCTGGGATTGCCTCGGTAATATAGTCATAATCAGCCAAAAGTTTTTTATCAGCGATTGGTGTAATTCTCGCTAAAATTTCTTGTTTCCTGTCTGCTTCTAATCTACCCTTTTTGATTTCCCTGTCCAAAATCCCTGCCTGTTTATCTTTTGCCTGAAACGCAAGTTCCAGGGTTGCATCTACAATGGCTGTCTGGTATCCAGCTTTTGCAAAAACGATAGCGATTTCTCTGCCCATCATACCTGCGCCAATAACTGCTACTTTTTTCATTTTTTCCCCCTATCTTTCATAAGTATTTTCAATTAAGCAAGATACTCCTAATCCTCCACCGCAGCAGGATGAGAACATACCATATTTTGCACCTCTTCTAGCAAGTTCATTCATAGTGAATATACAAATTCTTGCACCGGAGGCTCCATTTGGATGTCCAAAAGCAATGGCTCCGCCGTTGGGGTTCCAACTGTCCATATTCATCTTTTCGCCAGTCATATTTTCCATCTGCTTGATTACGCTCAAGTTCTGCGCAGCAAACGCTTCGTTACATTCATAAACATCTACATCGTTTATCTTTAGATTCATCTTGTCTAAAATCTTACAATTTGAATAAGCTGCTCCGATGCCCATCACTTTCGGATCCACACCTATATCTGCGCCCATAATCCATTTTGCTATGGGTTTATATCCAAGTTCGGCAGCCTTTTCTGCACTCATCATCAACACAAAGGCTGCTCCATCATTTCTTCCTGATGAATTTCCTGCAGTCGTAACACCTCCGTCCATTATTGGCTTTAGTTTTTCCAGCTTTGCTAAATCGGTTTTTCCTCTTGGGTGTTCATCTGTGTCGAATATAATCGGAGTTCCCTTTTTTGGGTGAATTTCAATTGGCGTAATTTCATCTATGAAATAGCCTTCTTCGATGGCCTTTGCGGCTAAATTCTGGCTTCTCAAGGCAAATTCATCACATTGTTCTCTTGTAATGTCCCATGTTTTTGCCATTAGGTCCGATACTTCAATCATACTAATATTGTCTATATCCTCCGGTGCTAATCGACTCATGGCTGCTGTAGGTGCGATACCCTTGTATGGTTGTAGCGTAGTTGGGAACTTATAATATGTCTGACTATGAGATTCTGCACCACCACAAATTGCTACATCAATAAGTCCAGCTTGAATTTGTAAAGCTGCATTATTTATACATGCAATAGAAGAACCGCATTGCATTTCTATAAAAGATGCTGATGTTTCATACGGCAATCCCGCCAACATTGATGCATATCTTGCAAAATTATTGGTATTCACATCTCCAAAAGCACTACCTGCAAAAACGGAATCTACTTTCCATTTTTTTAAAATACCTGTTTTATCACAAAGCGCTTTGATTGTATTTCCTGCCAATTCAACAGACGTAACATCTTTTAGCGTTCCTCCCATCCTTCCAAAGGCAGTACGCAATCCATCAATAATTACTACTTCTTTCATTTTTGATTTTTGAATGGTTCCGAAAAATGTAGGAACCATTTCCCTCCTTTTCCTTTTTTAATTACTAATTAAATTAAAGCAAAAATCATGCCAACTCTTTTTCCATTTTTATCAACGAAATTTGATGATTTCCCACAAAAAATAGAAAAAAAGCATAAAACTTCATACTCTTTTCTAAAATTTTATACTTTTTTTCTAAAATTTTATATTTTTTTATATTTTTCGACAAATCTTCATTTTAATAATCTTTCAATTTATTTGCAAACCTGATTACTGAATTTGTAATTGTTTCGCTGTTTCTCATTCTTTACCAACATTTCGTTTTAACACTTCTCTATACTGTGTTTTGCGAGAAACTATTCTTTCTTCCGCATATCAAATTCCACTGCTAATTCATCTTTGAACTCTTGTAATGCTGTCACTCCTATTTTCACTGCATTTGCAACAATGATAAAAAACAAGCCAAAACCCAATAATCTCATTTCCAAATACTCACCTAACACAATTATACTCCTACCAACTATTTTTCAACAGAAATCAAAGATTTATTTAACAATTGCTCCAAATAAAAAATAACCGTAGAGGCTCATACTCATCAATAAGCAAAACCCCTACGGTCTAATCTCCAATCTTAACTTCTGCCCCACTTAAAAACACTACCTTTATCTCCCCATCATCCCCAACTACTATATGATCAAGTACCCGCCTTACTATTTCTGCATTTATCTTATTGATCTTTCCAGTCTCTAGCAAACACTTATGTACTTCAATTCTTGAATTTAGAACTATTTCGTACCTTTTCATTCACTTTCTTTAAACACCAAAATAAAAAGCACACCGACCTAACCCCCGCTATTTTGTTTATCTTGCAGTATCGGTTCTTATGTTCTCGAATATCATATGAACACAATTATAGCATTCACTAAAACATCTAAACATAAAAAATCCTCTTGCTTTTTCTACAAGAGGATAAATTCTTATTTATATTCTAATCAAACCACCAACCCAACCACATCAACTCCTTCGAAGAACACTAACACTTTCAACATAGATCCCGTATGAAAATCGTATTAAAATATTATCACCAAAAAGTATGCACCCACATACAAAAAATGCACATAGGTACAAAATTATTATCATTATGTTGTTAATCTTCAGATATTCCAACCTTGTCTAACCTCAAAGAATAACAAAATCCCTTAACATCAATAGGTTTGTATTGATGCAAATTTTATGTACAAATATAGTAAAGGCGATTGGAAACAAAACACGTTTCTGCATCCTTAGATCACTAACCTCCCATACAGAAGCAAAAGGTAAAAAGTCTTAGTTTGTTGATAAACAAAAAATTTTCTATACCGGACGTTCTCTAATATACTCCACAGCAAAGCTAAGTTAGTTCCAATATTTCCTTCATAGTAAGCTATTGAATGTCGTTATGCTCTATGTAGTGGGTTCGTTATCAACAAACCTACAAATATAAAAATCAATATTAACGTAAATGTCCTATTTGTGGAAACATATCTAAAATATTATCGCAAAAATTGAGCCTTTTTACGACTTGCTCGGGTCATCACACTGTTCTGGTTTTGTTAATATAAATTCGCTTATAAGACTCTTTATAATTTCTCCTTATGTCTCACCTTTATACTCTTGATTCTATGTATTCAATAATTGATACATAGGATCTAATTTGTAATCTTCATCCTCCTTCTTCGGTATTGATCTTAACTGCGAAGCTAAAGTCATAAGGCTTTCTTTCTCGATACTAAGCAATAGTCTTCTCTTACTCATTAGAAGTCGGTCATTGGTTTGGATCTGCTTGTTCAAGTTGATTACCATTTTTATGTATTCAGCATACTCCATCTCACCCTGCCATCTTCTTTCCAAATCGTCAATAATCACTTTCAGTTTCTTATCCCGGACTTCATAACCTTCACATTCCGACAACATCAAACAATATCTGTTGAACGTTGGTTCTGATAATGCGTCATTTTTCTCTATTGCCTTAAACAGTTCGCTGATTCTTAAAAAATGATTGTGTGCTACAGGATCCGCTTTCGTTGTCGGCCATTCCTTCATTTCTACATTTGTGAGCAATGCCTTTTCAGCTTGCTGTCTTTTTTCTATCTCAGCTTTTGTACGATGTCCTTCAACTAATTCTATAGATTTTGATGGTCTTGCCATAATATACCTCCTATATTTTTAAAAATTACCGTTTAGGGAAAAAATTTCGTGCGATTGAGCAGCCTCGCTCAATTAGCCTTTTCCTCCAGCTATTTGCTCCCCCCTCCCCATCCCAATTATACTAACAGTTCTATCACTTTTAACCGGTTGAGAATTCATTAGATCATACATTTTTTTCAACTATTTTTCCTATCTACAACAAGTTATGAAAATATACTCTTGTAGGGTACATAAATTCCCATAAAAAACATCTGTTATATGTAATAAACCGCATGGTCCCAGTATGAAATTACTGCCTTATGAAATTATTTTTCCGTCATATTTGGGATGGATTTTTATATACCCATCCCCTTTTATGGTTCATATCTTTATCTTATTACATCCAGGATAGGCACATAAGCTCTTCAGTTTTCTCGGCATAGTAATCCTCCTTCCATATTTGTGCCTTTTATGCTTTGTCTTATTCGATACATACTTAAATGTCTTAAAGGTCTTTCCATTTTTTGTTAAGCACTCGTATTTTGTAATTTTTAAACATCGTTTTTAATACCTTATTGACATAATCACCCTTAACAAACAGCCATGGATTGACAAGGTATATTACATTCCTAGATTTACGGCCCTTATATATAATATCTTTCTTGATAAGGCTTTCCATGATCCTCGCGACTGTTGCCCTTGAGACTCCGGTAATAGTTGACAAAGAATCAAGGTTTATCTCTTTTCCATCAGGATGCATCAACATACAATCTATATAGCTTACATATGGACTTATCTTCATAAGAACGCCGGCTTCTCTGACTGTTAATTCCTTCGTGACTTTTTTAAGCTCGTCAATGTTTGCCTTGTAGCAGTTTTCTTTTTCCCAGGTATCAAAATTGTCTAAATACTCAATTGAGTTTTTTTTCATACTACTATCACCGTCCTGTAATATTTTCATAACCTCTCCTGTGCGCAAATCAACGACAACTCTTTCCATTATTCCTCCTTTTAATGACGCATCTCACCGACAAGACACGTGCAAATCGCCATGGACACTCTACTGACTGAGCTATCCCTCTATTTGTGCCAGTCCACCCCTCTATATTCTTAATAAGGCATCTTTTCCGACTTTTTAGGGCATATTCATTAACCCAAAGATTAAAACCTCTTGCCCATGCAAATATGGTCGACTACGGTTGTCGATACTGTTTATATCCTCAGCACTAAATCTGATACAAAGAGGATTTCGCTGTATAAATACAACCCTATACTTCTGCCACCATTTATTATGCACCCTACTGTACAACGCCCCTAATAACCTATCACTTGCCTGTCTCTTTGCCTTAGCATGCTTATCACAATATCCGCTCTCCACAATCTTACTACACCATGGATAAGCACAAAGTCTATTTAGTTTGCTTGACATAGTCAATTTACCTCCTTTAATTCTACACTACTTCTTTAGATTCTACCCTTCTTAAAACACAAACGTAGAAACTCTAGCCCTTAATATCACAGCATTTTTATTAAAATTCTACATTTCTACATTTCTAAATGATATTCTAAACAATAAACACATATACACACATATATAATATATTTAATAATACAGAATAGAAGTGTAGAAGTGTAGAATTTATCCTCAAGCCTTTGATATTTCTTACCTATGCCCTCTACACTTACAGAAAAAGAAGTGTAGAATCTACATTTATAAAAGTAGAAATCAAAATATCTTGTCAATTACATTGACGTCTTGCCTGTTGTGTCTTCTCCTGTCCTAATGACTTGTAAACCAAGCAGGCAAGTCGCTGTTCCACCTTTATATGAAACGTTTCTAGCGTAATTACTTTCACCGTGAAGTCTTTTCATCTCTGTTATGAAATTGTGCTTTTTCACTTTAAGTCTCTGAATATCAGGTTTGCCTAAGGCATTTCGCTCAATGTGCCCTTCTTCTACGAGGAAACCAAGAAAGCATTTCCATAGATCTTCCGACGAATATCGGTCTTCTCTGTTTTCTGTCGATATACAAGCTTCCTTGTAGAATTTGTAGATAAAATCCGAATCCTTAAGTAGCCTTTCCCTATTCGATGAAAGTTCAGAAATCTGTAAAAATTCCTGGTTACTATCAACAAACAACTTGAGATTATCTATGGATTTTTTTATGATATATTCAAAATCAAATTGTTTGTAAATGTTCTTGATCTGCCGCGACTTCGGTATTGCCTGTTTAAATTCGTAAACCATTAAACGATCCGCAATCGCCGATTTGTCTCCAACGAAAAATTTAGGAACGCGGTTTCCAGAGAATATTAACATCGCCCTGTTTACAAAAGACACCGGAGGCAGAAATTTTCGATTAGCCGTTACTGTGTCTCCCCCTGAAAGCTGTTTTAGCAGTACGTCATTAGTTATATTAAGTTCCGGTGTTTCTCCGCAGATGTTTGCACGTTTTCCTGCTATCTGAAAGAATTCCTTCGAATTTTCATCAGTCAATGTCTTTAAACCAATTGATGAATAATCTGCCGAACCGTCGGGGTTTTTAAGTAACTTTTCAACAACATGCATAAACTGGCTTTTTCCCGAATCTTTCTCGCCGCTAAAATAGAGAATGTTTTTGAAATCTCGATAATTTGACATAGCAACTCCAAGAACTTGATATAAAAAATTCGTATCTTCATCTTTCCCTCCTGTAATATCTTCAAAGAATTTATCGACAAGAACATCGTCTTCTACATTAGGATTCCAATTAAAATCCACGCAGTATATGAATATTAGATTTTTTACATTTTCAGACCCATGTGGATAAAATTCCATATTTTCAATATTCAGAACTCCATTTAAAAATAGAAAATACTTCGGAGGTGCAAGATCCTGGTCCTTCAATATAATAGTACCGTCCATCCGTAAAAGCTCCTCGCAAGCTTTTATATCCCTGGGATTCCTATAAAGCTCCGGTATTGCTTCATAAATCAGAACTTTTATATCATCCATACTAGCATAATAATTTTTACGCCAAGATCGAAATATCCCGTTATGTATTTTGACTCGGTAAACATTTTTCATGTAAATTGCTAGTCGTGCTACATCTACCTTAAGCCCATTATCTGGCTTATTTATATTCTTCAGTACCAAAAAAGGCAACTGTTTAATTTCTGGTTTATCGCTAAGATCATTAAAATCTTCTGTATCTGTATTACGTCCATGGTACGGGTCATAACAAGCCGTCCGGTTTGCGAAAGCTTTATCAATAGTCCGCTGTCGATAGTCTTCACGGTCCCACTTCTCACGATACAATGCCGATTTCCTGAAGATACTGTCAACTTGAGCAGTATCTTCTGTGTAGAAAGCAATCAGATTACAAAGCGCCATATCAGCAGCTGACCAGTCATCTCTGTATGATGACAAATCGCCATGATAATAGAGGGCATTAAATTTTGGATTTTTTTCTAATTTTCCAATAATGACTCTGTCCTCTAGATTGCTTCGTGAAATCACAGGCTTTTTCGGCTTCTGCTTTGAAGTTAAGTATTTATATGCCAGTTTATCAAAAGCCTCCTGGCATTCGATTATTTCCTTTCGAGTTTCAGGCACAATATTGCCTGTCATGACGAAAAATCTCTTTTCTGAGTATACTTCCAGCATCTTGTCCTTTGACTTGCGCCCGCTACCAAGAGTGTTTTTTGCCTTTAAAATGATGTGCGCTCCGGTTTTACTTTGGGAAAATTCCGTATAGCTGTCAAGCTTCTGAATTATTTCTAAAGCTTCCTTTGAAAAAACTCCGGTTTCAGCAACGATGTGATCCAAGTCAACTCCTATATATGGATCGTCACCGGAGAAAACAAAACCCAGACCACTATATTTCCAATTATTTAGGGCTACCAATGCTTTTTCAAAGGTCGTCCAGTCTCTAGGTCTAGTTGTTGATGCTTTCCAGCCATTTATTTGGTATGGTATTTTTGTTTCTTTACCTTTTACTGTTTCCAGTTTCCAAAGGACCCACTGTGGGCGCATTTTTAGTTCTTCAGGTATGTTTTTAAAGCTATTATAAGCATTCAAGCCATTTACACCTCCCTTTTTCTATATATTTTTTTAGGGACATCTGTTATTTTTTCCCCAACCCTAAATGTTGAGATAATTCTTCAAGCATTTGTCTCTGTGTCTTGAGTTCTTCCTTTAGTTCGATGAATTCGGTATTGTCTTCCATCTTAATCCTTGTTTGACCGCCCTCAGTTATGACACATATAAGCCTTTCCTGTTCAATAAGCTTTTTAACATTATCACGGCTTAAACCGGTCTCTTTCATATATTCTGGTATACTGATCCATTTAATACTCATACATTCACCTCTCGTCATCCCAAATCGCCGACGTTTCCACCTCAAGTGCATCTGAAATCCGTTTTCTCCAGCCAGGATAAGCATATATTTTACCATTTTCTATTCTACTAATATCAGCTGGGGTTACATTTGCTTTTTTGCTGAGTTCGAATTGCGTTATTTTTTTTCTCTCTCTGATTTCTTTAAGATTGTTTGAAAACATCTTCCCATGTACTTTCATAATTCACAACATCCTTTCTTTTCTTCAACTTGACTTGTTCTTAAGACTATGATAATATAAAACTATAAGTTGCGCGCAACTAATATTACTTGAAAGTTGGAGGATTTATGACAAATATACAAAATCAAATGATTGATAATGCAAGAAGCTGGATTGAAGATTTTTGGAACAATTCAGAAGAAGTAAAGGAACAATCGTATGGAAATGACTTAAAAGGAGAATTCATTAGTTGCTTTCGGCGTATGATTGAATCAGGTATACATGATGATATAAGTGAAGAAGAGCGTTATAAATCATGCTTAAAAACAGCGAAACACTTGGCTGAATTGAATGAGGACAAAAGGAAAAGAACAGATAATGTCGATCCTACTACCAGAGATACGATACTCTCGCAAATCCAGCCACACATTGAATATGTTCGTAAGGATCTATTCGGTTCTAAAAAAGTGCCATTCAAATCTATAAAAGAAGCAGAAGACTGGCTTAAGAGAACAAATAACAAAATATTAGAAAAGGAATCACAAGATAAAAACCACTTATACATGAAGCGAGATGATAAGTTCACTGTTTTCCCCATCTATAATAATGTCACTAAAGAAACGTATTCAATATATTCTGATTTTGATGAAACACTTGATAAGCTGATTAAACACTCTGAATATATTGCTGCTGCTACTGGCTTTCCTGAAAATGAAGTTCCTCTTTATATTCTTGCTGGCTTAAAACCAATACTTTATCGATACCAGGTACAAACTTCGATTAAAGGCATGCCTCTTGTTGGCTGCAAGACATTAAAACGTTCTACGATTACCATTACAATCAATACTTCAGATCTATCGCTTGATGAGCTACGCAGCATTTATAGAGAAAATAGGATGGCATTACATACTCTAAGGACAAATAAAGTAACTAATAAACAGCAACAAATCCTGCAGCTTGTACAGGAACTTGGACAACCGCCAGAGAAGCGAAGTAAGACAGGTGAGAAAACCGGTACCAATCAATATTGGAACAACGCTTTGGAAATATGGAATAAAAGATACCCTGAAAGCTCTTACAAGAAAGGAAGCTCCCTTATGCAAGCTTATGGCAGAGCAGTAGAAAAGATAGGAGTGAGATATTAATGAATAAAAAAGGAGATGAAATCAATGGCAAAGAAAACTAATACGACCATTAACAACAATAATTACTACCGTGTTAGAGCAAAAGTTGGAATGAACAAGGAAGGCAAAAACATCATGAAAGCTTTCTACGGATCCAGCAAGAAAGAAGCAGAAGAGAAAAGGGACAAGTACCTAGAAGGTATAAAAAGAGGCCTTGGTGTAGACTATGATAAGGTTACATTTGAAAAGATGTTTGAGAACTGGTTTGAGATCGTGCTACGCCCTACACTCGCAATTTCCTCATACAATAGGTACGAGATACAACATAGGCTACACATCAAAAGTGCTGAATTCTACAGTAACAAGCTCTTATCTGTCAAAAGTATAGACATACAAAAGCACCTCAATAACATAGATAGCAGCCATATAGCTATGCGCGTCTACCTTTTATTCACATCTTTCTACAAATATTGCAAAAAGGAACGCCTGGTTATCCACAATCCTATGGATTCTATCACCAGACCGGTACATGAAAAAACAAGGAAGAAAGAATTCTTAACCAAAACGGACATAGACCAGCTCATGGTCGACTTCAAGGATAATGATAATCTTCTAATATATGTGTTTGCGCTTTTCACCGGTCTACGCCAGGGAGAAATATGTGCACTAACCCACGGTGATCTGGACCTGGACAACAGGCTGATTGATGTAAACAAGAGCCTCAGAAGGATGAAGGTTGATGATAAAATACAGGTAGTTGTTAACAATCCGAAAACCAAAGAAAGCAACAGAATAGTTCCATTGCCTGTAAACCTGGTAAATTACATGAAGAAGCATATAAATCAGGAGAAGCTTAAGCATCTGAAACAAGGCCTGCCATTTTCTAACGATAATCTTCTATTTACATCTAACACTTGCACAGCACTCAGAGCTGACAGATTGACCTCTCGCTGGAGAGATTATCAGGACAAAGTAAATATATCAGGTACCAATTTCCACGCATTGAGGCACACATTCTGCACCCTGCTGGCCGAAGAAGGAGTACCTATTAAAACCGCCAGCGTACTTATGGGACATACTGACATAAACACTACAGCAAAGATCTATACCCATGTGGACCAGGACCAAAAGCAGAAAGCAATCGACAAACTGAATCTTTTCATAAAATAAAAATAACCACCTAAGTGGTTAATTTCTCTTCACAAAAACCTAGTGGTTAAATAGTGGTTAATATTTATTCTCTTCTATTCTCATCGTTGAAATCCCAACGTTTTTTAAGGAGTTGGTGCGGATGAAGGGAGTCGAACCCATACGCCTGTTAAGACACTAGAACCTGAATCTAGCCCGTCTGCCAATTCCGGCACATCCGCATGTCCATAAAGTATATTAACATAAAAGAAATATTAATTCAACGTTTTTTTACTTGAAGTTAACAAATTTGATTGAAATAATATTTTCTAAAAAGAGATAATCAATTAAAAAGAAACATCCTGCGATGTTTCTTTTTTCAGAACCGGCGACGTCCTACTTTCCCAGGCAGTCACCCACCAAGTATCATCAGCGCTGAAGAGCTTAACTTCTGTGTTCGGTATGGGAACAGGTGTGACCTCTTCGCTATTGTCACCAGATCTCTAAGCAAATTACTTTGCTTATTTTATATATAAAAGGTATAGAACCTTCAAAACTACACAAGAAAGAAAATATTTCTGGTCAAGACCTCGACCTATTAGTATCGCTCAGCTGAACACATTACTGCGCTTACACCTGCGACCTATCAACCAGGTGGTCTTCCTGGGGTCTTACTCCATAAAGGATGGGAAATCTTATCTTAAGGGATGCTTCGCGCTTAGATGCCTTCAGCGCTTATCACTTCCAAACTTAGCTACTCAGCTATGCTCCTGGCGGAACAACTGATACACCAGCGGTTTGTCCATCCCGGTCCTCTCGTACTAGGGACAGCTCCT
>NZ_FQZL01000012.1 GCF_900142005.1 Dethiosulfatibacter aminovorans DSM 17477
CACCCGTCCGCCGCTAAACTGTTAAAGTAAACTTTATCAGTTCCGCTCGACTTGCATGTGTTAGGCACGCCGCCAGCGTTCGTCCTGAGCCAGGATCAAACTCTCGTTTAAAATCTCTATTTAAGGCTTTCGCCTTTAACTCATTTCTTACACTGACTTTTCTTTTTTAAAAAGTCCCAAAATTACTTTTGTTTGTTACATAATTAACTCTAAGAATTACGTTGACTATGTGTTATTCTATTGTCCAGGTGCATTGCTGTATCCGTTGCTGTTGCTTGTTTTGACAACTTGTTCAGTATACCACTCTTGCTTTTCCGTGTCAACTGTTTTTTCAAGTTTTTTTAAATCTTTTTTACAAGTTTTTTACTTGTTCTTTACTTGCTTTATGTCGTTACTTTCTGTCTTTTTCGCTCCTCATTTGAGGCGCTTTATTAGTATAATGATTTACCTTTCAATTGTCAACTGTTATTTTCAATTTTTTCAGTTTTTATTTTCAGGCTTCATTTTTGCCCCCCGCTTTCCGGAGCGCTTTATTATTATAGGGATTTACAGTTTAATTGTCAACGTTTTTTTTACAAGTTTTCGAAAAAATTCGCTATTAATTTCCACATGGAATTTTTGCTGTAATTCAGGCTCCAAACACCAACTCCGTTAAGGTTGTATTTTTCCACTAGTTCAAGCCTTTTTCTCAAGGATACTTCATCCTCTACCCAAATCTGATAATACACATTATCTACAGTTTTCTCCCCGTAGTTCTGTCCCGACTCTTCGTCGTATTCAAATTCAAAGTCATTATCCTTTACAAAAACGTCCGCCGAAGTCAGTCTCAATGTAGTTACGTCATATACCGCTCCCTTTTCCGTTTCTATCGTTTCCCACAATCTAGTATAAAACGGAAGTCCAAGTATTATCTTTTCACCCTGTACATAATCCAGCAACCCCGAAATACCTTTTTCAACCCAAGGCAGGGATGCTATCGATCCAATACCATGATTTGGAAGGGTTCTTTCATCATACGCCATGAGCACTACATAGTCCGAGTACCTGCCTATTGTCTTCCTGTCATAGAACAGCGACCAGTTTTCGCTACTGGAGATAACCGAAACATCAACAGACATCAGTATGTTTTCCTTTTTCAATCTCATATAGAGTTCCCTGAAAAAGGCAGCCAGTTTTTCCCTGTCCTTCAAATATATGTTTTCGAAGTCGATATTAACTCCTCTATAATCGTTCCCTACAGCCATGTCAACAATCTTCCCTACAATGTCGCTTCTGGCATACCTGTCCTTCAATACATCTGAAGTCAAATCCGGATCAAAGGAGTTTGAAAATGTACCCCACACCTCAATCTTGTTTTCATTGTAATAGTCAATATATTCCTTCATATACCAATTCGAGAATTCTCGAGTATCTTCTTCCAGATGGTGCCAGGTAGGACACACCACATTCATTCCGGGATATATCTCTTCCTCCTCGAATCCAGAAGGTTCCCTGGTGAAGAAATCCCAGGCCAGCACAATATTCTTGGTGCTTTTGTTTTCCAAGAGAATGATTCCGCTATATGACTTGACGGATTTCAGATAATCATTCCTTACATAACCCAATTTGTCCCCCAGTCTGACAAAGCTCCAATCTTCTGTAATTTCATATCTTGTCAGCTCGCTTCCTTTTTCAACATTTGATATTTTTTCACTTCCAATGCCTGGTTCTCCATAGAATATGATGTTTCTTTCATTTGTTATTTCAGAATAATCATCCTCGATAAACAGCAACTCTTCATATAGGGACATTCGATATTGTCCATTCATCTTATCCTCTATATAGCTGAAATTTAGAAATATCTTCGAATCCACACTGCGCCAGACAGCATTTTCGTTCCTTGTCAAGTCTACCGTATATGCTTTCAAATCATAATATATAAGGATAAGATTCTCATCTTCGCTGCAAAAGAGATCCAGAAGGTCGTTTTCCTTCAGCATTTCAACTTCAATAAAAGTATTGCCGCTCTCTTGTATTAGACTGCTGCTGTCGCCAATTAAATTTCCATTCAAATAAACACCTGAAAATTTCTTATCAGATGTTTTATTATTCAATGCAGATATGATAATAAGGAATAGGCATAATGCAACCACAGAAGCAATGAGCATTTCCCGCATACACTTAATATTTTTCATATTTTTGATATCCTTGATTTCTATGGAATCTTTCATATCATTTCATTTTCTCAATTTCTTTTTTTATATTTATAGCTATTTCATCATTTGGATTTATTTCCAATGCCTTGTCTATGTCCTCTTCTGCTTCATTTATCTTGTCCTGATATATTCTTGCAACAGATCTGTTGGCCAAAAGTTCACTGTTGTTGTCCGACAATATTATTGCATTGTCAAGAATCTCTTCAGCTTCCTTGAATTTGTTCATGTTAAGATAGCAGATTGCCAGTTCATTCATGGACTCTTTCTGGTCCGCCTTTAGAAACAGTACATTCTTAAAATAATCCGATGCAATTTCATATTCCATATTTTGCCTGAAAGCAAGTCCAATTACAAACAAAAGATTCCACCACTCAGGAAAATACTCAACCAGCGGAAGCAGCTTATCAAGACCATCTTCACTGTTGCCCTCAAGTACATATCTATATCCTGTTTCATAATCAACAAGCTTTTCAAGAGTTTCATTCTCTGTTCTTATTTCCTCAATCCTGACAGGGTCCTTGTCATGCTCCATGAATCTATCCCAGTAGTCCTTGGCCCTTATATACTGTCCAATCCCTCTATAGTAAAATCCCAGCTTGTAAAGGGACAGAGTGAAATTTTCCTCCTCGTCACAGCTGCTGTGGTAGTATTTTACCGCCTCGTCAAAAAATATGTCCGACTTCTTGCTGTTTTTCTTTTCAGAATGGTCTACAGCCAGATTCTCAAGAGCGCTTCCAAGAATAAAAAGGTTCCTGGCACTGGTTTCAATCTCAACAAGAGCCAGTGCAAATATGACTGCATACTCCAGTTTTTCATTGAACTTGTTTATCAGATGAATTATATATGATTGAAGGTTTGATTTTGACTTGTTCAATATTTCCATATAATAGTCTCTGTAAAGAAACTCCGGATCCGCTCCTATCATAAAGCACATTCCAGCACATATATTATCCATACTCAATCCATCATTTAATGTCGATCCCTTAACATCCGCTATGAAATCTTCAAAAAGAAGAGGTATTTCCAATTCTCTGTCCAATGTGACGGTACCTTCTATAACCGGAATCTTAGCACCTTTTTTTAAGGTTACGAAAGGTACATATTCAAGGTTTTTTTCTCTAAGTATTCTTATTTCTTCATAAAATGTCATTTAGTTCTTCCTCCAAAATATCAGTAACGTCAATTTTTATGCTTCTCGAAAAAATATTTCTCTTGTCACCGTATATATATGCAATATATTTGTCATCATTTCTTACAAGTCTGAACCGGTTTACAAGTCTTTTGTTTTGAATCCCTTCACAACCTGTAAAGTATTTGTTCCTGAAATTCTCGCTCTTTAACAATTCATGCTTAAACTTCAAGCATTCCTTTTCATGGATTTCGTCAAAGAACGACGGCAGGTCCAGGTTTCTTTCGTTAAACAGGAAATCATCAATAAGTTCAGCACTTATATCTATACCCGGAACATTTAATGCAAAGTCATTGATTATGCCATACATTTCAGATTTTTTAAGAGGCTTGTCAAAGAGTCCTTCACTGATCCAATAACTACAAAAGGTTTTGAAAAATTCAAAGGGTTCATATATGGTCATAAGTTTTTCAATGGAATTTATGAAATGATGTTCATTGTAGAATATATCCACCAATTCTTCTATTTTCTTAAGATAAAGAAGCTCTTTACTTGACATCGAGTCTGTTTTTATCACTTCATAGGGAGCAGTCTTCTTATATACTATTCCATACTTTTCAGCGTTCTTTCTGATTTCCGTGCCCTTGAGAACCTTAAGGAATCCAAGCTGGATTTTTTCCACCTTCATATTGTAGACATCATTAAAGGACTTTCCAAAGGATTCCATATCTTCCTCAGGCAGTCCCGCAATCAGGTCAAGGTGTCTGTGGACATTATTCCCTGCTCCTATCCTTTCAACAATATCCCTGAGCTTTACTATGTCAGACTTTCTGTTAACGGCATTTAAAGTGTAGGGATTTGTCGACTGCACCCCTATTTCAAACTGAAACATGTCTTCCGGCAGGTCATTTATTAGCGAAATCATATTGTCATCCAAAATCTCTGCAGTTATTTCAAAATGTATCTTCATTCTTTTGTGATTGTTCTTCACTATATGATTGATTATTTCAACCGCCCTTTTCCTGTCGGTATTGAAAGTCCTGTCCACAAACTTAATAACATTCGCTTCGGTTTTTAATAGTTTGTCCAAGTCATCCTTTACTCTTTCCAGGGGGAGATTGCTCACACCGTTGATGCTTGATGATATACAAAAACTACAGTTAAAAGGACATCCCCTTGAACTTTCATAATATACATACTTGTTTTTGAAGCTTTCCCCGATTCCATAAGGATATTCGATAGCAGCCATGTCTTTGATTGGACCGTAGTTTGCATTTTCCACCACAGCTCCATTTTTTCTATAAGTTAGTCCCTTGACAGAGTCTATATCCTCTCCCTGCGACATTTTCCCGAAAAATTCACGGACAGGAAGTTCGCCTTCACCTTTAATGACATAATCTATGAATTCATTGTCATTCAGAAGTTCCACCGATTCAAAGGTTACTTCAGGTCCGCCCAGAAGGATCTTAATGCTTTCATTTCCCATTTTAAGGGATTCAGACAATGACAGTATCTCATTGATATTCCATATATATGAAGAAAAACACACTATGTCTGCTTTTGCTTCCAGTATTTCCCATAGAATATAATCTTCCTTCTGGTTTATTGTGAATTCCAAAAAATCCGATTCTATTCCTTTTATATCCCTTATGCTGTTGCTCATATATCTTATAGCAAGATTTACATGCGAATACTTGCTGTTTAACGCTACAAACAATACCTTCATTTTCATTTAATTCTCCAACCTGTAACAGCCAAATCTCGTATTGACTATAATGGTTTTGCCTTCCTTGTTTTTTATGCTTTTTACAATCCTGCATTTTCCAAAATTGCTGTGTTCTACAATTGAATTTTCCTTTTCATTATAAAGCTTGCTTTCGCCAATTTTATATACCATTGTATTTATGCGGCCCTTCCTGATATCAACCAGATAGTCAAGAATCATTTTGACAAATGCAGCAATCTTATCATTTCCATATGAACTGACGGAATCTTCTCCAGCAATCTTGCTCTTGAAAGTTTCCAGTAACGGATACCCTTTATAATCGCAGGCAATAACTTTACTCAGAAGCGCCACTCTTTTCTTCTCAAAAACTATTATATCATCACTCTCGCTTCCAATGCTATCCTTGAATGAAAACCGTATGAAGCTGTTTTTTGCCTCTTCATTGATATCACAAATAATCTTCTGCCTCTGACTTGCTTTGACCATATAAGAAAAAAATATATACTCCGGCAGACTGCCTATGGATATCTTAAAATATTTACAGTATCTTTTAAGTTCCCTGTCAATATCTTCAATCTTCTCATTTGCATAGGCCATTGAAATCAATGCAAACATATGCAGCTTCCTGATATTCTGTCTGCCTGAAGAATAATATTTGTAAAGCTTCAGCTCATCTGCAAGCCTTTCATAATTTATTTCAACTCCTGAATCATCATTGTATCTCATGGACTTCATGAAAATAATGAAATAATTCAAATAATCGTTGTTGATTATATATTCTCCCTTATCCTCTGTCAACTCAGGATATGATTCCCCTCTTTGATCAACTAGATACTTCAGTAAATTATCGTATAGTCCTTCCATTGTTGTCTCCTCATTAGAATGCAAGCGAGTAATGTAAAAAAAATATAGCCGACATACATCAGCTATATTATATATACTTTTTTACTGGTTATCAAACTCTTCTTTAAAACTTGTTGCATAATTCAACAGTACCATGGAATAGTCGCTTACTGCAGGATTGGCGTACTTGCTTCTTGAAGCCATGTATTTGTCCAATCCTCCCTGACCTCTGTTGTAGGCAGTCAAGGTCATGTGAATATCCCCATTGTAAAATTCATATAGATACTTGAACTGTCTCATGAAAAGTTTAATGTTGTATTCCGGCTCAAACAACTTGTCGGGATCATACTCTATTCCCATATTCCTCGCTACAGGTTCCGCAGTATTTGCCATCAACTGTCCAAGTCCTCTTTCTCCAAGATTTCCTACACAGTATGTGTCAAATTCACTTTCAAGCCTCATGAGGCCCAGAATCACGAATGGATCAATCCCTACTTCATCACATTCAGCCATCATCAGTTCAATGGCACCTGCCTCAAGTCCGGTCAACTCCATTGCATATTCCTTGAAATCTTTCTTTTCCGCTGCTTCCACGTGGTCCTTAATCGAAACATAGTCTATACTTCTTTTATAAACGCTGGATAGATTAATTGGTACAGGCTCTTCCTCCACAGTGGCAACCTCTCCTTCCAACTCGACGTCTTCAGAAACGGCTGTCGTAGATGCTCCAGTCTGACATGCGATCAGCACAAAGGTACATATTAACAGTACTGATACAATCTTAATCTTTTTCTTCATATAATGTTTTTCCTCGTTCTCAGTCACCAGCTTGTGTCACCGGCAAAATTTAATGTCGACATGTACATTGTGTACAATGTCAAAATCCATGCCCTTGAAGCATGGATATGAGGTATTATATTTTACAAAAAATGATTTGTCAACCGCTTTTGACCCACTTTCAATGGTTCAACCGCCAGAGTCCTTCTCTTTACATTCTTTCAGGAGTTTCAATTCCCAATAGTTGAAGACCGTTCCTAATAGCTGTGTTTACAGCATATGTCAGCAATATTCTGCTTTTTGTAAGCTCCTTGTCTTCCGTAAGAATCTGACTGTTGTGATAGAATCTGTTGAATTTTTGAGCCAGGTCCACGATGAATCTTGTAATATAAAAAGGCTCTTCCTTGTTCATTGAACTCTCTACAATGTCTGAAAATCCTTCCAGAGTTTTCATTATTTCAAATTCCTTGTCACCGGTTACCAGACTGTAGTCTATGTCAGTATCAAGTTCTTCCTGGTACTTTCTTAGAATACTGCATGTCCTTGCATAAGTATATTGAACATATGGACCGGTCTCGCCTTCAAAACTAAGGGTCTTCTCCCATGAGAAAGTATAGTCCTTGATTCTGTTGTTGTAAAGCTCCTGGAACAGCACGGCACCTATACCGACTTTCTTTGCCACTTCTTCCTTGTCTTCAAGATTTGGATTCCTGTCGTTGATTATTTCAAGTGTTTTTTCTACAGCCTTGTTGAGAACATCTTCAAGAAACACCACTCTACCCTTCCTGGTTGACAATGTTCCCTCTTCAAGACTAACCATCCCAAATGGTACGTGGACACAATCCTTGGCCCAGTCGTATCCCATAAGCTCAACTATCTTTATCCATTGCTGGAAATGGAGGTTTTGCTGAGAACCAACCACATATATGTTCTTGTAGAAATCATAGGTCTCTTTTCTGTAAATGGATGCTGCGATGTCCCTTGTAATATACAGAGTGGATCCATCACTCTTCTTTATCAGAGGAGACGGCATGTTGAATTCATCAAGATCAACAATTTGTGCACCTTGTGATTCCACTAGAAGATTCTTCTCTTCAAGCTCCTTTATAACCCTGGGCATCTTGTCGGAATAGAAGCTCTCGCCAGCATATGAATCAAATTCAATATTCAACATTTTATACACCCTGTTGAACTCTGTAAGACTTACATCCTTTATCCACTGCCACAATTCAAGAGCCTCTTGATTTCCGTTTTCAAGCTCCTTGAACCAGTATCTTGCCTCGTCCTTGTATTCTTCATTTTCTTCAGCTTCTGCATTGAACTTGATATATAGCTTGAGAAGTTCAGGAATAGGATTGGCTTCTATAGCTTCCTTGTCTCCCCACTTCTTGTATGCAGAAATCAACATTCCAAACTGTGTTCCGTAGTCTCCAAGGTGATTTATGGCAACAACATCAAATCCCATGAATCTGTAAATCTTGTTGATAGAATTGCCTATTACGGTTGTCCTTATATGGCCTATATGAAAAGGCTTGGCAATATTTGGCGAAGAAAATTCAACCACTACCTTTCTTCCCTGCCCTATATCCTTGCTTCCATATTTTTCCTTCTTGTCGAAAACTTCCTTCAGCAAGGACTCCGCAAAGAATTTCTTGTTGACAAAGAAATTTACATATGGTCCCGTATTCACTGCCTTCTCAAAATAATCGCCTGTGGCAATCTTGTTGCTGATATCTTCTGAAATCATATTTGGTGCTTTTCTTAAAATCTTTGCGAACTTAAAACACGGAATGGCATAGTCACCCATTTCGGAGTTCGGTGGAATCTCAACCATTTCAATCAATTCATCAATTGATACACCTTCAACCTGCTGCCCGAAAAGTTCAGCAGCTTTAACTTTATAATCTATCATCAAAATCCTCCGTATCTAACTTATTATATGAGATTAGCACAAGGTCCAATCTGTGTCAACTCAATCACTGAAATAATCTTCAGTATCATACACTTTTATTCCATTTTTCCTCAATAACTCTGCCGTTATACCTTCACCTTCTATAAGCTTTCCGCTAAAGGTACCGTCATAAATCTGCCTGCAGCCGCAAGAAGGACTTCTTGGCTGCAAAAGTATCGAATCCTCTTTCATGAGCTTTGCCAATTTCAGTGTTTCCTCCGCTCCCCTTATGAATTCTTCAGTAAGGTCGACACCATCTCTGTTTACAACCTTTCTTTCATCGCCATCGACAATGATTTCACAGGGAATCCTTGGTGTCTCAAGTCCTCCAAGCTGCTCTGGGCAGACAGGAATGAGTTTTTCCTTCATTAAAAGCTCTAAAACCCTTTCATCATAATTGTTTCCTCCACTGTATTTGCAGTTGAGTCCCAGCAGGCATGCACTAACAAGCATATTTTCGTCTGCATGCTTGTCGAATAAGCATGCTTTTCCTTTCTTATTTTTTCACAGCTTTCCTGCCAATTAATATCAGCTTTTCAATGTCACGACAGTAACCCCTGATCCGCCTTCCCCAAATTCTCCAAGCCTGTGTTTCACAACAAGCCTGTGGGTTCTTAAAAGTTCGGCAATTCCCTTTCTCAAGACTCCCGTACCCTTACCGTGGATAATCTGGACCTCCTTAAGTCCTGACAAATAAGCATCATCCAAATATTTGTCTATCTCAAGGAAAGCTTCCTCAAGATTCATTCCCCTCAAATCAATGGATGTCTTTATGTTTTTCGACTTCAGCGAATACATCTTGTTCTTGGCCTTCTTGGTTGACTTTTCATCTTCAGATTCTGTTTTCACAAGGGTATTCACCGGTACGCTCAGCTTCATTATGCCGGCTTGCACCGTAACCTTGCCGTCGTCAGTAGGCTCCGTAAGAACATATCCCTTTTGATTAAGGGACTTGATGTAAACATGGTCACCCTTTTTAATGGGCTTGCCATCATCAGTAGTTTCAAGAATGTATTCAGTCTTTGACAATTCCTTTATCCTCTTGTTCAACCCTGACTTAATATCGTTGACATCTTTTCTCGATTCCTTGTCAATGATGCTGCTGTATCTTTCAATTCTTGAAATCATTTCTCCAGTATCTTTCTTTACATTTTCAATAATTTCCTTGGCTTCAGCTTTTGCTTCATCAACAATTCTTTCTTTTCTTTTCTTTATTTTTTCCTCTTCAATCTTCAGTTTTTCGCTTAAATTCTTCTGTTCCTTCTTAAGCCTTAAAATCTCTTCCTTCGTAGACTCAATCTCTTTTCTATCCTTTTCAATCTGGATAAGAGCATCTTCAAACTGCACATCATTCTTTTCTATTGAATTCCTTGCAATTTCAATGATATATTCATGAAGACCGAGTTTCTTAGATATCTCAAATGCATTTGATTTCCCTGGAACTCCTATCAGCACCTTGTATGTCGGGCTAAGTGTCTCGACATCGAACTCCACGCTTCCATTTATTACACCCTCTCTGGTAAGGGCATAAATTTTAAGCTCGCTGTAGTGTGTTGTTGCAGCAGTGACTACATTCCTTCCATGAAGCTCCTCCAATATGGAAGTGGCAAGAGCGGCTCCTTCTACCGGATCTGTACCTGCTCCCACTTCATCCAGCAACACAAGTGAATTGTCTTCAATTTCATTGAATATTTCTACTATATTGGTCATGTGTGAAGAGAAGGTGCTCAAACTCTGCTCTATGCTCTGTTCATCTCCAATATCCGCAAAGACATTGTTGAATACTCCAATTTGAGAACCGCTCTTTGCAGGAATATGAAGGCCGAATTGTGCCATCAATGTAAACAGACCTATTGTCTTTAGACAAACTGTCTTTCCTCCTGTATTGGGTCCTGTAATTATCAGAGTCCTGAATTCCTTTCCCAGCCAGATATCTGTAGGAACGACATCATTCTTCGGTATAAGGGGGTGCCTTCCTTTCTTGATGTTTATATATCCTTCATCATTCAACACCGGTTCGTAGCAGTTGTAATGAAGCGAAAGCTTTGATTTTGCAAATATGAAGTCAAGCTCTCCCAATAAAATCTCATTTGATTGTATTTCTTCACTTATTGCAGCAACAAGGTCTGTAAGTTCAGCAAGGATTCTTTCAATTTCCTTCTTTTCATCTATCATCAAGGTGCTGAGCTCATTGTTGAGCTCCACTATTGCCATGGGCTCTATGAACAAGGTCGCCCCTGTCGAGGACTGGTCATGTATCAAACCCTTCACCTGATGTCTGTATTCCTGTTTCACAGGTACAACATGCCTGTCGTTTCTTATGGTAACTATGGCATCCTGAAGATATTTCTTGGCTGACAAGGTTGATACTATATTGCTCAATCTGTTTCTTATGACATTGTTCTTGTTTACAATGCTCTTTCTTATGGACTTAAGTGTTGAACTTGCATTGTCAGAAATTTCTTCCTCGCTGATTATTGCATTGGTAATCGCTTCCTCCACAATTTTGTTTGGAATAAGGCCTTCGGCCATCTGGGAAAGAATTTTTATATTCCCTCCATCCTTTGTTCCCGTACTGGACTTGATATAGTTTCTTATTACCCTTGAAGCCCTCAGCGAGTGTCCCACCTTCAAAAGCATTCCCGCCGACAGTGTTCCTCCAAGCTCCGCCCTTTTGATATAATCCCTTACACTTGATACACCGTTGAAAGGAGGATTTCCCTTTTCCATTATGAGGGTTATTCCCTCCGAAGTTTCCTTCTGCTTGATTCTTATTTCGTTTATATCGGAAAGAACACGGCTCTTTCTCAGGTATTCTTTTCCCAGGTCAGTTTCCGTCTTTTTTTCAAGTATTTCCAGTATCTTGTCAAACTCAAGAACCTTGATAGTCTTTTCTTTCATATTACCTCACTCATAATATTTCCTTATAGTAATAGCCTCTGGTTATTTCCCCTTTGTCTATTTCCTCAATACCGTATTTAACACTTTCAATAACCTTGTTTATGTCTATGGACCCATCGTAATCGATTCTTCCATAGTCAGACCCGGTTTTCTTCACTTCGTACATCCTGTCGGCCATATAAAGATGGACAGGGTTGTAGATTGTAGTTATTCCTCTATTTCTTGACATGGATATCAAATAGCCCTTTCTGTCTTTCAACACATATCTGTCATACATGTCACAACTACTGCACTTCGATGTATCCCTGCAGTTTTTCATATGCGCAAGGGGGCAATTCCTTATAGTCATCAGGGGCAGGTTGGAGTACACTATGCATTCCGTCTTCATGACTGTTCCTTTATTTATTTCATCAATATCTTCAAGGCTTGCTTCCACGGAATGTGTAAAGCACTTCACGCCTTCAGCCTTAAGAAAATCAGCGGAGTACTGATTCATGATATTCATCTCGAAGTCACAGTAGATATTCTTTTCCCCAAGGCTCTTTGCAAATGCAAGTCCGTCAATATTATCAACCTGTATTCCTATTATTGAATCATTGAACTTTTTATAGGTTCTTTCCGCCTCTGCATAGTCATAAGTTTTCGATACATTTCTAAAGGACAGAACTATTTCCGCATCATCATTCTTTTCACTGATGCAATCAACCATTTCTTCAGAGATAAAATAATATGGTATGTATACAAGATCTATTTCATTGAATTTAATGCTTTCATAATCTCTGTCGCTGTTCATGTTAAGGGAATATCTCATATCATTGTCTCTTTCAAAAGCTTCCCTTTCTCCAATTTCCAGGGAAACTTCCTTTTTGTCATGTTCAAGTATTTTTTCTTCAAGCGATTCTATTGCTTTCCTTCTCATGCTGTTCAACACACTTTTACTCACAAATACATTGCCTACCAGGTCAATGTTTGCATCCTTTACAGCAAATACAGTTCCTCCAGTTTTTGAAAGCTGATTGATTACATATTCAACTTCGGCAGGAGCATTCTTGGCGCCTTCCACTACATCATCACTGTATACTTCCGTTTTATGTTCACCGGAAACAGCCCTAAGGAAAATCCTTTCCCCTTCCCTTATCCTCACATCAAAATCAAGCGGCCTCAAATGATATATGTCGTCATTCTTGATTCTAATGCTTACTTCGTCTGAAAGCTTTTTGTTGAAAGTTTTGTAAATTACATCTCCTATTTCCATCTTCTGCTTGGCTTTGATATAAACAAGTTCTCCGGCATTTGCCTCCTTGATGCTTTTTCCTTTCTGTACAAGACGCTCTATGATAAAACCCTTGTTCCTTTCATTTCTGCCATATGTTATTCCATCTCCAACGGAAACATCATCAACCAGCTGCACTCCTGCGCTGTTTCCATTAATATTCTTGACGGTTCCCAACAATGATCCTGTATTCTTAGGCGAATCATAAGCCATAAGATCCTTTCCAAAGTCTCCGAAAAGAAGCCCCTTTGTGAATCCCCTGCTGAAAACCTGTTCCACCTGTTTCTTCACATTTTCGTCATATATGCCATCCAGAAGTTGTCTATAGTAAGTCACTATCCTGTCTACATATTCAGGTTTTCTCATTCTTCCTTCTATTTTAAATGTATCTATCCCAATATCAGCAAGCTTTTGGATCTTTGATCCAATATTGAACTCCTTAAGACTCAATGGATAAACAGGTCTGTCATTTGCTTTCAGTCCCGTTTCCTTGTCAATTATATCAAAAGACAGCCTGCAGGTCTGGGCACATCTTCCTCTGTTTCCACTTCTTCCGCCAAAATAGGCACTGATATAACACTGTCCCGAATAAGAACAGCAAAGAGCTCCGTGAATAAACACCTCCAGTGATTTATCAGACTTTTCCCTAATAAGCTTAAGCCTTTCAAAAGGTGTTTCCCTGGCTAGTATGTTCTTCTTTATATGATACTTGTCAAGCAGCTCAATTCCGAAGTAGTCGCATATTGTCATCTGTGTACTTCCATGGATATTCAGTCCCGGTATGTGCTTATCTATGAGCATCATCAGTCCCCAGTCCTGTACGATGACAGCATCCACATTTATTGAATTCAAATAATTCGCATATTCGAGGGCTTCCATGATTTCTTTTTCCTTGACAAGGGTATTTAGGGTGACGTAAACCTTAACCCCTGCAAGGTGGGCATATTTTATCAAGTCCTCCAAATCATTATCTGTGAAATTGTCCGCGAAATTTCTCGCATTAAATACTTTGCCTCCCAAATATACAGCGTCAGCCCCAGCCTTAACAGCGGCATAAAAAGACTCACTGTTACCTGCCGGCGCCAGCAATTCATGTTTTTTCATTCTATTCTCCATTCAAATCGGACATCTTGTCCGAAATACTAAATTAATTAAAATTCTCAGGACATCAAGCCCTGAGAATGTTCAAGCGGTTTATTCTTCTTTTATATCAAGGGAATCCAAAAGTTTGGATACGTCCGGAACGTATCTTCCGGATTCATTCTGGCTAAGCAAGGAGTCAGCAATATCCTTTCTTTCAGATGATTCAACTTCCTCAAGTATCAGAGGCATCTGAATCTCTCTGGTCTCTTCAGACTCTTCTCTTATCATAAACAAATCTTCAGACAATTTCTTGAACTTGTCATCCAACTCCTTGTTCATTTCATTCATGAAGGCCAGCTCCTCATCTTTTTCCTTCAGCATATTTTCATATTCAGTCAATTTGTTTGCCAATATATCGAATTCACTGTTTTTCTGGATAAGTTCCTGCAGCAACTTGTCCTTTTCCTCAGTGGATCTTTCAAGATCTATTACAAGGTTACTTTTCTCTTCCTTCAATTTTTTGATTTCCACCGGATTAATTGCAGATTTTTCAATCTGCTTTGCTTTTTCAAGCTGATCCAGAATCTTGAAATACTTGTCAGAAATAATAAACGTGGTGAATGCCAAGGAAGAAAAACTGTCAAATTTCTTGTCAGTAGACTTGAATTGTTGGATTTTAGAATTAATCATTTCTTCAATCTTTTTAATGTATTCCTGGTTTTCATTTGTCTGTACCTTGTACTTCTTTCCTGCTATTTTAATTTCAACACTATTGTACCCCTGCATAGCATCTCCTCGTTAATTTATTTATAATATATTTTGTATTTATTTTCTCATAATTGGCTTTAAAGGTCAAACAGAAAGTGTAAAAATCAGTTAATTTTTGCAAATATACACCATATTTTTATTGAAGCCTCCATTGATATGATGTATAATATTTTGAATATTTTTTAAGAAAGGACGTTATAAATAATGAAAATGGGAATTGTGGGTCTTCCAAATGTTGGAAAGAGTACCTTGTTTAATGCAATAACATCAGCAGGAGCCGAATCGGCAAATTATCCATTCTGCACAATAGAACCTAACATAGGCGTGGTTTCAGTTCCTGATGAAAGACTTGATTTTCTTGCACAAGTCAATGGCTCAAAAAAAATAATACACACGGCAATAGAATTTTACGATATAGCGGGACTTGTAAAAGGTGCAAGCAAGGGCGAAGGTCTTGGAAATAAATTCCTTTCCCATATCAGGGAAGTTGCGGCAATAGTACATGTTGTAAGGTGTTTTGAAGACGACAACATCACTCATGTAGAAGGAAATATAGACCCCATACGGGATATTGAGATAATAGACCTTGAGCTTATTCTGTCGGACCTTGAAATGCTTTTGAGAAGAAAAGAAAGGCTTACAAAGAGCCTTAAGGGCGACAAATCTCTTGCAGGCGAGCTTGCCCTTGTAACAAGAATTATCGAAAATCTTGAAAACGAACAACCTGTCAGAAAAATGGAATTCACAGAGGAAGAAGAAAAAATGGTGAGGCTTTTAAGCCTGATAACATACAAGCCAGTACTGTATGCAGCAAACATAGACGAAGACCATCTGGATACTATGGAAACCAATCCTCATGTTCTGAAGCTGAGAGAGTATGCAGCTGCTGAAAATTCCGAAGTAATAACTCTATGCGGAAAAATCGAAGCGGAAATATCCGAGCTTGATGAAGATGAAAAACAAGAATTCCTTCTTGATATGGGACTTCAGGAATCCGGACTTGACAAGCTTATTAGAGCCAGTTACAAGCTACTTGGATTGATTTCATTCCTCACATCCGGACCGCAGGAAACCAGGGCATGGACTATCAAAAAAGGAACAAAGGCACCTCAAGCTGCGGGAAAAATCCACTCCGACATAGAAAGGGGATTTATACGTGCTGAAGTCGTAGGTTTTAAAGACCTTAAGGAAATAGGTACAATGCAGGGTGTCAAGGAAAAAGGCATGCTTAGACTTGAAGGCAAGGAATACACGGTAATAGACGGTGATGTTATACTTTTCAGATTCAATGTTTAAAAATAATTGAATACATGATAAACTAAATATTGAAACATAATTTATCCACCATTAATGGTGGATTTTTTATAGCTTAGGAAAGGCGGTATAAACTATGAAATACAATTTGAGCGCCATTCAAAAAACCCTTGAAGACATAACAAAAACCATAAAAAGCGTTATTAATGTTGAAGTGACAATTGCCGACAGCAATCTGACAAGAATCACTGCTTCAGGCAGCAACCTGACCAAGGTCGGAGAACGGATCTCAAAGACCTGCGTCTTCTCTAAAGCACTTGAGTCAAAGGAAAGCTTCATTATAGAAAACCCTCGCGTCAATATCCGGTGCATAGATTGCGACAAGAAAAACGAATGCATAGAAGCTGCCCAGGTATGTTGCCCCATAATAGTTCAGGGACAGGCTGCAGGAGTAATAGGCCTGATAGCATTCGATGCGGATCAAAAGAAAAGGATTGTTGAAAATGAAATAAACCTCCTTGACTTTCTAAAAAACATGTCAAAACTCATAGCAGCCAAATTAATTGAACACGAAAGCACTCAGAGGATTAAAAGACTGGCGAACGAACTTGATACCACTATGGACCTTTTGGATATCGGTGTTATATATACTGATGAAAAAGGTAGGATAGAAAGAAGCAACAAGACAGCACAGGAATATTTCAGCAAGAATCAACTGGCAAAAGGGAAGACTATAGAAAATATCCTTTCTCTGTCTCCCATTGGAATAGTGGACACAGTAAAGAACAAGAGCTTCAATTACTCTGAAAAGGAAAGAAAGTTCCATGGATTCTATTCCGTACATCCAATAATATACGACAATGAAACCAAAGGATATGTATTCACAATCACAGAACTGGAAGAGCTCATTAGTGTTTTAAGCAATATTGCAGGAAAGTCAAGGGAAATAACTTTTGACAATATTATCAGCGAAAACAAAGAAATGATAAGCATAATAAACCATGCAAAGCAGTTTGCCAGAGGAAACTCCTCTATTCTGATCCAGGGGGAAAGCGGCACGGGAAAAGAGCTCTTTGCAAGAGCACTCCACAACGAAAGTCCGAGAAAGGATTATCCCTTCATAGCTGTAAACTGTTCCGCCCTTCCTGAAAACCTTATTGAAAGTGAACTTTTCGGATATGAAGAAGGATCATTCACAGGAGCAAAGAAAGGAGGAAATCCGGGCAAGTTCGAACTTGCCGGAGAAGGCACAATATTTCTTGACGAAATAGGAGATATGCCCCTCCACCTTCAATCCAAGCTTTTGAGAGTGCTTCAGGAAAAAACATTCACTCGAGTAGGAGGCAACAAATCCATTTCCATGGATGCAAGGGTTATATCGGCTACCAACAAGAATCTTGAGACAATGGTTGCGGAAAGTGAATTCAGGGAAGACCTGTATTTCAGGCTGAATGTCATACCCATTCATATACCCTCTCTTAGACAGAGAAAAGACGATATAATGATATTGTCCAATGTATTCCTGAGAAAGTTCAGTAATCAATTCAACAAGGAAGTGAAATATTTTGAAGATGAACTCGTGGATTTTCTTACAAACTACAGCTGGCCCGGAAATATAAGAGAGCTTGAGAATACTGTTGAATATCTAGTCAATATTTCAGAAGAGGACTTTTGTAAAAAATCCAGTCTTCCAAATCGACTGAAAAAACATTTTTACGATGTAGAAAGTGCAGAAGCTGAAACTACACCTGAAAAAGAATCCATAAATGTAATGACAATAGAAGAAGTTGAAAAGAATGAAATAAAAAAAGCGCTAAAGCTTTATGGCAGAAACAGTTCAGGAATAGACAATGCTGCCGAGGCATTGAATATTGGAAGAGCAACCCTCTATAGAAAAATAAAGAAATACGGCTTATAAAAATTCTTGTATCATTTTGATATTTTATATCATTTTGATACGAGAATTTTATCATTTTTGTATCGTTTTGAGATTTATTATTGCTAAAAAATCTTTAAACCTTTAATTTCCAACATTTCTCCCTCTTTGAATTCTTGGCATGATACTTGCTTTATATATTGACATAAGAAAATCATCCAATTAATTAAGGAGAGAATAATATGAATACAATTATTACAAAAAATATGGGGAATGTAATGAAACTCTTAAGAAACGATGTAAAGCCTGCAGTTGGATGCACTGAACCCGTTGCCATAGCACTGGCTGCAGCTGCGGCAAAATCTGTAATCAGTGGAGAGATTGATGAAATAAGAGTAAAAATAAGCCCCAACATCTACAAGAACGGAATGAATGTCGGTATACCCGGAATCGAAAAGACTGGTCTTGATGTTGCTGCGGCCCTTGGTGCTGTTATAGGAACTCACGAAAAAGGTCTGGAGATTCTTGGTGAAGTCAGCGCTGAAGAAAGGAACAAGGCTGTTGAACTCCTCAACTGCAACAAGGCAAAGGTAAGCCTTCTCGATACCGATGAAAATGTGTATCTGGAAGCAACAATCAAAAGCGGCAAAGATGTATCCAAAGCAGTAATTGTAAAAAAGCATGACAATCTGATTTCAATCACCCTCAACGACAAAGACATGTTTTTAAAAAAAGAAGATACACAAGCCAATGCTGCAACAGATTTGATGCCTGATGAAGAATTCTATAACACACCTATAAGAGAACTCATAGAGGCAGTAGAAGAGTTGGAATTTGAAGACATATCGTTCATGCTTGACGGTTTGGAAATGAATATGCGCGCTGCAGAAACGGGGCTCTCCGGAAAACTTGGAATAGGTGTCGGAGCCGCTATAAAGAAAGCGATCGATGACGGCCTGCTGACGGAAGATTTCCCAAACACTGCAATGATGCTGACAGCAGCGGCTTCTGATGCGAGAATGTCCGGAATGGCTATTCCCGTAATGAGTTCTAATGGAAGTGGAAATCACGGCTTGACAGCAATACTCCCAATTGCCGCATACAGAGAATATCACAAAGCAAGTGATGAAAAGATTGCCAGGGCATTAGCCATAAGCCACGTGATTACAGGCTATATAAAAAATTATGTAGGCAGGCTTACTCCCCTTTGCGGTTGTTCCATAGCTGCTTCCACAGGTGCC
This sequence comes from Dethiosulfatibacter aminovorans DSM 17477, assembly GCF_900142005.1. Taxonomy (GTDB): domain Bacteria; phylum Bacillota; class Clostridia; order Tissierellales; family Dethiosulfatibacteraceae; genus Dethiosulfatibacter; species Dethiosulfatibacter aminovorans. The sequence continues at coordinate 19,018 of NZ_FQZL01000012.1, forward strand.
ACCTGCGGTATAGTATGGCTCATGGGCGGCACAACTGAGCAACTTGAAAACTCAATCAAAAATATGATAGCAAATCAGGCAGGTGTAATATGTGACGGTGCCAAGCCAGGCTGTGCACTAAAACTTGGAACAGCTGCAGCATCCGCAGTCCAATCTGCTATTTATGCGCTTTACAATCACTATGCCAGCGACAACAATGGTATTGTAACCGGCTCTGCAGAAGAATCAATAAAGAATCTTGGAATTCTCAGCAAAAAGGGAATGTCCAACGTTGATGCTACAATTATAGAAATTATGGAAAGCCACCGATGCTAAAAAAGTGTATTCCCCTCCCTATAAAACGACCACCGGTAAATTATCCGGTGGTCGTTTTTTATTTATTCTTCCATGTAGGCTTTCTCTTGTTCAAAAATGCATCCACGCCTTCCTGGGCATCCTCCGTAGTGCAGAGTGCTGCAAAATGGTTGTTAGTAAGTTCCATGGCACTTTTGTAGTCCAGGTCTTCCATTTTGTAGAAAGACTCTTTTCCCAGCTTCATTGCCAAAGGACTCTTGTCTGCCAATTTTTTCGCAAATGCGTAGGTTTCCTCTTCAAGATTCTCCGTCGGTACAACCTTGTTTACAAGTCCCAGTCTCTCAGCTTCAACTGCATTTATCATGTCTCCAGTCATTATAAGTTCAAGGGTTTTCTTCCTGCCTAGGCTTTTCAGAAGAGGCACTGCAGGTCCCATGCAGAAAAGGCCCACATTCACTGCCGTTGCACCAAATTTTGCATTTTCCGCAGCTATTGCGAGATCGCAGGCCGCAACCAGGCCGATGCCGTTTGCCACCGCTATGTTTTTTACAGATGCAATGACAGGCTTGCCCATCTCGGCGATTGTAAGATTCATTTTCTCCATATATCCTATCCACTGTATATAATCATGGAATGGTTTCCCATCGACATAGTCAACCTCTATTCCCGTACAGAAGTTCTTGCCGTTTGCATCGATCACTATAACATTTACATCGTCATCCCTTTCCAGCTCCATCAATCCTTCATTAAGCTCTATTGCCAAGGGTATGTTGAAAGTATTGTTGTTCTCGGGTCTGTTCAAGGTTACATATCCAATCTTGTCCTTCTTGGACAAAAGTACACTAGTATATTCCATAATTCCTCCATTATCTGTTATAAACTCATAGATTAATTATAGAACTGAAGTTCAATAATTTCAATATTATTATTGCCTGGCCGGCTGTATCTTCCCAGATAATTCAATTACTGTCAAAGATGCTATTTAAGATTTAACAATTCCGCCAGCATCTTCCTTGTGTCTTTATTAAGCTCTTTTTCAAGGGCATCTTCTATTATCCTTCTGTTGAATCCATTCTGCACCAGGTGATTTTTTATTTTTTCAGCCTTGACCTTCCTCTTTATAAGATCATATGCTACAAGCCAGTTTTCAAGGGACATGGTTGGAATATTTTCACACTGGAGGACCTTCATTCCGGTAATTCTGTCATCATCAAAGGGATATGTATAAGATCCTTCATCTGTCTTAATTGTAAAGTTTGACATTATATCTATATTTATGCCATCGACATTGTAGGTTTTGAAAAGCTCCGTACTGTAAAGCTCCAGATTCTTTTCACTCTTTTCTACACCAAGTTCATCAAGAACTCTTATGGCTTTTTCCCGGTCTTCATAGGAAATTATGATGTCAATATCATTGGCAAATTCAGAGAGCCCCCAGGTCTTCAACAAAAGTGATGCTCCTATTCCATATTTCACATTTGCCCTATCGAATTCCAGTGAAAGCTTATCCAGTACCCGATTCATGATATGGCTTTTCCTATATTTAACAAGCACCTTCAGTGCCCTATATGTATTCCATCTGCTGTCGCTTCCTGTTTTCTCCATATCAAAATGCACTTTTCCAGGATGCTTTGCCTGAACGGGCCAGGTTCCATTCTTTCGTTGCTTGCAAACAAGCACGTCAAGTGCGTCATTCATTCTATCGTCATATGGTACACCGGCATTTGCGAAATATACAAGTGCCCTTAGGATATCATATTTCCATCTTGACGGATATGACAGCATGAGAAAACTCTTGCTTATAATTTCACCTGTCTTGTCAGACTTGTAAAGCCTGTGCTCAAGGATGAATTCCCTCCCCTTCTTTTCTATTTCAAGAAGGTCATGAAGCCTGTAGCTATATCCCTGTTCTTCATAAGTCCTTATTCCTTCAAGTACAGACAAGGTGGAATGAAGAGAACTATGAACAGCTCCCGAATAATTCAACCTGCAATTAAAGCCTCCATCAGGCATATGCTGACTTATTATGAAATCTACAATACTCTCCAGTTTATTCTCTTGGGCCCCGAACCAACACATATAATCAAGAGCCATACCATTTATACATACATCACTTTTTGGAACAGACCTGTGAGGATTCACACCTCCATCCTCTTCAATATTCTCATCCAGTATTTTCTCAATTGTTCTTTCTATGGCTGATGTCTTTCCAATATTAAGGTTCTTCAGATCAAGCAGCGTATAATGGGAACTTGTCCATTTCGGCTGGTAAAACGACCGCCCCCAGTGACCATTGATGTTTTGTCTTTCAAGGAAGTCTCTGCCATACCCTTCCTTCTCTATTCTTGTTTTAAATTGCATATCGTCTATACCAAGAATATCCCTTTTTACCTGATACACTATAGACACATCGCCTGAAAGGAGCCATTTAATAATATTCATAGTCCATCACCATCATCATTTGTATTTATTAAGATTATATCACAATTGTTTATCTCAAGCTTTTTCCAAAATACCCAAAGGTACGTAAAATTTCACATACCTGTTGTTTTTACTGTCAATATATTGACCCTCTTCATGTCTTACCATTACTGTGGCTCTTTTGTTGATTGCATTGACAAAGCCAGTCTTCTGCCTTCCACGGTGATGGAACACTACACAGTCCCCTACTGACACGCCATGCTTTGTTCCGGCAATCTGCCTGTATGTAGGAAGCTGATGATAGCTTGAAACATGGCTGAATAGATTCCTCGCTATAGTCTTGTATCTTTTACCTCTGCAACTTGACTTCCCATAGCTTATAAATTCTATAATATGACATATCTCATGTTCGAAAACAAGGAGCAATCCTTCAAGGCTATCCCCTGTTTTTATCCCGCATACATTCTTCTCACTTTCGAGTTCATCATAGTTGAAAAAGAAATTGACACCTATCTGAAGTATAAAATTCTTTTCACCTGACCTCTTGTTTATTGAACACTTCACCATACCTGCACTTCTTGTCATCCTTTTGGATATTGAAAATTCTATCCTGCTGCTGCATTTTTTGTTGAACCAATGATTGAAAAATATTTCGTCATAGAGGTCAAATATGAGTTTCAGGTCTAAAGGTGACAAGGAAGTGATTTTGCCGTTGTTTATCCTTGGGGATCTTTCAATTGTCCTTCTGTATATTTCAAGCCTTTTTCTACAAACTGTATTTTCATCCACCTTTATTCCAAGAAGAATATCACTCATCGTCATTCTCCTTGAAAAACCCCCTTATCGAGCGCGTCGCTTCAGCTTCATCTTCTCCCACTACTTCAATTTCCATTACATCGCCTTTGGAAAGTCCTAAAGACATTATTTCAATGATGCTTTTCATGTTTTTTGTTTTTCCCTTGCATGTCACAAATGATTTGGATGCAAAGCCATTGCATAGCTTTACCAAGTCAGATGCCGGTCTGGCATGAAGGCCGTCATCGAACTGAATTTTTATATTGAATTTCATTATTCTTCCTTTTACAATTGATATTTGTTGCGTCTAATGATTATAACACAAATGCAAAAATCTTCCACTAAAGACTGGCATCTTTAACAGAAGATTTCATTTTCTTATATTACCTTTTCAGTCGACCACCTTGATATACTGAACATAATCGGCATTGATAAGGTCTTCCCTCCCATTGATTTCCACACTGATCCAGTTGTCCACGACATTCAGTATTTTTGCCTTCTTGAAAGTGGAACCCATGGACCCTGTCGAAATTGTACATCTTTTGCCTATAAGCCTTTTCACAAGTTCATTCGTCATTACAACACCTCTTCTCTTTTTTAATAGTCTTGCAAGCAATATGTTTCTTATCTGACTCGGTCTAATTACAAACAACAAAATATATATAGGCATATAAATTGCTATCCAAGTACTTGCTTCCAAAATATCATCTCCATTCCTCAGGACATCAAATCAAGACTCCCTTTCAACTGCTATAATTTCATTCCTGTTTATCTCTTCCAGGTCCTTAATCTGACTATCAGTCCTTTTCAATTCCATTCTTAGCCTGTTTATGAGGTTGTTTATTTTACTGTCCAGGCTGTTTACTTGATCCCTTGCATTGTTGATTTTGGACTGTACCATCCAGTCGACTAGAAGCCCATCGAAAAACCAGTCTGCAAAACCTAGAAAATCATCAATACCGAGGTCTATTATTATTTCCAAGTCTACATCCTTCAACTCCCTGCTGAATTTCCTCAGGGTATGCTGGAAATCGTGAATCTGGTCCTGAGCTTCTCTCATCTTGTTTCTTTTTGCTACGGAAGACAAGAGGCCTCCTCCCACCATATCAAGGGTTCCCCAGTTCGCCGCTGACTGAAGAGTTTTCTGGATCTTTCCAACCTGGGCTGATGCTCTTTCTCCTGCAAAAACCGCTTCCTTTATCTCCTTCAGCTTAAGCTTCAGACAATCTATCTCCTCGTTTCTTTTTTCAAGTTCCCGCCATATTCCAGGATAGATAGTTTTGATGATTTCTCTTTTTTCATTCAGCAATTCAGCATATCTTTTCTTCAATTTCAGTCTGGAGCTTTTATCTGACTTGAGGTTTTTAAGCTGTCTTTCCTCCGCTTGGATTTCATAGTTAAGGCGGTCTATCCTTGATTTGACTTCAAGCACTTCTTCCTCTTCCTTTTGGAGCTTGTCTGTCTTGCTGCTTGTCAGGGTGCAAAAAAGATTTTCAAAGGTGAAGTTGTTGAGCTTTTCAACGTCCTTCTCTTCCTTCTCCAGCTTTATGTAAAGCTCTTCCCGCTGATTCTTCAGATAACCCAGGGATTCGCTTACACTTGCTATCTTTTTCTGTATTATTCTGACATTCTGCAACGATTCCATGGTTTCATTGAGTTCTTCATTTATTTTTTCAATTCTGTTCTTATTATTCATGACAAGCTCCCTGATAATCGAACTGTAATATTTGGTCCTTATATATATTCCTTCGAACAATATAATATCTGTTTTTATTATACCTTATTTTACCAGAGGATCGTCATATTTTCAACAATATTGAATTCTATTTTACTAATATCCTTTCGAAAAATATTCTCATTTCTACGGAAATAGTATGCGGTTATTTTATTGTGTTCTTGTATTTCCAATGATTTTTTTATATAATGGTTCATAAAACTTATTAAGGAAAGTGATAAAAAATGACAAAAGAAATCTTTAAAAACATATATCTGATAGAAGTTCCACTTCCAAACAATCCGCTGAAGAACTTGAACAGCTATTATATAAAAGGTAAAAAAAGAAACCTTCTTGTTGACACTGGATTCAACAATGACATCTGTTACGAAGCTTTGACTGAAGGATTAACAGAAATCGGTGCCACTATGAAAAACACCGACATATTCCTTACCCATCTTCATTCAGACCATACAGGATTGTGCGGAAGAATAGCCTCCGAATCCAGCAAAATATTTATTGGTTCACTTGACAAGACATATCTTGAATACTTCTGCAAAGGCACCTACTGGGATGATACAAAAGACAAATTCGTAAATCAAGGTTTCTCCGAAAGTGAGTTTCTAGTTAACAAGGATACCAATCCCATTGTAAAATATGCTCCTCCAAAAGACACTTTGTATACTGCAGTTGAAGACGGTCATGTATTTGACCTTGGTGGAGTCAGGCTGGAAACAATCTTCACTCCGGGACATACTCCAGGGCACATGTGCCTGTATATAAGGGACAAGAAAATATTGTTCAGCGGCGATCATATAATTTTCGATATCACTCCCAACATAAGCCCCCTTCCGGGCATTACCAATTCGTTGGGTTGCTATCTTAAAAGCCTTGAAAAATTGAAGGATCTGGAAGTTGAACACACTCTTTCGTCTCACCGAAATGCCATGGGAGATGATAAAAAGAGGATCAATGAACTCATTGAACACCATATGGAAAGACTTGATGAAGCTTATTCCATAGTAGAAAACAGCGGCGGACTTTCATCTTATGAAGTCGCTTCTAAAATGACGTGGTCAGTCAGACTTAATGACTGGAAAGACTTCCCTCCACACCAGAAATGGTTTGCCGTAGGAGAGGCTGCAGCACATCTTGACTACCTTCAGCAAAATGGGAAAATACACAAATACAAAAGAGACAATGTATACATATATTCTGTATCATAAAAACAGCCGTCAACCCAGGGGGATTTCTTCATCTTGCCCTGGGTTTTTATAGTCTACGAAAGTTTAAATGTGTAATCCCTTGAAGCTTTGGTATTACACAGTTAAGGAGATTTTCTCAGACCTCTTATAACTTTTCAATGAATGTGTTATAATTAAATTAAGTAGAAATAACTTGTCTAATATCCAACGATACAAAGGATGGTCGAAATGTTTAAAGAAATCAGACGGTACACAATGCTGATTTTATTATTGATTCTCCTGACATCCATTTTTTCTTCAGTATTTACTACCGCCCAGAATGACTCTCCCCTTGTTTTAACAATCGAAATCAAAAATACAATAACAGCAGGTACTACGGAACACATTAGAAGAAGCCTTGAAACAGCTGAGGATATGAATGCCGATGCAATAGTCTTTCTTATAGATACGCCCGGAGGTCTGGTAGCATCAACCATTGATATCATGCAACTGATGCTTAATTCCAAGACACCTGTGATCACCTATGTATACCCTCAGGGAGCTATCGCGGCCTCCGCCGGCAGCTTCATCCTCCTTAGCGGAAATATCGCCGCAATGTCTCCAGGCACAACATGCGGTGCTGCCATGCCTGTGGTCATATCCCCTACTGAAGGCACTACCCAGACAGCCGATGACAAAACAATCAATTTCCTGGCAGGTCATATCAAAAGCATTGCACAGGAAAGAGGGCGTGCAACTGATGTCGCCGAAAAATTCGTGACTGAAAATCTCACTCTAAACGCATATGAAGCTCTGGAAAAAAATATCATTGACTACATTCCCAATACTCTTGAAGAACTTCTTGATGCAGTCCACGGAACAGTTGTCACAGCAAACAATGAAGACATCGTACTGAACACAAGAAATGCAAATATCCAACCCCTTGAGATGACCGCTGTAGACAGGATTACGGATATTGTCAGCAATCCTCAGATTACATTCATACTTGTCATAGTAGGTATTTACGGCATAATCATTGGCTTCAATGCACCAGGAACCTTCGTACCAGAAGTACTGGGAGCCATAGCACTCATGCTTGGACTATACGGTCTTGGGCTTTTCGAGGTCAACATCTTCGCAGCAGCCATGCTTCTGCTGGGAATAGCACTACTTGTAGCCGAAGCCTTCACTCCAACCTTTGGGATACTGGCTTTTGGCGGCATTGTCAGCATAATTCTCGGTATACTCTTCCTTCCTGTGGAACCACTGATGCCGGCAGGATGGTTCAGAAGCTTCAGGATGATGGCAATAGGAATTGGTATTGGCAGCGGCATCCTGATGGTAGTTATTCTGAGCGGTATTATAAGGCTTAGAAAAAGCAAGGTCGTGCATGGTGATTCCGAATTTAACGGCAAGGAAGGCACTGTCATTGATGCCTTGAATCCCAAAGGTCTTGTAAAGGTACAGGGAGAAATATGGAACGGAATCAGCAATGACGGCAGCATTATAGAATCAGGCGAAAAAATAATTGTAGTCAAACGAGAAGGAATGAACGTAATAGTCGAAAAATCAAATAATGATAAGGACAAAAGGTCCAGGGAGGTATAAAGATGTTTTTTCTTGATGACAGATTTTTAACCGCTGTTGGAGTTTTGATTTTTCTTGTTCTCATACTCCGACTAGCCATAAAAATTATCCTTGAATACGAAAGAGGCGTTCTTTTCAGACTTGGCAGGCTTGTAGGAGTCAAGGGTCCCGGTCTCATAATCATAATTCCAATAATCGATAGAATAGTACGGGTTCCCCTAAGAACCATTGTCTTTGATGTTCCCACACAGGAAGTAATTACGAAGGACAATGTCACCTGCAAGATCAACGCCGTACTCTACTACCGTGTAGTAGCTCCGGACAAGGTCATTGTAAATGTAGAAAAATACCATGAGGCAACAATTGAATATGCACAAACAACCCTTAGAAGCGTGGTCGGTCAGGCATATCTTGACGAACTGTTGTCGGAAAGAGAAAAGCTTAACAAGGTAATACAAAAGATCGTGGATGAGGCAACGGACCCATGGGGAATCAAGGTGACAGCCGTCGAAATGAAGGATGTAACCCTGCCTCAGGAAATGCAAAGGGCAATTGCAAAGCAGGCTGAGGCCGAGCGTAACAGGAGGGCTGTAGTTATTCAGGCAGACGGTGAAAAGCAAGCAGCCGTTAAGCTTGCCCAGGCTACGGAAATACTGGCTAAACAAAATGGTTCAATGACACTGAGAATGCTCAGATCCCTTTCGGAAGCAGCCGATTCAAGATCCACAACCATACTCTTCCCTCTTCCCATGGAACTTAGAGAGCTATTGCCGGACATGAAAAAATGGGCTGCAAGCGTTGAAAATACCGACACTAACCAAAACAAAGATGAAACAGAATAAACAAAATCATATGCTGGCTGTACAGATTTTATCTGTGCAGTCAGCTTTTTTGTTTCAAACATCCTTTGTGACCTTAATTTTATGTTATAATACTTTAGTTGAAATTAATCGTTATTGAATTGCATATCATATCAATAGGAGCAATCAATGGAAAAAATATATGAAATACTAAAAACTTTATACGGCTATGATGAATTCAGGAACAAGCAAAAGGAAATAATCGAAAACATTGTTGAAGGCAATGACGTCTTTACAATCATGCCTACAGGCGGGGGCAAATCCATATGCTATCAGATTCCCAGTCTCATGTTCAACGGGCTTAGCATAGTCATCTCCCCGCTCATATCACTCATGAAGGATCAGGTTGACGAATTGAAAAGAATTGGTCTTCCTGCAGAATATATCAACAGTTCACAAAGCCAGGCTGAATATTCCGAAGCGTTGGAAGCCATTGAAGAAAACCGATGCAAGCTTCTCTATGTATCTCCAGAGAGGCTTGAGCTAGAAGGATTTAAATCCATCCTGTTAAACAAGTCAGTAGACATGATAGCAGTTGACGAGGCACACTGTGTTTCCCAATGGGGTCATGATTTCAGACCCGGATATAGAAATATAAGCACCTTTATAAGTTCTTTCGATAAAAGGCCTGTTGTTGCTGCATTTACTGCCACTGCCAATGAGGAAGTAAAAAAAGACATCGTAAACCTTCTGGGATTAAGCAATCCAGAGATATTCATTTCAGGATTTGACAGAGAAAATCTGGAACTAAGGGTTTTAAGAGGTCTGGACAGGGATCTCTTCATAGAAAGCTATCTTCATAACCACAGGGACTCATCAGGCATAGTGTACTGCGCAACAAGAAAAAGGGTTGATGAATTGTACAGTAAGTTCTCGAAAAAGGGATATCCCGTATCCAGATACCACGGCGGCATGTCCCCCGGTGAAAGAACTGAAAACCAGGAAAGGTTCATGTATGACGATACCAAAGTCGTATTTGCAACCAATGCCTTCGGTATGGGAATAGACAAATCCAACATACGATTTGTAATCCACTACAATATGCCTCAGTCAATAGAAAACTATTATCAGGAAGCAGGAAGAGCTGGAAGAGACGGACTGGATTCAGAATGCATCCTCCTCTTCGGAAGACAGGATATAACCATACAGAAATATCTGATAGAAAACAGCATAGACAATGTAGAAAGACAAAACCACAAGTATTCGCAGTTGAAAATAATGAATGACTACTGCTATACCAGCGACTGCCTCAGGAAATACATTCTTGGTTATTTTGGCGAAATTTATGGAAAAGACAGCTGCAGCAACTGTACAAACTGCAGTGATGACTTCGAAAAGGTGGACATTACACTGGAAGCACAAAAAATCCTTTCATGCATCCACAGAGCCGGCCAGAGATTCGGCGCCAATATGATCGCCCTTGTACTGAAGGGGTCGCAAAACAAGAAGGTGCTGAACTTCGGTCTCAACAAACTCTCGACATACGGCATCATGGAAGAATACTCAACAGAGGAAATTGTAGAACTCATAAACATCCTTGCTGCAGAAGGATATATCATAATAACAGAGGACAAGTTTCCCATTGCCAAGCTTTCGAATTTATCTAAAAAAGTCTTGCGCAACGAAGTGAAGGTATACAGAAATGTAGAAAAAGCAATTGTCCAGAAAGATATGGACAGCGAACTCTTCAACAGGCTTTTGTCATTGAGGAATTCAACCGCCAGAAACGAAAACGTGCCTCCTTACATAATCTTCCATGACAGGACCATAAAGGAAATGAGCATTCATCTTCCCGTAAATAAGGTGCAACTTCTGCAGATTTCAGGAGTAGGTGCTTCAAAAGCGGATAAATATGGAAATATGTTTGTTGAAGCAATAAGGTCATATATGAATGAAAAAAGCATTGAAATAGATGAGGATAAAGTCATCACCATCAATACATCGGCTGTCAAATCATCGTCAAAAAGAGGTATGACTGAGAAGGTCAAAACTCACCTCATTACCTTCGATATGTACAAGGCAGGCAAGTCATTGAAGGAAATCGCCGAAGAAAGAAACATAAAGCTGAGGACCATCGAAGAACATATGTGCAAATCCACTTATGAAGGTCTTGTTGATTCCTTTGATGAATTTTTCACCGATGATGAAGAAACAGATATACTTGAAGCCATTGACCAGGCGGGCACTGAACTTCTCAGAAACATAAAGGAAGTTCTGCCTGAAGAAATATCATATTTCAAAATAAAAATGGTCATGGCAAAAAATGAAATAATACAGGGATTGTAAAAATGGATAACAATAGATTTGACCATATAAAAATAGTGAATGCAAATGAAAACAATCTAAAAAATATCAGCCTTGAAATTCCCAAAAAGAAGATAACCGTCTTTACAGGAGTATCCGGCTCAGGCAAATCATCTATTTGTCTGGATACAATAGCTGCAGAGTCAAGGAGAGAACTGAACAAGACTTTCCCCAGCTTTATTCAACAGTATCTTCCAAAATATGGAAGACCCGATGTAGAGCGTATAGAAAATCTTCCTGTAACAATACTTCTTGATCAGAAAAAGCCTTCTTCCAATTCAAGATCGACGGTAGGAACCTATACGGACATCCACTCCCTTTTAAGGTTGCTGTTTTCAAGAATTGGGGAACCCTTTGCAGGGTATTCGGATATTTTTTCTTTCAACCATCCTTCAGGGCAATGCAAAAAATGTGAGGGGCTTGGCGTTACTACCGAACTCGATATCCACAAACTGGTGGACTTTGACAAATCCCTAAATGATGAAGGTGTAATAAATTTCCCTGCTTTCACCACGGGAGCATGGAGGTGGAAAAGATATGCCTACAGCGGACTCTTTGACCTGGACAAGAAAATAAAAGACTATAGCGAAAAAGAACTGAACCTCTTCCTTCACTCCCCTCAGACAAGACTAAAAAATCCTCCTCCCAACTGGCCTAAATCAGCCAAATTCGAGGGTATATACCCCAGGATGTATCGAAGCATCATAAATCAGAAAGAGGGGAAACGACACCAGAAAATTCTCGAAACAATGATAACGACTGCAATATGTCCACAATGCAATGGAACGAGATACAATGAAAAAATCAGGTCATGCAGGATAATCGGTAAAAACATATCGGATGTAGCTTCCATGTCAATACCCGATGCCATGGATTTCATTTCACAAATCAGCCATCATCTTGCCGAAGACATTAAGGCCGAAATCATTAAAAGGCTGCAGGCGTTAAAGGATATAGGACTTGGGTATATCAGCCTTGACAGGAATATAGGAACATTGTCAGGGGGTGAAGCACAAAGAACAAAGATTGCCAAATACATAAACTCATCCCTGACTGATATGGTTTATGTCCTTGATGAACCCAGTGCGGGACTTCATCCCCATGACATAGACCTTTTGAAAAATTCCCTCAGAATGCTTAAGGACAGGGGCAATACAATACTCATAGTCGAACACAACAGGGCAATAATAGAGCTTGCTGACCATGTCATCGATATGGGACCCTCCGGAGGATCAAAGGGTGGAGAAATAATGTTCAGCAACACCTATGAAAAACTTTTGGATTCAGATAACCTGACCGGAAAGCTTCTCAGAGAAAAAACACCTTTGAAAAAGGCCTTCAGAAATCCGAAAGACTGGATAACTATTGAAAATGCAAACCTCCATAATTTGAAAAACATAACCATTGACCTTCCCCTTGGTGTACTGACAGTAATTGCCGGAGTTGCAGGTTCTGGTAAAAGTTCACTTATGGATCATTTTGAAAACAACTGTACCGAAGATATTATAGCCATTCATCAAAAAAGTATTGGTATTAACTCAAGGTCAACACCTGCAACTTATCTTGACATATCAGACAATATAAGAGAACTTTTTGCATTGGAAAACAAAGTGAGCAAAAAGCTTTTCAGCTTCAATTCCGAAGGCGCCTGCCCTGCATGCAATGGCAAGGGAATCATAGTTTCAGAAATGGGCTTCATGGACTCAATTGAAACGCTATGCGATCTATGCAACGGAAAAAGATATGCAAAGGAAGTTCTTGTTTACAAATACAGGAATAAAGACATTTCAGAAGTTATGGATATGACAGTCAACAATGCAGTAGAATTCTTCGGAGACAATGAATTTGCAGAAAAGCTTAAGTCTCTTCAGAAAACAGGGCTTGGATACCTTCATCTAAATCAATCAATGTCTACCCTCTCCGGCGGTGAACTCCAGAGAGTGAAACTGGCAAGTCAACTTAACAGGAAAGGAAGCATATTCATCATGGATGAACCTACTGACGGCCTCCATCTCAATGATATGAAAATGCTTATGGATCTCTTCAACCACCTTGTAGACCAGGGCAACAGTCTGTTCATCATAGAACACAGCCTTGACATAATGAAGGGTTCGGACTATATCATAGAACTCGGCCCTGGCGGAGGGACTTCCGGCGGCAATATACTTTTTGCCGGAACTCCGGAAAAACTGCTTCATTCCGATGCATCAATAACAAGACCTTTTTTGGAAGATAGTCTGCCTGCTCAATGCAAAAACACCGGACCTTGATGGTCAATACAAGAAAAACAGCTACATCCGGTTAATCCGGCAATAGCTGTTTTTTTCATAGTATAAAAAAGTTAAGATATGCATAACCCCTTGAAACGTTGGTGTCCTGCATATTTAGGATTCATATATTGATTTTGGTGATTACTCGTTTTCCTTGTTCATGCAGCATTTTTTGTATTTCTTGCCGCTGCCGCATGGACATGGTTCATTTCTTCCTATTTTCTTGCCTTTTACGACAGTCTTTGTCTTATTGTGTTCTTTCTTGATAGTCTTTCTTGCATCTGCAGTCAAGACCTGGTCCCATGCTGGAATGTTATACAGCCAGTCGGCTTTTGCATCAAGCATGTTGTAGTAAAGCTTCTCAAAATCCACTGCAAGCTTTATATCGCTGTCTTCAGTCAATGACTCAAGATCCACTTCCTCCACAAGACTCGTATTTATTCCGTCCATATATCCAGTAAAAACCGAAGGAGTCATATCAAATTCTTCTGCCAGTGCAGCAAGCTTTCCTTCAATTACGACCTTATGGTTTTCAAGTATTTTTTCATATACTGCCTGCTCTTTTTTGAAATACTCTGTCCAGAACCTGTCATATTCATTTTGATCACGTTCTTCGCCTGCAAAATCAAGCCATTCTTTATAAAGTGACATATTTAATTCCTTTCTACTTTAATAATTTTTGTTTTCATTTGCTATTATAACACCAAATCAGGAAATTTCACTATTTTTTTCCTAAAAAGAGCCAAAAATTTCAATTACCTTCCTGATCAAGGCCGGAAGTATTACAACTACGCCTATCAACCTCATCAAATGCATTATTACTACTTTGGATACATCTGCATCATACGAATCTGCTATTATAGACATTTCTGTCAGTCCTCCCGGTGAACTTCCAAGCATTGAAGTTACAAGATCCACTCCAGTAACCTTTGAAACAAAGAGTCCCAGAAGTATGCTGGCAAGAAACAATCCCAAAACCATAACAATTATCGGTCCGATCATATCCCTTATCTGCCCTATGCTTTCCTTGGAAAAGCTGAGTCCAATATATGCACCTATTACTATCTGCGCGCAAATCCTCATTTCAAAAGGAATATATCCACTTCCAAGAATAATATTGTATAATGCACTTGCAAACATGGCTCCAATAAAGGCCCCTGCAGGAAGTTTAAGTTTCAACCCTATAAGCCCGCCTATGGAAGCGGCTGCCAAGGTATAAAGTATTCTCATATAAATCTGTCCTCGATTCAACTATTTTCTATTCCATTAAAAAATTACTCATTATTCTATATTATAACAGAATTCCATGTTGAAAATTTCTTAAAATTATTAATATTTAATCCGGAGTTTATTCCTTGTGACAAATAAAAAATATAGCATCTGCACTTTTTATGCATGTACTATATTTATTAATTCCTTCTAATATTTCAACTATCAATTCCTGACCATGACTTCAAGTAGATAATCTTCAAAATCATCAGGGAAATCATGTCCAAGACCCTTAACCCAGTATTCACTGATATTTAGTCCCTTAACTTTAGCCTTGTCAACAAATATATTTGCTCTTCTAATACAATCCTTGTCATCTTCACCACAAATCACTATGACTTCAGTTTCTCTCTCTTTAAGACAGTTCATAATTTCATCAATTTCATTGTCTATGACTGGAATCCATGGAGACTGAAGAATAATCCGCTCGCATTTAAAATCCTTTACAATAAATGTCTTTAGAATTTCATTGCATCCAGCTGAAAAACCGCCTAGCGTTCTTGTTCCATATTTATTCCAATTGATTTTGTCCAATACACCTGCCAGTTGATTTTTACCATTGTCCTCCCATCTGAATAGTTCATAGGAATCAACGAAAGCCGACTGCACGTATTCGACCTGATAGCCATACTTCTTGAGGAAATTCCAGCTCTCAATACTTATATCAATATTCTGCTGATTGCCGTGCAGAGCAAGAGCCAGATCTGCACCCCTGATTTTCTCCCAGGTACAAATGGTCTCTGCTTCTTCAACTGCATTCAAATACCTTTTATCCGATATTGCCTTTAATTCTTTGAACCTGTTGTCATCTCTCAAACTATCCAAGTCTTCATCATCAAAAACTTCAGGCCTGTACCAATATCCTTTTATCATTATTACTTCGTTGAGCCAAGCCATTGCCTCTTCTTTTCTTCCACAAAGGGCCGCAAGACAATAAAGGTAGTTATATAACTGTGCACTCCATGTCTTGACTTCATACTTTTTATCAAGCATAAATTCATAAGCTTCATTAACACCTTTGGTTTCAAGCAATTCAAGAGTTTTGTTCAAGAAAATATTCTCTTTCAATTTATATTACCCTCCCTACTGGTCTTCATCTTTATATTCTATATCCGAATCATCATCAACAAAAATTTCCCCTCCTAGATGTAAAAGCTCCTTGATATGGTCCTCCAGATAAAATATATCTCCATATTCTTCAACGTGTCCATCAGTACATACATTCCAGTCAAGCTCCGTAAGATTTACGCTTCCACCTTCCCTGTCGTAGGTACTCCTGTTCATTGCTGCACAAAACTTGTCTTCATCTATAGTAAAAACCACATTTCTTTTTTCATTCAGATACTGGTTGCCAAGATCATAGACAATGCCAAATTTAACGTTTACTCCCTTAGTTGTTTCAGGCAATCTTTCCAAAGCATACATTGCATTTCCAAGACCGATTATCTGCCTGGGCTTTATTCCGGGATTCCTCAAAAGCCTCCTTGCAGTTTTAGCTGCTGTTTCTATTAAAAAATAATCCTCTTTCTTTAATTTGAATACTTCCATATACACATCTCCCCCCGTCAAAATTCCATATCATAATGATGGAAACAGCTTCTTTGCCATCTCATAAATATTGCTGTCAAATATCACCAAATATACTGTCATTTCATTCTTTTCAATGAATTCACTGATTGCCGCAACAGCAACTTCTATAGCCTTGTCTTTTGGATATCCAAATATTCCTGCTGAAATCAACGGAAAGGCAATGGATTCAAGACCATTTTCCCTGGCTGTCTCAAGAGCAGTTTTGTAGCAGCTGTATAGAAGCTCAGGTTCATTGTGACTGCCGCCTCTCCACACGGGACCTACAGTGTGGATGACATATTTCGCTGCCAGTCCATATCCCTTTGTAATAACACTTTGTCCTGTGTCGCAAAACCCTATGGCATCACATTCCTCCTGCAGCTTCCTGGGTCCGGCTGCCGAAAAAATAGCCCCACATACTCCACCACCCATCTTAAGCCTTGAATTTGCAGCATTTACTATTGCGTCCACTTCCATCTTTGTCAGATCACCTTTTACTATTTCAAATGACATCCTCATCCCTCCTGTAAGATTTTTGATATCAATGACCTTCCCTTTTGATAATATCCTTCCATGACATCATCAGGTACCATGCTTCCTCCTGTGGCCCAAACAACATGGGCTGCATTTTCCATCTTTCCTTCCAAATTATGCTTTTGCAGATATCCAAGAGTCTTCTCATTTCCAATGAGCTCAACGGGTCCCGGTAGTCCTGCACAGGCGGAAGGTTCCAGCATAATATTTTCACTATTTATCAATGTGCTTAGAAGCACATAAAGTATTTCATCATCTACTGTATAGATACCGCTCAGCAGTTCATCCATAGTCTTTCCTACAAACCCTGACGCTCTACCTACCGCCAAGCCATCCGCCTCGGTTGTATTGTCCAGACCGAAATCAAAAACAGATATATCACTATGCTTTTCCGTCATCATTCCTATAAGCATGCATGGGGAGTGCGTCGGTTCAGCAAAAAAGCAATGCACATTGTCCTTGAACAGCAATTTCAAACCAAATGCCGCTCCTCCCGGTCCGCCGCCTACACCACAAGGAAGATACACAAACAGCGGATGTTCATCATCAACGGTTATAGCCAAATCATCCAGTTGTCTTTTCAGTCTGGCTGCCGCTACGCTGTAGCCAAGGAACAGATCCTTTGAATTTTCATCATCAACAAAATAACTCATTGGATCTGCATCGGAAAGCTTTCTGCCCTCTTCAACTGCCTTACTGTAGTCTGAATCATATTCCTTAACAGTTACACCCTTGCTTCTCAACATATCCTTTTTCCATTTCTTGGCATCTGATGACATGTGTACAATAACCTTGTATCCGATTTTTGCACTCATTATTCCAATACTCAAACCCAGATTACCTGTAGATCCCACCTGGATTGTATACCGGTTGAAAAACTCCCTGTGCTTTTTTTCGGCCAGAATCGAATAATCATCATCTAGAGCTATCAGCCCGTTTGCAAGAGCAAGGTCTTCAGTATGTTTCAAGACCTCGTAGATTCCTCCCCTTGCCTTTATTGACCCCGATATGGGAAGATGACTGTCAAGCTTCAACAACATCATCCCTGGAATCTCAAGACCGGAGATTTCCTCCAAAGCCATCTTCATGTCATTTATTTCAACAATCATGGATTCAATTATCCCATTTGTCCTATAGGTCTCAGGAAAGTGCTTTTCAATAAATGGTGCAAATCGCAATAGTCTCGCTTCAGCATCTTTAACATCTTCCTCATTCAATGAAATTTTCTCCATTGCCTTTTCAAAATTCTCAAGCTTCGGATTTATCCAAAAAACTTCATTTGCTC
The DNA here is from genome assembly GCF_900142005.1 of Dethiosulfatibacter aminovorans DSM 17477. Classification (GTDB taxonomy): domain Bacteria; phylum Bacillota; class Clostridia; order Tissierellales; family Dethiosulfatibacteraceae; genus Dethiosulfatibacter; species Dethiosulfatibacter aminovorans. The sequence goes on from NZ_FQZL01000012.1 coordinate 37,104, forward strand.
CCATTATATCATTCATAAGCGGATATTTATTTTTCCACTCAGTTATTGTTTTCCCTGCTATTATTTTATCTTTCAAAACATACCTCTCTTAAGTTCTACAAATTTTTCTGCAACTATATCCCAGTTTCCATCTCTTTACAGCTCCTTGCAATGATGGGTTTTATACGGGACTGAGATAAATCTATTTTCATTATTATATCATAAATCCTTCCCTTTATGCACCTTTGCCATGTTGTTTTACCTTAATTTTATCTTCTAATGTTATTTAATCTTTTTCTCAATTTCCTATGATATAATATACTCAGGAGGTTCTACATGTATACATTAGCCTTGATAGTTGCTGTAATCTTATTCATAATCGGTCTTGCCGGTACAGTTCTTCCAGTTCTACCGGGAGTGGGAATAATCTATGGAGGTATGATAATCTATGGAGTAATGACAAAATTTGAATGTCTCGATGTCAATTTCTTCATCCTCCAGGGAATCGCCTGTGCATTCATACTGGGAGTTGATTTTGTTGCGTCCGCAGTAGGCACAAAGGCCTTTGAAGGCAGCAAGCATGCTGCCAAGGGTGCTATTATTGGTACAATTATCGGTCTGATTTTCCTGGGGCCTCTTGGGATAATAATAGGTCCCTTTACAGGTGCAGTAATTATAGAATTACTGACCGGCAGAGAACTAAAAAAGTCCCTGCGCTCGGGCATAGGAACTTTAATAGGCATTCTGGGCGGCACAGTCATCAAGATTGCGGCCGAAATTGTCATGATAATTTATTTTTTCATAAAAATCTGATCCATTGTTTTAAACTCTAAATTTTATCAGTATATTTCCATAAAGGATTCCTTGAAAGCAATTGCTATCTGTTTCTTTACTATGCTATAAAAAAAGAGACAGTTTAACCGTCTCAATATCATCAGCTGTCATTACTGATATTACATTTCATCGAATTACTCAAATATTTGATTTATTTAATATAACAAACGTCTTTTTTATTGAATCCGAACTGTATGGCCTCTCCATTTTTTAGCCTTGTATTCATCAACTGGTTTATTGTAAATATTATAAATTTCATGTTGTTGTATTCAACTGTAACTTCAAGATGGGTGCCGTTATTGTAGACATCGATTATTGTTCCTTCAAAAACCAAATCGCAAATCTCATTTCCAAGGTGTATGTTTTCAGGCCTTATACCTGCATATATGTATGGGTCCCCTGATAATTCTTCAGGCAAGCCAAGTTCAATATCCTTTCTTTCGAATATGTTTTCCATTCCTGTAAATTGAGCAACAAATTTGTTCTCAGGTTGATTGAATACTTTTTCAATTTCATTAACCTGAATTATTTCTCCATCGTCTATTATAGCCACCTTATCTGCAAGATAATATACTTCACTGAAATTGTGCGTAACCATAAGAATTGTAATATCGAACTGCTTGTGAATTTCCTTCATCTGCTGCATTATCTGCTTCTTTGTATGGTTGTCGAGCGCTGAAAAAGGCTCGTCCAACAGGAGTATCTTGGGTTCTACTACAAGACCCCTTGCCAGTGAAGTCCTCTGTTTCTCTCCGCCGCTTAAGTTCTTCGGGTATCTGTCTGTGATATGTTCAATATTGAATATTTTTATTAGGTTATAATAATTTTCTTCATATTTTGGATCATTTTCCTTGAATCTAAGTCCATATTTGATATTCTCCTCCACTGTCATATTGGGGAAAAGTGCAAAATCCTGATATACTATTGAAATATTCCTGTTTTCAGGCTTTTCTTTCGTCTTGTCTATCTTGTCTATGATTACATTTCCGCTCTTAACATTCTTAAGTCCCGCTATGGTTTCAAGGAGCATGGATTTTCCGGACCCGGTCGGTCCAAGGAGTGAATAAAACTCTCCCTTTTCGACATGGAGATCAATATTCTTGAGTGCAAATTTGGACAGCTGTACATTTATATTGTTAAGTCTAATCATTGCTGTCTCCTTTCAATGTAAGCATTCTGAAAACTATGAATATTATAAGAGATATAATTATCAGTAAAAGTGCAATGGGTCTTGAATACTTAAGTCCATAGGAATTGAACCTGTCAAAAATTATAGTAGGCGCTATCATTGGATGGTATGCAAGAATTACCACGGCTCCGAATTCACTTATGGACCTTGCCCAGGTAAGTATCATTCCTGTAAGTATTCCCCTGTATGCATTTGGTAATGTTACATTTTTTATTGTCTGGATATGCGATGCTCCAAGTGACCTGGATACATTCTCCATCTTGCCTGATACTCCCATAAAGGCATTTTTTGCACTCGATATCATTAGGGGCAGGCTTACAAACATCATTGCAAGAACAATGCCCCTTTTTGTTCCCACCACCTCAAGACCTATATATTGCAGTATGCTTCCCACAGCACTTCTCGGACTTAGCATTGATAGAAGCATGATACCCACCACCGTATGGGGTATTACCAGAGGTATGTCCAGTATGCTCTCAACTATATTTTTTCCCTTGAATTCAAATCTTGCAAGCACATAAGCCAGGGGAACTCCAAGAAATGCTGAAATCAGTGTAGAGATACTTCCCGTGGACAAACTTGTCCATATGGCATCCCTTACTGAGCTGTCCCTTATTGTTTCTCCCAAAATCTCATAATCAGTGGTACTTACAAGTATGAAAATGGGATAAACAATAAAAAATATAATAATTATTCCTGCAATCATTGATAGCGAATGTATCAAATCTCTTTTACCTTTCATGTATACTCCTCATAAGTCATATACCGCTGCCCGAGGGCAGCGGTATTTGTTTTTATTTCTCTATTGCGATTCCTTCATTAAGGTTTTCTTCTCCATATACAACCAATGGATCCAAAACAGGCTGTCCGTTCTTGTCCATTATCGCAAGTCCTTTGTCCCTGTCAAGAAGATAGTTGATAAAAGCTACTGAAAGAGCTTCATCAGGAGTATTCTTTGGAATTGTCACTCCATAAACTATTGGCTTTCCAACCTGGGTTATGGTTTGTCCAGGCTCTGAACCTGCCACCTCAACTGTTGCTGTTGCATAGAAGTCAGTAAAATCAACACTGCTTAAATTGATTTCTTCCGGAAGCTCCACAAAAGGAAGATCGTGTTGTACTGCAACCGATCTGTAGATAAAGAAATAATCAAGTGTTCCCGTCTCTATCATTGCAAGCAGGTCAGTTTCCTTAGGTCTGATATTCTTCTCCGGACAGTGGGCATCAAGCTCCGCTTCAAGTCCTTCGATTCCGTAATGATCTTCTGCAAGCTGGTATACCATAAGTGACCTGTATCCGCAGGGGTCTGCATTGTGGTCGCTGTGTCCGTAGTTCACTCCATCTCTCAGAAGTATTTCATACCAATTTTCACTAGTGATTTCATCAGCATACTGGCTTGTTTCAGAATAAGCGATAACCATTTCATTCTTTGCGAACAATACGTTGAAATCAGCAAAGTCAGGAATAAGAAGGTTGTCGATTACAGTATAATCGGCTGATGCCATTATGTGTGCTTCTTTGCCGAGTTCTGATATTTTCTTGGCGCAACTTCTACTACCTGCAGGCTCCCTGAGTACATCAACATTGGGATACATTTCTTCGAATTCAGCTTCCATTTCACCGAATGGCACTGAAAGACTTCCTGCATGGTAAATCACAAGATCTCCCTCCAGTTCTGCTGCAGGCTCCGAATCTGCATCCGCATTTGCTTCTTCTTGTGGTTCGACATCTTCTGCCGGTTCTTCAACTGTCTCTGCTGGTGAACATCCAACATACATCACCATGCTTATAACCAGTACAAGCATTAATAATACTTTTTTCTTCATCTAATTCTCCTCCAAATTATGATAATGGTTGCTATAAAAAACGGACATCCCCTAAGGAATGCCCGCAAATTATACACGTTAAATCTTCTATACTGCCATAGAAAATCAAATATAATTATTCATTCCAAACACGGGAGATATGTCTGTTTCCAAACATACCCTATCGGTGTGACTTTCTTAGCAAAGCCTTAGAATTGACACACTTGAATAATACAAAAGTATTCAGTTAAACTTACTATTCATAATTATACATTCACGCCAGTGCCTTGTCAATTACAAAGTTTTAAGGAAATTGTGGAACTTGATCAAATCTTCCTTGTCTGCAAAGGACCCTTGAGCCCGCTCGTTCTTTCCACCGCCCCTGCCATTGTAATCCTTAATGTTTTCCTTGAATATCTTGCCGCAGCTGTTGCCGTTGTCTGTATTGTTTGCATATACTATCCTTTTGTCCTTTCCTGATGAAAGAATAATCTCAAAGCTTCCCATGTCAGCAAGTTCAGAAACTATATTGTCAAGTTCCTCCGCCGTCTTGTATTCGAACAGCTTTGATATTTTTTCACCTTCAGCTTCTTCCATCAGGGTTTTTGCATCATATTTTGACAACTGTTTCCTCAAACTTTTCAAATCATTCTTCATCTCGTCCATCTTCATGGTTTCCTTGTCATTTCTATCGATTAGAGTATCAAGGTCTGAAGAATATTTCCTGTTGAGAGTAGATATAATTTCATGCTCCCTTTGAAAATCCTCAAAGGCCCTCATTCCGCATTTGAAGAATATTCTTGTCATCCCCTTGTATTTCTGAGTTCTTAAAATCTTTACAAGTCCTACCTCGCCTGTTTTTGACGGATGAGTTCCACAGCAGGCTACGCAGTCAGTATCCACTATATTGACGATTTTGATATCTTCATCTATATCCGGCATTTTTCTTATTGGATAATCCCTTGCCTTTTCAACACTGTCCACAGTTATAATTTCAATATTTCTGTTTTCATAGATTGCCTCGTTGCATTTCAGTTCAATATTCTTGATCATTTCATCAGTAACACTCTTGGCATCGATATCTATGGTTATATAATCTTCTCCCATGTGGAATCCCTTGTTGTGAAAACCATATTCCTTTAGCATAACACCTGACAGGATATGCTCACCGCAATGCTGTTGCATATGGTCAAGCCTTTTCTTCCAGTCAAGTATGCATTTCACAACCTCACCTTCGGGGAATACATCCACCTGATGGTATATCCTTTCTCCTTTTTCAAATACATATAGGACATTTGCTTCTCCTATTGTTCCAGTATCGGAAGGCTGTCCTCCGCCTTCAGGAAAGAATATGGTGCCATCAAGCTCTACAAGCTTCTTCCCCTCCACTTCGGATTTTCCAATTATTCTGCAATTGGTTTCCTTTAAATATACATTTTCTTCAAAAAGTCGTTTAGTCATCTTATCCTCGCATAAGTTTTATTTCAAAATGCTTAATCATAATCGATTCGATTATTGCATTTATATTTCCATCACAAGGACAATTATATTCCCTGTTTGAGTCCATGTCAAAGCATGTATGCCATGTAGTTCAAAAAAATCAACAAGGCAAAAATTCCCAATCCCTTGAATACCTGGGTTTAAGGAATTCTCTTTTGCAATATTAACAAAATTATTCTATAATCAGATTAGACAAGATTGCTTTAATTATAAATCACTACACAAAATATGTTTCCAGGAGGACAGTATGAAAAAAATAGAGAGTTTTCAAATAGATCACGAAAAGCTCATTAGAGGAGTTTACGTTTCAAGAAAGGATGTTGTCAACGATGCATTCATTACTACATATGACATAAGAATGAAAGTACCCAACAGGGAGCCTGTCATCAACACAGGGGAGCTTCACGCCATAGAACACCTGGGAGCCACCTTCCTTAGGAATCATGAAATCTACAACGATGATACAATATATTTCGGTCCAATGGGATGCAGGACCGGTTTCTACCTTATCCTCAAGGGAGACCGTACCTCAAAGGACATAGTCCCCATTCTCGTTGAAATGTTCCAATTCATTGCCGACTACGAAGGAGAGATTCCAGGATGCGATGCCGTTTCCTGCGGTAACTATCACGACATGAGCCTTCCCATGGCAAAATACGAGGCTAAGAAATATCTTGAAGAGGTATTGATTGATATCAAAGAAGAAAACCTCTTATACCCAGAATAATAATTCAGAACAGTGAAGCAATTATGAATAACAGCGAGGTCTCGACTTGGAGGCTCGTAAATCTTCCTCATAAGTCAAGGATTTTCGTGCCGACGGAGTAGGGAGCTGTTATTCATAATTGGAGAACGACTCATGTTATATAGGTCATATAAAAGCCGTCTTCGGGTTAAAAAGACGGCTTTTTTCATTATTATTCGATTATTGATTCAAATACTTCAGTCTATTCGATTGATATAAGTTTTACGGATAATACTCCGTCTATACTCTTTAAAAAGTCTATCATTTCTTCAAGGCTGGTATCTATTCCCGAAATATCCAATGATAATGTAACATTGGCTTGTCCATTAACCGGGATGTTCTGATTGATCGTCAGTATATTTGCATTGTGGTCGGAGATGGAGTTGAGAACTGCTGAAAGAACTCCTCTCTTGTGTGAAAGCATGATTCCGAATATGGCCATTCTGCCTACAGAATCTTCTGATGGTGCAAATACAAAGTCTTTGTACTTATAATAAGTACTTCTGCTTATGCCAACCTTCTTTACCGCTTCACTGATTCCCTTCACCCTGTTCTCATTGATCATGTTTCTGGCTTCAATTACTTTTTCGTATACATCAGGCAGTATTTTTTTGTTTACTATAAGATATTTTTTAATCAAAAAATCAACTCCTTATTATTTGTATTCCTTCTCTGTCTATCTTCAATTCCCTGACTTTCCAATTGTTTCTGAATTCCGTCGTGCTGTTTTCCAGAGAATCCCTGTTTCCAGCTTCATCTGATATGCACATTATTGTAGGACCGGCACCGCTTAAATATACAGCATGTCCATTGCAATCATTGCATACCTGAACTACCTCCTCATATTCATCAATAAGACCTTTTCTGTAAGGCTGATGGAGAACATCTTCAATAGATACCTTTATAAGTTCCTTGTCATTTTTTTCAAAACCCCTTAATAGAAGCGGTATTCTCGACACATTAAAGGTTGCATCATTGAATTTAACATTTTCAGGCAAGGCTTTTCTTGAATCTGAAGTCGCCAATGAGAAATCAGGTATGAATGCATAAAACACTATTTCTTCATTTACTTCGTATATCTCTGTAAACACCCTGTCTCCATATTTAAGCGAAGCTGTAAGTCCTCCATAAATAGCAGGTGAAACATTATCCGGATGTCCTTCAATTATGGTTGAAATATCAAGAAGATTGTCTTTCCTTATTTCTTTTCCCATCATGTGCAAGGCACCTGCCACCCCTCCAACCACACAGGCAGCCGAGCTTCCAAGGCCTCTTGAAGGTGGTATGTCCGACTTGATTCCTATTTTTACATTTTTAACTTTTTCTCCATATATTTCGAATGTCTTTACATATGAAGTATAAATCAGATTTTCCTCATTATTGTATTTTTCATCACAACCTGTTAATTCCAGTTTCTTGTCGCCTTCTTCAAATGTCAATGTTGCATACATCGTAAGCGCAGCACCGAGAGAGTCAAATCCAGGTCCCAGATTCGCAGTTGTTGCAGGTATTCTTATTTCAAACATTACTTTCCCTCTCTTAATATGTCCAATATTTCCTTGTCCATAGATGCCGGTGTACAAAGTCTGTTGTGAAGGATCTTTCTTTCACCAAGACCATCTATCTGTACCGGCACCTTGATGCCTGTCTTGTCAGACAGTTCCTTAATAAGGTCGAGTTCCTTCATGTCAGTATCTCCAAAGAGAGACCTGTAAACACTTCCAGTAAACTTGAACGGACTTGCAGTTGAAAGGATTACCGTTTTTGAATCATCCTTGTTTTCCTTCAGATAATCTTCATAAACCTTATATGCAACAGCAGTATGTGTATCCAGTACGTATCCGAACTCTTCATATACTTTCTTCACCGTATCTGTAGTATCATCTTCCGAACAGTATGAACTCCAGAACTGCTCCTTGATCTTCGCCTTTATTTCATCATTTGCTTCATATCTCTTTTCCGTCTTAAGCTGGTTCATCAATTCTGCTATATACTCATTGTCCTTGTTGCTCATAAAATATAGAAGTCTTTCAAGATTGCTTGAAATCAATATATCCATTGACGGAGACATGGTCTTCTTGAATTCCCTGTTTATATCATAGACTCCCGTAGTAAGGAAATCGTAAAGTACATTGTTTTCATTTGCAGCACATATAAGCTTGTTTACAGGAAGTCCCAATAGCTTTGCAAAGAAGCCGGCAAGTATGTTTCCAAAGTTTCCAGTTGGCACTACGAAATTGATTTCATCTCCAATCTGTATTTCATTCTTTTTGACAAGGTCTGCATAAGTAGTGAAATAATATGAAATCTGAGGCACAAGCCTGCCTATGTTTATTGAATTGGCAGAAGAGAACTTCATCCCCATATCGCCAAGCTTTTCCCTCAACTCCAGGTCATTGAATATTTCTTTGACTGCCGACTGGGCATCATCAAAGTTTCCTTCAACTGCAACTACATGGGTATTGTCTCCTTCTGTAGTAACCATCTGCATTTCCTGAACGGGACTTACTCCGTCATTTGGATAGAATATTATTATCTTTGTTCCCTCTACATCCTTGAATCCTTCAAGAGCCGCTTTTCCCGTATCTCCTGATGTTGCAGTAAGGATTACTATGTCTTCCTTCATTTTGCAGTTTGACTGAGCTTTTTTCATCAAATACGGCAGTATTGAAAGAGCTATATCCTTAAAGGCAATTGTAGATCCGTGGAAGAGTTCCATTATGAATCTGTCTCCCACCTTTTCAACAGGCACTATATCTTTACTGTCAAATTTGCTGTCATAAGCATTCATTACAGAATCATTGATTTGTTCCTCTGAAAAGTCCGCGAAAAAGAGACTCAGGATTTTTTTGGCCGTGTCATGAAATCCAAGACTGCACATTTCTTGAAGATCAAGTCCCAGTTCTTCGATTTCTCTCGGAACAAACAATCCACCATCATCTGAAAGGCCTTTAACTACTGCCTCTGAGGGATTCACATTTATATTTTTATTCCTAGTGCTTTCGTATTTTAATACCATTATTTCCTCCGAATAATCTGTTAATTTAAACATTGATATATACTCCTATCTATGATATACTGTTCAACATATAATTACAAGTGTTTTTTTTACAGAAACAGAGGAGGACTTAATGAAAATCGGTTTATTGGGATGCGGAACTGTCGGTTCAGGCGTCTACGAAATAATATCAAATGGTAAAAACAAGAAATTCTTGAAAGATCTGGAGGTTGTCAAGATTCTGGTTAAAGACCAGTCGGAAGTAACTATGGACATTATGACAACAAACCCTGCGGATGTTCTAGAAAATGATGAAATAGATTTGATTGTAGAAGTAATGGGCGGAATTAATCCCGCATTTAAATTTATCAGCAAAGCTTTATCATCAGGAAAACATGTCGTAACTGCAAACAAAGCCGTTGTTGCCAAGCACCTTAAAGACTTCAACAAACTGGCAGAAGAAAACAATGCAATACTTCTTTATGAAGCAAGTGTCGGCGGCGGAATACCGATCATCAAATCTCTAAAACAAGCAATGAGAATTGATGACGTTACAAAACTGGACGGCATCCTTAACGGAACAACAAACTTCATACTATATAATATGTATGAAAACAATTACGAATTCGACAATATACTGAGGCTTGCACAAAGCAAGGGATATGCAGAAGCTGATCCATCTGCCGATATCGATGGAATCGACATCAAGAACAAGATCAACATACTGTCTTCAATAGCCTACGAGTCCATAGTTCCTCTGGAGGACATTTATTCATTCGGTATCAGAAATATTTCAAAGCACGACATAGACTACTTCAAAAAGCAAAACCTTACACTGAAGATGCTGGCAAATTCAGTTAAGGAAGACGGCAAGTACTGCGCAAGTGTACAGCCAGTGCTCTATACTCAGAGTGAGCTTACAGGCAGCGTAACTTCCAACTTCAATATAGCAGGTCTAGCTGGGGAAACAATTGGAGATCTCAAGTTCTACGGCCAGGGAGCAGGAAAATTTCCCACAGCAAATGCAGTTGTACAGGATATAATAGACGTGGCTACAGGCAGCCACGCAAGCTATCCATCTGACTTCAACAAATCCATTGAGTTTGACGGAACTCTTCTTACAGGTAAATACTACGCAAGAATCCACTCTGAAGACAAAGATATGGTGCAGAAAGTAGAAAATATTTTCAAGGATGTAATAGAAGAAGAGATTCACTTCAGGGAGTATTACATAATAAACACCAAGGAAATAGACCAGAACCAGTTCAAGAAGCTTGCAGAAGCTGCTCTTGAAGTAGATGAAAAGTTCTTCATGGCAAGGTACAACTAATACAATAAGAAATCATGAAAGCTACTCAATAACCGGATAACAATCCGGTTATGAGTAGCTTCATTTATTTGACCCCTTGGATCTATTTTTTATTCAAGTTATTCAGCACTGTCGTAATATTACTCGATAAAAGCTTTAGTTTTGTTTGTACTATACAATATCTTCATCGTAGAAAAGTCTAATCGATGACCTTCCTTCACTTCCTTTAAGCCTTCCAAAATTCCTGTCATTGTAATCTTTCAGAAGTTCAAAGAATTTTCCACTAAGCAACAAAAGTGAAATGATATTCACTAGTGTAGGAAGTCCTGTTACAAGATCTGCAAAAAGCCATATTACTGATGATGATATGTCAAAATTCACTTTGATAATGGTAAGCATTAGTCCGGGAATTGCTACGCAGGACCTGAAGAGCTTAAGAATTATTTTAAGTGTTTTTTCATTAACTCCAAATATGTGTCTCAATACAATTTCATAATTTGTATATTTTGCAGTAACTGAAGTCCATCCAAGAAGGAATATTGCAAGAACCAGTATCATCGGACCAAAACTGCCAAGACCAATTTCAAAGGCTTCAATTGCCAAGGGGGCTGCCGAAAGACCAGACGACCATGCTCCTGTATTTATTATAACAAGTCCAGTAACTGTACAGACTATAATTGTATCTATGAAAACTTCAACTACTCCCATAACTCCCTGTTCAACAGGATGTTTAACCTTTGCAGTTGAATGTATCATGGCTGCTGTACCCCATCCGGCTTCATTGGAATATACACCCCTTGCAAGTCCGGTTCTAAAAGCAAGTGCCACGCTGGCTCCGGCAAAACCACCAATAGCAGCTGAAAGTTTAAAAGCACTTTGAAATATTAAAGCAAAACTTGATGGAAGAGAAGCTGCATCCTTGAGGATAATTATGATCCCTGCAATCAAATACAAAATACACATGAAGGGAACAACTACAGACAAGACTTTTCCCAATCTTTTTATTCCTCCAAGAACAACTGCTGTCAAGGCAATGGCAAATACTACAGCAACCATAATTTGATTTATACCAAATACTGAAGATACAGCTTCAGAAACTGTATATGCCGACATTCCAAGAAAATAATCACTCAGTATTCCCAATCCAAATACGGTAGCCAAGACTTTCCACCCAAAATACTTTTTCTCCTTAAATCCTTTTTCCATGTAATACGTGGGTCCACCATAAGCATCGCCATTTTCATTCTTCTCCCTATAATGCAAAGCCAATGTGATTTCAACCATCTTGGTAGCCATGCCAACCAAGGCAGAAACCCACATCCAGAAAAGAGCTCCCGGTCCTCCCAATGCTATCGCACTTGCAACTCCAGCTATGTTGCCAACTCCTACTGCTGAACCTAAAGCTGTAGCAACAGCCTCGAAGGACGAAAGCATTCCACTGCTGTCATCTTTTTTGGGTTTCAATGAATTGGCAATTTGCTTGATTGAATATCTTAAATGTACGAATTGCCAAAATTTACTTCTTACAGTGAAATAAATTCCTGCTCCAAAAAGTGTTACCAGAAGTGGAGTACCCCACAAATACCCTACAAGAGTATTTATTAAACCTACAAAATCCATTTCGTTCCTCCCTAAGTCTATTTTTTGTTATTTAAAACACTTGAATTGATTACAGTGTTTTATATCCATATATCACCTTTACTGACATTTCTGTACTAAGCAGGGAAAACATTAAGTCTTCCCTGCTTTCCATTTATATTCAAATATACTTATTAAATTGATTCGGTCTTTTCTTCCTCATCCATCTTCACAATTGTAATTCCAAGTTGTGCATAGATCACTGCAATTATCGGATTGATTAGATTGAGCATGCAGAAGGGAACATAGGCAAAAGGACTTACTCCCAAAGCTCCTGTTATAAAGGCTGCATCAGTACTCCACGGAACAAGTGGAGCGACCAGAGTTCCCGTATCCTCCAAGGCTCTTGAAAGATTCTTAGGATGCAGTCCTTTGTCGCGATATACATCCTTGTACATTCTTCCCGGCAATACAAGGGCCACATATTGAACACCTGTTGCAAAATTAGTGAAAATTGTAGTGATCAAAGTAGCTGTAATTATTGATCTGTCTGATTTTGCATATGTCAATATTTTTTCTGCAATAACCTTGATCATTCCTGATTTTTCAATTATACCTGCAAGAGACAGTGCAATGAGAATCAACGAAACCGTCCACATCATGCTATTCAATCCACCTCTGTTGAAAAGTGTATCAATTACTTCCACACCTGTTTCAATTGAGTACCCGTAATGCGCCGATGCAATCATTTGAGATATGCTTGCTCCCTGGAACAATCCTCCGAATATGCATCCCAAGAGGGAACTTCCAACCAATCCAGGCAATGCAGGTATTCTCTTGACCACCATAATTATTATTAATACAGGTGGAAGGAACATTATTGGTGATACATTGAAATTGGCGCTTATGGTATCAAGATAGAGATTGATTGTAGCTGCATCCAAATCTTTACCGGCAAATTTCATCCCAAGAATTCCAAATACGACTAATGCAATTGCATAGCTGGGACCTGTAGTGTAAACCATGTGCTTGATATGATCAAAAAGCTGTGCTCCAGCCATAGCAGGTGCAAGATTCGTAGTATCTGATAGAGGAGACATCTTGTCTCCGAAATACGCTCCTGAAATAATTGCTCCCGCAGTCATTCCAACAGGCACATCAAGACCTATTCCAACTCCTGTAAGAGCCACTCCCAACGTACCAATTGTAGACCATGAACTTCCTGTTGCCAAAGATACAACAGAACAAATTATACAAGTAGCAATCAGGAATATTCCAGGAGACAATACTTTAAGACCGTAATAAATCATTGTCGGCACTATTCCTCCCAAAATCCATGTTCCTATTACAGTTCCAATGATCAACATAATTATTATGGCCTGTGATGACATCTTTATGGTTTCCTTGATTCCTTCCTCAATATAACTCCATTCGTATCCGGATCTGACTGCAATTATTGCTGCAAGAATGGCTGTAACCAATAGAGGCATATGTGGCGAGCCTCCAAAGACTTTAATCGTAAGCAACATTGATACAAACAAAAATACAAATACGAATATAGCCTTTGACAATGTTATGCTTGTTTCTTTCTTATTATTCATTTCTTCCTCCCATTAATTCATTTTTTTATAAATTCCTTACTGAATATTCAAGAGTTGACAATGCTGACTCTAACTGTTCAAATGTACACCCGATATTCATCCTGACAAACTGATCCGAATGTTCGCCGAATGATATGCCGGGATTTACTGCAATACCTGCCTTGCTGACAAAAAAATCCATTAGTTCTGCTCCACTCAAGCCCAAGCCGCTGCAATCAAGCCACACAAGATATGTTCCTTCAGGCTTTATGGGTTTGATTTCTTTGATATTTGTTTCAAAATAATCAAGCATATAATTACGGTTAGTTTCCAGATACTTGAGAAGTTGAATCAGCCACTCTTCTCCATGCTCATATGCCGCAGTAGAAGCAACCATTCCAAAAACATTTCCCCCGTCAAGTTCATAGGATTCAACCATCTTGGTAAAAGTTTTTCTCAATTCGATGTTGGGTATAATAATTGAAGATGTTGCAAGTCCTGTCATGCTGAAAGTCTTTCCTGGTGAAATACATGTTATGGTAATATCTTCAAACTCCTTGCAAATACTAGCAATTGGAGTATATTGATTTTCCTCGTATACAATATCGGAATGTATGTCATCAGAAACAATAAGTATGTCGTTTTCCAGACAGAATTCTCCAATCCTGCAAAGTTCATCTTTTGTCCATACTCTACCTGTTGGATTGTGCGGGTTGCATAGAAATATCATCTTAACTTTCTTTTCTGTTTCATTTTTTTCCATTTCTAGATTCATCAACTTTACACTTCGGTTCAATCCGTTAAAATCAATACTGTACCTGGTTCCTTCGTATTTCAAACAACTTTCAACAACTATTCTGCCTTGATCTTTTACTGCATTAAAGAAGGGAGGATATGCTGGCGAAGGAACTATTATTCCATCACCAACATTTGTAAAACATGATACACAAAAACTCAATGCCGGTACTATCCCAGGGCTAAAAACTATCCAGTCATTTTCAATATTCCAATCATGTCTCTTTTTCATCCATTCCGATATGGTATTATAGTATTTGTCATCTCTGAAAGTGTATCCATATATGCCATGTTTTGCCCTTTCTACAATGCTGGCAATCACTTTTTCAGGTGCTCTGAATTCCATATCGGCAATCCACATTGAAATTACATCCTCTTTACCATATTTCTCATGAAGTTTATCCCATTTAAAGCAATTAGTGTTTCTTCTATCAACTTTTTCATTGAAATCTTTAAGCATCTGCCTATCCTCCGCTACTTTTACTGATTTTTCCAAGTATCTTTAACAAGTTTCTTTAAAATGCACCTACCTCCCTTACAACTTCATTCAATATGGATTTGTCTTCAACCGATTCTATTGCAGCCTTGGACTGATTAGGCATGTATGAATCGTCATTAGTGAAAGGTATTCTTTCCCGCAACAGATCGTAAGCCGCCTTTGTTCCCCTTCCCAGCTCAAACTGGCCAAGGTGTTTCTCTGTAATGTATATCCCTCTTGCTGCCAGCAAGAATTCTATTCCAAGTATCCTGTTCAAGTTGCCTATTATCTGCTGAAGCTTCCTGCATGCCCAGGGAGCCATGCTGACATGATCTTCCTGATTGCTCTTGGTAGGTATTGTGTCAACACTTGCAGGGAAGCATAATGTCTTATTTTCAGATGCAAGAGCTGCTGCAGCACATGAAATTACAGGATATCCGCAGTTAAGCCCTACTGGTTCTCCTACAAGCATCGGAGGCAGGCCATAGCTAAGGGTATTGTCACATAAACTGAATATCCTCCTTTCCGATATATTTCCTATCTCAGCTAAAGACATCGATATTATATCCATTGCAAAGGCAATAGGCTCTCCGTGAAAATTGCCACCACTTATAAAATCAAGATTTTGTGTCTCTTCATTCCAAAATACAAGAGGATTATCTGTTGCAGCATTTATCTCCTTCTCTATAAGGCCTTTTGCATAATCAAAATTGTCTCTGCACGCCCCCTGTACCTGTGCCAAGCATCTCAAGGAATAAAGATCTTGTACTCTTGGCTGGTAATTTGGGTGAAGCACATCATCCTTGAGATGCACTTTTCTTGCCTCTTCCGTTGTTCTTTTGCTACCCTCAACCAGTCTTCTGATGTTTTCTGCAACCTTGATCTGTCCATCCTGCTTCCTTACCAGGTGTATTCTCTCGTCAAAAGCGGCAAGCTCCCCCCTTACGGCTTCAAGGCTTAATGCTGCCGAGATTTCAGCCGTAGCAAGCTGCTCCTCCGCATCTGCTACATTCAGAGCAGCCATACCTGCAAACATGGTTGTTCCATTTATCAGAGCAAGACAATCCTTTGCCTTTAGCTCAAACTCCTTCGCCAGCCCGGCTTTCTCAAGTGCCTCGGGTGCACTCATTCTTTCGCCCTCAAAATACGCCTCTGCATCTTCGTATCCGATCATTACAGATGTCATGTGGGCTAGGGGAGCAAGATCTCCGCATGCTCCAACGGAACCCTGCACAGGAATTACAGGATGCACTCCCTTGTTCAGAAGATCCACAAGCCTTTCAACAGTCTCCATTCTAAGTCCTGAGACCCCCTGGCAAAATGCATTGAGCCTCACAACCATCGTAGCCCGCACAACCTCTTCAGATGCCGGCTCTCCTACTCCTCCACAGTGTGACATTACAATATTCTTCTGGAACCTGTTGTTGTCCTCAGCTGAAATATTGTAATCCTTCAACTTTCCTACTCCTGTATTGAACCCGTACACAGGTGGTGCATCATCCGTAATCCAATTTTCGTCAATATGTTTTCTGATCTCTATGATTTTTTTCCTGCTGGCTTCGCATATTTCCACCTTGTAGTTGTTTCTCGCTACATTTACAACATCCTGTATAGTAAGATTGTCTCCATCCAGGACAACTGTTGCGGTGCCTTTGCCTTGATCCAACTGTACTCTTTCATCCAGTATTGATTTGTTCATTTTATTCCTCCAAATGATTGTTTATTTGTCTTTATTGTACTCATTGGCCATAAAAGAAATATAAAAAAAAATATCAAATTCCTATAGGAATTTGACATTTTGATAATTATGTATTTGACTATTCATCTTAAATCACTATTTCACTGTTGATTTTATACTAATTTGGAGATATTTTTCTAGAACCGACTTGATTTCACTTGCCCCTGTACAAATTTCTCCGTTTAGTCTTTTTATTATATACTCTGCACAATTTCTGCATATTCCTTTTTCATAGCTGCTTTTCAGTTTTTTTGAATACATAATACTTTTTTCAATATATGACTTTGCACTGTCATATTTTCCCATGTCAAAATCCATTCTCGCCAGATATGAGTAAGGTATCGACTTGCCCCAGAGCGAATCCGTCATTTTATACAATTCCAATGATTTTTCGAATAACACCCTTGAATCATCGGACTTTCCCATTTCAAAGAGATACTGTCCGTAATTTGCATAAAATATGGGAGTTCCCCCAAGTGTTTCACTTTCTTCACATAGAGATATCGCCCTTTCGTAATGATTACTGCCATCTGGATATCTTCCTTCTATCCTGTATGTTTCACCCATCCAGTTGTGCGACGCGGCAAGATTGACAATATATTTATTGATTTCAGTTGAATTCTCGAAAATCCTTATGGAATCAGCCAAATATTCCCTTGCCTTTTCAATTTCACCTGTCATTATTCCATGATAACCCTTAAGCCTGTACCATATGGCTTTTTCTTCATCACACTCATCCTTGACAAGTTCAAGAGACTCCTCAACAATTCTGCCCAAATCATCTTGATCAAATCTATTCATGTAAATGCACACAAGCTGTCTGTTGGCTTTAATGATATTTTTTTTGTCGATTTGTTTTATTTTTACGCTGTTCAGCATTTTGAGTTTTTCGATATATGTCTTTCCCTTGTCATACTCACCCATCCTGATATAGTATCTGCCAATCATATGATAAAACATTGATATCTGATTTTTCGTTTCTATTTCCATCAAATCAAGATCTACATTTTCTACCCATTTTGCTATCCTTGAAAAATGGTGCTCTATGTTTTCACTCTCTATCTTTACTTTCGTTTCATATTGTTTTTCAAAAACCGGGAAGAATTCATGAGCTACGCATAGGTGATTATAAAGATACTTTATTGTATATTCTATAAACTTGGCAATATTTCCAGATTTTTCATAATGATATATAATCTTTGAATAATAGAAGGATTCTCTCCCATTGTCCCTTAACATGTCTTCGAATATTGACGCCGACTTTCCATGTAGAATTTTCTTCTTTGCACGGGACATTTCCGCATATACGTATTCCTGAATCTTCATGTGAGAAAATTGATATACTATATCATCGTTTTCATACCTTTCAACTACAAGATTGCTCTCAATAAGTTTTTCTAATATGTTTACAAGCTTGATTTCATCAGTCAGTGATAGATTCATCAAAAACGCCAATCTTACACCGTCAAAATGTACAGATATGATTTCCAGTATCTTCTTTTCCTCATCATTAAGTATGCTGACTCTCTGGTGGAGCAAGCTTTTTATATTAGAAGTCAGATTGTTAAACATTCCATTCTCAATAAAACTGCTCAACACTTCCTTGATATAAAAAGGGTTTCCTTCCGTTTCAAGATACAACCTATCCGCCTCATTTTCATCAAGTTCAATATCAGGTGAAATATATCTTGCAGCTTCAATCGTCTCTTCCTTTGAAAATCTGTCAAGATTTATCACCGAAAGATATCCTGATCTTTCCATGTCATATATCATACCGTCAATTTTTTCCGGGAAAGGCGTCCTTGCCGTCATAAGTAGAAAAAGCGACCTGTTTTTATCCATTTGAAGAATATTTCTGATCAAGGAAAGGCTTACATCATCTATCCACTGAATGTCTTCAAAAATTATAATGATCTTCTTGTTCTCGATTATCTTTAAAAGAAGATTGACCACCTCCCTTTCTATAACTTCATAGTTGGAAAATATAATATTATCTACTTCCATGTCATTCATGATTTTATCAGTTCTAAGAAATGGAAAAACAGTGACCAAAGGAGCAACTATATTTAGTGGCAATGTTTCAATAACATCTCTAAAATTTCTTGAAATGTTCTGTATTACTGAATACCAAGGCTTCAGTATGAAATTTCTTTCAGCTCTGTAGCATTGAGTCCTGTAAATATTTGCCTTTGAAGAAACTTTATATGTTGAAGAGTCAACAAGACTTG
Source organism: Dethiosulfatibacter aminovorans DSM 17477 (assembly GCF_900142005.1). Lineage (GTDB taxonomy): Bacteria > Bacillota > Clostridia > Tissierellales > Dethiosulfatibacteraceae > Dethiosulfatibacter > Dethiosulfatibacter aminovorans. The sequence continues at coordinate 55,860 of NZ_FQZL01000012.1, forward strand.
TCTTGCCTATCCCTTCTTCACCTTTTACAATAATTGAACTAGCTTCATGATCTTCCGAAAAACACTGGATTTCATGCCTTATGGAACTCCTCTCCTTATTTCTTCCATAAAGTCTTATCTCGGATTTTTCGGTTTCACCGTAACTGTTTTTCTTTTGAATCCTGTCCCTGTTGATTCTAGCCGCTTCAACCAAGTTCTTTATTGAAGGACTTGGAGCAATCGCGAGCTCTTCCCTGAATAGATTTTCCAGACAATTGTACAGGTCGATAATCTTCCCAAATTGGCCCTTAGCATCGTATATTTGTATTAAAAGTTCATATGTCCTTTCATCGAATTCGTCAAGCTCCATAACCTTAAGAGCTATCCTTTCAGCATTATCCAGTTCGCCATTGCTTATTTCATCTTCAATAACAGCTATAGAGTTTTCAATAATAAAAGACCTGGTTTCATTCCTCTTCTCATCAAGCCACTCATTGAATAGACTGCTTTCCTTCAAGAAATACGATTTCATGAATTCAACGTCTTCTATATCCACTACTGATATTTTCCCCGATACCAGGTTGTCATAATCGCTTGTTATCCTATATGAATCATTCAAGCATATTATCCCGCCTGACTTTTTAATAAAAATATCCTTACCCAAAGCTCTTCTGATGGTATATATGCAATTTCTGTAGTTCTGCATGGTTTTTTCCTGGTTAAGTGTATCTCCCCACAACATGTCTGCTATATCACTCTTAAATGCAGATTTCATCATATAAAGATATATTACAAGCGCTTCTGCCTTTTTAAACGACCATTCCGTTCTTTTGCCATTCAACATTATTTCCGGTATTCCGAACAGCTTTAGTTCCAGTTTCATATCTACCTCCGTAATGCATCCTTCCTTTTTATACAACAATTATATCAACAAAACATAAAAAAAATATCAAATTTCACAAAAAATTTGATATTTTGATTTTGTTTTTTATATTTTAAGTTGAATTCCTATTTTCTTAGCATAACTGTATCAACTTGCATTGGCCAACTTTCCATAACGCCATTATGATAAACTGTCAATTCGTCTCCAAGTGCAATTTCAGACATGTTTAGTTCCAGCATACAACCGCTCGCATTAACGATGTATTCACCATCATCGACATCTTTCATTGACAGAAGCATTTCCCCATTTTCACCACGCTGGATGTCTGTTACTGTTAATGATAGTTTGCTGTCTTCATTGAGAATTGTGATTACTGTCTGTAAATCCTTATCCAGACTCATGGCAAAAACTGTTATATTTGTACCTTCCTCAATGTTTGCAGTCTCATAAGTTTTAAACGTTACTTCCGTATTGTTACTCAAAATCATTAAAGTTTTTTCTTCTGTACCAATAACCTCTCCAGATATGGTATCAATCGGCATCCCCATATTATTATATGTCATTTTGAAATCATCTTTTATTACTGGCTCCAGGGTGTTAAATCCATCTCCCTTAATTAGTGATACTTCTTGGCCTAAGTAAAAATCATTTTCTTGTCTCTGATCATATTCAAAGACCTCGACTATATCGCCTGAAATAATATGAATATATTCTCCTTCAAACTGCATTATTTCGCCTCTAGTGATAGTTTCACCTTCTTTGATGTCATCAGTTGGTGAAGTATTATATCCTTCTTCTGCTCCTTCGTTGTTTTCTTCAGATGGTGTTTCAAGCTCCTCAGGTTTGTCTATCTCCTGTTCTCCGGATGAATTCTGGCATCCTCCCATTGTTGCTATCACTATAAACAACAACGTAATTATTGCAATTTTCTTCATAACTGCCTCCTAATCTAATAATGTCTTTTCAAACCAATTCTAATTTGGTTGATACTTCTTTGACGCTTATTAATTCTTAAAGTTCCAATCATTAAGGGATTTTTCATACAATCTTAGTATTTCAACAAAAAATAGCATCGAAAATACTTATGATTTTCAATGCTATCTTGCATGTATTTTAACAATCTATAATTTTAGTATCCTTCGCCGTCTGCTTCCTTTTCAGTAACTATAGCCACTGAAGCACTGGCCCCCAGTCGCTCGGCACCGGCAAATACAAGTTGAACAGCCTTGCTGTAGTCTCTGATTCCACCGGACGCCTTGACCTTTGCCCTGTCGCCTACGGTTTCCTTCATGAGTCTTACATCTTCCTCGGTAGCACCTCCGGTGCTGAATCCTGTTGAAGTCTTAACAAAATCTGCTCCTGCCTCTACAGAAAGTTCGCAGGCTTTCACCTTTTCTTCGTCTGTCAGAAGGCATGTCTCTATGATCACCTTTACAGTCATACCTTCGGAAGCTTCAACAACCGCTTGTATGTCCTCCAGGACAACATCATAACTTTTATTTTTAAGAGCGGCAATGTTTATAACCATGTCAAGTTCATCAGCACCTGCCATGACTGCCATTTTAGTTTCAAATGCCTTTACTTCCTTCATTGTGCATCCAAGGGGAAATCCGATTACAGATGTAACCTTTACATCGCTGCCTTCCAAAAAGTCCTTGACGGCCTTCACGTAATAGGGATTGACACATACCGATGCAAACTTGTATTCCCTGGCTTCCTCACATACTTTCTTCACCTGATCAATATTTGTATCAGGCTTCAAGATGGTATGATCAATATAAGAAGCTATGTTTTCCATTTGAATCACTCCATTTATTTTTTAATTCAATTATTTGATAAGCTCTACCAAATCACAGTTCTTAACGCCTGCAGCATTTCCTTCTTCTACGTCAACGTGCATTTCAAGGGCATATGAAGGGCTTACTCTAATAAGTACATTCTTGAATACAAGAGCTCTTTCTCCAACAGTCTTGATGCTTACTATCTGCTTGTCTTCAACTCCGAATTCCTTTGCATCGTCCGTGTGCATGTGTATATGTCTTCCGGCTGCTATAAGACCTTTCTCCAGCTCAACTTCGCCTTTAGGTCCAACCAGCTTGACTCCAGGAGTTCCATCAAGCTTTCCTGATTCCCTGATTGGAACCTCTGTTCCCAAAGTGAATCCGTCTGAAAGTGATACTTCAACCTGTGACTCTTTTCTTGCAGGTCCAAGTACTCTTACTCCCTTGATTGTTCTCTTAGGTCCAACAAGATCAACTTTTTCGTCGCATGCATACTGACCTGGCTGAGACAAGTCCTTTATTGGTGTCAACTCATATCCTTCGCCGAACAATACGTCTATGTCTGCCTGTGAAAGATGTACATGTTTATTTGATAGTGCTATTGGTAATTTAGTTTTCATTTAATATATCCTCCTAATTATAACTGACATTAAGATTATATATAGGAAGGACTGTTAATACAACGAATTAATTCTTATTAATTATTAAGAAATTCTTAATAATTTCTTTAGATTTGCTTTACTGTGTCAAGAATTTTGAAGAAATCAGGATTTGAAACAGCTATACATTCAATATCGTCTATCTCAGTATCTCCATCTGCAAAACCTCCAGCCAGTGCCAGCATCATGCCCATTCTGTGATCTCCATATGTCTTCACAGCGGCACCTGAAAGCTTGCTTGTCCCTTCAATCACCATGCCGTCATCCTTCGGAGTTATCTTTGCCCCCATTTTGGAAAGCTCGTCACATACAGCAGCTATCCTGTCCGTTTCCTTGACCTTCAACTCTTCGGCATCGCTTATCACTGTTGTTCCTTCTGCGAATACTGCAGCCAGGGAAATTATTGGGATTTCATCTATTATCCTTGGAATAATGTCTCCATTGATTTCAATCCCCTTCAAATCACTGCCCTTGATTCTGATATCACCGATAGGCTCCTCGTTTTCAAGTCTTTCATTCTCGATTTCAATATCTCCTCCCATTTGAAGAAGCACATCGATTATTCCAGTCCTTGTGGGATTAAGTCCTACGTCCCTGATAAGAATCTCAGATCCCTTTGCAATGCATGCAGCAACCATGTAGAATGCTGCCGAGGAAATGTCCCCTGGAACCATTATATCCTTGCCCTTGAAGACATCCGCCTTTTGTATCCTTACGGTTTTCCCTTCAACTTCGATGGGGATCCCAAAATATTTCATCATTCTTTCCGTATGGTCTCTGGAAATTTCAGGCTGCACTATTTCAACAGTTCCCTCTCCGTACATGCCGGCCATCAAAAGACAGGACTTGACCTGGGCACTTGCCGTAGGCTGCACATACCTGTAGGCCTTGATCTTTTCCACAGGCCTTATTGTCACGGGAGGATACTTGCCGTTTGTACATTCCATATCGGCTCCCATATCATTCAAAGGATCTGCAACTCTTGACATTGGTCTCTTTCTAAGAGACTCGTCTCCGTCAATCCTGCTTTCAAAATTCTGGCATGCCAGAAGTCCCGACAATATCCTTATTGTTGTTCCGGAATTACCTGCATCGAGAGTTTTTTCAGGCTTCTTCAATCCCTTGAATCCGACTCCCTTTATTTTTACATCAGTACCTGAAACTTCTATTTCAACGCCCATGTCCCTGAAACATCCTATGGTTGAAAGGCAGTCCTCTCCCATCAGAAAATTCTTGACGTTGGTTTCCCCTTCAGCAAGGGAACCGAACATTATACTCCTGTGTGATATAGACTTGTCTCCAGGCACAGTCATTTCACCCTTAAAACATCCATTATACTTATTTATAATCATTGGACCAACTCCTAAAACACTCTTTGATTTCATCTATTGTCACTCCGTCAAAGCTCTCAACAGCTCCCCGTGAAACCGGAAGAACCATATTTATGCTGTCTCCGACGTTTTTCTTGTCATGTTTTGTATTTTCAATTATAATGTCAATTTCATATTCTGTAAAATCAGGTATTAAATAAATCCTTCTACAAAGACTGATTATTTCCTGAAGGTATTCCTTGGAAATATTACCTCTATTAAAGGCAATTATTCCTTCCAGTATCATACCTGCTGCAACAGCCTCTCCATGGGTTATATCGACATTTTTCATAAGCTCTATTCCATGGCCTACAGTATGTCCGAAATTCAGTATCTTTCTTATGGAAGACTCCTTTTCGTCCTTTTCAACTATCTGTGCCTTGAAGTCTACCGACTTGAATATTATTTCAAGAAGATATTCATCTTCAAGTTTTTCTATCCTTTCAAGATTGTTTTGAAGATAGTCTATATAGTCTTCATCAACTATGAAGCCATACTTTGCTATTTCTCCAATACCGGACATTATTTCCTTTTTCTCAAGGGTCTTGAGAAAATCTATGTCAATAAATACCTTGTCAGGCTGATAGAATGCGCCTACTATGTTCTTGATGCCGGATAAATTAATAGCAGTCTTTCCACCTACACTGCTGTCTACCTGAGACAGTAATGTGGTCGGTACCTGAACGGCACTGATGCCTCTCATGAAAAGTGCTGCAGCAAGACCGCATATGTCTCCTGTAACTCCTCCTCCCACTGCAACAAGTACTGATTTCCTGTCAAGTCCGGCTTCCACCATAGATGACAGTATCTTTTCAAGATTGCTGAAAGTCTTGTTTTCTTCTCCTGTACCAATCACAAGGAATCCGTCTCCAGCAATTATCTCTTCAAGTTTTTCCCTGTGAAGGTCATAGACATTGTTGTCTATGACATAAAACCTGTTGGAATATCCCTTGTCATTTATAAAAGCAGGGATATTTCCAAGAATATTGCTTCCAATTTCTATATCGTAGGTTCTATCGGGCAAATTCACCCTTAAGCTCTTCATTGTTTCTACCTTTCCTCTACATATTTCATGTAGTTGTCGTAGTTTGCCTTCATTTCCTCAATGGAATCTCCACCGAATTTTTCAATCATTGCATTTGCAATAACAAAGGCTGCTATATTTTCCATTACAACGCCTGCAGCGGGAACAGCACATACATCGGATCTTTCCTTGCAGGCATCTATTCTTTCCTTGGAATCAATGTCTACAGTCTGAAGGGGTTTCATAAGCGTAGGGATTGGCTTTACTGCAGCCTTGAATTGTATGGTTTCACCATTTGACATTCCGCCTTCAATTCCACCGGCGTTGTTGGTCTTGTGGTGGTATCCATCCGTATATACAATTTCATCATGTATCTTTGATCCCGGAGTTGTGGCAGTCTTGAATCCAGCCCCCATTTCAAACCCCTTTACAGCCTGAAGGGACATTATGTCCATGGCAAGCTTTGCATCAAGCTTTCTGTCATAATGTACATGACTGCCAAGACCAACCGGTACATTGTATATTGAAACCTCTACTATTCCACCAAGGGTATCTCCCTCTTCCTTTGACTTGTCTATAAGTGCCTTTGTTTTCTTTTCTGCTTCAGGGTCATACATACTAAGTTCCGATTCCCTTATCTTGGTCCAGTATGACTCTCCCTTTTCTATTACAGTAACATCCTCCACAGATCCAAGGCTTGCCACCCTGCTGTATATCTCTATGCCAAAAACCTTCAGAAGCTGCTTGGCAACTGCACCAACTGCAGTTCTTGTAGTCGTCTCCCTTGCACTGGCTCTTTCAAGTATGTTCCTGATATCATCCTGGTTGTATTTTATAACTCCCGGCAAATCGGCATGCCCTGGTCGGGGCGCCTTTACTGAAAGTTCAGGGTCATGGTATATATTTTCACTGGACATTCTAAGCTTCCAGTTTTCCCAGTCCTTATTCCTAACATATAATGAAATTGGGCTTCCAATAGTCTTTCCGAACCTGATACCCGCCATCACTTCAATAGCGTCACTTTCAATGTTCATCCGCTTTCCTCTGCCATATCCCTTCTGTCTCCTGGACAGTTCCTCATTGATCTCTTCAACATTGATTTCCACATTTGCAGGAAATCCTTCTATTATACAATTTAGTCCTTTTCCGTGGGATTCTCCCGAACTTAAAAATCTCATTATTAAACACCTTCCTCGCGAGTATACCTTCCATTATACAAATTTTTTTTGCAATTGTAAAATGGAATATTAATTTTTTTTAATATTCTAAATTTGTGACAATTCACAAATAGTTTCAACCCATATTCATCAATATAATCTTTCATCAAATGTCCCATTCATTGTATCCACGAAGCATCATTGTAGATATGACAATAGAAATCGCTATATAGCCAAAATACAATGCCGCCGTCCTTATTCCTATCCCCATGAAGAAATCCAGAGGCAACATCTGTATCATAATATCTTCCTTTGGATCCATAATCCACAGTTCATTGGTAAACAGCAGCTTGTGAAACACAACAAACACGCTTCTGAAGTCAACATATGCCATGACTGCCACTGCGCCAATCAACAACAAATATAATATTGCACCTGTCCTAATGGTTTTCCAAAGCAGTTTGCCGTCCTTGAACACAAGATACACCAGACATAAAATACTGATGAACATGGCAGCATTCTTGATTATAAAGCCGTTCATAAAAAGAATTTTGACATCCCTCATGTGGTTTAGCTCGTTTTCTTCAAAAACCTGAATCTCCTCTCCGTTTACTTCTTCATGGAGTATAAGGTCCTGTCTCTCATCATTTAGATATTTGAGCGTTTCGTCAGATACTCTCATCAGCTGATCCAGATCAAGGCCGGTTATTTCCATGGTGTTATTCTCAATAAATTTTTTCTCGAAATAGTCAAGGTCAAATACTGCCAACTGAAATACAAACAATAATACAAAAACAGGCAATACTATAACAGTAATAATCGATACTGCCTTCTTCATAAACTCAACCCCTTTTTAATCAGTGATATTCCTCTCAATATTTCTCCTTCTCTTCTTATATCATATTTACTGCACATATATAATCCTGTTATTAAATAATAGTATGATTTGTTATTGATGAAATTTTCAGGAAAATCCTTCACGGATGTATATCCTTTTATAAAGGAATTAAAAAGCCTTTCATTATCAAACATGCTGGTTTGTAGAATTGTGCATATGTCCATACTGGGATCGTCAGGTATCGTATGTTCAAAATCCAAGACTCCCGTCACTTCATTTTCATCATTGACCAAGATATTCCTGAAGCTGAAATCCCTGTGGGCAATGACAGATTTTTTGTTTTCCAATTTCTCTCTGAATTCCGGCAATGCAGCAATTCCCATCCGTATTGTCATATGGTCAAGAAGATTGCAGGTAGCAAGTCTTCTCACTATGTTTTTATCCCTTGATTCCCTGTCCTTCACAATATCAATATTGCTTTTGTCTTCCCATGAATTGTAATGATTAAAGGACTTCCAGTCATGGATTTGAGCCAGAGTTTTTCCAAGCATTCCAGATATTTTAATCTGTTCCCGAAAACTCTTGCGAAACCACACTTCATCCAGCATTTTCCCTTCAATTTTTTTAGATATCAGGTAGTAAAGATCCCTGGTCTTTCCAGTTTCATAAATCTCAGGTATGAATTCAAGTCCTTTCAGTAACTTATAGGAAATTATTTCATTGTGCCATTTCTTTTGAGAAATCGAAACCTTAACTACAAGTTCCATTTCATTTTTTTTAATAAGGTAGACATAATTTCTTCCCAGTCTATGGTTTCCAATGGGGTGAATATTTTCTGTTTTTACAATATATTTTTCAGAAATGAATTTTTTGAGATACTCGTCATCCATATTATTCTCCCCTCTTGTCGTGTTTTTTACTGTTTAACACCTCTTCATTTTTAATTTTACAGCAATTAGAAAAACCAGTCAACGATTGCATCAGTCAACTGATTTAATGTATGGCAATAGAATTGAAAATCTTGATCCTTCCGTATAATTACTCTTAACTTTAATTTTCCCTCTATGTCCAAGAACTATAATTTTTGCTATTGAAAGGCCAAGTCCATGGCCTCCGGACTCCTTGACTCTTGATTCCTCCGCCCTGTAAAACCTGTCAAAAACCTTCTTTAGGTCTTTTGATTTGATTCCCATACCATTATCCTTAACAGTTATAATTGCATATTCGTCGTCCCTGGTACATGAAATATCAATCTTGCCCTGTTCAGGAGTAAATTTCCTTGCATTTTCCACAAATATCCTTATTGCCTGCTTAATTCTGTTCTTATCAGCATATATAATGACGCCCTGACAGACACTGCTTGTAATGTCATGAGAAGTATCTATCATTTTTGTTTCTCTGTAAACTTCTTCTATTACTTCATTTATATTAAACTCTTCCTTATTTAGCTTCAGTGTTTTTTTATCGTTTCTTGCTATGAACAGAAGCTTTTCAACCAAATCCTGCATGTTGTTTGCTTCATTCTTGATTGCATCAAGGGATTCCTGAAGGACTTCCTTGTCATCCTTGCCCCATCTGTCAAGCATGTCCGCATAACCTTTAAGTACGGCTATGGGAGTTCTCAACTCATGGGAAGCATCCGACACAAATTGTTGCTGCTTGATATAGTCGCTTTCTATTCTGTCCATCATATGGTTAAAGGTTTCAGCAAGCTCCTTCAATTCATACTGTGACGCCTTTACATTGAGCCTGGTATTTATATTGTTTGCAGATATTGTCCTGGTTACCTCTGTCATGTCGTTGATGGGTTTCACAATCTTCTTGCTTGCAGATGGTCCCATAGCGGCAATTATAATCATGCCCAGCAATCCTGCACAGGTGATGAAGAATCCTATTATGAATGTTTCCTCAATTAAACCGGATATGTCAAAGTATATGTTCATATGGTACAGACTGCTGTTATAGTAGGCGCTTGAAGAATATATGTACACCCTGCTGGTTGCCATCCTGTCTATCCTGTAAAAGGAGTTCTCCATATAAACTTCCTCAAAGCTGTTGGTATTGACTATCTGATTGTAGTTTGAATCATATATTGCCACTCCAGCCAGTCTTTCGTCTATGAGGTAATCTTCCAGTTTTTCATTTTCACCTATTGTCTTTTTTAGTACAAGATCGGAATAGTTTTCACCGGTGTTCTCAAGGTCTATTATCTTATAGGCCAGATATCCGAAAACTGCAGCCAATATTACTATGACTATGGAAATAATGTACAAACCAAGATATACCGTAGATATCTTAAAGGAAATTGAAAGCCTTATCTTTTTCCTCAGATTGTAAAATATCCTGCCTATGAATATGAAGGGAGCAAACAGTATTCTGAAAAGCAGATTATCCAATATGCTGAGTTTTTCCTTTTCCAAGTTTTCCCCATTTTTATCGGTCTTGTGTTTTTTTCTTTCAGCCTTCATTTTCTTTTTTTCTTTCATGTTCATCACAGCTTTCTTTTTTCCATCGGTTTTATTCATAGATTCACCGCCTAGTCTCTTATTATGTATCCCACTCCCCTGACGGTTTTGATCACATCCACCCCATATTTTTGATCAATCTTGCCTCTTAGATATCTTATATATACATCTATGAGATTCGTTTCTCCGAAATAGTCATATCCCCATACATTTTCAAGAATCTTCTCTCTGGAAAGCACAATATTCTTGTTTATCATGAGATATTCCAAGAGTTCAAATTCCTTTTTGGTCAGCTCTATTTCATCATCTCCATATTCGACCCTGTAATTGTCCTTGTAGAGCTTGAGCTTGTCATGAGACAATATGTCCTTGTTTTCATCCGTAATCTCATTTTTGTCATTTCGCAGTTTCCGCTTGAGCAGAACCCTTATTCTTGCAAGAAGCTCTTCTATTGCAAAGGGTTTTGTCATATAGTCATCCGCCCCTACATCCAAGCCCATAACCTTGTCGGAGACATCGTCCTTGGCTGTAAGCATTATTATAGGAACATCCGAAGTTCCTCTAAGCCTCCTGCATATTTCTATGCCGCTTAGTCCAGGCAACATCAAGTCCAGTACTATAAGGTCTGCGTCATCCTTCATTGCCATTTCCAATCCTGTTCTGCCATCATTTGCAATATCCACTTCGTAACCTTCGTATTGAAGCTCAAGTTCCAGGAATCTGGCAATTTTCTTTTCATCCTCTATAATCAATATTCTCTTTTTATCCATCTTATCACCTTAGCCTAAAAGTATATTTGACTTTATTATATCATGGGTATTGCCAATAATAAACAATTTAGAATTTGTAGCTATCACCATTATCTTGAACATCTTATAATTAACAAAAAATTTTGAGCCGAAACCCAAAATTTTTCATTGATTGGTGACAAGTTCTATTCAATTGTTATTTCATCTTCTCCGTCGCTTGATTCTTCAGCATCACTTTCAGATTCCTCTTCTGCCATTTCTTCACTTTCTTCGAATATCTTGTCAGTGGTTTCCTTGAATTTCTTTGTCATCCTGTCAACATTTTTGTTGATGTCAAATTTTGTTTTCTTGCCGGTTACTATTCTCATCTGATATCCCAGAAGAAGGAAAAGAACAATTGCAACAAGACTGAACGGCATTGTAACAAGTGTTATTAGAGCTACAATCCAGAATGGAAGATTCAGATATACCTTGTCTTTTTTTCTAAGTACAAAGTCTGTTGAGAGGAACTTGTTAAGCACCCTGTTTGCATCCTTGTTTATATGCTCTCTCTTTTGTCTTCTATGTCCGTGGTAGTTCTTCTTTTGTTTCTCCAGTTCTATTATGGCCTGTACAATATCGCCTTCATTATTTTCCAAAGCCTCCTTGGCTTCTTCGTAAGTGACATTAACTCTGCTTCTTAATTCATCAATCATTTCCAATGTAACTTTCATGATCTTACCTCCTTTGTTATGTCTATATTATATGTCCAAGGTATTAGTAGTTACTTAAGCAATTATTAGAATAGGATTAAAATAAGAAAAGTATAGGATTACAAAAACTCAGGACATATAGTCCTGAGTTTTTCATGCCTTATACCAAGCCTGGAGAATCATTGTCCCTGTTTTTGATTTTAGCAAGGATTTCCTCTGCAATTTCCTCCACGCTCTTGCTTCCCACGTCTCCTTCGGCTCTTTGCCTTACGGAGACTTCAGATGCTTCAACTTCCTTTTCACCTACAACAAACATGTAAGGAATCTTCTGAAGCTGTGCCTCCCTGATTTTGTATCCTATTTTTTCCGACCTTGTATCCAATTCAACCCTGATGTCCATTTCTTCAAGCTGCTTCCTGACTCCTTCAGCATAATCGTTGAACTTGTCGGAAATAGGCAGTATCTTCACCTGAACAGGTGCAAGCCATGTAGGAAATGCTCCTGCATAATGCTCTATGAGGATTCCCATGAATCTCTCGATTGACCCGAAAATTGTTCTGTGGAGCATTACAGGTCTGTGCTTCTCACCATCCTGTCCTACATATGAAAGGTCGAATCTTTGAGGCATCTGGAAATCAAGCTGACAAGTACCGCACTGCCATGTTCTTCCGATTGCATCTTCAAGATGGAAATCGATCTTAGGTCCATAGAAAGCTCCGTCTCCCTCGTTTACTATGTATTTCACGTTCATTTCCACAAGCGCCTCTCTAAGGGATTCTATGGCTACATCCCATTCTTCATCTGTTCCTATGGCCTTTTCAGGCTTTGTGGAAAGCTCTACATGATACTTGAATCCGAATAACTTGTACATTTCATCTGTAAACTTCACAACTCCCATGATTTCATCCTTAAGCTGACTTAGAGTCACAAACAGATGGGCATCATCCTGCGTGAAGCTTCTAACCCTCATGAGGCCATGCAGGGCGCCTGACATCTCATGTCTGTGAACAAGTCCCATTTCTCCCAGCCTCAGGGGAAGATCCCTGTAGGAGTACATGTTGCTTTTATATACGAGTATTCCACCCGGACAGTTCATAGGCTTCACTGCATAGTTTTCTTCATCAATATTTGTAAAATACATGTTTTCCTTGTAGTTTTCATAATGCCCCGATCTGTGCCACAATTCCTCATTAAGGATTATTGGAGTCTTAATCTCTCCGTATCCCTTCTTTACATGTTCCTTTCTCCACAGGTCTTCAAGCAGATTTCTGAATACCATTCCCTTCGGATGGAAGAACGGGAAACCAGGTCCTTCTTCGTGCATTGAGAAGAGATCAAGCTCCTTACCAAGCTTTCTGTGATCCCTTTTCTTTGCTTCTTCAAGTCTGTGAAGGTATTCTTCAAGCTGCTTGTTCTTCTCGAAAGAAGTTGCATAGATTCTCTGAAGCATCTTGTTGTCTTCGCTTCCTCTCCAATATGCACCAGCTATGCTGAGTATCTTGATTGACTTGACTTTTTTTGTACTTTGAAGGTGAGGTCCCGCACAAAGGTCAACAAACTCTCCCTGCTTGTAGAACGATATTACTGCATCCTCCGGAAGGTCGTTTATAAGCTCCACCTTGTACTTTTCGCCTCTTTCTTCAACATATGCAAGAGCCTCATTTCTTGGAAGTTCGAATCTTTCTATCTTAAGGTCTTCCTTGACTATTTTTTTCATTTCAGCTTCAATTTTTTCGAAATCAGCTTCTGTAAATACATGTTCCGAATCGAAGTCGTAATAGAATCCGTTTTCGATAGCAGGTCCTATTGCAAGCATGGTTCCTGGATATAGTCTCTGAACAGCCTGAGCAAGAATATGGGAACTTGTATGTCTGAATATATCCTTGCCTTCGTTGTCGTCAAATTTCAGAAGGCTCACTTCACTGTCCTTTTCCACCAGCTGGTCCAAACCTGCAGGACATCCGTTTACCATTGCTCCAACTACTACCCTTGCCAATCCTTCACTTATATTTTTCGCTATGTCTATTACTTTAACCGCTTCTTCAAATTCTCTAATGCTGCCGTCAGGCAGTGTTATCTTTATCATTTTCTTCCTCCTCAAATTAAAAAATTATAATTCTCAGGACGTCGAGTCCTTCAAATCATCTGACGTTTAAAAGAGTGATAATTCCCAGATTCCGGAATTATCTTAACCGTCATGTACAAAAAAATAAAATCCCGTCCCTGGAAAGGGACGAGATAAATTCACGTGGTTCCACCCTAATTGGTTCTCTAAAGGCTTATCGCGCCTGGACGAAGTCCTTTCTTCATTTTGAATTCAGACTTTGTTCGGAGCTAGTTTTCAACCGGTCATGAATGAAAATACTTACAGCCAAGGTATCTTCTCTCTGTCAGGGATGTCTCCAAATGATTTCGGTTTTTGGAAATCATTAAGTTCTGGAACATCCCAAAATTCAAAAGGCTCGATGCCTAGTGAATTTTTATTGATTCTGTTTCCAGTCTACTCGACTCGTCATCACATTTAATATTGTTTTTATTATAAATATTCGGGATTGCTTTGTCAATACTATAGTTGAATCATTCATAATGTTTTCTGTGAATTTAACAAATTATTAATATCTTTCGGTTCATTTGTGATGTATAATGTTTTTTAACGAAGGGAGTGTTAATATGAATTCAATATTTTCAATTATCATTTTATTTATCATCATCAGTGTTATTTCCTCAATAATAAGAGGAATATCCAATAGCAAGGGAAACCCTTTTGAAAGATTCACTAAAAAAGGTGACGAACCAAGAGAGTACGACGAAAACGGGAATCCTGTATTCAAGAAGAAAAATGTCAACATGGGTAAGTTTCCGGGAAAAATGGTGCTGCTTGTGATAGTGGTGATTCTCATTGCTCTTTCTACAATGAATGCCTACTATACAATCGACCAAAGCGAGCAAGCCTTGATTTTCAGATTTGGCGCTCATCACAAAACCGTAACGACACCGGGTCTTAATTTCAAAATACCATTCATTGACACCGTAGAATTTGTAAATACGGAGGAAATCAGAAGGATTGAATACGGCTTCAGAAGCAATTCTCAGGAAAGTTCATTCTTCGATGAGTATAGAAGCGATAACTATTCGGATATTTATTCTGAGAAGATTATGATTACGGGAGATGAAAACCTTGTTGAAGTTGAAGTAATCGTGCAATACAAGGTTATAGATCCCGAAGCATATATCCTCAATGTGGACGCACCTAAGGAAACATTGGAGCTGGCGGCTTATTCAAGGATAAGAAGGGTTGTTGCAAACCACAACCTGGACGATGTTCTTACTTTGAACAAGGCAGTAATGCAACAGGAAATGCTTGAGGACATACAGGAAATATCCAACAAGTACGGTCTTGGAGTATTGATTACAACAGTTCAACTTCAGGATGTTGATCCGCCTGATGCAGTTGCGGCTGCATTTACCGATGTCGCCAGCGCAAAGGAAGACAAGGAGAAATACATCAATGAAGCAAACCAGTATTTCAACAAGATCATTCCTGAAGCCAGGGCTCAAAAGGAAAAGCTGTTGAATGAAGCCACAGCGTACAAAACTGTTAGAATCAACCAGGCACAGGGTGACGTGGCAAGATTCACACAGATTCTTGAGAAATACAAGGAAGCCACTGAAATAACCAAAACAAGAATGTACATAGAAACCATGCAGGAAATACTTCCGGGTATGGACATTTACATTGTAGACGGAGACAATATTACAATGCTTCCTGTAAGCGGTGCGGACACCAGTGCAGCCAAGGCTGTAGTCGGTGCAACTGCAGGACAATAGGAGGTGCGACATGAAAAAAGGATTGTTATTATTTCTGATAATAGTGCTCGTAATGGTCATGTCAACTGCGGCATATACAGTTGACACAAGAGAGCATGCCATAATCACAAGGTTTGGAGAAGTTCAAAAAATCGTAGTCAATGAAGACAATTACGATACTGTAATGGAAACCATAAACAACAGTGAAAAGTACAGCCATGTAAAGATTTCAACAAGCAAAGGACTTCATTTCAAGGTTCCTTTCATAGATACTGTGGAAAAGCTTGAAAACAGGCTCATAACGTACAAGACAGCATCGAGACAGGTAAACACGCTGGACAAGAAAATCCTCATTCTAAGCAACAATGCGCAATGGAAGATTGTTGATCCCCTGCTCTTCAGACTTACTATGAAAAACGAGCAGCAGGCCAGCCTGAGGCTTGATGATATACTTTATTCTGAAATCAACGTTCAGGTAGGTAAAACTGACGCTCATACATTGATAGCAGACAAGGATTATCTTGAAGAAATGTCACATACAGTAGTGAATGATGTAAATCTGGAACTTGCAAAATACGGTATGGAGGTTCTTGACAACAGAATCTTGAAAACTGATCTTCATGAAAGCAATATCCAAAACATCTATGCCAGGATGGAAGCCGAAAGAAAGCAAAAGGCACAGCAGTATAGATCTGAAGGAGAAGAGGAAAAACTTAAGATCATATCAAGTACTGACAAGGATGCAGCCATTATGATTTCAGAAGCAAAGAAAGATGCAGAGATCATAAAAGGTGAAGGAGATGCAGAAGCCACACAAATCTACAGTACCGCCTACAGTGCAGACCCTGATTTCTACGAATTCTACCAGACTCTGGAGATGTACAAGACAACTCTTGATGGAACAACAATGGTCATTGACGAAGAATCACCGCTGTTCAAGTACCTGACAAGATAACACTCAAAATGCCTGAAATCATAAAAATTTCAGGCATTTTTCACAGCATGATAAAATTGAAAGTGCATTAAAAAAATCCGGTTCAACCGGATTTTTTGTTTTTGTTGTATTTTTTGTCATTGACGCTTTGATTCTTATTTTCCTTCATTGCCATGTCAAATGGGTCTACTGGTTTAACCTTATTGGCATCAGGCACAAAAATTTTAATCAATAAATCTTCCAATGAAAAGTCTTCAAATAATTTCACAATTACACCCCTATTATATCCCATTATTTGCTATTCTTACCTTATATGATATCACCATATTCAAGACTTTTCAATAAAAAATGTTCATTCTTTTATTTGTGCGTTTGATGTCCTAATTAAATCTCTAATGTTCCTATTTATGTCTTGATTTAAGTTCTCTTTTAATTTCCTCTATGGAAACTCCCTGGTTTATCATAAGAACCAGTGTATGATAAACCAAATCGCTGATTTCATATATCAGTTCGTTCTTGTCATCATTCTTGGCTGCAATTATAACCTCTGCAGACTCTTCTCCAACTTTCTTGAGTATCTTGTCCACACCCTTGTCAAAAAGATAATTGGTGTAGGATCCTTCAACAGGATTCTCTTTCCTGTTGTCTATAATCCGGAACAGCTTGTTGAGCATATCCTCTTCAAAAGCATATTCAACAACTGGATTGTGGAAACAGGAATACTCGCCGGTATGACATGCCGGTCCGATCTGCTTGACTTTTATAAGAATAGTGTCTCCGTCGCAGTCATAATAAAATCCTTTTATTTCCTGAAGATGCCCCGATGTTTCACCCTTTTTCCAAAGCTGTTGCCTGCTTCTGCTGTAGTATGTCGCATATCCGCTTTCAAGAGTCTTCTTGATGGATTCTTCATTCATATAGGCCATCATAAGAACTTCTTTGGTAGCAACATCCTGTGCTATAGCAGGTACAAGCCCTTTCTCGTCAAATTTGATTTTTTTCAATGTCTCTTCAATATTCATAGTTTACCTCTTGTCTGTAGTTTTTAGTTTATAATCTTATTTCTATTCCTTCTTCTTTAAGGTACTTCTTTAGTTCCTTAATGTCAATTTCACCAAAATGAAATACGGATGCTGCCAAAATTCCATCCACATCTGCCTTAACAACAGCCTCCTTGAAATGTTCCATCGTTCCTGCTCCCCCCGAAGCTATTACAGGCACATTGACCCTGTCTGTTATTTTCTTCAACAATTCAACATCATAGCCCTTTTTCATCCCGTCTTCATCTATGCTGTTAACTACAATTTCACCGGCTCCAAGTTCGACTCCACGTACAGCCCATTCAATCGCATCAAGATCAGTCTTTTCCCTTCCACCTTTTACATATACACTCCATGATCCTTCATCATTCTTCTTGGCATCTATTGATAGTACAACACATTGGGCCCCGAACCTTTCAGATGCATCCTTTATGAGTTGCGGATTCTTTACAGCTGACGAATTGACCGATACCTTGTCGGCTCCTTTCCTGAGTATGTCCTTGAAGTCATCAACTGTAGAAACTCCTCCACCTACACTGAAAGGTATGTTTATTTCGTCAGCCACCTTCTTCACAAACTCATAATGGGTTTTCCTTTCATCGGATGAAGCAGTTATATCGTAGAATACAAGCTCATCGGCTCCGTTATCACTGTAGAACTTTCCAAGAACCTCCGGAGCATCAACATCCACTATGTCCTTGAACTGCTTTCCCTTTACTACTCTCCCGTCTCTTACATCAAGACATGGTATTATTCTCCTTGCAAGCATTTTATAGCCTCCTTAAAATCAAGTGTTCCATCACAAAGAGCCCTTCCAATTATGGCTCCATACATATCCAATTTTTCAAGCCTTTTAACATCCTCCAAGCTTGATACTCCCCCTGAAGCTATTATGTCAAGTTTTGTGGACTTCTTCAGTTTTTCATATACTTCAAAGTTTGGTCCCCTAAGCATTCCGCCTCTTAGAATATCCGTATATATCAAAGTTTTTATACCGCACTCCTCCATCAGAGAGCATATATCCATGACATCTACAGAGGTCACATCCTTCCATCCCCTGACTGCAGCCTTGCCGTTTACTGCATCTACAGATACAGCCAGGTACTTTGCATATTTTTCCGAAAACCTTCTTAGAAGATTCTGGTTTTCAACTGCAATAGTGCTTAAAACAATCCTGGACACCCCCAGGTCAAGAAGTTCTTCTATCCTTTCTTCCGTCCGTATTCCTCCACCGATTTCAATAGGAACACTTATGCTTCTGATTATTTCTCTTATGGATTCCCGGTTTACCAGAGAAACGGACTGTGCTCCGTCAAGATCCACCACATGAAGGTATTGTGCGCCCTCATTTTGCCACTTCAACGCCATTTCCACAGGGTTATCCGAATAGATGGTTGCATTTTCCAAATCGCCCTGGATGAGCCTTACGCATTTGTTGTTCTTTATGTCTATTGCCGGAAGCAATATCATTCTATTATTTCCTTGTATGCCTTCAATATATTATGTCCAACCATTCCACTTTTCTCTGGATGGAATTGTATGCCGTAGATATTGTCCTTGTTGACAATTCCGGGAATCATTATTTCATAGTCTGAATAGGCAACAAGCTCACTGTTGTCCGAATCGGCATAATATGAATGCACATAATATACATACTCGCCTTCATTTATATACTTCAGTATTTTATTGTCCTTGTCCTTGAAATTCAAGGAATTCCATCCCATATGAGGAACCTTGAGGGAAACTTCCATTTTTTTGATTTCACCTTCAATGAGCCCAAGTCCTTCGTATTCTCCATATTCATAACTTTTATCATAAAGAAGCTGCATTCCAAGACAAATTCCTATTATTGGCTTTCCATTTCTTACTTCTTCCTTGATTACTTCGCTCAATTCCAGCTTGTCAAGAAGAGCCATTGCATCCCTGTAAGCTCCCACTCCCGGAAGAATAAGCGTCCTTGCATCCCTTATTTTTTGAACACTGTCCGAAACAACAATATCAAGACCTACCCTTTCAAATCCCTTTTGGGCTGAATTAAGATTACCCATTCCATAATCAATCATTACATTCATTACAATACCCCCTTTGAAGAAGTTATCCTATCATCGATCACCTGCGAAGCTTCAGCAAGGGCTCTTCCTATTCCCTTGAATACTGCCTCGATCTTATGGTGATCATTATCTCCATACAGGACTTCTGCATGGAGCGTAATTCTTGCCTCGTTGCTGAAGGCTCTTAAAAACTCCCTGAAGTTCTGCGTATCCATCCGTCCCAGGTAGTCCTTTGACAACTTGTCATCATAGACCAGATAGGCCCTCCCGCTTATATCAAGAGCCACCCTTGCAAGAGCCTCGTCCATTGGAAGAAATACAGTTGAATATCTTCTTATTCCCTTTTTATCTCCCATGGCTTCAAAAAATGCCTTTCCAAGGGAAATACCTATATCTTCAACTGTGTGGTGGGTGTCCACATCAAGGTCTCCCCTGCATTTGACAGTGAGGTCAAACTTGCCGTGAAATGCGAACAAATCAAGCATATGGTCGAAAAAACCGATTCCAGTATCAATATCCGCCTTACCACTGCCGTCAATATTGATTTTTATCTCTATTTCCGTCTCCTTGGTTTTTCTCTCAATAGATGCTTCTCTCATATGATATCCTCCAGTTCCTTCAACAGAATTTCATTTTCTTCCTTGTACCCTACGGAGATCCTGTAGTAACCTTCCAGGTCGCCAGTGAACTTCCTGATAAGAACTCCCCTCTCATTGAGCTTGTCAAACAGGTTTTCCGTTTCATTGTAAATAAAGATAAAATTGGATTTGCTTGGATATGTTTTTATACCAAGACCAGCAAGCTTCTCAGAAAGGTCATCCCTCAGTTCTGCTATCATGGAGGTAAACTCTTTTACCTTCTCAACCTGTTCAAATGCCTTATTGGCAACATACTGGGTTAAAGTATTGATATTGTACGGAACCTTGATCTTCCACAGCTGGTTCACCATTTCAATGTTGGCGATAAGACATCCCATTCTTATGGAAGCCAGACCGAATGCTTTTGACAGAGTCCTCATGACTATAAGATTTTCATAGTCATTTATCTTATCGACACAGGAATCTCCGCCAAAATCTATATATGCTTCATCAAGTATCACAACAGAATCATTAAGTTTATCCAATGTCCTTATTATATCATCTTTTTCAATATAATTCCCTGTTGGATTGTTTGGATTGCAGATGATTATCACCTTTGGTTTTTCTTCAGCAGCCCTTTCAACCAGATAGTCCAGGTCAAAGGAAAAATCATCATTGCTTTCAAGTTTCACATATTCGGCACAGGCAAGTTTGCAGTAGACATCATACATGCTGAAGGACGGAACAAATCCCATAACCTTGTCACCCGGCTCGCAGAAACCGTTGATGACTGTAGTGATCATTTCACTTGATCCGTTGCCTACCATTATGTTTTCCTTCTTTACCGAATAGAAAGCAGCCATATTTTCTCTCAGTAGCTGTGAATCGCTGTCAGGGTATATGTTAGACTGAAATCCTTCTATGAGCAGGTTTTCATCTATCAGATAATTCTTCCCTTCATTGGCATCAAGCTTTACCCTGTAGGGAATTTCATTTACAAAATACGGCTTCAAATCTCTTACACTCTTTTTTAGTTCAATCATATTTCCCTCTCCCTTATTCAAATCTTATTTTTATGGAATTTGCATGCCCGGTGAGACCTTCGTTTTCTGCAAATCTTATTATGTCATCCTTTGTTGCTTCAAGGGCATCCCTGCTGTAGTAAATAAGGGATGTCTTCTTTATAAAATCATCAACGCTCAACGGAGATGAAAATTTAGCTGTGCTGCTTGTCGGCAGGGTGTGGTTGGGGCCTGCAAAGTAATCCCCTACAGGCTCAGGAGTGTAGTTCCCCAGGAATATTGCTCCTGCATTTTTTATTTTCTTGTAATCCTCAAAGGGATTGACTGTAGCTATTTCAAGGTGCTCAGGCGCTATCTCATTTGTTATATCTATTGACTCCTGTAATCCGTTCGTATGTATTGCCGCACCGTAGGTTGTCAACGACTTCAGGATTATATCCTTCCTCTCAAGGGTGTCGGTAATCTTTTTCAGCTCTATATTCACATTCCTAATAAGAGAAGGCGAATCCGTAACAAGTATTGATGCAGCCATTTCATCATGTTCCGCCTGTGAAATAAGGTCTGCAGCAATATATCTCGGATTTGACGACTTGTCGGCTATAACCAGAATTTCACTTGGTCCCGCTATCATGTCGATTCCAACAAAATCCGAAACCATTTTCTTTGCAGCTGCTACATAGATGTTCCCGGGCCCGGTAATCTTGAATACCTTGGGTATTGATTCAGTACCATATGCAAGGGCGGCAATTCCCTGTGCTCCTCCCACCTTGAATATCCTGTCAACTCCCGAAATGCTGGCGGCTGCAAGTATTGAATCCTGAATCTTTCCTTCCTTGTTGGGAGGAGTTATCATTATAACCTCTTCAACACCGGCAAGCTTTGCAGGGACAGCATTCATAAGTACCGTAGATGGATATGCAGCCTTTCCGCCCGGTACGTAAATGCCTGCCTTTTCTATTGGATTTACCAGCTGACCAAGTATTATATTCTTGCCATTAGGCTTGTAGGTTGTGGATTCCCTCAATTGCCTCTTGTGGTAGTCCTTTATATTGTTGTAGGATTTCCTTATGGTTTCAAGGAGGTCGCTGTCCACTCGAGCTACGGCTTCCTCTATTTCCCTGCCGGTCACTTCGATACTGTCAAGCTTGACACCGTCGAATCTCTCTGTATATTCCTTTACTGCATCATCGCCATTCTTCTTTACATTTTCAATGATACCTTCAACAACCTTGTAGATTTCCTTGTAATCCGTCGTGGTTCTGTCGAAAAGTTCATTAAGAAATTCCCTGCTTTGTCCCGATTCTATTACCCTCAACATACTAAGCTTCCTCCAGATTTCTAATTTTTTCGATTATTCCATCTATCTGTTTCATCTTGAATTTGTATCCGATTCTGTTTGCTATTATAAGGGGATTGATTTCAAACATTTCTTCCATCACTTCAAGTCCGTTGGCCCTAAGTGTATTGCCCGTTTCGACTATGTCTACTATTACATCCGAAAGGCCAAGTACCGGCGCAAGTTCCACTGAGCCGTTAAGCTTGATTATCTCTATCTTTTGTCCCCTTGATTCGAAATATTCCTTGGCAGAATTGGTGAACTTGGTAGCAACCCTTAGTATTGATTTATTCCTGTCGACTTCCGCCCCCTTCATTCCCGCTATGCTCATATTGCAGTAACCGAAAGGCAAATTATAAAGCTGATATACGTCTGACCGGCTTTCCTTGAGCATGTCCATTCCGACTATCCCTATATCTGCAACACCATTATCCACATATGTAACAACATCAGAGTTTTTCAGAAGCATGAACTTTATTTTGTTCTCTTCATCTATGAATACAAGTTTTCTAGACTTAAGGTCAAGACAATGTCCAATGCCTATCTTGTTGAAAAGCTCCGCAGACTGCTCTCCAAGTCTTCCTTTCGCAAAAGCAACTGTCAAATAATCCATTATATTTCTCCTCCCTTATAAAGAATTTTTAACAACTCGTCTATCTCTATTGAAAATCCTATGGCAGGAATCACTTCACCGAAACGTTCCGTATAGGTATCATACCTTCCGCCCTTTATTATTTCCCTGTTGGAATCCCTGAAATATCCTCTCAGTGTAACTCCAGAATAATATCCAAGACTGGATACCATGGAAAGGTCACAGGTGACATTTTTAGTGAAGTTGTTTTCCTCAAGAAATGCATATATTTCCTTTAATTCCTTAAGTCCCTTTTCCATCCTTTCATTCAGGAAGCTGTTTTCTATCTTTTCAAGTACCGTCTTCAATTCCCCTTTCATGTCTATAAGGTTCAAAAGCGCATCATACGCTTCATTGTCTTTGAAATTCTTTATATACCTTTCCAATTCCTGCTTGTTCTTCCTGTCGAGGAAATACATTATCTTTGAATACTCATCTTCGCTAAGATAAAATTCCTGCAGAAGGCCTTTCAAATACTCGGAACTTCCCAGCTCCATTATGTACTTGTCTCTGTACTTGCTCATAATATCATTGGCAAGCATTATTACTTCCTTGTCCGCATCTATTGTATCTATGCCCAGACATTCTATGCCCATCTGCCTTATCTCCTTGACGGAAATGCCAGCCTGTTTGAATATCTTCTCATAATAGAAAAGTTTAAGCTTCAGTCCGTCCTCCCACTTTGGAAGAAGATTTGTAAGAAGGTTCGACGTTATGTCAGGTCTGAGTATGGATATTCTTCCATTTGCATTAATAACCTTTACAGTCGATTTTCTGTTTGATCTTGAATTCATGGATACATACTTGTCGTAATCCTCCACTATCTCGGGCTCGTAATTCATATATCCCTTGTTGAGAACCATCTTCTCTATATCGTTTTTAAGTTTGTATCTTTTTGACGAATAGGCCAATTCATCCTTAATGTTTGTAAATTTCATTTCTTCCTCCAATTTTTTTGTTACTCTCTGGTTATGCATGTTCAACTTTCCATATCTATAAAAAAAAGCCATCCGGATGCATCCGAATGGCTTAAAATTCTTATCCATCATAGATGCAGTCTATAGCAACGACTAATAGAGCTTGCATCCATGAACTATTTTGAAAATAGTACTAGAACAAACTCTTCCTTCTATGATGATGATGAATATTAAATTGTGCAATTATTCTGTTCGCTAAACATTCCATATTCATTACCTCAAAAATTAATCAAATGATTTGGTGAAATCATCTTAATAAGATTAACATTTTATTACAATATTGTCAATATTTTTATGGCTTTTTATTAATATTTTACGTTTCTTATTAAGAGTTTCATATATAACCATCCAATTTCCAATGATTTCAAGGTTAAAAAAACAATATCAACTTAAATCATTTATATTGACAAAATTAGTTGGTTTTATTAAATACTGATTTGCTGTATAATATTAATAACACAATCAGGAGGCTAGCTTATGAACACATTACTAATACTAAGCATAGCAGCAATTTTTGGTCTGTTGTCGGCAGCATTTCTAAGAAGATTCAAAATGCCTTCAGTCACAGGATATCTTATTGCAGGTCTTGTTATCGGACCCTCAGTGCTCAACATAATACCTCACAGCATAGTGGATCAAATAAGCATCATAAGCGACCTGGCCCTTGGTCTAATCGCATTCCATATTGGAGAAAACTTTGAGCTAAGTAGAATAAAGCAGCTTGCAAGAAGAATAACATCAATCACTGTTATTCAGGCTACTTTTACCTTCATTGCAGTTTCCATAATCCTTTGTCTTGCTACAAAGGATATCATATTTTCATTGGTCATAGGTTCAATATCAGCTGCTACTGCTCCTGCTGCAACAATGATGGTAATAAAGGAGTACAAGTCAAAAGGAAGGCTTACAGACACTTTAATCTCGGTAGTTGCACTTGATGATGTAATGACAATAATCATTTTCAGTATAGTAACTGCAATTTGCGAAATAATAAGATCAGGCAACACAAGCTTCAAGGAAGCAGTTGTCCATCCTTCAATAGAGATTTTTGGTTCAATAGGGTTGGGAGCGGTACTGGGCCTTATAATATCTTATTCCGTAAGAAAGAGGAAGGCGCGGGATTTCCTTCTTGTAAACTCCCTGGCATTGATAGTACTGGGAATAGGAGTATCTCTTCAGTTCGACCTTTCTGCTCTTTTAACCTGTGTTTCAATGGGATCCGTTTTAACAAACTTTTCAGGTAAAAGTACCCGTGTGTTTGATGAAATCGAAAGCTTTGCAGTACCAGTTTATCTACTGTTTTTTACAATTTCAGGAATGCATCTGGAAATAGGAGTAATAAAAGAAATAGGTATCACAGGTGTAGTCTACATATTTGCACGTACAGCAGGTAAAATAGGCGGCGCCTATCTGGGTGCCTTGCTAACCAAGTCGTCTGCAAAAGTCAAACATTTCCTTGGATTCGGTCTTCTACCACAGGCAGGAGTCGCAATCGGACTTGCCGTCATAGCATCGGAAAAATTCCCGGAATATGGAACAACAATAACAAACATGGTAATGCTTGCAGTGTTCTTCTATGAAATTGTAGGTCCTTTCATAACAAAAAGCGTACTTATAAAAAGCGGTGAAGCTCAGGAAATCAGGCACGGATAAATTTAAGGCCGTCAATAAAAAAAACTTTCCAAAGCTATAAAAAACAGACAGGACATTAGTCCTGTCTGTACATCCAAACATAATTCAATCTGATTGAAGTTCTATTCCACGTATACTTCAACAGTATCCCCTTCGTCCGTTTCTACTTCCACGATCTTTCCTTCTGCTCCGCTTTTTATAAGTTCCAGTATCTCCTGTATATCAATATCCTTCATTGATTCCTCAAGATCCTTGTCAAAGTTCTTGCCTATCTTAAGTCCTGTCTCAACCAGTGCTATAGGCACATTTACATTGACTTTGCTTTTTTCACCTTTCTTATTGCTTAAAACCTTAATCCTAAGCCATTTGGCTTCTGTTCCCTTTTTCGTATCCAGCTTCTCGCTGCTTTCCTCTATGGAAGAAAGCAGCTTGCTTCCTTCCTCTGCTGTAATTGTTCCTTCTTCAATCATTTTCAAGATTTTTAATTGTTCTTCTCTCATTATATTAACCCTCCTATACTTCTTCGCCGTTCAACAACTTCAATGCTTTTTCAGAAGTTATTAAACCCTTGCTTAGCTTATCCAATATATCCGTCTGATTAACAGAATCCTTCTTTGCTTCTTCCCTGTATCCCAATGCCTCTATTACCTCATCCAGAAACTTTCTTACAGTAGGATAGGACACTCCAAGTTCCTTCTCTATTTCCTTAATATTTCCCCTGTTTTTTATGAAAATTTCTGCAAAATATTTTTGTTCCTTGTTAAGATGATCGAATTTGTCAAGTTCAAATTCTCCGCTTATGGTCGTACCGCATCTTCTGCAGGACAACTGCGTCACCTTAAGCTTGTTGTCGCACACGGGACATATTCCAATTACTGCCTTCTTCATACTATTAGACCTCATATCATCAACTCCATTAATATCTATTTTGTATAGATTTGTACCACTGAGCCATCGTCATCTTCAACTTCAACTATTCTCATAGGCGGATGGTTTCTCAACACATTGAACAGGTTCTTGATTTCCCTGCTGTCAAGTTTTTCAAGAATCTCTTTTTCATCGGAATGCCTGATTCCCATTTTCACACCCCATGATGCCAGACTTCCCATCAATCCAAGAGGGAGAGGAGGAAGATTGATTTTGCTGCCCTTTTCTCCATCCTTGACTTTAATCTTAATCCACCTTGATTTTCCTCTTACAATTTCAGATTCATTTATATCAACTTCATCAGAAATGTCTATGGATTTTATCAGATCAACAGCCTCATCCACTGTGATCTTCTTTTCTTCCAGCATTTCAAGTATTGTCATTATTTTCATATGAATACCTCAATCAATATATTCTTTTCATATTGTCGCAGAATCCCATAAAATAGTTATCATAGCTTTTACATTTTCTTTTTCTGTTATATTCTATTTTATCATATAGATCTCGTCCGTCATACGTTTCCAAGTCAAACATTTTTACACCTCCAAATTTCCAATCAACCTGTCTTCCGTCTATCGGTATATAATTTTTTAAATTTCTTGATTTTCTAAAATACATTCCCTAGAATATCTCTTATATTGTTTCTAGATTCATTTCTTCTTTTTTCTGTCCTGTAGTATTCTATCCTCTTGTATGTTTCGTATCCTTCTTTTAAATAATTCCTCATAGCTCTTCCCTCTTATTAATTTTATTAATCCGTCCATTAATTATCTTTATCTGATTTAATTATACATTCATAAAATTGATTTGTCAACCTATTATATTAATATTATTAATTTTCAAATCAATATTATTAATGTCAGCATCAGTATATTTGATTTAACTCAATAAAATAGAGCCTTTCGGCTCTATTTATTGGGCTAAATCTTATCTACTAAAATACTGATCTTGAGTTATACATTGCATCGGTTGTGAAATCTTTCCTTCTTTTTTTTCTATTTATATATTCGATTCTTCTGTAGGATACACATCCTTCTTTAAATAGAACTTTCATTTTTTCATACCTCTTAATTTTATTGATCGGGTCATTTGCTATCGATTTATTATCAATTGATTATCATTATCTACTATAATTGTACATCCATATCTCTAATTTGTCAATTTGAATCCTCAGGACATCGAACCCTGCAAATTTTCTGACATTTCAGTTGGTATGTCAGAATAATAAAAAAAGAGCCTTTCGGCTCTATTTTTTAATATTTTTAATTATATCTTCAAACAATTCAATGAATTTATCAATTTCTTCAAAGGTAATATTTAGAGCTGGCACTATTCTCACTATATTTCCTGCCGTTACATTGAGAAGCATCTTTCTTTTCATACCCTCTTCTTTTATGAGGTTGGCATATTCTCCTGTATTGATACCAAGCATCAGGCCCTTGCCCCTTACTTCCTTGATTATGCCCGGATATTTTTCAGACAGCTCATTAACCTTGTTCCTTATATAATTTTCTTTTTCTACAACTCCATCAAGAAGTTCCTTGCTTAAAGTTTCCTTGACTACAACCAATCCTACTGCACAGGCAACCGGACTAGGTCCAAAGGTTGTTCCATGGTCTCCCGGGACAAGAACGTCGCAGCATCTTTCACCGGCAAGAACCGCTCCTACCGGAAATCCTCCTCCAAGACCCTTGGCTACTGTTACCATATCAGGAACTACATCATAGTTTTCACATGAAAGGAATTTTCCAGTCCTTCCAATTCCAGCCTGGATTTCATCCACTATTAAGAGAAAATCATACTCCAGAGAAAGCTTCTTCACTTCCTGTAAAAATTCCTTGTCCACCTCAACTATTCCACCTTCTCCTTGAATAGCTTCAATAAACACAGCACACACATCTTCATCTATTAATGATTTGATGCTTTCTATACTGTTGAAATCAAAATAGTCCACTCCAGGAATAAGGGGTTCGAAACTTTCCTGATATTTTTTCTGACCAGTCAAGGCAAGACTTCCACAAGTTCTTCCGTGGAATGAGTTGTGAGCAGAAAGAATTTTTATCTTCTTTTCAGATTTTGACCTTCCATATTTTCTAGCTATTTTTATAGCAGCTTCGTTTGACTCTGCTCCTGAATTTGTGAAAAACACCTTTTCAGCAAATGTATTTTCCACCAATAGCTTTGCCAACTCAACCACAGGCTCGGATGCAAAGTAGTTTGACACGTGGATGTATTTTCCTATCTGCTCGAAGGCAGCCTTCATTATCCCTTCATTTTTGTGTCCAAGGCTGTTTACGGCAATACCACTGAACATGTCAAGATATACATCACCGTTTATATCTGTTACATAAACTCCATCACCTTCAACTATCTCTATTGGAGTTCTGTTGTATGTATTAATGATATACTTACTATCGTTTTTTAAAAAACCCATAAAATCACCTCGGTTCCTAATCCATGTCTCTCAAATCATCAAGAAGCTTTGTCTTTTCTTCAGTCTTTTCATCCTTCATCTTAACAACTTTAGCCGGTGATCCTGCAACAACCGCTCCCGCAGGTACATCTTCAGTTACTATTGCTCCAGCAGCAACAACTGCGCCCTTTCCAACTCTTACACCTTCAAGCAGAACTGCATTTGCTCCCACAAGAACATCATCTTCTACGATTACAGGCGTCTTTGACGGCGGTTCAAGGACTCCTGCCACAACTGCACCGGCACCTATATGCGCATTCTTTCCTATAGTTCCTCTGGCACCTACTACTGCACCCATGTCTATCATCGTACCTTCACCTATTTCGGCTCCAATGTTTATTGTAGCACCCATCATGATTACAGCACCCTTGCCTATCGAAACCCTGTCTCTAATTGTAGCACCAGGCTCGATTCTTGCTGGAATCTCATTTGTATCCAGAAGAGGTATTGCAGAGTTTCTTCTGTCATATTCCAGTTCATATTCCTCTATGTTTGCAGCATTTTTGTCTATTATTGACTTTACAACATCATATTCACCAAATACTACAGCACTTTTTTCAGTTCCAAAAACCTTGCAACCAGCAAAATCAATTTTGTCTAAAGCTCCATTTACGTAAAATTTTACCGGTGTCGCCTTTTCTGCGTCCTTAATGAATTTGGCAATTTCATAAGGATCTGTCATCTTTTTTTGTTCCATACATAGCTCCTCTTTATTTTTAGCTTAAGAAAGTTAAATGTACATAACCCCTTGTTCTATAATTTAATAATTAATAATATAACATATTTACTATTAATATTCTACCGTTTTTTCGTATCAATATAAACCGGCAAAAAACAAAAGGAACCATAGATTTCTGACCCTTTTGTTTTTTGGGGTATTTATCCTATCATGTCGTTCATATCGTAGAAGCCTGGTTCCTTGTCTGCCATAAATTCAGCAGCCTTTATGGAGCCAATTGCAAAAACCTTCTTTGATGTTGCAGTATGTCTAATCTGAATTATTTCATCAACACCTGCAAACATGACTTCATGCTCACCAGCAATAGTACCGCCTCTGATAGCATGTACGCCTATCTCTTTTTCCCGTCTTTTTGTGTCGTTTCCTTCCCTGCCGTAAACAAGATCACATCTTTCATTCAATGTGTCGTTAATTGCCCTGAGAAGCATCTTTGCAGTGCCGCTTGGGGAATCCACTTTCTTGTTGTGGTGTTTTTCCATAAGCTCTATATCATAGCCGTCCTCGAGAAGTTCAGCTGCCTTTTCAATAAGCTTGATCATTACATTTATTCCATATGACATGTTTGCACTTCTGAATACCGGAATCTTTTTGGATGCTTCCATTACGGCTTCCATATCCTTGTCATTGTATCCTGTTGTGGCAAGAACCACAGGCTTGTTGTTTTTTATTGCATAATCCAGAAGAGGAAGCAGTACGTTCCTGCTTGAAAAATCAATTATGGCATCTATGTCCTCCTTGATATCCTCAAAAGAATCGTATACGGGGTAGTCTCCCTGTCTGGCTATTCTGTCAACTCCAGCCACTATGCAGCAGGTATCCCTTTCATCCGCCTGGGATGAAATAACTCTTCCCATTGCTCCATCGCAGCCCACCATTAGTATTTTTGTACTCATAATTATCTCCTTACAAGACCGATTTTATTCATTGATTTAAGAAGTGTTTCCTTATTTGCTTCAGACATCTCATAAAGCGGCATTCTCAATTCTCCCACATCGAAGCCCATCATGTTCATGCATGTCTTTACAGGAATAGGGTTTACCTCTATGAAAAGACTTCCTATCATATCGTTCAACTCAAGCTGGATTCTTCTTGATTCTTCGATATTTCCTTCGTGAAATTTCATTACCATATCATGTACCTCGGCAGGCATCACATTTGAAATTACAGATATTACACCTCTTGCTCCAAGTGACATGAGGGGTACCACCATGTCGTCATTTCCTGAATAAATTGCAAAATCAGTTCCTGCAAGCTTGCTCATGACCTCTGCAGCATAACTTATATCTCCTGTAGCATCCTTCATAGCCACTATGTTCTTGATCTTAGAAATTTCCACTACAGTATCAGCTTCAATTCTAAGACCTGTTCTTCCAGGTACATTGTATATTATGATAGGAATGTCCACTCTTTCGGCTATGAACCTGTAGTGGTTTACCAGACCCCTCTGAGTAGTCTTGTTGTAATATGGCGTAACGAGCATAATTCCATCTACACCAATACTTACAGCATACTGGCTAAGCTGCAGGCAAAATGCCGTATCGTTGCTTCCGGTTCCTGCTATTACAGGCACTCTTCCATCAACTCTTTCCACACAGTACTTCATTACCTTCTTATGCTCTGCATCACTAAGGGTAGATCCTTCACCCGTAGTTCCACAAGTTATTATTGCATCTATTCCCTTCTCTATCTGCCAATCTATCAACTCACCGTACTTGTCAAAATCAACCTCTCCGTTTCTAAAAGGTGTTACTATCGCTGTTCCTGCTCCATCAAATAACATAATTGTATCCTCCAATTTTTATTTTTTTATTTAATCTGATTTTTGCTTGATGCATATTGTTTTCATTTTTATATTTCAAGTGTTTTTTCATTAAGGTCAGACAAGTCAAATCCAACACAAAAATCGACCCCCTTTGGAATTATTATTTAAAACAATAGATACAAAGAAGGTCGACTTCAATGACAATTTATACAAAAAAGCCATGAGTAAAAACTCATGACTAATAATCATCTAATTCTTACCCCCATGTATCACAGCACTCCCTAGACAGTGGGTCTGTTTCGGACAGTGCCATACTTGTTCAGCATAGCCCCAATATACATTTAGTATATTTCGGCGACAGTCCCTTTCCCCTTAAGTACTCTTGACTAATCGCGGCCTCTGTAATACACATATTCAAGTTTGTTAAATGTTAACAGAAAGAAATTACTTTGTCAACTGTTTATGCAATATTTAATCCATAATATTGCTGTTGAAAACAGGTGTGTTAGCAAAACACACGAAAAACCATTTTCCAGTTGATTTCATGGAACAGGCACCGTAAAACCGGTGCCCAGATTTATTCTATAACTGATTTGTATTTCAACAGATTTATATATGAATCTATGCCGTTTTTAATAACCTGGTCATCAGCCTGGAATCGGCTGTTGTGAAGTGGTTGTATAAATCCTTTCTCCTCGTTTTTTGATCCAAGGAAGAAAAATACTCCTGGATATTCAGCCTGATAAAAAGAGAAATCCTCTCCCGTCATGTAAGGTTTGACTATTTCCACAACATTACCCTGTGATTTTATAAATTCCTCAGTAAGCTTTTCATCGTTGTCAACAGGCTTGTAAAAATCCGTTATCCTCACTTCTATTTCCATTTCATATGCCTTTGCTATACCCTCGCATATGGTAGCTATCCTTTCCTTGATCCTGTCATATACTTCCTGTCTGAAGGCTCTAATTGTTCCTCCCATTTCTACTTTCCCGGGAATTACATTATGAACAGAACCACCCCTAATATATCCTACGGTAACAACGGCATCATCTATTGGTTCTATGTTCCTGCTTACAATGCTCTGAAGAGATGATATCACCTGGGAAGATATGAATATAGGATCTATTGCACTGTTTGGCACTGCTCCATGTCCTCCCTTTCCTATGAGGTCCAGTTCAAATTCACCGGACATTGCCATTAATGGACCCGGCTTGACTCCTATTTTCCCCTGATCCAGATATGGCCAGATATGAAGGCCGTATATTTCCGTGATATTGAATCTGTCAAGCTTTCCACTTTCAACAATTGGTCTTGCTCCTCCAGGACTTTCTTCCGCCGGCTGGAATATGAATACAATATTGCAGGATGTCTCTACATCCTTAAGATATTCCGCAAATCCTAAAAGAACGGCTATGTGATAATCGTGGCCGCAGCCATGCATATATCCTTCATGCTCGGATTTCGTTTCTCCAACCGTTTCTTCCTGTATGGCAAGAGCATCTATGTCTGCTCTGAAAGCTATGGAAGATGATTCATCAGTTCCCTTTTTATATGCTATGGCTCCTGTTTCCAGTGCCGCCTCCACTTCATAGCCCATTACCTTTAAAGCATTCAATATATATTCCGTAGTCTTGAATTCCTTCATTCCCACTTCCGGTATCTTGTGCAATTCTTTTCTGTACTCCACTGCCCTGGTGTAATAATCCATAATTTTCTCCTTAACAATAAATATATCGGGTCATTTAGCCTGATGATTTTTCAACCCTTGTAATTCTTTCAAATATTTCTAAAAAAAGTAGACCGTGAGATTATTCACGGTCCTGGCAAAAAATTTAAGAGGCATAACAACTTTCGTTGTTCCTATCATTATAACACAATTCTTTTTTCAATCAAACATTAAATTAAAATTCTCAGGACATCCAACCTCACAAATTTTCGGTCAAAAAAAAAGTTGCAGTTCTAAATGACCTGCAACTTCCTTGAACAATCGTTGTTATGCCTTGTAAAAATATTATTTAACCTTGTAAATCCAGCCTTCCGGCGCTTCAATATCTCCCAATTGTATGCCTGTTAGAATATCGTATAGTTTTTTTGTTACTGGTCCAACTTCTGTCTCCGAATGGAATACATGCTTGATTCCATTGTGGCTTATGGCACCAATAGGTGTTATTACAGCTGCAGTACCGCATGCTCCGGCTTCCTTGAATTCATCTATATTGTCTATTTCAACATCCCTTTCCTCGGCTTTCATATTCATATAATTTTTCGCCAGGTAAAGAAGGGAATATTTGGTAATGCTGGGCAATATGGAAGGCGATTTCGGTGTTACAAAAACATCATCCTTTGTAATCCCAAAAAAGTTTGCAGCTCCAACTTCCTCAATCTTTGTATGAGTGGCAGCATCAAGATATATGCAATCTGCAAATCCTGCATCCACTGCTTCCTGATGAGCCTGAAGACTGGCAGCGTAGTTTCCGCCTACCTTTGCAGCTCCAGTACCCATTGGCGCTGCTCTGTCATAATCCGTAGTAATGAAGTTCACAGGTTTCATCCCACCCTTGAAATATGCTCCGACAGGAACACAGAATACACAGAATATGTATTCAGGTGCAGGACTAACCCCTACTTTGTGACCGGTTCCAAACATGAATGGTCTTAAATACAGTGAAGCCCCGGTTCCGTAAGGAGGTACAAAATGTTCATTGGCCTTTACAACCTGAATGCATGCATCAATGAATTTATCCACAGGCATTTCAGGCATCATTATCTTTTTACAGCTTTTCTGCATTCTCTTTGCATTTTCATCAGGTCTGAAAAGTTGTATGGAACCATCCTTGGTTCTGTATGCCTTCAATCCTTCAAAACACTGCTGCCCATAATGCAAGCCAGTTGAAGCTTCACTTATTCTAAGGAAGTTATCTTCAACAAGCTCTCCCTCGTCCCATACTCCGTTCTTCCATGTAGATATATATCTATAATCCGTTTTAATGTAACCAAATCCAAGTTCTTGCCAGTTTATCTCAGTTTTGTTCATTATTATCACCTTATTTTATTTTTTTAAACCAGGGTTGCCTGCTTTTTTACAGCCTCCGCGCCTCTTTTCAATGCTTCTTCATTAAGGGGGATGAATTTAGCCTTGCTCTCGCCAAATACTTTAGTAAAGGCTTTTATTATGGATTCAGGCTTAACAGCCTTTGTAAGCTCAAGATATGCTCCAAGCATAACCATGTTTGCTGCCTTTGAATTTCCAATATCCATTGCGATTTCATTTGCATCGATATAATATGCTAAAATATCATCTCTTGTAGCTTCTTTTTCTATCAAGGACTTGTTTATTATAAGCTTGCCATTTGGAGCAAGATGGCTTTCAAATTTGTCCATAGAAGGAAGATTCATTACAATTGCCGCAGTTGCATCATTTGTAATTATTGGTGATCCGATAAGCTTTTCCGAAACTATAACATCACAATTCGCAGTACCACCTCTCATCTCAGGTCCATATGAAGGAAGCCATGAAACCTGTTTATCCTCAAGCATTCCAGCATAAGCCAGCAATTTTCCAATAGCCATAACTCCCTGCCCGCCAAATCCTGCCATTATTACTTTTTCCAACATTATTTTTCCTCCTCATAATCCCTTAAATTTCCAATTGGATAGTAGGGAATCATATTATCCTCCAGCCATTTCAGAGCGTCTACAGGTGTAAGGCCCCAGTTGGTAGGACATGTAGAAAGAACTTCAACTATTGCAAATCCTTTGCCTTCAAGCTGGCACTGGAAAGCTCTCTTTATTGCTTTTTTTGCCTTTCTCACCGCGGCAGGGGTATGTACCGATACTCTCTCAACAAATTTTGCTCCATCTATTGTTGCCAGCATTTCCACAACCTTGAGAGGTCTTCCTGAATGCTCGACAGTCCTTCCAAGAGGTGCAGTCGTAGCTTTTTGTCCTATTAGTGTTGTAGGTGCCATCTGTCCGCCTGTCATGCCATATATTGCATTGTTCACAAAAATAGTAGTTATTTTTTCTCCTCTGTGAGCTGCATGCACTATCTCGGCTGTCCCTATTGAAGCAAGGTCTCCGTCCCCCTGATATGCAAACACAACATTTTCAGGTCTGACTCTCTTTATTCCTGTCGCAACTGCCGGAGCCCTTCCGTGGGCTGCCTGATGAGTATCCATATTGAAATACTTATATGCAAGAGCAGAGCATCCAACAGGAACAACTCCTATGGTATCACCAAGAACTCCAAGTTCTACAAGCACTTCACCAACAAGCTTGTGTATTATTCCATGGGTACATCCCGGGCAATAGTGCAACTGAGTGTCGGTCAATGCCTTTGTTTTTTCATATACTACTGTAGGTGTTTTTGTAGCCATTATTTTGCACCTCCTATTATTTCCTTAACTGATTCAATTATACTTGCCGGCGTAGGTACAAGACCTCCAGCCATGCCGTTAAATGATACAGGCCATCTGCCGTTTGAGGCTATTTTTACATCATCTATCATCTGTCCCATACTCATCTCTATTGTAAGAAGGCCTTTGCAGTCAGGGTTGATTTTATCAAATGCTTCAAATGGGAAAGGCCACAAAGTTATTGGTCTGATAAGTCCTACCTTTAAACCTTCCTTCTCAAGATCGTCTATTGCATTTTTGGTTATCCTGGAAGTTGTGCCATATGCAACACATACAACATCTGCATCTTCAAGGCCATAAGCTTCGTACCTTGTTTCAAGCTCTTCAATCAGCTTGTGTTTCCTTTCAAGTTCTATGTTGTGCTCATTTAAAAGTTCCGGTTCCAAGAACAATGAATTTATTATTCTAGGTTCTCTTGATTCCTTTGTTCCATCAGTAATCCAATCCTTTTCAGGAAGTTCCCTGTGCTTTGGCTCCTTGAACTCTACAGCCTCCATCATCTGTCCTATCATTCCATCTCCAAGAACCATTACAGGAATTCTATACAAATCAGCCACATCAAATGATTCCATCAACAAGTCTACCATTTCCTGGATTGAAGCCGGTGCATATACTATATGTCTATAGTCGCCGTTTCCACCACCTCTTGTAGCCTGGAAATAGTCTGCCTGTCCAGGCTGGATGCTTCCAAGTCCAGGACCGCCTCTCATCATGTTAACAATTACACATGGCAACTCGGCTCCTGCTATATATGAAATACCTTCCTGCTTCAGCGCAATACCAGGGCTCGAAGAAGATGTCATAACCCTTGCTCCAGCTCCTGCCGCTCCATAAACCATATTTATTGCAGCAACTTCACTTTCAGCTTGAAGAAATACTCCTCCAACCTTCGGAAGTTCTCTTGACATATATTCCGGCACTTCATTTTGTGGTGTTATGGGATAACCGAAGAAATATCTGCATCCAGCCTTTATTGCTGCAGCACCTACTGCTTCGTTACCCTTCATCAATACTTTAGTCATTGTTTTACCTCCTTATACCCTTTCAACTTTTATTACAGAATCCGGACACATAATCGCACAGTTTGCACAACCTATGCATTCATCCATATTTGTTACGTGAGCAGGATGAAATCCTTTTGCGTTGATCACACTTTGGTCCAATTCAATTATCTTTTTCGGACACGCTGTAACACATAGTTCACAACCTTTACAAATGTCTACATTAAACGTTACCTGACCTTTAGCCATAGTACACCTCCATTAAATTTAACTCATCCACTTCTCTCTCATATACAAATCGAGAGGAAACATACTTAAATCCTTACAACTTTGCTTTATTTCATCAACCACAGTTTTTATGGCTGTTTCGCACATTATGGGCAGACCTGTCTCTTTAGAAACTTCCTTTACAAGCTTGTGTCCTCTTATTACATCCTCTACAGTCGTACTCTTCAGAAGATGCGTGTTGTTGACAAGACCTGTTATCTTGAGCTTCGATGTTGCTTCTATGCTCTCAATGTATCCCAATACATCTTCAAGCGTCTTTGTCTGAGGCCTGTTTGCATTTACTATGAGAAGCATTTCATAATCCTGTTCCTTTATATAGGCCGAATATCCCGCCAGTATCCTTGCACCTTCAGGATCTCCTCCAACATCAAGGATTGTCTTTGCATCCTCGTCCTCTATCATTCCCCTTACTTCAGGCGGTATCGCCGGAAGTTCAAGAGTGGAATTCCCTATCATGCTTCCTATGACCCTTATTCCCTTTTCTGCAAGTTCTTCAGCTTTTTCCCTGCTTCTGAAGTAAGGATTTACAACATCCAAATCTGCAATATTTACCTTTTCATGATTTTGGGCACATTTCACAGAATAATTCACTGCAAATTCCGTTTTTCCACTTCCATAGTGCCCTGTAATAATCACCAGTCTTTTATTCATATAATCACCTAACTGTATATTTTAGCTTCCTCTTCGCCTTTCAGCACTCTGAGTCCACCTTCCGCAAGGGCTTCCAATTCATCTTCACCAGGAAATACCAGGACTTCCGCTATGAAACCCACTCTTTTTTCTATCCATGATACAAATTCTACATCATATGCAATTCCACCTGTTATGACTATTGCATCTACATTTCCTTCCAAAACAGCTGCATTGGCTGCTATATCCTTGGCAATCTGGTAGGCCATTCCTTCATATATGAGTCGTGCATTTTGGTCTCCCTCATCACACATCTCGCTCACCACCTTGGCATTGTTTGTGCCGAGATAAGCTGTAAGCCCCCCGTTTCCCTTGATCATTTTCTTGACTTCCTCAAGGCTTACATTTCCTGAAAATGCAAGTTTGGCTAAATCTGTTACCGGAAGGGTTCCGCTTCTTTCAGGTGAATACGGACCTTCACCGTCAAGGGCGTTATTTACATCTATTACCTTGCCTTCCTTGTGCGCTCCGACTGAAACTCCACCGCCAAGATGTGCCACAACAAGGTTTGTTTCTTCATATTTTTTCCCCAACTGTTGTGCAGCCTTTCTTCCAACAGCCTTCTGATTAAGTGCATGAAAGATGCTCTTTCTTTCAAACTGTGGATGTCCTGTCAGTCTTGCTATAGGTTTCATTTCATCTACAACTACCGGGTCTACGATAAAAGAAGGAATATTTACATCACTTGCTATTTCATAAGCTAATATTCCACCTAGATTCGAAGCATGCTCTCCTCTTGCACCTTCTTTCAAATCTTTAAGCATTGAATCCGAAACTTCATATGTTCCGCCACTCATCGGCTTCAAAAGGCCTCCCCTTCCTACTACACCAGAAAGTTCTTCCACTTTAATACCGCTTTCCTTTAGTACTTCCAGGATTATATTTTTTCTGAATTCAAACTCTTCAATTATTTTTCCGTAGGGCGCAAGTTCTTCAACTGAATGTCTCAGCGTTTTTTCAAAGATCATTTCAAGATCATCAAACACCGCAATCTTCGTCGAAGTCGACCCCGGATTTATTACCAACTGTTTCATATACTACCTCCTAGTTTTATGCAAAAGCTTTAGTTAAGCTTGTTGAATGAACAAATACGAAACTTGATTTTGAATAAATTAGTTATTGATTCACATTGGTCCTCAATATAATAATAAGCAAGATGCATGCCAAAAAAGAAAAAGAAGCATAGTATTTTCAACTCGTTGAAAATACTATGCTTCTTACTTTTTAAATGTTTCTCATTTTATTGCATGCTTATTATTGCATGCAAATATTTGCAAGGTTTTGTTGAATCGTGCAAATATTTGCATTATTTAATATCATATTTTTCCATCTTGTAATATAAACTTCTGATGGATATGCCAAGTTTTTTAGCAGTCAATGTTTTATTGTAATCGCAAAGCTCATATGCCTTTCTCAAATAATCCTCTTCAAAAGCATCGGCAGCTTCTGCCAAAGTAGATATTTCACCATCCTCTATCTCGTCATAATGGTCTCCATTATTCCTTATTCCCATATTGGTAAGTAATGGAAGGTGCTCCTTCAATATTATTTGCTCATTTGCATTCATGGATATTATGGATCTTCCCACAATATTTTCAAGCTCCCTTACATTGCCCGGCCAATCATGCCTTTTGAGTTCCGCCAGTGCCTTTAGGGATATACCCTTGATGTTCCTTCCATATTCAACATTCAGCTTTTCTATAAATCTCTCTGTCAGAAGTTCAATATCATCAAGCCTGTTCCTCAATGGCGGGATATCAATCGGAAACACATTTAATCGATAGTATAGATCATCCCTGAACTCCCCTCTTTCTATCTTGTCCTTGAGATTCACATTTGTTGCAGATATAACCCTTACATTGACATGTATGGGCTTTACTCCACCTACCCTCGTTATCTCTTTCTCCTGTAATACTCTAAGGAGCTTGACCTGTGTCTTGAGATTTATT
Organism: Dethiosulfatibacter aminovorans DSM 17477; assembly: GCF_900142005.1. Classification (GTDB taxonomy): domain Bacteria; phylum Bacillota; class Clostridia; order Tissierellales; family Dethiosulfatibacteraceae; genus Dethiosulfatibacter; species Dethiosulfatibacter aminovorans. The sequence continues at coordinate 95,709 of NZ_FQZL01000012.1, forward strand.
TCAGAAATTTCATCAAGAAAAATAGTTCCATTGTTTGCTTCTTCAAAGTATCCTTTCTTTCCGCCTTTTTTTGCTCCTGTAAACGCTCCCTCTTCATAACCGAACAGCTCGCTTTCCAGAAGAGTCTCAGGTATGGCTGCACAGTTCACTCTTATAAACTGATTGTCCCTCCTGCTGCTCTCGTTGTGTATTGCATGGGCAAACATTTCCTTTCCAGTACCACTCTCTCCCTTGAGGATTACAGTGGCAGGAACTTTGGATGCCTTGATCATCTTTTCCTTGGCCTCGTTCATAACCTGGCTTTTGCCGATTATGTCGTCAAAGGCATATTTTGCCGACAGTTCTCTAATTCTTTTTTCAGCCTCGTTCAGCTTGGTGGTCAACTGTTTTATTTCACTGATATCGTGAAGTATTACTACACTGCCCTTCAACTTGTCTCCTACTATTATAGGAGCCCCTCTGGCAATAACCACCTTTCCACTGGGTTTGGTTGTCACCTTCGTATTACCTACCGGCTTCTTTGTCCTCAGCACCTTCATGTGAACACTTTCACCTTCGGCTATATCGTAATTTGCACCCTTGCCATATATTTCATCAGTGGTGATGCCTGTAATTCTTGTGTAGGCAGGATTGATCATTATATGATTGCCGTTTTCATCAACTACGCTTATTGCATCCTGTACAGCCTGGAACAATGCCTGAAGAAGACTTTTATATTCATTCATGCTGGTTAGCTGCTTATCGAGATTAAGTCTGTCCGTAATATTCCTGAATATGGCTATTGCACCTATTATTTCCCCATCCTTGTTCTTGACGGGCATACGGCTGCTTATTATTTCAAAATCCCTCAAATGCTGCTGCCAGTCAAGCTCATACTCTCCTGTCTCAAGAATGTATGGAAGCCTCGTATTTATCACTATGTCTTCCACATTCCTGTTGAGAGCCTTATCCCTGGGAATTCCTACAAGCTTTTCCGCTTCCTTGTTGTACAAAGTTATATTGCAGTTTTTATCTATGGCTATTACACCGTCATGAGTAGAGGTAAGAAAAACTTCAAGTTCTTTTCTCATTTTATCCTCCCTTATGTGTTGGATTCTTCAGTATTTGTATCTTCCGTGTCGTTTCCTTCAGTATTGCCCTCATTCTTGACAAGTTTTATTTCTATGGATTCGGCATCCAGTTCTATTTCCCTGATTTCCTTCTGGGTTTCATATTTCAAGACAACCCGCCCTGAAACACCTTCAAATCCCTCAAGATCTGCAACGATTTTCAAATCATTTCTTCCCGTTTCATTCATGTAGCTGGTAAGCCCTGTAAGAGTTGCCAGCACAAATTCCTTGTCATCGGTAATTTCCAAATTATAGCCATCTGGAACATTTATAAATTCTATTTCATCCAGATTGTATATGAAATCCTTTGAAATGATTTTTTCAACAACTACAGTTGCCACAGGCAATATTTTTTCCGCTATTATATAGTTGCCTTCGATTATATCCAGTGATCTGAATACCGTACTGTCTGCCTCGTCAATACTCACAGGTTCAACAAGCACATGATCCATCGAATCAATAATTCCCGGTTTCCCGGCAATAAGAACAGTTTCAGGCTCAACCTTGATTTCTTTCACATCATACCCATCCATGACGAGACCGGTTACAGGGACAACTATCTTCAGCCTTTTCATGGGATAGACAGGAACGGTTATGTTTGCAATGTCAGGAGTTATTTCAAGATCCAGCTCAAGTCCCTGATCGCTGTAAACATCTATAGGAACTTTCTTTTCGAGAGTTCCGGACGCTCCGTTTATGTTGAATAGGGCCACTGCTTTTTCTGCAGAATTCAAAACACTTCTTGGCCCTCTTACTATTACAGAGTTTACACTTGATACAGCATCATCAACATAATATCCCGAAATTTGAATTCCATCTATTTCCACTGTCAAATCTATGGACTTGTTGACAATAGCTTCCAATTCGCAAAGAACCTGCTTTGGAGAATAGTCGATAAGCTTGTAATCGTCGGGAAGCTGGATTTCCAGAGGAATCTTGTTCAAACCCTCGTTGTATCCGTTTACATCCACGTAAACATTTATGTCATTGGTTTCCAGGTTGATTATATCATTTCTAAAGCCTTCAACTACAAGGCTGATTTCATCTGTGTCAACATCTGCAACTACAAGTCCGGCAATCTCAAGTTTTTCAGTATTTTGAAGTATTACAGGAACCGAATCTATTTCCTTTTCAGTAACCGGATTCATCTGGTCTATAACATAAAGCCAGGTTATAAGTGCAGCAATGACACAAAGGATTTGTATTAGCAGTCTATCCTTGTTTTTTACCATCTCTATGCCACCATCTTTCAAATATTGTTTGTTTCTCATCCTTCTTGTAAATGCTTGTCAAAAGCTCTGTTAGCTCTTCACTTTGAATATTCCTGTAAAGCCTTCCTTCATGGGCATAGGAAATATAACCTGTTTCCTCGGACACAATCAGTGCTATGGAATCAGACCTTTCAGTAACTCCTATGGCCGCTCTGTGCCTGGTACCTATATCCTTGCTCAGGTGCTGGCTTTCAGCAAGGGGAAGAAAGCATCCTGCCGCCTTGATCTTATAATTTTTGATGATTACGGCACCGTCATGCAATGGAGTATTCGGTATGAAAATATTGATTAATAGTCCATTTGAAATATGTGAATCCATTGCAACTCCAGTTTCTATAATGTCGCTTAGTCCTGTCTTCTGCTCAAAAATTATCAATGCACCTATTCGCTGGTTTGCCAGGGCATGTACAGCCGTCATTATTTCCTTGATATTTCTTTCATTTCTTTTTTCGTCTCCTTCAAATACATTGAATGAAAAGAGGGTTGTCCTTCCAATGTACTCGAGAGCTTTTCTAAGCTCAGGCTGAAATACTATTACAAGGGCTATGAATCCAACCTGCAAGGTGTTGGTGATTATCCAGCTTATGGTAAAAAGTTTGAGGGTGCTTGCAAGAGCTGAAATAATAAATATAAACATAATACCTTTCAACAACTGTTTTGCTCTTGTTTCCCTGATAATCATGTAGAGCTTATAATAAGCAAAGGCGACAATTCCGATGTCTATAACATCCCGTACTCTGAGATTTGTTAATAATGTCCTGATGTATTCCAATTCACCACTTCCATAATTTATTTTTGAGACATATTATTGATTTATATTCATTTTGGACATTGTGTCCCTGAATGACCTTTCCATCCTTGACAAAGTATAGTCGTCAAGATTCAAGCTGTTGTTCTTAAGGTATTCTTCAACAGGTATTACATCATAATCGTACAAGGGAGGTGCTTCCACCCTGTAAACCCATGTCGGTACAAATTCAATTTCACCCAACGTAGTTATTCCCGTCTCAAAATCCTTTTCTATTTCAATATTTATTATTACACCATCTTCAGTGTAGTAGTTTTCAAGATTGGGATAATATACATCCAGTGTTTCCTGCCTCTGATTCGATATGAAATTTCCCATGGAATATACAACAAACTTTTTCTCACCCTCGTATTCCAGAGTTTTTGAATCCTGAATCACATGAGGATGGCTGCCCAAAATCAAATCAACTCCATTGGTAAACATAAGATCGGCAAGCTCCCTCTGTGCAATGGAAGGATCCTTCTGATATTCATTTCCCCAATGCATTATGGCAGTAATTACATCTGCACCTTCCTCTTTTGCTTCCTCTATGTCTTCCAGTATTTTCGCCGCTTCAGTCTCATCGCTTAGGACATAGTTTTCATTCACAATGTTCACCATTGCATCAAGGTCTTCAGGCGTCATTGTCGACTCCATTCCATTGCAACTGAAAGTATAGGAAAGAAAGGCCAGCTTTATTCCCTTTTCCTCGACATAGAGCACGCGACTTTCGGGCTTTTCCCTGTAGGTTCCAACCGCCAGCATACCTCTTTCTTCTATTTCATCAAGAGTCCTTATAAGGCCGTCCTTGTAGGTATCCAGAGTGTGGTTGTTGGCAGTTGACAGAACGTCAAAACCTGCATACTTTACTGCATCAAGGGTTTCATCCGGAATATTGAACCTTGGATATGCCTTGTAGGATTCCGATGTTCCTCCAGTCGTTCCTTCAAAATTTGCAACTGCTATGTCTGCCGCCTCTATAACAGGCTTGACATATTCAAAAAAACTGTCAAAATCATAGGAATCAGTCTGCTCGTCGTATCCGCTATCAATCTGACTCATATGGAAAATTATATCACCTGCCGCAGCAAGGGTGATTTTTTGAGTCTTGGGTACATCGGCTTCCGCCACTATCATCTCTTCCTTGTTGAGATCGTTCAAATTCAATTCATCGCTGCCAAAAACTCCACCAATATTAGTAAACAATATATATGCTGCCGCAAGAACAATAACGATTATTATTGCTTTGGGGTTTAATCTTCTTCTTTTTCTTCTCATTTTTCCCTTCCAATCCCGCTAATTTTCCAGACTCTTCACAATAACACATCATTACAAAAAGCCTACTAAAATACTATCTCATTTTGCAATATTTTGCAAGGTGGCAAATATTAAGTTTTCCTTAATATTGACGCTTTTTTACACTAACGTTTCTTTCTCGTCCCACCGCCTTTTCTATTTTCTCCGTCAGAAGTTTTAGGAGGTCTGACAAGGCATTTCCTGTCAAATCCAATAAGGTCTTCCCTCCCGGCTGCCTTCAACGCCTTCAATACAAGCTTGTAGTTCTCTTTCTTCCTGAACTGCATCAGTGCCCTTTGCATCTTTTTTTCCTCAAAGGAATTCGGCACATATATCTTTTCCATCGTTCTTGGATCCATCCCAGTATGGTACATGCAGGTGGACAGTGTTCCCGGCGTGGGGTAAAAATCCTGTACCTGTTCCGGCATATGACCCATATCCCTTATATATTCCGCAAGCTCCACAGCTTCCTTCATTGTACTTCCCGGATGGCCCGATATAAAATAAGGAACAACAAACTGCTTCATATCCATTTTTTTGTTCACCTTTTCATACTTTTCTATGAATTTTTTGTAGATGTCAAAGGATGGTTTACCAAGCGCCTTTAATACCTTTGGCGATACATGTTCAGGTGCAAGCTTCAGCTGACCGCTTACATGATATTTGCAAAGCTCCTCCACAAACTCATCATCCTTTTCATACAGAAGATAGTCATACCTTATTCCCGACCTTATGAACACCTTCTTTATTCCTTCTATTTTCCTCAACTTCCGAAGGAGACTCAAATAGTCCTTGTGGTCAACATTCAGATTTTCACACTTTTCAGGAAATAGACACTGCCGGTCCCTGCACACTCCATATTTGACCTGCTTGTCACAAGCCCTTACCCTGAAATTTGCAGTAGGTCCTCCAACATCATGAATATACCCCTTGAAGTCCTTGTCTTCAATAAACGATTTTCCTTCCTTCACTATTGATTCATGGCTTCTAGCCTGTATAACCCTTCCCTGATGAAAAGTAAGTGCACAGAAGGAACAACCTCCAAAGCATCCTCTTGAACTCAATATGCTGAACTTCACTTCCTTAAGAGCCGGTATTCCACCAGCCTCTTCATACATTGGATGATAGTCACGCATATATTCCATGTCATATACATCATCAAGGTCCATCTGAGAAAGGGGCGGTGTCGGAGTATTCTGCACAACATAAACACTGCCGTATTTTTCCACAAGAACTTTGGCACTTATTGAATCTGTATTTTCATACTGTATCTTGAAACTTCCGGCATAAGTTTCCCTGTCCTTTTTTATTTCTTCAAAATCCGGCAAATCAATATAATCATAGATTCTTGTCTTGTCTTTTGTCTTGTAGACGGTTCCCCTTATATATGTTATCTCCTCAATGGGTATTCCGCCATCCAATGCTTCAGCAACCTCCACTATGGTTTTTTCACCCATGCCGTAAACAATAAGGTCGGCAGAAGAGTCAAGCAATACCGACCTTCTCACCTTGTTGTCCCAATAGTCGTAATGACCAAGCCGTCTAAGGCTGGCTTCTATTCCTCCTATGATGATGGGAACATCCCTGTATGCCTCTCTTATCTTGTTACCGTATACGGTTACTGCCCTGTCAGGTCTGTGACCAGCTTCCCCTCCCGGTGAATACTCGTCCTTGCTCCTTCTTTTCTTGAAGGATGTATAGTGATTCACCATGGAATCTATATTCCCCGAATTAACAAGAAAACCAAGCCGCGGTCTTCCAAAAATCTTGAAACTTTCAACATTCTTCCAATCGGGCTGGGATATAATTCCTATCTTGTATCCATATTTTTCAAGTGTTCTTGTTATTATTGCCGTACTAAAAGAAGGATGATCCACATAGGCATCTCCCGTCACCATGACAAAATCGACCTGGTCCCATCCTCGTTCCTTCATTTCCATTCTATTTACAGGTAAAAAATCCATAATTTTCCTTTCAAACCAATCTATATAATAATTTTTCTTTTTTGCCTTTTCATAACTGCTAAAAACATACACTGATTATATCAAAATAACGGGTATATTAATACTATTCTATTTGTTCTTTTATTAAAATTCTTTGTTCGCTTTAGGAGGCCGGCAACTCAGGTTCTTCATCACCTACTATATGTTTCCATAAAATGTTTACAGCATTTTCTATTTCTTCCTTCTGGTCCTGGAAGACCGTAGCCTGGCTGGCTACCCGCATTCCATCTATGCCCCTGTCCACTTCATTCCAGAAATAATGGTCAAGGTCAGGATATATTATTCCTATTTTGATCCTGTTGCTCCTTTTTGCCAAAGCACTTGCAAAAGGACTCTTGACATAGTCAAGCTTTTTTATTGCTGCCAACACCTTCTCTTCAGATTTTTTCGACACATTTCCCTTGTTGTTAATCACTCTGTCGACAGTTCCCCTGGAAACGCCTGCTTCTCTTGCAACATCATTTATTGTAGGTCTCATATTTCCTCCCAAGCTACCAAAAAGCCTCCCTCTGCAAAACAAAAGGAGGCTTTACCATTATCTCATATCCAACTTAGAAAATCAAGAATCCTACTGGAATCATGATAGGAGCCTGAACCTCCCGCATATTCATTTATTGCAAATAAAAAACGACACATTTACGTATCGCTTTTAATTCAACATCAATATTATAAAATTTCATTTTTTAAACAAAAACCACTTGTGGCTGTCAAGTTCATACTTAAGCTCATACATGTCCTTTCCGTTGTGGAGACAGACGAATACTATCCTTTCATTGCCTGCCAGCTTTTCCTGATAATACCTTACAATTCTTTCAACCTTTACCGTCTTGTTTTCGTACTTGAACTTAAAGGGCATAACTTTGCCCCTTGAGTCAAACACCGCTATCATATCAACCGGGTGATTCAACAATTTCATATAAAACACTTCCTTACAATATACTGCTCATATCCGGATACTCGTCATTTGGATATCCTCCAAGGACAGGTGAAAGACCGGAATCTATATACTCTGCTCTTATTACTGCATATTTCCCGTATTTTTCCCTTATACCGTCTATTGCCATATCCAATTTTTCCATTTTCATGCTGTACTCGTTTTGAAAAAAATTAAGCTGTTTAAATTTTGTTCGTTCAAGGTCTGTAAACCTTACATTCATATGTCGTATGGGACTTCCATCCCATGTTTCATCAAAAAGCTCCCTTATTATTTCAAAAAGGTCATGAGTACAATTGGTAAAAACAGGAATCTTCCTTTGATGGGAATGATACCCAAAGTCCTTGTTTTTGATTCCCACAGCAACTACACGGCAGCTCATATCTTCGTCCCGCAGTCGTTTTGATGCCGTCTCAACCAGGCTTAAAAGAATTTTATGGGCTGTAAGCCTGTCCTCTACATCAAAATGTATTGTGCTTCCGTTTCCAACCCCCTTGAAAGGCATACTGCTCTTTTCAGAAAATTTGGAAGCATCCTTTCCCCAGGCATAGTCGTGTATAAGTCTGCCATGGGACTTGAGAAGCCCTGAAATAAGCTCCCTGTCCGTATTGGCAAGCTCTCCTATTGTATATATGTTAAGCTGGTTAAGCTTGGGGACAGTTCTGTATCCAACCATAAAAAGTTCTCCCACAGGAAGGGGCCACAGCTTTTCCTGTATTTCCTCCGGATACAGGGTATGGACCTTGTCAGGCTTTTCAAACTCACTTGCCTGTTTTGCAAGAAGTTTATTTGTGGATATTCCTATGTTTACTGTATAGCCGAACTCTTTCTTTATTCTTTTCCTTATCCTGTGGGCAAGTTCTTCAGGGTCTCCAAAAAGATCTCTTGTTCCCGAAAAATCCATAAAGCATTCGTCTATGCTGAAAACATCTATCTTTGGAGCATATTCCGCCAGAAGATCCCTCAGCTTTCTGCTGGCCCTTGTATATACATCATAGCTTGGAGGTATTACCTTGAGGTTGGGGCACTTCTGCCTTGCCTCCATAAGGGATTCGCCAGTCTTTACTCCCAGTTTTTTTGCAGGTATGGATTTGGCAAGGACTATTCCATGCCTCCTTTCTTCACTTCCTCCTATTACTGCAGGAATTTCCCTTATATCCTCCTCCATGCCCATCTGCCTGTTGTATGCTGCCTGCCAGGACAGAAAAGCGGAATTCACATCTATATGCATGACAATATTATCTCTTTCCAAAACAACATTCACTCCCTTTTTAAACAGAACATATGTTTGTATTTTTATTATAACACCGAACTTTTGTTTTGTGAAGAGCAAACTAAAAAAGGACCCACCGATTAGTTTGTCCGGTGCGCCCACTGCAAGTCATATCATGCTCTGTATCGTTTCAATATTTTTTTAGAAAGGTTCGTATCCCTGTTCCTTCCACCATTCATCCATGCTTGTTTCATAGGCTTTCAAGAACTGTTCAAGATGAACCTTTTCCCATTTAACAAGGATATCAAACAGCTTCCTGGCTTCACTGTTTTCAGTCTTGTCTCTTGCATCTTCATAAAATTCAACTGATTCCTTTTCAAGGTTTACCGCCATGCCGTATATTGAAACATTCATGGCACTCCTTTTGAATTTATTTTTTGTCCAGTCAAAGATATGGGGTGATGGAGGTTCCAAAAGGTAAGCCAGCTTTAGGTCCTCATCATCCTTTTCCATTTTATCAAAAAGTTCCTTGAGGTATTCCGCATGCTTCATTTCCTCTGAAGCAAGTATTAAAAATGATTCTTTAGCCTCTTCATTGTCAGCTTGTTTTTCGGCCATCTTGTAGAATTCGCATCCTTCAATTTCATTTAATATGGCCTGCTTGATTATAAACAATTCATCCCTTTTCATATGGTGATACCTCCATTTCATCAATGAATTTTTATTTCTATATTAAAATTCTATCACCTGTCATTTTCGGTGTCAAACCAGGTTTGATGAATTATTTTGATATTTTCCACACTTCAAGTATAGAGAGCACATAAACCAAAAATCCTCCTGCATACCTCCCCAAAAAAGAAATTGATTCGTCTGTAATATTGTATGTTATGAATCCCATTGCCAGCATCCAGAACACAAGCATCAACCCTCTCACAGGCTTTTTAAGAATCACATGGCCCGCGCCTGGTATTATCATTGCACTTATCACTGTTAAAATTCTTTTCATATTCTTATTCATTTTCACTTTCCCGTATGCTTTTTATTTTGTTTCATTACCATTATACGTGAACTTTCATTAAATATCAAACAGTCAAACAAAGACTGGCTTCGCCTCAATTATATGGGTTTCCGCCAGTCTTTCAATTCACTTTATTAATATCCCTCAGCCCTCGGCCATGCATCTGCATTTCCTATGAAACTGTTGAAATCTATGTAGTGTTCCCTTCTCTTCTTGAACCACAGTGATGCAAGAAAATAGAATGCCAGCCCCCCAAGTATGTTTATCCAGTATCCGAAGTACATTCCCACTATTGCCATTACGGCTATGACCATCAATATTATTGACGGTACCGGATGGAAGGGCGATACGTATTCCCTCTGTATTGTTCCCATCGGGTACATCCTTCTGAATTTCACCATCATTATTGCAGACATTATATATACAAGAAGTGCAGACAGTATTGAGAATGTCACCACCTGGTCAAGCATTCCAGTGTATCCGAAGGCTATTGCTATGGGAAGCAGAAACAGTATTGCCCTGTATGGTGTCTTATACTTGGGATGAAGCACTCCAAATATCTCAGGAATGAGAGTATCCCTGGACATTGCATACCATGCCCTGCTCGAGTCCGTTATGCATCCGTTGGCACTTGCCATACAGGACAGTATCGTTCCTGTGAAGAGGGCATTTATGACTATCGGGTTTCCTACCGCTCTTGCAGCATCGAATAAGGGGTATACGCTTGATCCCAGTACTCCAGCCTCAACCAGACCGGAACACACGAGCCAAGTGGTTGTTGCTCCAACCAGAAGCGTTATTGTTCCAACTATGGCCCCTATGGGAAGGGACCTGCTTGTTGACCTGCATTCCTCTGCCGCAAGGGCTGTTCCCTCTATTCCCAGATAGAACCATACTCCAAACTGCAGTGCTCCTATGATTCCCATCCATCCGTATGGAAGTCCATTTGTAAGCCCCCTTATCTGAAGGAGGCTTTCTGTTTCCGAATAGAATCTTGTGGAGAACAGAAGTATGAATAT
>NZ_FQZL01000054.1 GCF_900142005.1 Dethiosulfatibacter aminovorans DSM 17477
AAGTCACGTGTTTTCAACGTTTTTCATCCTGCTTCCGATATCCTTTAAAATTATTAGTATAATTTTTATACGCACAATCGCTGCAGGCCCTTATTTTGCACGTTGATTATTTCAAATTTTCGTATAAATTTTATACCAACCACTAAGACTTCAAAATCACAGGATATCGGACTGAAGAACTATCTGAAAAACATGGAAAAGAATATGATACGGGAAACATTGAAGGCCAAAGACTGGCAAAAGATGGTTTCAATATTATTGATCATCATCAATGTCGGCATAGTATTCAAAACTTCCGTATCTTGTGGATTTCTTCAATCCATGCTTTCTTATCCTGTAGTGAAGATTCTGTCTAGATATTCCCAGGGCCTTGGCTGTCCTGTTCAGGTTGCCTTCATTGTTGGCCAAACATTTGAGGACAGTTTCTCTTTCAACGGTTTCCAGTATATTGTTAAGATGCATGTCTGTGTTGCCGAACCTTCCGATGGACCTAAGCTTCAAGTCGGAAAACTTCTTGTAAAGGTAATTCGGCAAATGCTTAATTCCTATTTCATCAATATCCCGATCCATGCACATGGATCCCTCCAGTACATACTGGAGTTCCCGTACGTTGCCGGGCCAGTTGTATTCATTGAATATCTCAAGCAGTTCAACAGACACACCCTTGATATTGCAGTTATACTTTCGGTTGAATTGACCGATGAAATGTTCTATCAACACAGGAATGTCTCCTTTTCTATCAATGAGTCTTGGCAACTCTATAGTGATTGCTCCCAGTCTGTAGAACAAATCATCCCTGAGCCTGTTGTTTTCAATACAGGACTCCGGAGAATCATTAATGGACGCAATATACCTGCACCTCACTTTTTTTGTATCCTTCCCTCCGACCCGTCGCACTGTCTGCTCCTGGATTACCCTGAGAAGCTTGGCCTGAATATTTATAGGCATGGAATTGAGCTCATCCAAGTAAAGTGTTCCGCTACCTGCCTGCTCTATGAGACCAGCCTTGTTTTCCGCTCCGGTAAAAGCACCTTTCACTGTTCCAAACAAAAGGCTTTCCATGAGATTTTCCGGTATGGCGGCACAGTTTATTGGAATAAAAGGTTCGCCGGCTCTCTTGCTGTTGTTGTGGATGCTTTGCACAAACAATTCCTTTCCCGTACCCGTATCTCCAACGACAAGTATCGGCGAATCGAAAATAGATGCACGTATGCTCTCCTCAACGGATTTCTTGATTTCAGGAGACTCCCCTATGATATTTTCAAAAGAATACTTCAATTGCTCTGTTTTACTGCTTTTTATCAATTCATTCTGAAGCTCAAGAGTCCTGTCCAGAAGTTTCTGCACCTTTGTCAAATTCTCGGATATCCCACATGCTCCTATGACTTTTGAATCCTTATACACCGGAAAATAACTGCATACCAGAACCCGTTCATTTCCCTCAATTGTATTGTACTTGGTATTGCAGTCAAGCAGCTCCTTCCCGGATTTGGTTACCTTGCGCAACTGGCTGTCTTCCAGGTCCACATCATATACTTCGTCGGATTTCTTTCCCAGCACATCTTTCCGTTTCAAGCCCTCAAATTCCTCATTTGACTTGTTGTACTCGATAATGTGACCTGATTCATCAGACATTATTACTCCGTTGCTGATATTGTCAAGCATTACATCGTAAAAGCAATTCTTGTCTTCCAATTCAATGGTTGATGTAATATCCATCACTTCAATTACTTCCAGTCCAACCTCCTTCACCATTGCTTTCAACCTGTAATGGCTGTCACCGATCTTGAAGGAATCTAACTTTAATTTCTCTTCAATACTTTGTGAATTTAATTTGCCTTGGAATATCCTATCAGCTTCAGGATTTGCATATTCCACCTTTCCATTTTCAATAACTATTATTCCGTTACTGGATTTTTGGATGATTGAACTCAGTAAACTTTTCTCCATTTCCTCTCTCCTAAGCTAGAAAAAATATTTTTCTTTTTAAAATAATTTTTACATATAAACAGTATATCATAATCTGGCTAAAAATAGGGGTTTTATTGATATTATCATTCGATTTTGTCTTTTCAGACTAATAAATAACCGAAATTTGAAAAAATTTTTTTCATTCGTGTAAATCCAGAACAGCGTTTTCAACAGTTTGTCAATTGGCATAATAATTGCAATCTATTTTGGTGTATTTCGAAATATGGAACCATTGCATTATAATAAAACAGGAGGTATTTAAAATAAACAGCGGCTGCACTGAATAATAATAATAATAATAATATGGAGGAAATCGAATTATGTTTAAAATCAACGAGAAATTTAGGCTAGGTGTAATAGCCACTCCCGTAATTGTATTTACAATAATAATTATTATTGGATTGTTTAATCAAGAATTATTCATCGGTACTTTATGGGGAATTTTTGCATATGTAATGAACAATTTTGGATTCACATTGAATATAGGATGTTTGCTGTTTGTATTCTTTTTAATAGGAATATGCTTTCACCCCATCAGCAAAATCAAGTTTGGAGGAAAGGATGCCAAGCCTGAAATGACCAGGTGGAACTATTGGGCCATAGCGCTTTGTGCAGGCATCGGAACAGGTATAATGTTTTACGGAGCAGTAGAACCTCTGATGCATACTTTTGCAATTCCTCAGGGAATCAGTGCCGAAAACGGGTCCCAGGAAGCTGTCATGTTTGCAATTACAAGGTCGTTCTATCACTGGTCCATCACGCCCTATGCAATCTATGCCATTGCCGGTCTTTCAATAGGCTATGCAGTCTACAATCTGAACAAGCCTTTCAAGGTAAGCTCCGGACTCTATCCTCTTATCGGAGAAAAAGCAATGACTCCACTGGTATCCGGCACGGTTGATGCCCTTACCTTGATAGCCATTGTAGGTGGTGTTGCAGGAGCCTTGGGAGCTGGAATAATGCAGATCGGAAAAGGTCTGCAATACTCCTTCGGACTGCAGCCAAGCCCTACCATGTGGGCGATAATTGCCGTTGTGATTATCGTTGGTTATACAATATCCAGTGCATCAGGACTGGATAAGGGAATCAGGTGGCTCAGCGACAAGAATGCATGGATATTCATTGGTCTTCTGATGCTGGTAATCATCTTCGGGCCTACCAAGTACATCGCAGACCTTACCCTGCAGGGATTTGGAAGATTCGCAAACAGGTTCGTTGAAATCTCGACATTCACCTCGCCCCGAAACACGGACATGTGGCCACAGTGGTGGGATATGTATTTCCTTGCCGACTGGCTGGCATTCGGACCCATCGTAGGTCTGTTCCTTGCCAGGATAAGCTACGGCAGGACTATAAGGGAATTCATAACAATTAACCTTCTGTTGCCTGCAGGTTTTGGAATCATATGGTTTGGAGCATTTGGCGGGCTGGCACTTGACCTTCAGTTCACAGGGGTCTTTGATGCATATGCCTTCCTAAGCGCGGAAGGTATGGAAAGCATAATGCTAAAGCTTTGTGACTTTCTTCCCCTTGCAACAGTTCTCCGTCCGGTTATAATCCTTACCATAGGACTGTCATTCATAACCCTTGCAGACTCCATGACATCAACCGTTTCACTCATGTCTTTAAGGGATAGCGTAGGCGTTAAGGAAGCTCCCTTGTCAATAAAGCTTTTCTGGGGAGTATACATAGGCTTGACGGCGTATATCTTTATTCTTAATGGCGGAATAGACGGAACCAAGGTTGTAATGGCACTGTCTGGCTTCCCCATCCTTATTGTGGAGCTTATGATGATGTTCGGCATATTCTACAAGTTGATATTCAAGGCCGATTACGACAAATCGGAACTCGATACCGGAAACAACAATGAAGATATAGCTTAAATACTGATTTCGGAGGCTAATATGATATTAGAGGAAAAGAGGGTGGAAACCCTCATTATAGATAGAGACATTGACATCCAAGGTTTTGTAGATGTCTGCAGGCACGGCAGGAAAGTCAAATTTTCCGACGATTATTGCCAGAGAGTCAACAATGCAAGCAACCTGGTTGCCAAATGGACAGAGGAGGAACGCACCATATACGGAACCACTACAGGTTTCGGGGTCCTTTGTACCGAGGCAATCTCAAAGGAGGATGCCTCGGAACTGTCAAGAAGGGTGGTATTGAGCTGTGCTACCTCTGTAGGTGATCCCCTTGCAATCGAGCAGGTCAGAGGAATCATGCTTATGGTTTTACTGAATGTGGGAACAGGCCATACAGGAGCAAGACTTAGCACTGTGGAGATGTACAGACAGTTTCTGAATAAAGACTTGACTCCTTATGTCCCAAAAGAGGGTTCGGTAGGATACCTGACTGTGGAAGCCCATGCCGCACTCAACCTCCTCGGAGAAGGAAAAGCATATTACAAGGGAAAATTGATGAAAGCAAATGAGGCACTGAAACAGGCAGGATTGGAACCTGTCAGTCTTTCAACCAAGGAAGGGCTAGTCCTCACTTCTTCAACAACCTCCCCTACGGCATTGGGGGCACTGGCACTATACGATATGATCAACTCCGCAAAGGCTGCCGTAATCATCAGTTCAATGACACTTGAAGTCCTCAAGGGAACAACAAGGGCATTTGACGAGAGAGTAATGAGCATCCGTCCTCATGAGGAACAGGGAAAGGTTGCTGCAAATGTCAGAAACATACTTAAGGATTCCCAAATCTGCAAGAAGCATTATGATTACAGAATACAGGATGCGCTTTCCCTGCGATGCATCCCACAGCTTCACGGCTCTGTCATAAAGACACTGAAGGATGCTCTGAAGACAATAGAGACGGAAATGAATTCATGCTGCGACAATCCCATCATATGGCCAGAGGGAGACGACGGGGAAGCAATTTCTGCATGCAATTGCGATTCATCCTATGTAGGTATAGAAATGGATTCAGCCAGCATAGGCGCCACAATGATGGCAAAGATGTCGGAAAGAAGAAGCTACAGACTGCTGGACAGCAACCTGTCCGGATATCCCTGGTTCCTCATAAAGAATCCCGGACTTAACTGCGGTATGATGATGACACAGTATACACAAGCCGGAATACTGAATGACATGAAGATGATGTGTCAACCCGCCTGCGTAGACAATTTCCCAACCTGTGGCGGCCAGGAGGACTATGTCGCAATGGGCTACAATTCATCCAAGAAGGCCTTGAAGATTTCCGAGATGCTTGACTATATTCTTGCCATTGAACTCTTGTCTGTATACCAGGCTCACCAGTTCATGGACGAGGGACTGGAACCTGGATCCGCCTCGAAAACTGTCCTCAACAGATTGAGTAAAACCATTCCCGTAATCGAAGAGGATGTCTTCCTGAATCCATATATAGAGGAGATAAAGGAGCTCATCAATTCAGGCACGCTAGTTGAAATAGTTGAAAATATTACAGGAAAGCTTGAATTCTAAACAATGCATCAGTAAAAAATCCAGGGCACATTCGCCCTGGATTTTCTAATTCCCCCAATAATCATTTTCCTTGGTTATATTCAATTTCTTGATCCTGTAGATCATACTCTGCCTTATGATCCCAAGATACTCTGAAGCTTTGGTTATGTTCCAGTTGAATCGGTTCAAGGCTTCCACTATGAGCCTTCTTTCAAGCTCGTTGAGGGTTTCAGGCAATGAATTTGACCCTGCCTTCCTCATGTTCTTTTCCTTAAGTATCTTGTTCTTCAAGAATCCAGGAAGGTGCTCAGATGTCAGCTTGGTTTCACTTGAATCAGAGCTTATTACCAGGTTTTCGATCACATGATCAAGCTCTCTTACATTTCCCGGCCACACATAATCAAAAAGCATTCCCTTCAAATCGTTGCTCACTTCAATGATGTTCTTGTTGAGTATCTCATTGTATTTGCTGATAAAGTAATTTGTCAAGTATTGGATGTCCTCCTGCCTCTCTCTCAATGGCGGAATCAAAAGGCAAAGCCTTGAAATTCTGTAATATAAGTCTTCTCTCAATCTGCCTTCGCTGATGAGCTTGTCCGGCTCCTCGTTGATTGCACAGATGATCCTGCATTCGATGGGCTTACTCTCCAGTCCTCCAACCTTTCTGAATCTCTTTTCCTGAAGAACCCTCAGGAGCTTTGTCTGCATGTACATGGGCATGGAATTGAGCTCATCAAGAAAGAGGGTCCCCTTTCCTGCCGCATCAAAGTATCCATCCTTTTCCACTGAACCTGTAAATGATCCCTTGACTGTCCCAAAGAGGGTGGACTCAAGAAGGTTTTCAGGCAATGCAGCACAGTTAACTGCAAAAAACTTCTCCTTCTTGTTCTTGCTTATGTTGTGGATACTCTGGGCAAACATCTCCTTTCCGACGCCTGTTTCTCCGATTATCAGCAAATTGCCCGTCATAAGAGACAGCTGTTCAGCATCTCTGATGGTTTTCTTTATGGAATCGCTGTTTCCCTTAATGTCGTTGAAGGTATAAAACGTACCATTGTCATTGTAGTTCTCGCTATGTTCACCCTTTATACGTCTTTTCAATTCAATAGTCTCAGAGAGAAGATCCAAAAGCATGGATTCATTCTTACTCACGGAAAATACTGCTATTGATTCATCTTCCTTGGTTATGGGATAGGTGGCATAGGCCAGGTATTTTTCAACATTGCCATCCTTTACATGGGCCTTGTACTCATTTATGGGCACCTGAGACTTGAATACGCTCCTGTGTTCCGATGATTCCGTGGAGACATAATTGTATACCTCCCAAAGATGTCTTCCTATGCAGTCTTCCTGCTTAAGTCCCTCCAGTTCCTCTTGGGCCTTGTTGTACAGGCTTATTCTTCCCTCTTCATCACTCATCAAAAGACCATCATCAATCTTTGAAAATATTTCATCATAACAGTAAATGTGTTTTTCATCTTCATTCAATCTCGTCACATCCTCAAGAATCACAACGGTGACTTCAATCCCATGTGTTTCCATCCTGGATGCGCTAATGAAATACATTCTACTGTTGCTTAGAAAGACATTTCTTTTTTCATGGAGTTCTTCCAACTCAAATGAAAAAATGTCCTCGAATTTACAATTAACAATATTTGTGTTTCCAAATATTTTCTTTACATCTATGTTGACGCTTTCAATGACACCCTTGTCATTTACAGCCATTATTACAGGCTTGGATTTCTTAACATCGTCTAAAAAATTAATATATATCCCTCCCAACAATTGCAGATTCAGAATATCTCAGTTAAATACAATTGATTTTTCCAATGCGACAAGAAGACAGATGGAAAAGCTGTGTATTTATGAGCTTTCCCATCTGCCTCAATATCATTTGAATTACTTTTTATCTAGGAGCCTTGCCGTCAGGTCCGAATGTTACGAATTCAGCCGGTTGCCACCACAGCGGCACCTTGATTGAGTCCGTTGTAAGTTTTCCTACTCCGTTTGCTACATCCTTTGCTGTCTGGTATCCTGCCTGGGCATGTCTGATTACTCCTATTCCGGAGTCTACTGTCAGTGATGCATCAAGTCTAACATCGGCTTCCTCTGTTCCGTCAGCTACCATTGTTACTCCCGTGTGTACAGCTTCTCCCATTGAGTAGTTTGCCTGGATTGCTATGAGGTCGCATCCTGCCGCACAGTTCAATAGTCCGTTGAGGTATGGCCAGTCTGAGATCAGGTCTCCGCCGTCCATCATGTTTTCAGACTCGAATGTCGGGTTGACTATTGATCCCGAGTCAAGGTTGTCTCTCGAGAAAGCTACCGGTCCCTTGATCTCGCCTTTCTTGATGAGTTCGTTAACTGCAAGGCCGAATTTTCTTCTCTGTCCGAATCCCATGTAGCAGATTCTTGCAGGCAGTCCCTCTATTGGAAGGTTCTTTCTTGCTAGCTTTATCCATCTCTCTACAAGAGGATCTCCCTTGCATATTTCAAGGGCAAGGTCATCTGTTCTCTTAAGGTCTTCAGGATCTCCCGACAGACATGTCCACCTGAATGGTCCTCTTCCTTCGCAGAACAATGGTCTTATGTATTCCGACACGAATCCCGGAATTGTCATGGCTTCATCTTCAGGCATTCCTGCATCCCTGCACTCTTTTCTTATGCTTGTACCGTATTCGAATACCTCCACACCCTTGGCGTAGAACTTGTTCATTGTCCTGAGCTGGTTGATCATTGTAGTTCTTGCATCCGCCAGGTATGCTTTTCTGTCTCTTGCCCTGTATTCGTCTGCTTCCACACCTGTGTATCCTGATGGAATGTATGATATAGGGTCGTGGCATGGGCACATCTCGCTTATTATGTCAGGCATGAATCCCTTCTGGTATGCTTCCTCGAATACGTCTGCTGCATTTCCTACGATTGCCACCGATGTTGGCTCTTTCTTAGCTACAGCTTCATTCACTATCTCAAGGGCTGCATCAAGTGAATATACCTTCTGGTCCAAATAGTCCTTCTCTATCCTTCTGTCTATTACCCTTTCGTCTGCATCCACTATGATTGCAACTCCGCCGTGCATCTTCATTGCCCAGCTCTGGTTTCCTCCCATTCCGCCGGCTCCTGCAGTCATGTATACTCTTCCTGTCAGGTCGTTGTTGAATCTCTTGATTGCTATTGCAGAAAGGGTCTCGAATGTTCCCTGGATTACTCCCTGAGTTCCTATATACTCCCATGGTGCTGCTGTGTACTGGGCGAAGATTGTCAGGTTCTTGTCCTGAAGATCGTAGAATGTCTCCCAGTCTGCCTTCATGATGTTTGTTGTTGCCATTACTACCCTTGGTGCAAGCTTGTTTGTCTTGAATATGGCTACAGGCATTCCAGACTGGATAACAAGTGTCTCGTTGTCTTCAAGCTCCTTAAGGGACTTTACGATTGCATGGTATGACTCCCAGTTCCTTGCACATTTTCCGTTTCCTCCGTAGATTACGAGAAGCTCGGGAATCTCCGCGTTCTCCATGTTGTTCTC
>NZ_FQZL01000003.1 GCF_900142005.1 Dethiosulfatibacter aminovorans DSM 17477
ACAGGTTTCTGCTAAATCGAAAGATGAAGTATAGGAGCTGACACCTGCCCGGTGCTGGAAGGTTAAGGGGAAGAGTTAGCGCAAGCGAAGCTTAGAACTTAAGCCCCAGTAAACGGCGGCCGTAACTATAACGGTCCTAAGGTAGCGAAATTCCTTGTCGGGTAAGTTCCGACCCGCACGAAAGGTGTAACGATTTGGGCACTGTCTCAACAATGGACCCGGTGAAATTGTAGTACTCGTGAAGATGCGAGTTACCCGCGACAGGACGGAAAGACCCCGTGGAGCTTTACTGCAGGCTGACATTGGAATTTGGTATTAATTGTACAGGATAGGTGGGAGACTACGAAATCAGGGCGCCAGTCTTGGTGGAGTCGCTGTTGGGATACCACCCTATTGATACTAGGTTTCTAACCTGATGCTGTTATCCAGCATAGGGACACTGTCAGTTGGGCAGTTTGACTGGGGCGGTCGCCTCCTAAAGAGTAACGGAGGCGCTCAAAGGTTCCCTCAGCACGGTCGGAAATCGTGCGAAGAGTGTAAAGGCAGAAGGGAGCTTGACTGCGAGAGCGACGGTTCGAGCAGGAACGAAAGTTGGACTTAGTGATCCGGTGGCGCCGAGTGGAAGGGCCATCGCTTAACGGATAAAAGCTACCCCGGGGATAACAGGCTTATCTCCCCCAAGAGTCCACATCGACGGGGAGGTTTGGCACCTCGATGTCGGCTCGTCTCATCCTGGAGCTGAAGCAGGTTCCAAGGGTTGGGCTGTTCGCCCATTAAAGAGGCACGCGAGCTGGGTTCAGAACGTCGTGAGACAGTTCGGTCCCTATCCGTCGTGGGCGTAGGAAATTTGAAAGGAGCTGTCCCTAGTACGAGAGGACCGGGATGGACAAACCGCTGGTGTATCAGTTGTTCCGCCAGGAGCATAGCTGAGTAGCTAAGTTTGGAAGTGATAAGCGCTGAAGGCATCTAAGCGCGAAGCATCCCTTAAGATAAGATTTCCCATCCTTTATGGAGTAAGACCCCAGGAAGACCACCTGGTTGATAGGTCGCAGGTGTAAGCGCAGTAATGTGTTCAGCTGAGCGATACTAATAGGTCGAGGTCTTGACCAGAAAT